>CAJHAA010000060.1 GCA_904846265.1 Psychrobacter immobilis | reverse complement strand
TAACAATTGCATTTAATGAAATAAACGATGACTTATTCAATAGACTATCGCAAACAGGTACTTTCTAGCATCACTGATGGTATGACCATACGAGAAGCTGCGCTATTTTATGGACTTAGCACCAGCACCATTCACAGCTGGCAGAAGAAATTAGCGCCTAAAACAACCAGAAATAAAGCACCGACTAAAATACCTGATGACGCATTGATTGAAGACGTAAAAAGATACCCAGATGATTATAACTATGAAAGAGCTCGTCGCTTGAACTGTAGTAAAACGGGCATCTTTAATGCTTTAAAGCGTCTTGGTATCAGTCAAAAAAAAGACCTTGGAACATCCAAAAGCGTGTCCGATAAAAAGAGCGATATTCCAGAGTAGGCTTGATCGCTTTACGCAGCAAGGCTATCCCATTGTCTATATGGATGAAAGCGGCTTTGAGGCTGAAACCATTCGTTCTCATGGCTATGCACCGATTGGTAAACCCTGTATCGATAGCTACAACTGGCAAGCTTCGAGACGTAC
>CAJHAA010000059.1 GCA_904846265.1 Psychrobacter immobilis | reverse complement strand
TAGAGACTAGAGACTAGAGACTAGAGACTAGAGACTAGAGACTAGAGACTAGAGACTAGAGACTAGAGACTAGAGACTAGAGACTAGAGACTAGAGACTAGAGACTAGAGACTAGAGACTAGAGACTAGAGACTAGAGACTGATTTGAACCCGTTTTCTGACGATCATTACCCTATCAGCTGGTTAAATAAGCCTTATTCTAGAATAATTAAATGAATAGTTAGCTTCAAATAAGCAATTAACCCATCGAATGCCAACTCAATATAAGATCTACAGGTATTTCCAGCGTTTAAACCCAAATACATCGAATCCCTATTTTACTCTAACCCATTGAAAACTATGCATTATTAAAAGTCTTATCAAATAAACCTAAAAACCTCTGATAAAGCGGTTGACACTCTCGTCAGAATCTATATAATACGCCCCACAGCAAAGGAAGCTAAGCAGTAAGTTAACCAACTTATTACTTAGATTACCAAGCTAAGACAAAACATAAAAAAGCTTGACAAATCAAATCATTGTGATAAGATAGTCGGCTCGCTAGATAGCTTGACCTGCAAGGGTTTAAGACTAAACAGCAAGAGAATTACCCTATATATCAGTTACTGGACGACAGTGATTGAGCACTATTTAAAAGCATAACTAAAGAACAACTTGTGTGGATTTTTGCTGATTCAGAATGCTAAAAAATAAAGTTGGTTGAGACTCCTTTTCGGAGTTCATTCTAACTATAAAAATTATCATTTAAGACAGCAGAAAAACTCAAAGTTAATTCATTACGAACATAATTTTTAGCGATTTTGCCAGATTAGATGAGCCAAGTTTAGAAGC
>CAJHAA010000058.1 GCA_904846265.1 Psychrobacter immobilis | reverse complement strand
TATAGTCAGTCTATAATAAAAGAGATACAGCCCATATCCTGAAACAGTTTTGGTAAATTATTCTCCATCCACCCTTGGCGTAGAAACTTAGCCTGTGCCCACTTTTTCTCGATAGGGTTTAGATCAGGGCTGTACGGCGGCAGCCAAAGAATACGATGCCCGTGCCTGTTTAGTAGCTTTTGAATACGTTTGCTTTTATGAAATCTAGCATTATCCATAACTATAACGCATTTAGTCTTAAGGCTTGGGATTAGTGTTTGTTTGCACCATTGGTAGAATATGCTGCTATTAATATTTTTCTCAAAGTAATCAAGCGCAAACAGCATTTTTTCATACAGAGCACCGATGACGTTAGTACGCTTTTTTGCTTGCCAGTTGTAGCGATCAATACAAGGTTTGCCAATTGGTGCATAGCCATAAGGGCGAATAGTTTCGGCCTCAAAGCCACTTTCGTCCATATACACAATGGGATAGCCTTGCTGCTTAAAGCTATCAAGCTTACTCTGATATATCGCTCTTTTTATTGGACACACTTTTGGATGTTCTAAGGTCTTTTTTTTGACTGATACCAAGGCGCTTCAAGGCAATCTCAATACCCGATTTACTGCAGCCTAGACGCTGTGCTCGCTCGTACATATAATCATCTGGATGTTGAGCGACGTCTTTGAGAAGAGCCTCATTCGGTATTTTACTGGGTGGCTTATCCCGAGTTTTCTTAATACTTGGGTTTTTTAACCAACGCTGTAGTGCTGTTTTGCTAACATTATAGAAAATACAAGCTTGACGAATACTCATGTCTTTGTTTTGGACACTTTTGATCACTTGCGCTCGAAAGTCTGCTGAATAGGTCATGTATTCTTCTGCCGTGTCGCTTATTTTAAAAGTATTGTATCTTATTTATAAAAGACTAACTATA
>CAJHAA010000057.1 GCA_904846265.1 Psychrobacter immobilis | reverse complement strand
CGCGCTGCCACAAGCCCGTCAGTACCGCTGTAACGTCTAAATGCTATCAAGGGTGCTTAAACCCAATATAACGCTCTTAGAACCGCTTACAGCCACTCATACAGGTGTCATCTATCTTGTGTAACCCCAGTAAATGACTTATAATTCGCTTAATACGGTAGCTGTCGTCGCTTTGTTCCTGCCACCCTACCGTATCGTGTCCCCAGTGAGTCTCTAGCTCATGTGGGGATTTTTTTGTGCCTAACACCTAGCCAATGTGGTTTAAGGCGTTAAAACGGCACTGATTGAGCATTAAACATCATAACGAGCCACTAGGTCAATAGTTAGCCGTTAATTAAGGAATTCTAAACAATAAAAAGCCCCTTGGCTGCTAAGCTGGGGCTCTTTACTAAAACTGAGTGTACTCAATTAACTTCATGCTAGATACGAGGTAGATTATACTCATTTGTCCATGCTGGAGCAAGGTGTAGACGTTGATTTATATGCGTTTGAGGTAAATAGAAACTATTTTCTCATTTGTCCACTACCAAAGAGTGTGGACGTTTTCGCGCTCCTTCGGGTACGTGCAGACGTGGTGTGCGCGCCCCGAGTCGCGCGAATTATCAAATTTCGATCTGAGCAGTTAGACTTGGGTTGTATCAAGTCGTAAGTGCGCATTTTCAGCAAAAATTCAAAAAACTCAAAAAAATATTGTTTCCTCAACCTCAGCATTGTGTGGTATGCCCTCAATATGTGTCCACAGGGTATGTCCACAGTGAGACGGACGGGCTAATGCTGCTTGAGGTAATCCTGAAGGCCTCCGCAGCATTGCCCGTCCACTGTGGACAACCACTGATGGACAATATTGGGTCAACCACCCAGATGTGAGGTTGAGGAGCTATGGGCAATACTCACCCTAGAGCCTGTATATACAGACTCTAAGGGTTGCCCTAGATATTACCACCCGTCAGGTCGGCAGTATCGCAAGGGGGGGCATCATTGGTAATAACTGCCCCTGTACTGATTACAGCATTACGCGCTGCCACAAGCCCGTCAGTACCGCTGTAACGTCTAAATGCTATCAAGGGTGCTTAAACCCAATATAACGCTCTTAGAACCGCTTACAGCCACTCATACAGGTGTCATCTATCTTGTGTAACCC
>CAJHAA010000056.1 GCA_904846265.1 Psychrobacter immobilis | reverse complement strand
TGTAGTGGTCAACTAATTTAGGACACCTGATAAGAGGTTTTGATTAAAGTAACGTCTTTCTGTTTCAGCTGGTGTTAAATAATTGTTGAAAGTGTGCGGTCTCACGGTTTGATAGTAGCCCCAGATATAATCACTAATGGCACTTTTAGCCTCAGCGATATTCTCATAACCGCCCTTTGGCATCCACTCTGTTTTGAAGCTTCTAAAGAAGCGCTCAGTTGGGGCGTTATCCCAACAATTTCCACGACGGCTCATACTCTGTGTCATACCGTCGCAATCATCGATTGATTCAGCAAATTTCTTACTGGTGTAATGCGTGCCCTGATCTGAGTGAAATAATACACCACTTGGTTTGAGTCTCGTCTGATACGCCATTTTCAGAGCGTTACCTGTCAGAATACTATCGGGTGAGTCTGAGACACTAAAGCCCACCACACGACGGGCGTACAGGTCTAAAACAACGGCTAGGTAACACCAGCCGCCTTTAATGCGAATATAAGTGACATCGCCCGTCCAGACTTGGTTGGGCGCCGTTGGGCTAAATCTGCGTTTTAAAAGGTTGTCATGGGTTTTATGTTCCTGATCAGCGTGCTTGTATTTGTGGGTCTTGAGCTGGCAACTGACCAGTTTCATTTGCTTCATAATCTTGGCAGCTAAGTAACGCGTTAGCCTAATACTGTGCTCATTCCACAGGATGGCGACAATGGTGCGAGCTCCAGCTGATTGTTTGGAGTCATTGAATATTTGACGTATCAAGGCTTTGAGTTTGACACGTTCAATATCGATAGGCTTAGTCTGTGTGCCATAGTAGTAGCTGCTTTTAATGATGCCAAATAAGTCACATAGTCGGCGTTTACTGACGCTTTTGTCTTGCTCTGCAAGCTTGCTTATCAGCGATAGCCGTTCAGGCTGTCCAAGGCCAGCAGAGCAGAAGCCTTTTTTAATATGTCGCGCTCCATAGTGAGTCGCTTAACCTGCTTACGCAATTCTTGTAGCTCGCGTTGTTCATCCGTTAAAGCGTTGCCGACTTTAGGTGCTTGGCCATTCGTTTCTTGTCGATACTGACTCAGCCATTTCTGCAGGGTGGATTTGCCAATGCCAAGTGAGCTTGCTACATCAGGTATTTTACGCTTATGCTCAGTCACTAAGCTGATGGCTTCAAGCTTGAATTCTCGGGTATATTGATTGCGATTGTTGGTCATACTAGTTTCCTTCTTTGGGTTATTATAACCTCTTAGAAGCTGTCCAATTTTATTATGCCACTACA
>CAJHAA010000055.1 GCA_904846265.1 Psychrobacter immobilis | reverse complement strand
TGAACCGCCCCGGGATTGTCGGAGACTCAACATTCTGAGAGAATACGACAATGAAAAAACAAACCTACACTCCTGAGATTAAAGAACGCGCCGTTCGCATGCTGATAGAAGCGTTGGGCGACTATCCCTCCACATGGTCAGCGATTCAAGCCATTGCCCCTAAGATTGGCTGTACGCCTGAAACCCTGCGGTCGTGGCATAAAAAACACATCGATCAAACTATTCCTGCATCGGTGCAAGCGCAAAGTGATAAAGAGCGCATCAAGGAGCTTGAACGCGAATGCAGAGAGCTCAAGCAAGCCAATGAGATCATACGTAAGGCTGCCGCTTTTTTCGCCCAGGCGGAGCTCGACCGCTGACTAAAATCATGATTCAATTCATCGATGATCATAAGAATAATTATGGGGTCGAGCTGATCTGTAGAGTATTACCGATTGCCCCATCAACCTATCACCGTGCTAAAGACTTGGAGAGCTACCCTGAAAAACGCTCACTGCGCAGTCAGCATGACGACTACTATCTCAGCGAGATTAAACGCATCTGGCAGGACAGCAAATGCCGTTACGGTGCGCGTAAAGTATGGCAGCAGATGAAAGCTGACGGGTTAAAGGTTGCTCGGTGTACCGTAGAGCGATTAATGAAGCAGTATGGCCTACAAGGCGTCTGGCGTGGCAAAGGCAAGATTACCACCAACAGCCGTGACGACCAAAAGCGCGCTGATGACTTAGTCAATCGTAACTTTAGCGCTTATCGTCCTAACCAGCTGTGGGTTGCAGATTTTACCTATATCAAGACGACAAGCGGCTGGGTCTATACCGCTTTTATTATTGATGTGTTTGCCCGTGCTATCGTTGGTTGGAAGGTATCTAATCGTATGAACACCGATATGGTGATGGCGGCTTTAAATCAAGCAATAGCAGATAGAAACCATCCCAAAGATGTCATTCATCACAGTGATCGAGGGGTTCAGTACTTATCCATTCGCTATACTGATAAAATGACGGATTCTGGCGTGATTGCCTCTGTTGGTACAACAGGCGACTCTTATGACAACGCATTGGCTGAAACGGTCAATGGGCTTTATAAGTCTGAGGTGATTCATTATTTAAAGCAAAACTGGACTGGTATGAACGATGTTGAACTGGCAACCCTTGAGTGGGTGGACTGGTTTAATAAAACACGACTGCATAGTACGATTGGTTATGTGTCACCTTTTGATTTTGAAAAGCGGTATTATGATAATTTAACCCTGTCAGGCATCGCTGCCTGACTCAAGTAAATCACTCTCCGATAAAGTCGGGGCGGTTCA
>CAJHAA010000054.1 GCA_904846265.1 Psychrobacter immobilis | reverse complement strand
CTGCAAATCCTTTAGTGTTGTTACCTTGACGGCGCTTGCTCATGCCCTCGGCACGACTTGGGACACTCATCAGGAGGTCATCACTGTATCAAGCTGACCCTGTTAAGATTACGGCTGATAGCACCGCCTAGACACGCTCTTAACCGCGATTTAAGCCGTTCTTACGCTAGCAAGGGGTAAACCCCAATATACCGCTACAGATACGCTTAAAACGCCACTCATTGCGTTGCTCTTATCCTTTGTCTAGTAACCCCTGTCGGGAGCTTTCGTATCACCCACGCAATGCAGTCGTCGCTGAAGCCTGCCACCCATTGCTAGGGAACAGTTAGAGGACGATAGAGAGGATATAACGATCAAATAAGGAAGTTAGGCGTTTTATATATGTTTTAGACTTGCAAATTAGGCGGTGTGTGTCTTAGAATACACCCAATGGGCTTAATTGCTGGTCAAATAACGCAGTCTGTGTGCTTATTTGGTCGTTACAGGCGCGCTCAAACGTCTGTAACCATTAACGAATATTAAACGACAAAGCCTTCAACGTGTCAAGCGTTGAGGGCTTTTTCTATGTCTAATTAATAAACTATTGTTTGTTTTGCTTGAATTAAGGTCGAGTTTTACCCAAGGGGTGAAACTGGCTGTTTTGGTTCAAAATAAAATCCTATTGTGGTACAAGTAAACCCTTATCACAGCAGGGCTAAGGGTTATTTTTATTTTCTTATGTGGTACGGCGTACAGCTCATTTGTGGTACAAGCAATCCCTTATGCCGTATGGTCTGTAGCGTTTGCAACCAGTTGCGTAGTGTGTGAACAAATAATTAGCCATCGGCACGATAAAATCTTTTGATCTCTATTATTTTTTTTATGGCTCTGGCTGTGTGGCTAATTATGCAATTTCTCTTGCTCCTCAGCCCTCCAGTTAACATCTTTTCTATGTAATTCTATAGAATCCTATAGATTTGCTATTTTTTTCGTTCCTCTGTAGCCCTTTGTTTTCGGGCGTGGACGCAGATTTCGTAATCTTGCCAAGGCGCTCCATTTTAGCCCTACCACAGGTCGTCCGTCCGTGGGGCGGGCGCTCTGGTGGCAGGGGCTAAAATCTCGCTAATTGGGTTTTTTTACGGTTTCATTGTCAACTTATTCAAAAGTTCCAGTTAATCTATTTATTCACCCTATTTTTTTATTCAATATCCATACACTCAATCTGCTGATTGAGTGCTTTTTTTTATTATTTTTTTTATTTAAAAGACTATGTTATATAGCCTAGGGGGCTATATAACACTTGAAGGAGTCTAAGTTGTTCTCATGCTCTTGGTTCGGCTGGGTTCTGAAATCAGGGAACACTCACCCTAAAGGACTCACAGTTGAAAAACTGCAAATCCTTTAGTGTTGTTACCTTGACGGCGCTTGCTCATGCCCTCGGCACGACTTGGGACACTCATCAGGAGGTCATCACTGTATCAAGCTGACCCTGTTAAGATTACGGCTGATAGCACCGC
>CAJHAA010000053.1 GCA_904846265.1 Psychrobacter immobilis | reverse complement strand
GCATAGTACGATTGGTTATGTGTCACCTTTTGATTTTGAAAAGCGGTATTATGATAATTTAACCCTGTCAGGCATCGCTGCCTGACTCAAGTAAATCACTCTCCGATAAAGTCGGGGCGGTTCAATCTGCAAATTTTACAGGCTCTTCTAACTCTTTTTCCTTTCTTACAACCAAATCTAAAAACTCATCAACTCTTTTTAGATGAATTAGGTTTTCTAGATTGTCAGCATATTTTTCCATATCGTTATCATCACTAATAACGTATAAAACATGTCCTCTATCTTTGCTTACCTTAGATATAGCCTCTAAGACAAACGCATCTGGAAATTCTGATTTTTTACTCCCCACACCAAACGGAGCTTCTGAATTGAAGTATTTTTCAAAAATAACAGTAGCATCCACACTAGCTATATCAACAATCTCCGCCGAGCTTCTATCTATAAAATCTTCAAAATTTTGTAAAGCTACTTCATAAATATCATTTGCTTTTACAATATCAAAAATACCGTGGCACGGAAGATCAGGAGTGTTTCTTAAAAACATTGCTTCCTTTTGTACTTTCTTAATAGCCCTAGCTGAATCTTCTGACTTAGAGAATAAATGAGCTTTTATTTCATTGATCATAATTTGAGTTATCAAGAGATGGATTCTTTTTGACTCAAGATAATCGCAAAGCTTACCTAACGCATGTTCAGTAAATTGGTAATTCTTGCTTTCATATGCCGATGTATCAATAAATACTAATCTACTTTCTAATTCACTACTCATAACTTTCCTTATAATATACGTTATGCTTCACTCTGTAGCTCATTTTTAGCAAAACAGAGAATTAGTCTCAAAATGTTGATATTAAAACGGAACATTGTCACCAAAGCTTTCTATTGGCTTAGATATTTTGGGTTGAAGAACTTCTTCATTGTTTAAAAGCTCATCTACGCCTAACTCGGTAATTGAATATGCGTAAAAATCGTAACCATCCTGATGATCTGTTTCTATAGATTTATCAATTAGTCCCATACGTTCAAGCTTGATAAGCGATATTTGAAGAACAGCTTCGTCAACACCACGGAAATTATTAAATATTCTATGGAACGGTAAGCCGATCGGATCAGTAACGTAACTTTGAAGGCAGATTGCTAAAAATTTATAGTCTTGTACTTTTAACTTATAGTTCGCTGGATTAGCAATGATTGTTCTAGATTCAGAAAGACTAGCGTGATTTATGAGTCCTAATCGTTCTACCTCAGATTTAATTAAAGAACATGCTCTGTTAGTCGCAGAAATCAAATCCCCATCAGAGCGATTTGCATCGAAGTCCGTAGGAGTTACTCCCAATAAGTCAGTTGGCAAGTGCATTTCTATATCACGCGGCTTCAAAACAAAAGAGCGAGACTTCCCAATTGCGCCAACAAATAGACCCATCTCGAATATTACGTTGTCCCTGACTATATGCTCGTTTCTATTTCTAATCGTAGCAATGTCATCAGGTGCGAAAATAAACAACGCAAAATCTACAGTAGAGGATTTCTCTACTAGATCTTCGATTGTCGAAGACGATAGCTTGAACGTACCGTTCTTCCAAATGGTGACTTCAAAATCATGGTCAAGATTTACATTCACAGCCTCAGCAATTGGAAGGCTTTCAACCGAAGATGCAATAAATAATCGTGGTTTTCTCAACTCATAATCTCCATAATTCATTGACTGCTAATAAGTTATTATCCTCAATTGTAGATGATATGAATGCTAAAAGGTATGAATTATCACATTCTTAAAGTATGAGCATGGTTAAAAATCAACCCCCACGCAACCCCCCCCCTTTGAAATAAGTCGTAATGGGTTTTACTTTTGAATAGAGAGCTGACGAACGAGAAGAGCGCCGTAAAAATTGCATGCTAACTGCGAGCATAGCGCTTGTCTTGCGTCGGGCGAAACAGTGTTTCGCTTGTTCCTCCTCAAGGCAGCGCAAGAGCAAATCCTTTCAATAGGATTTGCTGTGTAGGTCGCTAGGAATAAAAGATAAAAAAAAGAGCCATCCTGTTAAGGATGGCTCTTTTTAAGTATAGAGAGCTGACGATGACCTACTCTCACATGGACGAATCCACACTACCATTGGCGCAATGATGTTTCACTTCTGAGTTCGGGAAGGGATCAGGTGGTGCCATCATGCTATTGTCGTCAGCAAAGGG
>CAJHAA010000052.1 GCA_904846265.1 Psychrobacter immobilis | reverse complement strand
TCCGCAATGGCTAGTAGTTGGTTCTTTTCTTATAGCAATTATCATGGCTGTTGTTATGACCGTTATTCTATAAATTAGATACTTCACCAGCCCTTTTTGTCTTTTCACTTGTCTGTCTTTTTAGATAAGTGCGCATTTACGACTTGAGAAATCTATTCCACGTTGTTGCATAGATTTTCAAATCCTAAATACGTCCTGCGGAGCAAAAGCAAATTAGCACTTGCACCCCTCGGCTACAACATCCTTCCAATACTTAAAACTAAACTCAACACCGCCATCATCTTTCAGTTTTACAACCTCCCATACTCCTACAGGTGTCATTGGGTTTTTGGTGTTAATCTCAAAGAATGATGTATTTTCTAACTTGAGACAGGCTTCACAAGCTTCATTCATATCCTCGGTTTCAACCTCTGGCATACCGTTATCTCTAACAACCAAGTATTTAATCATTTTATTCACCTACTCGTTATGAATTGGGTTATACAGATAACCACCCTTTGATTTAAACCACGTAAAATTCAATCTACGGTCATCGGTTTCGATCACTTCATCATCGTTGCCCGTATCAATCAAATCATCATTAGTAATTGCGTCATCAGGTTTCAAGGCATTTTTAAGCAGTCCGCCAGTAGCAACAAATCTCAATCGGTGCGTTTGGCGTGTCAGCTCATAAAACCATTCTCTAGCTTTTGGGTCTTGATTGTCGTGCATGATGTCATCAGGCTTAACCGCATATTTTAAGGTTTCAGCAATTGCCCCACGCATACCGTCATCATCAGCGCCCTTTTTCGGTTTAACGGTTCTAATATCAACTTGCGGCACATAATCAACACGCAGACAATCAGCCCAAAGCTCTTGCCACCGTTGACGCTTGATATAGTTCTTACCAGAGAAGTAGGACGGCTTGACCATCAAAATAACGTGAAAGTGCGGGTGTGCGTGGGTGTTCTTGGTCTTGGGGCAATAGAGAATGGGGTCTTTTTTGTTCTTGCGTTTGAGCTTGGGGCGTGTGACTTCCGTTGTGCGTACCCAGCCTTCAACGCCTGATATAAACTCTTTACGCTTAATCAACCGTTGCCATGATTTGTTCATGTGCTGCAAGGTTTCGCGCAAGTCCTCAATTTTTGGGTTTCTCACAGTCAGCGTCAAAAACACAAAGCGGTGTGTCGGGTGAGTCTGCATGATTTCATCATATGTCTTATACATCAGGGCTTTCCAAAGTAATGACCTACGCCATTGGCACATGCCGCAGTAACGAACACGGCAAAAACAGGCTTGCTTTAGCACCAATCCATTAACTTCATTAAATCCGAACTTGAGCCACCCACTACAATCCGTCATACGTTCGCTGTAACGCTCAAATTCGCACTCTATGGCGTACATTTCTTGAATGATAAGGGTATCTAGCCTGTGCTTGTCCCAAACGCTGTCACGGGCAGATACGGACGCTAGAGAGACATCTACACCATCGGGCAAATCGTTATCGTAAAGAAAATCTACTAATTCGGGCGAGGGCACACTAGGTATGCTTTTTTTCTTGACAGGGGATGCGTGATTTGGGAACATAAATAAAGACCTTGTATTCGTTTGTTTCTAGACAATTCCAACGATACGAGGTTTTTTTATACCTGTCAATTTGTTTTTGATCTGTTTTTCCAAATGTTATTTTCTTTAAACCCTTATTTTATATAGCCTAAGCGCAATTATTACCCCTATTTTTAATCCGCTACTTATCCCTAATGTATCAAGTAAAGGAAAAAACGCCCAAAATCACCCCTATTTTTGGGTCAAAATCGGCAAATCACGCAACCATCACTCAGCATAATTCGCACCAAATTAGCCAAAAATAAAGCCGTATTGGATACGTCACTACTTTTCGGTAGTGACGTATCCAATACGGCAGTTATCAAAATCTCGATAGATTAGGGTTGTTTACCCACACACCCAAGCCAATCTTTTTAACTGGATTAGCCAACGCATCAAGGTAGTATTTTGAGAAAAAGACCTCAAAATCTCCACCTTGACACGCTGCCCAAATCCAGTTTTTTTGTGGCTATGGGTTGCGATGGGTCGAAATGTTTCTAACCTCGTAGAGCGAAATTCTGAAATCTTAAAAAATATAACAACGTGGAGTTTTGAAAAGTTTTCGTAAGTTCGCTCTTAGTCAGTGGGACACAACCATTCCACAGTAAAAATTACATAATATAAATTTTAAAAATTAGGTTTTTTTAGCATGGAAACAAAAAAAGATATATTAGAACCTCTGGGTTTGGCATCTTCTGTAGCATTTGCTTATGCTATTTTATTTGTAGCATTGATGTTAGTTTCAGATAAAAAGATAACTAGCGATGGAGTTGTTTTACCAGCTATCTTAATTTTTTTAGTTATCTCTATAGTTAAATATACATTCTTCAAAGAAGATAAAAATATTCCGCAATGGCTAGTAGTTGGTTCTTTTCTTATAGCAATTATCATGGCTGTTGTTATGACCGTTATTCTATAAATTAGATACTTCACCAGCCCTTTTTGTCTTTTCACTTGTCTGTCTTTTTAGATA
>CAJHAA010000051.1 GCA_904846265.1 Psychrobacter immobilis | reverse complement strand
ACACCCTTTCGTTTTGTGTAGTCGTGTTCTTTGCCTGTGCGTTCATCTTTGATAGCAATACCGGCACGATAAGCAATAGACGCAGTGGCGGTTCTTCCGCTACTGCGTGATACTGGCTTAGTCGATAAATGATAGATTGCCACTTCTTAAAAATCTCTTGGTAAGCCTTCAAGCTCCATTTTCTGCTCTTTTAATACATTATTTATTTGTTCATCAGTAAGACCGGCTTTCTCTAAAGAGATTTTTAACTCATTGATACGCGCTAGGAAAGCTTGTTTTGCTTTATGTACACCATCAACAATAAATTGAGCATTTAGATCGCTTTCTAAACGGTAAAATCTTATGTTAGATACACAAGTTTCAAACCAATCGAACTTAAACGTTAGCTCTTGTATGGCAATAGTTCCATGCGCTTCACTTACATTATCGTTTCCTATATACACGCTTCCTTGAATATTGTTGAAGCCGTTATTTGCAAGGATTGCTCTAATGTCAGCATAAGCATTATTATAGTTATTACCATGATAGTGTTGCTTTAAACAGTTGGTATCCATATCGAATGTAATGAGATAACGACTCATAATAAAATCCTTTGTTTTTTTGGGGGTCAAGGGGGTTTCCCCTTTGCGAAATGAGAAAACTATCTATACTGTAACATAGTGGAATGTTAGCATAGTTTTCGTAAGTTCGCACTTAGTCAGTGGGACACAACCATATCACGTTAAAAAAGATAGGTTTTTTAATTATATATAATACTCATTTTGGTTTTATTCTTGTAATTAGGAATGTTGCAATCAATAAGAAAACTACTAATATGGATGTAAGTAGTGGTTGCTCCTGATTGCTTTTTTGAATAAATAAAATATAAAAAAGTAATGCCACGCCAATCACGATAAAAATAGACAAAACATTTCTTTTCATTTGAAAATCCTCTAAGGAATAAGCAATATGACTGACATCAAAAAATTAGAACAGAAGCGACAAGAAGCATTAGACAAAGCCAATCGAATGAAAAAACAAATTGATAAAGCTCTCAACGGTCAAAAATTTGTACTTGGGGGTATGTTGATGAAGATTGCCGAAGATGAACCTGACAGAATACCGCAAATTTTAGCTGATATTGAAAAATATGTGACTAGAAAAGCCGATATTAGCCGTTTAGAGGGCTTTAAATCTGAAATAGGTAGTAAGGTGGCAGAAAGTAGTAATCAAAGCAATATGAGCCAAAATAGAGCTGTTTATGACGATAATATACAATCATCATTACTAGATAATTAACTATTGGTTGAGATTAGCCTTTGTTAGTTAGGTAAAGTTCGTTTTATTGTCAGGAATTTGTCGCCTTATAAAGCTAGAAAGTTTGCTATCAAAGGGTTTTAGCTCTATTTGAATACGTTTACCCTGCTCTGTTTGGTTCTAACAGACCTAATCAGACAACCGTATTTTCTAGTTTTTCATGTGGCTTTTCTTCTGTTTGTTTTCTTAGTTATCAACAACCAAAAATGTTTTTAATGTTTTTAAATGCTTTTAAAAGCTTTTAGCCCCTATACAGACCTTTAGTAGCAAGGGTTTCAGAGTCCATAAGACGAGGTTTACCTGACAATAAGACGAGGTTTACCTGACAATAAGACGAGGTTTACCTGACAATAAGACGAGGTTTACCTGACAAATAACGAAAGGATTATTTGCTTTGTTATAACGAACAGTATATATTTTTCGTTATAAGTTAAAAAGGAGCATTGAATGTCTAACCTTGTTGTGAAGACCAACCGTTTAAATACTGCTACACAAAACCTATCACTTACTGAAGTTCGCATCATGCAATTAGCTATTGTTGATGCAAGGGAAACAGGGTTAGGGCTAACATCAGACAGTCCTCTTACTATATCTTCATCAAGATATGCTGAAGCCTTTGGAGTGACAAGACAAACAGCATACGAAGTTATACTAAAAGCTGAAAAAACCTTATTTGACCGCCGTTTCTCATTCCTTGATGACGATGACAAAATGGTTAAATCTCGTTGGGTTCAACGTGTCAAATACCTTGATGATGAAGCTAGTATTGAAGTAATACTAACCTATGATGTAGTTAAGGAAGTCACACGTATAGATGGATATGAGCAATTTTTTACGCAATACCTGCTAGAACAAACGGCTCAAATGAATAGTGCCTACTCTGTGCGCTTGTATGAACTGCTGGTGCAATGGAAGACTGCTAAGAAAACACCAGTATTTAATATTGAAGTATTTAGAGAGCAATTAGGTGTTGAGCCTACTGAATACAACCGAATATATGACTTTAAAAAGAATGTAGTTGACCTTGCAGTTAATGAGATAAACCAAAAAACAGACCTTAAAGTTAGTTATGAGCAAAAGAAAAAAGGGCGTAAGATTGTTGGATTTGAGTTCGCTGTTTTAACCAATAAAAAGACAAATAAAAAAGAAGTGGGTATTGGGCGTGATGCCAATACTGCGGATATGTTCACCATTGACGGCTTAACAGACAAGCAGCTGAAGCGTATTGTTCTCCATAAAGAATTTATCAGCACTTATGGGGGTTTGGCGACTGGTGACAATGGGCGTGACTGGAAGTTGTTTACTGAATTTATGGTGAATGAGATTAAGAAAAACCCTAGCAACTTTAGTAAGAAAAAACCCATTAGAGAATATTTAAACGGTAAAGATGATGATTACCAGTATGCTTAACGGTTTGAGATAGAAGCGGATCTGAATGGGGGCTGTTTCCCATTAAGACCCGTTTCTATCTGTTAAATCTCTAAGTGAGGTGCTTGTGATTGTTTTATCCGTAGGTCGGACTTCGCTGTTATGTCCTTGCCCCAATTGGTTGCCCTGACTGCTACTAACTGGCGGTAATTCTCGTCCTCGCTCATTTGTATGGCGTTCAGTGCTGACCTGTCTAACCAGTCTTGCACTAAATCCGTTTTATCTTCGTTATCGCTCATATCTCTATCGCTCCATGCCTTTATTTTTGCTCTGACTGGTACGCACTCGTAGCTGTTCCACCTTTGGTTCTTGCTGCTTCTGCTGCTCTTTGTATTCTTTGATAGCTTGTTGACCTTGCTGTGCTTCTTGCACTGTCTGCGGTTCGTTTTTGGCTATCCAGTCTTTAGCGTGTTGCTTGTATTTTCCTCTATCTTGAACCTCTTTAACGCTTATTTGGCGTTCTAGGCTTCGCAATACCGTCCGTTTTTCTAACTGCTGCTTTGACCACGTTTTTTCTCTCGTAGTAAAAGGTTTTTTTGCGGTATCGTAGGCTTGCTGAAGCTCGGCTAACTCTTTTTTCAAGGGTTTAAGACTTAGTTGTTCAAACTGCTTTTCAATGTTTGCAAGCCTTGTTTCATAAGCGTTTACAGCTTTCTCACCCTTCACGGCTTGGGCGTGTAGCTCTTGTGAGTTCTGAAGCAATAGCTCTTTAGCTTGTTGCTGAAGCTGGGCTTCTCGTTCAGCTTTTAGTTTGGATTGTTGATGTTCAGCAATTCTTCTATCCGCTTGGTCGATTGCGCTAGCTGAAGCGTTAATCTCTCGTTCTGCTCCCTCAATTCCTTGTT
>CAJHAA010000050.1 GCA_904846265.1 Psychrobacter immobilis | reverse complement strand
GATAGAGGCTTTTACAAGCTGATTTCAACGAGCTGTATGATGTTGTCTTGTCACACTCAAAATGTTTCTGATAGTCTGACGCTGTAATACGCAGCATACCGCCAGCCTTGATTATTGTCCCTTGCTGTCTCGCCTCTATGATAGCTAACATGACGACACGCTGAGCTACCAAGTTGATGTCATAGTACGCCTCATTTAGTGCGTTGGACTTCATTACAGAGTCAGTATTTTTCATAGTGTAAGTCCGCTTATATATTTGAATACAAACTATATATAAAAGTATTTATAATTACAATCATATTTCAAAAGTATTTAAAAGGTGGGTAAACGTATTCGAATGGGTGGGTAAACGTATTCGAATGGGTGGGTAAACGTATTCGAATGGGTGGGTAAACGTATTCGAATGGACGATGAAACCCTTTCACATCAATGGATACAGCGTGTCTAAAAGCTCTTAAAAGCATTAAAAACATTAAAAACCTTTTTGGTTGTTGATAACTAAGAAAAGATGAAAAACGACTAGAAAATAATTCATTTTTACGGTAAAAATCATCTCATTTGCTAACCGATCGCATAACGCACTGGAAACAAGAAAAAAAATATTAACTACGGTCGTCTACGTTTTCTAGGTGCTATAGAAACGCTCTCATTGGCTGTATTTGACGTTTTAGGGCTATCGCCTACAATATCCCTAGTAAATTCGTTTAAATCGCTCTCAGCCTCAAATTTGAGCGTTTTAGAGTAATTCTGTTCCTCTGTCTCAGGGTCATTTATGAGTTTAACGATATGTTTATGGCTCTGGTGATTATCTCCATCACTGAAAAACGCTCTAGCAACCCTAATATCCTCTCTGAAATCCCCTGTCACTAGGCTGTTTTCATTAGCAAATTTTTCTAAAATCTCTTTTTGTCTATCTGTATAAAATGGCTCGTTTCTACGATTGGAAAACAGTAGGGCTGTTTTCCAAGTTAATCTGTCAATCTCTCCAATAACTCCGTTAATTCTTGGTTTTCTGTATCGAGCATTTCTATCCGCTCGTTCTGACGCTCTATCAAAAGTGATTGTTTGTTCGCTAAGCTCTGTATCTCTCTGTTTTCGGCTATTAGCGCTTGTTTTGAGCTGCTGCTCATAGGGATTTGGGCGTTGTTCTGCAATTCTGCTATTAAACGATCTTTCCTGTTGATCTGTGTCATCAGTTTTTCGTTGAATGTATTCATCGCCATTACTGATTGCATCAATCCATCGTTTGCTTTGCTCAATTCCTTGTTTTGCGCTATCAGTAAGGTCGCCTGCTGTAAACTTAAGGTGGGAGCGGTTGTGTCTGTTGACTGACTCATTATATTTTCCTATTTCTGTTTGAACGCCCATGCGCTCTGCGATACTGGCATTTTTTCCTAAATGTTTGGTAGGTTTAAAATTCAAACCTAAATCTCTGTAGCTCTTGTGGGTCACTGGCTGAACGCCCTTCTGTGCCAATCGTTCATTAAGAATATCTGCCCACTGTTTACGGGTGTTTTTGAGCCAATCACTGTTTGAGCATAATCCGCGCCCCTGCTGGATTTTTTTGCCTGTCTCAGGATCAATGGTGCCAACAAGCTTTTTTGGTACAACTGGGCGTGTTCGTTCATCATTAGAGACTTCACTATCTGATTTTTTGCCTAGGGATAACTTGTTATCCCCTGATAGATCTAGCTCTCGGGTTAATAGCAGTATGTGGGCGTGAATATTGCGAGGGTCGGGCGCAGCCATACTTTTGCCCTCTCCTGCTGCTTTGGTGGTGGCCATGTCATCACCTGCGGTGGGATCATGGACAAAAACCATGCTGAGCACGCCCTGTTCTTCGCTCTGCTGTTGAGCAAATTGCTCAAACAGTTCGATATTCTCGGCGCGTGTTAGTTCAGGCACTCCGCACAATACCCATTCACGAGCAAGGCGTGCGCTATGTTTGATTTTCCCGCGCTTGGTGGTTTCTCCAAACTCGACTAAATCAGCGATGCTCTGAAAATCCAACTCAATGTCGGACGCTTCTAATTGCTCACTCAAATTTTTAGGGAGTAATATTTGACTGTGAACCACATCGGTTTTTTTGGTGTAATCGTAAGACCTGGCTTTAGGGTTTAGTTTGTTGTTGTCGGTCAGTTTTATACCGGCACGATATGAGATTGCCGCTGCCAGATTGTGACCTTTTCCACGACTGAGAGATTTGGTTTCGGCTCTGAAGATTGCCATTTTTGCACCTCGGGTTTTTGGGGGTTTGGGGTTTCCCCAACGCGGTTTGAGACAATGACATATTAGCACGAAGTAGGCTAATGTGTGATTTCTCGAAACTGCGCTCTTAGTCAGAGGGACAAAAAGCCAAAAAAAAATAGGAAATATGAAAAACTGCGCCTTATTTTTAACTTCAAAATAAACAAACAAACGCCATTTTGAACACACAAACGCTATTTTAAACAAACAAAGGCTATTTTAAACAAACAAACGTCAAAATAAGGGGGTGAGTTATTCACTACATTTATAAAATTCTGTACGTTTATCCGCCACATTTTTTTGAAAATCATCTGCTTCTTGTTGGGTGATTAATCCGCTCATACTACACCCCATAATCAACCCCTGAGCAAATCCGAATAACTGCTCAAACGTGGTTATTGAGTTGTAATGAAAATCAGTAGTAGCAAGAATGTTAATTTGCATTTTTATTAATGTTTTGGCTCTCTCTCTATCTGACATATCAACATTACCAACGAACAAATGAGGCGCGTTTTTGGCCATATCATCTGCTATTTTTGCCCTATCCTCTGCCGATGTGCGTTCGAGATATGCCGCTATTTTTTGCATTTTGTCTAAGTTCATTTTTATTAACCTATGATATTAGTAGTCTAAATATTCTCTGATCGGGCGCTTCTTAAACTGAGAAGCGTCTTTTTTAAGGCGATTAATCATCTCAAACTCCCACCCTTGCTGTGACTGTCCAGCTGGGCTAGTGGGGCTTACTAGATGATTGTATTCAGCCATAAAAGCAGGGTTGCGAACGATACGCCCTAGCTGCTTATCGTTTAGATCTCCAATCGTGAACATATCTGCTGTATGTTCATCACGTTCAGGAGCTCTAAGAGCCCTTTCTTTAGATGGCTTTTTAATCTTGAACTTGAATACAAACCCAATAATTCTACGCCCCTCTTTTTGCTGCTCATAGGTAACCGTAACATCAGTATTTTCATTAATTTCTTTAACAGCAAAGTCTAAAACTCTCTTTTTAAAATTACTCATCGTATCGTATTGATCTTCTGCAACACCTAAGCGACTTCGTAAATTTTCGAGCTTTATAACTGGTGTGACGCCAACACTTTTCCACTGCATAAGTAGTTCAAAAAGTCGCAGGGCATAAGAGCTCTGTAAGTCCACAATCTGTTTAATTTCATACTCTGTATATTGAGTCTCAAGTCTCGTAATGAGCGGTATAATATCGTTGCTAAACATGATTTCTACGTACGCGCCACCCTCACAATACGTTGCACGCTGCACAAATCGAGATTCATGATTTCTTGTTCGTCCTTTTTCGTCTTTATCAGCCCACAAAAATTCAGCTTGATAGAGGCTTTTACAAGCTGATTTCAACGAGCTGTATGATGTTGTCTTGTCACACTCAAAATGTTTCTGATAGTCTGACGCTGTAATACGCAGCATACCGCCAGCCTTGATTATTGTCCCTTGCTG
>CAJHAA010000049.1 GCA_904846265.1 Psychrobacter immobilis | reverse complement strand
CTGCATAGTACGATTGGTTATGTGTCACCTTTTGATTTTGAAAAGCGGTATTATGATAATTTAACCCTGTCAGGCATCGCTGCCTGACTCAAGTAAATCACTCTCCGATAAAGTCGGGGCGGTTCAATCACTTGCGCTCGAAAGTCTGCTGAATAGGTCATGTATTCTTCTGCCGTGTCGCTTATTTTAAAAGTATTGTATCTTATTTATAAAAGACTAACTATATATGCCTTTATGTGGAATAATTTAACCATAGAATTGTTATGTCGACTTTTTCTTTTATCATAAAAAAGCCATATTGTTATGAAAACAATATGGCTCTATTAATGAACAATACAGATGAACAGTGTAGATAAACGACGCAGCTATGATTTTCTAAGCTTACTTTTATCAATAGCGCTTACGTTAGCAGCACTAAAGATATCGCTGGAAAGGCGACCAAAATAACCAGTCGAATCAGATCAGAGACAATGAACGGTGCGACCCCGCGGAACATATCAGACAGCTTAATATGCGGTGCCATTGCCTTAATGACAAAGATATTCATCCCCATCGGCGGCGTAATCAGTCCAAGCTCTACTGTCAATACAGCGATGATACCAAACCATACGGGATCAAACCCTAACGCCACAATGATTGGATATACCACTGGAATGGTAATGACCAGCATCGCCAAAGCATCCATGAACAACCCTAAGAGGAAGTACATGATTAAGATACAGATCAGTACAATCATTGGGCTAACTGCTAATGTACCAATCCAAGTCGCTAGCGTATAAGACAAGCGTGAAACGGAGATAAAGTAACCCAAGGCTTCTGCACCCAGCAGCATAAAGAATACCACCGCTGACAATGCAAGCGTTTCAATCAAAGACTGCTTTAGACCTTTTATACGCATGCCTTTGGCAAAAGCATAAGCCCATGATACAAACGCACCGACTGCTGCCCCTTCTGTCGGAGTGAATAACCCAAAGAAAATACCAGCGATAATCACAATGAAAATAAAGCTAAATGGTATGAGTCCCGTCAATGACAGCAGCTTGGCTTTCCAAGAAGTAGGCTCACCGCGACGCGCTAAATGCGGCTTCCAGCGTACCATAATCATAACAGTGATTGAATACATCACCATGCCCAAAATCCCAGGCAAGAAACCAGCGATGAACATGTCACCGACCGACTGCTGGGTTAAGATCGCATAGACCAGTAGCGCAATGCTAGGCGGAATCATAATACCTAACGTGCCACCCGCTGCTAAAATACCACAGGCAAAACCTGGTTGATAACCATATTTCTCCATTTGTGGCAGCGCAACCTTGGTCATAGTGGATGCTGTGGCTAAGGATGAGCCTGAAATAGAAGCAAAAATACCAGACGATCCTATACCAGCAATACCCAAACTGCCCCTCACTCCCCCAAAAATAGTTCGGGTAGCTTCAAACAATTTCCCTGCCATCCCTGAATGAGTGGCAAAAACGCCCATTAAAATAAATAAGGGAATCGCACTAAAGTCATATTTGGCTAGCACATCTACCGGAATATCTTTGAGCATTTGCAGTGCACCACTGGGCGCCGTCACTGCGCCAAAACCAACCAATCCAACACCTAACATGGCAAGCGCCACTGGAACTCGCAGGACAACAAGCAGGATCATGACGATTAAGCCGATAGCTCCAATAATTTCTGGACTCATGCGCCTGTCTCCTCGGCGTCAAAGAACTCGCCCGTTTTAAAGATATTGATGGATTCGATTAATGAGCGAATGGCGAGTAAGAGACTTAAAAATGCACTAAATGCATAGATGGGCATCATTGATAATCGAAGGTCTTGAGTGACTTTACCGTATTCTGTGGCATCAACAGCACTCTCATAAAGCCCCCAAGCAAAAACGATACCGATGATAAAAAAGCCCATCATAAAGACGCCCATCATATAACCTTTAATGGCTTGCGGCATTTTTTGGGTAAAGACATCAACGATGATTTGTGAGCGTTCGACGAAAGCGCCAAAGGCAGCAAGTAAAGCAAAGAGCATGAAGTAAGAGACGATCTCTACACTGCCTTTAACGGTAAAGCCAAACTCGCCACCAGTCAGCTTAAAAATATAACGAGCAGTCACATCGAACATCGTTGTGAGAACAATAATAATAAGACTGATACCACCGATAAACTGGCATAATCTAGAGATTAGAATACTTATTTTTACTAAAAATGCCATGTGACACCTCCAATGGGTTATACCACTTTACAAGCAGCACTGGCAGCTTTTGCTTTCTCATAGACACTATCAGCATCTAAACCCAAAGCATTGACATCACTTAGATATTTTTTAGTACCCTTTTCAAGTGGTCCTTTCCAATCAGGATCATTCAATGGATCAGGAATTTCAACGATCTCATCGCCTTTAGCTTTAGCAGCTTGAATGGCCATTTGATCATGCTTATCAAACACTTCACCAACTTTATTAGCCAATGCCATTCCTGAGTTTTTATCCAACACTTGCTTTAAATCATCAGGTAAGTTGTTATATTTATCCTTATTCATAGTAACCATCAGCGCCGAACTATAAAAAGGAATGTTGGTATGATATTTGGTGATTTCGTCAATTTTGAACGCTGTTACGGCTTCCCATGGAAAACTCAACCCATCGACGACGCCGCGCTGTAGCGAGGTATACATATCATTAGCAGGCAATCCTACTGGTGATGCCCCAGCGCTTTCGATAATATCACCTGCGACTGCAGAAGGGCGTCGGATGCGCATACCTTTCATGTCTTCAGGAGTCCGAATCAACTTATCCGTAGTATGCAGTGAGCCAGGCCCAGCGCCATACATGAATAGTAGATGTGAGTCTTCATACTCACTAGCAAGCGTGCCATCCTCATAAAGAGTCTGAAGCATACAACCCATTTGAGTCGCTGAGTTTGATAAACCAGGAAGTTCAGTGATTTGAGTTAAAGGAAAACGACCACTGGTATAACCATGTGCTTGTGAGCCGATATCTATCGTACCTTTAGCAGCAGATTCGTACGTAACATCTGCTTTGGCAAGACCCGCGGAAGGATACAACTCTACTTTTAAGCGACCATTAGAATCTGTCTCTATTTGCTTGGCCCAAGGTTCAAAAACCTCTGTGCTAATAGAAGAGGTTGCTGGCCAAAAGTGAGAGAAGCGTAAAACGGTTGTTTCTTGAGAGTTTGCTGATGAGCCATCAGACGTGTTAGCAGATTGGTTAGAGCAGCCTAAAAGACTAACAGCCGCTAAGACACCAATTGAAAAAAGAGGAGCTAGCTTCATTATCAATTCCTTTTGATAATCGTGAAAATAGGAGTAATACATCACTGGTAAATAATCCAATCTATACCAGATGTAATAATTTACAAGTTTTAAATATATCTTTTACATACCTGTAATAAAAATCTATTTTAAAATTAGCAGCTATAATGAGATAAGTCAAATCATTTTGATGGTAGGACTAAAAAATATATTCATAAAATTGCATAGCAATTAAACAAAAAAAATCTTCAATTCAAATAGAAAATACACTTATAGAGTGTTAATTCTAAAAGTAAGTGAGATTAAGCATAACTTAATCTCAAACCCACGAAAAAGAAAACCCCCTCCGCTTTCGCGGAGGGGGTTTTACTTTGAATAGAGAGCTGACGATGACCTACTCTCACATGGACGAATCCACACTACCATTGGCGCAATGATGTTTCACTTCTGAGTTCGGGAAGGGATCAGGTGGTGCCATCATGCTATTGTCGTCAGCAAAGGGGGTTAGATATGAGTCTGTTATTTTTATTGTTTGACGTCA
>CAJHAA010000048.1 GCA_904846265.1 Psychrobacter immobilis | reverse complement strand
ACGCCAGGTTTCATAAACACAAACGCATTAGGTCAGTAAAGATTGAACCTGATGAGTTCTTAATAGAGCAAGTAAAGAAGCGTGTGGAGATATCGCGCAACTACTACAATGTATTATTTAAATAACTACCAAACTAAGAGAGAAATATTATGCGCGGAGTTAATAAAGTCATCATCATCGGAAACCTCGGTGCAGATCCCGAGGCACGTCAATTTAATAACGGCGGTAGCGTTACCAATATCTCAGTAGCGACCTCTGAGCAATGGACTGATAAACAAAGTGGCGAAAAAAGAGAAGCGACCGAATGGCATCGTGTTTCACTATTCAATCGTTTAGGTGAGATCGCCGCTCAGTATCTGCGTAAAGGTAGCAAAGTCTATATTGAGGGTAGCTTACGCACTCGTAAGTACCAGGCCCCTGACGGTAGCGACCGTTATGCGACTGAAATTCGCGCTGACCAGATGCAGATGCTAGATAGTAATGACGATAGCAACAGACAAATCAGTCATCCGGACCGTCAAAAGCTTCAGAACGATAAGCAAGTGCCCAACAATAAAATAGATCAAAACAATGTTAATCAGGGGCTTCCACCTGGGCCAGTAGATGACGATATTCCCTTCGCTCCTCACTTTGACGGTCAGTTTTAAAATTTTGGAAATGACTATCAAAACGTTTGAACGACTTGTATCAGCTATTTGGTGGGGTAATGGCTCAAAAAGGGAGTATCTGCGTTTAGGCGATCTAAGGCGAATGTGAGCTATGTTGAAGAAACCGTACAAGTAAACCTGGTAAACTAAGCGTATTAATTGGAGCTTATTATGACCAAGAAAGTAAGAATCTATAGTGGCGAATTTAAAGCTGAAGCCGTCAATAAGATAGCGGACAATAATGGCGATATCTCCGCTACTGCAAAGCAGCTTGGTATCGCTATGCAGGCCTTATCTAACTGGCACAAGAAAGCCAACCAAGGCAAACTTGATGGAACAGAGTAATACGATCTTGAATTTATAAGCTCACTTGAAGAAACTAAGCGCCTCAAACGACAGGTTAAAGTGGCCGAAAAGGAAAGGAAATATTAAAAAAGGCTACCGCGTACTTCGCAAAGCATAGTTAATGAAGTATGCTTTTATTAAAGATAGTCAGTCAGTCAGTCTCTCTTTAGCATTACTACTATGTGCCGTGTTCTAATGATTAAGCATTCAAGCTATTACGACTGGCTGAGTCGCGATATCAGTGAGCAACGAATACACCGTAACCAGTGTGAGCTACTTGTCAGAGCCGCTCACAGTGAAACTAAAAAGCGCTATAGTCATGAGCGTTTGCATACCCTAGTAATAATTTATCTTGTATTGTTTCTTTAAATTTGAGGAATAACATGTCTAATGTAGAAGCAGACTTTAAACCTAGTTGGGGTGCATCAGTTTTCAAATGTAAACATTGTGGTAAAGATGGCATGCAATGGAAGCAAATAGCTCCAGAGACATGGAGACCCTATGATTTACAAGATAAGAAATTGCATTCATGTGATGTAGTTAAAGATAAAGAGTATATGCAGTATCAAGTAGAGAATACTGGATCTATAACACTGGAAAGTTTGCTAGAAAATTTAGAACTATTAGGTTTTGAATATTTTGTGCCCAGAACTACTTCATGGAAGTTTGCTTTAGCAAAAAGCAATACTATACAAACAGTATATTTTCTAGTAGGTAGATCAGGAGTTGATTTTAAGCTTTATGATTCTGTACGTCATAACAATGTTGATGATAACGGTAAGCTATACACTGATGGAGGCAAGTTGGTGCGAAATTATTACTGGAAAAGTAATGTTAATATTCATCATCTAATTTTAAAGGTTGCCACTCAGTTAAGTAATAACATACCTATTGATGATGAGTTTTTAACAGGTCAAGGAATATCAGTTAATACAAATAAAAATAGCACTATAGATGTTGAAGAGTATGACCACTCTGCAAATGATTCGACTAAAGATGCATATACGAGAGACTTTTCAAAGAAACCGGATGGCTACGCAAATATTTATATCAGCACTACAAGCGGTGGAGTTAATAAAGATATGCAGTTAGGAAAATCCGGTGTGGAATTAGACCACACTCGTAAGCTTGATTCTCTCATCATTAAGATGGCAGAGTCTAATCCTGAAGCCCTTGATACACTTATACTTAGTATCCGTGTCACTCTTATGGATGAGATTAAATCTAATGATTTATTAGAGTGAACCGCCCTGACTATACTGGAGGCTGATTTACTTGAGTCGGATGTCCATGCCTGACAGGGTTAAGTTATTATAATACTGCTTTCCAAACTCAAAGGGTGACACATATCCAATCGTACTATGAAAACAGGTTTTATTGAACTAGTCCACCCATTCAAGGGTCGCGAACCTTTGCTCAACAGGGTCTAAATATGGTAAAAAATACTATGAGTTATATAATAAGAGAGTCTTAAGTAATAATTCATATATAAAAGATTTTTGAATTATTACTTAAGACTCTATAGGGCCAACATAATGCCAATAGCAGACTTTCAGCTTAACTTTCTAAGACGTATCCAATGGTTGCTTGAATCTAGCTCTTATACCTCGACTTGAACCGCCCCGGAATTGTCGGAGACTCAATTTTCTGAGAGAATACGACAATGAAAACACGAAACTATACCCCTGAAATGAAAGAGCGCGCCGTCCGTATGCTAATTGAAGCTAAAGACGATTACCCATCCACCTGGTCAGCCATCAAAGCCATAGCGCCAAAGATAGGTTGCACGCCTGAGACCCTACGATCATGGCATAAAAAGCACATTGATAAAACCATTCCTGCAAACATTCAAGCTCAAAGCCAAGCCGAGCGTATCAAAGAGCTTGAACGTGAGAACAGAGAGTTAAAGCAAGCCAATGAAATTATAAAGAAAGCTGCTGCTTTTTTCGCCCAGGCGGAGCTCGACCGCAAACCCAAGTAATGGTTGATTTTATAGATGACCACAAACCACAATATGGAGTCGAGCCAATCTGTAGAGTACTACCGATTGCTCCATCCACATACTATCGTGCCAAAGAGCTAGAATTCAGTCCTGAAAAGCGTTCACAGCGTAGTCAGCATGACGATTTCTATCTTAATGAGATTAAACGTATCTGGCAGGACAGCAAGTGCCGTTATGGTACTCGTAAAGTCTGGAAACAGTTGAAAGCAGAGGGTATACATCCTGCACGCTGCACTGTAGAGCGGTTAATGCGGCAGCATGGCATGCAGGGTGTTTGGCGAGGTAAAGGTAAGATAACGACTAAGTCTCGTGACGATCAAAAGCGTGCTGATAATTTGGTTAATCGTAACTTTAATGCCTATCGCCCTAACCAGCTATGGGTAGCTGATTTTACCTATATAAAGACATTGAGTGGTTGGGTCTATACCGCCTTTATCATTGATGTATTTGCTCGCGCTATCGTTGGCTGGAAAGTATCAGATCGAATGAACACTGATATGGTGATGGCAGCACTAAACCAAGCCATTGCAGACAGAAACCATCCTAAAGATGTGATTCATCATAGTGATCGCGGCGTTCAGTACTTATCCATTCGCTATACTGATAAGATGGCTGATTCTGGCGTCATTGCATCTGTTGGTACAACGGGTGATTCATACGATAATGCGTTGGCTGAAACGGTTAACGGGCTTTATAAAACAGAGGTGATTGAATATTTAAAACAGCAGTGGCAAGGGGCGAGCGATGTTGAATTAGCAACCCTAGAATGGGTCGATTGGTTTAACAAAACTCGCATTCATAGTACGATTAGTTATGTGTCGCCTTTTGAGTTTGAGAGACGATACTATGATAGTCTTTGTGAGTCAGACAAAGCTGCCTGACTCAAGCAATCCACTCTCCGATATAGTCGGGGCGGTTCAACTTATAAATTCGCTTTATTAATGGCGATGACAAACCTTTCTATAGAATCAGCTATTAATGATAGTAGTGAGTGCAGTATTTCCTATGAAGAGTTAGCTGAGCAGTTTGTTCAGCTTTACTGGACACAAACACTGCCGTTTTCACATCAAGATGATGACTCTGTATTGAAGCAGAGTAATGTAGGGGGTCAAGCTAAGGTTATTACTAGCATACTGAAGTTGCAACAAGAGACTAAAACTACCAACGTACGTGTAGCTCGGACGCGTGATATTGAAAAGTGGCAGTCAACGATTAAAGAGGTTGCTCAGACCATTAAAAACAATCCTGCAAAGTATTTACAAAGTGCCCAAGATAAGGTCAGTCGCGAATTCTTATATGTTTATAATCCTAAAGTAAACGCGATAGTATTGATGCCTGGAATCGCATATTGCTTTACCCGTTTCAGTCAGATAATTCATAAACTCTGCCAGCAATATTGGACAGAGTTTGTGCGTAAAAACCGTCATAACCAAATATACTTCAGTGATGATGTTGACCTGCAACAATTTCTATTTCATCAATCAAGACAAAGTTTAAAGGTCTTAGAATCCATA
The DNA here is from genome assembly GCA_904846265.1 of Psychrobacter immobilis. Classification (GTDB taxonomy): domain Bacteria; phylum Pseudomonadota; class Gammaproteobacteria; order Pseudomonadales; family Moraxellaceae; genus Psychrobacter; species Psychrobacter immobilis_A. Next base: position 56 of record CAJHAA010000048.1, on the reverse strand, counting down.
TTAATTGACACTCAACAAGGGCAATGCTTCTATTGTCATAAAGCTTTAAAAAATAA
>CAJHAA010000047.1 GCA_904846265.1 Psychrobacter immobilis | reverse complement strand
CTCATGTCTTTGTTTTGGACACTTTTGATCACTTGCGCTCGAAAGTCTGCTGAATAGGTCATGTATTCTTCTGCCGTGTCGCTTATTTTAAAAGTATTGTATCTTATTTATAAAAGACTAACTATATTATCACATGCTACTAGAATTAATGCTCTGTGCTTGCTGGACCTACGCAGATAGAAATTGCTAAAAACTCATTTGAGTAGCAGTGTATGCTTTTAAAAGTTGGGTAACTATAACTTTCTAATTATTTAGGTTAGATTTTATCAAGGTTAAAATCTTAAAAATATAGTGTAGCTCAACACTTGTTATTTCTAAGCCGGGTTATTATGATAGCGCGTATCGAAATAATCAACTACTAAATAAATCAAGTGTTTAGATGTATTTATTTAAGGTTTGTCGACACTATAGTGAATCATTAACCCTGACAACCTACCAACCACAAAGCACCGCGGCTTTGTTTGCTTAATTGCGGCGTAGTCAGCGGCGCAGCTGTCGTGCGTGACATGCCATATGAGCCAGATGAATTATCTAAACTGATTCCGGCGCTCGCGAGTAGGGCGGATAATAACTGAAATTTCACCGCATAGTTCATATTTTGTGCATGCTCATGGACGAGGCTGGACGTTACCATGCCGATAACTTCGCCAGTCGGCAGTAATAAAGGGCTGCCACTAGAGCCTGGCTGAATAGGCGCAGTAAATTGCAGATAGCGAATATCATCGCCAAACCCTGTCAGTCCTGAGATGCAGCCTTGCGTTACTTGTAATTGGCTACTCAATCCTGATAACGGAAATCCCAAGGTGGTGATGGTTTCACCTAAATTATCAGTACAACGCTGTGCTAAGGGTAAATAACTTGGCAGTGGCTCACTTACTCTAATAATGGCTGAATCACTACCAATATCGCTGAGCACCACTTGCGCTTCACGATCAGGCTGCCCTTGCTGACGCACACCAATCATCGCCGCCGATTCAATGACATGATAGCAAGTCAGTAAATGATAGGGATCGATAGCAAACGCTGTCCCTGTCCAAGTTTCACCAGATTGAACTTGTCTGGGCGGACGTGCGTCACTGTTAGGATAACCTTGCTGCTGTGCACGCTGGGCATCTTGGATAAGGGCATGCGTATCTGGCGGACGCACATCAAGGCTAACTTGTACATGATGCTCAAGACTTGCCAGTCCTTGCGTGGAGCTTTCACCAAGGGCACGGCATTTAAATTGTCCATTGCGTCGGTATATCTCTAATATGATCGCCGCTTTAACATGGCGTTCACTTGCGGTAAATTCATAACGAATATCGCCCTCATTGAGTGTTAAGCTTACCTTGCTCAATTCAACGGCAGGTAAGTTTAGGCTTGGCTCATGATAAACATAAGCAATCAGTTGTAAAAAGCTTGCACCTTGTTTATCAAACAATGCAGGCAAATCCAATTGCCATGCATTTGGATCATCTTTGCTATTGAGCTGCGCCCATTCCTTCTGTTCATGAAGATAAGCAGGACTACAAGCGGCTTTTCGATGCTCATCCAAAGGCAGCCATAGTAGCCCAAGCTGCTCGCCAAACTTTGACTGATCTGTCGTTGCAAAGGCGACCGAACAATTCGATGTCGCGATGACCGTATTTGCCCCTAACACTAACGTGGTTTGTGCTGTCATCGTTTGCCTCTTATTGAATATATTCGGTTGTGATTGATTTATTATTGTCGATTCATTGCCGTCAGCTTTTTATATTATTATTTTGACTTATTCAGTGATGTCTTCTTCAACCTTTACACCGACCATAATAGAGCGTACTTGGCAGGGGGTTATTTGTTGCGCGATATCAGCCAGTATCGGTTTATCGGTTAAGCCTAGCCAATAAGCAAATCCAACTTGGGTCAAATCCACACCGCTATGGGTGGTGTAATCAATGCCACCAGAAGGGCGACTATTAATCTCAAGCACACGGTGATAACCGTCATCATCAGCTTTGGTTTGGACACTGACGATGCCATCGCAGCCAAAGGCTTTTATGAGTGGAATGACGACATCCATGACCGCTTGCTCGTAGCCGATATGCTGAATTTTCCCCGTTTTATAACGGGTGACAGCAGCCAGCACTTCGCCATATTCACAGACGACATCGATAGAGTACTCTTGCCCTGACAAGTAAGGCATTAGCAGCATGGGAATTGGGCGCTCACGCACCATGACACTGTTTGCATAGGCATTGATAAATTGCGTGGTATTGATTTTTTTCTCTTCGGTAAAGTATAAATGCTCAAAGCTATCGTATTGTTCACCTACTTCTTTGCCCATCTCTTTAACTTTGCCCAGTCGCCAAAATCCTTGAGCGAAAATACCCGTAACCGGTTTGACACATAACGGCTGATCACCATATATGTCAAGTAACGCCTCAAGCTCTGCGACGTTATCAAAGCGCCACGCCTCGGAAACGGGAACATCATGCTCATGACACTGCTGCATAAAGGCAAACTTATCATCTATCACTTCTAACGCTGCCACACTCGTTGCACCCGTCAATAAACGAATACCAGCCGCGTCAAAAGCCTCACGGTGGGCTTCGTAATCAATACCATTGCGCCCAGTGAGCAACACTTTTACGTTGTTTTTCTGCGCTTGTTCTAACACAAACTGCCAACGCGGCATCAATGGCTCAACAGATTCGAGCACTGTTTGCTCATCGTTATCTGCGGTGCTAGTAGAAGGCTCGCGGTAAACGCTGTCAGCAAATTCAAAAATCTCAGGTCTATTGTGGCGGTGTGAAGCGATAATGTTGAACGAAGTATCAGCGTGATTTTTTAGGGTTTGTAGGCTGGCTAACATATCACGCTGGCTTGACTGACCTTCAGCTAACCAAACGGCAGGTGACGCGGCAGTTGATGTTTTATGATCGTTATCGTTAGCAGGGGTTTTCATAATTCTCTCAGCATTATCGTAGGTTTTAGATATAATTGAATAATTCACTATCGTCATCGCAACACCATCAGGAATATAAGCAAGCCGTAATATTGCTAATAGTAGGGGCTATTATATACAAATGCTAAGCGTTATAAATGCTGCTGACAAAATAGCATGAAGGATTTGTAAAAATATTTTTTAGGGTCATTGGCACGTTATTGAACGGTCGTACGCTTTAAAAGTCAGCGGCCATCCATGCTACTATATGACAATTATTAGCATAACAAACACACGCACATAATAAATAATTCAAAGGATGTATGATGAGCCAAATCCAACCTCAACAACTGATTGCTGGTGCCAATGCGCCACTGCCAACAGATCATATTAGCATTCGTATTTTAAGCCAAAATGCGGTCGATTGCGCGGCATATCGCCTGACAACTGACGGTAAAGTACGCGGCGATGGCGACATGATATTTTATGGGCAGACACGTAGCGATGATGGCAGTGTGAGTTTCCGTGGTCATGATAGCGATGGATTTTTTGATATTAATTTACCTGCGCAGCCTGCAAATATTGAGAAGATAGCATTAGCGTTTTCTAGCGCGCAGACGCTTGCGCAAGTTGGCGATGTCGATATTCAGGTATTGCAAGGCAGCCAAGTGCTGATGACTTGCCAACTAAGTGCAGCCGGACGTAATGAAAAAGCCATTATTTTAGCGGAATGTTATCGCCGCCAAGGTAGTTGGAAGTTTCGTTTTATTGCCCAAGGTTTTGAAGGAGGGCTGAAGCCTTTGTCTGAGCATTTTGGTGTTGAAATTGCTGATGAAGCGCCCGCTCAAAGCCCTGTACAAGACCAGTCACAAGGCCAAGCTCAGCCCATCAATACGCAGCGCCCAATTAATACGCAGAAAGCAGGTAGTGCACCTCAAACAAGCACGCCGCCGCCAATTCCTACAGCTTCTCCAAATCCGTCAATTAACCTAAGCAAAATTACTTTAACCAAAAATCAGTCTAGCATCAACCTAAAGAAACGTGATGACTTTGGTAAAATCTCTGTTAACTTAAACTGGAATCAAAATCCAACTGCCAATCAGCAGGCACCCAAAAAAGGCTTGTTAGGCGATCTTTTCAAACAACATAAAGCGGGCGGTATTGACCTTGATGTTGGGGCGATGATTCATCTGAAAAGTGGTGAAAAAACCTTGATTCAAGCCTTGGGCAATCGTTTTGGTAGTTTACAGTCAGCACCTTATGTTTGTTTGCGTGCTGATGATAGAACGGGACAGGTGAGCGGCGGCGAGTGGCTAGATATTAACGGTCAGCAGTGGTCGCAGATAGAAGAGGTGTTTATTTTTGCTTTCATTTATGAAGGTGCACCAAACTGGGCGCAGACCGATGGTGTCGTGACCATTCATGTGCCAGACCAACCACCGATTGAAACGCGTTTAACGGAAGGTACAGGTAATCTACCAATGTGTGCGATTGCGCGTCTGGTCAATCAGCAAGGTAGTATCAACGTTGAACGTATTAACCAATATTTTAAAGGACATCAAGAGATGGATAAAGCTTTTAATTGGGGCTTTAGCTGGAAACGTGGTATAGTCAGTCTATAATAAAAGAGATACAGCCCATATCCTGAAACAGTTTTGGTAAATTATTCTCCATCCACCCTTGGCGTAGAAACTTAGCCTGTGCCCACTTTTTCTCGATAGGGTTTAGATCA
>CAJHAA010000046.1 GCA_904846265.1 Psychrobacter immobilis | reverse complement strand
GTCACTAAGCTGATGGCTTCAAGCTTGAATTCTCGGGTATATTGATTGCGATTGTTGGTCATACTAGTTTCCTTCTTTGGGTTATTATAACCTCTTAGAAGCTGTCCAATTTTATTATGCCACTACATTGAAAGACTAAGCCAAGAACAACGGCAGAAGGTAAAAGAGACTAGCAATAAGACCATAAGCCAATATAGCGCAGACATTAACAGCAAAGCGGTAGAGCTATATGAGAAGGCAACACCGGCTAACCGAAGGGCAAAACCGCTATTTGCTCATTATGCCTATAGTGACATGAAAGAGGTACAACCTTATAAATCCCTTGCACAACGTGAGATACACGAGAAAGACCCAAGCAGATACAAAGACTATGCCAAAGCCATTGAGGTCATAAATGCCATGCAGGATATGGAACGCAATGAAGGTTATCAAAGACAAGCAGAACGGACAAGAGAACCAAGCCAAGACAAGGGTATAGGCAGGTAACTAACGCCCTTCGGTTGTTGGGTCAGCGTTGATCGGTGGGCGAACTGATGCCCACGAACACCGCTCGACCTTGAAAACAAAGGAAGGTAGTACCTACTTCATCCCTTGATTTATCGGGCTTTACAGAGAGATAAATAAAAGAGTAAACTACAGAAACGAGTAAGCCCCAACAGTTGGACGCTGTTAGGGCTTAATGTAATTCATAGTGTGTGACCACTTAGAACCACTAATTGATATGTGTATTTTAGGCGGTTGCACACACTAAGACAAGGCTTTTTTGTATTTGGTGCGGTAGGTTTCAGTAATTTTTAAGTAACCCATACTACTACCTGATGCAAAACTGAAATTTTATAGTGTACGCAATCAAACAAATAGACCCGACCGACTGGCAGAGCGTCAGTTCTCTAGCCCAATTCTACGCAGACCTAGCGACTAAGCCTTATTGCACTAATAGCAAGGGCTTTAGCCACATCCGCACCAAGTCACACGCCATAAAACACGCCTACATACAACCCAATCACCCCGAGATTATCAAATGGCTTGTCTTTGACATTGACGACCCACAAGCCCTATTTGCCTTCCATGATAACGACTTACCACCACCGCAAGTTATCATCAAAAACCCCGAAAACGGACACGCTCACTACGCCTATAGGCTAACAAATCCAGTGGATAAGTGGCGTAAAGCAAGCACTAAGCCAGTAGAATACCTAGCCAGTGTGCAAAAGGCGCTACGATTGGCACTAGGGGCAGACAAAGGCTATAGCGGCAACCTTATAAAAAACCCTTGCCACAACTCGCATGAGGTATATATAACAGGGGCTAAGCCTTCTTATACCCTAGCCGAGATTGCCGATTATTTAGATTTAAGACCATATCAACAGCAAGAGCCAGCCAACGATGAAGGCTATGGGCGCAATGTGGGCATGTTTAATCATGTTAGACATCAAGCCTATCCGATAGCACAAGACCTTACCCATAGGGAGCTAGAGCGCGTTTTAACCGCTATTGCGTATGAATTTAATGAATGCTTTGATATACCCCTATTTCCTAATGAGCTAAAACATATCATTAAGAGCATAGCTAAGTTCTGTAAGTCCTCACAATTCGGAGCTTACAGCGCTGAATCAAAAGCACGTTTTAGCCGTATTCAGTCATGCAGGGTTAAGAGAGCAAACCATAAAGGGGCTTGTAATAAGGGCGGTTTAGCACGTTCAACTACTTATGATCTCAAACGCCAACAAGCCAAAGAAATGCACGAACAAGGTATTAAAATATCACAGATTGCAATAACCCTAAACGTACACCGAAACAGCATAAGGAAATGGGTGAATGAACCAGCTTAATTTAGATAAACAGACATTTTATGCGTACTGTTTATATACTCAGCAGCAACGGGGCTATAAATCAAACTGGGCTTTTGTGATTGTAAAAGTTCAGTTTGGGGAATGGGTAGATAAAAAAATGAAAGCTGAAACTGAGGCTCAGCAACCCACACAAGCATTTTATAATTGGCTTAGCAGTGTTCAGGCTAATTATATCGACGAGCAACGGGAAGAAAAAGAAACTAAGCTACAGGCAAGCAGAACCAAGTCAGAAGAATTTTTTCGCAACTACCAAGTAAAGAATGACAAGCCCAAGAAGCCACGCAAACCGCCTAAGCATGATGTAGACCGCCAAATGCGTGAAATTGGGGAGAAATTAGCAAAAGAAGGTAAAGACTTCACACACGTATCTAACGAACAGCTAAACAAAGAATTAAGAGCATGGCACATTAACGAATACTACATAAAAAAGCTAAAAAAGGACCAATAATAGCAATTATCTTACCGCACATAATAACAGACAAAAGTTTATTAAAAAGTGCACAAGTGCCACCGTAATCAGGTAATAGCCCGTTGGGGGTTTCTGAACTATGTCGTTAAGCTAAACTAAATAATATATCTTGCTTAGGCTAGCCTGAAACAAATACAAAATTACTCAGTCTTTTTCAATCGACCGCAGTCGATTGCCGCGACCTTGCCAACAAGCCTAATGTTCTACCGTTTCGTATCTATCCTTTCAAACCTAACTTGATTCTATTCCTATTTAGCTAAAATTAGCCTTCTCCTGCTTCTTATCTAGTGCCTTGGCTGCCCTAGTATCATTTGACAATTACTAAGCCCTTACGGAGCATTCTGGAGCGTTTGTTATTTTTGGCTTTTTGATAACTCTTTGATTAATTCGATATTCTATTGCAATGCACTAACGATGTTAATATAATGCGTAAAAAATAAGCTAAAAGGGCTAAATTATGGCAAATACTCTACCAGATAGAAGTGACAGCACGTTCACTTGCCGAGCCGATAAAGAATTGGTTGATGCGTTCAAGCGCATAGCGAAAGACAACAACCGCACAGCAAGCCAGTTAGTGCGTGATTACATGATTGAGTACGTGAAGAAGAACGGTCAGGGCAAATTAAACCTCTAACCCTTATTCGCCCACTCTCTCATTTCATCGAGAAGGGGCGCAATCCGTTTTTGATCGGTTAGGCGCGTAAACTTTCCTTCGATTCTGTTAAGCAAGTATCTTGCTAACTCAGGGTCATCCTTAGCTTGTGCCAATAGTTCACCTGCTAAGATTATTTTTTGACCTGTTTGTAATTTTCTGTCTTTATCTTTGAGGCGGTTTAACTCGTCTTGCTTACGTGCTATTTTTTGTTTCATAGTCGTCATAATATCGTCCTGACAGTATTCTGTTATGGTAGTATATCATTGTAGTTTTTTCTTTCCACTTTATCGTCTTTTTGATAAATGCGCACTTACGACTTACCGAACTCTTACACTTCGTTTCATAGTTTTGATAAGTCCTAAGAGCGTCCTGCGGAGCAAAAGAAAAACAGCCAAACGTACAAAATAGGGAATAACAATAATGAGTGATTATAAACCATATCAGCTAGAGTATTATAGACCTTTCACAAAAGAAGGGTTACTGTCTGTGGACTTAACACCCGACCATCAAGCAATGGTTTTGAAGATTGACGCTAAAGGGATTTATGCCCTAGATGACATTGACGAGGCGTTATTAAAAGCGGTTATCAGCCAATTAGCAGACGCGATAAGGGCTTAAATATGGCAATTTATCACGCCACCACCAAGCCGATCAGCCGTAGCAGTGGCAGAAGTGCTACGGCATCGGCTGCTTATCGTGCTGGTACTGAAATCAAGGACGAGCGAACAGGGCTTACCCATGATTATAGTAAGCGTGGGGGCGTCCTTCTTGCCACTGTTTTTGATAAAGATAATAACGAAATTGATAGAAATGAATTATGGAATTTAGCGGAACAAGCCGAGAAGCGAAAAGATGCTAGAACTGCTAGAGAGTGGATAGTTGCTATTCCTAGTGAATTGATGCCCGAATATCCCAAACCATTAACCGAGCAAGAAGAAGAAAGTATAGAGTTAGTGACGGACTATAAGCTAAGAAAAGAGTTTGCCGAAAACTATGCAAAGGAGTTTGCAGGAACTCAAACCGCTTTAGATTTTGGAAAAATGCTATCTAAAAAATATGGCGTTGCGGTTGACGTAGCCATTCATGCTCCCGATGAAGAAGGCAGTAATAAAAATTATCATGCTCACATTATGACTACGACTAGAAAATTTAGTATTGAAAATGGGCAAATGGTGCTAGGCGATAAAACCAATATAGAGTTATCGAACAAAAAATTAGATGAATTGAAACTGCCAAAGACCCAAGACCAAGTGAAAGAGCTTAGGGCAGAATGGGCGAAGATAGCCAACCAAGCCCTAGAGCGTAAGGGCTTTAATGAGCGCATCGATCACCGCAGCTATGCCGAACGTGGCATTGAGCAGCTACCAACGCAAAAACTAGGGTGGAGAGCGTCAGCAATGGAGCGCAGAGGACTAGAAACAGACAGGGGCGACATTAACCGAGCTATCAACGCTGATAATCTACAAATAAAGGGCTTAGCGCTAGAAATTCGCATCGACACGAACAAGATGGAAGAGCAAAAACAAGCCTTAGAGTTTCAGAAGGGCATGGACGCACTCAGAGCCAAGCAAGAGGCACAAGCTAAGCAAGAGGCACAAGCCAAGCAAGAGGCACAAGCCAAGCAAGAGGCACAAGCCAAGCAAGAGGCACAAGCCAAGCAAGAGGCACAAGCCAAGCAAGAGGCACAAGCCAAGCAAGAGGCACAAGCCAAGCAAGAGGCACAAGCCAAGCAAGAGGCACAAGCTAAGCAAGAGCAAGCAAGACCTAAGACCGCTAAAGAGTTTGTTGTGTAGTGGTCAACTAATTTAGGACACCTGATAAGAGGTTTTGATTAAAGTAACGTCTTTCTGTTTCAGCTGGTGTTAAATAATTGTTGAAAGTGTGCGGTCTCACGGTTTGATAGTAGCCCCAGATA
>CAJHAA010000045.1 GCA_904846265.1 Psychrobacter immobilis | reverse complement strand
ACTCCTTTTCGGAGTTCATTCTAACTATAAAAATTATCATTTAAGACAGCAGAAAAACTCAAAGTTAATTCATTACGAACATAATTTTTAGCGATTTTGCCAGATTAGATGAGCCAAGTTTAGAAGCTTCTTTAAAGAGCTTCATAGCAAGATTAAACTGAAGAGTTTGATCATGGCTCAGATTGAACGCTGGCGGCAGGCTTAACACATGCAAGTCGAGCGGTAACAGGAGAAGCTTGCTTCTCGCTGACGAGCGGCGGACGGGTGAGTAATACTTAGGAATCTACCTAGTAGTGGGGGATAGCACGGGGAAACTCGTATTAATACCGCATACGACCTACGGGAGAAAGGGGGCAGTTTACTGCTCTCGCTATTAGATGAGCCTAAGTCGGATTAGCTAGATGGTGGGGTAAAGGCCTACCATGGCGACGATCTGTAGCTGGTCTGAGAGGATGATCAGCCACACCGGGACTGAGACACGGCCCGGACTCCTACGGGAGGCAGCAGTGGGGAATATTGGACAATGGGGGAAACCCTGATCCAGCCATGCCGCGTGTGTGAAGAAGGCCTTTTGGTTGTAAAGCACTTTAAGCAGTGAAGAAGACTCCATGGTTAATACCCATGGACGATGACATTAGCTGCAGAATAAGCACCGGCTAACTCTGTGCCAGCAGCCGCGGTAATACAGAGGGTGCAAGCGTTAATCGGAATTACTGGGCGTAAAGGGAGCGTAGGTGGCTCTATAAGTCAGATGTGAAATCCCCGGGCTTAACCTGGGAACTGCATCTGAAACTGTAGAGCTAGAGTATGTGAGAGGAAGGTAGAATTCCAGGTGTAGCGGTGAAATGCGTAGAGATCTGGAGGAATACCGATGGCGAAGGCAGCCTTCTGGCATAATACTGACACTGAGGCTCGAAAGCGTGGGTAGCAAACAGGATTAGATACCCTGGTAGTCCACGCCGTAAACGATGTCTACTAGTCGTTGGGTCCCTTGAGGACTTAGTGACGCAGCTAACGCAATAAGTAGACCGCCTGGGGAGTACGGCCGCAAGGTTAAAACTCAAATGAATTGACGGGGGCCCGCACAAGCGGTGGAGCATGTGGTTTAATTCGATGCAACGCGAAGAACCTTACCTGGTCTTGACATATCTAGAATCCTGCAGAGATGCGGGAGTGCCTTCGGGAATTAGAATACAGGTGCTGCATGGCTGTCGTCAGCTCGTGTCGTGAGATGTTGGGTTAAGTCCCGCAACGAGCGCAACCCTTGTCCTTAGTTACCAGCGGGTTAAGCCGGGAACTCTAAGGATACTGCCAGTGACAAACTGGAGGAAGGCGGGGACGACGTCAAGTCATCATGGCCCTTACGACCAGGGCTACACACGTGCTACAATGGTAGGTACAGAGGGCAGCTACACAGCGATGTGATGCGAATCTCAAAAAGCCTATCGTAGTCCAGATTGGAGTCTGCAACTCGACTCCATGAAGTAGGAATCGCTAGTAATCGCGGATCAGAATGCCGCGGTGAATACGTTCCCGGGCCTTGTACACACCGCCCGTCACACCATGGGAGTTGATTGCACCAGAAGTGGATAGCTTAACCTTCGGGGGAGCGTTCACCACGGTGTGGTTGATGACTGGGGTGAAGTCGTAACAAGGTAGCCGTAGGGGAACCTGCGGCTGGATCACCTCCTTATAGATGGCATTCGGTCAGCAAGAATTCACAACAAGTTGTTCTTTAGTTTAAGCTTACGTTTTAACAAGCGTAATTGGGTCTGTAGCTCAGCTGGTTAGAGCACCGTGTTGATAACGCGGGGGTCAGTGGTTCAAGTCCACTTAGACCCACCATTTTATAATGGGGCCATAGCTCAGTTGGTAGAGCGCCTGCCTTGCACGCAGGAGGTCAACGGTTCGACTCCGTTTGGCTCCACCACTATAGACGAATAAGCTTTAAGTGCTAATAGTATAAATAGAAACAAGTGATTTATCTTTGAATAAAGACACGATTACTTCTTTCTGTTTTATACAGAATCTGTGACTCGACGAGAGCATAGAGACTATTTAAAAACATAGATATGAGTCTGGGTTAGGAGGAGCGTGTTCACGCGCACCTCTTAACCTTAATCACTCACCTCTTAACGACATCAGTTGTTATCCCAGGGGTGAGTAATTAAAAAAGTAATAAGAGAACTGAATCAAGCGTATAAACATAGGTGATATCGTTATCATAATTAGATCTTATGACACTTTGAAGTCAACACTTATTTATAAGTTAGACTACTTGGGGTTGTATGGTCAAGTAATGAAGCGCACATGGTGGATGCCTTGGCAGTCAGAGGCGATGAAAGACGTGACAGCCTGCGATAAGCTTCGGGGAGGCGGCAATATCCTGTGATCCGGAGATTTCTGAATGGGGAAACCCACCTACCATAAGGTAGGTATCTTGTACTTGTACAAGAAGCGAACGAGGGGAAGTGAAACATCTCAGTACCCTTAGGAATAGACATCAAATGAGATTCCCCTAGTAGCGGCGAGCGAACGGGGAGAAGCCGATTAGTACTAATGTAGAAGAACAGCGTGGGAAAGCTGACCGTAGTAGGTGATAGTCCTGTATTCGAAACATTAGTGTTAACATATTAAGTAGAGCGGGGCACGAGAAATCCTGTTTGAAGATGGGGGGACCATCCTCCAAGGCTAAATACTCCTGACTGACCGATAGTGAACCAGTACCGTGAGGGAAAGGCGAAAAGAACCCCTGTGAGGGGAGTGAAATAGAACCTGAAACCGTGTGCGTACAAGCAGTGGGAGCCTTAATTTATTAGGGTGACCGCGTACCTTTTGTATAATGGGTCAGCGACTTATATTCTGTAGCAAGGTTAACCGTTTAGGGGAGCCGTAGGGAAACCGAGTCTTAATAGGGCGTTTAGTTGCAGGGTATAGACCCGAAACCGAGTGATCTATCCATGAGCAGGTTGAAAGTGCCGTAACAGGCACCGGAGGACCGAACCCACTGTCGTTGAAAAGCCAGGGGATGACTTGTGGATAGGGGTGAAAGGCTAATCAAACTCGGTGATAGCTGGTTCTCCCCGAAAGCTATTTAGGTAGCGCCTCGGACGAACACCATTGGGGGTAGAGCACTGTTTCGGCTAGGGGGTCATACCGACTTACCAAACCGATGCAAACTCCGAATACCGATGAGTGATATCCGGGAGACACACAGTGGGTGCTAACGTCCATTGTGGAGAGGGAAACAACCCAGACCGCCAGCTAAGGCCCCAAATTCCTAGTTAAGTGGGAAACGAGGTGGGAAGGCATAGACAGCTAGGAGGTTGGCTTAGAAGCAGCCATCCTTTAAAGAAAGCGTAATAGCTCACTAGTCGAGTCGGCCCGCGCGGAAGATGTAACGGGGCTCAAACTAGGAGCCGAAGCTGCGGATTTGAATTTGTTTTCAAGTGGTAGGGGAGCGTTGTGTAAGCCTGTGAAGGTGTGTCGTAAGGCATGCTGGAGGTATCACAAGAGCGAATGCTGACGTGAGTAACGATAATGCGAGTGAAAAGCTCGCACGCCGGAAGATCAAGGGTTCCAGTCCAACGTTAATCGGGGCTGGGTGAGTCGACCCCTAAGGCGAGGCCGAAAGGCGTAGTCGATGGGAAATCGGTTAATATTCCGATACTTGTTTATAATGCGATGGAGGGACGGAGAAGGTTATGTCAGCCTGGCGTTGGTTGTCCAGGTGAAAGGATGTAGGCTTACAACTTAGGTAAATCCGGGTTGTTACATGGCTGAGATCTGATAGCAAGCTGTACTTGTACAGTGAAGTGGCAAATACCATGCTTCCAGGAAAAGCTTCTAAGCAATAGTTATAAACGAATCGTACCCTAAACCGACACAGGTGATCAGGTAGAGAATACCAAGGCGCTTGAGAGAACTCTGCTGAAGGAACTAGGCAAAATGGTACCGTAACTTCGGGAGAAGGTACGCTGCTGATGGTGATAGGACACGCTCCTTGAGCTGTTGGCAGTCGCAGATACCAGGCTGCTGCAACTGTTTATTAAAAACACAGCACTCTGCAAACACGAAAGTGGACGTATAGGGTGTGATGTCTGCCCGGTGCTGGAAGGTTAATTGATGGGGTTAGCGTAAGCGAAGCTCTTGATCGAAGCCCCAGTAAACGGCGGCCGTAACTATAACGGTCCTAAGGTAGCGAAATTCCTTGTCGGGTAAGTTCCGACCTGCACGAATGACATAATGATGGCAGCGCTGTCTCCAGCAGAGACTCAGTGAAATCGAAATCGCAGTGAAGATGCTGTGTACCCGCGGCTAGACGGAAAGACCCCGTGAACCTTTACTACAGCTTTACATTGAACTTTGACCTGACTTGTGCAGGATAGGTGGGAGGCTTTGAAGCCGAGACGCTAGTCTCGGTGGAGCCAATCTTGAAATACCACCCTGGTCATGTTGGGGTTCTAACTCAGGTATAACAATACCGAGGACAATGTATGGTGGGTAGTTTGACTGGGGCGGTCTCCTCCTAAAGAGTAACGGAGGAGTACGAAGGTGCGCTCAGACCGGTCGGAAATCGGTCGTAGAGTATAAAGGCAAAAGCGCGCTTAACTGCGAGACCCACAAGTCGAGCAGGTACGAAAGTAGGTCTTAGTGATCCGGTGGTTCTGTATGGAAGGGCCATCGCTCAACGGATAAAAGGTACTCTGGGGATAACAGGCTGATACCGCCCAAGAGTTCATATCGACGGCGGTGTTTGGCACCTCGATGTCGGCTCATCTCATCCTAGGGCTGAAGCAGGTCCTAAGGGTATGGCTGTTCGCCATTTAAAGAGGTACGCGAGCTGGGTTTAGAACGTCGTGAGACAGTTCGGTCCCTATCTACCGTGGGCGTTGGAAATTTGAGAGGATCTGCTCCTAGTACGAGAGGACCAGAGTGGACGAACCTCTGGTGTTCGGGTTGTCACGCCAGTGGCATTGCCCGGTAGCTACGTTCGGATGGGATAACCGCTGAAAGCATCTAAGCGGGAAGCCCACCTCAAGATTAGATTTCCCTAAAGAGCCGTTGAAGACTACGACGTTGATAGGCAGGGTGTGGAAGTGCAGCGATGCATGTAGCTAACCTGTACTAATTGCTCGTTTGGCTTGACCATACAACACCCAAGTGGTTTGTATGAAAGCTCTAATTAATCTATCTTGTATAAGCGAAAGCTTATAGAATAAAAGAAAGAATATTTCGATATCACCTTTAACCTTGATTCAGTTAGGTT
>CAJHAA010000044.1 GCA_904846265.1 Psychrobacter immobilis | reverse complement strand
GTAATTAGAAATTATCTGTTTTTTGACTGGAAAAAGTACACTGCTATGTACACTGATTTTATATGAATAGATTTATACTACTGACAGCAATACCTAACAGCCAAGGGTTCAAGTCCTCACTAGGGAACCGAACCCATCTAACACATTCATAAGACCTAGTATTCAAGATATTCTTTGATAGGACGTTTATTAAACTGTGTAGGGTCTTTTTTAAGGCGGTTAATCATTTCAAACTCCCATCCTTGCTGTGACTGACCAGCTGGGCTAGTAGGGCTT
This sequence comes from Psychrobacter immobilis, assembly GCA_904846265.1. GTDB lineage: Bacteria > Pseudomonadota > Gammaproteobacteria > Pseudomonadales > Moraxellaceae > Psychrobacter > Psychrobacter immobilis_A. Next base: position 5,198 of record CAJHAA010000044.1, on the reverse strand, counting down.
ACTAAGTGATTGTATTCCGCAATAAAAGCAGGGTTACGAGCAATACGCCCTAACTGCTTATCATTCAATCCATCGACCGTAAACATATCTCCTGTACTAACGTCGCGCTCCTTATTAACTACATCCGTCTTAGCTTTTGGCTTTTCATGAACAGTAAAACTAAATCCTGCAATTTTGCGACCTTTTTTCTTTTGAGTGTAACTAACATTGAGATCTGATTTTTCGTTTATCTCTTCAACAGCAAGGTTTAAGACCCTTTTTTTAAAGTTGCTCATAGTTTGATATTCATCAGACTCTAATCCTAACTGACCTCTAAACTTCTCCAATTCAAAAACAGGTGTTTTTTTGGCTTGCTTCCATTGAACCAGCAGCTCATAGAGCCTTACTGAATAATTACTATCCATTTCAGCTGTTTGTTCTAGTAAATATTTAGTAAAAAACTCTTCAGCCCCATCAATCCGAGTAATCCCTTGTACTACAGCCGGAGTAAATACAACTTCAATCGCTCCTTCGTCATCTAAATATCTAACTTGAGATAACCAGCGAGATTTAACTAACTTACCTTCATCATCAACATAGCTAAAACGTCTGTTAAATAACGTATCTTCAGCGTCCTTCATCATTAGATAACCGTTTTGGCGAGTGGTATTAAAAACTTCAGCATATCTTTTAGCATCAATACGAAGTGGTATCTCTGCACTCAACCCTGTACCAGTCTCTCTAGCATCTACAACGGCTAACTGAACAATGCGTATTTCTGATAGTTTTAGATTTTGTAGTACGGTATTTAGATAATTAGTTTTTACCACTAGATTAGATTTAGACATAATAACCTTCATATTTGAATACTTATATTTAATTGTATCTTCGAATACAATTTTATTCAAGTATTCAAAAGGTAAGTAAACGTATTCGAATGGGTAAGTAAACGTATTCGAATGGGTAAGTAAACGTATTCGAATGGGTAAGTAAACGTATTCGAATGGAGGTTACAGCCCTTTAATACCAATGGATACAGAGAGCTTAAAAGCTGTTAAAAGCATTTAAAAGCATAAAAAGCATTTTTTTTATTTTTTACTAATGAAAAAGACAAAAGAAAAAAGCGCTAGTTACGACAAAATATTAGGGTTTTTTTATACTCTCTTGGATCAGATAATCGATCAATTATTTATTTCTAACTTATTCATTAGTTTGTTTTTAACCTTAGTAATGAGCTATAGAAACCACTCTATATGCCTACAGAATGAGATTTAACAGCCTTCATTCGCTATTTTGATAGATACCTAGCCCTTTCATATTTAACTCTCTCTATGGCGATTTTACGGCTTTCTAGCTGTATTGCCTCATTCATTCTAGCAATTTCCTCTTGATTTAGTCCCTCAGTGGCCACTAAGTAAGGCTCAACACGTTTTTTTAGAGTCTCATAGCTCTCTTCTACCACGCTTTTATCCACTTTCGCCTTCTCGTAGTCCATCAGGATGCTGTTAGCAGCCTTCACAGTCGGTTCTATTTGCTCAATAACCGCTGCTGTGACCTTCTCCCCATACCTAGCCTTGCTTTCAAACATGTCAGGCTTAGGCGCTACGGTCGTAATACTAAAATCCCTCGCGTGATTGATATCGTGGTAATACGCTTTGATGCTGGTATGTTTGGCTTTAGAGCCTTCCTTGCCCCTCGTTAGCCCTAAATCAGCGACCGTATTAGCAAAATCGGTTTGCATCTGATTTAACTTAACCCTGCCGCCTAGAAAATTCTTACAGTTGAGCTTCCCCTTGTGGTCAATGGGAACCACATAAGCGACCAGCTGCGGTGTGCTTACATCCCTGTGAATACTTATACCTGCAATATTTTCTTCTCCATGCTGATCAATGAGCCACTGAATAGACCGCTTAAAAAATTCAGCTTCCTTGTCATTTCCCCAGCCTTCCCATTCAGGACTGGCGGTTATCAAATACTCAATACATAACACCGCATCAGAGCGTCTTTTTTCAGGAAGTCGATCTTTTATTGCCTGTTTGACGGCTTCAGGGGTCGCAACACTATGATGATTTTTAGAAGTGAGGTTGGGGTTAGCATTGGGCGTTTCTATCGTTCGGTAGCTGTGTGCAAGACTGCCACCGATGTTGCCCATCGTCTTTAATTTTGCTGTCCTCAAAATCGCATAGTTCATTGCCACTTTTTTCCTATAATTGGGTGTTATTTCATTAAAGTGTACCTACTACACCACAATTTTACCTGTTAGGAAAGCGTGATTTTTGCAGCAAAAGGCGGTAAACAAGGGCTATTTTTCACTGTTTTTCAACTTGGCTGTTTACAGATTGTAAACACCTTTTTCCTTTATAAATCAATGACTAAGAACGATTTTGTTTGCACTTTGCAAACACTTCGATTTCAATAAACCTAACAATATCAGCTATTTGGCAGTCCCTTTAGGGTGCGTATGGTGTAGTCATTAAATTAGGTAGAAAATGACGGGTCTTTTATCTGTCGTAAAATCTGCTACAAAAAAGGGGTTATAAGAGCGTTACTTCTCGTTTTTCACTGGCATAATCATAGCTTGGTACAAACAACTTATTCATCTAAAAAATCATCTGTAGCTACAGATGATTCTAGTAGCGGAGTTATTTATGAGCATGATCGGTGTATCAGTAGCTAGCAATAAAAGCCTTCAACTTGAAGCCACTCAAGAAGCCTACAATAGAGCTGTCGTGAAGCTTAATTTACTGTTGATTGACGATAAGACCCATGAGCAAGCCGTTAGGACAAAGCTGTTTGAAGTTATGGATGAAAGAAATCAGCTGGGGAAGTACTCCACTTCTGATCTGTATGTCATGCAAAAAAGCATTGAGAAAACGGTTGATGATTTTCTTGCTGGATTGAATGAGCAGACTACTACCGCTTAGATTAGCGAGAAGATAGAACGCTAAAGTTATTGAGGTTTAATCACCTTTCGCTTATATTGAATGTACAGATATAAGCGAAAGGTGATTGCTATGACTACAACTAATTATAATATACGGCTTGACCAGGATCTGAAGGACAGGTCTTTTTCTGTTCTTGAAAGCTATGGACTAACGCCTTCACAAGCCATAAGACTGTTCTTGAACCAAGTAGCCGATACCAATACTGTTCCCTTGTCTTTTGATTATCAGCCAAAGCTCAACGCGCAAACACTCGCGGCTATTGCAGAGGTCGCGAGCGGTAAAGGCACTAAGTACGATAGCTTTGGTGATTTGATGGATGAGCTAGAAGGCGAGGCTGATGAGATCCATTGAAGTATCCAGTCAGTTTAAGAGAGATGCCAAAAAGAATTATCTAAGCTTACTCACTCCTGCATGGGGCGAGGTGCTCAACTGTTTGACGAACGATATACCACTACCGGCTAAATATAAGGATCATGCGTTGACCGGCAATTATAAAGGGTTTAGGGATTGCCATATCAAGCCTGATTTGGTGCTTATCTACCGTGTTCAGAGCGATACGGTAGATTTTGTTAGGCTGGGGAGTCATTCAGAGGTGTTTGACTAGCCTATTTTAAGTGGTTCCATAATGACAGTCTGTTTTGAGTAGTCTGTTAATAGGTTTTTGGGGTGAAATAGCTGGTTCCGCTGGGGTATAGCTGATAACCGTTATTTTTTTAACTCTAAAATATGTTATTCCTACTTAGCTATGTTTTTTTATGGAGGTTTTTAATGAAGACAGTATATGTTCTTGAACATGCTATTGATGGTTTGACCGAAAACATGAGATTATTAGGCGTTTATGACTCTAAACAAGAGGCAGAAAAGGCTATTAGAACCCTTAGTGACAAGCCAGGCTTTAAAGATCATCTTGATGATTTTTTGATAGATGAGTACGAATTAAATAAACTTTGTTGGTCTAGTGGTTTCTAAGCTATCCGATGCCTGTATAGTGCACCGAACAAGTGAATGTCTGCTTTAGATAGACCAAAATTCAAAAATTTTTATACATATTATTTATTAGGCATAGGCTTATAGAACGGGAAGCCCAAAAAATTATTCCTAATAGTCATAGCATCATCGTAAGATTTAGCTGAAAATACAAAAATTATTTCCTCATCCTCGTCAATTGGTTTACCAAATAGTTGAAGAGTCGTTTGAGTCGAACTTTCATTTTGACTCAGCTGATAGAAATCAGCTTTAATTTGGTTGTTTATGTTTCTTAGGTCATCATTAAGGATTTTTAAAATCATCTGATCGTTTCCATAATCAATTTCAGCTAACTCTTCCTCTGAAACATTAGGATTGTCTAGCAAATGTTGCATAGAATTAATGCGATGAGCTACTGCTTCTTGCATTAATCTAATGAATTTTGGAGGTAATTTTAGAACAAGTGTAGGATTCATATGAGTCATTGTATAATCTGAGATTAGATGTGTTAATGAGCTTGTTGGACAAGATAATAGTCACTTTCAAAGTCATACCCAATAGAATCAGTGTACAACGAATTCTCTCTCAATAATAACCCCTGCCGTCAATGCTGCACGCTCAGAATTGAAATATTTTAGTCAGACAACTAGCGGAAATTTTTTAGGTATGCCCTAGTGAAAACTGACTCATGCGACATAAGAATGGTTTTTTTAATGACTAAGTTTGTTTTTGTTTGATATATATATCGTGCCAAGCTGATAGTGAGCTTCTTCATTTCCTTGTTCATAGGCTTTCCAGTACCATTCCGTCGCTTTAGCATGATTTACTTCTACTCCTTTGCCATAACGATACATTGAACCCAGTTTACTTTGTGAACTTGCGAGTCCTTGTTGAGCAGATTTTTCATACAATTCAAATGCTTTTTTATAATCCTGATCTACTTCTTCACCCATGTCATACGTTAAGCCAAGCTTATACTGTGCCTCAGCATTGCCCTGTTCGGCTAATCTTTTTAGTTTTACAAACTCACTATTTTCTTCGCTTAGCTGTTGCAGCTGAGAAGATTGTGGACTTGTTGTGCTATGTATTTTATGACAGCCTACAATCAGCATAGGCGATAAGAAGACAACACAAAAAGTGGTAGTAAGCTTGGTTCTAGAAAAAATCATAGGTTTGGCTCAGTAATTAGAAATTATCTGTTTTTTGACTGGAAAAAGTACACTGCTATGTACACTGATTTTATATGAATAGATTTATACTACTGACAGCAATACCTAACAGCCAAGGGTTCAAGTCCTCACTAGGGAA
>CAJHAA010000043.1 GCA_904846265.1 Psychrobacter immobilis | reverse complement strand
AGTGCCGATATCATTTTGCCGAATGCCTTAGCTTATAGCGAGATTGGCAGAGCCGAATTATGGAACATGGCAGAACGTAACGAGACCCGAAAAAATAGCCGCGTGGCGCGTGAATGGCTCATTGCCTTACCACACGAATTGGGCGAACAAGATCGCAAAGACTTGGCACATGACTTCGCCAAAACCCTAGCCGATAGATATCAAGTGATCGCAGATTGTGCGATCCATGTGCCGACCGATAAAGAAATCGAGCGAGGCGCAAGTCCCCTTAACTTCCATGCCCATATTTTATTAACCACGCGCACTGCTTCCATTGACGATGACGGCAAAATCTACCTCACTAAAGACAAAGCCGACAGCGAAATATCAGACGATGATCGCAGAAAAAAGGGCTTGCCGCGCATGAGCGTAGAAGTTAAAGCAGTGCGTGAGCTGTGGGAGCATACCGCTAACAAGGTATTAGAAGCGAAAGGGTATAACCTGATCGATAGCCGAAGTTATAAGTCACAAGGCATCGATCTAGTGCCACAAATAAAGATGGGTAAAGACGCTACGCACATGGAACGTAAAGGAATGCCAACCGAAAAAGGTCAGTTTAACCGTGAGATTATCCAGTCTAATGAGTTGGTTTGGAACAAACACCTAGACGACAACCAAAAAACCAATAATAAGGCGGATCGAACCATCGCAGATTTGCGTGAAAGCAAGCTGTTCATTATCCCAGCTGTGCCTAAACCTGACTTTAAGCCTAGAAAAGTCACTCAGGAGAGCATAGACAGCGCCAACGATACGGTAAATAGGCTAAAAGCGATACGCCTTAACCGCGAGAAAGCACAGCAAGCCGAGCAAGAGCGCCTAAGACAGCAGCAAATAGCTACCGCTGCACAAAAAAAGCTAGAACAGGCAGAACAAGAGAAGCTAGAGCGACAACAGCGTAGAGAGCAAATACGCGAAAGAATTACTATGGAGACAGGGGAGTTCAACCATTACTATCAGCAGCTAAAACAGCAGCCCATTAGCGTTGATAAGTCGCACTTGCAGAAAATCGATCAAAACAGCGAGTTTGGCCAACGTCTTGTGGCCATTTTAGCCACCGACAACCTCATGCGAGCGTTGACACTCTATCAAGATGATCCCAGTACCACCAAGCACCAAAGAACGCTTGCAGAGCTACAGTATGAGCGTTTAGGCAATGATCTTATCTCACATTCACAATCGGCATTGGATAGCAGCAAAGGTACACGACACACAGTGACGCAAAAACAGTGTACAGCAGCATTAAAGGGCGTTTTTGATGCTATGGTACCTGAGCATAAGCAAAACCTCTTTCAAACGCAGCAGGAGCGTCTACAGAGCGTCTCAGCAGCCATTAATGACCATAGCCATAATATTAATCGCAGTCGTGGCATGACCTTAGGATTTTAGATATGACCGACAACGCCCAGTCGATTGAAATAGAAGAATTGGTACTCACCCTTCACGCACTTATTCAACAACAGCAAGAGCTATTAGCAGACAGTCAGGCTCAGGGTGAAAATAACAACGAGCATGTACAGCAAATATCAGCAATGATAAAGCAGCTCATTGGGCTATTAAAAACCTACCAAGACAAAGAACAGCTAATCATAGATAACACCAGTCAGGTACTTAAAAATAATATCAACGCAGCCTTTCAGCAAAACCAAGAACGCTACCATGCGCTGATAGATCAAGGCTTTACTATCCATATAGATACAGCAACCAAACAGCTATCAACGGTTGCCACTAAGGTTGAAAAGCAATTTGAAGATCTTGAGACTGCTGCTCATAACTCAAAAACTGAATTTGAGAGTAGACAGGGCTTTTTCAAGCTGTATGAAGATACCTATAATAAGCAAGGTAGGAAGCTCAAAGAGAACGTCAATGAAACAATGACCCAAGTGTTATCTGGTACTAGAGATAAACTTGATGATATTGGAAGTGATTTTAGCTATAACTTAGTAAAGCATCTTAGTTGGAAGGTAACAGCTATGCTTGGTGGGGTTTGTCTTTCAATCATGCTGCTAACTTTCGGCTCAGCTTGGTTGTTTGTTCCTAGCAAAGCTGAAATTTCTCAGAGGCAGTCTGAATATAATGCACTTGAGAAAGCTCAATTATTTAATAAGGTTATTCAAGCTGATGACGGTTACTATGCAGAAGTAGATACCAGTAAATGTAGAAAAGATTTTAAATCTAAGTTTTGGGGTAGCTCAACTTGGTGCAAATTTAAGTAACCATAAACCTAGTTCTAAGTAGCAAAAAACAGCTTTTTATTTTTTAGTTATCAACAACCAAAAAGGCTTTTAATGTTTTTAATGCTTTTAAGTGCTTTTAAGCACTCTGTAGCCCTTGATATTAAAAGGATACAAAGCCCATATGACTACTTCTAGTTACCCATATGACTACTTCTAGTTACCCATATGACTACTTCTAGTTACCCATATGACTACTTCTAGTTACCATTAATCTACTTATTTTTTTATGTAGTTTTATATACATTATTATGCTAGTGTAGTCGTTATTAAATTTATGGATGAATCAGATGCCAAAGGGTAACTTAGTAGTTAAGACAAATCAGCTAAATTCAGCCTTACAAAATCTATCATTACCTGAAATTCGTATTATTCAGTTAGCAATAGTGGATGCCAGAGAAACAAATACAGGACTAAGTACCGATAAGCCATTACGCATTGATGCTTTACGCTATGCTGAAATTTTTGAAACTACGCGGCAGAATGGTTATCAGCGTATGAAAGATGCTGAAGAAAATTTATTTAATAGGCGATTTAGTTATATAGACGAGAGAGGAAAGCTTATTAAATCACGTTGGGTTCAGCAAGTTACTTATCTTGATGATGAAGGTGCTATTGAGTTGGTATTCACACTTGCTGTAGTCAATGGAATTAGTCGCATTGATGGTGCAGAAGATTTTTTCACTTCATATTTGCTTGAGCAAACCGCCAGTATGGATAGTATTTACTCAGTAAGACTTTATGAGCTGCTTGTACAGTGGTTGGCTGCTAAGAATACGCCCTTATTTGAGCTCGAGAAGTTCAGAGATCAGTTAGGCATTGAAGCTAATGAATATAAGCGTATGGGTAATTTTAAGTTAAGGGTTTTAGACCTTGCAGTCAAAGAGATTAATGAAAAATCGGATATAATAGTTAGTTATTCACAAGTGAAGAAAGGTAGAACGATAACAGGCTTTAAATTCAAGGTATTGGCTAAAAATAAACCGAAAAGTACAAAACAAGAAGGCGTTAGAGACAGTAGTACAGCAGATATGTTTACGGTTGAGGGGTTAAACGATAAGCAGCTAGGACGTATTGCACGTAACCCTAGTTTTGTAGCAGACTATAATGATTTAGTGAGTTCAACTAGTCCAGCTGGTCAGAATATGAAGATATGGGAGATTGAGATGATTGATCGCCTTAAAAAAGACGCTTCGCAGTTCATGAAGCGTCCTATTAGAGACTATCTTAAGTAAAGTACTTAGGCCTTTAATCATTAATTTCAGATATAACCATTTGTTGATCTTTATTTTTTGATATGGATACTTTGTCTATTATATTGAAATATAGAATGGATATAATTTCTAGTCTATCAACTTCATTTTCATAGCAATTATTCAAATAATACATTGCACAATGAGGGTCTTTATCAATAATTGCTGATATCTTTTCAGAAGATAAGTTTGCCTCTTCTTGCGCATTGATAAGATCTATTAATAAACATCTACCACTCTTTTTTAGTTCAAAACGTCTATTTTCATATATATTATAAATTTCAGTTCTTTTTTCATCTTTACTGGAAGTGATCTCGTTATTGACGAAAAATGATAAGTGATCTTCATTTGGTCTCAATGTAAAGGCTTCGTAATAATCTTGAGACTCAGCCCTCATAGGCGATACGTATCTCCAAGAGGAGGATAGTCTTGGGTTCTCATTCCCTGTAATTTGAGTTGGTATCAAGCTAAAGTCTCCATAAGAGATTCAATTTTATGATATCCATCTGGAAACTTGGATACGTAAGTACCGCTAAACTTAGCTAGTCCATTTTCCCTAGATATGACTGTAACAGTAAAGTCTTTTTCATTTGCAACGATAGACATTTTTCTACTACTAAATTCTGCTTTATCCGAGTTGTAGAATATTATTATTTTTCCACTATTTGTATCGATAGCAATGTCTGATTTCTGTATTTTTTTAGAGGGTAAAATATATAAGTAGCTCAAAAAAGAGTAGTAATTAATATTTATATGTAAGTTTTGAGATAAAGAGCCTCTTATATTTTGCTCAAAACTTTTAATCATATTTGCATCAATATTTTTTTTCAATAAACTGATAATTTCCTCAACATCTGCCAAATCAAGCTTTGGTTTAGCAAACAAATCAGCTAGGTTTTTAGTACTTAGCTCTTGTATTGTTTTAATATGTTTTTCATACTTTTCTTTATGTAACCCTATACTATATTCTCGGAAATATGAGGAAGACTCTCTTTTTTTATTGGTATTATTGTTATGAGCATAATGCACATCAAAATCTGATATGTATTTTATGTCCTTTCTGTTCTGTGATTCACGTTTACCCAATATTCTGATATAAGATTCTAGTTTTTCCTGAAAAATCTCTGTCTTTAGGGCAGAACTAAAAGAGAGTAGCTCCGTAGACAGTACTCTTTCAGAAATATACTTTTCATTCACCATATTGATTTACTCCTCTGGCTCATCCTCACCAGCTATAGCTTCTAAATCGAGGTCTTGACTAATGATAGTCAGGTTATCTAAAAGATTTTTAAAAACTGTTCTCGGTAAAGCGAAATTATGCGTTGTTTGATTTTCAGGGACGATTCCGTCTACCAGCCCTAAGATAACAATCTGATCTGCCTCATTCACACCTACGGAAAAGCCATTAATGAAAGTTGTACTAGTATTAACCATGATTGATATCTCATATATATAAAATATTTTAAGTACAGTATACACATAATGAATATTTTTGTATTAATCCTAAGCAAACATAGATTGTAAAATATGGTGATTTACTAACTAAGCTTTGAGTCCCTCTGACTAAGAGCGCGTTTTCGAGAACTGTGATATATTCACCTAACGGTTCATATTTCCCAGTTCTCGAAACACGTTGGGGACACCCCAAACCCCAACAACCACCCTCAAAATAGGCAGTCATTGTGGCGATATTCATGGCAAGCACTAAGTCAGTATCCAGAGCAAAAGGACAAAGTGCCATTGCTGCCGCTGCCTATCGTGCTGGTGATAAATTGCTCGATGAGAATAAAGAGCACGGCAAACTGCACGACTACAAAAAACGCAGTGGCGTACTAAGTGCCGATATCATTTTGCCGAATGCCTTAGCTTATAGCGAGATTGGCAGAGCCGAATTATGGAACATGGCAGAACGTAACGAGACCCGAAAAAATAGCCGCGTGGCGCGTGAATGGCTCATTGCCT
>CAJHAA010000042.1 GCA_904846265.1 Psychrobacter immobilis | reverse complement strand
TTCTAGGTGAGATTATGCCAACGATAGAACAAAAGATAGCCCGCAAACAAGACGAGCTGAACCGATTAAAGACCAGACAAAGAAAATTAGAGACAGGTCAAAAAGTCATCATCGGTGGCATGATGTTATCACTGGCTAAAGATGACCCACAGATAGCCGAGCAGCTGCTTAACTTGATTGGTAAGCACATCACACGCAAAACAGATTTAGACCGCTTAGAGGACGTTATCACCGAATTAAGAAGCGATTTTGAGAGGGGTTTTAATCATGGCGTATGATTATTTTATTTCGACAAAGGGAAATAACGACAAAATAAAAATTCCAGAATGGGTCAGAAATCGTGACGATAGAATGGAATCTTATACCTCAAATGGTGAAGTGGACTATCGAGGTAACCTCACTGGCGATGAATTGATCCAACTAGCCAATGACTATGCTGAAATGTGGGGAGATGCTATGAATAGCTTTCATGCAGACCTTCAAAATAAAGGCTTGGCGTACATAAAAAATGCTGAGACAGATCAATTCACTGTATCAGCGATTTACTGGTCATCAGATGCTTACTAAGTAAAACAGATATTTTTGACGTTTTTTTAAATAAAATAAGTTGTTTAAGGCTACAGCCCTTTATTATCAAAGGGTTCAAGATAAACAACCTTATTAATATTGGTTGTTTTTAAGTAATATTAAATGTTCTAGTTGGCTAAAAATTTAAGCCGCAGCCCAGTTTTTCAAGATAATGAACCTTTTTTTAAATTAGTTGTCTTTAAAATAAAATAAGTTCATTTAAGCTGTAGCCCTTTATTTTCAAAGGTTCAGGCTTACTTATCTTTTCACATTAGTTTTTTAATCAATGATCCCTACACTCACTCTGCTGATTGAGTGCTTTTTTTTTTTTTTTTTTTTTTGCTATTATTATCTTAACTTAAATTTTTCTTCAATCTCTTATGTTATATAGCCTAGTGGGCTATATAACACTTGATTTAGCCTAAGTAGTTTCTATGCTCTTGGTTCGGCTGGGTTCTGAAATCAGGGAACACTCACCCTAAAGCACTCACAGTTGAAAAACTGCAAATCCTTTAGTGCTGTTTCCTGATTGATGATGCTTGCTCATGCCCTCGGCACGACTTGGGACACTCATCAGGAGGTCATCACTGTATCAAGCTGACCCTGTTAAGATTACGGCTGATAGCACCGCCTAGACACGCTCTTAACCGCTATACGCTTTCTAATGCTAGCAAGGGCATACACCCAATGTACCGCTTCGAAAGACAATATAACCACTCATTGCGTTGCTCAATATGTCTAGAACCCCCTGTCGAGAGCTTACTGTCACCCATGCAATGCAGTCGTCACTGATGCCTGCCACCCATTGCTAGGGAACAGTTACAGAGTTTTGATTGGGTGGAATGTAACGAGCAAATAAATTGTAAAACCACGGTTTTGTTTTGTAAGAACTGGGTTTTATAATCGCTAAAAGAGGTAATTTGATTGCAAAATAGCCTAGATTTGGCTTAGAATATGCCCTAATGGGCTTAATTGCTGGTCAAATAACGCACTTTGGATGCTTATTTGGTCGTTACAGTCGTCGCCAAACGTCTGTAACCGTTAATGAACATTAAACGATAAACCCCTCTATTACGTCAAGTGATAGAGGGGTTTATTTTTTTATTTACTATATTTTCTCAATACTGCATTCTATCTATACGTCCTGAACAGTTGAAAAATAATCACAAACCCTTATTACAGTTAGTACTATTGTATTAATTTTATTGTTATTGATTAGTTTTCACTATAAAATCATTCTCTTTTCTAAATTTATGGGTTAAGTTGATGGAAGAAGAACAAATATTAGATCCTAAAGATATTTATCTTAGAGTTTTGAATGTTACTGCTAGCTTTGTAAGACAATCTAAGTTCATCCTTTTAGATTTAGAAGCTTTAATAGCTATGAATCCAAACGCTTCAGTGCTAGCTCAGCAAATCCGTAGATTGTCTAGTATTCTTAGTATAGTCGGTACTGATGATTACGATAATCAAGCAATGGCATCTAACTGCCTACAATATGCTTTACAACTTTCCCAAATAGCTGATGCAATAACTGAAGGTCATATAGACCGTGTAGAACCTTTAGTTAAAGAGCTAGAGGCTCTAATTAATGTTCCTATCCCTCACTAAAGGAGTTATCATGAGTAAAATAGAACTTGCTTATTTACTAAATGAAGCAAACACTTTACTTGATGAAATTGAAGTAACTATTGAGAATATGTTTGCTGATGCTATTGAAGCTCAACAGGCTGTGAAATTAGCTGCATAAAGCTTCAATATTCACTGTTTTCAAAATATAAAAAAAAGCCCCTTCATGAGGGGCTTTTTTTGTACTAATTAAGCCGTCTAAAATCGGTCAAAAACCATTTACCATAATGTACCTTTATGCGAACAATAGGGATTTTGGGGGCTTATTTTGATACCTTCTAAAATCTCACATAGCGCCACGTTTTTAGCCCCATTTCTTGCGCCCAAAATTTAGCAGTCGCTTTATCCGCTGCTGGCACTATGTTTAAATCTAACACTTCACTCAATGAATAGGTGATGCTGCTCACCGTTTTGGGGTCGAACACATACCATCTGACAACCCTTTCTGTTGTTGCTAAGACATATCTCATTAATTACCTCTTCTTGGTTTAACTTTCGATTCGATTTTCATGTGTTATTCATGTTTTAATTGATATTTATAGTTGTTAACTCTTATCTTTTCTAAAAATTTACTGTAAGTTTTCGATAATTACTATTACAAAAGTGCCACTTTTATTAAAAATACTCGATTGAAACCGACTTAGTTTCATAGTAGTTTCAGATAGCTCATAAACATAACTAAAGATAATGAGGTTATATGAAACTATTTATCCCTGCTCTATTAGCCGCTTTTGTCGGCGTGTCTATGACACCTGTAGCCAATGCTGCATACGGACCTAATGAAAAAGTATTTCCAAAATGCTCTGAATATAAAAAGAGGAAATCTGGATTATCAGGGAAAGAAGGTGCGAAAACCGTCCCAAGTTGGGTCACCAATGAAGGATATCGCCCTTGTAAAAGACCTAATGAAACAGGAAACCAGTTTGCAGATAGGGCGATTAGATTACATTACAATACCAATAACTATCAGAAAGGGGCTGATACTGAATTTAATAAAATTCAAAAATTCGGTGATAGGTCATTTGAATAAAAATAATGGTGATAGGTCATTTGAATAAAAATAATTAGGAGTTAGATCAATGAAAAGTGTATACCTTCTTGAACATACAGTTAAAGACTTAGAAGATAGTACTAAAATGCTAGGCATTTACAGTACGCAGGAAGAGGCAGAAAAAGCGATAAAATTTCTTAGTGACAAGCCTGGATTTAAAGATTCACCAGATGATTTTCTGATTGACGAATATGAAGTTGACAAAATCTCTTGGTCTGAAGGTTTTGATTTATATGACTAAGCAATAAAAGAGCCACTTTCACAAGTGGCTCTTTTATATCTAAGGTACAGAGTCAGCCAAGACAGGCAATTTTTTCCGCTTGTCTTGGCTGACTCTCGATCCAACAACCGAAGGGCGTTAGTCTTTTAAATCTAAAACACAATAATCCTCAGACGGTCCAAATTTACATTTTTTCGTCATCACTCTCGCACATAACTCACCATTACAGCGTTCAATATCTAAATTACCGCCTTGCTTGTCTAGCTGCGCTATCGTTGCTCTACGCTCTGTAATATCATCAAGGCTCGGTATAAAAAACATTGACCCTAGTATCACCAGTACACAAGCCCCTAAAATTGCGCCTACGGTCATAAAAGCGTGCTTCCAATCGAGTGCCTTTGTCTCTTTTTTTATAGCATCAGCTGCACGCATTGCACCGCTAGAGGCTTTTTTAAGCTCTTGGGCGGTCTTAGTAGCATAATTGCTTAAATCGCTCTCTATGGACGTTCTAGCGTCATTTAACGACTCTTTAAACAATGACTGTGCGAGTTCTGGTAGATGCTTATGCAAGCTTTCAATTTCAGCTTGTTGCTTGTTGATAATCGCTAATGTTTGATCGATATTTTTCTGCTGTTCCTCCGCAGCTGCCATGAGTATGAATAGCTGTTTTTTAGTATCATCGCTCATATGTCAAATCCTCTGTCTTGCCCCTTGTCATGGGCTTGCTGTTGCCTTTCAATCTCTAATTTTTGTTGCTGCTGTTCTTGTTTATATGCCTCATATTCGGCTTTAAAGTCCTGCATACCCTGCACTTGCTCTTTGATGTTCGCCATCTCTGTTTTTGCTTCTTTAAGGATCGTTATCTCAAGTTTTAAGTCATGCAGCTGCTCATTATCGGCTGTGATCTCTCGGTTCAGATCGCCCTTATCCGTTGTAACACCCCTACGCTCCATTGCTGACGCTTGCCACCCCATCTTAATAGTTGGCTGTCGCTCAATGCCTTGCTCTTTCAGGCTTCTATGGTCAATACGTTCCTCGATGCCTAGCTTTTCTAACTGTGTGTTGACGATGGTTTCCCATTCTTGGCGTAGCTCTTTAATTTCGGCACTGGTCGTACCTAACCCCAGCTCTTTGCGCTTGGCATTTGATAGCTCGATGCTTGTCTTATCGCCAAGCTTGATACCATCATCGGTACGTTCAAGCTCTCTTGTCGTGGTCATGATATGAGCGTGCCAATTACGATTGTCGCCCTCTTTGTCGGGGGAGTGAATAGCAACATCAACGCCTACGTTGTAACGCTCTGCGAGGACTTTGGCGAATCTAACCGCTACCCTTGCGCCCTCATTCTGCTTGAGGTCTTTACGCTTTTTCTTATCCTTGGGTACAAGCTCATGGGGTATCGCTAGCACCCACTCTCTAGCCGTGCGCCCATCTTTGCGGTTCTCGGCAAGCTCCGCCTTGTTCCACAATTCCTCACGATCAATCTTTTTCATGCTCTTATCAAAAGCATAAGCCATTTCTACACCGTCACGCTTTGAGTAGTCGTGTTTTAACCCTGTGCGCTCATCTGTAATTTCTGTACCGGCACGATAAGCGGCGGATGCCGTTGCACTGCGTCCGCTGCTTCTTGATATAGGCTTGGTAGTTGCGTAGTAAATTGCCATGTAAAGCCTCTGCCTAGCCGATACCCCTATAAGGTTCGCGTTGGGGATTGCAAGTAAGTAACCTTTGTTTTAAGTAAAAAATTTACTTTTAGTAAATAGTATTGCCAGCTGAATAATTGGTTGGCAAACACTGACAAACAAAGGGGTTACAATGAATATTATTAAATGGTTATTTTCAAATTTGGATGGCATTTACCTTGTCATCTCAATAGTGGAAGCTCTGCTATCTGTCGCTTTATCTGTGATTGAGTTGCTTCCAAAAATAGGCAATTTTCCTATGATTTTCTAATATCGATTAGACGCAATAATAGCTTGCCATGACTACGGATGTATCTCATTTTTTAGGGTGAACATAATGCCTAATAACAACCGCTCTTCAATCTCGGTTAGGGCATTCAAACCGTAGTCATGCGTCTTTAAGATGACCGCTTGTTGGTCTGCGGTTAGCTCAACGGTGATCAGTTCACTGGTTGCAAGCTCTCTATACTTCTCAAAACTTGAGGCTTCAAATAGACTCATTATTCTTATTCCTTTTTTTGAGATTTGGTCATTTTGGCTTTTGCTCCGCAGGACGTATTTAGGACTTGAAAATTTATGCAACAACGTGGAATAAATTTATCAAGTCGTAAATGCGCACTTGTCTAAAAAGACAGCCAAGTGAAACAACTCCAATTCACTGTTATACTAACACAGACCATAAATTTTTCTAGGTGAGATTATGCCAACGATAGAACAAAAGATAGCCCGCAAACAAGACGAGCTGAACCGATTAAAGACCAGACAAAGAAAATTAGAGACAGGTCAAAAAGTCATCATCGGTGGC
>CAJHAA010000041.1 GCA_904846265.1 Psychrobacter immobilis | reverse complement strand
ACCTCTAAGCACCTCAAAGAAGCCAAGATTGATGCCCGAATTGACCACAGAAGCCATAAAGACAGAGGATTAGAGCTACTACCCACCAAAAAACTAGGTTGGGAAGCGTCAGCCCTAGAGCGCAAAGGCATTAAGACCTCGACAGGCGACTATAACCGCAAGGTTGAAGAATATAACCATGCAATGCAGCAGCTAGCGATTATTGAAAAGAGCCTGAACGCCGTCACAGAGCAGAGAGTGCAAAGTAATGACAGACTTAGAGAAGCAATTGAAAGAGCAGTTAAACTCATTGAGAGCGCAACATACAACACAGCTTGGGCAGATAAAAGAGCTAGACAGGTCAACGAAAGAGTTAATGACAGCCAACAAGGAATTGAGGGAGCAGAACGAGAGATTAACGCTTCAGCTAGCGCAATCGACCAAGCGGATAGAAGAATTGCTGAACATCAACAATCCAAACTAAAAGCTGAACGAGAAGCCCAGCTTCAGCAGCAAGCTAAAGAGCCTAAGCCATTGCGTCCAAGCTCAAAAGAGCCACACATAAAAGGTGCTGAAGCCATTGATAGATATAACACAAGGGTACTCGACCTTGAACGCCAGTATCAGCAAGATAAGCAGCGAAGTATTGAACCGCTTAAAGAAGAATTAGCCCAGCTTCAGCAAGCCTATGACACAGACAAAAAGTCTGTTTTTATGGGGAAAAAAACGTGGGTGCAACAGCGAGAAGAAAAACTTGAAGAGATTAGACAGCTAAATTCTAAGATAGAAGCTAAAGAGTTTATGGCTAAGACAGAAAGCCGTAGATACGCTATAAGATTTATAGCTAATCACGAACCGCAGACAGTGCAAGAAGCACAGCAAGGTCAGCAAGCTATCAAAGAATACAGGAAGCAAACAGAACCCCAAAAGACCCCGCAACAACAGCAAGTTCGTATTGTGCGAGATAATGATAAGGGCATGGAACGATAGTTTTCTATATGTACTAATAGCTTACATTAAACGTACTCACATAAGCGAAAAGTAATAATAAGGAGAGCCACCATGAGGGACAAGACAAAGCAAGAATACCCAACACAGGGCACACTGGATTGGTTAGAGCTGGTAGAGTTGAATGCAAGGTTGATGGGTGAAGATGAGGACTTCAGAGAGCTACAGCTCAAACAAGTATCATCGAGAGCCACCAATTGGGGCAAGGACGCACAGAAGCACGTAGAGCAGCGGATAAGACGCTCACAAGCGCCACACTTAGAAATCAAATAATCAAAAGGGGTGCAAAATGTCTATTTTAAACTCTATTAAAAACCTTCAAGAGTATGGCAACAATCCTAAGAACGGCTACATGAACAACGTATTCTTAGATATTATTCAACAGAAAAAGCGATTGGGTAAATCTTTAAACCAAGAAGAAAGAAATTTTTTAGAACAAAAAACAAGGACGCTAACGCCCTAGCGGTTGTTGGGTAGAGAGATAGCCAGGACATGCGAAAAAGACCGCCTGATCTTGGCTATCTCTCTACCTTGAAAATAACTATAAAGATTTTTCAATCTCTTCAATTTTGGCGTTAATTGTATCTGATTCTACTTGTAACATTGGATTATCTAAATCTAGCTTATGTGCCTTTAAAATAGCTATCACTTGCTGTTTCTCTGTTTGATTAAGCTGACCTAAAACTATAGGATCTGCTGTCATGACTGCTATTTGCGACGCCATTTTATCGTTCATTTTATCAGGATTTTTCTGAATAACTGGTAAAAGGCTAGTTAAGTTTTGTTTGTTTGCAAACATTGCATCATTAAAGAAATTACTTTCTGACTCACTTAAGACGTTGTTTTTATTAAATATGTCTTTTGCTAAAATGGAGGCGTCATCAGGCTTCATAAAAGCATAGCTTTGAAGGGCAGCATTATACAATTCAGGAGGTGTGTTTTTATCACTAATAACCGAATCTACATATTGACTGACCTTTTCCATCTGAACATATACGGATGAACCCCCTATTCTTTGAACCTCTTCATCGGACAACAAATAAGCCTGACTTAGGGTTCGCAAGGCTTCAGACCTTACTTTATCTGACTCCTTATCTGATTTTGCTAAAGCCATCAAATCATCTACATATTCGATAGGTTTTAGAGAAGCTAAAGACTGTAAAGTTGCGATTTTTTCGTCATCAGATTGTGAACTCTGTAATATATTCATTAAAGAAATTATCTTAGATTCCCGACTTTGAACCCCTTGTAGAATAGACTCAACTTTTTTAACAAAAGCATTCATCTTAGGGGTTAATATTTGAACGTTATTCTGTAATGCAGGATTTGTATCAAACTGATTTGATATATCTACTTGAGGTGAACTAAATCTAGTTGTTTCTGAAGGTGTATTGATACCTTCAACAGATTTACTGAAGTTACCGTTGTTGTCTGTTGGCCAGAAAAAATATATCAATCCACTGAGCAAAGCTAAAACAACCAAAATTATTAAAATGAAAATATAATTTCTTTTCATAATCACTCTTTATCAAGGTTTAAGTACGCTCAATTTTTGCATTGCTATAAGCGATGAAAGGATAAATAACATTCAAAGATGATAGTGAACCATTCCCTGTTGCTTGATAGATATAGTTGACAAAGGTGTCACAACGAAAAACAGCATTTACCCGCACATTGCTATAAGTCACACACTGACCCAGCATATTTCGCTTCGTACATTGTTGCTCAATACGCCCAATTTTAGTATTCAGAGGCACTAATGTATAACTTGGACTATATTGAGATTGTGTATTCGCGACAACATTAATAGAGGAAGGGTTTGCAAAATTTGCGTTACCCCTCGCACCCCAGTAACTCGAACTATTTTTAAATTTAGTTAAGGTATTAAATTGAATAACACGACTTTCATTTAACACCTCAACAACTTGTGAACCGTTCCAAGTCCCAATGTGGCCTATAGAACCCAACCCTGTTACAGCAAGACTACGACCAGTAATATCACCTGCTTTTGATGGATTTCCTGCATAAGCTGTTGTAATAGAGATACAAGCGGCAAGAGCAATAACAGAGAACTGAATACCTCTCATAAATAATTTCCTTTTTCTAGTTTCTATGGGATCAGAGGTATTTATATCAGTTAATTAACTTAAGCTCAGTATTTTTTTATGTTTTTTATCACTCTGTTCTTGGCTAACTCTCGACCTTAGAAGCCCCTAAGTATGACTATCAGCCATAAGCTCCCTTATCCGAGCATTAACCGTCTTTCTAGTGTTTATATCTTGGTTTGATAACCAATCAATTACATCATCATCGAGCAGCCTATCTTCGGCTTGTGTGCTTCTTTGATGAGCTTTTTTTAACCGCTGCAAAGCAGGTACTTCAGAAGCTTTTTTAGCAGTAGAGAAGTTAAATTCTTTAAGCATTTTGATACCCCTTTTGTTCATGTCTGTTTGCTTTACGAGCAGAGATTAACCTATAACGAATATCTCTTAAAGTCCATGCCACATAAAGCAGGCGACCGTAAGAACTTACCCCAATAGTAATAAATCGCTGTTCACCATCATAACCCCTAACATCTTCATTAGTAAGAGCATTATCATCGTATAACAAAACGGTTAAAGCCTCATCGAAGCTTACGCCATGTTCTTTAATAACTAATTCAGCTTTTTTGCTATCCCATTCAACTACGATGCCATCAAAAATATTTTCAACAATTGGCAAGATAATTACTCCAATTCACAGTAATTTATATTTTATCGTGGCTATCCCTCGACCTCAACAGTCTAAGTAATCACGTATTGGGCGCTTATTAAATTGTGACGGGTCACGCTTGAGACGATTAATCATCTCAAACTCCCATGCTTGTGAGTTTTGACCAGCTGGACTAGTAGAGCTTACTAGGTGATTGTAGTCTGCTATGAACTGCTGATTACGTGCAATGCGCCCCAGCTGCTTATCATTCAATCCTTCAATGGTGAACATATCTGCTGTATTAACATCACGCTGCACATTCCTATTTGTATCAACTTCTGTCTTTTTCTTCTTAAAATTAAGCTCAAGATGAGTAAATTTACGCCCTGTTTTCAGCATTTTATAAGTTACTTTATAGGGTGATTTTTCATTAATTTCATTGACTGCGGTATCAATTACACGCACCTTTAAATCTTTTGTAGCTTCATATTTATCTCCTAGCGCAAGCATATACCGTAAATCTGTTAGCTTTATTTTTCTATAACCAGTTGACTTGAATTGCATCATAGCTTGATATATACGCATACTATAACTACTGCTAAACCCTGCCACATCCTCAATATTGAATTGTGTGAAATTCTTTCTAAGCTCAGATAAAAATGGAACAATACGTTCATTAAATACTAAACGCACAACAACGTTATCATCATCAGAAGGCATAAGGCTATCCATGAGATTGTAAGCTCTAAGCATTTGAATGTATTTACTATAATCTTCAGGATTAGGATACTTAGCTTTTAGCTTCTCCTCTGCATTTTTATCGTAGCGCAAGACTTCAGAGAGCCAATGAAATTCAAGTTCACCAACCTCTGTATCTATAAATAATGATTTTTTCATTAAATCTTTTGACGCAGTTCGAATTTCCCTCGCTACAGTATCAGGGTGTACGCCAAGCCGTATAAAATCATCTCTTGTAACACAGTAAGCATGTTTAGCGTCCACTGGCTCACCTTTAGGGATTTGTGCCATTGCTGAGAGAATTAAACGCTGTTCATTTACGCTCAATTCATAAGCTGCATTTATAACCGCATTATCCATTACAACTAAATCATTACTCATACTTGGCTACCTCAAATACTTAAATAGGACAAAATTATAACACTGTCCTATTTAGCCGTCAATCCGTCCTATTTAGCCGTCAATCCGTCCTATTTAGCCGTCAATCCGTCCTATTTAGCCGTCAATCCGTCCTATTTAGTTCTGGTTAGCCCATACTGGCTATAGCTTTCAGGGGGGTCTAAAAACTCTTTAAAAACCTTTAAAACCTTAAAAAAGGGGAAGAATTTTAAAAGCTTGTGGATAACTTCAAATTTCACTTAATTTTTAAAATTATTTTTTGGTTTTTTATTTTAAAGACAGGAGAAAGAGCTAGAGAGTTTTTAACCTTTAACTTCCATACCAAGCATTAACTAGAAGTTAATATCATCGATAAGGGGTCTATTTGGCTCACTAGAGCTTGAAAGATTGCCTTTAGGTACATTGTTACCTATTTCATATTTAAAGCCCTTTAAACGGCTAATATCGGCTTTCCTAGTCACGTATTTATCAATATCAGCTAAAATTTGCGGTATTCGGTCAGGCTCATGTTCAGCAATAGCCATAAGCATACCCCCAAGCACAAATTTTTGACCGTTGAGAGTCTTATCAATCTGTTTTTTCATTCGATTGGCTTTGTCTAATGCTTCTTGTCTTTTTTGTTCTAGTTTTTTAATATCAGCCATATTACCTACTCCTTGAAGAGTTTTTTAAATGAAAAGAAATATTTTATCCATTTTTAGCTTAGTTGGTGTTGGGTTGCTTTTTTATATTTTGTTTTTTCAAAAGAGCAATCAACAGCAACCGTTGTTTGTATTAATATTAGTAATATTTTTAGTAGTTGCAACATTCTTGAATACAGGTAAAAAAAGTGAAATAAATATTATGCATAGATAAAAAAACTAATTATTTTAATTGTAGGATAGTTGTGTCCCTCTGACTAAGAGCGAACTTACGAAAACTATGCTAACATTCCACTTCGTTACAGTATACATAGATTTCATAATTCGCAAAGGGGAAACCCCCTTGACCCCAAAAAAGGATTTTTCAATGTCTAATTTTTTGAAGTTTCAGAATAGATATATTAACTTAGACCATGTTATTGAAGTAGAAATGGAAGCGACGGGTGAAGACTGTTTTGATATCAATATTCATTTAGCTAATTCAAAAAACTCTTTCATACAACTTAGAACAAAAGAGAGAGAAGTTGCTAATAAGATGTTTGAGGAAATAGGAAAAGTATTAGGAACTAAAGAGTTAATTAATCTTGATGCGATTAAATTAAATTGCCTATCTTCTAGTAAAAATGGCTACGCCATAACTATTAAATAACAATGGCAATCTATCACCTATCGACTAAGCCAGTATCACGCAGTAGCGGAAGAACCGCCACTGCGTCTATTGCTTATCGTGCCGGTATTGCTATCAAAGATGAACGCACAGGCAAAGAACACGACTACACAAAACGAAAGGGTGTAGCACACACCCGACTTCACACACCAAACGATTTAAAGATTGAGCGTAATGAGCTTTGGAACTTAGCAGAAACCACCGAAACGAGAAAGAACAGCAGAACCGCAAGGGAGATAGTTGTTAATCTACCCCATGAATTATCAGGGCGTTTGCGGATGATGCTTGTTAGTGACTTTGCTAAGGACTTAGCCAATCAATACGGTGTTGCCGTTGATGTGGCAATACATACGCCTGATGCACAGGGCGACAACCGCAACCATCACGCCCATATCATGTTGACCACACGTAAGCTAGAA
>CAJHAA010000040.1 GCA_904846265.1 Psychrobacter immobilis | reverse complement strand
TTTGTCATAGATATTAAGTTCTAGTAATATAGGTCTTAGTCTTGTCCAGTGTTGATCTTTGAGCATTGTACGAGGCATAGCAAACGAGGTCTTTTTTGTGTGAGAACTTAAAGACTAACCGTTTGCTATTTTTTTGCCATCGTTTTATTCCCAATGTTCAACACGCCCTAATATTATTAATTAATTTTTTTATTAAGTATTTCTACATATCGCTTTATAGCTTTGAGTCTCATTCCTATCAAAAATACCTTTTCAAAAACCCTATAACCAAAAGTATTTAATAGCAAAAATATTTATGAGATTGGGGTTTAATATTCAGCTCAATGCGTTACTATTACCACCTTATTCCGTTAGACCCTCATATTTGATACTTTGTATTAACACCATAAGAAAAGGATAGGTTATGCGCTATGAAGTGATCGTTATCGGTGCAGGTATGGTTGGCACGTCAGTCGCGTGGCATTTACAAAAAAATAATTCAAAAGTACTGATGTTAGACAAGAAGTTGCCAGGCTCAGAGACCTCGTATGGCAATGCAGGATTGATTCAGCGCGAAGCCATTCATACCCATCCTTTTCCTCGTCAACTTACTGAGATGATCCGAGTATTGCCGAACCAAGGTACGGATATTCGCTATCGTATACCAGCGATTCTGCGTTACCATCAAGCATTGCTACAATACTGGAAGTATTCTGTACCTGCGACGGTCAAACAAATTGAATCAGAATGGCAGACACTGATCGAGCATTGCACCAGCGAACATCAGACGATGATTGAAGCATCTAGTGCTGACGAGTTAATTACTCGTGATGGCTGGTTACAACTGCATCGTTCTGAAGAGACGTTTAAAGAAGCGCAAGTGGCAGCCATTGATGCACGCAATCAAGGTGTTGATCACAATGTGTTGAACGTTGCGGAACTAAAGGCCATGGAGCCTAGTGCCAATTTTGAAGGTTTCGTTGGTGCGATCCATTGGAAAAACTCTTGGCAAGTATCGAACCCAAGCTCGCTAGTAAAAGCCTATGCGAAAAACTTCCAAGAGATGGGCGGTACAATTAAAGAGAGCGATGTAAAAGAAATCGTACAAGACGGTGAAGGTTGGAAAATCATTACTGATAATGACACTTATTATAGTGATAAGTTGGTTATCGCAGCAGGTCCATGGTCTAATGATTTGATCAAGCCACTTGGCTATAATCTGCCATTGTTCCCAATGCGTGGCTATCATCAGCATTTCAAAGTGACAGAAAAGAACACCATCAATCACAGTATGTTTGATATGGACAAAGGCTTTGTGATGGGTCCAATGCAGCAGGGTATCCGTATCACGACTGGTGCTGAGATGACTACCATGGATGCACCAAAGAACTTTGGCCAATTAAAAACGGTTCTGAAGCTGGCAAGAAAAATCTTACCATTAGAAGATGCGGTTGAGAGCGAAGCATGGGCAGGATCGCGTCCTTGTATGCCTGATATGAAGCCAGTTATTGGTCCTGCAGACAAGCATGAAAAACTATGGTTTGCCTTTGGTCACAGTCATCAAGGCTTTACTTTAGGGCCTATGACAGGGCGTCTGGTTGAAGAAATGATTCATGACAAGCCATTATTAGTAGATGTTGCGCCATTCAGTGCTCAACGTTTTTCTAATTAACAGCGCATTTGACAGATTTAGCACAGACTTAAATTAATAAATTGAAGGTATATAAGATGATTAAGAAGCTACATAGCAATCAACGTATGAGTAAAACCGTAATCCATAACCAGACTATCTATTTGTGTGGTCAGGTAGGTAATGCAGAAGACGATATCAAAGCGCAAACATTGACTTGTTTGGAGAAAATCCAAACGTTATTAGAAGAAGTGGGTAGCGATAAATCAAAACTACTGTCAGTAACGGTTTGGATAAAAGACATGGCAGACTTTGCTGCTATGAATGAAGTCTATGACCAGTGGTTTGAAGGCATTCAGCCGCCAGCTCGTGCTTGTGGCGAGTCTGCATTGGCACGTCCTGAGCTGTTGGTCGAGATGATTGCCATCGCCGCTGAGTAAGTAACAGATTGATTGTAGTAGTTGTTTAAAAAAGGCCATGATATCGCTATCATGGCCTTTTTTTGTTTTCCTGTTTTCTCATAGATTGGTTGTGAGTATATTTTTATAAGCTATCAAAGTAGATTAAGCTATATTTATTCAACTTATGTTTTATAATATTATGTGTTTCTCACGTTACCTGTTATTATACGCCAGCAACAGTTCTGAGATAATAAACAGCCTCTCAAAACCATCATTTTTTAGCATTGATGGCTAAGCAAACTGCTGGTAGTTATATTTTCAATGTCTTTTTAAATTAATAATAGTTTGTTTCTTATTGAACATTTTGAGGAAATTCACGTGGAATTCATAGGTGTTATTTTACTTGTCATCGCAAGCATCATGTGCATTATTTATAGCATTAAGTTAATTATTATAGCCTTCCAAGAGTCGGTACTCTGGGGGCTGTTATATCTATTTCTTCCATTTGCCAATTTATACTTTATTATCACTCGCTGGGCAGAGTGCAGTTCACCATTTTTGAGATCACTCATAGCCGTTGCATTTATGATTGTGGGCGCTTTGATGGCTTCATAATAATAGCAACGTCATCTTTCTTTAGTCAGAGTATTTTCGTCAAACCGTTAGCATCCTTTCCATACGGCTTGACGCTTTTCAATAAAGGCGTCAATACCTTCACTCACATCGTCTGCCATCATATTACAAGTCATCACTTCACTGGCATAGTCATAAGCATCTTCGACGCTCATATTCAATTGCTTATAAAACATATCTTTGCCAGTTCTTACCGCTACTGGAGATTTGACGGTGATTGCCGTTATCAACGATTGCAAGACTTGCTCTAATTGTTCCGCTGGTGAAACTCGATTGATCAATCCATATCGTAAAGCAGTATGTGCATCGATAAATTCACCAGTGATTAACATCTCAAACGCTTGCTTACGAGGTAGATTGCGACTGACGGCTACAGCAGGTGTGGAGCAAAAAAGCCCAACGTTTATCCCTGAAGTGGCAAATTTGGCTTCATCAGCGGCAACGGCTAAATCACAGGCGGCGACCAGTTGGCACCCTGCTGCTGTCGCGATGCCTTGCACTTTTGCAATCACGACTTGCGGCATACGATTAATAGTGAGCATCATGTGACTGCATTGTTGGAATAGGGCGCGCTGAAAGGCTTCATCTGAATGTGCGCGCATCTCTTTTAGATTATGACCGGCACAAAACGCTTTACCATTTGCTGCAATGACGACTACACGGATATTGTCATCTTGAGCGATACTGTCCAGTTCCGCTTGTAGCGCAGAGAGTAGCTCAACGGATAAGGCGTTGAATTGTTTTGGACGGTTTAAGGTGAGAGTGACCACGCCACTTTTTCTATCGTCTTTTCTAATAACGAGAAAGTCGTCCATGTCTAAGGCAACGTCAGAGTTTGTCATTTATCATCCTTGATAATGGGTTGTTTCATTTGGTAGATGCTATGTATAGCTACCTAAATAGTAGCATGGCTTACCTCTTATATAATAGGTTGCTCATGTAGAAAGCAGACAAATAAAAATAGCGATCTCATATTCTGGGGTCGCTATTTGTTTATCAGTCAGATACAAGCCAAGGCTGTATTAAGCTGTCTTTACACTGAGCTTAGTATGCGCCTTCGCTATAAATAAGCTCGTAGCTGTGGCTGTATATCTCGACGATATTGCCAAACGGGTCTTCCATATAAATCATGCGGTAAGGTTTTTCACCAGGGTAATAATAGCGTGGTTTTTCCATACGCTTTTTACCACCTGCTGCAACGATGCGCTCAGCCAACTCTTCAACATTTGGATCTTGAACACAAAAGTGAAAGATACCTGTTTTCCAATATTCAAAGTTATTTTCAGGGTTTTCTTGATTTTTAAATTCAAAAATCTCAACACCGATACGGTCACCAGTAGATAGGTGAGCAATACGGAAGCTGCCCCAACCTGAACCGAATACTTCAGTACACATCTCACCAATCGGGCTATTATCTTCAACAATCTCTGTTGGCTCCATGATGGTGTACCAACCCATTACTTCAGTATAAAATTTTACGGCGGCTTCTAGGTCGGGAACTGAAAGGCCGATGTGCGAAAAACTCCTTGGATAAACGTTGTTCATAGCTTTTGCTCCTGTTAGTTGTACTCTTATTTAACGTGAGGCCAGTATACAAACATACGATTATTATGTAAAATTATCAAATATTATATAAATAATTATGCATCGTAATGATAAATATCACATGGTTGCGCACTTTTTGTGCGCTTGCCGAGTTCGGGCACTTTACTCGTACGGCTGAACGCTTACGCATGACCCAATCTGGCGTGAGTCAGCATATACGTAAGCTAGAAGATCAATTGGATACAGACTTACTGATTCGTCAAGGAAAGCAGTTTTCACTGACCAATGCAGGTGAACAGCTCTATAAAGAAGCAGGGGAGATATTGCAGCGCTTATCAAATCTGGAGCAGCGCATCGGTGAAGATCCTCATTATGAAGGGTTGGTACGTTTGATGTCGCCTGGTAGTGTGGGACTCAAGCTATATCCGCAGCTTTTGACCTTACAACAGCAGCATCCAAAGCTAGTGATTGATTATCGCTTTGCTCCAAATTCTGATATTGAGCGGGCACTTGCCAATCATGAGATTGACATTGGTTTTATGACGGATGTCTCAGATGAGGAGACAGTCAGTTGTAAGTCTATGGCTCAAGAAGCGCTAATATTAGTGACGCCTGCAACTACGGTAAAGCCGAGCTGGGAGTATCTCACCGAGCTTGGTTTTATTGATCATCCAGATGGTGCACATCATGCAGGTATGCTACTGACTGCCAATTATGAGCAATTTCAACACATCAATGATTTTGAGAAAAAAGGCTTTTCTAATCAGATTGGTTTAATCTTAGAGCCAGTGAGTAGGGGTATAGGCTTTACCGTGCTACCTGCACATGCAGTGGCTGCTTATCCAAAGCCTGAGCTTATTAAAAGCCATTATCTGCCTGTTGCCGTTAGCGAGACGCTATATCTTGCGGTAAGACGACGGCATGCACTCTCTAATAGAATGCACACGGTCATTGATGAAGTAACGAAATGGCTATAGCATTAATACATGAATAATTAGCCTTACATTTTGTTTGTAATACAGTTTGGCTAGCAACAGTATCTATATATGAACGTGAAACACGCCATAATTTATTTAGATATATTTTCGATTTATGCTACATCTATGGACTAATAATGAATATACAGCTATTAAAAAAGACATACTTTAATATTGTAATGACTTATATGATAGCTGGACTACCAATACCTGCTATTGCCGAAGATTCAGTGTTGATAAGTGATTTGGCTACTATTGAGTCGCTTGCACGGCAAGGAAATGCTATTGCTCAGTATAATTTGGGTGTTATGTATGCAGCAGGTTCAGATGTCGAGCAAGATAATGTCAAAGCTTTTGAGTGGTTGAATAAATCTGCCAGTCAAGGATTAGCTGAAGCGCAATATAATATCGGTGTTATGTACGATCAAGGTATAGCTGTACCACAAAGCCATGAAAAAGCCTTTACCTACTATAGCCATTCTGCTAAACAAGGCTATAGCAGAGCCCAATATAATCTTGGTAATCTTTACTCTAAAGGTGAAGGTGTCGTTCAAAACGATATCAGCGCCCTTGAACATTGGCAACAGGCAGCTGCGCAAAATAACAAGTTAGCACAGTTTAATTTAGGCATTGCTTATGCCGATGCTAAAGGTGTCCCTAAAGATAATATAACAGCGTTTAAATGGTACAAAAAATCTGCTGAACAAGGCGTTGCTGGTGCTCAATTTAATTTAGGTGTTCTGTATCAGCAGGGTCAAGGGGTTTCTAAAAATAACGTAAAAGCGGCTGAATGGTTCGAAAAAGCAGCTAAGCAAGGCATGGCAGAAGCTCAGTTTAACCTTGGTTTTATGTATTATAAAGGCGAGGGTGTAAAATTAGACTATAGCAAAGCAGCGCATTGGTTTGAAAGCTATAGTCAGCTAGGATATCAAGACGTGCGAAACGAATTAGCAAAAATTTATATTCTAAGTGATGGTGTCTATGGCGATAGAATAGGCGGACTAGCAGGGTTAAAACGTATCTGTGACACTGGCATCCAGAAATATTGTGATATGTATACAGAATGGAGCCAAAAAACAGATTAAATGGTTTGGCTCTGTTCTGCTTTGAAATGATAGAAACATCTATCTTATATTAATACCTAAGCGCATAGCAGCAGCAATATTTACAGCCGTCGTTTCAATATTGTCATAAGCCTGACTCAGTACGTTTTCGATGGTATCTACTTTTTGAATACTGGGCATGATGACCTCGAACTGGCTAGTTTGCGCAGGTTTGAGTCCGTCAACACTACTGAACCGCCCCGACTTTATCGGAGAGTGATTTACTTGAGTCAGGCAGCGATGCCTGACAGGGTTAAATTATCATAATACCGCTTTTCAAAATCAAAAGGTGACACATAACCAATCGTACTATGC
>CAJHAA010000039.1 GCA_904846265.1 Psychrobacter immobilis | reverse complement strand
AGCATAGCTTATATCAATAATTTTTTACTGCTAATTGATGAGTAATAGTTATTATGCATAAATTTAATTTAAAAAATAATATGAGAGTTATTAAATGAAAAATTTTATAGATATCTTGCCGATTCAACAGAAAGAAAAAACGATAATAAATCGTCGAATTAATAAGTTAAAAAGAGATCCTAAAGGTTTTTTTCGGGGGTCTTACAACAAACGTGTATCCCAAGCAAAACATATTATACCTATCAAGTATAAAAGTTCTAACGATTTTACTGTTGTATCTGCTGTGTATAACGTTGAAAAATATCTTGAAGAATACTTTAGTAGCCTTATAAACCAGTCTGTTAGTTTCAAAAAACATATTAAAATAGTTTTAGTTGATGATGGATCCACTGATAATTCGTTAAACATCATACATAAATGGAAGAAAAAATACCCTAACAACATATTTTGTATTAGTAAAGAAAATGGTGGACAAGCATCAGCTAGAAATTTAGGCTTGAAGCATGTAAAGACTGAATGGATAACTTTTATAGACCCAGATGATTTTGTATCGTTAGATTATTTCCAGAAAGTTGACGAGTATTTATCCGACAAGAGAGAAATATCTTTAGTTAGCTGCCCATTTATATTTTATTATGAAGATTTAGAAATTACTAAAGATAGTCACCCTTTAAGGTATAGGTTTTCAAAAAATAGTAGAACACTAAAAATAAGAGATATGAATAAGGATGTACAGTTATCTGTTAATAGTGCTTTTTTTAGATACAGTTTAATAAAAGCAAATAGTTTATCCTTTAAGGAAGATATTAAACCGAATTTTGAAGATGCAAGATTTGTAGGTGATTATTTAATAAATGATAGTCAAAACAATAAAATAGGCTTTGTTTCTAAAGCAAGCTATTTTTATCGGAAAAGATCTGATGGAACATCTACTTTAGATGGGGCTTGGAAGAAGCCTACATTATTTACGACTGTAGTATCAGAAGGATGCTTAGAACTATTGAAGTCTTCATATTCAGAGCTAGGTTATGTACCTATATATATACAACGCACTGTTCTGTATCACTTAGCGTGGTATTTCAAGTATATTGTAAACAATGAGAATGCATTAGATATATTAAGTAATAGCGAGAAGGCTCTATTTGCTAGTTTGTTAAAAGAAGTCTTTTTATATATAGAAACTAAGACTATCATGGATTTTGAGTTAGCGGGAACTTGGTTTTTCCAAAAAGTAGCTTGGCTTGGCTCATTAAAAAATGAAAAACCTCCTTTTCAAATTGTTTATATCGAAGAAATAGATAAAGAGAAAAAACAAGTTCTACTTTATTACTTTACTTATTTCGATGTCTTGGAAAGTATAACGATAAACAATAGAGATGTAGTACCTACTTACTATAAAATAAAACTATTTGATTTTCTAAATGAAGATTACGTTTACGAAAAAAGAATGTGGGTTTCTTATGAGAATGCTAATATCAATGATAAGATAAAAATATCTATTGACGGAATTAACGCAACATTGTCTTTATCAGGAAAAAAATATAATAATGGCATTGAGGTTCAGAAAGTTATTAGTAATTTTAAGTCTAAAAAATATATTAATGATAAAGATATCTGGGTAATAATGGATAGAGATACTCAAGCAGATGATAATGCTGAGCATTTCTATAGATATGTCCAAAATAACCATCCTAGTAGAAAAATTTATTTTGCTCTAAGAAGAAACTCTCACGATTGGGAGCGTTTAAATAAGGAGGGTTTTAATCTATTGGATTTTGGATCTTCTGAATTTGAAACTGTGTTAATTAAAGCGAGTAAACTCATTAGTAGCCATCTTGACCAATACATTAATGATTACTTTAATGATGGTTTTGAGTATAGTAAAAAGTTTGTTTTTTTACAGCATGGAATAACTATGAATGACCTATCTTCATGGGTAAATTCAAAGAAAAATCTACAATGTTTTATCACATCAACTGTTGATGAGTACAAAGCCATTTCGAGTGATTACACGAGATATAAACTATCTAAAAAAGAAGTTAAGTTAACTGGTTTTCCTCGCCATGACAATTTGCTAAGAGGAAATGTAGTTGATAGCAATATACTATTAATTATGCCAACTTGGCGCAAGACTATAGTTGGTGAGCCTATAGATGGTAATTCAAGGACTATTAATTCTGAATTTTCTAATACAAATTATTCTATTCATATACAAAGTCTCTTAAATAGCATGGAGTTGAAGAATGTTATTGAAAAGTATAATTACCGTGTTGTTTTTGCTCCCCATTTAAATATAGAGCCGTATTTAAATACTTTTAACATTCCAGATTATATCGATGTTTGGTGTTCTTCAAATGATGAAAACAGTATCCAAGAGCTTTTTCAGAAGTCTAAAATAATGATAACTGATTATTCTTCAGTGCATTTTGAAATGGCCTATCTAGACAAAGCAGTTCTTTACTACCAGTTTGATAAGGATGATTTTTTCAAAGGAGGTCATGTCTTTTCACCTGGCTATTTTAGTTATGAAGAAAATGGCTTTGGACCAGTAGTTGAGAGTGAAGAAATATTATTAAAAGAAGTTACTAAAATTCTTGAAAATAATGGTGAGCCTTTGTACCCATATAATAAGCGTATAGAAAACACTTTTCTTTTCAGGGATACTAACAACTGTGAACGAGTTTATGAAAGTATTGTCGCACTTGACGAATCTGACAGCTTAATAGACTTCGATATTATTTATCAATTTGCAAATCAAGCTTATATTCACCAAGCTTGGGAGTTGGTTGAATCGCGCAGTCAGTTACTAATCGAGCATGTAGGTAATGAATACGAGGAGTGGGCTAAATCTATATATATTGAGTCTCTATATAATCAGCATGAGTTTTCAAAAATTATAGATTTTCTTGAAGCTAATTACAAAAACTCTCCAAAAATGATTAAGCTATGGGATATAAAAATAGCTTTTGCGACAGCTAATTGGTGGTTAGTAGTTGATAAAATGAGGAATTATGCTGCATTGAATATTCATGATTTAATCATGTTAGCTTACAGTGCTTCTAAAATCGGTAATAACAATGTATTTGATAAAGCTTTATTAGAGTTGAACGATAAAGAGCTTTCTTTAGTTCAGCTATACATGATTGATGCATGGAAGTTAAGATTAAACGGAGAATGGGAAAGTATCATTGAGTTTTTAGAAGATAAAGTGATTGAGTTTAGTGTTGATGAGCTTCAACTTTATCAGCCGCAAGTGTTAATTGCCGAAGCTTACCGTTATTTAGATATGTACCTTGAGGCTCAGATAAAATTAAATGATTTTGAAAGTCATACTTTACATAATCCAAGATGTCGTATAGAGATTGCTAGATTGAGATATGATCAGAAAGACTACGCCAAAGCCATAATGCAATACTATGGGGCGCATGATAAAACTATAGAGTTATTATCTGAATCTTATGCAGTTGAGTATGTTGACTCATTATTTAATGAGAATAAAATAGAAGAAGCGGTTGATGCTATTGAACGCTTAACCCTACTGTATCCTGAGAACAGAGAGCTAAAATTAATTCACCTTAAATCTCTTGCAAAAATGTCAAGATGGCGTGAGGTTCTTAATATTGCAAATAGATTTGAATTGATATCTGAAGATCGTTTGATATATTTTATAACCTTAGCAAGATATCGTCTTGGTTTAATAGAAGAGGCGCATGCAAGCTGTACTAAGCCTGTATTTGAGCATCCTTACGAGTACTGGAGTTTGATTAGTGAGATTGCATTATTAGTAGAAGATATTGAACTAGCTGAATATTGCTATAAAGGTATGATTGCTATCTATCCAGACTATAATAATTCAGAAAACTGGGATAAACTTAATAGCTTAAGAAATTGAGTTTGTATTCATAAGAGTAAAGCTAGGCATCTGCCTAGCTTTACTCTTATAAAGACCGTTTGTTAACATATAGTTCGAAAAGATTTTTCAGAAGGTGTAGTAACGATGAGGTATTATAAGCGCAAATTCAAAAAGCTAAAAAATAACCCAGGAGTATTTTTTAGAGATTATTTTAATAAGCGTTATCCTATTACTAATACTGAGCTTGGTGTTGATGAAGCAGTAGAAACTGCGTTCGTAGAATACTCTAATATTAACACTGTAGATATGCCTGACGATATGTCTATAGATGTTGTATTTACTTGGGTAGATAATACTGATAAATCATGGCAAAAGAAGTATGAGCAGTATAAAGATAGTAGGGGAAAGATAAATCTAGGTCAGTATGCTACTGATAGTGCACGCTTTGATAACCACAATGAGCTATTTTATTCAGTCAAAGCTGTTAAAAAATACTTACCTTGGGTTAGAAATATATATATTATTACTGATAATCAAGTACCGAGTTGGTTGAGCAAAGCAAAAGGTGTGACCATTGTTGATCATACCGATATTATTGAATCTCAGTATCTCCCAACATTTAACTCACACGTGATTGAAACATTTCTTCATCGTATTCCCAATTTATCAGAAGATTTTATTTATTTTAATGACGATGTTTTCGTCGCTAAAGAGCTGCCTAAAGAGCATTTTTTCTCTGCTAATAATATTAGCTCATTATTTGTTTCGACTAAGAATTTATATGATATGCATAAAAAAGGTGTCGAAACACCAACATTAAAAGCTTCTTTATATAGTATTGAACTATTACAGAAGTATTATTCTTATAATATAAAAAATCCTTTGGTTCATACTTACTTTCCACTAAAAAAATCAGGTTATGAAAAGGCATGGCAACTATTTGAAAAAGAAATAAGAGCTTTTTTACCAAATAAATTTCGAGGACATAATGATATTAATATGGCCTCTTTTTTAGTACCTTGGCTTCTATATTGTGAAGCGAAAGCTATAGAAAAGGTAGATATCTGCTACTATTTCAACATACGTTCAAGACACGCAGTTACTCGTTATGAGAAGTTACTCAGGATGAAAAAATTGAATGTATCTCCACATTCTTTTTGTGCTAATGACTTTCATAGCGAAGGTGTGAATAAACTACCTGACTATCATCAACGTTTGATGGCTATGTTAGAGCATTATTACAAATAATTCTTTCTCTATATAAGTAGCTGCTATTTGTCCAAAAAGTAATGATAGTTATTTATGATATAGAATGCCGTTTGTTTGCTTGTTTGTTTTAGTTCTGATGTATTTGAGCACAAATCTTTATAAAAAGGACTTCCTAATACCGTAACTGCTTTACCTCTTAGCAATGCTTCAAACCCACCTAACGACGTAATCGTATATACATGATCGATGGTCTTTAACGCGTCGACCAAATGAATAGACTGGGTGAGAATAAGGCAATCTAGCTTAGTGAGGGTACTGACAACAGAGGGATCATCAAGCGTCATTGGATGTGGTTTGACAATGATTTGCGCCTCGGGGTTTTCTTTGATTGCTTTATTGACCACATCAAGTAGAGTAATGCCAATACCACCACCGTATTTCAATGAGTCATCATGGGGCACTTGTCCTAATACCAATATGCGCTTTTTACTTTTTTCGCCATATATCGGTACGACATCGACATACGGTTGGTGATTATATTTGCTTACTCTATGCGCAACGTAATAGTCAAGCACCTCTTGTGCTAGTGTCTCATCATAGCTATCCTGCTCAAAATCAAAATTGGCGATGATATCAGTCAAATCGTTCGGACGAGTCGTATCGAAATAGGGCGCTTGGCTGTCCATCACGATAGATAATGGCGGAGTATCGTTCTCATCATTAGGGCTTGAGCGTATAAAGCCATCCTCTAAAAAGAAAATATCTAGACCTTGTTCGCGTATATACTCAATAAAATAATCAGGCGCTTTGTAACCCCAGATATAGATGACAGGGTTTACCTGTTTGATAAAGGGTTTTAACCATAGATTGAAATAACGTTTATCGAAATGTCGCTGTATTTGAATGTACGACGATTCTAATACCCAATCTCCAACCATATCTTGCCATGGCAGCATACCAACGATCAAGGCCAAACGCTGTTTTGGCTTTTGATAATGCTGATAATAGCCTTGAAGAATTGGAAAGATATAATTACGACATTTCATTAGTAAGTACTAGCTTTTAGCGTGCGCTTGAATTTCATATTGAAAACTACTATTATAATTAAGCTTCTACACGCATTAGGGTTTTAAATTTAAGAAAATGTTGTTGTTAGACCTCTTGCATAAGTCGTCACTAGCCCTCGTGACTCAGTTAATGGAAGTTAATGAACTGGTACTTTTGCAAGAGATCTATTACATATGAATTGATATTAATTCATAGTGTTCCCATCTCAAAGCCTTTTTAGTACTAAAACTACATGTACAATCAGGTTTAGAGGTCAAATAGTTATCACGCTCTCGTATAGTAAATTTACCATTTGGTAACTCTAAAACATCTATTTCTGTGTTGTCCATACTATCATCGTAGTTGATTAACCGTTCACGACCGTTTTTATAGTTTATAATGAATTTATGACCACCTATTAACACATAGATGTATTTTTCATGGAGATAAACTAATTTGATAGTATCAGAATAGGTTAGAATATATTTATAGTCATAGTTACTAATTTTATTTGAAATTAAGTTGAAAGATAATAAACTTCCAGAATGAGTTTTTATGTAGTTTTTCGGCATTGGACTTTGAAATTTTGAGAAAATAGAACTAACATCAAAACCATTTAATATCAAACTGTTGATAATATTGTTTTTAGTATTAGGGTTTATTTTCGATTTATTGGTATCACTGATGCCATTGAACAATGTAT
This sequence comes from Psychrobacter immobilis, assembly GCA_904846265.1. GTDB lineage: Bacteria > Pseudomonadota > Gammaproteobacteria > Pseudomonadales > Moraxellaceae > Psychrobacter > Psychrobacter immobilis_A. The sequence goes on along the minus strand of CAJHAA010000039.1, from coordinate 183 downwards.
AGAAAAGTACTGGGTGATGCTTATAATATTTGTCGAACAGATAATTAAAGTAGAATATATAGTTAAGTCTTTATAAAATCGATACAGCCCATATCATGAAACAGTTTAGGTAGATTATTCTCCATCCATCCTTGGCGTAGAAACTTAGCCTGTGCCCATTTTTTCTCGATAGGGTTTAGATCA
>CAJHAA010000038.1 GCA_904846265.1 Psychrobacter immobilis | reverse complement strand
GAGTAATTACTCCTCCACTATAACTACCGTATTTACTTAAATTATCAAAATCTCGTTTTGAATTATTAATTTCAGTTTGTGGTAGCCCGCTTTCCGTAATACTCATATATTTAACACTACTACCAGTAACATAAACGCTCTCGGCAGGTTCGATATGCCTTTTAGGCTCTGAATATATAAAAGCTGCGCCCAATATTAATAAAATGAACAGTCCTAATAATATTCTTTTTTTCATGTATAAAACCTATGAATGTACGTCATCAAGAAGCTCACGGACAAACTATCCTCGAAAAAATCATTACATGTACATTATTCAGTACACTAAGACTGTATCTATAGGTCAAACCATTGATACCATTAGCCCACAGCCGAAGATTCAAGTCCTCACTAGGGAACCGAACCAGTGAAAGCACCTGATTAGTTCGCCGCAAGGACAGCCTAATCGAAGCATCTTAGTAGTTATCTAAAATTAGTTGACCACTATTTTGTTTAGCTCATTTAGTTTAAGTCTTTGAAAACTGGGTTTTGTTTCTCCAAAGGGACATCTACACTATTGCCTTTATCGTCTACATATCCTTTTGTGCCGTTAATAGAAGTGCGATGATAGCCTTCTAGAGTGAGGTTTGTAATTATAGAGTCATAGATATTTTCCGCCAGTATCTTGCCATCTTCTATTGCCAACATCCCAGCTTTGTTATTCTTGTAGCTTAAGAGAAAAGGATCAGAATTGTATACTAGACCATCATATTCAAGTGGGATAATCCATTTACCAAACTGATCTATCTGTCCATATTTATTATCCTTTCCAACAATAGCGTATCCAGATTTATTTGGTATGATAGAGTCGTAGACAAAAGGTAGTAAAACTTCCTTTTTTGAGTTCAGTATGCCTAGCTTTTTATTCTTGTTAGTGAAAATGAATACACCATTACCTAGAGGCGTTGCTTCTATATACATTGGTTTAATGACTATCCTGCCTTTGTAATCAACTGCCCCATATAATCCATTCTTGCTGAATAGCGAGTAATCTCCTTTCAAGCAGCCAACTGAGTTTTCATCCCAACCAAAAGCTGACTCTATAGGGATTCCTGCAACCTTAGGTTTAGTACATAGGCTGATTGGTAGTACTTCACTAGTGGTATACATAGGTTGTGCCATGCTAGTACTAGTAACAATACTCAAAATACTCCAGCATATTAATTTATAAAGACCAAACATACTTAGCTCATCCTCTTAGTTCTATTTATTTCGTTAAATCAAAATTCATTTCAGAAGGATATCCAATTAGCTGACCCCTGCCCCCAAACTGTAGGCGTTATAGTGCCATCAAAAATAAATAGAACTGCATGCATTTTTATCGCATCCCAAGACTGCGCTGAATATGTATTTTTAGGTAGAGTGTTAAAACTTCTGCTTATATAAATGGAGATCGGATTCCGGTAATAATTTTACTCCAAATGATGGCATGTCTACAATATATCCTCTGTTCAAGCAAGAACCTTGGTAGGATTTAGGCGTATCTTGAATACCACCTCCTACTAGAACCAATTGATCCAACTCTACATGAGTATTACCCATAGTAAGTACCTTCGTTTGAGGATTCCATTGTGTGTATTTATAATTCAAAATAGGCGTAGCTACTTTGGTACTATCCACACTATAAAATATGAGGCAATTATCTTCTTCGCTTATATAGAACCTTCCTACTACCCCAATTGCGTCGACTGGTAGTGTCCTACCTTTTCCGTCCAGCTCTTCGTAGTTTCTATATTTAATAGGACCGTTTACAAAATGCTTATTATAAGAATAAGGCTCTTTGCCCTGCCCATCCTTTAACGTAGATGTTGTTGGTACATTATTAATCATCGATGACGTATTCATACAAGCTGTTAGATTTAAAGTGACTAACGCTAAAATTGGAGTTAGCAGAATAAAATATTTTGACACGTATAAGCTCCTAAATTTTTAAAATGACTCAGAATCTGTTTTAGTTTCGACCGTACCACCAAGCCCCTTTACCAGATCTGCCATTAAATCCTTATCCGTCTGTCTGTTCAGAAAAATTAATAGGTTGTCAGCTGTATATTCCTTTAGCCCCTGTACAGAATCATTTTCTAAAGCGTCCACAAGAAAAGCACCGAGTAGTATTTTTTGCCGTGTTAGCTTCTTATCTAGCTTCTGTTTTTCTCTATTTATCTTAAGCTCAAGCTCATTAATCTTCTGCTGCTCTTTTAAATCATTACCACCAAGTAAACTCATAACCCTTCCTTATATCATTAAGTTTTTGCTCACCTAACTATAGCAACTTCGTCAATACCTAACAACAGTTTATGATATAGTTATTTGACGGATGGTTGAGTCCCACTGACTAAGTGCGAGTTTTCGACTTTACAAATGTTTATTCCTATCGGTCATACATTTATAAAGTCAAAACATCGGCAGGGGTAAACCCCCACACCCCCAGCACTACGAAAAGACGTAGTGCTAAAAACTAAGAATGTGAGCTTGTAGAAATGGCTATTTTTATCGCATCGACTAAATCCATATCACGAGGTAACGGACAAAGTGCCGTTGCTAGTGCGAGCTATCGCGCAGGAGTTGAGCTTGAAGATAAGCGATACGGTAAGACACACGATTACTCAAAACGACATGGGGTGATGAGTGCAGATATTATTTTGCCGTCAGCGTTGGCTGCTGCCAACGCTGATATTGATCGTAGTGAGTTATGGAACAAAGCAGAGAGTGCCGAGAAGCGAGTCGATGCGCGAGTGGCTCGTGAATGGCTGGTCAATTTACCGCACGAGTTAAACGAACAGGATCGAAAAGAGATAGCACATACCTTCGCCCAGACGTTAGCCGATCGTTACGGCACGATTGCTGATTGTGCCATTCACAAGCCGACTGACAAAGAGATTGAACGCGGTGCTGACCCTCGTAATTATCACGCTCATATTATGTTTACTACGCGCACCGCAGAGCTTGACGATAATAACGAGATCATATTGACTGACAAAGCGACCATCGAGCTGTCCGATAATAAGCGGCGTTCGCTTGGCATGGCGCGAGTCAGCCACGAGATTAAAGAGGTTCGCCAAATATGGGAGCAGATCGCTAACGAAAAGCTAGCCGAGTATAACCATGAGCTGATAGACAGCCGAAGCTATGCCGAGCAAGGGATTGATATTGAACCACAGCTCAAAATGGGGTCAGTTGCTACCAAGCTAGAACGTGATAAATATGAGCGAGAACTCAAAAAAGCAGAGCAAGCCAAAGAAGAAGGCAAGCATTACGAGATTGATAAAACGCCAGCAACACAGCTCGGCACCATCAACGAGATAATCAATGAGCGTAACGAGCTTGTGTGGGGCACTGAGCTTGTCAAAAATCAGCTGATTAACGATACCGCTGACCGAATTATTATAAAAGGTCACGACATCGAGCGCACCACACCGCAACTGATCGCTGACTATTCACCAAAGCCCAATAGACAATCATCAACCGCCGTTGAACCTATCAAAGCACCAACGCCAGACGCCCCCAAGCGCAAAGCTCATTCCCCTGCGGACATTGCAGCAGCGATGGCAATGGCTCACGGTGTCCGAGCAAAACGCGCAGAAGAACAAAAACAAAAGAGTTTAGCGTTGGCACAGCAGCGACAACGCGCCCTTGCCGAACAAAACCAGCGCGAGAAGGCGATACGTGAGCGAATAGAGCAGCAAAGGGCGGATAGGCTAAAGCAGCAGCAACGAGAGCAACAAGCCCAAGCTGAACGGTTAGCGCTTGAAAATAAGCAGTTTGTTAAGGACAAAACGCAGATGTATGGTTCAGCGTTTGCTCAAGTAGCCGAGCAAGACATCAAAGGGATTGATAAAGACAAACCAGCAGGTATTCCCATTTTAGCGATTTCAGCAGCTAATGAGGTCATGCACAAGCTCAATGATTATATTGACGAACCAAGCACACCGCAGACTCAGCGTGAGCTTGCACAGGTTGAGCGTAGCACTCTAACCGACTTTGTGAGTGACAAATCGAAAGTAGCATTGAGTGAGATTAAAAAACTGCACTACACAGGTGACCGTAAAACGCACACAGCAGCCTTAAATGCCGTCTTAAATGAATTTATAGGTAATAACAGCCAAACCGCAGATAAAACGCAGCAGCAGGCGCTACAGAGCGCACAAAGAGACGTTGCAAACTACAGTAATGAGATTAACCGCAGTCGTGGTTTTGAAATGGGAATGTAAAAAATGTCAGATATGAGAAATCTTGAAGATTTACTGAACGCGGTATCCATACTGGTAGAGCATGATAGTGAACTCCTAGAAAAACGAGAACAGCAGGACAAGGCAACCGCAGCATTGGTAAAAGACCTAACCGCTCAGCTTAGAGATTATCAACAGCGAGAGCAGCAGATTAAAAATGCTATTGCCACTGGTACGGCTACAGAAACTAGAAAAGCCGTTGGTGAGATACTTAATTATTATCATAGTCAGCTGACCGAAGGCGTTGCCGGTGATGTTCAGCAAGCTAACGCACAGCTACAGAATACGGTAACTATAGCCACAACTAAGGTCAAAGAGTTGTCAACGTTGTCATCAGAGATGAAAAGCACCTTTGATACCAATTTTAACAGGTTAAAGCTATTTTCAGAGACTTTTGAGGATCAAAACAAGAAGTTAGCAAAAGACGTCCAAGGTACGTTAATCAACGTTAGAAAAGTGGCAAGAGAAGGTGCAGAACAGTACACAGAAGAATTATCAGACAAGTTCGCTAGTGCGCTGAGTTGGAAAATTGCTAGTCTATTGGGTGTTATCTGTGCTTGCATACTTGCGGCTACTTTATTCGCTGTTTGGCTGATCGTCCCTAGCAAAGCAGAAATAGCAGAGCGTCAAGCTGAGTACAACAAGTTAGCAGCAGCTAAGATTGCTCATAACGTTATCAAAAATCCGAGAGACGGTAAGTATTATGCCATCGTCCAGAAGAAATCTTGTTTCATTAGTCCTAGCAACAATGAACAATATTGTAAGTTTAGATAATCTCTGCTTGTCTCTTTCATCAAATTTTGATCGAAAAATAATTTTTCGTTGCTGTACAAATCTTACTAATTTTTTTCAATTTTTCAATCAAACGTTTTATTAGGTTTTTATTTAATCTTGTTTGTTCTTGTTTACTCTTGTTTAAGAGGCGTTTTTCCCCTTTATAATCAATAGTTTACGAGACTAAAAAACACCTATTGAGCAAAGAAAACACCTATTGAGCAAAGAAAACACCTATTGAGCAAAGAAAACACCTATTGAGCAAAGAAAACACATGAAAAAAATTTCGTGATTTTTATTTGTGTTTTTTGGGTAGGTAAGCTAGCATATCAGTCATTAATATTAATGCTGATGGGTTCAAATATGGAAAATAATTTAGTTGCACAATCTAATGATTTAGTACTAGCAGCGTATGCTATGAGTACCAAAGAGAAGCAGCTACTATTCTCTTGTATCAGTCATATTGACAGTAGACCAGACGCTATACAAATAACCAAACAGACAAAATTTACGATTACTGTTGAGCAGATAATGGACGTTTTCTACCATGATGGGAAAAAACAAAATATATATAGGGACTTAGAAACAGCGGCGGACAGCCTATTTGACAGGGAAGTAACCATACAACTTGATGGAAACAAACGGTTGCGGACTAGATTTGTATCAGGTGTATTGTTTGATACTGATAATAACTTGATAACAGTTACTTTTGCAGAAGATATACTGCCGTACTTAACTCAATTAAAAGCAAACTTTACTAAGTACAGATTGATTGAAATAGCCGAGCTATCAAGTACACATGCTATACGTTTGTATGAACTAATTGTCTGTTGGATCGGTCAGTACCAATATAGCAAGACCTTAGACCTTGAAGATTTTAAGTATGTTATGGGTGTATCAGGCAAGTATAAGCAGTTTGGACAGTTGAGAGAACGTGTCATAGATAAAGCGTTAGAAGAAATCAACGCTAATACTGAATATAAGATAACGGTTGATTATCGAAAAGTGAGACAGTCCTTTGTTAGCCTTACCTTAAAGTTTCATAAAAAAGCTTTGACGAGATTGGAGGACAAAGAGGGTAAATTATCAAATGACAAGATCGATGCAATCGTAAGAACAGATCAGTTTGTAGCTGACTATAATAATTATCACAGATTAAGTTATAACGGAAAAATGAATACAGATGACTTTAGACGAGAGATGAAAGACTACTTAATAACATTCCCTGAAGATTTCAAAAGAAGACCGCTTGAAGATTATCTAAAGCCACCTAGTAAAAAATTATGACTCTGTTTAAGGCTGGTAGACTGTTATAAGTGGTTTTCTTATAACAGTCTTTTTTGAGTGGTTTATTAGCTTAAATAAGCGCCTTATTTAGCGGTTTCACTGAGGTATACCTGAGAGATATGTATGACTGAAATTTCGAATACAGGAGTGGATTGTTATTTTTCATAAGAATCAGTAAAAACCGTTACTTTTTCTGAGCAGAACTAGCTATTTTCTTACTGATTTGCAAAAATTCTGGATAGTTAAATCCTTCTGCGCTGATAGAAAATACCCTTCTATTTACGTTAAAATCTAGATTAAAAATCTCTTTATTCTCAGAGCTTTTTAATTTTTGAAGGGTAGCTGGATGCCCTGCTAAATAAAAGTTTATTGATTCTGTATATACGCTGAGAGAATAATTGTTATCAGGGGTTAAGTACAACTCGTTTACTTCAAATTTTTTCTTGTTATTATCCTCATAATACCTAAAAATGGAATTAAATTTACCATGGTTTAGAGTTCCTGAGTAGTCAGCTCCTATAAGTTCAAAATTACTTCCAAGCAGTACTCCTATCTCAGTAGGAACAAAACTTAATTTCGTCAATATATTTTGCAAGCTACCATTTTTTTGGAGAGCTACCTTGAAGTCATCTACTTTAGTAAACTCATGAGTAATTACTCCTCCACTATAACTACCGTATTTACTTAAATTATCAAAATCTCGTTTTGAATTATTAATTTCAGTTTGTGGTAGCCCGCTTTCCGTAATACTCATATATTTAACACTACTACCAGT
>CAJHAA010000037.1 GCA_904846265.1 Psychrobacter immobilis | reverse complement strand
TTCTAACACAGACCATAAATTTTTCTAGGTGAGATTATGCCAACGATAGAACAAAAGATAGCCCGCAAACAAGACGAGCTGAACCGATTAAAGACCAGACAAAGAAAATTAGAGACAGGTCAAAAAGTCATCATCGGTGGCATGATGTTGTCACTCGCTAAGGATGACCCACAGATCGCAGAACAGCTACTCAACTTGATTGGTAAGCACATCACACGCAAAACAGATTTAGACCGCTTAGAGGACGTTATCACAGAATTAAGAAGCAGTTTTGAGAGAGGTTTTAATCATGGCTTATGATTATTTTATTTCGACAAACGAAAATAGCGACAGGGTAAAAATTCCAGAATGGATTAACGAGCGTGACAATAGGATGGAATCTTATATCTCTGCTGGTGAAGTGGACTATCGAGGAACGTTTACCAGCAATGAGTTGATCCAACTGGCCAATAACTATGCTGACATTTGGGGAGATGCTATGAATAGCTTTCATGCAGACCTTCAAAACAAAGGCTTGGCGTACATAAAAAAAGCTGACACAGACACATTCACGCTATCAGCAATCTACTGGTCATCAGGTGAATACTAGCAAGTAAAACATACTTTTTTTCATATTTTAGTTGAAATATTATTTGTTGTTTTTCAACTAAAATATAATTCCTTCAAGTTAAAAACTTTTCGGCTACAGCCCTTTATTTTCAAGGATTCAGGGTTATAAAAAAACAGATATTTTCGATGTTTTTTTATAATATAATTTGTTTTAGTTTAAATAAAATAAGTTCATTTTAAGCTGTAGCCCTTTGTTTTCAAGGGTTCAGACTAATATTTTCTTTTCACATTAGTTTTTTAATCAATGATCCCTACACTCACTCTGCTGATTGAGTGCTTTTTTTTTTTTTTTTTTTTTTTGCTATTATTATCTTAACTTAAATTTTTCTTCAATCTCTTATGTTATATAGCCTAGTGGGCTATATAACACTTGACTGAGCCTAAGTTGTTCTTATGCTCTTGGTTTGGCTGGGTTCTGAAATCAGGGAACACTCACCCTAAAGGATTCACAGATGAAAATCTGCAAATCCTTTAGTGTTGTTACCTTGACGGTGCTCACTCATGCCCTCGGCACGACTTGGGACACTCATCAGGAGGTCATCACTGTATCAAGCTGACCCTGTTAAGATTACGGCTGATAGCACCGCCTAGACACGCTCTTAACCGCTATATGAGCCTTTCTAATGCTAGCAAGGGCATACACCCAATGTACCGCTTCGAAAAACAATATAACCACTCATTGCGTTGCTCAATATGTCTAGAACCCCCTGTCGAGAGCTTACTGTCACCCATGCAATGCAGTCGTCACTGATGCCTGCCACCCATTGCTAGGGAACAGTTACAGGGCGTTGATTGGGTGGAAGGTAACGAGCAAATAAATTGTAAAACCACGGTTTTGTTTTGTAAGAACTGGGTTTTAAAGTCGCTAAAAGAGGTAATTTGATTGCAAAATAGCCTAGATTTGGCTTAGAATATGCCCTAATGGGCTTAATTGCTGGTCAAATAACGCATTACTAGTGCTTATTTGGTCGTTACAGTGTGTTCCACCACGCTGTAACCGTTAACTAATATTAAACGATAAACCCCTCTGCCGCGTCAAGTGACAGAGGGGTTTATTTATTTTTTAAGCTAATTAAATTGTAACTAGCTTAAAAAAACTTTGCCCAAGGCCTCTTTATAAAAGTTTATTGTACCTTTCAGCCTCTTTATCATGTTTAATTATCTTATCTTTTAGACGCTTCTCTATATCAATTCTTCTCTTTTTCATAGAGGCATCTTTTCCAATCAATACCTTTTTTCTAGCCTCTGAGGTATTGGGGCGGTTAAATTCTTGAGCCACTTTATACAAAGCGTCAATTTCCTTCTGTAAAGCACTTTGACAATCAATAATTTCTTTCTTCAATCTACTAATACTATCAACCAAAGATTTTTTAAGACTTTCATTAGCCATTTTTACTTATCCATATTTATTATTATAGATGCCCTTCCCAAAAGAGCACCTTTGTATCGGAGTATATGGAGGTAAAACCAACTAATACAAACAGCCTTTTGAATATATTTGCTATCTAACGCTTAATCTCAAAGTCATTCGCTGCGACATCTGCTTAGTGGATTAGTGGAGATATCAAGCTTATTTTCGTCTAACTCTAAGTCTATTTATATTTACGAGAAAACCAGCAACCCCTACTGCAATAAATATAATAGGCCAAATTGTTATTCCTAGAACAAAAACTTTACTAACACCTATTAAAATAGAGCCTGTAGCCACTAATGCTACGTTGAATACATCACATTTAATACCTGTAAAGGCTTTAAGAATATTAACTAGTGCAACCAAAACGCCAAAGACAACGTATAGGGTTCCTTCAGGGAACATGTCTGGAAATGCGTAAGCAACACCAGCAAATATGAAGAAAATTGCTATGCCAATTGCTTCATAGACTGTTGTTTCTTGTTTTGGATCATTGTCATTATTTTCTAGTTTGTCACTCATTTGATCTCCTAATATTTATTATTCAACGTAAATCGCTTATTGATAGCGGCTTTATCACTACTCTTAATATGTCTCTAAGCTTAACGTTTTATAAGGAGTAAACAAGCGTATAAAGAGTGTATACGTCATTAAATGTCGTGTTAATTGACTTATACACTTTACATAAATTGCTATCTAAATTCGTGACTAAGATTTGGCTAGGAATAGCCTAGCCAAATCTTGACCCAATAACTCCGAGGCGTTAACCAAACAGTTCTGAATGACTACCTAGCCTTACCAATTGTAAAATATCATCGCCTTTTTTTAAGTAGATTAGTACTACATCAGGTTTGATATGACAGTCTCTAAAATCCTTCCATTCACCTACTAAAGCATGGTCGCTATACTTTTCAGGTAAGGGTAAATCTTTACATAAGCAATTAATAGCTTCAGCCCATTCAGGTGTCATCAAATGGGTAATCAACTTTTTCGCATCTCTTTTAAACTTGTTCTCTGTAACTATCTTTCGCATTATTTGGCTCTTCTAGTGTTCTGAGAAGCTCTTCAGGCGTATAACTTTCTGTAAAATCTGTTCTGTTCAGAGCTTCACGCATAGCCTTCTGAGTTTCCACGTTAGGTTCAACCCAGTCAAAAGACAAAGGCACTTTTCGAGTTTTAACAATTTGGTTTGCTAATAACTTAAAAACTTGAGGCGTAGTCAATCCATAGCTAGCTAGGACATTATCTAACTGTTTTTTAGTATCTGTATCCAAACGCATATTAAAATTCTTTGTAGACATTTTATTAACCTTCTATTATTTTAGTAAAGAATATGTAAGACTAAATCTTTACAATAATGATTGTATCATATGTTCTTGGTTAGGTGAATTTATTTTAGGGTTCAACTTTTAAGTCACGTTGACTACTATCCTGACTTTGTTTGCTGTACATCTCCCACGTAACAGCTGATACAAGGGGCTTCTCTATAAAAATGGTGTTATATCTATCAGCGTTATGATCTCCACTATCGTGGAAAAAATATCTAAAATCAAAGATACTATTTCTAAAATTTCTACCTTCTTCATGTGTAAATCCTTTCATAATTTAAGTTGCTTGGAAACTCAACAAGACGGTGTGTGTATTTTTAGACCTACTCCCCATCCCCCATCTCTTATGTCGTAGTATGACCATTAGGCATAAGACTGGTTAGATGATGAAGTTCAGTTAAAGGTATTATCGAAATGTGCTGTAAGCTCTGCATCAACAATTCAGGTGTATGTGCGCCGTCCACCGTATCCTTTGTTATTAATACTTTAGATGTTACTAAAACAGTTCTCAGTTCTATATAAAACTGCTCCGATATACCTACGCCTATTATGACTGCTAAAAAATAGGCGTTTTGAGGGGTGTTCCATTAACAACCGATGACCCACTTTCAAGGTTGTTAGGACAAAAAAAGACCTTCAGCGATACTGAAGGTCTTTTTTATTTGGTAAGATTTTTAGCTATTTAGAGCACTCGACCCGATGACTTTTTTACCCTCAAAACCATTTACCATAATGTACCTTTATGCGAACAATGGCACTCTATGTCGTACTAAACGCGCATGTTTTGGACTTATTTTTGCTACGGTCTACAGTCTCACATAACGCCACGTTTTTAGCCCCATTTCTTGCGCCCACAACTTAGCAGTGGCTTTGTCACCTGCTATTGGCACTATGTTCAAATCTAGCACCTCACTCAGTGAATAAGTGGTACTACTCACCGTTTTAGGGTCGAATACATACCATCTAAAAACTCTCTCTGTGGTTGCTAATACATATCTCATCAATCACCTCGCTTTATAAACTTATGTCCATTTATCATGTTAGAATTTATGTCTTAGTGATATTTAGGACGATACTATGGCAGCTTATATCACCGTCGGCGCGACGACAACTCATGGCGGTAAGGTGATTAGTGGCTCACCACATACGACTCACAACGGTATTCCCATATCGCGTAAAGGCGATAAAGTCATCTGTAAGAAATGTAAAAAACTGACGACTATTTTAACTGGGGACGCCTCGTTTATTGTCGATGGCGCACCGATTGCTCGCGCAGGAGATGTAACCAGCTGCGGTGCTAAGCTCATTGCGGTTCAGCAGTCGTTCTGTGAATCTGGTTTTGAAGTGATGGGCGTTGAGCAACCAGCGCCTATACAGTTTCCTAAGTCTGATCCAGAGAGTTTGTTTGCAAGCTTTGCAGCGCCTAAAGACAACCAACCATCAGAGTCTGATGATAACGATTTAGATATCTTATTTGTCAGCTTTACACCTTTTGATAATGAGGATGATGCAGCTGAGGGTACTCTCGTAGCAGGTAACACTTATGCTGGTGAACCTAACGAAGGAGGGGGAGGTATTGATAGGCCAGTATACATACCTGGTACGGCAGGTACTCCTGAAGAGCTTCGTTATCAGGCAGAACTTGAAGCTATGTATATAAACGTTGGTGGTGACGAAAAAAAGTTTCGTGAAGGTGTCAAAAAAATTGCAGAAAGGGATATGCTCGCTTTTGATATATTGACGTTACCGGCAGGGTTCGCGGTTAAATCTGCTCAAATAGGTGGAAAAGCTGGATTGTTTGCTATCAAGAGTCGATTTTTTCCTAAGTTTCCAGCAGCACGTATTTTAGAAAAACCAAAAAAAATCTGGGGCAGATCAGCAGAAGAAATAGCGAAAGATTTTAGAGATGCTGGTTATACCGTTGTTGAAAAGGGGAGTAAAAAACCAGGTAATCAATCAAAAGTTATTCAGGTTAAAGGACATAAGCAGATAACGCAGATCCAAGTGAGTCCCTCTAGTACAAGGCATGGTGGTGCATATTATAAAATATCGACTTCAGATAGAGGTATTGTAAAAGTTGTAGACAAAAAGACTTATAAACCAACCCCTGATGAGAAAGCTACAATTATTTATAAATAGGATAATAGATATGGATTACTTTTTAAAAAACTTAAAATGGCTTGTCAATGCTTTAGCATTAGAACCTACACTTCTGCATACATTGTTACCACCAAATAGTTATATTCCTAATGAGATGACGGATCAGTATGAAATGATAGTAGATGAAGACCTTTCAAATATTATACCTGTGCTAACTACTGAGCAAATCAAACAATTTAAACCTCTAAACGATTATATATACTCACTCTTAGTAAGAGAAGATTTGGCAGATAGTTGGTATGACAATGACTTTATCTATAGTCCAGAGTGGAATGTTATTCACATGTTGGCAAAAGATTTTGAACAGTACATGGGCTGGCAGATATCAGAACCACTGCCGCCATTGTATAGTGAAATTATTTATGTCGATTCTGAGAATTAATAGACTAAGAAAAAGAGATACTGCATCGTTATCTAAATTCAAGATCGCAAGTTAGCCAAGATCAGGCAGTCTTTTTTGCCTATCCTGGCTAACTTTTGATCCAACAACCGCAGGGCGTTAGCTCAACCGTCAATCTGTCATAGTTAAAGCATGATAACTAGTGGTCTGCCATAGTTACCCGTCAATCTGTCATAGTTAGTCATCATTATGGTTTTTGTGATTGTCTAAAAACGCTTGTTCTTCTTGGGTCAACGCCTTACCTAGTCGCTGTCTCTGCTTAACAATATCTAAAAAAGCATCGTCCATGTAGCCGTTTTTAGGGTCGTTACCGTATTCTTGGAAGTTTTTGATAGAATCTGAAATAGACATTTTAAACCTCTCTTAGTTACTTGATTTCTAAGTGTGGCGCTTGTGAGCGTCTTATTTTCTGCTCCACTCGCTTTTGTATGCCCTTGCCCCAGTTGGTTGCTCTTGACGCCACTAGCTGTCTGAAGTCCTCGTCCTCGCTCATTTGAATGGCGTTCAGGGCTGACTGGTCTATCCAGTCCAGCGTCAATTTGCTTGGTTCTCGCTTCTCGCTCATAGTCATGTCTCCTGTGTTAGTAATCAATATCCCTATCATTGCCCCTATCGACTTGCTGCACTTCTCTATCTTGCCGTCTTTGTGCTAACTCGGCTTGCTGTAGCTCTTGCTGTTCTTGCTGTTGGTCGTATAAGTTAACGTCTTTTTGTATGTCGCGTAACTGGTTATATTTATCAGGGAAAGCTTTGTAATAAAGCGTTCTAGCCATTTCTTTATGCTCTGGGGTAATTCCTTTTTCCTGTTTGGTGTCATGTGCTGTTTTGAGCTTGTTATATTGCTCTAGATTCTTATCTAAATCCTGCTGCCATGCTTTTGTTTTAAAGGGATTCAAGGGTTTGTTATCCCTTAATTTATTAATTTCTTGCAGCATTGGCTTAGCTTTCTCCCTTAGCTCCTTCAGCTCATGCTTGTGCATTTCTTCAGCCTTGCCAGTTATCCCATTGTCAAAATCCTGTAGCAGTTGGCGCTTACGGTCTATCTCTTGAGCTGTATTTGGCTCTATTTGCGGCTTTGGGGGTGGCGGTGTGGTGTTGGTAGCTGTTAGAGATTTGGCTGCTTGTTGCTTGGCTCTGAGTGCGTCCATGCCCTTTTGAAACTCTAAGGCTTCTTTTTGTTCTTCCCTCTTGTTGGTGTCGATGCGAATTTCTAGCGCTAAACCCTTTATTTTTAGATTACCGGCGTTGATGGCTCGGTTAATGTCGCCCCTGTCTGTTTCCAGTCCTCTACGCTCCATTGCTGACGCTTTCCACCCTAGTTTTTGCGTAGGTAGCTGCTCGATGCCGCGTTCGGCATAGCTGCGGTGGTCGATGCGCTCATTAAAGCCTTTACGCTCTAGGGCTTGGTTAGCTATCTTCGCCCATTCTGCCCTAAGCTCTTTTATCTCAATGCTTGTTGCGCCTAGCCCTAGCGTCTTACGCTTAGTATTTGATAGCTCGATGGTCGCTTTATCGCCAAACTCAACTTGCCCATCAGCTGACAAGCTGACTTGTCTTGTCGTGGTCATAATGTGAGCATGATAATTTTTATTACTGCCTTCTTCATCGGGAGCATGAATGGCTACGTCAACCGCAACGCCATATTTTTTAGATAGCATTTTTCCAAAATCTAAGGCGGTTTGAGTTCCTGAAAAATCTTTTGCGTGATGCTCCGCAAACTCTTTTCGTAATTGGTAATCAGTCAGTAGCTCAGTACTTCGTCTTTCATCATCGCTTAATTGTTCTGGGTACTCGGGCATCAATTCACTAGGAATGGCCACTATCCACTCTCTAGCCGTTCTAGCATCTTTTCGCTTCTCGGCTTGTTCCGCTAAATTCCACAGCTCGCTTCTATCAATTTCGTTATCGTCTTTATCAAAAACAGTGGCAAGAAGAACGCCCCCACGCTTACTATAATCATGGGTAAGCCCTGTTCGCTCGTCCTTGATTTCAGTACCAGCACGATAAGCAGCCGATGCCGTGGCACTTCTGCCACTGCTACGACTGATCGGCTTGGTGGTGGCGTGATAGATTGCCATTAGGGATGTATCTCATTTTTTAGGGTGAACATAATGCCTAATAACAGCCGCTCTTCAATCTCGGTGAGGGCATTTAAACCGTAGTCATGCGTCTTTAATATGACCGCTTGTTGGTCTGCGGTTAGATCAACCGTGATCGGTTCACTGGTTGCAAGCTCCTTGTACTTCTCAAAACTTGAGGCTTCAAATAGACTCATTATTCTTATTCCTTTTTTGAAATTTGGTCATTTTGGCTTTTGCTCCGCAGGACGCTCTTAGGACTTGTCGGAATCATGAAACGAAGTGTAAGGGTTTCACAAGTCGTAAGTGCGCACTTGTCTAAAAAGACAGCCAAGTGAAACAACTCCAATTCACTGTTATACTAACACAGACAATAAATTTTTCTAGGTGAGATTATGCCAACGATAGAACAAAAGATAGCCCGCAAACAAGACGAGCTGAACCGATTAAAGACCAGACAAAGAAAATTAGAGACAGGTCAAAAAGTCATCATCGGTGGC
>CAJHAA010000036.1 GCA_904846265.1 Psychrobacter immobilis | reverse complement strand
TGGACCAACCCCTATTCTCTTGCGGCCCGAAAAGGAGACCGAACCTGCCCCTGACACCCGTTCGCTAGGCAACGACAGCCATGATTAAGAAAGGCCAACCCATGAAGCCACCGGTAAAGACGAGCTTTCGCGGCAGGGACGTCGCCTACCTGGTAATTTCCATTGTTTTAGTGGGAGTAGGTTACGCAGCCTACCGCGGCTTGTACTTTGTTGGTGAAAACGTTCCTTTTGCCCAAGAGACGATCCTGGTGTTCTTTGGTGCAGCTGCCACGATCTATCTGACAGCTGTGCTCCTCAATCGCCAGACTGAGCTTGAGTTAAAAAAAGAAGGGCAGGTTCTTCTTTTTCAACAAAAGCATGACACATATATGTGCGCCATCGAAAAGGTTGCTGAAATCGTGGAGCGTGAACGTTATGATTCTGCGCTCATTGATGAACTCAGGGTCATCAGCCACAAGCTTGCCGTTGTCGGCAGCGCGCCAGTTGTCGAAGCGTTTCGACGCGTTCTTGATCTGCTTGTTGATGGACTCGAGGATGGCCAGTTGAACGGCGATGACGGCGAAAAGGTGATGCATGCCGTAGCTGAAGTCACGATTGCGATGCGGTCGGACATCAGCAGCGACAACGACCCTGCAGCGCTTCGGTCGGCTGCAGAAACGATCATGGCGAACTCACGCAAGATCGAGCGGCTGGACGACATCGAGCACTCAAAGTCAAAGCCAGACGCAAATGCAGCCAACAATAAACAGAAGAAAGGAGATTCGAAAGATGATGCAAGGACATAACCGCCCGCCATTCGCACCAACAATTCCAGGAACCAACCTTCGTTCTCATGATGTGCCAACCGCCATCATTTACCGACCCGCGCGCGCGGCCACCACGTCCGCGCCACGATCCGGACACTGGGTTCTGGAGTTCGAACCGTCACGCCCGCAGAACCTTGAGCCCTTGATGGGATGGACGACGTCTCAGGATCCTTACCGGCCTATCAGGGAATAATTTAATAACTCCAAACACATATTAATCAACTACCTCAAAATAGTTTGGGGTTTTTTTACATTATATGTTGTATTATGTTGTATGTAGTATTATTATACATACAACATAATACAAAGATAATTATATAAATTTCAGGATTATAATCATGGCGATCACAATACAACAAATTCATGCAACTGCTGACCAGCTACAAGAACAAGGGATTAAGCCAACGCTAGCTGAGGTACGTAAGATATTAGGTGGTGGTTCGTTTACCACTATTAGTGAGGCTATGAAATCTTGGCGTCAAGATAATCAGGAAGAAGAGCAGCTGAGACAGGTTGTGTTGCCAAGTGGTATAACTGAGCGCTTACAGTCTTTAGGGGCTGATATGTGGCAGACAGCTATTGATATGGCTAATGACAGATTAATCAAAGAGCGAGAAGCCTTAGAAAGTATTAAAACTAAGGCACAAGTTGAAGTGGACGAGGCACAAGAGGCAGTAAAGACCTTAGAGAGTGAGCAATCCGATTTATTGATGCAGCTGGATGAAGTGACTGCAACCGCAGAGGCAACTGCTATCACAGCGAATCAAGCTATTGCTGAACGTGACACCCTTACAAGAACACTAGGCGACACTCAGCATCAGCTAGAGCTTGAACGTGTTAAGGCAGATACCGCACAGGCACAGCTTGTAGAGGTAAGTAGTACATTAGATAACGTATCAACAGAGCTTAGCGCTAGCTTATCCAAAATAGCCACGCTTGAAGCTGTAGCTGACAACGATAAAATAGAGATTGCACGATTAAACAAAGCGCTTGAGGCAGTACAATCCGAGCTTAAAATAGTTACCGATGAGCGCAACGAAATAACGACCATCACGGCAGAAGTAAAAGGAGAGCTAAAAGCAATAACTGCTGAACGTGATAAGTTGTTAGGGTTGTTTGATGAGCTAACTCAAACGCAAGCTAATCTTCGAGCTGACCATAGAGTATTAAATAAGCAGTATGAAGACCTATCAACCAATTACCTATCAGAGCAAGGACGAGTAACAGCACTACAAACTGAGCTTGAGAAAGCTCAAAGCAAAATGACTATAGATCAAAATAAGAATACTCATTAAAATCTTGGTCTCAAACTTGTACGATAGGTATCTACAGGGGCTGGTTCAGCTACTTCTAGCTCCTGCTTAACCTCTTTATCTACCCCTAACTGCTCAGGTGTAGCTAAATCTTTGTACCTCTCCTGATGATAAGCCTCTTTTATTTTTATTCCAGTGGCTAAGTTCTTCTCATCTAATTGCTTGCGCTCATTTTTATTAGTCCTATGGTCGTATACAGCTTGCTCCCATTCTTTGTTATGTGATCGAAAGCGAAGACCATCAAATCCTTTTTCAAACATACCGCCTTTGAGCCTAACGCCCATTGGCTTACCGTTCTTATCCGTTAATTTGCTGCTGGTCACCGATAACGTCTTCTCGCTATTGCCACGATTAATCTTTAAGCCCCATTGTTCAAGCCTACCCATCACCATTCGACGATTCATAAGGATGCCGTCTTGCCAATCCAATAAGAGACGACGTTTTATCGCTTCCTCCAATAGCGTACGACTAGGTGGGTTGGCGATGGTCTCCTCGTCCTTTTCGGCATCTTTTTTCGTATACGCTTTCAAATCAAAAGGTGTAGGGCGTGGCGCATGATTGTTATAGGGATTCACTAAGCGTTTGCGCTTAGGGTCATTAGGATCACTTAACGGCTCACCCTTGATAGTCTTAACCTCTGAATTGATAATATTCTTCCAAGCATTGACCCTTTTTTGGTCTGCTGGCTCATAGTACGGTTGAAAAGACTTACCTGATCGCAGCTCCTGACAGGGAATCACAAAGTTTAGCTCCAGTCGTCCCACAGGGTGAGCCTCATCAATGTCTTTATCCGCATGCTCAACCCATAAAATATCGTACTGATCACTTTCTAAACCGCAGAATATGATTGCTTCGAACTCCTGCATAATGCGCTTTTTATCTGACTCGCTGATCTCGTCTGCACGCTCCCTAAAAGACAAGTACCCTGACTTGTACTTAGACTTGTGAGAGGTAGTATCAATTAGGTGCTCAGTGAGCACAGGATCGCCGTACAGCACTTTTGCATGCGCTCTAGGTACAAGAACACCTTTTTCGCCCTTCTCTTTCAGTAGGTAGTTTAAAACGCCACTTGCCTTGCCTGTACCATGGTCAGAGAATTTAGCGATCATCACTATCCCTCGCAGCTACTTTTGAGTATTCAATACTGCTTTCTATCAGCGCATGTAGCTGTACTCTAATCGCTTTAATCTCACTCAATACCTCAGAATCAACTTCCTTTTCAATATTTACATGCTTGGTTAGCTGGTTTAGATTACTACCAATCCTACCCAACTGACGAACCAATTCAGGATCAACGGGTTTAACTGGGGTTACCCCTAATGCCAATCCTCGCAGCCAACTGGCTACCGTATTTTCACGGTTTCTTTTCTTAATCTCAGCAAGCTCATAATCATTGACGCGAATCGCAATCTCTCTATTGCGCTTAGCTCTCTTATCAAGAACGGTAGGTTTTATCTCATTCATAACAATTACCTAGGTAAGGTTTTTAGGGGTTCTAAGGGTCTCCCTTAGCCAGCTCACAGAGGGATAGGATAATTAGTACGTAGTAATAAATAGCCCCCTCTAGTGACTGCTGGCTTAATAATAGCAAAATTAGAAATATTGATATAATGTTATTTTTAATCTATTGTATGTAGATAGTTTATAGTTATTGTGGGTAGATGGTTTTTTCTATTGTCTATAGTGAGTTTTCACTGATTGTTTGTAGAGGGTTTAGTAATGGAAGATGTTAAGCAGAAGAATCAGAATCGAGTGGAAAACATGAAGCGTGTTAATCTCAAAAGAACAGCGAGAAGTCATGCGATTATTCTTTTCCTAAGGATTATAGACAACATGGGAAATTTGCATGAGGTTATGTACTCTTATCATCTAAAGCATTTATCCAATGATAAAAGAAAGGAGTTATGGCAAGCTTTTTGTGGTTTACCTAATATAGAAAAAATAGAAAAGAGACAGCACGATAATATGCATTTGAATGAGCACTCATTAACATCGTACAGTGCTGACCAAGTACTTAAACTTATGGGTATTAATTTTAACAAAGGAAAGCTAAAAATATTTGCCTCTAAGGATCGTAAGCAAAATAAGGAACTGGCTCAATTGGTATTATCTGTGGTTAAGAGTGATCCCAAAGCATATAGAGAGACTTTGGATCTATTCATTAAGTACTGGATAGAAGATTATGAGTTGAGAGCTAAACAATCTACTAAGGCTTAGAGTGCTTTTTTAATACTTATTTATAGTCAAAAAGGTTTTTAATGTTTTTAATAGCTTTTAAAAGCTTTTACGGTCGCTGCATGCCTTGATATGTAAGGGTTTTAAAGCCCATTAATATACGTTTATACACCCATTAATATACGTTTATACACCCATTAATATACGTTTATACACCCATTAATATACGTTTATACACCTTTCATATACGTCTATGCATTCGATGTATATGAAAGAAAATATCCATTTATTATATATACTTAAATAAATAGTTGTAAATTTATATACAATGATTTAAGTTGTGTATATTAATAAATAAAGGGATGTGTATGTCAAATACTAAGATAGTAAGTAAAGCTAATGCGCTTATTGAGTCATGTTATACGATCAATCTAGTTGCTCAACGAGTGATTATTCTGGCTATTATTGAAGCGAGAGAACAAGGAAGTATGGCTGAAATTGGGGGTATTCACCATATCAAAGCGTCTGACTATGAGAAGCATTTTGAATGTGACAAAACGACTGCTTATCGCTCATTAAAATCTGCTTGTGAAAGTCTCTATGAAAGTGAGTTTGTTTGGAATGATAAAGATGCTAAAGGACGTGACAAAATAAATAAGTCTAGATTCGTACAACGTGCATCATATTGCGAAGGCGGTGGATATGTTGAGGTTATATTTGGGAATGACGTTATCCCCCTCATAACAAGGCTTAGTGAGAAATATACAGAGTACGAGTTAAAACAGATAAAAGACTTAAATAGTATCTACGCATTGCGTATATTTGAAATCTTGATGCAATGGATTAGTGTTGGTAAGACACCGCCAATTGCTATCGACGATTTACGTACTCGCTTAGGTATTGAAGAAGATCAATACAAAACTATGGGGAATTTTAAAAATCGTGTTTTAGACCATGCTATTCAAGAGATTAATAACAATACAAATATTACAGTAGCCTATGAACAGCATAAAGAAGGTCGCAGAATTGTTGGCTTCACATTCAAATTTAAGGTTAAAACTAATAAGGCGTTAGAGACAAAAAGAGATGCTGACACTCCTGATATGCTTACTTCACTAAAAATGACGGATAAGCAACGCAGCACGTTTGCCGCTAAGCTATCTAGAATGAGTGAATTATCTAGTCATAGTAAACAAGGTGAGAATTATCAGCAATTTGCTGAGCGTATTGAAGCTGAGCTACTGGATGAAAACAAACAAAAATTTTATATACCTTATCTTGAAAAATTAGGTTTTCTCCCTTCCTAAAGCCTGTTCAAAACACCCCTCTTTTACGTTTTTTGCGATCAACCGCGGACGTAATCATGATGTTTTCTTCTAGCCTAAAGCCAGAGCATTACAGAGTCCTATTACCTGAATCTGTAATGCTGCTCGCCTAAAATAAATAAACTCTTACTAAAAGATTGATAAAAAATAAATTTGTATATATAATATGTATATACACGGCGTTATGATGTTTTTTGTTTGATTTTGGAGGGTTAAATGAGTAATAATTCTGAGAGCAGTGAAACTGAATATAAATCAACAGTTTACGGATCAATAGGTTCAGCCATCTTTATAATGTGCTTCGGCCTTTCTTATTTTTTCCCAAGCTTTTTTCCTACGGGATCTTTGTTTGTTTTGGCAGGGGTTCTGATTCTATTGGTTAATATTGTTAAATCCCTTAAAAGCATTGGTTACAGTGTGCTGGAACTGCTTTTTGGGGCTAGCTTCATTGTGATAGGTGTAAACAAGCTCTTTGAGCTAGATTTAGGTTTTTTCCCAGCTTTTATCATAGTATTGGCTGGTATCCTTCTGTTTCAGAGTATTAAACGGCTAAGGAACGGTCAGATATTCGACTAAAACCCAAATTGAAGACAAACCCCAGTTATTATTCAGTGATAACTGGGGTTTTAGCTTACCAATTTACTCGATTTCATATGAAAAGTTTGACAGCATATGTATAAAGTGTATACAATGAATAATGTATATACACTTTATATATATATCTATTTTAGAATTACCGTAGATATGGTGGTGTTAGAATTTTCCTGCTAGCACTAGATTTCAAGCGTAATAAGTCCAATTGCAAAGTTATTAATATAATAAGTTTCAAAGTGATTTAAATCTCATTTATTTCTTGATAAGCGCATCACCATTTAATTAACCATAATTCATTAAGTGAGATATTTGTGCATTATCAGGCAGCTAATAATTTAAAATATGTATTCTCTAGTAGAATTACAGAAAAGTTAGAAACGAAACACGGTGTTACTCAACAAGAAGTAAAACAATGTTTCAATAATAGTAGTGGCGTAACAGTTGAAGATACTCGTGAAGAGCATGCTACAAATCCTCCAACACAGTGGTTTATAGCTATAACCGATAGCGGTAGAGAGTTGAAGGTAGTGTTTATATATGACGAAGAAGAAGAGGTCATATATGTGAAGACTGCTTTTAAAGCTAACGAAACTAACATAGTTAGATTCAATAAAGCCTCCATATAACTAATAAGCAACTAATAATCAAAGATCAATCGTATAACTACACTGCTTCCCCCTGTACGGTGAAATGTTTTGCACATACTGTTTAGGTAAGACGGGGGAAGTGTGGACGATCGTAACTGCTCACTCTCGTTTAGAGATCAGGTGAAGGAATGTTCGATAGTTGAGTGTATGATACGATTGATGAAAAGGTATCGTGATGAGTAACAAACAAAGCAAAGCAGACTTATATTTTTCGGACATAGATAAATGGGAAAACGGTGAGCTAGGTGATAGTGAAGAATTTGACCGCCCGTCAACTATGGCCAAAGAATTGAAGAAGTTGTTGAATGGTGTAGAAGACAGTTCAGATGACTGTGTAAAGCCAAAAATGCAACTCATATCTATGCGACTACCAACTACCTTGATTACTGACTTAAAAAATATAGGCGAAATAGAAAATCTAGGTTATCAAACTTTGGCAAGAGAAGTTCTAACTAGATTTGTTGAAGCAGAGAGCCGTAAGAAATTAAATGAATTGTTGTCGCAGTATAGAAAACTTGAAAAAGAAGTAAAATTCTTAAAGGCAAATGAACGTGAGAATGAAAACGATCATAACGAAGAAAAGCTTGCATAGTTTTTAGAAGGTTAGAAAAAGCCCCTTTACTATATTAAGTAGTAAAGGGGCTTTTTCGTTTAATACATTAAGTGTTATAGCTTAGAGCGAAAATAACGCTGTGGGATATGACTATCGGCACCATCGAGTGATACGTGGAACCCCCAGCATGCCTATTTCGAAAGATAAAGCATCGGCCAAGAAGCCACGGCGCGTCTCCCGCAGCCATGCGCCTGGGGACAAATCGAATCTTTTTGGCACCGTCAAATTGGCCGGAGGGAGTGTTTGCCATTTTGGCATGGAAACTTGGTCCGAAAAACGGGTGATTCTGCTCCCTCATACTCCTAACCTGAATTATTCACCACACAAAGGATGAGAAGGCCTATTGTGTGCTAAAATGTTGTTGCAAAATAAACAGTTGAACATCAAACAGGTCTTCTCATGAGCTACCATATCACAACGCAGAGTGTGGTTTTCCAAGACTTGTTTCCCAAGCCGACTGGAAGGCTTTCCTGTGGCGCGGCATCGTTGCCGTCATTCTTGCCGCCCTGGCATGGCTGATGCCCGCTGAAGCGGTCCTAACACTGACCATTGTGTTTGGTGCCTACTCCTTTGCGGATGGCGTACTGGGGCTTTGGTCGGGCTATAAAAACATGCGTCAGGGTGAAAGCTGGGGCTGGTTGATCTTCAGCGGCCTCCTTGGCATCGCAACCGGGCTTATCGTCCTGGTCAGCCCGTTCGTCGCGACACTCGTGTTTCTCTGGACGATGGTTGCATTCTGGTCGATCACATCCGGCGTGATGGAGATCGTCGCGGCCTTTCGGCTCCGTAAGGAAATCGAGGGGGAATGGTTGCTCGTCCTCAGCGGTGTCATTTCCATCTTGCTTGGCGCTGCCGTCACATGGGTCTTGTTCACGACACCCGCAGGCAGTATTCTGGCCCTCGGTTGGTTGTTGGGCGTCTATGCCGCAATCTTCGGTGTAACCATGATCCTGTTGGCATTGAAGCTTCGGAAAGTCAGCGCTTCGGACGACACGCTGGGGCCGAAACTACAGCCACTTAAAACGCGAGAACGGCGGCCAGGCACGTCACAGGACCTGGCTGCCTTTAAAAAAAGAGAAGCAGCGCTGCGCCAGCCGACCTTTCGTTGCAGAATAATAGGGAGTGCATATAAATGAATTTTTTGAATTTGCAGGTCACACAGGCAGAGCTCCTATCCGGCCTTATTTCCGTTTCCCAAACAGTTGCACAGATTGTGCTCGTCATGACCGTGGCGTGGCTCGTGTCCGCAGTGCTTTCGCGGGCCATCACACGCATCAGCAAAAGAACCCGCACTTCCAAGAGATCTGCAGATGAGGTCAAACGCATTGAAACATCTTTTCGTCTGATCCGTTTCGTCAGTCGGCTGGTCGTGTGGGCCTTGGCCGTGACCATTTCCCTCTCAATCCTTGGCATTTCTGTGGCACCGATCCTGACGACTGCGGGGGTAAGCGGCATCGCAGTGGGGTTTGCTGCGCAGAGCCTGATAAAAGACTATTTTTCGGGTTTGGTCTTGTTGCTGGAAGGGCAACTCCGCATCGGGGATATCGTGGATATTGGCGGTGTGGCAGGCCAAGTCGAAGAGATGACGTTGCGCTATGTGCGCCTGCGTCAACTCAATGGTGACGTGGTCTATGTGCCCAACGGAGCCATCACCAATCTGACAAATAAGACAACGGACTATTCGATGGCCGTAATCGATGTCGGTGTCGCCTATCGCGAAAACCTTCAGGAGGCATTGAACGTTATGGAGAGTGTCGCCCGTGAGCTAGCTTCGGAAACAACCTGGTCAACGAGAATATTAGCCGAGCCAGAGGTCTTTGGGGTCGAAACGTTGGGTGACTCTTCGGTTATCCTGCGTCTTCGCCTCAAGGTCTTGCCAGGTGAGCAATGGTCAATCCGGCGCGAATATCTGCACAGGATAAAACAGCGCTTCGACGAACTTGGCATCGAAATCCCTTATCCGCATCTGACGCTTTATGCCGGCCAGGACAAGGATGGAAAAGCCCCTGCCTTTCGGATCGAAGCTCCGGCTGGTGCCCAATGACACGGCCAAAATATACATATGAAGTGGAAAGAGATTTCTCGAACTGGGATGAAACGATTTTCGAGCGCTGTCTGCGGGATGGGTTCAATGTATTTGGCTCTGGACCAACCCCTATTCTCTTGCGGCCCGAAAAGGAGACCGAACCTGCCCCTGACACCCGTTCGCTAGGCAACGACAGCCATGATTAAGAAAGGCCAACCCATGAAGCCACCGGTAAAGACGAGCTT
>CAJHAA010000035.1 GCA_904846265.1 Psychrobacter immobilis | reverse complement strand
AGTAAACTACGTTCTATGGGTAAGTAAACTACGTTCTATGGGTGGCAAAGCCCTTTATAATAAAGGGCTGTAGCGGACTTAAAAGCATTAAAAGCATTAAAAGCATTAAAAACCTTTTTTATTTTTTTATTAAAAAAAGAAGATAAGAGCTTTGATCTATCTAAATTTACAGTACTGTTCGTTATCTGACCCTAAAAAACAGGATTGTTTTTTAATTTTTGCATAGTAACCATCTTGACCTTTGACTACATTATCAACGACAACAGCTTTCTCTAAACTTTGATAGTCAGTTTTACGTTTTGCCATTTCTGCTTTGCTGGGTACTATTAGCCAAACAGAAAGTAAAGCAAGTGCAAATATACAAGCACAGACACCACCTACTAGAGCAGAAGCCTTCCAGCTAAGCGATCTAGCAAACTCATCTGACAACTCTTTTGTATATCGTTCAGCGCCTTCTCTGGCTTCCTTCCTAACACTGATTAACGTGTTTTTGGCATCATTGGCTAATTGCCGATTTTGTTCCTCAAACTCAGTAGAAAAAAAGCTTAAACTCTTAAAGTTGGCATCAAAGGTTTTTTTCATATCTGACGATAATAGGGATAAATCATTAATGCTGGTGGTGGCTAGGTTCACGGTTTGTACTAAGTGATGATTCGCTTTTTCAACATGATCGCCAACGCCTTGCGTTAACTGGTTATGGTAGTGATTCAGCACAGCAGACACTTCTTTGCTAACCTCTTTAGCCGCACCAATAGCAATCGCTGATTTGATGACATTCTCTCGTTCTTGATAATCCTTGAGCTGAGCTGTTAGATTGTTTACCAGCTTGGCGGTTGCTGCGTCTCTATCTTTGGTGGCTTGATCTGTTGCCTCTATTTTTTCTAACAAGGCGGTATTATGTTCTGTCAATGTGGCAATGGCGGTAAGTAGGTCTTCAAGGTTGGGTGTCTCTGACATTTTTATCTTCCTAATCCATAGCTGCGGCTGCTATTAATCTCGTTACTGTAGTCTGTAATCTCTTTTTGGGCGCTCTGTAGTGCTTGCTTCTGAGTTTTTTCGATGGTTTGGCTGTGATTGTCTACAAATTCACTTAAAACGTCTTGTAGGGCTGCTGTGTGCGTTTTACGCTCACTGGTATAGTGTAGATTTTTAATCTCATTCAGTGCTTGCTGTGATTTGTCGTTCACTAAGTCCGTTAACGCGCTACGCTCATTTGACGCAAGCTCGCGCTGTCTTTGTGTGGTGTTCGGGTTATCCGTGTATTTATCGAGGCTGTGCATGACTTCATTAGCGACTGAAATCGCTAAAATAAGTTTGCCGGTCTTGCTGTTTGGATCAATCCCTTTCTGCGTATGCTGTTCTAACTGTGCCATTACAGCGGCATACAGCGCTTTTTTATCTACCATGAACTGCTGACTTTCGCGCTCCAGCTGCTCGGCTATCGCTTGCTGCTGCCTTGCTCTGTCGGCTCGTGCCTGTTCAATGCGCTCACGCTCGGCTTGTTCACGTTTTTGTTGTTCAGCAAGCTCATGCTGCCTTTGCTGCTCCAACGCCAACTCTTTTTGTTTTTGCTCGTCGGCTTTTCGAGTGGCAACCCCTTTCGCCATTGCCATTGCTTGTGCAACCGCGTCTAGCGTGGGTGCTTTAGGCTTTGGTGCGCTTGGCGGTTCAGGATTTTTAATAGGTTCATCTGCTGCGGTTGCCCTGCTTGGCGTGGGCGAATCGCTACTGATCGCCTGTATTGGTGGCGGTGTGGTGTGCTCAATATCTTTGATTTTATGACCATTAAAGATAATTTGTTCAGCGGCATCATTTACTGTCTGATTTTTGGCAAGCGCTACGCCCCATACCAGCTCGTTGCGCTCGTGGATTATTTCGTTGATGGTGCCGAGCTGTGTTGCTGGCGTTTTATCAATCTCGTAGTGCTTGCCTTCTTCTTTGGCTTTCTCTGCTTTTTTTAGCTCTCGCTCGTATTTGTCACGTTCTAGCTTGGTAGCGACTGACCCCATTTTTAGCTGTGGCTCAATATCAATCCCTTGCGCGGCATAACTGCGACTATCAATCAATCTATGGTCATGCTCGGCTAGTTTTTCGTTGGCGATCTGCTCCCATATTTGACGAACGTCTGTAATCTCATGGCTCACACGTTCCATACCAAGCGAACGCCGCTTGTTATCGGACAGCTCAATAGTCGCTTTGTCGGTCAGTATGATCTGATTGTTATCGTCAATTTCAGCACAGCGCGTGGTGAACAGGATATGAGCATGGAAGTTGCGAGGGTCTGCGCCTCGCTCAATCTCTTTGTCGGTAGGCTTGTGAATGGCGCAATCGGCAATCGTGCCGTAACGGTCTGCTAAGGTTTGGGCGAACTGGTGCGCCAGCTCTTTGCGGTCTTCTGCGCTTAATTCATGCGGTAGATTAACCAGCCATTCACGAGCCACACGCGCATCTTTTCTTTTCTCGGCAGCTTCCGCTTTGTTCCATAAATCACTACGATCAATATCAGCATTGGCAGTAGCCAATGCTGACGGCAAAATGATATCGGCACTCATTACCCCATGCTTTTTTGAATAGTCGTGAGTCTTACCATAACGCTTATCTTCAAGCTTAACCCCTGCGCGATAGCTCGCACTGGCAACGGCACTTTGTCCCTTACCTCGTGATATGGATTTAGTCGATGCGATGAAAATAGCCATTTCTGCAAGCTCTAAATTTTGGTTTTTAGCACTACGTCTTTTCGTAGTGCTGGGGGTGTGGGGGTTTACCCCTGCCGATGTTTTGACTTCATAAATGTATAACCGTAGGGAATAAACATTTGTAAAGTCGAAAACTCGCACTTAGTCAGTGGGACTCAACCATCCGTCAATTAACTATATCATGAACTGTTGTTAGATACTGGCGAAGTTGCTATAGTCAGGTGAGTAAAGAATTGATAATTTAGGATAGGGTTATGAGCTTACTTGGTGGTAATGATTTGAAAGAGCAGCAGAAGATTAATGAACTTGAGCTTAAAATAAATAGGGAGAAGCAGAAGTTAGATAAGAAGCTAACACGGCAAAAAATACTACTGGGTGCTTTTCTTGTGGACGCTTTAGAAAATGATTCAGTGGATGGTTTGAAAGAATATACGGCTGATAATCTGCTAGATTTTTTGAGCAGACAGGGAGATAAGGATTTAATGGCAGATTTGGTAAAGGGGCTTAAAGCAATTGAGAGTTAAGTAGCCAAAAAAAAGGATGGTCATGTTTAAGTTTCTAGAGCATAAGAAGAATGATACATGGGTTGATAACATATTAGTAATAGTGATACGCCTTACAATTACAGGATTCATAGTAATGTTAGGGTTTTTTTTGGCGTTTGTTGCAACGATGGGTCCACCTATTGCACCTCATATTTGGAATGGGGGTCTGGATGGTGGTATTAGAATAGGCACTATTGTTATCGGCTTGGGTTCATGTGCTGCTATATTGCTTTGGTTTTTCTGGACTCTATGTTTTGATATCTATCGTCTTATTATTCGTACACCCCTGCCCGACTCTGATACTGAAACCAAATAGAGCAAGTAAGGTTTATAGCTACCTATTATTAATAAAAACCACAGAAAGAGATTTAGATGCCAAGTTTTATAGTTGTAGACAATGAAATTATTAACTTATCGGAAATAAGACGGATAACTGCGGATAAAAAGCGACTTACAATCATATTTCATTTAGGGTTTTGGAATGGTAACGCATTCAAACGATGTACTGACAACGAGCATTTTGAGGAAGTTTTTAGGGATATAGTAACCAAGTTAGAAGCTGAGCACGTTTAAACAGACTACTCGGAGTGTCCAATTTTAGCTATCGCCAGTCATTGACTGGTGATAGCTAAAACCATAAGTGGCGTATGATGGTTGAGATGACCATAGAGACTACAAAGAAATACCAATACAGATATTTAGGTTTGACTAAATTGGTATATTTATAAAATAAAAAACTGAAAATATTTAAAATAAGTAATATACCTAAGAAATAAGCGGTAGGTATTAATTCTTTCATCATATTAGTACTCTCTAATAGTTTTTTTATGGCTTACTAAGCACGATTCAGTTAACCAAATAGGCTATACAGTATTACAGCAATAAACAAAAGGGACGAAATATCATTACCCAGAATTATCCATTTATGCCAATTTTTACCCTTATTGTCATTATGAATAATAGAACTACTGTTGTAATGACTTATAAAATCATCATCACTTATATAGTGCCTTTTTTTCGATAAAGATATTTTTTGATCTAGATCTATAGGTATGACAACTTGCTTCAAAGCTGCTAAAAATACTCCTAGCCATATTAAAATGTTCTGTATATCTCTATCTATCAAAGAGTGTATGAAAAAACCAAAACTTAGGATTAAAGCCACAATAAAAAACTTGCGGTAACTTCCCTTTGGGTAATCTAGGACAAATTTCCTCATCAAAAACCCTATATGTATTTTAAAAGTAAAATTACGGATAATACCCTTCCTTTATACACAAATTTTGCTAACTGTAATTTCATTTTCGTACTTACCAGTAGGTCCGTAACCACCTTCAGAACCGATTACGCCGAGCACACAAGTTTCGAACGATTTGTAGTAGCCGTCTTGACCAATTTTATTAGAGCTTTCCATCAAAAGCCGTTTGGGATCTGCCACATAGTAAATTTTGCCATTCGCCTCTAGCTCATGTACTTCAAAGCTTCTTTTAAAGTTTCCACGCACCTCTACTTCTTCTGGGATTTGCTTTGTTATGGCTTCTGATGAGTTTTCTTTTACTTCACTAACGCTGTTAGACTCTTTGTGACTGCAACCTATACTCATAAATATAAGTGTGGCAAGTCCTACTACTACCAATCTGAAATTAAACATTAGGCTTTCCTTACCAAGGTATCAATAAATTAGGTTTCTTATAAAATGAGGTCAAAAAGGCTGGTAAGCATATAAATACAACGCTTTTTTAAAAAAAATATTATCGACTAAAACAAGAAATTCTACAAGAAAATTGATACTCTTTGATGGAGTGTGCTTTGACGCTAATAGTTCGGTACCCTAGTGAGGACTTGAACACTAGGCTGTAGGCTAATGGTATCGGCAGTTTGATCACCTCAAATAGTCGGAGTGTACTTTGCTGTGTACATGCAGTGAGCCTTTAGATATTAGATAATATTATTTTTGATTTACTATAAGTATCTTTATTAGAGTAGTCGACAGCTTTAGGATGAATATGAACAATTTTATTAGTATTTTTTCACAAAATGAACCTGATAATGTGAAGATAAAAATTCGTTTAGGTAACGAATTTGAAACTTTTGATTTGATTACAGCAGATTGGTCTTTACAAAAATATTTGCGACAATGGAAGCATGCTGCTTTATTTGCGCTGCAAACACGTGAAACTGTTGGATTAATTAAAAGTTATGAATGCTCAAAACAGCATGTTAAGGTAATGGGTATCTATACGGTTATACCAATCGAGATCGCTTATCCAAATCGTTTGCAGACAAGTAATGAACAAGAGGGATTTTATATTACAGAGAGTTTTATTTTTGTTTCTGAAAGAATTGCATCATTAATATCAGATGATTGCTTTAATGAGATATATAAAAATTATGGAAATTATTTTCCAATATACCATTTTGATGAAAAAAATATGAATCGGTTCTATTTATATCTATCCACTAAAGTGGAAGGTATTTCTAGCTGGAAAATCACTTGTGATGACTTGAGGTCAGTATTAAAACTTAATAGTTAGATGCTTATCTCATTAAAAATACGTCACTTAATACGGTTTACCTGTTGTACTAAGTTCTGATTGGTGCGCTATACAGGCATCGAACTATCGGCTATGAATAAGTTGTAGCAGATTCAAAGGATTATTATCTATCTGGATTCATAATTTCTAGGAAAGTAGTTATTGATCTTGTCATTGTCAAGCACTCTATCTTTAGTAAAATCTAATGTATCTGAAACGGCAATACCGTACCATAGCTCTTTTGGGAAGTCATTAATAGAACCATATACTGTTGGCATAAGATGACGAAAATAATCTCCTATTTTAGTCTGACCTTCATATCCCACAGGATAATCTTCTCCTTCATTACTTCCTTCAACTGCTTCATAAATAAAGTAACCTTTAAAGGAAGGAACAGTCCAATCAGACATTTCATTTTCATCACGTAATCTGTGTTGAATGAAGTTTTCAACCTCTTTTTTAGACTTGTAGTCTCTGTACATTAGACTAGAATATAGATCTAAAGTAGCTTTACCATCCTTACGAACAGGATATTCAGAAAATTTCTCAGACTCTTCATAAGTAAATTCATTTAGATCATCTAATAATAACTCAGCGCCATTAATTCCTAGAATAGATTTTGGTATATCTCCCCACGAGTTGTTAAACATCATAGCAATTAAACCATTTTTATCCATTGCAAACCATGTATATACAATTCCAAAGTTTGGTTTCCATTTTTCATTTAAATAGCTCATTATTTTTCACCTGCAATGCCAGTATATTAGGAAACCGTATCTTTAGGGTGCGTTGAATATGTATTTTAGGTATATCTATTTTTGAAACTTACTACATCTTATAGTGCTTTTTTAAAATATCTATAATGGGTGCATACTCTTCTTTAAAGAATATATAGTTTTCTTCAGCTAGTGACATAGAGCTTCTCATCTGCGGTTGGCATTCTAGTACGCAGCTTACTAAGTCAATATCTCCTGTAATAACGCTCCTTTCAAGTAAGTTTCTACTATACTTATCTAAATTCTCAATATCATAACCCTGCTGTAAAGCACGCTCTAAAAGCTTTAAATCTTTTTTATCAAGAGCCTCATCCACGGTATTTTCATATACTGAAATATCTTGAAGGTCGAATAGAGAGCTGCGAAATTCTGAAAAGGATTGTGCCAGCTTGATACATTTAGTGCCTATAGTATCTTTATCATAGAAATAGACTTCTCCAAAACTATCTGCCGCTAGACTTAGCATGATGTCATTACCTACATTGTCATCGGCTATGATTAAAAATTTTCGTCCTTCCTCATGATCTATGCTTTTTCCATTCTTGTACGAATTAATTAAATCAAAATAATCATTGTCATTGGAAATCCTACATACATGATGAATAATAGAGTATTCACCTTTAAATACCTCAAAAGCATTTTTCTCAAAACCCATACCATTATGCTCTAGCAAATAACCTCTATAGTCTTGAGGGAGTGTTACACCTAAAACATCTTCTAGGGTCGCTAATCTTTGCGTATCCAACGGGGAAGTAGTTTCAATCATTCAATCGATCTCTATTCATGTTAAAGAATATGACGTGTACTATTGATTTAATGGTTATTAAAGTTATATTTAACACTAGCAGTTCGATTCCTGTATAGCGCACCAATCACGAGTAAATACAAATGAGCTTTAATTTTTACGCAGTATCTAGATTTAAGGATAGCGAAGCTATTTTTGATGCCAAATGGACTAACATCGCTAACTTTATCGAAAACATTGGTATCGAAAACATCAACGATTACTTAACTGTAGAAAACGATTTTATAGACTTTCTAAGGATGTTTTACACTGATAGCTCAACAATTCCTCAAGAGAAATATGGCTTAAGTTTACTGGGGATTTGTATAAATGTGCATGATTTAAAAATTTTCAGTGAAAAGCATTTTTACGGTTTAAAGGATGTAAAGACAAGGCTGTATGCGTTAGCTAAATTAAACATTAGCTATATATCTGAAAATGATTTAACTTTCTTGCTTAGATGCTGGGTAAGAGATTTATGCTCGATTCATTTCTTTGATGTCAGTACAGGTAGTTTATTGAGATCATCAGATGAAAGTTTTACTTTTACTATGATTTTACGTGAAGATGTAGAGATTTCAGATATCTTTGAGCCAGTTGATAATATATATATACATGAAGCTTTAGATCCAGATAGATAATAATCTGGATTGTAATACACTTAGCGATAAGTGCTATCCAAGGTTTCTTGAGCTTGAAAAACTAACGTTCTGTACACCACGAAGTACACTGCAACTATTTCAATGAGCAAAACCATTGATAACATTAGCACGCAGCCGAGTGTTCAAGTCCTCACTAGGGAACCGAACACTGCTATTAAACCTCAATTAATAGCAAGTTAAGAATACTATTCTTGATTCTATTTTTTGAATATGAGCGTATGAACGAGACGATATCCTGAGTCACCAGCGGTAGAAACATACTCAAATTTTTCTCGTGCAATCAGGTTTATATGATAATACTTGGCGTAGTATTGTTCGAGTTGATCTTGTGTTATTAAAAAAGGCGGTAAATCTTTATGTTTATCATCACGCTGCTTTTTTCCATCATAAGCAAACGATAATAGTAGTTGATTTGCTGTATTACTCAGCTCCATAACTCTCTGTGTGTAACGTGTACGTAGATTTTCTGGCTTAATATCTGGAAGAGCAACTAATGCACCGCGATCATAAATAGCATCTATTTGTCCAAGATCAGTAGAACTCAAATCAAAAATATTACCTACCCATATTTTGAGACTCTGACCTTTATGTTTAGCTTGATAACAGGTTAGACTAGGTGTGATTGAGTGTATTGATATTGTCGCCTGCAAGTCATTTTCAGCAAAAAACTGGGTGACTGCTATTTCTGATAACTCAACACCGACAACATCAAAACCCTCATTTAAAAACCATAGCATGTCTATGCTTTTACCACATAGAGGCACAAAAACACGTCCATTTTTAGGTACATTTAAGGCTTTAAAATGATCTATTAGCATAGGATTTGGTTTTTTTTGGGTAAAGTCAGTCTGGCTCTTTTGCCATGCATTTTGCCAAAACTCAGGGTTCATAACATTAACCTTTATTTTTAAGAGTTAGCTTTAGATGTGATTAGCGGTATACAGGTGTTTGACAGTATCAATCTATTCAATAAATAATAGTCAGTTTAGTATTCAAGATATTCTCTGATAGGACGTTTCTTAAACTGAGAAGCGTCTTTTTTAAGGCGATTAATCATCTCAAACTCCCATCCCTGCTGCGACTGTCCAGCTGGGCTGGTAGGGCTGACCATGTGATTATAGTCAGTAATAAACTGAGGGTTACGAGCTATACGTCCTAGCTGTCTATCATTTAGATCTTCAACCGTAAACATATCTGCTATCTCTACGTCTCTACTAATACCTTGTCGTGTACTACTTTTCGGCTTACTTCTTGACAGTACCTTAAATTTAAAGCCAATAATATTTTTACCATCTTTTTCTTGCTCATAGCTAACTTTGATATCAGTGTGCTTATTAATCTCTTTAATAGCTTTATTTAAAACACCAGATTTGAAGTCACACATCCGTTCATATTCATCATCATCCACTCCAAGTTGCCCTCTAAATACTTTTAAGCCAAATAAAGGGGTTTTTTTGGCTTCACGCCATTGTATTAGAAGTTCATACAAACGTACTGAATACATGCTGTTGAGCATCGATGTTTGTTCTAACGTGTACTTAGTAAAAAACTGTTCTATACCATTTATACGTGTTATTTCATTTACTACCGCAGGCGTAAATATAATTTCGATTGTGCCTTTATCCTGCTTATACTTAGCTTGACTTATCCAACGGGACTTAACGGGATAACCATCGTTTTCGTCTAAAAAAGTAAACCTACGCTCGAATAGGTTTTCTTCTGCTTTTTTAAGGACGTCATAAGCACCCTGTCGTGTCGTCCCAAACGCTTCAGCATACCTTGATGCTTTTATAGTTAAAGGCTTATCGGCTGACAAACCTTCATTTTTCTCTCTGCTGTCTATGATAGCCAACTGAACCAACCTTATTTCAGCAAGCGTAAGATTTTGGATTGCTGTATTTAGTCTGTTTGTCTTAACTATAAGATCCATCTTATTGTTACCTGCATTCATACTTGGTTTCATCAACTTAACCCTCTAACTATATAACGATAAATAATATATCATCATTATAACGATAAATAAATATATATCGTTATAAGGTAAGTAAACTACGTTCTATGGGTAAGTAAACTACGTTCTATGGGTAAGTAAACTACGTTCTATGGGTAAGTAAACTACGTTCTATGGGTGGCAAAGCCCTTTATAATAAAGGGCTGTAGCGGACTTAAAAGCATTAAAAGCATTAAAAGCATTAAAAACCTTTTTTATTTTTT
>CAJHAA010000034.1 GCA_904846265.1 Psychrobacter immobilis | reverse complement strand
AGCAAGAGTAGGCTTGATCGCTTTACGCAGCAAGGCTATCCCATTGTCTATATGGATGAAAGCGGCTTTGAGGCTGAAACCATTCGTTCTCATGGCTATGCACCGATTGGTAAACCCTGTATCGATAGCTACAACTGGCAAGCTTCGAGACGTACTAATGTCATCGGAGCTCTCTATGAAAAAATGCTATTTGCGCTTGATTACTTTGAACACAATATTAACAGCAGCATATTCTACCACTGGTGCAAATACACGCTAATCCCAAGTCTTAAAACTAAATGCGTGATTGTCATGGATAATGCTCGATTTCATAAGAGTAAGCGTATTCAAAAGCTACTTAATAGACATGGTCATCGTATTTTATGGCTGCCGCCGTACAGCCCTGATCTAAACCCTATCGAGAAAAAATGGGCACAGGCTAAGTTTCTACGCCAAGGATGGATGGAGAATAATCTACCTAAACTGTTTCATGATATGGGCTGTATCGATTTTATAAAGACTTAACTATATGCAGAATTGTCACTGTGTTTTTTATGCTTTGGCTACTAAAATAACATATATTGATAATAATTCTAAGCATAAGACACTGATTAAATAGAATTATGCTACGTAGTTTAGCTTCTGTATTAGCCTTACTTAGAAAAATGCGAATTCCTCTCACAAATAAAATTTTGCTATTTTGGGTATACCCTAGCGAGACCAGTAAAACAGACCATAATTTGAGCTAATAAGTTACCTAAAATGGACAATGTTCGCAGGACTATTAATTGTCTTAAATGGTTGCCTTTCAGCTAATAGTCCATATTATGTCTAATAATAATAGATACTATGCCACTGCTGGCTTTTCTAGTTGTTTTAGTCCAATCGTTCTCAGTCTTCCTTGGCCGTCAACTTCTTTAATGACTAATAACCACTCCTTATTAATCACAACCGTATCGCCTGCTACGGGTGCCATCTTTAAGCTATCCTTAATATATTCAGCAACCGTTTGTTCCCACATATTTTTCGTGTTCAGGGTATCTTCTAGAGATTCGAATTTCATCCTATCGGTAAAGAAAGGCACATCTTTAAGTTTGACACTCGGCGATAGCATCCAATCGCCATAAAAATCATCGATGGCTCTACGGTCTAACGTAGTGTCATTAAAGACAGTCGCAATCTGATCGGCATAATCGCCACTCATGGCATACCATACGCTATCGCCAAATTTGAGCTTAGTCTTTTCATTAATTGCCAAGATTTGCTGACCACGCACCAAGGCAAAAACATGGATTCCTTCAGAGCTGATACGCGTAGATATATCCCTCGGATGACGACCAATTGCAAACGCGCCTAACTTTACTTCAAATTCATACAACGTAATACTTGCTCTATCTGACACCCACACTTCATGCTCTTCTTTTGGGCCCTTATTGTTAGGAATACGCACCTTAAACAGATTGGCCATAAAAGGAATGGTCGTCCCTTGTAACACCAACGATAAGACCACCACCCCAAAAGCGATATCAAACAGCATAAAGGCATTGTCCACCCCTGCAATCACTGGCAACATGGCAAGGGTAATGGGCACCGCACCACGTAAGCCGACCCAAGAGATAAAGCCGATCTCTCTATTTTTAAATTTAAACGGTAAAACACTGGTATAGACTGCAATAGGACGAGCCACTAAAATCATAAAGGCAGCAATGGCCACTGAATAAGGCCAAACTTCAAGAACGTTCGATGGCGTGACCAATAGGCCCAATACCACAAATAACACCGCTTGCGACAACCACGCAAAGCTGTCCATCACGCGCATGACATGCTCAGTTGAGCGTACCTTATGGTTGCCAATCATAATACCAGCGATAAAGACCGCGAGAAACCCACTACCGCCCAGTAAGTTAGTGGCAGAAAACACTGCTAAACCCGCCGACATTATTAAAATGGCATACATACCTTCTGCCAAATGTATCTTGGGTAATAATCGAGATAGGAAATAGCCAAAGAACAAGCCCATTCCTAAACCAAAACTAAGCTGTTGTAATAGTAGGCCTAAGAAGCCTAGCGCTGTCTGTCCGGCAGGATCAACATTTAAAGCAATCAATCCAGTGACTAACAGAATCGCTAAAGGGTCGTTGGCGCCCGACTCTAATTCAAGCGTGGCTTGGACACGATCATTTAATTTAACACCGCCATTACGCAACAGTGAAAATACCGCTGCCGCATCGGTTGAACCCACGATTGCTGCCAGTAATAAGCCAAAGCGCCAATCGACATCCAGCAGCCATGTGACGAATACACCCAGTATCATGACTGTCGCAAGTACGCCCCAAGTAGCCAGTGTGATGGCTGGTTTTAAGCCAACTCGGAATGATTTAACAGAGGTGCGCAACCCGCCATCTAACAAAATACAGGCTAAGGCTGCTTGTCCGACAAAATTGGCTATCGCATATTGAGAAAATTCAATACCCAAGATACCTTCTTCACCAGCAAGCATCCCGACGACTAAAAACAATAGCAAAAGTGGAACACCCAAACGCGCCGATAACGTACTTGCCATGATACTGGCGAAAATTAATACTGCTCCTACGAGATACACGATATTTAAGGTATCCATGTTTCATTAAGCCCTATTTTATAATACTAAGCTGAACTAACCAGAACGGGAGTAACATTTACCCATGGCTTTCAACGGTTAATTATTGTTTTAACATGCTCCTTAAGAATAACTGAGCTATGCTTGTATGTTAGTAAATATCTTATTCTATTATTGCTAAACGAGTCATATTATGAAAAAAGAGACACTGACAGGACTATCTATTATTACATTTGCAGCATTTTATATTTGGATTCAAAATGGCAGTAACCCATTTGATAAAAAAAGAAATACTGAACTCGAACAAGCTCAAAAAACATCAAAGATTGCATTGCTAACGAAGTGCCAGAAAGCAGTACAGCCCATGCTTAAAGGCTTTAAGTCTTTAAGTCTATGGACATTAAACGAAAAAACACAGACTACAGACGATTAAATAATGGTAACTTTGAAGTCATAACACATTACTACGCTGAAGATAGTTTGGATGCGGCTCCGCTCATTATCGTCGACTGCTTATTCGATAAAGATGGCAGTTTATTAGAAACAGCGCAGGTTAAATAACTTCCAGTATAGCTATGGAGCTGTAGTAGATAAGACTTTAAATAACACACCTTTTTCTCAAACTTTTAAGCTGCTCATGCTGCTGGCCATTTGCTCAGCCAGTTTTTTAATGTCAGATTGAGTAGTCATTGCTTATTCTCCTGCTATTGGATTATAAGCAGTTACACAGTTTTTAGGAAAAGCTTCTCAATCTGGCATTAAGTTACTGATTCATTTCGGGTATACCCGAGTGGAAACAGCTATATCACCCTTTAAGCCCATTGATAGACCGTTTAAAATAGACTAATGCAGTAAAACCACTTCAAGCGTACTATTATTACGCCTATAATCTATTGTAAGCATGCCTATGATAAACCGATTTCACTGGTTCGGTACCCTAGTGAGGACTTGAATGGAGTCGTGGATTAGAGAGGTTTAACACGGGGTGTTGAGTTTGGTAAATGCGTAGTACTCGTAGATGACGCTCTTGATAATCGGCGTATCAAGAGGCATTAAACGTAAAGTTGAAACCGACTGTCAGTATCTGGTAGTAAGGTCTAAGTAGTACCTTGTGAGCTGTGACGTGTTCGGGGCATAAGTAGTAAAAAAAGCGTCTACCCGCAACGCATGACAAACACTACAGTATGTTTTCAACCCCCTGTTGTGTAGGTAAGGGGTCTGACACTCGCCCAATCGGTTCCAATAGGTGGTTCTATTCATTTATGACTATAAGAATAGAAAATTATAAATTTAGTAGTCTACAAATCTTATTCAACAAGGTTAATTTGCCAGTTATTGGCTTGAATGACAATATTAATTTTGCGTAGTTTCATCGCCAGGTCATCGGCTTGCTTTTGTAACCCAGCTACTGAGACCATAATATTCCATTTAATTTCACGATGACTATAACGATCTGCCTCAGTGTCGGTCGCTTCAATTGCTTCAATTAATAGTTTGTGGCGCATCTCCAACGCCTCGCGTTCAACCAATAGCGTCAGCATTGATTGATCTTTATCCGTCTTAGCAACTGCATTGGTACGGTGAATACGTTCAATCAAAGTAGATAGCTCAGTAATGACTTGACTAGCCTCAATCATTAGATGACTTGGATCTTCATTTGGCGTATCGCCTTCTTGAACTTTAGCATTACTACGAATACGTCCTTTAATTTGAGCAAGTTTTTTTTGCATATCGCTACGAATAAGTAGGGCTTCTGCGAGTTTCATTTTTAGCTCCTTTTAACACCTTATTAGTATACTGCGTTTATTATAGATGTGTTTGTCCGTAGTATTGTTGGCTGGAAGGTGTCTAATCGTATGAACATCGATATGGTGATGGCAGCGTTAAATCAAGCCATTGCAGACAGAAACAACCCAAAAGACGTTATTCATCGTAGTGATAGAGGCGTTCAGTATTTATCTATTCGTTATACTGATAAGATGGCTGATTCTGGCGTTATTACCTTTGTTGGAACGCGGGTAATTCATATGATAATGCATAGTACAATTGGTTATGTATCACCTTTTGAGTTTGAAAAGCAATATTATGATCGTCTTAATGAATCAGGCAAAGTTGCCTGACTCAAATAAAACGCTCTCCGATATAGTCGGGGCGGTTCAGATAGCCAACTGGTTTAATATTATTCCGGTATATATGGGGTTAAAAAACGCACTAAGGCAGTGATTATCAAGAGTATTAGAAGAAGGTGTTGATATTTTATAAATCGTTCTGGGATAAATAAACACAGCACAGATACTATAAAAATTCCTATAATTTCAATCAAATTAGATAGACTTTGAGAGCCAAATCCTAGCCCAGTTAATACGACCCACAAAAATGATGGTAAGAATACTAGGCTAAATTTTTTCAATGGTTTATTCATAGGTTAGGCTTATCTTCTATGTGGGCGCAATTTCTATTGCACCGGCAACGGCACAACCCTGATATACTTCGCCTGCGTAAGTTAATATTGCAGTAAATTCATTTTGATAGCCATTGTCATCGATACAAAGGTTATTTTTTATATTCACAACAATAGGCTGTCCATTGACAGTACTCGCGTATTCGACACCTTCAGTATTGACAGAACCAGAACCCACCACGGTAACTGTTGCTGTCGTTGGCTTTAAGAAATTTGCCTCTATACTTAGCTCATTTCCTTCAATCACTATTCGCCAAATTTTCCCTTTGTTTCCAAAAGCAGTAAATGCCCCTGACGCTACCGGCGCTTCTATTGTAGGCTGCTTACTCAGATCCGTGGTGTCGGCACGATGGTTATTACAAGCCACTAGAGCTAAGCTGCCCGTTAAGCACATTGTCGTTAGAAGCAAAGAACGCATAATTTTTCCTTTAAATATAATAAGAGAACACCACTATTTAGCAGTGTTCTCTTTGTTTACATAATGAAATTCAGGTTTTTACTACCATAGGTAGGTTTACGGTAGAACTAGAAGTTAGGGTCGTTACAGGTGGCCTTATTCAGTAACTTACCAACGCACTCTCTATATTGGTAGTATTAATATAACATATCTATAAAATTTAACAGTGTGAAGTAAGTTAAAATCGGTGTTTTTTATTGCTCGGGTGTTTAAAATATGAAAAACTTAACTGCTGCTATTCTAATTGCGCTTCCTGTTCTAATGGTAAGTCCTACAGTAATGGCCGCATCTTCAGATGCAGTGGCTAAAACTGTTGATGTTCAATTTAAAAAAGGCGCTAGTTCAGCTAACTATTATGGGAAATTAAAGGGTATTAAGTACGATTCCTATACATTTTATGCCAAAAAGAACCAAAAGCTTTCTGTTAAAACAACGGGAGGGAATGTAGATTCTTATTTATTTAATAAGAATTTATCAGATTCTGTTAATGTAGGAGAATATTCCTCTGAACTAGATAACCAAGGTTATTACAAGCTTCCATATTCAGGTAAATATGAATTGCGTATTCTTCAGCCACGTTCTCAAGCTTCTAAAGGAAAAACACCTCCATATTGGCTAGAATTATCTATTCTATAGGTATATAAGCTTAATAATGGAGAGCATCCTATATTCTGTGTAAGTATTTAATCTAAACGTCAGTTACACAGAATCTGGGATGGTCTCAATTATGGATGATAAAAAATTTCTCTTACAATCATTATGGATAATCGGTCTAATTCTGTTATTAGCAATCCTTCTTTCGATTAGGTTTGCCAAAATGTTGTAATGCTTATAATTGCTGTATTTTTTTGATAAGTATTGATGTGGGGGATTACCGCATTATTTACAGAAATGGGTACTCTATTACTACGTAGCTATGTTAAGAACGGTGTATTTACCTCATTCAATTTGAACTCATTATATCCACTCAATACGCCTTTTGATCTTTATTTACAGGTATCACAACGTCATATAAAAATCGATTTAATGCAGTAAGGCTTGATAATAACCATTATCTTGCATTCATAATCGCTTTTCTGCAAAATGGCTTATCTATAATCGCTTGAGCCACTCATGATAAACACTCCTACCTCAGACCCTATTGGCGCAGCATGGCTTGTCCGTCATGCAAGCATCGAGCTGGTTGTCCCTTTATATGTCAGCAGTAGTATCGGTGGGCGCAGGCAAACCTATAAAGAGGGTGATGTTATCCATAACGCTTATCAGGAAACTGCGCGGCCACTGGACACAATTATTGCGCACTTACAGTTTCACATGCGTCATGAAGTACTGAGTTTAGAGTTACTGACTCGTTTGTTTGAGCAGATAGGGGCTAATGACGTACAAGCATGGGTAAACGCTGAGCCCACAGGCAGCTATGCCCGTAGAATGGCTTTCTTGTATGAATGGCTCATGGGTCAGCAGTTAGCAGTACCGAGTAATTTAGGCGGTAACTATGTGGACGCTTTAGATGCTAAGAAGCAGGTTACTTCAAGCCCTGCGCATGTCATAAAGAACGCTCGTTGGCGTATCAATGACAATCTAGCAGGAACCCGTCATTTCTGTCCGATGCTGGTGAAAACAGAGTTGTTTACGCAAGCCGCTGCACTCGATATTGCCACAATGGTTGACAAGCTGAACGATGAATTTGGGCAAGACTTACTGATGCGTGCCTCCGTATGGATGACATTACGAGAGAGTAAAGCCAGTTTTACTATAGAAGGTGAAGGGAAAGAGCTAAAACGTATTGAACGTTTCGCCGATGTAATGGCAAGGCGTACCGGCAAGGGCGATATCCCGCTTGATCCTGAATCACTAGCAGAGCTGCAACAAGAGATACTCGGCAGCAAAACGGTTATCCAGCAGTATGGTGTCCGTCAATCACCAGTTTTTGTGTCGCATACTCAGGTCAATGGCTTTAAAGAGATTGTGCACTATATCGCGCCACCTGCTGATGACATTGCTGAAAAGCTCAAAGGGTTACTGGCATTTATGGAAAAGACCGAGGGACAATCGGCACTGATACGTAGTGCGGTTGCTTCCTTTGCTTTTGTGTATATTCATCCGCTGGCTGATGGCAATGGCCGATTACATCGCTTCTTAATTAACGATGTACTCAGACGCGACCAGGTCATTCATGAGCCGATTATCCTAC
This sequence comes from Psychrobacter immobilis, assembly GCA_904846265.1. GTDB lineage: Bacteria > Pseudomonadota > Gammaproteobacteria > Pseudomonadales > Moraxellaceae > Psychrobacter > Psychrobacter immobilis_A. The sequence continues at coordinate 3,034 of CAJHAA010000034.1, read as the reverse complement.
CTATATCGCAAGCCATCGCTGAGCATCCCTCAGACCGTCATGCGTATGATAAAATTTTAGACCGTGTATCCGTGCCACTTATGGAGCAAATCCGTGATCATTACAGCTTTGATAAACAGGCGGTTACTTACCCTGATGGTATTCGCTCAAACTTAAATTTTGAAAACACTCACCTCATTCAACCTGCATGGCGCTTTATGGATCTAACGCCTCACGTTCAGTACTTATCAGGACTCATTGCTCACGTTATTGAAAAAGAGATGCATAACGAGTCACAGTACCTAAGAAAGCATGACTATGCACGATTGGCGATAAAAGAGATTGTTGAGATGCCCAACAGCTATGCCGATAGAATCATTCGCAGTATGCTACAAAATAAAGGCACTAAGAGTAATAAGCTACTTAAGGACTATCCTTTTTTAGCAAATGAGGCAGTTTGGGATGACATTTTCTCTGTCGTTGTAGAGACCTTTAAAGATGAAGCAAATGGTTTGAATAGTTAGAACAAATCCTGCTATACGCAGGAAAATCTGCCTTGATAATCAAGCTCAAGCTAGTATTAGTATCATCGTTGCGATAATGATTCGTTTATAAAAGATTCGGCTAAAATACTGCAACCTGAAACGTAATCAATATTTTTCTTACTTAAACAGAATATATTAGAGGAACTCTAATAACAGGCCATTTTTATTTGACAAGGTTATTACAGATCCTCAAAATAATTTTGAGTATTTGAGTATTTGAGTATTTGAGTATTTGAGTATTTGAGTATTTGAGTATTTGAGTATTTGAGTATTTGCTTAGCTGTAACAGCTATCAACTGACGCGAGCACTTAGCCGTAGCTTGCATTTCAGTATAGCTATGTCCAGATTTTAGGAGGTTAGCGATAATCTTACGTTTCTCGGAATCTTTCATACGTCCTGAATACTTATCTTCTGTATTAGCACGAGCAATACCTTGCATCTGACGGTTACGCCGATCTTCATAGTCCTTTCTAATAGCAGCGAGCATATCAAGTAACATTGAATTGATGGCTTGCAACACGCTACTCATAAATTCAGTGCTATTCTCAGATTGAAGCGCCATATGTGAGGTCGGCAGCTCTTTTGATACGACTGCCAACTTTTTCTCTGATAGCATTCTTTTGAGAGTAACCTAATCAGCTTGTTTCAAACGTGCTAAGCGGTCAAACTGCTCAACCAAAATCACATCGCCTTCGTGGGTTTGAAAAATGAGATAGTGTATCGCCAAGATAGGTGTAGTTTGATTTTTACTGTCAGGCTGCGTCACTAAAATCCGCGAAGTTTGTTACTACGGATTTGATAGTAGAGATCAGATGGATTGACCATCAGTTCGTCATACACAAAGAGTTGTGCCACAAGTCTACAACCCTCCATTATTATTTTCAGAGTGAAGACTTACCTGAGAGCTACCTTCTTGATGCTCATCTTTATTCTCTTTAAGGTTGGTCCGGCTCTCGTTATTTTGTTTTGTTCTAATACCATTCAATTCAAGGGTCGCTGCAAAAGCATGCTTATCAGGCATACTAATATGGTTTTCATTTTCTAATGGCCTATCTCTTTCAGATAAATGAGCAACTGATAACAGTTGATCGTTTTTTTGCTGGTCTTTAGTATTGAAAGTATCTACTAGAAGATATAAAGAGACTGGAATTAAAAAAATTGCTATTATTATTCTTTTGGTGAGCGCCTTGTTAGGACGAGACTTCCATTTATACAGTGGTGCCAATAACATGAGTACGCAAATAATGGCTAGTAAAAAATTAAAGAAGGAGTCTGCGATGGAATTAAATACATTAGCAATCATAATCTAATCCTTATGCATTACTTAACTTTTTTATTTGTATTGTTTCTAGGTTTAGTCTAAAAGTCAGTTCTAAAGTGGGCTGATAGATAACATAAGAACAAACGTATCAAAAAGCTATTAAACCGACACGGTCACCGTATACTCTGGCTACCGCCTTACAGTCCTGATCTAAATCCTATTGAACACAAATGGGCTGAGGTAAAAAAGCTCAGGCAGGGCTGGTGTGAGAATGATCTAAATCATTTATTCAGCAATGTCTGCTGTTACAACTTTAAGTTGGATTGACTATATCTTATTTAAGATCAGATAAAATAAATGACTATTTATTGAGGATATGAGTCTTTATGAATTGTTGATCGGGATTTTCTAAATCATCATTTTAAACCCCTATAACAAATCATAATTTGATCTTTTGATAACAAATAAGGTAAAGATTTTTTTAATTACATTGGGATTTCAGCCATTCGCTTAATTTAATAATATCACCCTGATTATTCTTTAATTCCTTGCAAACGAAGTAAAATTGGTCCCCTGTTAGAAATTCGTGCATTGGAATTCTAACGATATTTTGTTTATAAGCGTCATCCTGCATCATATAATTATTGGTAAGAGTAATGCCCAGATTGTACCTTGCGGCTTCTATCGCTAGTAGTACATGACTAAAATGATTTATCTTTATATCGCTTGGCAATTCAAATCCGCCTGCCTTACACCACCGCAGCCAATCCTCTGCTGTATTCACGCTTGTATCTGCATATCTCACAGACAATATTGGATGCCGCCACAATGCGTCAGGAAGGGGTTTATCTCTTATTTTCTCCCAAAGCTTTTGACCACACACAGGATATAAAGTTTCAGTAAATAAAAACTTACTGATGAAAGCATGTGGAGGAGGATCGACGGTGATATAACAATCGGCCCTTTGCTCATTATAATCAGAGGGATGATTAACCATATCTAAAGTGAGTTCTATTTCTGGATACTGTCTATAGAAGTCTTCTAGTCGAGGAATCAACCAATTCACTGCGACTGAACTGTACAGAGCTAAGCGTATATGCCCAGGTTTTCCATGTTTAATAATCTGAACCGCCCCGGGATTGTCGGAGACTCAACATTCTGAGAGAATACGACAATGAAAAAACAAACCTACACTCCTGAGATTAAAGAACGCGCCGTTCGCATGCTGATAGAAGCGTTGGGCGACTA
>CAJHAA010000033.1 GCA_904846265.1 Psychrobacter immobilis | reverse complement strand
CTGCACGACTGCATTAATAAAACACGACTGCATAGTACGATTGGTTATGTGTCACCTTTTGATTTTGAAAAGCGGTATTATGATAATTTAACCCTGTCAGGCATCGCTGCCTGACTCAAGTAAATCACTCTCCGATAAAGTCGGGGCGGTTCAAAAGTTATTTAGCTAGGAATTTGCTGTGAAACTCTATATGTTTCTCTATAAAGCTCGCAATGAAGTAATAGCTATGGTCATACCCTTCTCTTAGGTTAAGTGTAAGAGGATATTCTTGTTCCAAACAAATATTACTAAGAAGCTTAGGCCTTAACTGTTCTTCAAGAAAATCATCAGCTGTTCCCTGATCGACTAAAATAGGTAAATGAACTTCAGCGTTTTTGATTAATTCAATCGCATCATAGCTTTTCCATAAAGTTTCGGTTTCACCTAGGTAGTGTGTAAAAGCCTTTTTCCCCCAAGGTACTTGGCTAGGTGCAACAATTGGTGCAAAAGCAGAAATACTTTTATACAGCTCAGGATTTTTTAACCCAATTACTAATGCACCATGACCACCCATGCTATGACCCATAATACTTTGGACTTGATTAGTCGGAAAATTCAGGTCAATCAGATTTCTGAGCTCTTCCACAATATAATCATACATTTTGAAATGCTGTGACCAGGGTGCTTGTGTTGCATTCACATAGAATCCTGCGCCTTGGCCTAAATCATAATCTGCATGATCTGGTACATCCTCTCCACGTGGGCTGGTATCTGGTGCAACAATAATGACTTTATGTTCAGCCGCATACTTTTGTGCTCCGGCTTTAGTAATAAAGTTCTGTTCGTTGCAAGTCAGTCCTGATAACCAATATAAAACTGGCAACCGCTCATCTTTGTCATGAGGTGGCAGATATATTGAGAATTTCATTGAACAGTTTAATGCTATTGACTGATGGCGATACACTTCTTGCGATCCACCAAAAGAAGCATGTTTCTCAATTATTTCCATAATCAATTACCTATGTTGAGCAAGACTTCATGAGAAATCAAGTAAACAAAGAGTCTTACATTCTCCACAGAGAATAGTGATAAATATTTAAAATGTAGGCAGGTTTATTGAACCTATACACGATGCCTACACAGATAGATCTGTTTTACAGATGATGTACCGTTTTAGAGGATTCCATGCATGTCAATCATGATTCACATGCATGGAAAAGTATAAGGTCTGACGCAATTATTCGTAATGAATTACAGTACGAATTGACTTACCTTCATGCATTAGATCAAAGGCTTCATTGATCTGATCCAAGCCCATCGTATGTGTCACAAATGGTTCTAATTGAATTTTACCTTTCATGGCATCTTCAACCATTCCTGGAAGTTGCGTACGACCTTTTACGCCACCAAAGGCAGAACCTAGCCATTTACGACCAGTAACCAGTTGGAATGGACGGGTAGATATTTCCTGACCTGCGCCAGCTACACCAATAATTACGGATTGTCCCCAGCCACGGTGTGCACTTTCAAGGGCTGAACGCATCACATTCACGTTACCAATACATTCAAATGAATGATCTACACCCCAGCCAGTCATTTCGACAATTACTTGCTGGATTGGTTTATCGTAATCTTTAGGGTTCAAGAAGTCCGTTGCACCAAACTCTTTTGCCAGCGCAAATTTATCTGGATTCATGTCAACCACAATAATACGCCCTGCTTTAGCTTGACGTGCGGCTTGTACGACTGCCAAACCAATACCACCTAAACCAAAGACCGCAACACTATCACCTTCTTGTACTTTAGCCGTGTTATGTACTGCACCGATACCCGTTGTTACCCCACAACCCAGTAAGCAGACATGTTCGTGATTGGCTTCAGGATTGATTTTAGCCAATGATACTTCTGCCACTACAGTGTATTCACTGAACGTTGAGCAGCCCATATAGTGGTAAATCGGTTGACCATTGTAGGAAAAACGAGTGGTACCATCTGGCATTACGCCTCTACCTTGAGTTTCGCGAACGGCAATACACAAGTTCGATTTTCCAGATTTACAGAATACGCACTCGCCACATTCAGCGGTGTAAAGTGGAATTACATGATCACCTGGTTTGACGCTAGTCACGCCTTCACCAACCTCAACTACAACACCAGCACCTTCATGCCCGAGAATAGCCGGAAAAACACCTTCAGGATCATCGCCAGACAAAGTAAATGCATCTGTATGACACACACCGGTATGGGAGATCTTGATTAATACTTCACCTTTCTTCGGTGGTGCAACATCAACTTCAACAATTTGAAGAGGTTGACCAGGACCAAACGCAACGGCAGCACGTGACTTCATGGAATAATTCCTTATACAGATCTATTTTAAATATGATTTTAGAATCTTGGCGATTTCAGCCAATTCTTCTTTTCGTTGTTGTTCTGTGGTTTCACCTGATACTAAAGTGTCCTTTAAATGAACCTTTAACATCTCATTCATTAAACCATTAATAGCACCACGCACAGAGCATATTTGTTGCAGAATTGCACCACATTCCACATTGTCTTCTAACGCTTTTTCAATCGCTTGCGTCTGACCTTTGATCTTTCTGACGCGTAGAAGAATCTTTTTTTTGTCTTCAACCTGATTAGGCATCAGACCTCCTTATTTGCTAGCTTTTATACTATAGTACCCCATAGTATAAAAGCTAGCAATATTTTTTATAAATCGAAAATCAAAAAGCTCTTTAGCGAAAATTTTCTATCCCTGTTTTTAGTTTTTTTTAAATTAACATCATAGAGCTTATGCGAAAGTCACAAAAAAATGGGACTTTTAGCTCCCATTTTTTATTTTGGCTCATGTTCTTTGTAATGCTGTGACCTTTTAGAATTATGTTTCAAATTTTAGCCACTTTGTAGATATTTTGAACGTTTCAAGCCTTGAAAATACTACCGACAGTTTAGATTAAACTGCCTTTACAGACTGTACTAGAATATTTTTAGTGAGCGGATGATATTTATTATTCATTATTTAGGAATTATTAAATCCTATAAATATCATTTATTGGATTAATTTATTTTGGTACTGTGCATATCATCCCCCAGTTAAGAATAAGGAACAACTATGAATAAGATGATGAATGCGCTTATCCTAGAAAATTTTGGTGATCATGAATTTAAACGTGTAGAACTCCCTATACCTCAACCAGAGGCTAGGCAAGTTCTAGTACGTATTCATGCGAGTGGTGTAAACCCTATTGATTATAAAATTCGTCTTGGTGAAGCAACATATGCTATGCCAGAGCTTCCTGCCGTGTTGGGAACGGATATGGCTGGAGTTGTAACTGCTGTGGGTGAAGGTGTCACCCACTTCAACGTCGGAGATGAAGTTTACGGTCTGATAGGTGGCGTTCGTGGTCTTCAAGGATCTTTAGCAGAATATGTTGTAGCAGATGCTGATCTGATCGCATTAAAGCCACGGAATATCTCTATGCGCGAGGCAGCAGTACTACCATTGACGTTCCTCACCGCTTGGGAAGGTTTAGTGGATAATGCTAAGGTCCAACCAGGGCAAACTGTACTGGTTCAAGGTGGTGCTGGTGGCGTTGGTTATATGGTTGTTCAGCTTGCAAAAGCACTTGATGCAAATGTTTGGGCGACTGCTCGTACAGCTGACCAATCACTGATTTCAGAACTCGGTGCAACACCTCTCGATTACACAACAGCATCTTCTGATGACATTATTGCTGCAAGCCCTGAGGGTCAAGGTTTTAACATTGTTTACGACACTGTGGGTGGTCCAGTACTCGAAGCTTCACTTTCCATGACGACTCACTATGGCCACATCACTAGCTGTGCTGCATTTGGCAATCATAATTTAGCGAATTCATCTCTACGGTGTGCCACACTGTCTGGCGTATTCGTCCTAATGCCGACGTTAACAGGGAATCGCCGTTCTCATCATGGTGATGTCCTTAAGACCGCGACTCGTCTCGTTGAGGAAGGTAAACTGCGTGCTATTGTTGATCCTCGTCATTTTACTCTAGACCAAGCGATTGAGGCTCATGATGCTGTTCAAGATCGCTCTGCCAATATTAAGGTAGTTATCGATGTCATTTAACGCACTTCAGGCCAAGACTTGGCGCTTCAATTGTATTGGAGATACAGATGTTCTGACATTAGAAACACTTTCTGTTGCTTTACCAGCCGCAGGAGAAGTTCTAATACAGATGAAAACGATCGGACTCAACCGGGCTGATGTAATGTTTCGGCGTGGTACTTATATTCAAAAGGCAGTATTCCCTTCTCGTCTGGGATATGAGGGAGCAGGCATAGTTCTTGCGATAGGTGAAGGTGTACGCCAATTTTCTCCAGGAGATGCAGTATCGATTCTTCCGACTGACAATCTAGCCAAATATGGGACATATGCGGACAAGCTTCTGATTCCAGAAACTTTTTTAGTTCACAAACCCGATAGTTTAAGCTGGGAAGAAGCTTCTTCAATCTGGATGCAGTATTTGACGGCTTGGGGTGGTGTAATCCATGCTGGTGGAGTTTCGAAAGGAAAAACGATCTTGATCACAGCAGCTTCAAGTAGCGTAGGACTAGCTGCGATACAGATAGCTGAAGCAGCGGGTGCTAAGGTCATTGCAAGTACACAGACGATAGAGAAAAAGCAACGTTTACTGGATCTCGGTGTTAAAAATGTTATAGCCAGTGAAGATGAACCCGATTTGTATGAGGCCCTTGTTTTACGTTTAGGTGGAGAACATCTTGATGTCGCCTTCGATGCTGTAGGAGGGCCACATATTGAACAGATTGCAAAAGCGATGTCTGTAGGAGGAACTATGGTTATGCATGGTGCACTTAGCCCGGAGAACACACCATTTCCCCTTAAAGTTGCATTACGCAAGAGCTTAACCATGCGAGGTTTTTTGTTCCTTGAGGTTCTCCATGACCCTGTTCTAAGGGAGCAAGCCAGACGATTTATTCTTAGCAGTATAGGTGCAGGATATCTTCGTCCAGTGATCGACCGTTGCTTTAACTTTGAGGACATGCATGACGCTCAGCGCTATCTTGAATCAAATCAGCAAATAGGAAAAATTGTAGTTACTCTAAATACATGATGGTCTTATCTGATTCAGGTTTCTATATGGCCCAGCACTTCCACTAAGTAATCAAACAATGCTCGGATTCGCAAAGGTGTCGGGCCCCGCTGTGGACGATATAAATACAGGCGCCAAACGGGAGAGGTTTCCTCATGAAGTATCTGAATGAGCTTACCACTCCTAAGCCACGGCAAAACTAGAAATCCAGGCATGTGTCCGAATCCAACTCCAGCGAGAATAGCTTGAAATTCAGCTTCTAGATCATCTGTAATAAAACGGGGCTTTGATGGCGTAAAGCTTCGACTTTCGGTGAATGTCCATGGCCAGTAACGCCCTGTTTTATGATCGACTAGTGCTGTTAGAGGGTATTTATCAAGGTCAATAATTTTTTTGGGCATTCCAACCTTATCAATTAACTCTGGCGTACCCACAGAATAAAATTTCACTTTAGCCAATTCCCTTGCCACATATCGATTGTCCGGCAAAAATCCAAATCTGATCCCGATATCTATCCGCTCATCGATCACATCCGAGTGTGAATCTGTTAGCACACAATCCACGACAATATAGTCAAGGAATTTTAGAATCGCTACAAGGCTATCGACCGAAGATAGCACACTGAGTACATCTAGGGCGGGTAACACCGTAGCGGTTTAAAAGTGCTCTGACTATATCTGGATAACGTGTGGCAAATTCTGCTAGTGCAGGTACTACCACTTTACGCCCTAACACAGACGACACAGTAATACGGACAGTCCCACGCATTTCATCTCGTTTTTCCTTGGTGTCTTTTACAAGCAAAGCATCGATCGATTCCACCGCAAGACGTGCTTGCTTTGCCAGACGCTCACCATCAGCGGTAATTTTAATTTGTCGAGTACTCCTGTAAAACAAAATCTCTCCGCGCTGCTCTTCTAGCTCTTTTATTGCCCGTGTCACTACCTGTGGGGAAATACCCAGTTGAGTTGCTGCCTCTTTAAAATTTCGAGACTCTGCTGCGACACAAAAGATACGCATCATTTCCAATTTGTTCTGCATGTCCAATCCTGTGTTATAGTAATTATTCCGTAAATAGGAATTCTGAAAGATAATATTATTCATTTATTATACCTAGCAAGGCTGTAATACTTAACCCTCAAAATATGATTGACAGATAGGTTGAAGGTTACTTGTATGAATAATATAGAAAATAAAGTTATTGTTATCACTGGTGCAAGTAGTGGTTTAGGTGAAGCTACTGCTCGCTTACTTGCTAAAAAAGGTGCAAAGGTTGTAATTGGTGCTAGACGTACTGAAAAATTAGAGGCTATTGTTCACGACATTCGTGCTGAAGGTGGTCAAGCTGAATTTATTGGTATGGATATAACCAAACCACATGAAGTACAAGCACTTATTGAAAAGGCATTAAGCGCATTTGGTCAAATCGATGTATTGATAAACAATGCTGGATTAATGTCTATTGCACCATTAAGTGAGCTAAAAGTTGATGAATGGGATCGTATGATCGACATTAATATTAAAGGTGTTCTTTATGGTATAGCAGCTACCCTACCTGTTTTCCAAAAACAAAACTTTGGACACTTTATTAATCTCGTATCTGTTGCAGGGGTAAAAGTATTTAGTCCAGGAGGTACTGTTTATAGCGGTACTAAGTTTGCTGTAAGAGCCATCTCAGAAGGCCTTCGTCATGAAGTTGGGGAAACAATTAGAACGACTACTATTGAGCCTGGTGCAATTGAGTCAGAACTAAAATTCGGTTCTTCTCATAAAGAAAGTTCAGAGTTTGTTACTGATTTCTACAAACAAGCCATACCAGCTGACTCAGTCGCTCGAGCAATTGCTTATGCAATTGAACAGCCTGCGGATGTAGATATTAATGAAATTGTTTTGCGCCCAACGAGCCAAGAGTTTTAATTATTGAATAACATAAAATGGGAGCACTTCGCTCCCATTTTTACTATATTTTTTTAAAGTTGAGGACAAATCTATGAAAGCCGTATCGTATGTTATAAATAACCATGATGATTTTAAAAATTCATTGGTAGATATTGAAAAAGCGAAGCCTATGCTTAAGGAGCGTGATGTACTGGTAAAAGTTCAGGCAATCTCTGTGAATCCAGTTGATACCAAAGTGAGAAAAAATTCGTCTGAAGCAAATAATCGTATTTTAGGTTGGGATGCCGTTGGGGAAATTATTGAAATTGGCTCAAAAGTTACCTCGTTTAAAGTAGGAGATTCTGTTTGGTATGCTGGCGATTTAACCCGAGATGGTAGTAATGCTGAGTATCAAGCAGTCGATGAACGAATTATTAGTCTTAAACCAATTACAGTATCTAATGCAGAAGCAGCAGCATTGCCATTAACTGCAATAACGGCATGGGAAATGCTGTTTGATCGGTTTCAAATTTCAGAAACAGAAGTTGGCAGTATTTTAATTATTGGTGGTGCAGGTGGTGTAGGATCAATCGCTATCCAACTCCTAAAAGCAAAAACAAATCTGACCGTTATAGCAACAGCTTCACGTGAAGAAACGAAATCTTGGGTGGAATCACTTGGTGCCGACCATGTCATTGATCATAGCAAAGATTTAAATGCACAAATCGAGACACTAGGCATTGCAAAACCAAAATACGTATTCTCTACAAATCATACAGACACCTATATCGAGCAGATAGTTTCTCTGATTGCACCACAAGGCAAGCTTGGATTGATCGATGATCCAAAAACATTTGATATTATGCCGTTTAAGACTAAATCTATTTCTATCCATTGGGAGTTGATGTTCACCCGTTCAATGTATGAAACCGATGATATTGAAAAGCAAGGTGATCTCTTGCAACAGGTTGCCCAATTAGTTGACCAGCAAAAAATTAGAAGTACCCTTAACCAAAATCTAGGCAAAATTAACGCTGCAAACTTGGAGAAGGCGCATAAGTTACTTGAATCAGGCAAGTCAAAAGGCAAAATTGTACTAGAAAACTTCTAAAATAAGGGAGCCCAAGCTCCCCTCAATTAGTGACTAGCCAACTTGTTCAGAATCCATTAATTGACTTACCAAGCTCACTAGATAATTCAACTGTGCTCAATTCACAGCTCTGATACTCTGCTGCAATCCCTGCTGAATATCCTGCACAACCCCTTCATGCGAAGCTTGTTGCTCTACCAAAAAGCTTCGCTCTTGTTCAGGATAATATTCCTCTAACACATCTAGCCCTTCCTCTATATCCGTTTCAAACCTTGCATTCGCAAAACCTGAACCGCCCCGACTATGTCGGAGCGGTTCAGTCATTTATTTTTATTTGATCTTAAATAAGATAAGTTAATAGGTTGAAATTTAAAAGGAATAAAGCTCATTACATTTAGTTAAAGTCGAATTAACTTTAGAAAGAAAACGGAAATTCATACGTTTTTTTATTGTTTATCTGTTAGTGATAATGGCTGTTATTATATCTATTCTTAATATGGATTAGGGTCTCTATATATATTTGTTTAAACTTGCCCAAATAACATTACGCCATGTATTAATGAAGGACCTAAGAATATCATACATAATCCCGCTAAAATCATTGTTAAACTGGCTATAACGCCCTCGTCCTCATTGCGCTGACTTGCCCGGGCTGTACCAAAACCGTGTGATGCATTACCAAATGCGATTCCATTTGCAAGATGGGAGCGAATACGAAAAAAAGTCAAGATCATATCCCCTAAAATCATTCCCACCATCCCTGTAATCAAAGTAAACAATGAAACTAAAGAGGGAGATCCGTGAATCTTTTCAGATAAGTCTAACGCAAATGGTGTCGATATTGAACGGGCCATCAAACTATAGGTCAAGGTCTTATCAAAATGGAATAACACAGCAAATATATATATGCTCAAGACCCCCACTATCATCCCAACAGTTATAGAAGCGGTCAAAGACAAAGCATGTTGACGTATTAAACGACGATACTCATAAATAGGTATAGCAAACGCAACCGTTGCGGGGGCAAGTAACTGCACAATCCAAGCTGTATCCTTCCAATAAGTATCATAAGAGATATTAAAGATAATCATTAATGAAAGCGTTATTACTGGAACCGTGATAGCAGGGTTTAGCCAAGATTTTCGATAGCGCACATAGATTACTTTAGCCATATAATAAGCAGCTAATGTCCAAATGAGACAAAGGATTGAGCAGACATTCATCGTAAATCCTCACGCATTATCATTATTTCTTAGGTTTAATTGGGCTTTATGAATCTGATATCGATACAATCTACGTTGCAAACGGTGCACCATAATAAAAGTTAATGCTGAGCTTAACATCACCATCGCGGTACTTAAGATAATTGTCAGCATTAATTGCCAGCCCTTACTGATAAATAGCGCCTTGTATTGAAGTATTGACATCATAAGTGGGATAAACATTAATACTAATTCACCCAAAACAAATTTTGCACCCAGTCTGACCCAGTTAACCTTAATAGCACCATTCATTAATAATATCAGCATTAAAAACATTCCTAAGACGCCTGAGGATACGGGTAAATGCAATAATTCAACCAATATCTCAGCACAATACCAGACAGCTGCGATAATAGCGCATTGCATAAGGACATGAAGCCATGATTGGCGATAGAACTTTTGAAGTGTAAGTTTTTTTTCATCTAAAAAAGATAGGGATAAGCGAATATTAGGATTACGCATAATAATTGTTGTTTGTTGATTAGAGACTACTTATTATAAAAATACCATAGCCATAAATTATGAATTATATTTTTATTTTTATTCCCAATTTCTATAATAAATTTCATTATCTTTCCTAACCATGGTTTATTATTCATGATAACTTTGAAACAATTACGCTGCTTTGTGACAGTCGTAAAAACAGGTGGGTTTCTTCAAGCCAGTATTCAACTCAATTTAACCCAACCCACCGTTACCAAATCCATCAGTAACCTTGAAGAATATTTAGGCGTAGCTCTGTTTGATAAGCCGTTGACTCATAGAAAAAAGCGGCTAGTTAATTTAACGGAAATTGGCGAACACCTCTATATTCAAGCAGTGGATATCTTACAAAAGGCAGATAATCTTGAACAAACAGTAGTAGATTATCAGCAATTAATAGGTGGTAAGTTGCGTTTGGGGATTTCACCGTTAGGCAGTGAAATACTAAGCAAAGCTATTTTTAACTTTTACCAAATGCATCCTAGTATAGAAACCTCACTTATCGAAGATGGTGCTGAGTCACTTAAGCAGGCCCTTCTAGAGGGGCAACTTGATGTGGCAACATTGATGAAGCCGATTGACGATGATTTTGACTACTCATCGATATGTTGCTATCCAGTGGTGGTCGTAGCAAATAAAAACCGTATGGGTAAGCAAAAAACCAAGGTAACACTTAAGTCACTATCAAATGCACCCCTAATTTTATTTACCTCCAATTCATCATTTACTCCGATGATTATAGAAAACTGTCAATCACTAGGTTTTGAACCTAATATTATTTGCCAAACCAATCAGTGGCACTTGCTTCTTGACATGGTGAAACAGGATATGGGCGTGACTCTTTTGCCTCAATATTATACTCAAAAGTTGGATTTAACAGGATTAGTCTGCTTGCCACTAACCCAACCTCAGTTAAAATGGGAGCTTGTCATGGCTTGGCGCCGTCATCGCTTGCTTACACCAAGTATGCAAGCTTGGCTTGATAACATAAGAAAAAATATATAACCAGGCCTTGATAATGCTTTGGCTGAAACAGGGCATAGGTTATACAAAACAGAGGTGATTGAATATTTAAAAGCAGATTGGCAAGGTTTAGTGAATGTACAACTTGCACATTGAATTGGGTAGATCGGTTCAATAAAAAGCGTATACACAGTGCATTGGGCTATGTATCGCCTTTTGAGTTTGAGAGCCTTTCCTAAAAAGTGTGTATAGTCTAATCCAAATAAAACCGATACAACCCTATTAACAATTGCATTTAATGAAATAAACGATGACTTATTCAATAGACTATCGCAAACAGGTACTTTCTAGCATCACTGATGGTATGACCATACGAGAAGCTGCGCTATTTTATGGACTTAGCACCAGCA
>CAJHAA010000032.1 GCA_904846265.1 Psychrobacter immobilis | reverse complement strand
CTGCATAGTACGATTGGTTATGTGTCACCTTTTGATTTTGAAAAGCGGTATTATGATAATTTAACCCTGTCAGGCATCGCTGCCTGACTCAAGTAAATCACTCTCCGATAAAGTCGGGGCGGTTCAGGTCACCGTATTTTAGCAGTCTGTGAATCGATAGGATAGCACGCGACAATCCATTGCTCTCAAGGCGATGATTTATATTGTTGACAAGGATGTGACTACTCTTTTATAGAACCTTAACGTATCACAACATTTAAGGACGCTAAGTATGACAGTAGATAAGCCTTGGCTGGCGCAATATCCAGAAAACGTACCCAAGACCATTAATCCTGATCAATATGAGAGCCTCATAGAGCTGTATGAGGAATGTTTCAATCGTTTTCGTATGCATCCTATGACTATTTGTATGGGTGTCACTCATACTTATGGTGATGTGGATAAAGCCTCACTGGCCGTTGCCGCATGGTTACAAGCGCAAGGCATTCCTAAAGGCAGTGTGGTTGCACTCATGATGCCAAACGTGCCGCAATATCTGCCAACGATGATTGGTATTTTGCGAGCGGGTTATGTGTGTACACCAGTGAACCCACTGTATACCGGTCGTGAGCTGCGCCATCAGTTGAACGACTCGGGTGCTCAAGTTATTTTTGTGGTTGATAACTTTGCTCAAGCACTTGAACAAGTCATTGAAGAAACCGACATCAAGCGTATTGTCCTATCAAAAATGGGCGATATGATGGGGCTAAAGGGTATTTTGGTCAATACGGTTATCCGTCAGGTCAAACGCTTAGTGCCTAAATATAACCTGAATGACCCTAAATACGATGTGACCAAGTTTCCTGATGTGCTGAAGAAAGGCAAAAACTTGCCTATCCAAGCACCAAAAACCACATTACAACAAAAAGCAATTTTGCAATATACCGGTGGAACGACTGGTTTGTCGAAAGGCGCTGTTTTGACTCAGCGTAACGTTGTCGCCGCTGCGATGCAGTCAGAAGCTTGGTACCGCCCTATTACCTCAGATATTAATGAGGTCTATATCAATATGGTCATAGCATTACCGCTTTATCATATTTTTGCCTTTATGCTGACCCTGTTAGGCATGCGCTCAGGTTACACCTTTATCTTGATTCCTAACCCACGCGATATGCCGGGCTTTGTTAAAACGCTGTCAAAACAGCCGTTCCATATATTGCCAGCGGTGAATACTTTGTTTAAAGGCTTGCTTGACCAACCAACCTTTAAAGACTTGGACTTTAGCTCACTGCGCATCTCTCAAGCAGGTGGTATGGCAGCAACTGAACAAACAGCGGCGCGCTGGTTAGAAGTCACTGGTTGCCCGATGGTCGAAGGTTGGGGGATGACTGAAGGGGTTGCAGCTGGTACGGCTAACGTCATCACTGATCGCAAATTTAACGGTACGATTGGTATACCAGTCCCTAGCGTAGATATTATTGTTGTTGATGATGAAGGTAATCGTGTCGGCTTACATCAAGCTGGCGAGATGTGCATTAAAGGTCCAAACATTACCTCAGGCTATTTTAATAAAGACAATAGCAATGACTTTACCAGCGATGGTTACTTCCGTACTGGCGATATCATCAGTATGGATGAACAGGGCTATATCACTTTACTTGATCGCAAAAAAGATATGATTTTGGTTTCAGGCTTTAACGTCTTCCCAAATGAAATCGAGTCAGTCATGCTAGATTATAAAGGCATCATTGATTGCGCAGTGATCGGTATTCCTGATGACCACCAAGGCGAAGCAGTCAAAATTTATATCGTCCCTGCTGATAACAATGTTACCAAGAGTGATATTAAAGAATTTGCTTTGGACAATTTGACTGGTTATAAATGCCCGCGTCATATCGAATTCGTAAGCGAATTGCCAAAGAGTAATGTGGGTAAAATATTGCGTCAAAAGCTACGTGAAAAGCATATGTCCGACAATCCTCAAACCCTGTAGTGCATAGATTTTAGATTTTTAAAAAGAAGACAATAAAAAACCCTCAGCATCAAAGCTGAGGGTTTTTTATTGTCTTCTTTTTGACTTCATTGCTGCTGATACCAAAGCAATGAAGTCAAATAGTTACTAATTGACTTTATTGACCACCTGTAATGGCAGATGCTTCATTGCTTGACCGACAATAGACCACGGTAGACTTGGTACACAAGCTTCATCGACTCCAGCCTCAATCGCTGCAACGATGGATTTGGTGCCCGTATCTGCATCCACTTCAAACGGTAGTGGTTTGGCATTTTCATTAATTTCAGTACGGATATAACCCGGATAAATGGTCGAGACTTTAATAGGCAATTTGGTTAATAACATATCAGCACGAATGCCTTCTGCCAGATGAGCCAGACCTGCCTTACTTGCGCCATAAGCGGTCAAATGCTTAGGCAGTCCACGCATTGCTGACATGCTTGATATCACCACCAGATGACCGCTGTTTTGTGCGCGGAATATATTCATCGCCGCCTCACATTGCGCGAGCGCAGAGACAAAGTTAATCTCAACGGTGCGGCGGTTGGTATCGAAGCGCCCTTTACCAATACGGCGACTATCCCCGACGCCCGCATTGACCACCACACGATCGATATGACCAAAGTCAGTTGCGAACGCATCAAATACATCGAATATGGCATCATAGTCACTGACATCTAATGCTCGATATTCAACACGAATATCAGGATATTCTGCCATCAGCTCTGCTTGTAGACTTTCTAGACGATCGGTACGACGCGCGCAAATCGCCAAATTATAGCCAAGCTTAGCAAACAATCTTGCCATGCCTTCGCCCAGTCCTGAGCTGGCACCCGTGATTAATACTGTTTTACCACGACCAATCTGCTGCTTATTTAAACCTTTTAGGTATCGTGCGGGCTGAATCGCGCTAAATAGCTGATTTTTACTTTTTTTGGCGCTTTTAGTGACTAAATTGATCAATTTATTTTGCATAGAACGTCCTGTTTACATCCATATTATATGAAGTTGACAGTCTATAATATCGCAAATTGATAAGTGCGGCTTGTCTGTCATAAAAATACACAAAAAATACTCAACAATTATCATAGCCGATTTTAATAACATAAAAATCTGCTACGTATTTAGAGTAGACATTTTATCCTGATGTTAATCACGGCTTAATTATGACCTTGATGTCTCACCAGCCATCACATGCTATGTTATCGCCACGTCACGAAGCGTTTGCCATCAGCAAATAAGTGACTGTATTCATTTAAAGACAATAGCCGTGTACTCTGCGCTTTTAAAGTAATAGACGTTACGCCCGTATTAACCAAGCTTTTATTAATTTGACACGCAGTCTGACTACCTTGTTGTAATAACTGCGCGGTAATAGCCGAAATAATGCCGCCCGAAGTAAACACCAGCACCGTACTATCACGCTCTAAATTCAGATTGGCCACTTGCAAACGCACTTGCTCAAGCGCTTGTTTTGCCCGCTCATTAAATTGTGACCAGCTCTCAATATAATCACCGTCATCCCCACCTGCATGCCAGCGCTGCATCGCAGCATCAAACAACTCCGCTAAACGCATAGACGGCACTTCTGCTTGCGCAATCTCAGCCGCAATAGCACCTTTACTCATGAAAGCAGGATTAGACTTTATAAACACGTCTTTATGATTAAATTCATCAAATTGTGGCAGTACATAGCTATCCGGCGCACTTATATCGATCGCAGGCTTACTAGAGATATCGCTATCAACAAATGACTGATAACGCTGCCAAAAATGATGTGCAGAGTCTTGCTGCCTAACCAAACTACCAGTAAAAATCGCATCGATTCGACGCTGAGTCGTCGCGTAATGCTGACCTAGCATCTGCGCTTGCTTGCCACCCAGCTCTGAGAGTTGATCGTAATTCTCTTGTCCAAATGACGCTTGACCATGACGGGCCAAAAGTATGGTTGTCATAAAATACTGCCTTATTAATCGCACTCTTATAATTTTTAAAAGCCCTAGATTTTCAATTTTTAACTTGCTTACTCTTCAGCTTTAGGTGCGCTTTGTCCAAAATAGCTCTTTGGCAAAATACCTTTAATCACAGCCTGTATAGGACTTGGCAACTGCTCAATCATCGCAGCATCAATACCTATATCTTGCAAATGCGGCTGTACTCGGTTAGTAAACAAAATCTCACCTTCATATTG
This sequence comes from Psychrobacter immobilis, assembly GCA_904846265.1. Taxonomy (GTDB): domain Bacteria; phylum Pseudomonadota; class Gammaproteobacteria; order Pseudomonadales; family Moraxellaceae; genus Psychrobacter; species Psychrobacter immobilis_A. The sequence goes on along the minus strand of CAJHAA010000032.1, from coordinate 9,067 downwards.
AGCAATCAACTTCAGACATTTGGCATGTAATACGTGCACAATAATCCAGAAGTTTTTAAAGGCTGGATTGGTCGTTTGTTTATGATAGTAGCGATAATAAATTTGCTGAACGATACCCGCTAGACGGAACAGACCAAACACTTCATAAAACGTCCAGTTATCTATCTCTAGACCTGTCTGCTCAAGATAATAAGCAACCACCTCATCGCGAGTCATCATGCCTTTTAAATGGGTGGGCTGACGGCGTGACTGCTGCATAATGATGTTGTCATCTTCTTCAATCCAATACGCCAATGCGCTGCCCAAATCCATTAAAGAATCGCCTAAGGTCGCCATTTCCCAGTCGAGTACGCCGATCACCTTGGTCGGATCTGCCGCATCCAAAATCACATTATCAAAGCGCCAATCGTTATGAATGAGGCAAGTCTTACTGTCAGCAGGCGTATGCTTACCGAGCCATTGACGTACTAAGGCAAAACTTGGGACGTTAGGTGTTTTGGCTTTGACATAACGCTTGTCCCAGCCAGTTACTTGACGCTCGCAATAACCTTCACCGCGTCCAAGACTGACCAAATCAGGATGCGCTTTATAATCGACTTGATGCAATTCAATCAAAGCATCAATAACATTGGTACATAATGCACGCGTTTGCTCTTCATTTAAATCGATGCCTTTTGGCAAATTGGCACGAGGAACGATACCTTCCATACGCTCCATGACATAAAAGTCTGCACCGATGACGGACTCATCCGTACATAGCGCGACCATTTTAGGCACATAAGGATAAGCATCTTTTAAGGATTTTTGCACCGTATATTCACGCACCATGTCGTGTGCTGATTTTGCTTTGGTGCCTTTTGGTGGACGGCGTAAAATTAAATCTTGGCTTTTACCTTCGCCTTCATATTGCAAACGATAGGTCCAGTTTGATGCGCCACCTGAAAATTGAGTAACGGTAGGCTCGCCTTCTATATCGACGCCTTGAGCACGTAGCCATGAGCTGACCGCTTTGGCATCAAGCTCTTCGCCATCACGAACCTCGCCGCCTTTATCTAAGATTTTATTAGCTACTTCTTTGACGGTAGTGTTGCTTTGATTAGCAGTTGCCATAAGACATTCCTTATCGTGTGGTCAATTATATTTATCAATGAATATAGGGCTTAAAATTCACTATTAACGGTGTAATAGTGAATTTCAATGAGAAATTAATTCAAGCAAATGCTCATTTAAATCAATTTCTATAAATTTATGAATAACTAAACTTAGGATTTACCAGATTTAGAAGGGCGAATAAAACCTTGACGCTTTAATTCTAACTTAGCAATCATCGTTTTATGCACTTCATCAGGACCATCGGCTAAGCGCAGCGCTCGTGCTTGGGCAAAGAATGCAGGTAGCATCGTATCTTGGCAAACGCCCATGCCACCATGAATCTGAATCGCCATATCGACCACTTCTTGTAGCACAGTTGGCGCAACCACTTTAATAGCAGAGATTTCAGTCAATGCTGCCTTTGTGCCTTGCGCATCCATTTTTTGCGCTGCATATAGTGTCAATAAACGCGCTTGGTCAATCTTAATACGCGCCTCAGCGATACGCTCAAAGTTACCACCCAGTTGTAATAATGGCTTACCAAAAGCGGTACGCTCCATGCCGCGCTTAACCGCCAGCTCTAGCGACTTTTCGGCAGCGCCAATACAGCGCATGCAATGGTGAATACGACCTGGTCCTAGGCGACCTTGTGCAATCTCAAACCCCATACCTGCACCACCGATAAAGTGACTGACGGGCACACGTACATTATCAAAGCTGACTTCACCATGGCCATGCGGCGCATCATAATCGCCAAAGACTTTGAGCATGCGCTCGATGTTAACACCCGCTGTCTTTGCTGGGACCAATACCATCGAATGCTGATGATGACGGTCTTTATTCTCATCAGGCGTGTACGCCATGACTATCAAAATATCGACCGCAGGGTCGCCAAGACCCGATGACCACCATTTACTGCCATTGATAATAATCTCATCGCCATCGACGACAGCCGTCGCTTGCATATTGGTCGCATCACTGGAGGCGACATCAGGCTCAGTCATACAAAATACCGAACGCGTTTTACCTTCCAAAATAGGCGTTAGCCATTTGTCTTGCTGCTCCTCTGAACCATAGCGCCATAAAAGCTCCATATTGCCGCTATCAGGGGCATTACAGTTAAAGACATAAGGCGCTAATAAACTGCGTCCAGTGAGCTCGGCAATCGGTGCATAATCGGTCACCGACAGCCCTGCCCCTAGCGTGTCATCTGGCAAAAACAAATTCCATAGACCGGCTTCGCGTGCTTGTTTACGCAAACTCTCGTATTTTTCTGGCCATTGCCAATTTTTCCAATTGCCGTCTGGGTTTTGCGCATGACAATCCGCCCAAAACTGTGCTTCTATTGGTTCAATATGAGTTTCGATAAATGCTTTGACTTTGGCGTACATGGTTTGACCATGTTCGGTGGCGGTAAACATCAATGTATTTTCAGACATAGCTGGCATCCTTTTCCTTGCTGATGGTTAATTATTTTCATCACGTTCACATAAAGCTTTTATAAAAAGCCCAATATTAATTTTATAGTGTACGTGCGTATACTCTGTTCTGTATGCCACATTTATAACACAGCATTTATGAATAAACAGCAAAAAGGCGCGACCCGCTAGGACACGCCTTTTACAAAATACAAACAATGCATCTATTTAGAGTGCAAAATTGAAAATTACTTTAGGATATTTAAACGGCTATTAAAATCAAAACGTGCCAATGCATCTGGCAGCTTGTCAATCGCCATATTCACCGTTGCTTCGGCAGCTTGTGACAATCCTAGCTTCTCTGCGAGCGTTGGCTTTTGACGTGAATGCAGCGCATAGACTTCATTGTCTTCCATACGCTCTAAAATATAGCTGTCTGAGGTTTGCAGACTGTCAATTAAATTCAATTTTAGCGCATCTTCGCCATACCAATGCTCACCTGTTGCCACTTTCGCGACATCCAATGCTGGACGATATGTGTTCACGAAATGTTTGAACAATTCGTGCGTTTGCTCAAGCTCTTCTTGGTATTTGGCACGGTCGTCAGCGTCATTTTCACCAAACATAGTGACAGTACGTTTATAGTCACCAGCGGTAAACATCTCATAATCGACATCATGATTTTTTAGCCATTTATGAAAGTTTGGTAACTGTGATACCACACCGATTGAGCCAATAATGGCAAAGGGCGCAGCCACTACGTTATCTGCCACACAAGCCATCATATAACCGCCACTGGCCGCGACTTTATCGACACAAACTGTCAATTTTAAACCAGCCTCTTTTAGACGTGCCAATTGCGCTGCTGCCAAACCATAACCATGAACCAAGCCGCCGCCTGATTCAAGACGTACCACGACTTCATCGCCTTTGTTTGCACTGCTGATTAATGTGCTGATTTCTTCACGTAAATGCTTGACTGCCGTGGCTTTGATATCACCGTCAAAGTCGAGAACGAAAACTTGTGATTTATTATCACTGTTTTTTTTCTTATTTTTGCTTTTTGCTTTCAATGCTTGCTTGGCTTTTTTAGCCATTACTTTTTTGAATTGCTTAAGCGCGGCTTTACCTTGAGTTGCCTCCATTAAGTCTTCACGGCGTTGTTCTTGGCTTTTATTTAGATGAACAACTTGTAGCTCAACAGGGTTCTTAGCAGGGTGAAAAAGCATGAGTAGCATTCCTTACATGATTAGAATAATTTTAATAAGATTTTATAAGTGAGCCTGATATGTGCACAGTGGCTGATATTTTCAAGCAAAATGACAATATTTAACCCAATGCAGATGTTACTGAATAAATACACCCATTACTGATACTTTCCTACGCTTTGATTGGACGCCACTGGTTGTATAACAAGGGCAGATTAGGCATAATATGCGTTTACACCAAATTTTCTGTAGCCAACGTGATGACCATTTGTCTTAATCGCGGTGTTTGTGCGTTTTTAGCGGATAGCTTGAATCGTACAGCAATGGCTGCATTATTGTATTTCGAATTGGGCTGACAACTGGATAATTATATTATGACGCAAAGCACTATGACGCATAGCGAATATCGAGACGAATATTGCGGAGCCGTAACCGAAAGCTTCATCGATCAAACCATTAGTATCGTAGGCTGGGTACATCGTCGTCGCGATCACGGTGGCGTGATTTTTTTAGACATGCGTGACCGCGCTGGTATCTTGCAGGTCGTCGTTGACCCTGATACACCAGAAGCCTTTGCAACTGCTGATGCGGTACGTCCTGAATATGTGCTAAAAATCACTGGTCGCGTACGTCAACGCTACGCGGGTACTGAAAACAATAATATGACCAGTGGTCAGATTGAGCTGTTGGGCAAAGAAATTGAAGTATTGGCGAAATCTGAAACACCGCCTTTCCCATTAAATGATGAAAAAACCACGGTATCAGAAGACTTGCGTTTAAAATACCGCTATCTTGATATGCGTCGTCCACAAATGCAAGAGCGTATGGTTTTCCGTGCTAAAGCCACTTCAACGATTCGTCGTTACTTAGATGACCATGGTTTCTTAGACGTTGAGACCCCTATCTTGACTCGTGCGACACCAGAAGGCGCGCGCGATTATCTTGTGCCATCACGCACACGCCCAGGTAACTTTTTCGCCTTGCCACAATCACCACAACTATTTAAACAGTTGCTGATGGTGTCAGGTTTTGATCGTTATTATCAAATCGCTAAATGTTTCCGTGATGAAGACTTACGTGCTGACCGTCAGCCTGAATTTACCCAAGTCGATATTGAAACTTCTTTCTTAAATGAAGAAGAAATCATGAACATCAACGAAGGTTTGATTAAGCATTTATTTAAAACCATGATGGATGTTGAGTTTGAGCAATTCCCACGCATGACTTACGCTGAAGCAATGCGTGACTATGCCTCAGACAAGCCTGACTTACGTATTCCATTAAAACTCATCGACGTTGCTGATTTAATGAAAGACGTTGATTTTAAAGTATTTGCCGGTCCTGCTAACGATCCTAAAGGTCGTGTTGCTGCCCTACGCATCCCTGGTGGCGCGTCATTAAGCCGTAAGCAAATCGATGCTTATACCAAATTCGTTAGCATTTATGGTGCACGTGGTTTGGCTTATATCAAAGTCAATGATGCGAGCAACATCAACAACGGCGTTGACCAAGAATCTGGTCTTCAGTCTCCTATCATCAAAAATATGACTGATGACGTCTTGGTAAGCTTGATTGAGCGTACTGGTGCAGAAAGCAACGATATTATTTTCTTTGGTGCGGATAAAGCCAGTGTCGTCAATGACGCAATCGGCGCACTACGTCAAAAAATTGGTCTAGACCTTGAAATGACTACTTGTCTGTGGGCACCACTTTGGGTCACCGATTTCCCAATGTTTGAGCAAACGGACGATGGTCGTTGGACGTCAATGCATCACCCGTTTACTAAACCTAAAGGTTCTGTTGATGAATTGAAAAACAACCCAGAATCTGCCCTTTCTATCGCTTATGATATGGTACTAAATGGTACAGAAGTTGGTGGTGGTAGCTTACGTATCAATACCTATGATATGCAGCAAGCCGTACTTGAAGCGTTAGGTATCGGCGAGCAAGAAGCTCAAGATAAGTTTGGCTTCTTACTTGACGCCTTAAAATTCGGTGCGCCGCCGCATGGTGGCTTGGCCTTTGGTTTAGATCGCTTAATTATGCTCATGGTAGGCGCAGACTCTATCCGTGATGTTATCGCTTTCCCGAAAACCAAAACTGCTGAGTGCCCACTAACTCAAGCACCTGCTGAAGTTGATAGCAAGCAGCTACGTGATCTTGGTATCCGTGTGCGCGAAAAAGCACAGGCTGACACCAACAAACCTGCGCAATAAATGGTCTAACGATGTCCGGATATTTTTTTCAGTACTTATTACGTGATTCATCACCGTGTGAATGGTTATGAATCCGTATCACATTTTTAAAATCGTGCCATTGTCTGTCTTGCAGATACTGGCACGTTTTGTTGCGTGGGTGATTATCAAGATACCCAATTTTAGTATCATGCGTACAGTCAGTATCAATTTGGCGTTAATTGCGCCTAAGCTGACTGATGTGCAAAAACAAGTGTTAACCAAAGAGATTATTTATCACCAGTGTTTGACCAGTATTGAATCGATTAAAAGCTGGGCCATGCCACCTGAGTGGAGTATCGCTCAGATTCGCGACGTTCATAATAAAGACATTTTATTAGAAGGACTTGCGAGTGCCAACGGCATGCTCGCTATCGTGCCGCATCTCGGTACATGGGAGATGATGAACGCTTGGCTCAATCAATTTGGTTCCCCAACCATTATGTACAAACCTGTCAAAGGTGACATTACCAACAACTTTGTGCTGCAAGGGCGTTCAAGGCTTAATGCGACCTTAGTACCAACCGATGGTAGCGGTGTCAAAGCCATATTTAAAACCCTCAAACAAGGTGGCTTTAGTATCGTCTTACCCGATCATGTTCCTGATCCTTCGGGCGGCGTGGTTGTGCCCTTTTTTGGTATTAAAACGCTAACCAGTACTCTTGCTTCTAAACTTGCTAGTAAAACCAGATGTGCCTTGGTCGGCTTATCTTGTATTCGCCGTGACGATGGTCGTGGATTTGACATTTATTGTTATAAGCTCGATGATCCAGCACTTTATGATCGTCATGCCGAGACCGCCGCTTATGCACTTAACCAAGCCATGCAACAGATGATTGAAGAAAAATGCAGTCACTATATGTGGGGCTATCGACGTTTCAAACACATTCCCACATTAGGGAATCCTTACAACGTTGATGAAAAAACTTTGGCCAAATTCATTCGTGATAACAAGCGGGCTGATCAAAACGTTCATGATACAATCACGCGCGCTGGCCATGAACAATGAACAATGACCTTACAATTAGCCAAACGTTTAGAGATATCGTGAATCATAGCTGTGATAATATCGGCTTACTTTTGTACCTTTGAACGTTACTAGGGCGTGTCCTCAGTTCAATCGATCGTCTTATAAATGGATTAGAGATGACTAAATTTTGCCAAATAGCGTCAAATAGTCCGTCAATAACTCAATATTGTCTGCGCTACTTTCTTGTTTGGCGACAATTTATCTCATTTTTATCACCATGTTAAAAATGAGAACACGCCCTAAATATTTTTTATTTATATTCATATGAGTGCATTATGGCAACTGACGTAACCAATACCTCATCGAAAGACCACACGCATGCACGCAGCAGCACTGCTGAGCAGCGTTATGTTATCTGTATGAAATGGGGTGACAAATACGGCGCTGAGTACGTCAACCGTCTTTATAATATGGTCAGTCGCCATTTGACCTTAGACTTTCAAATGATCTGCCTCACTGATGATAGCAGCGGTATCGACCCTGCTGTGACTTGCCATCCTATTCCAGAGATGGATTTGCCTGCTGGGCCTGAGCGTGGTTGGAAAAAACTCACGACTTTCAAACCTGAACTATATGGTCTTAAAGGTGTGGCTTTATTTTTAGATATCGACATTGTTATTGTTGACAACATAGATGCCTTTTTTACCTATCAAGCTCAGCACAAAGACAGCGTGGTGATTATCCGTGATTGGAAAAAACCGTGGCGAATGATTGGTAATAGCTCTGTTTATCGTTTCAATATTGGCATGAACACCTATCCTGATTTGCTCGCAAACTTTGAGCGTAACTTTGCCACCATTCGTACCCAAGTGCGCCATGAGCAGGCTTATCTGTCTAACTATTTACGTGAGCATCATCATTTGGAGTATTGGGATAAAACGTGGTGTGTCAGCTTCAAGTACCAATGCATCGCCCCTATTCCCTTTAACTTTGTGCGCGCACCTACTCTGCCAGATGGTGCAAAGATTGTCATCTTTCATGGTGAGATTAATCCGCCAGATGCCATCAATGGTAGCGGAGGCAAGTGGTATCGTCATGTTAAGCCAAGCCCTTGGCTAAAAGATTATTGGCGGTAGTAATGGATAATTCAATATCAACAACTGAAAAGTCAATCACAATTGTTACTGCCTATTTTGATATTGGTAGAGGTGATTGGTCCACTGAAAAAGGACACCCTTCTCATCTACTTAGGGATAATCAAACATACCTATCATATTTTGAGAACTTAGCAAAACTCGATAATGAAATGGTTGTATTTACCTTTGAGGAAATGAAGCCTTATATCAGAAAATTAAGAGGTAACAAACCAACCAAGATCATCATTATTGATTTAGAAAAAAAGTTTAGAAACTTACTAGATGAAATTAAATCGATAATTAACAGCAATAATTTCAAGAGTAAAATACCCGATAAACACAAGCTCAACCCTGAGTATTGGTCTGAAAAGTATGTCCTAGTAACTAATCTAAAAACTTACTTTGTAAACAAAGCTATTGAAGATTTTAACTTGTCTAATGATCTGGTTGCTTGGGTAGACTTCGGATATTGTAGAGATAATACTACTCTGCTAGGTATTAATAATTGGTACTACCCTTTTGATGACTTACATGTTCATTTTTTCACATTAACAAAAGACAAGTTTTTTTTATTTTTTAACAATCCCAACTTCCCTCATACAAAAAACAAAGTTTTATCTGCTATTTTAAATAATAGAGCAGTTATCATAGGTGGCGTAACAGTAGCTAATCAAAATATTTGGAGAGAGTTCTTTAATGTTGTAAAAAATTGTCAAGAAGAATTATTTCAAAAAAACATTGTGGACGATGATCAAGGTGTTTATTTAATGTGTCATCTTAAGCAATCCAATCTATTTAAATTTCACTATCTTGGTAAAAATAGCAATGGTGAGCAAAATTGGTTTGGAACCATGCAAAAATTTCATGCTTAATTTATTTAGAGGCTGTAGTAGATAAGCACTATGCTAGACTACTTTTATGAAGATAACCCGTTGTAAACTAAGTAAAAAAGTACAGCGAAGGCTCTTAGAGTTTTTCACGGCTGAAGTGACTGCTAGAACAGCCGCAG
>CAJHAA010000031.1 GCA_904846265.1 Psychrobacter immobilis | reverse complement strand
GTATATAAGTATATAAGTATATAAGTATAACTAAAAATGTACGTCACATCATTACTAATAGCAATATCTTATAATAAAAATAGCATCGCCTTTTCTAACGAGCGTATATCCATCATGATGGACGTCCTGTATCAAAGACAGTATCATAAACTGCCTACTACTAGATAAATTGTCGCTATTAGATATCAATTTGAGCTACTAAAAGCAATACTTTAGCCGCTCATATTCGTTATAATCCGCTCACCAATCAAAAACCACTAATATGAATGAGGGAACCACTATGGTGAAGTGCCACTTATCGACCATCATGGGTGAAAGACGCCTTAAAATTGCCGATGTCGCAAGAGATACTGGCATCAATCGTGGCACCATTACTCGCATGTATCATGAAGAAGCCACCCGCGTTGATCTAGATGTCATCGAGTCTTTATGTACTTATCTTAGAATCAATGTTGGTGATTTATACGAAATCATAAATGAGGACAGCAGTGAGTCACCAGCATGAATAACGTTGTCATGAGCTGTAATTGTCTTTAAACGAATAAAAAGACCTACAGAAGGTTATTTTCTCTTGCAATAGATTAAAATATAGGTATAATTTGACCTGTAGTAAGTCATTTTATTTATTATATGTATATAATGATCTATAGGAGAATACCAATGAATAACAATCTATCTCGGCTCAATAGCTGCACATGGTTTAATGAACAGACTAAAACGTTAGCCTCTCAGCTGTTATTAAGCTTACAAATACAGCAAGGCGTACAGTTGGCAACCCTACTTGGTGTTGACCCCATTCTTTATAATGATGAAGCGGTTTATGTCTGGGTGCAACGACAGCTAGATGACGGTCTTATCGTTGACGATCATGCGTTAAGCACCCTTGAAACTGCTTTTATAGAGTTGGTCACAGCTCACACTGACCAAGCAGCGTAATGGCTTTAGCTTATATTTACAGACAACTTGTTTAACAAGAAACAATAACCCTTAAAGCCAGATAAAGTGTCATTATCTGGCTTTTTAATATAGACAAAGATAACGACAATCAAACAAGCCTTTTTTCAGTCTTATATGTTTTAGAAGACGCAATTTTGGGCAATATAGCTCACTATTACCATACGCCTTTACTCAGTCGGCTTTGCACGCGGCACCCCAGCTATTTTATAATAAACAAAGCCTCTTTCATCTCTCAAAACACTCTTACTGTCTGCTCTAACGCACCAGCTGATTGCATCAGGCTGCGCTTCATTAACATCACAAGCCAGAATAATCTGCTGACTTTGAGCGACATCAAATGCCTGCTTCCACCCCGTTTCAAGCTCATCGATGCCGCGCTGTAGCTCTGCTTGCTGGTATTTCATCTCTGCAATCTCATCAAAGCTTGGCACATACCAAAATACCAGGGCCACCAAACTTATTATCACAGCCATCGTACCCGCTGCGACAGCGGCTGCAATCCTTTTAATACTCATAGTCTCAATGGACTTATGAATTTTGTCCAAGTCTTTACTAGCTCTAGCCTCGACCTGCTCAATCCGCGTTTTGGTAGTGGCCTCAAAGGTCTCAATATCTTCAATAATCTGCTTATGACCAGCTTGGTACTGATTGGTGAATAGGGCTAGATTGTCAGCGCTTGCGCTAAGTTTATCAGCAACTCCTTGCATGGTACTGATTTGTACCTCTATGCTATCGTTTTTAGCAGTGACGACCGACTCTACAGCCGTATCAATCTGCTGTTTCATATCGGTGATGATGCCCGCTATTTTGTCATCATAACGACGCGGCATCTCATTGTCAGTGAAAGCCGTCACTGCTGCTTGAAGCTGCTTTAACACGAGTTCTTGATACTGACTCAATGCCTGCGAAGTCGTGCTTGCGCTACTACCTAATTCCTCAATGGCAGAAGACACCTCACTCACCTTGCTATCAATACCGCTAAGCGAACGCTCAAGCCGCATCGCTACCGCATCATCGGCTCGCTTAATCAGCTCACGCAAGGCCCCAATGACCGGAGTCAATGAAGTCACTAGGTTAACAAGTTGATCGTGTATGTCTTGCTCATTGCTATTGTCTTTATTCATGGGGTACTCATTATTATAATGCCGCCTAAAATGGGCGTGGTGAGGAGTAGCGGCGTGTTTGTGCTTGTTCATGCGCTTGGATGGCGTTCTTCGTTTTTTGCAGGTGATCTGTCACAGTTTGTGTGAGCGTTGCCCCATCTATGGTGATAGCAGGAACGTGCTCAAAGCGCTCATTGATTTTCGTTAACACCTCGACCTTATCTTGATTGTCAGGCAAGCGCTCAAGCTGTTGCCATAGCGTCGTTGCTGCCTTCTGCACCTGCGTTGCAATTTTTTTAGCATCGGTGTCTCGTAAACTTTTTTGTAGTGTCGTAAAGCTGTCAGTGTGTTTTAGAGTAGTGAATATAAATGCTTGTGCGGCAACCGCCTCAGCCGCGTTGATCGCTTCGATCGGTGCATCAACGGCCTTAAAATCAAGGGTATTAACGCGGTTACGCACCCGTACCACTAAATTGTCAAATCGATCTCGATATGCTTTGGTCTCATTGATTCGCTGACGCTTAAGAGATGCCTGCTGCCGCCTCTGTTGTAAGGTTTCTCGCCGCCTGATCAAAGCCTCCTCTCGTGCGCGCTCAGCCTCTTTCTTAAGCTTTGCTTGCTCATGCGCTTTGTTGAGCTGATATTGCAGCGCCATAGTACGGCTGCGCCAGTCCTCAAGCCGATCTGCATTCAACTGAGTAGTCTTGGTACTTATGATTTCATCGTATAAATCATCATCTTGCACGATCACCGCCTCACTTTGATCCAGTAAGGCGATACGCTGCTCATAAAACGGTGATAAGCGCTGATAAGTCTTTTTACTGGTATTAATTTGCTGCTTTAACTGTTTGATGTCTTCATTATTGGTGGTCTTAAACGCTTTAACATCAGCGGCCAATGCCGTCAAACGAGTATCAGCATCCGCGTCTATCTCTACCGCTTTTAACGTACTGAGCACCTCACGTTCTTTTTGAAGATATTTAAAGCGCTCAACATCCAGATCTGCAAATGCGGCAAACTTATGATAAGTGTCCATGTTATTGGTGACGTCTATATCTTGTAGATCCGAAAACGCTTGATCCCACTGTAAGGATAAGTCGGATTTTTCAATATCAATCTCATCAAGAGCTTTAAAGCCAGTCGCCAGTTTATTCAGCTTTGCGGCAAAGGGTTTTAGCGTGGCCTTCAACCCTTTGTAGTCAGCAATGACTTCATTATTAAGCGGGATCAGCTTTTTTAAAACCGTTTTATTGTTCAGCACCGTTTTATCAATCTGTGACAGCTGCTCTTCAAGACGGCTAACAGCGCGGCCTGTTTGTAGGGTATCATCTTGTCTAAACTCCTCAACCAACGCTAAAGCCGCCTTTAGTGCCTCACTTTGCTCTTTTGTGCTTATCTGCCTAGCAAGCTCAATCATTTTTTGGCGGGGGTCACTAAAATCCTGTCCCACCTCCTCGGTGAACCGCTGGGTACTCTTAATGTTTTTATCAATGGTAATAATCTGTTTAGACTGGTGCGCTAACTCTTCATGCAGCGCATCAATGGTTGAAAATAAGGCGCTGCGTACCATCTTTTTTTGACTCACAAAGTCGGCTGAGATTGCTAAAAGCTCATCAAGTACGTGATCATTGGCCGCATCACTATGCGTCTGACTGTTACTTTTAGGGATAGCGGGTTCAAGTTCAGCGGCAGGATCTACAAAGCGGATATTACTGAGCTCAATTCGCGCAAAGGGTTTACGCTTTTTATAATGTATTGTGACGCCGTTAACCTCTTGTTCATTGCTTTCTAGGTCAATACGTCCCTTGTCGTCGTACTCAATTACTAAACCATTTTTTTCAATGTAAGCATTGATCTCATCAATCGTCTCGTTGTACTCGTGAATCACTGAACGATTGCCTTTGAGAATATCCTTATATAGTGATTTACCCAGTTTCATTTTTGGCAAACGATTGATGCCCAGCTCACGGTAGGATTTCTCACTAATGGTTTTATTCTTAGGCAGTAGCTCATTGGCCATATCCGCCCAAAGGGTGCGTTGATATTTAAGCTCATCGCCACGTCCGTTTAACCCCTTAGATAACCGCTCCTCCGTTGACCACTGCAACCAATTCTTGCGTGCTGATAAAGCATAACCCTCAACATCCGCTACTATCTCACGGCTTGAGAGTAAAATATGGGCATGAAAGTTACGACTGGTCAGCTCAACCACTTCAACCTCCCCCACATGTTTCTCGTGACTGTGGGGCCGATGAATGGCCACATCGACAAGCACGTTATAGCGATCAGATAAGGTTTGAGCGTAGCGCTCGGCCAGAACTATACGCTGATCCGCGGTGATCCCATCAGGAAACATCACATCAATCTCAGTACCCAATTGCGCGTTTTTACGAGTCTCAATGCGTTCGATATCATTCCAAAAACCCTCACGTGTCACTGCTAGATCCCCAGCAAGAGTTGGCGTTATCAACGCCGTATGCATCACATTTTTCTCAATAACTTGCGTGTATTTAGTACCATCACTGTCCACTAAATTTAAGATTTTGTCTTTAGCTTTACTGATGTAATCGTGGACGACTCCTGACTGCTCATCAACCAGTTTTGAGCCAGAATTATAAGCCGACTTTGCCACCACGCTATGATTTTTCGCCTTACTAACGGCGCTAACCGACAGATGAAACCCTTTATTATTCATAGCAAAAAAACCCAATATTGAGAGATGATTTTTTGGGGGTTGTAGGGGGTTCGCCCCCTGCCGAACGACGGAGTTTATGTAAAAAAACAGTACCCCTTGTGGGTCTTTTTTACATAAACTCCTAAGTTCGCTCTTAACAGAGGGTTAAAATACTACTGCGCCCACGAAACGATGTGGTCTTGTGTATTTTACTACCTTGCATACCTATGTATGTACTGCTAGGATCAACTCTATCATAGTTGGCTAAAAAAAGGATGAGGTAATGTCAGTAATATCAGATGATTTATTCGCAAATAAGATTAAGCAATTACAGGCTCTTAAAAAAGAGATTGATCAGGACAGGCTTGAAGCACATAAAATATTGGGGGAGTGGTTGGCCAACGCATTAGACGATGATGATAATCATGAACTGCAAGCTATTTTTTTAGACGCACACGATAATGAAAAATATGTCCGTTTGAAAAAGCACCGTGAGTTTTTAAAGTCAATTGCTCATAAGATGCAAGGTGAAGCTAAGGAAACACCAAGCAGCTTTACACCACCTAAAAACAGTCAGGACAGTGACCACGGTTCATTGCTTGATATTTATTCATCATCACAGTAGCTACTCGAAATCGCCTAATTGAAGGTACAGCTGGATCGTCTACTAATTAGCGAAAGGTTAGGAGACGGTTATCGGCTGTTTTAAGCGTTTTAGAATAGCTTTAGCTACCATCGTATCGGACAGAGCGTAAAACGTATATAAGAGTGGTTTCTAGGCTTTTTAGCAACGGTTTGATAAGTGTTTACAGATGTGTCGATAATGGCTACTGAAAATGAAGACAAACTATCTACAAAAAATGAGACTGATATTGAGAATGTGAAAACAGGGTTGTCCAGAATGACAGACGAAGATATTCAAAATATCTTTGACCATGCTTTTGAAGATCTTCAAAGATCTAAGCTTGATCCGAACCATGCGAACGTGGAATAACATTAAGTAAATGGACAATTGCATTCTGAGCTACTGATCAGTTTTACAAGTGATTGGTCGATCAAATTATCATCTTAAATCCGTCGGTTTTTTGGTTTTTCCCTTATTATTTAAAATAAAAATATATTTTTTACTTTTAAAAACTTTTAAAGACTTTTAGATAGTCTGTAAGCTTTGCTATTAAAGGGTTACGCACTCTATTATGCTACTTTTATCCCGCATTATGCTACTTTTATCCCGCATTATGCTACTTTTATCCCGTTTAAATGCTACTTTTATCCCGCATTATGCTAGTATCTTAAAGTAACTAGCATAATGAGGTTGTCATAATGAATGATGTCGAGCTATACGAAAAAAAATATCCTGAAAAATGGATTGTTATGCAGAATAAAATTACTCAAGCTTTTAGAGAGATGTCTATTGATGAGAAGCGCATCATTATTCTAGCGAGCCCATTGGTTAGAGTTAATAATGCTACTGAAAAAACACCGATAGAGGTTGCGTCTTCTGAATTTGCTAAGCTTAGCGGAATAGATAGAAACTCGGCTTATAAGCAAATGAAATCAGCTAGCAAAAAATTAATGAAGCGTACATTCATTTATGAGGATAAGGATGGTGATGATACAGAGGTTCAATGGCTAATCAGGTCGAAATATGCAGATGGCTATATATCGATGCATTTTACAGATGAGGTAATATACTTACTTCAGGTTTTTGATAAGCTCAACCCTTACACTAAATATTTAAAAGAAGATATCTTAAACCTCAAATTGACTTACTCGTTAGACCTTTACCATCTAGCAAAAAAGTCTGAGGGGAAGGGTGGTTTTTCTATGACTTTAGATCAATATAGGCAAGAACTTGGCACGCCTAAGTCGTATGAGCGCATCAACAATTTGAAAGAGAATGCAGTTGATGGGCCCATAAAAGAAATTAATCAGAAAACCGACATCAAAATCACCTATGAAAACATCAAACGTGGACGCACAGTTACAGGTTTGACATTCACCGTCAAGGCCAAGCCAACTAAGAAAAAAGGACAGGAGGGCCTAAATCAGAATAATGAGGATAGAGATATCCCACCTCTAACCGTTAAGCAAATTGATCGTTTTGCCCCTTTGTTGGCTAACTACTCACCGTTTGGTAGTTACGCACCATCAGGTAAAAGCACTCAAGAAGTTATTAGTTGGTTACACACTCAATTAAGAGATGAGGCTTTTTTAAAGACCCACAAAAAGCACTTACTGGCGATAGGCTATACGTTCCCTAAGCAGAAATCATAGCAAAGAAAAAAAGAGTAATTGAGCTAGCGTAGCCTATACAAATGGCTTATATTATATGTACATAAATAAGCCAAAAGTGATGTTATGACGACAACTAATTATAATATTAGGCTCGATCAAGAGCTAAAAGAAAATGCTTTTTCGGTATTTGAAAGCTATGGATTAACACCGTCTCAAGCGATCAAATTATTTTTGACCCAAGTGGCGCAAACCAATACCGTGCCGTTATCCTTTGATTATCAAAAACCCTCTAATCTTAATACGCCGCCACAAACTTCTGCGGGTGATTACGGATTGAGCGGCCAGCGCCATAAATAAATCAGTGTAAAAATAACTGTACAGATATAAGTACAGATATGGTATATAATATCAGTCATACAAATAAAGATGACCAAACACGGAGTAATCGTTATGGATGTTGTGAACTACACTGATTTTAGAAAGGGCCTAGCCAAATATATCGATAAGGTAGATACCGACAAATCGCCGATCGTGATTACTAGACAAAACGCCAAACCTGCGGTACTCATGAGTTTAGAAGAGTTTAATTCATATGAGGAAACGCTTCATCTGCTAAAAAGCCCCACTAATGCCAAGCGCCTCAGACGCTCTATAGCCGATGCTAAGGCGGGTCGTTTAATCGAGCATGACATCAATACGGATGACGCATTATTGACTTGTGATGATGAGGTGGACGCTTGATCTTATCTTGGACACAGGATGCGTGGGAGGACTACGAATACTGGCAAAAAACCAGCAAAGAGAAGGTCAAGCAAATAAGTAAGCTGATTAAAGCCATCAAACGTGATCCATTTGAGGGTATTGGTAAACCTGAACCACTCAAACACGATCTGGCAGGCTATTGGTCGCGTCGCATTGATCAAGAGCATAGACTGGTTTATGAGGTTCAAGATGATGCCATTATCATCGTTCAGTGCCGATATCATTATTAAGTAAACAGTGTTAGTTCACAAAAGTGCTTGATCCTAAGAATCAGGCACTTTTTTATTTTCCATTCTGGCTATGTGTCCTAAAACGAACGAGAAAGCTCTGTAGAGACGTCTAAATATATTGGTTAGTACTTCGACCTAAACATTCGACAACAAACCTTATGTGGTCATACGACGCCATATAATTGCTAATGGTGACTATACCTCTGATCACGTTACCACAGAATAAAATAGTTGCTGTTTTATTCTTACCTAAAAATACACGTATATTATTTTGAATTTATATATACAGATTTAACAGATTTATACGTTTTTCGCCAATCCTCTGTAGCGCTTCATTTATAAGTATTACAGGGGATTTTTTTTATTTAAATGACGACGTTAACCTTGTTATAGGTAGACAAATACCTTGTTGTTTTAGTGTATAGGTAGACATTTAGCTTGTTTTAGGTAGACAAATACCTTGTATATGACGAAAAATTATAAAATTTTTCGTCATATATGTTATATTAGTTAAAACCAAACAAATAGGTTAGGATATGACACCTGAAGAAATGCAGGGTTTTCAAGACAAGCTTAGGCAAGACTTTGGCCATACAATCAGGGTACGCGTTGAAAAACCGCTGACACCAGAGGAGCGTGAGGCTTTAATCAATCATATTAGATACACAAGAAATGATTTCAACGCCTCTATTGAGATTATTGAGCCCATTCCTATTGACTTTGATTTTGAGGTATTGCCTTTTGAAGAAGAGATTCAAAAGCCTATACAATCCCCTCAAAATGCAAGCTCAGATGCCAGTAGTACAACATCCGATAAAAAAGACGATAGCAACTGGGTTTATGGACCGAATTGGATTGTGCTACAAAACAGATTATTAAACGCGATTACAGATTTGACGCATAACGAGAGACGACTGATCATGCTTTTATCGCCAAAGGTTCGAGCTGCCGTTGATAAAAATGCTAATCAGCGGACGTTTATGTTGACAGCTTCAGAGTTTGCCAAAGAATATGGGCTCGAAAAAGATGGTACATACCAGCTGCTAAGTGAGTTATCGGATAGTTTGCTACAAAAAGCGTTTTGGTTTTATGATTTCAAAGCAGATGAGGTCGTCAATAGAAAAGGTAGCAGTTGGGTTGCTGAGTGTGAGTATCTAAAGGGTCAAGGGCGAATAGCGGTGACGTTGACAGATACAGTGACTGAGATGTTAACTGTATTTGATAAGTCAAATACGTTCACGAAGTACGAGAGGCGCTATATCGTGGAGCTGGGCTCTTACGGTATTTTAATGTTCGAGCTTGTCAGTAGCTGTTTACACTTGCAGAGTGGTAAAAAAGCGTACTCAGTTGCGTATCTGCGCCAAAAATTCAACTGCACAGACAAGTATGGAAAAATCACAGACTTTAAAACTAAGGTCTTAGATAAAGCCATAGCAGAGGTTGAGAAGCACACACCGCTGAAGGTTAGCTATACAGAAAACAAAATCGGCCGAGAAATCAGTGAAATCGTGTTTTGTATTCGGGACACCAGCAGTACAAGCCTTGAAGATATTGTCAAAGTGTTTAGTCCAGCTGAGATTAAAAAATATGGTTGGAAACTTAAAGACAAGCATGAGGTAGTTAGTAATTTTCCTCAATCGATTAAAACGCCGGTTGAGACACAAAAAGAGATCGAGGCGCGTATGGCAAAACCTGAATACTACGCAGAGTATGTGCGCTACTTAAAAAAATTAACCGACTTTGATGAAAAGCTACATATAAAAAATATGCTCAAAAGAGCCAATTAACAGCGCTTTAACCTCACTTGTGACGCACACATCAAAGGGAGTCGATGATAGTGAACTCGTGCGGTCTCTTATGCAAGGCATATTATAGGATTTAGTAGGGAGTATTATGAGCAAGGTTAGCTATAAAATAGACGAATTACCGCCACTAACTGCTAAGTAGTAAGCAGATTCAGAGCATCTAGCCACGCTTAGCGATGACGACATTGATTTATCGGACATTCCAGAAGTCACCGACTGGTCAGGCGCGATCCGTGGCAGTATCAAATCTCAAGCGTTGTCTACGGAAACCAGTGTCATTAGCCCAAGTATCCTTGCCAAATTCAAGGACAGAGCTAAGCAAACAGGCGGTAACTATCAAGACATGATCAACGATGCCCTAGAAGAATACCTAACCGATCACTAGGCATTAAATAACAAGCACATGACCTCAAGATTACTTGGGGTTTTTTTACATTCTATATTGTAGTATGTTGTATATTGTAGTATATTATATACAACATACTACAATATACTATTAAGGGATACAAAATCATGGCACTCACGATACAAGATATTCATGCAGCAGCAGACCAATTACAAGAGCAAGGGGTTAAGCCGACACTGGCAGAGGTGCGTAAGGCGCTAGGCGGTGGATCATTCACGACTATCAGTGATGCTATGCAAAGCTGGAAGCGAGAACAGCAAGAAGAGCAAGAGCTACAGCAAGTAGACTTACCTAGTGGTATCACAGAACGCTTGCACACGCTTGGGGCTGATATGTGGCAGACGGCTATTGATATGGCTAATGATAGATTGTCTAAAGAGCGTGAAGCTTTAGAGGTGGTTAAGATCAAGGCACAAGCAGAGATGGACGAAGCGCAAGAAGCGGTTAAGACCTTGGAGGGGGAACAAGCGGATTTACTACAGCAACTGGACGAGGTGACCGGCACTGCGGAAACAGCAACTAAAAGCGCACAGCAAGCCACAGCTGACCATGACGCTACCAAACAGACGCTATTAGATACTAGGCATGAATTAGAGCTTGAACGCACTAAGGCTAAGACCGCGCAATCACAGCTTGCAGAGGTGAGTAATGCATTAGATAAGCAATCTATAGAGCTGACTAGCAGTCTTGGTGAGGTAGCCACGCTTAAAGCCACAGCTGATAGTGATAAGGCAGAGATTGCACGTTTAAAGATTGAACTTAAAAATACTAAGTCAGAGCTAAAGGCAGTCACCACTGAGCGGAATGATATACAAACGGCTACCGCAGAGATCAAAGGAGAGTTAAAGGCAGTCACCGCTGAACGTGACAAGCTATCAGGACTTAATAATCAGCTGACTCAAACTCAGGCTAAGCTTGAAGCCGAGCATAGCGTATTGAATAAACAATATAGCGAGCTATCAAGCCGTCATTTATCAAAGCAGGAACAAGTGACTCTGTTACAAGATCAACTTAAGAAAGCACAAGATGCTCTAATACTTATTCAAAACAAAGATAATACTTTGGATGCTGACTAAATAAAAGTATTCGAGGTTTCAGTTTAATTAGGATTTCAAGATAAAGAACAGTTATGAGTGTGAAAGATACTTTGCCCAAGACATAGATCTCGTTCTATTCACACTAAGCTTATGAATCAACCATGACAATATCGACTCACTGAATAAGTGATTGTTGTATATTAACTATTCTAAATTTTTCTCTGGACTCTTATAGTATATAGCCTAGTGGGCTATATACTACTTAAATTAGCCTAAGTGAGTTTATGCTGATTTTGGAGCCTTGAGCAGATTTCAAGGAACACTCACCCTAAAGCAGTTATGAGTATAATAAAAACACTCACAAACACTTTAGTGCATTCCTTGGATTTGATGTGATTAGTCATGCCGACTTCATCGCCCATCGCGTCATCAAGACCGTATCACTGTATCAAGCTACGGCTGTTATGATTACGGCTGATAGCACCGCCTAGACACGCTCATAACCGCTACTGTGCTGTCATACGCTAGCAAGGGCGTTCGCCCAATATACCGCTACGATATGCACAAGTAACCACTCATTGCGTTGCTCTGATCCTTTGTCTAGTCACCCCTGTAGGGAGCTCACCCTTATGTCAAACGCAGTCGTCACCGAGGCCTGCCACCCATTTGACGGGTAACAATTACAGAGAGAGCTGCACGAGGATGTAACGAGCGAATAAGTATACGGTAGGTATATTGATATTGAGCAGACTTTAAGATAAAATGCACTTATACGGGCATTTAATGCTGTTCAAATAACGCACTTCACATGCTTATTTGTTCGTTACAGCGTGTTGACGCACACTGTAACCGTTAATTACATTAAAAACTAAATGCCTCTAGGAGTCAACTCCCAGAGGCATTTTTTTGTTTGACATATAGACTAGGTTTTTAATATCTAGTTCTGCATTAAATTGCTTAGGCTTTTTTTATCATCATTTAGCGTAAGTATTTCAATTATTTTGAAGTTAGCATTTAGTACATACTCACAAGACGTTAAATTTCCAACCATACTAGGGTGGTTTAAGTAGGAGTATAACTTGAAAATTATCTTTACCATTCCTCCACTATCCACTGTACTGATAGCTGGCTGTGCCACAAACTCTGTTTAGACTATATCCTCTGAACAAAGGAATGTAGTCACAACCGTATTAAAACTTAATAGCTCTGCCTAACCACGCTACCAACTCACGGGCAGGAGCCTGACTCAAACACTGTGGACAATTAATATAGGTCATTATACAGTCATTTAAATCAGTCAACATATGCAGTAATAACCCTAAACCAATTATCTTATAGGGCTTTGGTAAAAACAACATGCCCGCATATACTGCCATCGCATAATAAGTATGTAGCGGATGGAAATTAATACTACAACGATTGGGCGAAAAGATAGGTGTCGCTAGAAGATGATCTAAATCAACTAGCATGGTTGCTATTAGGATCAAATAAACTCGCTTATAGTCACTACGAAAAAACATATAGGCGATAATCAACGGCATGCCAAAATGTAGAAAATAATGGATAACGGTTTGACTCATCGATTTTTCCGATTCAAGATAGTTTGTAGTGGCACATCAATCTCAGATAAAACATAAGATATTTTTGTCTTTCGACTGCATGTGAAATATATACATCATACACTCACCTTCTCATTATTATACCTGTCCAAAAAATCACTGGTTGAGATGAGATATAGACTTATTACCATAATAGCTATTTAATAGACTTTATATATTTTTCTTCAAATTAAAATGCAGCAATCTAAATACGGATGAATCATGAGTAATCCAGATAACCACAGTCATCAAGCTCCAAACCCTAAAAATATGAATAAGGCTTTTTATATTGGAATTGGTCTAAATTCTGCATTTACGCTGATTGAGTTCATAGTGGGCTACTCAATCAATTCATTAGCTTTAATCGCAGACGCTAGCCACAACTTAAGTGATGTTGCCAGTTTAATAATCTCGTTAATTGGAATGAAATTAGCACAGAAAGCATCTACTACGCTTTATACCTATGGCTACAAAAAAGCTTCTATAATGGCGTCTCTTATTAACGCCATATTGTTAGTTACAATCGTTATAGGTATTGCGTATGAGGCCTTGGGTCGATTTGATACCATACCGGAAGTTGCAGGAAAAGTTATTATTATTACAGCTCTAATAGGTGTATTTATAAATACTGTTTCTGCTTTTGCATTCTACAAAGGTCAAAAAGACGATATTAATGTCAAAGGTGCTTTCTTGCATCTAATGGTAGATGCATTGGTCTCTGTAGGTGTCGTTATCTCGGGCATTATTATTTACTATACAAGTTGGAATATCGTTGATCCTCTAGTTAGCTTGATTATTTCAGTCGTTATACTGTTATCGACTTGGGGTCTACTAAAAGAGAGTATCAAGCTTGCTATCGACGGAGTACCTCAAAATGTTGATCTCAGTAAAATCACTGCTATATTAGAGAGCTATAATTTTATTCAAAACTTTCATCATTTACATATCTGGGCTTTGAGTACCACTGAGAATGCTCTTACAGTTCATATTGTACCGAAGACCGACATAACGTTTAAAGAGACTATTACTATGAAAGAAAACATCAAGGAAGATTTGGCGCATCAGAATATACAACATGCAACTATTGAATTTGGTACTAAGGCAGATGACAATCAAAAATCGCGTGCATTAAATGAAAGTATCAACAAAAAGATGATAGACCGTATATAGCTATCTTTTTTTAAGTATGAGGCGCGTGCCTTATGTCGACATAATTTTTTCAATCAATTCTTATGTGATCAATAGTTTAAAACTTTTATATTTACGTGCGTTAGGATGTTACCTAGAAAAAATAAAAAACTTACACTGATTAAATTATTATGATTAAGTTTACTATTACCCTCGTCTTCTAAGTGTGGTTAGACCTTTGCCAAAATAGCTTAGTAGTAATAACAGGGTTATTATTATCAAGATAGGATAATTTCCCATAAGCATAAAGGGCGTGTTACCAACCCGTGCCTGTATCTCACCACGTAGTACAGTACGCTCAAACTGCGGTGCGCGTTTTACAATACGACCTTTATGGTTGATAATAGCGGTAACACCAGTATTGGTCGCTCGAATAAACCAGCGCCCGTTCTCAAGCGCGCGCATTTGTACCATTTGCAAATGTTGCAATGGTCCTGCTGAAGTGCCAAACCAAGCATCGTTAGAGACGGTCAACAAAAAGTCAGTATCGATGGCATTTTTACGCGTGGTATCTGGATAAGCTACCTCATAACAGATAGCCGTCCCTATATTGTGTCCACGCACCTTTAGCGGTGACTGCTGATCACTACCACGACTATAGCTCTTAATATCCTGACTACCGGCCAAACTTGGGAAAATATCGAGCACGCCTTCAAATGGAATATACTCTCCAAAAGGCACTAGACGCTGCTTCTTGTATAGGCCTTCCGCTTCTACACCTCGAGCAATCACGCTATTGTAAAATGGGGGATACTTATCCGTACTGGCATTGAATGCCGCTTTATCCTTATAAGGGATACCAGTTATCCATGTCGTATTGGTCGCATTGGCCATTTCTATCATTTCACTAATAAAGCCCGCAGCCTCATCCTGAAACATCGGAATAGATGATTCAGGCCACACCACCACATCACGTCCCCACTCAGTGCGTGTTAACTTCGCATAAATCTTTAGCGTTTCTAATTGATATTGCGTCAGCCACTTTATATCTTGTGAAATATTACCTTGAATCAATGACACTGACAGATCAGGTGTGCCCTTAGGTTTTGTCCATTGCGGATTGACCAGCCATAATGATGTGCTAATGGCTAATAACAGTACAGAAACGACGGCATAACTACTGCGCCGAAGCAGTAGCTCTACTAAACTTGCAGCCAATAGTATGGCAACAAAAGAGACGGCAAAAACACCAGCAACGGGTGCTAAGGACGATAACCAATACTCTTCAGTAAATGCATAACCAACAAACAGCCACGGAAAGCCTGTGAATAACCAAGTTTTTAACCATTCTTGTAGCACCCAAAGAGCAGCAAATGAAAAGGGTTGTTTGCCTACCATACGGTTAAAGACTAGTGCTAAAAATCCATGAAACAGTCCCATACCGAGACCCATCAATCCAATCATAATCAATGCGAGCCACGTTGGAGTATCGCTATAATCATGGATGGCAGTATAGAGCCAAAAGCCGCCGACGCACCATAGCCCCATACCGTAAGCTTCACCGATAATAAAAGCGCGACGACCACTCATATTTGGTACCAACAGCGCATATAAAATCGCTGGTGACACTATTGCTAGCGGCCAGAACCCATGAGGCGCTAGCGCAAATAAAAAAATAGCCCCTGCAAGCCATGCTGCTACTAGCGTAAACCATAGCGGTAATTGATTTGAGTGAGTACTCAAACACTTTTGTAGATTAATAGTAGACAGGCGCATCGCAAATTATCCAAAATTATGAGTTTTGAATTTTTAGTCAAAATCCAAAACTCGGATAGACCTGTTAATACTACAGGCAGCATTTCAAAATGAAAACTGCTTATGATACCAGTCCGCACTGCTCAATGGATAAATTTACGTACTCCGTTTGATGGGTTATTATGCTACATTACCAAACGATATGAAGTGTTACTTGACCTTCTATAGCTCACAATATCTACAGTACATGAGAGAGCACTATGACCCCCTTAAAAATAAAATCCAGTCTTATATTCAATCGTTATCTGTCTAAGGGGTTGCGTAGTACGTTAGTATTACTTGCCGCCTCATCACTATTTGCTTGTAGCCAACCGAGTAGTGGCGTATCTGATGCAAGCACAACATCGGCATCAACTGAAGATGTAGTGACTGTTCCGAAGACAGCTGAACCAAACGTTATAAATACTTCTATGATGACATCAGTAAATAAACCAGACCTACTAAAAAACGTCTCAGCCACTGTCTATAAAGATGCCAATTGCGGCTGCTGTAAAGAATGGATAAGTCATGCAGAAGATAATGGTCTAAGTGCAACCGCGCAAGATGTTGCGGACTTAGCCGTATTTAAAGAGCGCTACAGCGTTCCAAATGAAATGCGTTCTTGCCATACTGTAGTCACTACTGATGGTTACGTCTTTGAAGGTCATGTACCCGCTAAATATATGGCGCAGTTTTTAGAAAATCCGCCAGTACAAGCTATGGGTCTTGCCGTACCTGGCATGCCTGTTGGTAGCCCAGGTATGGAGTATCAAAATAAATTCATGCCCTATCAGGTTATGCAGCTCAATAAAGACGGGACGACCCAAGTTTATGCTGATATTGAATCGGTAGAGCAGCAATTATAGTGTGTTAGCAGTTAAGAATACTTTGATTATAGTGTTAGCGTTAAAAGTAAATGAGGTAGGTATAAGACTGTTCTATTGCTTATAAAGTGATTCTTCATCAAAGAATTCATTAGCTATTGCGACTTTAAAATTAAAAATAACTTTGAATTTGTAACTTTTGATGACAATGTAAGCGGATTTATCGGTTATTAACCCTTAAAATAGATAAATAACTAAGGGTTAATACAAGAATATACAGGATGTATCGAAACAATTACGTAATATTACATAAGCCAGTAGGGAATTAGCATCTATATTAATA
>CAJHAA010000030.1 GCA_904846265.1 Psychrobacter immobilis | reverse complement strand
GCATAGTACGATTGGTTATGTGTCACCTTTTGATTTTGAAAAGCGGTATTATGATAATTTAACCCTGTCAGGCATCGCTGCCTGACTCAAGTAAATCACTCTCCGATAAAGTCGGGGCGGTTCACTACACTTGCTTTCCTTTTAAAGAAGATAGGTACAGTCTTAAAGAAATCTACACTAAACCTTGTTATTAATGAACGCCTGCTTACTACGCAGCGAATTGTTACTATTTTGCTGCTTGACTGGTAAAGGCTTTTCATTGGTCAAACGCATTTCAAATGTAGTGCAGTCTGGGCTGTTTACAGTTCCTTTTACAGTCTGTTTAGTCGCATCATATGTGCCAGTAAAACCTAGCATAGAGTAACCTACTGGCTTTACTTTCCACTCAATTGGCGATGTTCTCATCGTATTACCAATTGTTTGTCCTTTTAGAACATAAATACCTTTCGTTCTATTACGTTCCTCGAAATGCAAAACAGTTATAAACTGGTTGTTGCGAACATCTAAAATATCAAAAGCCATTGATGTGGCTTTACCATCACAAATATAACTTCCTCGCCAAGACTGGTTTTCTTTAAAAAACGTAGTCTGTCCAATAGACATTAATTGTTCAATCTCTGGTGGTAACGTAGTGCAGCCACTAACAAATGCGGTCAATATGCTCAAAGAAATTACTTTGTTTAAAAGTAAGGATTTTACTGCTTTCATATCAATGTTCCGTTTTTATTAGGTATTATTCTCAACTTACTCAAATTTTATTACTAATTAAATCTTATCTTCATCGTTCCAGGTAAACTCACCTGAGACCAAATCTTCACCAGTATCAATGTTATAGAAAGTGTACTCTGCATATTCTGGCTGTGCTATTAGTCGGTTTTGATCAGCGGTTACTTTGTAATATAAGAAACCTTTAACATCCAGTTTATTATTGACTCTAAGCCCTTCTATTTCTCTAGCTACTTCCTGATCTTCAATATCCAAAGCACAATTAAGATCTTTATACCTATACTCCAGTAAGTTAGGGATGAATTCTTTTGTAGTATATGAAAACTGTTCAGGAGCGATAGATGCAAAATGAAGCTGTATACCTTGATCGTTAGCTATAGAGTAGCTTCGATTACTATGTAGGGAAAAAACACCAAATGGTGAGCCATTCACACATTCATAAATTGGGAACTGTTTTTTATCAAAGTTGTATGGCTGTAAAGTTATACGCATCTTTTCAGTACCAATGAGGGTGTTTTCTATATGGTACTTATTATAGCTACTATAGTACGGATTATGTGGTTCTGATGTATGACCGAAAGGAATTTTTATTCCAAAATCGCCTGCATATTTTTCAATCTCCTCGTTAACTTTTGGAAGTATAGATTTACCTAAATCGCTTTTTTTAAATTGATCTTGTTCGCTATGGTATTCAGCCGACATAAGACCTAACTTGTCTTCATCCGAAATATCACGAGTGGTTTGCGCTAAAAATAGCGGTGTAAGATAGCTTGTATCTTTAAAACTATTAATATCTACATAATCTTCAAGAGCTATTGATGGCGCTTTCGCTTTTTCTTTCACTTCGGGCGCACTCTCAAGCTGACTATCGTTTGCTACATTGGCAGTAGAATCTACCGCTTGGGCTTCACTCTCGACATCCGCCTGAGCCTCATTCTCTACACTGTTACTACAAGCGGCAGTAAGTATTGCCAATGCCGAACATAGCAATATTTTCTTAAATTTATCAAGCATTTCTTTCCCTTAATGAACTCTCTTTGAATTCTTAAATATTTCAGACATGAATATTAAGATACAGCTCTCTTTCAAATTATTCAATGAACATATGACTATATTTATCGAAAATTGTGTGCTATTTTTTTTCGTAGTATATAGTTATATATAGACGATGAAAACAGCTAATATTCAATATACTTAAAGATATGCCACTTGCATTTACGTGATTGGCTGTGCTGTTGGTAGCACTGTTCTTTTTAGTGTAGTCGCTTGAGGCGAATACAAGTATACCCTAGCGGAACCAGCTATTTTAGCCCTTAAACCTATTAACAGACCACTTATAACAGACTATTTTAGGTGTTTATGTTTATTAGAGCGTATCTACGAGCGTCTACCAAAGAACAAGACGCTAAGCGTGCCAAAAGCGAACTCATAGCATTTGCCAACGACCATGGCCACAAGATTGCTGCCTTCTATGTCGAAAACGAATCAGGCGCTACCTTGGTACGACCCAAGCTTATGCAGCTGATTGAAGATGCTCATAAGGGCGATGTGATCTTAGTTGAGCAAATTGATCGCTTGGCACGTTTGAACCAAGCGGATTGGGATACGCTCAAAAGAATGCTATCAGAAAAAAAGCTATCTATCGTATCAAAAGAGCTGCCGACCTCATATATGGCACTTCAACCTGAAAGCAGCACTGAATTTATGAGTAGTATATTGCAGGCCATTAACTCGATGCTGCTGGATATGCTCGCAGCCATTGCTCGAAAAGATTATGAGGATCGCCGTAACCGTCAGATGCAAGGTATTGCTCGTGCCAAGGCAGAAGGTAAGTATTTAGGACGTAGGAAAGATACTGGAAAGCGCAAGATCATCGCTAGTCTACTCGAATCAGGTCATAGCTATTCTGATATTCAAAAAATGGCTAAGTGCTCACGGCATCTGATCGCTGATGTGGCCAAGGAAAAACCTAAACTAATCACTGCTCATTAAGTGGTTCCAATATAGTAGTCTGCTATGAGTAGTCTATTAATTGATTAATGAGCCTTTTTAGATGGTTCCGCTGGGATATAGCTTAAGTAGGTTTATACCTACTTTTTAAAATTACAACAATACTATTTAATAAATTAAATAGTACTTTCATAAACTAAGATAGCTGCTGCCAAATCCTCCATCGCTGTCCCTACCGCTTTATAGACTGTTATTTCACATGCACTAGTACGACCTTGGTGTTGACCTTGGCATAAAGCCGCTAAATCAGCTTTAACCTGATCACGTTGAAACACTCCTGCTGAGATAGGTGAGAGTAAATCACCAGCTTTATCTAGTGCCTCACTAGTGTCTACAAATACAGAGGTATCAGCAAACATCGCATCATCAGATTCACGCATGTCAGGCTTAAAACTACCAATCAAATCCACATGCGTACCAGGTTTAACCCAATCACGTTTTATTAAGGGTCCTGTTGATAAGGTCGCGCTACTAACAATATCACTATTTTCAACTGCTTCCTGCAGATCTTCTACTGCAATAGCTGGAAACCCTTTGGATTGTAAATCGTCAGCTAGTTTAACGGCTCGCTTATAAGTGGTGTTCCAAATTTTTATAGTTTCTAGACTAAATAACTCCCCATACGCAAAAGCAAGCTCACGGGCTACATTTCCAGCTCCCACGATAAGTAAGCTTTTGGACTCTTTACGAGCTAGAAACTTTGCAGCTAGCGCAGAGGCTGCCGCTGTACGCTGACAGGTTATTGTATTGCCATCAATCACCGCAATAGGCATACCATTATTAGCATCAAATAGTGTATAAGTTGAAAAAAGCCCAGCTAGTCCAAACTTCTTCCCATTATCTGGATAGATAGTCACATGCTTAATACCCAAATAACGATTCTTTTGCCAAGCTGGCATAATGAGCAATGTAGCGCCCGCATCATCACTATCAATCGCATGATTATGACGACGCGGTACCACACACTCTTGTTTAAACATCTGATCGATAGCTTTAATTAAGGCGTCATATGGCAAAGCAGCAGCAGTTTGTTGTTTGTCAAAAAATTTCATAAGTTATCCTTTTTAATTATCATTACTACCAGTCATTCTATTTGAGGAAGTGTTTACAAAACTAATAGCTATAAGAGAAACCACTCCCGTTAAGATCATATATATTGCAATCGATCGGTAGGATTGATCAAATTGAGTGAGTAAATAAGTAGCAATTAGTGGTGCTGTACCACCAGCAAGAGCGGCTCCTATTTGATATCCTAAGGTGACACCTGTATATCGGACATTGCTTTTGAATATTTCAGAAAACATAGTACCAAGAACCGCAGTAATAGGCGCCCAAACAATACCTAGCCCGATGACAGTAGCTACCACTACACTTAGGAATGTGTCCTGCTCTAATATCCAGAAGTAAGGGAAAGCATATAACATCATAAGAACAGTACTACCGATATAAACTCTTTTACGTCCAATCTTATCTGACAGAGCTCCCATAAATGGGATAAGAAAGATAGTTACTACCATAGCTATGGTAACTGCATTAAGTACTTGTGTTGTACTCAATGATAATCGAGTAGTAGCGTAATATACAACAAAGGTAGACATGATATAAAACGGCGCAGTCTCAGCAAACTTGGCACCTACAGCGATTAGCACTTCTTTTTTATGAGTTTTAAACGTTTCGAATAAAGGAACTTTTACTACCGTCCCCTCTTCTTTGTTCTTTTTAAAGTCTGGCGTTTCATCAATTCCTTTACGGATCCAAAGACCAAAAATTACTAAAAATGCGCTTGCAATAAATGGCACACGCCACCCCCATGCCATAAAATCTTCTTCCGGTAACATAGTCATCACAGTTAATGCCAATGTCGCAAGTAGTAGACCGATTGGGATCCCCATTTGTGGCACACTACCAAAAAAACCACGCTTTTCAGGCGGTGCATATTCAACTGCTAATAGCATTGAACCTCCCCATTCGCCGCCTATACCAAGGCCTTGAATTATACGCAACATCACCATCAAAATTGGCGCAGCTATTCCGATCGCTTGGTAAGTGGGTAATAACCCCATCAAGACTGTTGCACCACCCATCAATGCCAAGGTAGCTACTAAGGTTTTTTTTCTTCCAATTTTGTCACCGATATGGCTAAAAACAATCCCGCCAAAAGGTCGAACAAAAAACGATAATGCAAATGAGGCAAAAGCTAGCATTGTACTCAAGCTCTCATCTCCTGTAGGGAAATACAGCTGATTAAAGACTAGAGCGGCTACCGTACCATATAGAAAAAAATCAAACCATTCGATGGCGCTGCCAACGAGGCTGGCAGTAAGAACCCGTTTAGATACCGAGGGATTGGACATATAACATTCCTTGTTAAGACTCACTATCTTGCTTTTAGTTTATATTTTTATATAAACAACAATAGTAGTTAGTACGCCACTCTCAACTTAATTAGAAAGTGATTGAAAAAAGAAGAACAGCTCATAAGTTTAGTGTTTTCGATTAAGAATGCACTAAACTTATGAGCTACTAAAAGCTGAACTTACCATCTATACCTATTTAATGGAAGAGTAGTTCTACAAAATAATTCTTATAAAGACACTTAGAATCACGGGTTACGAGCTCTAGTCTTTCTTGCTTTGGCATCCTATTAACCTGACTATGCTCTCAATACTGTAGACACTAACTTGGGAAATCTTAATCATAAAGCTCGATGCCTGTATAGCGCACAGAACGTATTCCCACAACGGGCGTTATGACAAATGATATGAGAAAGGTATGGAGCAGCGCCAGGCTTCTAAAACCAAGCTATACCTATTTATATATTCAAAAATAATGTTGCTCACTAAAGCGAGCGCATAACCCTTGTCATACTACGCTCGATTCATTAGTAATTGTAGTAGTTCGACATTGATGTAATAAGAGCTACGCCCGACTTTCTCTTTTTGTAGTAGCCCAATATCAGTCAGCTCATCTAAGTATTTAGTCGCGGTGATGCGCGATACCTCTAAATCAGTCATCACAAATTCTATTTTGGTATAAGGGTGATTAAATAGGTTGTTTAACAGTTCTTGGCGATAGATTTTGGGCTTCTCCTCGCGCATTTTGAGCTTATATGCCTGTATCAATGCCTTAATATCTTTAATCAATATGATGGTGGATTTAGACGTCTCTTCCACACTATCAAGCATGAATAACAGCCAACCTTCCCAGTCGCCAGTATCTCGAACGTGCTGTAGATAGTGATAATAATCAGCCTTATGTCGAATCAGGTAATGACTAAGGTATAAAACGGGCAAGTCTAGTAAGCCTTGCGCCACCAGATAGAGAATATTTAAAATCCTCCCTGTGCGCCCATTACCGTCATAGAACGGATGAATACTCTCAAACTGATGATGAATGACCGCCATTTTTACCAGTGGGTCCAGATCACAGATCGCATCATTATTTATAAAAGTAGTTAGGTTATCCATTAATGCTTTGATGTCATCGCCGTGTTGGGGCGGCGTATAGACAATATCACCTTGGCTATTTTTGAGTGTCGTACCGGGCAGCTTACGAAACCCTGCAACGTTTTTCTCTAACTCTTCTTGAATCGCTAATATGTCACTTAAGCGAATAATGCCGCTTTTTCGTACCGTATCGAAACTTGATTTTAGCGCCTGCGTATAGTTCTGCACCTCTTTGGTCGCAAGGCTTTGATTGACTATATCAAGCTCAGCTTTAAACAGCTCATCATTGGTAGTGACAATATTCTCTATCTCAGAGCTGTGCTTCGCCTCTTGTAGAGCCAAGGTATTGATTAAGATCGCTTCATTGGGAATAGATGAGACTACCCCTTTGAGTTCAGCTAAATATCGATTGGCTGACGACAGTTTTTTAAGAACCGCTCTGGTTTCTAGCGCCTCCATGTCAGGTAGCGGTAGCGGGATAATCTGATACTCGTTCATGGATACCTCTTTGGATATGTATAATATTTCAGCTTTTCTATACATGTTATATATATACGTATATAAAAACAGCTTTTCTATACATGTTTTTCTGATATATATAAATTTTCTGATTTATTAGACTTATCCAGCATCGCTCAATGACACTCTTAGTAATTTTTGAGCCTAATGACTGACAAGAAATTATAATTTGCCTGATAGATAAGTTAGTGCCATAGTTGTTCACTGAACGTTCTGGACAGTTGTACTGTACAGTCTCTAAAAACGTACTTGAACACTAGGTGAACAATGAACATATCGGTGACG
Source organism: Psychrobacter immobilis (assembly GCA_904846265.1). GTDB lineage: Bacteria > Pseudomonadota > Gammaproteobacteria > Pseudomonadales > Moraxellaceae > Psychrobacter > Psychrobacter immobilis_A. The sequence goes on along the minus strand of CAJHAA010000030.1, from coordinate 12,522 downwards.
AAAGCAGCAAAAGAATGGGGTGTATCAAGAACGACGATCTATCAGAAAGTCAATGATGGTGAGCTTTCTAGAACGGCAGATAAGAAAATAGACGTTTCAGAAATGTTGCGCGTGTTTGGTGAGCCAATTTCTAAAAAACGTACTGAACGTTCAGTGGACACTGTTCAAAGTACACCTCTGAACAGTCAAAGTGTTCAGTACAATACGGATATTGAACACCTATTAGCGCTTGAAAAGCTCAAGAATGAACACCTCAGCCAACAGGTAAGCGATCAAAAAAAGTTAATTGAAAATTATCAGCAGCAGATAGGAAAATTGAACAAAACGCTGGATAAAGCCAACGCCAGTATCCATGATTTCGCACAAGTGAGACTGCTAGAGTTTAAGCAAGCTGAAATAAGCGATGAGCCGCCACTTGCACAAGAGCAAGAAAAAAGAGACGATTCAATCGTCGCGACGGCTAAGAAGAAAAAACGGTGGTTCTTTTGACTATAAGGATTTTTGAAAAAACATTAGTGTTTAATCTTTGGAAGATAGCTCTCTAAAGCCTTATTGGGCTTGTTAAAGCTTTCAGGCTCTCGCTGTATGATATTAATCATTTCGCGCTTAAATGCGTCAGTCTGCATTTTGCCGTCATAACTTAGGCTTGGATGATCGTTATAGTCATTCATAAACTGCACGCTATCGACAATGGACTGGATGGCTGCTTGTGATAATGCACCGTCTGCACCCGTTAGCTTGTCTAATGTTTTTTTATAGAAACTCAGCTTTAAGCCTCTAAATCCCTTACCTCTTGATTTCTTTTGATACTCCACGCTAACACTATAGTTTGTATTCTCGTTAATGTCGTTAATAGCTGTTTCAATAACAAATTGTCGCAAATGACCGAACTGCTTGTATTTACCTTTGACATTCATTACATGCTTAAATTCTTCAAGTGTAAAATCTTTGCTGTACTGAAACTGATTAACCCACATAACGACCAATTCATATAAACGTATTGAGTGGATACTTGATAACTCGCCGATTTCAAGCAACTTATACTTAGTAAAATTAGCTCTTAGCTGTGTCAAATAAGGCAAAATCTTTTCTGCAAAAGATAAAGAAACTTCTCCGTTATCCGGGTCATAGACAATACTACTGATAAGTCTTGTTTGAAGTATTTTGTTTTCGGGCAAGCTCATTACAATATCAACGTCATACAAACGCTTACTTGCGTTTTCCATATCACGATAGACGTTCTGCTCGTTTTTAGACTTCTTACCAAAGAACAGTGACTTTATATCATCTACAGACACTTTAAATTCAGTCTGTTTTGTTACTTCTGGTGCGTCAGGTCTGCTGTCTATCTGACTAATACACGCAAGCATTAGCTCTTTGTCTGTTTTTTGCATTGTGTATGTTGCTAAAATCAGCTCGTTTGATTGAACAACTAAATTATTTTCCATTTTTAATCCTGCTCATTTACTGTTTTTTTAAAAACACTCAAGCTATATTAACATTAAAAACAGTTAAATAAACAGTAGTTAATATAAAACTGTTTTTTCTGCTCATTTACTGTTTTTTTAAAAACACTCAAGCTATATTAACATTAAAAACAGTTAAATAAACAGTAGTTAATATAAAACTGTTTTTTCTGCTCATTTACTGTTTTTTCTGCTCATTTACTGTTTTTTCTGCTCATTTACTGTTTTTTCTGCTCATTTACTGTTTTTTCTCTTTGTAAGCTATTGATTATAAAGGTGAAAAAAGGCTCTTAAACAGGAGTAAACAGGAGTAAACAGGATCAAATAAAAACCTTTAAAGAAACGGGTGATAAAATTTTTTGTGGATAAGTGAAAAATCATCACTTAAACCACGTAGCTTGCCTAAGCAATTTATTCCTTAGTAACGGTTCTTTTGAGGATTCAATTAAGGACTAAATCCTCGGCTAGGTGTATTAGTTCTACTCACTTGATGATGATAGGACTCTAAACCACCCTGTAAGGCTTTGTGTTGGCTTTCAGACAGCTCTTTGCCATATTGCTCAGTAAACGTCTTTAAAGTAGCTTTAAGGGCCTCTGAGTAGGTTTTACGCTGGGTTGTTGGTAAGGAGTTAACATCACGCAACGCAAGTTTGAATTGCTGACAGGTTTTATCCAAGGTATCTGCTAAATGTTCTTTAGCAACCTCTCTTGCTTCAGCTGGGTGGTTATCTTGATTGATGTAATGCGTTAACCCTTTGGTATAGCTGAATGACGAGATGATGTCCCGAGTCATTCTGCCAACCTCTCCTGCGCTACCGCCCAGCTTGTCGATGATACTGGTATTAAATGCCGCTCGTTTTTGATCGATATTGTCTCTGAAATCTATAAAATGCTTGGTAAGCGCTAAATACTGCTCACGTTCAGCTTTGGGATCACGCAACAGCTTGATAATGGCTTTGTTGTTTTCAACCAGTGTGTAATCAAAACGTTTGGCCACTTGGCGTAAGTGCGCGGTAAATTCCACGGCTTTATCGTGGTCCTCAATACCATGGCGCTGTGCAAACTCGCTAAGTAGTGCCACTTGACGCTGATCAAATTTATCAGGGGCGTCAGCCGCGGTTTCTCCTTGCGCCCATCTGATGGCCATCGCCTCACGATGACGTTGTATCAAGCGCATGGCTAGGTGCAGCTTCATACGTTCAGCATACTCAAAGATTCTCTCATCTTCGTAACGGTTTGCTCGAGTGTCTCGATCAATTCGTCCTTCTTGTCGATCAAGTCGAGCAGCTCTTGCTCGTCGTGCGTCGTCATCGAAGGGGTTGGGGGCTGGTCTTGCACTTCGCTCAGTTGCTTTGTTAATTTCAATATTTGACTTTCCGATAGCTTCAGTGATTCCCTCAATTGCTTGTTTTGTGTCGTCAATTCTTTGTGTGAGCTTATCATTTGCTTGTGCTGTGCCATTAATTCTTTGTTTTGTGTCATCACATCGCTTTGGTAGGTTTTCGCATCGTTTAGCTGCCCAAGCAATGCCTGATTTTGCGTCTTCAATACATCGTTTTGTGTCGTCAACTCGAACTGCTGTTCTATTAGATTGTTCTGTGCAGTACGTAATGTGAGGTTCTGAGCTTCTAGCGAGTTGTTTTGCAAAGTCAGCTCGTTGTTTTGTGCCTCCAATGCTGCCAGGTAGTCTTGCATTTTTCTCAGTTGCCCAAGCAAGTCCTTTTCTAAGTGCGCTAATTCGTCGCTCATTGTCTGCCTCCTGTTTGATATGGTTGTCAGCCACCAATTTGTTGCGTGCTTTGATGGCGCGGTTGGTGTCTCCTTTTTCGGTCGTGATGCCTCGGCGCTCCATGGCCGTCGCCTCCACTCCCATTTTAATAGTGGGCTGCTGATCAAGCCCCTGATCCTTATAACTGCGTGCATCCATCAATGGCAGATGATGCTGCGCCAACACTTTATTGGCGGTATCTACCCACATCTCCCGAATACGCTTTATCTCTTGCATCGATGACGGCAGATCATGCGCCTTACGTTTTTTATTGGACCACTCAAACGGGGTCTTAAGCTTTGGATCAAATGCCAAGGTTTTATTCGGTCCAATGGTAGGCGCTCGAGTAGTGACTAAAATATGCGCGTGAAAATTACGGGGATCAGGGTTTTCCTCACCCTCACGCAAATACTTAGAACTTGGCGGTACATTAGGATCGAATGGCAACTTCATCACCGGACGATGGATACACACATCCGCAATCACATCCATATCGTCACAAAGCTTTTGGGCAAAGTTGATAGCCAGTGAATGGCGCTCTTCCTCAGACAACTCATGAGGCAAATTAATCAGCCACTCACGAGCCACCCGACTGTCCGAACGGGTCTCTGCCGCTTCGGCAGTATTCCAAAGCGTCTCCCGATCCACACTCACACCCAGCACCTTTAATGAAAATGGTAAAACGATATCGCTACTCATCACACCAGACTTTTTACTATAGTCATGGGTCTTGCCATATTTGGCATCATCAAGCACATCGCCAGCACGATAGGCGGCACACGCCACAGCCGACTGTCCTGCTTTTCGAGAAATCGCCTTTGTTGCAATGTGTACCATCGTCATAAAGAGCCACCTGCTATTTTTGCTTTTTGCACACCACCGCTTTTTGTGGTGTGCGGGGTTTGGGGTTTCCCCAACGAAGAAGGATTCAAAATTAAGAATAGTAACGAAGTGAATAGATTAAATTTTGAGTCGTTACTTCGCCCTTAGTCAGGGAGACACAACCATTAAATAATAAACTAAGCTATCTAAGGTTTCGGATGTGGTTGTGTTAAAGCTTACCACAAGTGATTGAATGATAGTGAGGGGCTTGCTATGCTGAATGAAATATTATTTATAAAGAGAAGTGTTATGTCAGCCACTAATAATAAAGCGCCTGTGTCTATTTTTGATAGTCAAGACTCTAATGACTTAAAAGAGCGTCAACGGTTGGAAGAGTTAAAACGCCAAGCTAAGGTTCAGCAAGTAAAGTTAGAGAAACGCCTGAACAAGCAGAAGATTTTAATGGGGGCGTTTTTGGGTCAGGTGTTGGCAACTGATGGTGAGAGTGAGCAGATGATTCGAGAGTATTTTGCGATTCATTTCCCAGATTTTTTAACGAGAAAATCGGATAAAGAGTTGTTTAAAAGTATGATTGAAAGTTTGGGTGGCGATATGGGCTTGGGTGAGAGAAAAGATTCTTCTGCGGTCAATATGCAAACATCTAATCATGAGGCTGAAAATAATCAGCAAAATGAGTCTTATAGTAATGCTGAGCATGATATACGTGATCTGCTGTCAGATGATAATACTTATTCTACTGATGTCAGTGATCCAAACTACCGTGGATAATAGAAATACTAAAAACGTGGTGTTAGAGAGAAGTTAAAAAGAATCTATAGCATGGTCTCAATTGACGCCGGCCACTAGCGATGATGTGGGTTTCAAACTCTGGCTTGAATGATTGGTAAAAGTTGTCCATATAAGAAGTCCTTTTTGCATAAGTTGGTCTTGATAAATTTACTTTAGCAATTGTGGACTTCTTTTTTGGCGCTCCCTTATCCCGAACGGGGGTCATTTAGCAAACCTTCGATTCACTACTATTTAGCAGGATAAAACGTCTCTGCACCAGGGCCTACTGGCAGACCAAATACAAACACCCAGACGCAAAATAAAATAATCCAACCAACTAAGAATGCAATTGAATAAGGTAACATCATCGCCATAAGTGTGCCAACGCCCGTATTTCTCTTATAACGAATAGCAACTGCCATAATGAGACCAAAATAGCTCATCATAGGGGTAATGATATTAGTAGTCGAATCTCCAATACGGTATGCGGCCTGTATCATCTCAGGCGCATAGCCAGTTAGCATTAGCATGGGGACAAATATTGGTGCTGTCACGGCCCATTGCGCAGATGCCGAACCAAGCATCAAGTTAACCACCGCACATATCAAGATAAAACCGATCAATAAGAAAGGACCTGTTAAACCAATATCGTTTAGGAAAGTTGCACCAGATACTGCCATTACAGAACCAAGGTTTGACCAATTAAAGAAGGCGGTAAACTGCGCTGCAAAAAAGACTAAGACGATATAAATACTGAGCGAGCTCATCGCATGGCTCATCGCATCTACTACATCTTGGTTGTTTTTTATGCTACCAGTAATCTTTCCATATATATAACCAGGTATGGCAAAGAACACAAAAATGAAGACAACGATACCCTTTAAAAACGGCGAACCTGACAACAGACCTGTCTCAGCATTACGCAGGATGCCGTCAGCAGGTACCACGGTCCAAGCCAATAATAAACAGAATACCAGCATGCTAATACCAGCCCAAAAAAGTCCTTTTTTCTCAATAGTAGATACGCGCTCAGCTTTGGTATCTAATACTGAGGGATCATCGGCGTCAGTAGGATTGTACTTACCAAGGCTTGGCTCGACGATTTTCTCGGTCACAAGATAACCCAAACCACTAATCAAAAAAGTACTCACCATCATAAAGTACCAGTTGGCTTCTGCCCCAACAGTGTAAGCTGGATCGATGATACGTGCCGCTTCTTGAGTAATCCCTGATAATAAAGGATCAACTGTGCCAAGTAATAGATTAGCGCTATAGCCACCAGATACCCCAGCAAATGCCGCCGCGATACCAGCTAATGGATGTCGACCAAGAGAGTGAAATATGACCGCAGCAAGTGGTATCAAAACCACATAACCAAGCTCAGCGGCCGTGTTTGACATAATACCTGCGAACACAATAGTAAAGGTAACCATTTTCTTTGGCGCGTTTAACACTAGCCCACGTAGTGCGGCTGATATCATTCCAGAGCGCTCAGCGATACCAACACCAAGTAGTGCTACCAGCACCGTACCAAGTGGCACAAAACCAGTAAAGTTGGTCACCAAGTTTTCAACAATACGAGCTAAGCCCTCGCCGTTTAATAAATTGACGACCTCAATAGTTCCATCAGCGCTACGGCCGCTTGCACCCTCTGGTCGTGGATCGATTACCGATATACCAAAGTAAGACAGGACTGCTGAAAGAACCAGTAAAAATACTGACATCCATACAAACAAAATAACAGGATGCGGTAGTAAATTACCGAGCCACTCTACTCCTTTTAAAAACCGCTGCATGCGCGAGTCTTGCTCTGCTGCATCAAAATTATTATGTGGCGGATTGCCATTTGGCGAGTTACTTCCTTGCATAGCCGATTATCTCCTTCAAGATTAAGTACTTTTGATGCGCTTAAAGTGTATGAAAACACCGATAAAAGGTTATGATTGGAACATAATTGGAAAACAGAAACAAATAATTTTGTCTCATAAAACAAATTGTTTAGAATTTTGAGTAATAAGTAACCCCAGTTCAGAAGAAGGGAGCGCCAAAAAAGACAAAAACAAGAAGTTCACAATTGCTAAAGTAGGTTTACCAAGACCAATTTATGCAAACAGGATTTCTTCCATGAACAACTTAACCGAACTATAATGCCTCTTGGTCAGTCATCAAAGCGCTTGAGCGCAAAAATAAAGAGCTCAAATAAGCCAACGAAACTATAAGGAACGCGGGCGCTTTTATGCCTAGGAGGAGATGGGCGGACCGCCCAAGTGATGGTTGATTTTATTAATGATCATAAGTTGTAATATGAGTTCGGGCCAATATTAAAGTACTACCGCCTGCTCCGTCACCCTATCACTTCACTATACCCAAAATATAAAACCTTTAAATGATAATCTATCTATCATTAGACTTTTTTTCTATTATCAAATGATAGTAATATCCTGCTATTATCAATAAACATTAATGATTAAGTCTAAGTAATAGAGGGGGCGTTATGACCGTTCGTATTTATGTGAGAGCCAGTACTAAGGATCAAGACGCTAAGAGAGCGTTGTCTGACTTGATTAGCTTTAGCCAAAGCTATGATGATAACCATGTTGAGTACGTTGAGCATTTCAGTGGTACGAAGCTTGATAGACCAGCACTCACTCTGTTACTCAATGATGCTGAAGAAGGCGATATTCTGCTGGTTGAAAGCGTGGATAGATTAAGCCGGCTATCTCAAGATGATTTTGCGATCTTAAAGCAGCGTATCAAAGATAAAGGCTTACGATTGGTGGTGGCTGATCTACCAACCACGCATACGGTAAGTATGGGCATGACAGGTGATATCCTAACAGTGATTAACCATATGCTGATCGACTTGTTAGCAACGATGGCAAAGCTTGATAACGACAAGCGTAGAGAGCGTATCAAGCAGGGATTAAGCTATGCTGAAAAAACTGTAGAACCCGTTTTGGTAAATTAAAGACTTAATAGAGCGTTTATCATGACTAAGATAACCAGGACTCATAGTGCCGCTTTTATGACTGAAACTGTCAAAAACTAGCAGATGACAACGACAACGGCAAAGTAGCTAGGCAGCTCAGGATGAATGAGACTTCTTAAATGAGGAAGGAGGAAGCGAAGCAGTATTACGCCCCGAGGCAAGATAATGGCTATGCTAGCAGTAGGATTCAATAGCGTTTAAGCTATAGAACGCCAAGAAAAATGTGGTTTGACTTTCATTATCAGACTGCGTAAATAAAACCCCCTAAGTCAAGTTCTACAGGATTGATAGTATAGGTCTGTAATATAAGTATCTATTAGTTCACATAAAAAAGATACTGCCCTACTTTTATCAAAAATATTCAATATAAATCGTAAAACACTCATTCATTGGAATGATTGGGGTAGTAACACATCATAATTTTGATAATTGAATGATTATCATTTACAATAATCTGTAAAAAACTACCTGCAAATACAGTTTATTCTCTAATAAAAATATTCGCAGTTCGCTAAATAACTGGCTGCTACTCTTTAATTATCGAGCTACTTTCTTATGAACAATGTGCAACCTTCAACAAATTCATCGAATTTACAAAAAAAAGTAATGCTCAACCAAATTCATCATAACCGCATAATACGAATATTATTTATGGCGCTAGGCGGTTTTTTCTTCTTCATAGGCTTAGTCGGTATTATTCTTCCAGTATTACCTACCACCCCTTTCATTTTACTAACGGCAGCATGCTGGGCTAAAGGGTCTGATAAATTCAATCAGTGGCTTCTCAAACATAAAGTGTTCGGTGAAATGGTAAAGAACTGGCAGCAGCATCGAGCTATTCCTCGTAAGGCAAAATATTTGGCTTGGTCAATGATGGCTATGTCATGCGGTATGTTGTTTTACCGATTTTCTGATAGTTTGCAGTGGCTTGCTTGGGTTACATGCGCAATATGCATCACTGTTACTGTGTGGATGTCTCGACTGCCGGACGCTTAATTTTTCCTACTATTACAAGACGTTTTCCTGACTCCTTGCTAAGCCTTTGCAAAAAGTAAAATACCCTAAGATAATATATTTTCCTATTTGTTAATGATTATCGTTTACAATGTAACTATATTGTTTTATTATATGAAGAAACTATCAGCAATGTTATTAACAATTAATATTATTTCCTTTGACGACGAGGCTGATGTGAAGAAAATTGTGCTTATTTTTACTATAGGAAATTTGGAATGCACGAGGATTCAACTTATAAGAAGTCGATATATATACCTAGTCTTAAAGGTAAGTCTAAAACCCTATTAAGTATTCTTGTTGGAACTTTGATGTATCAATCAGCCATTGCGGATACTCAGCACCAAGAAGAAAACTTACCGATGTTACATATGGACACGATAACTGTTTATGCTAATAAGCAGCCCCCTATAAATGTAGGGGACGACCTTAAAACGGCCAAGACGATATCAGACAACCTAATTGACAGTGATAAAGATTTAGTCCGTTATAACCCTGATATAAGTGTGGCAGATGCAGGAAGATATGGTAGCAATGGCTACGCCATCAGAGGGGTAGATGGCAATAGGGTAGCTTTAAACTTAGATGGCGTTAGCTTGCCAGATAAGCAAGTCAATGAAATATTTTCAGCTTATGGATATATGTTTGAGGGTCGATTTTCACCCGATGTAGAGCTTCTGTCAGAGGTGGAGTTTGAAGTCGGGGCGGACTCTTTTAATTCTGGTAGTGGTGCAATGGGAGGGTCTGTTAGTTTCAAGACCAAAGACCCAGAAGATTTAATAAGACCTGATCGTCAACTTGGTGGTTATATCAAAACAGGTTATAGCAATAGCAATGAAGAATTTAGTAACGCTTTTGGTTTGGCAGGGAAAAACGATAAGGTTGAGGCAATAATTAATTATGTGCATCGTGAAGGACATGAAACAAAAAATCACCGAATGTTAGATTTCGATAAAAACAAACTAGATCCTGCCTATGATTTTATCAATGATCCAGACTATAAATATCCCTCTACAGGATACAGATCTAATACAGCAGCAATATTACCTGACCCATTAAGTTATACAACAGAGGCAACGTTAGCAAAGTTATACCTCCATTTGAACGAAGAAAACCGATTAGGTTTTCATGCCACTAAACAAAAAACGGATAGAGTATCTAATAACTTTACCAGACAGACTTTTGCTTCAAGAATTGGTAAGGATACTGCAGAATTAGAAAGTTATGGCATCAGTCATAGATACCTACCTATTACTAGTGAGTTCATAGATGAGGTCAATACCACTTTAACTCAGCAAAAAATTACAGGAGTGGCTAATACAGAAACTTATAGCCAAGTATGGGGATCTGACTCTTATAGGGTAGATGGAGTGATGCATCGGCCTCAAGAGGACAAAACCATACAACTAAGTATAGAGGCAACAAGCTTACCGTTAGAAACTGAGAAGCTAGGCTCTCATACTTTGTCAGTTAATACAAAATATGCAAAGACGGACCATAGATTGACCTTAGAAGAAACTTATATTCCTTCTTCAGGCAACCCCAGTTCTTGGTACGATTTTATTGGGCCCTCAGTGAAGCAAGATATCTTCAATGTGGCCATTCAAGACAAAATAAATTTAACGGAAAAGCTCGATACGACGATTGGGCTTCGGTATGACAATTACAACTACAAACCTTATATGGATGAAATCAATAAAAAAGGCATCGAGAAGGCGAGCAAATATTATCCGGTACGTATTGATTATGAGAATGGCGAGTTTGATCACAATAAGAAAATGGACAATATAGGAGGGATGTTTTCCATAAACTACAAACTTAGCCCATATTTACAGACCCAGTATCAGCTATCTACAGGATTCATGGCACCCGCTACCAGCCAAATGTATTCAGCATTTGAGATGATGGGAAACAGTTTGACGCCCAATGTTCATCTTAAGCCTGAGAAATCTATCAATCATGAACTTAGCTTGTCTGGCCAGTTTCAAGATTTAAGTTTTACAGCTATAGGTTTCTATACTAAATATAGTGACTTTATCAGTTTGTTGAATTCTCAAGAGGAACAACAACGATGCTATGAAGATTATTCGACCGGCCAACCGGTTTGTTCACCCCTTTCTATAAATATACTCAGCGCCCAAAATATTGGTGACGCAGAGACTTATGGATTGCGTTTAGGAGGCGTATGGGATGTTGGACAGCTTGCTGACCTAGAAGGAGATATTCGAGTAATTGCTAATTTAAGTTATGCCAAAGATAAAACTGATAAAGGAACCAACTTACTTGCGACTCAGCCTTTGAATGTCACATTCGGGTTAGGTTATGAAGCCCCTAAAAAGGATTGGCAACTGTCTGCGAATCTAAGGTATTTAGGCAGAAAACATGCTGAAGACGCAAAAGTAGCTACCTTAGAATCAAATGGTTATAACATGCCTTATGAAAATGTCATTGCTCCTTATAAGCACATTGATAAGTCTAAATCGGCTTATGTATATGATGTTTATGGCAGTAAAAGACTAGGTTCTAATTTAAAACTATCAGCAGGGGTGTTTAATTTATTTAATGCTAAATATGTTCCATGGGACAACTTGCGTTCGTTAGCAGAATTAAACGTCAACTCTATGGTAGATGACCAAGGGGTTGGCATTGAAAGATTTACGGCACCAGGAAGAAATTACAAAGTAGGGTTAACCTACGAATTTTAGCCCATATGTCTTGGATAAAATACATAAAAAACTATCAATAAAAACCCAAAAATATTTTGGCGTGCGCTCAATCTAAAAAAAGCTAACTAAATAGGATGAAATGGGAGAGCGCCCCTTAAATTAATAAATATAGGAAACAGTGATGAACTTACCTCTTAGTGAAGCATTAAAAAAGCACTCCCGCCAAACACATGATAGTGTTGACATGCTCGTTTTATCTATGGAACCATTTGCCTCTATAGAAAATTACAGTAAATTTTTACAAGCACAAAATGCTTTTCACGAAGTTTTGAAACCTATCTATGAGAATCCCAGCTTAAACCTTAAGATTAAGGGACTTAATAGTCTATCACGCTTAGAACAAGTAGCCATGGACATGCAAGACCTTCACGTTAAGACTATGTTAGTCGATGAGGCTATACCTAGTCCAAGTGAGTTTGAATCTATTGGTTGGCTTTATTGCTCTGAAGGTTCAAATTTAGGCGCCGCAATTTTATATAAAGAAGCTCAAAAAATTGAACTTACAAGTACTCATGGTGCAAAACACCTATCTGCACATAAAGATGGCAGAATGGTGCATTGGCGTAAATTTAAAGAGCAATTAGATGGCTTAGAATTGACACTAACACAACGCCAACAAGCATTAAAAGGAGCTGAAGATGCCTTTGCATTTTTTAAAAGGGTCATTCGACAAGTAAATTATGCTGAAGAAACGGTGTAACGGTCATTTAGATTGAATGGTTGCTGACATACATGGTCATCAATGTAATTCGAACGCGCCTTAAAGCAGACGTTCGGTTTTTTAATGCCATATTGAGTAATCACTGAGCTATGCTGAGGAAACTGAACCGCCCCGGGATTGTCGGAGACTCAACATTCTGAGAGAATACGACAATGAAAAAACAAACCTACACTCCTGAGATTAAAGAACGCGCCGTTCGCATGCTGATAGAAGCGTTGGGCGACTAT
>CAJHAA010000029.1 GCA_904846265.1 Psychrobacter immobilis | reverse complement strand
TGCATAGTACGATTGGTTATGTGTCACCTTTTGATTTTGAAAAGCGGTATTATGATAATTTAACCCTGTCAGGCATCGCTGCCTGACTCAAGTAAATCACTCTCCGATAAAGTCGGGGCGGTTCATAGCTTCAATATGAAAAGTGACATAGAGCGAGTAACGAGAAAGATAACTGAGATAGGTCCAAAAGTTGTAGATAGTATGCAATCCTTCTCTCACAGCATAGAAATACCAAAAGAACAGTTAGAAGCTTATCTCGACTCAATGACAAATGGTGGTCTAGAAAATACACTTGTAAGAATTGTAGCACATTTTATTCCAAAGAAAGATCAAGTAGAGGAACAAGTTTTAGAGCTAGCAAAAAATTATCCGCTGACATACTTTTTTACTAAGACAATTCAAGATCACAAAGGCAGACCTATCGCAACTATTGGCAGCGTTGAAGACGACTTAGAAGGGCATGTGATTCACCAACTTTCTAGTAATTTAAATACTAATGCCTTTTTTCTTAGGCATTCATTAAAAAAGGCGTTAGAAGTTTACAATATAAAAGTGCAAGATTTGACTGACTTTGTATTAGCGTCACCTATATTTGAAGAAACAAAAAAGGATCTTATCCATGCTGGTTTACAAGCGTATTTGGATCAAGATTATATTTCAGCAATACACATATTAGTACCTCAAACAGAAGCTGCTATTCGGTCGTTAGTCGAATTAACAGGAGGGGCAACTTCAAAAAGAAATAGGCAAGGTGGATTGCAATTAAGAACCTTTGATGACTTACTTAGAGATGAGGAAGTCAAAGAATGTTTCGGTATTGATTTATCTTTTTATTTTAGGGTATTACTTACAGAACAGAGAGGTTGGAATATACGTAATGATGTATGCCATGCGATAAGTCCATCAGGAGCATTCAACTGCTCTGTAGCAGATAGGGTTGTGCATGTAATTCTTTGTTTAGCACAGGTAAGAGTGACAGAAACCTGAGAACTTATGGCAATAAGAGCTTGTTAGATGAAAAGCGCTAAAGAACGTTTTGTTCTTATCTAACCAAACCCCAACAACCTACCCAAAATCTTCCTTCAATATAGCCACCATATTTCGTTCGGCAAGTCCTGTGATAAACACATATGGATTGACGCCAGCGCTACCGGGGATTAACGCGCCGTCTTGCACATAGATATTTTTATGCCCTTTGACGCGACCAAATTCATCGGTCGCTTTGCCCAATACGCAACCGCCAAGCGGATGATAACAGAAGTTATCGCCGAAGCCTTTGGTGAACAGCAAGCTTGATGTCGAACCACCGTTGGCTTTGGCTAGCTTTTCTATCAGCTCTTTAGCAGCGTTTACCGAATATTCGTTTTGCTCGCGTTTCCAGTTGAGCTTGACGGTTTTTGAGGTTTTATCATAGTAATAGTTACCGCGTTCTGGGTTGTCAGTGATGGCGAGATAGAGCGTCGTCCACGTCTCAAGCCCTAGCGGCAATGGCGCGAGTTCGGCAAAGATTTTGTACTTCGAACCGTTTCTATCGCCATCCCACATATTGATACCTTTGACCGGAATGGTGGATTGGGTAGTGCCAGCCGCGTGGACGAAATTGCGTCCCGTCATGATGTTACCGTTGGGTCCCCAATGCTGTCCAATATGCTCATTTAGCTTAGTAAGCTTGCCCTCCGCTTGGCTTTTAAGCAGTAACTCTGAGGTTCCCGTACTGCCTGCATTAAGGAAGAGCTTATCGCAAGTGTAATGCTCCACTTCATCCACGCCGCCAGTTTTATTGATGACATGCACTTCTAAACGCAGTTGGTCGTTATCGAGCGCTTGAATGCTATTAACTTTGCGCAAGGTTTTGACCGTGACATTGCCTGTGGCTTCAGCGTTTTTTAGGTAGGTTAAATCCAGTGAAAATTTGCCCGCATTGTTGCCATAGATGACTTCACCGCCGAGCGCGGATTTATACACTTCGCCGCGGGCTTCTTTTTGCATATAGTCAAAATCGTAGCTATTACCGAAAAACTCTGTTTTCATTCCCGCTTTTTCGGCTTGGCGTTCAGCTGAACGAGTAAATTCGTAATGCTCGGACTCATTGAAAAATGACTCAGGGATTTGGCTGACTTTTAATTCTTTCATCGCCTTTGGAAAGTAGGTTTCGTACATCTCATCAGCATCAATCCAAGGAAACGTTTCTTCAAAGTGCGAGCGTCTGGGCTGAATGGCAATCGCGCCATTGACGATAGAGCCGCCACCATAAGCACGCCCTGCGAAGACTTTCATATCATCATATTCGATTAAATCTAAAACCCCAGGGTACTTTTTGATAGGTATCGGAATGGGAATAGGGGCGTTTGGCATATTGCTAAACCAGCTTGAGCGTTTATCAGCGTTAATCATTTTGCAAAAGGTATTATGTTCGGGTGTTCTGTCCCAGCGCATACCCATCTCAAGTATCAACACTTTATGACCTTTTTCACTCAATCGTAGCGCCGATACCGCACCGCCATAGCCACTACCAACGATGATATTAGGAAAATGCCCAGCTTGAGTAATTTTGCTTGGTAGCTTTGGCTGCTTGGCAAGCGTTTGGCAACCACTCACCGCAGCGGAGGTGCTGATAGCGCCTAAGCTTAAACCCATGGCTTTAATCAGTTGGCGTCGTTGCATGGTGTATCCTAATTTGATATTTAAGCTAAAAAGCCCGTATGAAATAATATTAGCTTTCGACCGCAAAGGTGCGCTAAGCCAAGCGAGCATCATATTAGCAAACATAGGTTGCGTTATTATTTCAGTCACACGATTGCTGTAATACTTATAGATAAATCAGGCTTTCATTCAACGATTATTCTTGCCAGCTTTTAGTCAATGTCTTAGCCAGTCACTTAGTCAATTATTTTTAGAGTGACGTGTAAACTTGACCGAATAGAGAATTTCGCTTATCATCTTGTTTCAATGTACTAGAACACAAATACATCAAAATATTTTCATTACTAAAAATGCTAAATAATTCGGCAAAAATGCCAATACTAATACGCCATTTAAAATAATAAGGCTTAACTATGACAACGCAAAATACAGCAGCTGACTATGGATTACATCAATCAATTTTGCCCAATGACGATGGTTTATACGGAGAGTTCGGTGGCAAAATTGCCCACCCTGAGCTGGCCAAAGCCATGGCAGAAATCGAAGTAGGCTTTCGTGAAATCATTAAAAATGACGATTTTATTGCTGAGATGAAGCGCTTGCGTGAGACCTATGTTGGTCGTCCAAGTCCTATTTATCATGCGCAGCGTTTGACGGAGCATTGCGGCGGCGCGCAGATTTATTTTAAGCGTGAAGATTTAAATCATACGGGCGCGCACAAGATTAATCACTGTTTGGGTGAAGTGTTATTAGCCAAGAAATTAGGCAAAAAAAAGGTAATTGCCGAAACGGGTGCGGGGCAACATGGCGTAGCGTTGGCAACGGCAGCAGCATTGATGGGCTTGGAGTGTGAGATTCACATGGGTGTGGTCGATATTAAAAAGGAGCATCCAAACGTCAGTCGTATGAAGATTTTGGGCGCCAATATCGTACCAGTCTCACGCGGTGCTGGTACGCTAAAAGAAGCGGTCGATAGCGCCTTTGAGACTTATTTGAATGAGCTCGATACCAGTATGTTTGCGATTGGCTCGGCATTAGGTCCTGCGCCCTATCCTGAAATAGTCAGCTACTTTCAATCGGTGGTCGGACATGAAGCACGGGCGCAGTTCTTAGCGACGACGGGTAAGCTACCTAATAAAGTGGTCGCTTGTGTTGGCGGCGGTTCTAATGCTATTGGTATGTTTAGCGGCTTTTTTGATGATGCAGAGGTACAAAAAATCGGCGTGGAACCTGCAGGTGAAGGCTTGGATACTCCTAATCATGCCGCAACGATGTCACTGGGCGTGAAAGGCGAGATTCATGGTTTTAAATGTTACGTGCTGCTCGATGAAAAAGGCGAGCCAGCTCCCGTACATTCGATTGCTTCTGGTCTTGATTATCCTGGGGTTGGACCACAGCATTCGCATCTGCGAGATTTAAAACTGGCTACTTATGAGTCGGCGACTGATGCCGAATGTCTAGAAGCGTTTATGGCATTGTCGCGCCTTGAGGGTATTATTCCTGCCTTAGAGTCGGCACATGCCATCGCTTATGCAATGAAAATTGCCAAGAATATGTCAGCAGATGAGACGATTTTGGTCAATTTATCAGGGCGCGGCGATAAGGATATTGACTTTATTTTGGATAAAGTGAATTTGTAGAAGAAATCAGCGATAAATACAGAAAATACAACATCAATCGAGCAATTAAAAAGTTATCATCGAGGTTTTTTTATCACACGATACTTTTTACGACTGAGCCCTTTATAACTGCGCTTTTATGATGAATTTGTTGATAACGATCATTTCATAACGAGAAGTTCATAAATAGCCATTTTATAAGTAAGGAGCAATCGTCTAACGCTTGATAGGATCACCCCATGTCTAACCGCGACCTCATTATTTTTATTACCTTATCCTTTATGTGGTCGCTGTCTTTTATTTTTTATCGTATCGGCGTGCCTGAATTTGGCTCGTTAGCTTTTGCCAGCCTTCGTGTGGTCTTGGCTGGGCTGACCATGCTGGTTTTTGTTTTAATCAGCCCAAAAAACAGAGAGGGTATACGGGATAATTGGAAAGTGTTGACACTGGTTGGATTATTTTCTGCGGCTATTCCCTTTATCCTATTTGCCTTTTCAGCACGCTCGGTAAACGCAGGGGTGTTGGCGGTGCTTAATGCATCTGTGCCGATGATGAGCGGTTTCATCGCCAGTACCTTTTTTAAAGACAGACTGTCAAGAACGCAAATTCTCGGTTTAGTCATCGGTGTTATCGGTGTGATTATTTTGATGAGTGAAAACTTATTTGGCGGTAGCAGCCGGCAGGGCGCTGAGTCAAGTTCAGGGTTGCTACCAATGGGCTATGCGTTATTGGCCTGTGTCGGTTATGCCGTCGGTGCCAATATCACCAGAAACTACTTATATAATGTCTCACCAGTCGCTATTACCGCAGGTTCGCTCATCATTGCCAGTATTATCATGTTGCCGATAGCAGTCTACGAATTCCCACATGGTAAAAGCATTAGCCTTACTGCTTGGGTTTCAGTCATTTGTATTGGCGTATTTTCAACCGCCATTGCCTTGATTTTTATGAATCAATTGATAAAAAGTATTGGTCCTATGCGCGCAACCAGTATTACCTTGGTGATTCCGATTTTTGCCATTATTTTAGGCTATCTGCTGCTTGGTGAGGCTTTAGACACGCCAGCGATTATCGGCTCGATGGTGATATTGTTTGGCACTTACTTGTCTTTAGAGTTGTCCATTAAAAAGATGCTCAAGTTATAAAAATCTCGATTGGGTCATCGTTCAACACGCCCTAAGTAGACTTTTGACTGAGAGGTTATGAGTACAGGTTATTGATAAATAATATTATTTTGCTATTTATGTTTTTAAATGATTAAAGCCATTCGCTTAATAGGCTGATAAGAGGCGTTGAATAATGAGTATTATCAATACCGATATCATGCCATATTGATATTTTTGTTGGTCATTTTTCCTTGGAATTATCATGTTTGCCCCCTATAAAGACTACGGCTTATAAATAGCGTATTAAAAAACGAGCGCGCTATTTATTCATTAATAACAAACCAATCATTATGGTTTTATAACAACAAATAAGGCTTTTTATGGCACACGATAATTTATTTGAACCCGTAAAAATGGGTACGCAAACCCTAAAAAACCGCATCATTATGGCACCGTTGACACGTCTGCGTTCGATCGAACCTGGTGATGTACCGACGGCACTTGCTGGAGAGTATTATTCACAGCGTGCGAGTGCTGGGCTTGTTATTACTGAAGCGACGCAGGTATCTTTTCAGGCAAAAGGCTATGCTGGCGCGCCGGGTATCCATACCCAAGATCAAATCACTGCGTGGAAAACTATCGTTGATAATGTCCATGCCAAAGGTGGCAAAATTGTCGTACAGCTATGGCACACAGGATTGGTCGCGCATGAAAGCGTGCAGCCTGATGGCAAAGCGCCGATCTCAGCGTCTGATGTGCATGTCGGTGTGCGTACGTCATTGCGTGATAGCAATAACCACGCCATTCGCGTTGAAGCGACTACGCCCCGTCCAGCCACCCTTGATGAAGTCAAACAAGTCATCGCTGATTTTGCCCAAGCGACCAAAAATGCTAAAGAAGCAGGCTTTGATGGGGTAGAGATTCATGGTGCGCATGGTTATCTATTGCATCAGTTTTGGGTTGAGCAAACCAATCAGCGTGATGATGAGTATGGCGGTAGCCGTGAGAATCGTGCGCGTCTGACTCTTGATGTCATTGATGCTTGTGTTGATGCGTGGGATGCTGATCATGTGGGTATTCGTATCTCGCCACTTGGCACGTTTAACAATGTAGAAGCAGGCTACAACGAAGACGAAAACATCTGGCTAGTTGAACAGATCAACAAGCGTGGTCTGATGTATTTGCATATCTCTGAGCCTGATTGGGCAGGTGGTACGCCTTATAGTGATGCATTCCGTCAGCGTGTCCGTGATGCCTTTGATAATACGATTATCGCTGCTGGTGGCTATACTGCTGAAAAAGCGGAGAAAAATATCAAGGAAGGCTATATCGATGCGGTTGCTTTTGGCCGTGATTATATCGCCAATCCTGATTTGGTTGAGCGTATCCGAGAAGGGGCGGCGCTCAATGAGCAGCACCCAGAGAGTTTTTATGGTGGCGGCAATGAAGGCTATACCGATTATCCATTCCTTAACCAAGCATAATGGATAATCAGCTGCCCTTATGATTAGCTAACCTTAAGGTGTGTTAAAAATACCCTCACCGTTAGCCGATACATAAGCACATAATAAAAAGCCACCTGACGAAGACCGTCAGGTGGCTTTTTGATGCCTGTATTTTAACTATTTAACAAAGTTGCCCGTTTGGTAATCCCGAAAGGTTTGGCGGAGCTCTTCTTGGGTGTTCATTACAAAGGGTCCATAACCTGCGACTGGTTCGCCGATAGGTTCGCCGCTCAATAGTAAAAGCTTGACTGGTGCTTGCTCGCTATTTTCGGTAGCAGGATAATGCAGCTCAATGGCATCAGTAGTCAGTTTTTGCTCAGCTTGCCCATCAGTGCGGTGCTGAGTTGGCGCATCAAATTGAATCAAATTACCGGCACTGACTGACGTACCATTGACCAGTAGTTCACCTTCTTGTACCAGCAGTAGCGTATTGTGGGTGTTGGGTACTTTTAGCGTCGTCGCGCCCGCAGTATCCAGCTCAATATTCCATAAGTTAATCGGAGTAAAGGTATTTGCCGCGCCTGTGATTTCTTGCCACGCACCAGCAATGATAGCCGCCTTACCAATTATCGTTTGGTGATCAGGGTTGCTGCTGTCGATCAGCTCAACGATAGGCAGATCTGCCCGTTTGATGCTTTGATAGTTTGGGTCGGTCAGTTTGTGCGCACTTGGCAAGTTAACCCACAGTTGCACCATACTAAAGACCCCACCGCGTTTACCGAAAGCCTCCGAATGAAACTCTTCGTGCATGATGCCACGACCTGCGGTCATCCATTGCACATCGCCTTTTTGAATAATCCCTTGCCCGCCTACTGAATCGGCATGACTGATTTCACCTTCGTAGGCGATAGTGACGGTTTCAAAGCCTTTGTGTGGATGCTGTCCAACCCCATGCGGCTGTGTTTTATAATTGGGGTTCGGATGAAAGGTCGTTGGTTTGCCATAATCGAATAATAAAAAAGGGTCGGTATGGCTATAATTAAAATGAGGGTTATCGTCAAGATGGTTGATTAAGGTCTTTACATAAAAACCGTCACCTACCCAGTGCGGCGCTTTATCACCATGAATATTTTTAATAGGACGCATTTATTACCTTGTCAGACAAAACGTATTTTTTAATAAAAAATTTCTGTTAAGTTACGCTACATTTATAGCTACCTATATTGTGTTTATTTTAATAATTTATCAAGGGCTAATATAGATAAAAGGCAACTTAAGTAGAATAAAAATAGGGATATCTCATTAGGGCGTGGTGGGCGTTTAGCCATGGCACTGTTTATGATTAAACAATGCCAAATCGTTATGATTAAATGAGGTTAAACCACTTCACCGCAGACAAAGCCACTGGCCCATGCCCATTGGAAGTTATAGCCGCCAAGCCAACCAGTAACATCCAGCACTTCACCGATAAAGTATAAGCCCTCCTGCATGTTACTTTGCATGGTCTTTGAGGAGACTTCATCAGTTTTTACGCCGCCGCGGGTCACCTCAGCGGTACGATAGCCTTCTGTACCAGAGGGTTTGAGCTGCCAGCCATTCAAAGTCGCGCCAAGCTCCGTCAGCCGCTCATCTTTAATATTGGCAAGTTCGGTGTCTTTGATATCGTCCCAAAGGTGCGTTTGTAGCGCGGCAAGCAGCTTTTTTGGTAGCTTATGACTGGCATCGCCACTATCGGTATAATCCGCGACGACCGTCCGAATCAGTTGCTTTGGGTGCGATTTTTTGTGCGCAAGGAGCAGCGCTGTCATGTCGATATTTGGCAGCAGGTTGATACTAATGGTCTCGCCAGTGTGCCAATAGTTTGATAGTTGTAGCATAGCAGGGCCTGACAGCCCGCGATGGGTAAACAATATGGGCAATTTAAAAGAGATGCGCTCATTGCTAGCGATGACTGGCAAACTAATACCAGCCAAAGATCGAATAAGCTCACCCGTTTTATCCGTAAAGGTAAAAGGCACTAAGCTGGCATCGGTTGCGATCAGCGTGTGCCCAAATTGCTGCGCCAATTCATATCCTAAACCACTGGCTCCCATCGTTGGAATAGACAGTCCGCCCGTGGCGACCACGAGTGAATCACAGCGGTAGCCTGTTTGCGGCAGTTTGGTTTGATTGGCGGATTCTTTTCTCTCTTGCTTTTCCTTTTTGCTAAGCTGCTTGCTGGTCAGTAATTCAAATTTGGCGTTCTTGTCATTTGCGATAGCTTGCACACTGTCAATCTGCGCATTTAGCTTTACTTGTACACCAGCTGCCGTACATTCCGCGAGGAGCATGGTCAAAATATCTTGCGCTGAATCATCACAAAATAGCTGACCGTGTTCGCGCTCATGGTAAGGGATGTTATGTGCTGCCACCATACCGATAAATTCCCAGCTGGGATAACGACTGAGCGCGGATTTACAGAAATGTTGATTGGCACCGATAAAGTGCTCAGGCTCCACATAATAATTGGTAAAGTTGCAGCGTCCGCCACCTGACATGAGGATTTTTTTGCCCGCTTTATTGGCATGGTCTAATACCAGTACGCGGCGACCACGGCGACCCGCTGTGAGCGCACAGTATAGCCCTGACGCGCCAGCGCCGATGATGATGACATCATAGTGGGTGTATTGTGATGCATTGCGGTGATTGCTCATGGTCGTCTCATAAAATAATAGGTTTAAAAACCAGCCACCAAATCCGTCATCGAATCAACAACAGAGTCGATTGCTTATTTTCATAGCAGCAGGTCAATAAGAGGGTTTGGTGAAGGGTGTATTTTGGCGTCGTATCTCGCGTGTAGCTATTGTCCATATTTCATACAAGGTTACAAGGATTAAATGTCATATCGTTATCTGATATCTGGACGGTGATGCCTTTATTTATGCCAAAATAAAAATTTATGCCAAAATCAAAACATGTTTTAAATTAATCAATAGCAATAGTAAAAGCGAGTAGATGCAAAACCACACCTCGTCAATAATAAATTTTATCATGGGTGAGCAAGTATACCGCTATATAGGCATATTGTTATGAATGGCTGTTGATACCTTGCAACCGTTCTGCTTATTTGTCAAACTAACCATGAGTGTCACACATTATGGAAGATGACCCTTATCACCTGTACAGGCCGTCGTTTTCGACCGTTATGCGCGCAGGTCATAATAATTAAAAAGGACAAATACGATGACTCAAAAATCATTCCCCATTGCGGCCGAATTTATCGCTGCTGCCAATACTACCGCTCAACAATACCGCGAAGACTATGAAAAATCTATCGAATCACCTCAGGCTAATGATGCTTTTTGGGCGAAGCGTGCCGAGCTGATCGATTGGATAAAAAAACCGACCAAAATCAGCGACGTTAACTATGATTTGGATGATTTTCGCATAAAATGGTTTGAGGACGGCGAGTTGAATATCTCTGTCAATTGTCTCGACCGACATGTCAAAAAAAATCCTTACAAGCCTGCCATTATTTGGGAGGGTGATCACCCTTCACTGCACAAAATCATCTCCTTTAAAGAGCTGCATCAAGCGGTCTGTCGCCTGGGTAATTCCATGCGTAAGCTTGGGGTCAAAAAAGGCGATCGCGTGACCTTATATATGCCGATGATACCTGAAGCAATGATAGCGATGCTGGCATGTACACGTATTGGCGCTGTACATTCTGTGGTCTTTGGTGGCTTTTCTGCTGAGAGCTTGGGCAATCGCCTGATAGACAGTCGCTCAAAAATCATCATTACGGCTGATGAAGGCTTACGTGGTAATAAGCATACGCCGCTCAAAGCCAATGTCGATCGGGCACTAGATATGGATGGCACTGATAGCGTGACCAACGTCATAGTCGTTCATCGTACGGGCAATTCTGTACCGATGAGTGGTCGCCGTGATGTTTGGTATCATAACTTGGTCGATGGCGAGTCAGAACATTGCGAGCCAGAAGTTATGAATGCCGAAGACCCGCTATTTTTGTTGTATACCTCTGGCTCTACTGGCAAACCTAAAGGTGTGCTGCATACCACGGGCGGCTATATCACCTATGCTCTCTCTACTTTTCGAGATGTGTTCGATATTAAAGACGATGACGTCTACTGGTGTACTGCGGACGTAGGCTGGATCACAGGTCATACCTATGCAACCTATGCACCGCTTGCCAATGGTACGACGACGGTGATGTTCGAGGGCGTACCAGAATACCCCACATGGGCACGCATCGGTCATATTATCGATAAGCACGATGTGACCATTCTGTACACTGCACCGACGGCGATTCGAGCGATGATGAAGGAGGGCGATGTCTTTGTGCGGGAGTCTGATCGTTCAAGTTTGCGATTACTCGGAACAGTCGGCGAGCCGATCAATCCCGAAGCATGGGACTGGTATTATCATATCGTCGGCGGTGGCAAGTGTCCGATTGTAGATACTTGGTGGCAAACTGAGACAGGCGGCATCCTTATGGCACCGATACCAGGCACGGTCGCCCTCAAGCCGGGCGCAGCGATGAATCCTTTGTACGGTATCAAACCAGAGATTGTTGATAGTGACGGTACTATGCTAGAAGGCTCTGCTGAAGGAAACCTAGCAATTAACAGCAGTTGGCCGGGGCAAATGCGTACCATTTATAATGACCATGAGCGTTTTTTACAGACGTACTTTAGTGAGTATCCCGGTTATTATTTCACTGGTGATGGGGCGCAGCGTGACGAAGAT
This sequence comes from Psychrobacter immobilis, assembly GCA_904846265.1. Classification (GTDB taxonomy): domain Bacteria; phylum Pseudomonadota; class Gammaproteobacteria; order Pseudomonadales; family Moraxellaceae; genus Psychrobacter; species Psychrobacter immobilis_A. The sequence goes on along the minus strand of CAJHAA010000029.1, from coordinate 11,872 downwards.
GGACATTACTGGATCACGGGTCGCGTCGATGATGTGCTTAACGTCGCAGGGCATCGCCTGGGAACAGCAGAAATTGAGAGCGCCGTGGTCGCGCATCCTGCGACAGCGGAGGCCGCCATTGTCGGGATGCCGCACGAGATTCGCGGCATGGGCGTTTGTGCCTTTATCATTTTGAAATCGGGTGAAAAAGAGACAGAGGCGCTAAAGGCTGAGCTGAATCGACATGTTCGCGCTGAGATTGGTCCGATTGCCAATTTGGATGCTATTCATATCGTTGAAGCGTTACCCAAAACTCGCTCGGGCAAAATCATGCGCCGTATTTTACGTAACCTTGCGGCAGGACAATATGTTGGTTTGGGTGATTTGTCTACTCTTGCGGATAGCTCGGTGATTAATCAGCTGGTTGAGGTAGTCAAAGCTGCGCGAGGAGAGTAGGCTAAATTATCGATTAAAAGCACGTTCAGTAAATAGACGATTAGCGTTCAGAAAAGTCATGTTATGAAAACTAGCATGGCTTTTTTACGCAGACGATATTGATATCAACAAACTTTAAAGGTTCAATACTTTCTATAACCATCTTATCTAACGATAACCATACTGTCGAAAACATTCCTACTATTATCACTCCCTTTTTTATCCAACATTATATGAGGCCTGCTGTCATTATGACCAATCAATCTTTGCAAGCTGTCGCTACCCAATCACCAAAAATCGCTATCATTGGTGGTGGTTTGACAGGGCTGTTTACCGCTACATTATTAGAGCGCGCCTTTGCTCAAAACATAGCACAAGATAGTGCGCAAACACCCTTACCGCAAATTACTGTCTTTGAAAAGTCACGTAGCGTAGGGCGTTTAGCCACTCGATATCGTACTGATAGCCCCACTGGTAAAAACTGGCAATGGGCATTTGGGGCGCAGTTTTTTACGGCCAAGACGGCAAGTTTTAAGCAATTTATTACGCCTTGGTTAGAGACGGGATTGCTACAGCCATGGTGCGCCAACGTGGTTGAGCTCACGCCAGCGAATAATGATACTCAATCGCCTGATATTCACATCAAAGAGCAATGGAACACCACGCAAGCCCGCTATATCAGTACACCAAAAATGACCAGTTGGGGGCGTACACTGGCTGATGAGTTGCAGTACAGCACTATAAAATTTAAAACCCGCGTTGCGCCATTGGCTCAATATGATAATTCTCTAGCGGAAAAGGTTGATAAAAAAACTGAGCTATTTGACGAGACTGGTGTGAGTCTAGGGCACTTTGACTGGGTGATATGTACCGCGCCAAACGGTCAGACCATAGAGTTAATAGCAGAGAGCGGCTTTGCTGAGCAAGCCAAGATTTCTAAGCCAACAATGCTGGCGTGTTATACGCTGATGCTGGGTTGGGATAATTTTGATACATTACCAAAAATGTTAAGCGCTCAAGCAGCGCCACGCTGGGATGTGGCTTATCTCAATCACTTTATACTCGATAAAATATTTATCGAGCATCAAAAACCTGCTCGCGATGACCTGCTACCCAGTGTCACTATTCATGCGCGCAACGACTGGTCAGAGCAGCATGTCGATGACGATATGGAGACGATCAAAACGCAGTTATTAACAGCTGCCAAGCAGGCATTGAATTGGAACGATGATCATGCTCCTAGCCAAATAGATTGCCATCGTTGGCGCTATGCCGCCACTGTCACTGATAGTGATAAAAAAGCATTAGGCATCTTAATAGACGAGTCTCATCAATGGATTGTCAGTGGTGATTGGTGCGGACAAGGCAATATCGAAAGTTGCTATCAAATGGCGCAACAGACGGTTGAGGCAATCAACAAAGCAAAATGATGGCGAAAGTTTACTTAGCGACTGCGCTATCCGAAACTGGACTTTAAGGGTTTTTTCTTAATGTGAAAAGGTGATAACGATGTTTGGATTCGATATAGATTTAGAGCTGATGGGCTATCATTTTTTCCAGTTGGGCATCGCCTTTATATTGTCATTACCGATTGCCCTTAATCGTGAGATGAAAGACAACGGCGCGGGGTTAAGGACGTTTCCACTGGTAACCATTGCTTCATGCGCGTTTATGTTGGTTGGTATGGATATTTATGATGCTACTGGTGAAGCGAGAATCATGTATGCCATCATCACAGGTATGGGGTTTATCGGTGGTGGGGCGATTTTTAAAAATGAAAAAGGCTCAAAGGGCACTGCCACGGCAGCGAGCTTATGGAATACGGGCGCCATCGGTATTTCGGTGGCTTACGGTCGTTATGAGATTGCCATTATATTATCGGTCGTTGGCTTTTTGATTTTGCAATTCTCAGAGCCCTTTAAAGTTAAAAAACACTAAGCGATGGGTGCGATGAGTTAACGTGCATATACACTTAAATACTAAAGAGACTATAAATCAATACTATATAGTATCTCTATATCTATATGATATAGCAAGAAATATATAAATTGTTGAAAATAAAGGATAGTTTATGAGTACCAGATTAAGAGGTAGTGTGCTGACTTGTGCCATGCTCGCACGAGGGGATAAGCAGGTTTTATGCGCGGTCAGTAATGAGAGCGACGAGCAGGCGATGGCTAGTATCGATAGCGCTGAATATGATTCGCTAAGGCACATTATTTCTTTTGAAAATGATAAATTCTCCTGTAAAGAAGGCGTTGAATGGCAATGCGCCATACCAGTAAAAAAAGTAGAACTTTTTTATGATGATATAAATCTATAGCCGCTTATAACTGAAAGTTTGTATATTAATTTGTAATACTTTAATTGAAAATAAAGCTGTCCAAATTGCTAAGAAACAGTTATATTCGTATAACATAATATATAAAATAGTACGAAGTTAGAGGTGAATATAGTGCTTAGAGGAAGTGAGCTGACTCGTGTAATGCTTGAGCATGGCTGCCATGAGATATGGTGTGCGGTAGATGATAATAGTGATGAAGAAGCTATGTGTGATCAAGATTCAAACGATTTTACTGCCCAAATCGTGTCTTATCATAACAACAGATTCTATTGTACTGCTGGTACTGCGTGGCTATTCGCTGTGCCAATTAAAATAACGGCGATGACACTGAGTGATGTAAAGCTCTAAATACCTTTATTTGTCTTATTAAGCCATCGCCGACTCATCATTTGTATTATAAAAACCCACCTTATGGTGGGTTTTTCCTTGTAAGCAATATGCCGCTTTTTAGATTATTGCTCAAACAATACAGATTTCTGCAGATAGTCATACTTGTATATGACAAGAACCTTTAACTAAGCATGAATTACAGGCAAAAAAAGAGCCCACAGAGGAGGAACTGTGGGCCGAGGAAAACTGATCGTGTAAAGGAACTACAGAGGCAGTGGTTGTGACCTATTGTTATTATGAGTTTTTCTATATTAACTAATATTAGGGTGGTTGGGATTAATTCAATAATTGCATATATTTACTTACATATTTAAGTGTACAAGTGTTTTTATCAGAATCGCTATCATAGCGCAATTGGCAGCGGTTTGGCTATTTTGGTTACATGACATTACGTTTAGAGCTTATGAGAGAGAAAATTAACGTCGTATTTCATCTCCAGTAGATGAGTCTTTTAGTCGTGTCATATCTAACATTGAAAAATGCGTATCAAAGTTTTGTAGTTATATATGAAAGATTGATTAATTTTAATAGTCATTCCACTATAAAAATATTACTGCGTTAACCTCGCTTGAAGTATTAAAGATACATCTACACTCGGATGTCTTGTACTATTTTTAAATTCAACCGACTGTTTTTAAATGCAACTGACTATATCGATAACTGAATAGCTAAAGAGATGGCATGACGACCTGCGTGAAAAATGCTAAGCTATCTACCATTAATATGTCTATATAAAACTGGGTTTGCCATGACTGAGAATACGCATTTGCATACGCAGGAGCCGCAAAATACCAAGAGTATTTTTAATTTGCCTAATAACCTTACTATCGCGCGGATTTTAATGATTCCGCTATTTGTCGCGATTGCTTATTGGCCACCTGCTATGGGAATTGGCATGCCTGCCATCTCAGACAATGTGATTGCGCGGGTCGGTATGAGCGAATTTAGTGATAGCTTGTTACGCCATTTACTTTTGACTAGCGTTTTTATTATTGCAGCGATTACTGATTGGCTTGATGGATATTTTGCCCGTAAGCTTAATGTTATGTCAGCCTTCGGTCGTTTTTTAGACCCTGTCGCTGATAAGTTAATGGTGGCGGCGGCGCTTATTATCTTGGTGCAATGGCATCCCAATATTATTATGGCAATCGCCGCGATTGTGATTATCTCGCGTGAGATTGCTGTGTCAGCGCTACGTGAATGGATGGCAGAGTTGGGCAAAAGTACCAGTGTGGCAGTGTCGTATGTCGGCAAGCTAAAAACGACATTTCAAATGGTGGCTATTACGGTACTCTTATTAAACTGGGAGTCGCTCGAAACGATCGGTTATGTGCTGATGGTTGCTGCCGTTATTTTGACTTTGTGGTCGATGATGATTTATCTCAAAGCGGCTTGGCCGTACCTAAAGCAAAGCGGGTAAATATATAACGCAGATATGGTCAACAAACAACATAGACCATAAAAAACGCCAGTCGCATCAGCCACTGGCGTTTTTTATGGTCTACTTAAAATGCTGCTGATGTTGCCTATTTGTCTTAGACATTGTTCGTATGGTTGATATATACTCGAAATTATTAGGGTCTGTTGAACATTCAAATATTAGGGCTGCTGATTGCTAAAATTGCACCAAACTAGGCGCAAACCGACGATAATGTCGAGACCTTAGCTAGGCTTGCAACAACGTTTGGGGTGATTTTAGCATCAGCCTTTCAGGGCAATACTCTTTTTTGCCAATATATGGCGAAATTGTTTAACCTAGAATGACTAGGCATCAAAAATTTCACTGCATATTGTCTAAAAAATAATGACTGCCAGCACCACATTTGAATGTTCAACAGACCCTGAACAAAATACAAGAAAATTGGTCAAGCTATCATGAAACGGCATTCAAATAAGGAAATAAACATGACATTACATCAGACACAATCGGGCGTTGCCGTATTATTGTTGGCATTATTAACGGGGTGTTCTTCTGGCTCAAACATGCAGGAAGAGTCCACCTCAACCATTCAGCGAGAAAAATCTATCCAAACAGACGCTACTGCAGAACGTTCCACTCAGGACGCGGCAGAATCGGAGCGTTTGGGCACAAAGTGGGGCGACGACGTCGACTCAAAAGTGACGACTGTTGATCTGCGCCGTACGAGCAGTGAGCCTATCGAGCAGATGCAAGTCCGTTATGCAGACAAAGCCTATAATGGACGTGCGGTTAATAGCATATCACTACTGGCGGGCAAGGTTGATTTTTCGATGGAAACGGACACAGATACGTTATCGATCTATCGAGATTCAGGTAATTATTACGTCCAAGGTCAAGCGGGTCAGGCCTATCGTTTGGTGTATCATAATAACAGTGACAACACTTATGAAATCGTCGCTAGTGTCGATGGAATCAATGTCCTCAATGGTAGCGCTGCCAGTCGCTATGACAGTGGATATGTGCTAAATCCACATGATAATTTGGTGATTGAAGGTTTCCGTAAGAGCCAAAGCTCAGTAGCATCCTTTATATTTAGCAAACCAGAAAGTGCCTATGCTGCCAATACCAGCTCAGGTTCTATCAATAACACAGGTGTAATAGGTACAGTCATCTATGGCTTATATGATCCTACTAGACCTAAATCTAAGCAACCGCAAGCGTATCCAGCAGACAATGGTTATGCGAAACCACCGCAGTAATGCCTATCGATAGAAAATAGATAACGCGTAAAGAAACGCCAGTCGCATTAGCCACTGGCGTTTTTAATTTTGCTATTTCTGGTTTAGATAACTTATAACGTGACTGAGTTATTTTCACCCAGATTGGTCGCTTTTTTGCCGTCCATTACGGCAGCAGTGGTCATCTTAAACATATTGACGACCGAGCTACCACTGAGCCAATATTCAGCGCCGTGTGGTACGACTTTAATCAGCTGTACATTTGGATCTTCTTTACCTTGCTCATAAAAAGCATTGTAGATCGGAGACCATAGCTCGTCTAATTTCTCTTGGTCTTCAACCAGTTCCGCTTTACCATTAATTGAGACATAGTTTTTGGCGTCTTGGCTGACATATGCCAAGTTTACTTGCGGATCTTTCTCAATGTCACTCACGGTTTCGGTACTCTTGTCACCGATGAACCAAATCTCTTTTGCACCGATGCTCGTCTCGCTCGTTGTCATTGGGCAGGCATGCAAATGACCTTCGTGAGTACGAGTTGTCATCATGGCAAACTTGATGTCTTTTACTAATTCTTGCACTTTATTGATATGGTCTTGTCTACTCATAGTAAATTTCCCTTTCTTTATTTTGATTAAGTCGTAGTGATCAAATAGTTGATTGTTTATAGTAGTTTTTATTCAGGCTAAGTGTTTTCCAAGTATCGAAAACCAGATGAATTGAGAAAAACGATCATCGCCTTAACAACTGAAACTAGAATACCTAGTTGTGACCTTGTGTTTATATAGGTTGCCCGTAAGGCGATGTGAGGGTTTGTAAGGACTATAAGCTTTAGGTAAAAATTGTGACGACATCGCTGTTAAGTTTCTGTTGTGAAAGTAGCCTGTTGTAAAAGTAACAAGGGTTGCAACGATGGCGAAGATTTCACTATTATTGAATAGCAACCATCAGCAATTTATCTTGGTTTTGACCTGCTTATTACAGGGCTTCTTGTTATAATACCCAGACCATTTACTTTGCATGGCAGAGATGCCTTGATCTTACGGATTATGCCTTTATGATGACCATCGCCGGACAACCGTTTCTTACCGATTTTCAGACGCAGCAACTCATCAGTCAGTTCCAGCAAAAAACCGAGCTAAATGTCAGCCAAATCCATACCCAGCAAGTGTATGTGTTATCACGAGAACTCGAAGGTGATGAGCATAAAAAAGCGCTAGACTTACTTGCTGTCGATAGTAGCACTGTCCTTGAAGCCCCAAAAAGCAATCAATTACAAGTCATCGTAGGTCCACGTTTTGGCACGATTTCGCCATGGGCAAGTAAAGCGACTGATATTTTTAATAACTGTGAAATTGCGATCAATCGCGTCGAGCGTGTCGTTGTCTATACGCTGACCATCGATAGCAAGATCAGTGAAAAGCTGTCTACTGCCGCTGAGCAGGTGTTGTTTGACCGTATGACGCAGAGCTTGGTCTATAACTTGAGCGATGTCAGTAAATTGTTCGACGATCAAGCGCCAGCATCACTGAATCATATCGATGTTATCGGACAAGGTCAGTCAGCGCTAGAGTCTGCCAATACCCAGTTTGGTTTTGCGTTATCAAGTGAAGACATTGATTATTTGATGAATGCGTATGTCAATGAGCTTAAGCGTAATCCAACGGACGTTGAGCTAATGATGTTTGCACAGGCGAACTCAGAGCACTGCCGTCATAAGATTTTTAACGCTGAATGGACAATTGATGGTGAAGTTCAGCCAAAGTCACTGTTTCAAATGATTAAGAATACTTATAAAGCCAATCCACAAGGTATCTTGTCAGCGTATAAAGACAATGCCGCAGTGATGGCAGGGTCTGAGGGTATGCGTTTTTATCCTATTCCGACTGACGCGATGGATGCCAATTCAATTCATCCTTATGCCTTTCATCAAGAAGAAATCGACATTTTAATGAAAGTCGAAACCCATAATCATCCAACAGCGATTGCCCCTTATTCTGGTGCAGCGACTGGTGCGGGCGGTGAGATTCGTGATGAAGGCGCAACTGGTCGCGGCGGTAAGCCAAAAGCAGGGCTAACTGGTTTTCATGTATCACATCTGCATATTCCAGAGCTCGCTGAAAAATGGGAGCAATCAGGTCAGTTGAGTACTCAGGATTACGGTACGCCAGATCGTATGGCAACCAGTCTTGAGATCATGACCGAAGCGCCTCTCGGTTCAGCCAACTTCTCAAATGAATTTGGTCGTCCAAATCTGTGTGGTTATTTCCGTAGCTTTCAGCTTGATACCTCAGCGGCAAAAGACGGCAGCGAGATGCGCGGCTATCATAAGCCAATCATGCTTGCCGGTGGTTACGGTAATATCAAACGCAACCTCATTGAAAAGAACACTATTCAACAAGGTGATTTATTAATCGTCCTTGGCGGCCCTGCCATGCAAATCGGTCTTGGTGGCGGTGCAGCCTCTTCGGTTGATAGTGGTGACCTTGATGAAGGCTTAGATTTTGCCTCAGTTCAGCGCGATAACGCTGAGATGGAGCGTCGTTGCCAAGAAGTGATGGATCGCTGCTGGGCACTAGCGGGTAGTGATGTCGATGCCAGCAATAATGGCAAAGACGGCAACCCTATCGTGTCATTGCATGATGTGGGCGCGGGCGGTATCTCTAATGCGATGCCAGAGTTGGTCAATGACCACGAGATGGGCGCGGTACTAGATTTGCGTAAAGTTCCATCGTTAGAAGCTGGTATGTCGCCAATGGCCATCTGGTCAAATGAAGCGCAAGAGCGTTATGTCCTTGCGATTCGTCCAGAAAGCGAAGCCCAATTCGATGCCATCTGTGCGCGTGAGCGTTGCCCGTATGCCATCTTGGGAACAGCCACGGATGTGCGTCAGCTAGTCGTTGACGATACCTTGCTCGCTGAGCAGCCAGTTGATATGCCGATGCAAGTCTTGCTCGGTGGTACACCGCAGATGAAGCGTAGCTTTGAGCGTCATGACACGAGCTTGCCTGCATTAGAGTTAGGTGAAGTCAATTTAGCGGAATCAATCACTGATGTGTTGCGTCATCCAACGGTCGCTAGCAAATCATTCTTGATCAGCATTGGTGACCGTTCTATCACGGGTATGGTCGTGCGTGATCAGTATGTGGGTCGCTATCAAGTACCTGTATCAGATTGTGCTGTGACAGCATCAGGCTTAGTGGCGTTAGATGGTCAGCTAATGACTGGTGAAGCAATGAGTGTGGGCGAGCGTACGCCAGTTGCCCTAATCAGCCCACAAGCCTCAGCACGCCTTGCCATTGGTGAAGCGATTACTAACATCGCTGGTGCGCGCATTGCTCAGTTATCAGATATCACGATGTCAGCGAACTGGATGGCAGCTTGCGGCGATGATGCGGAAGATGCCGCATTATTCGACGCTGTATATACCGTCGGTGAAGAGCTGTGCCCAGCATTGGGTATCGCTATCCCAGTCGGTAAAGATTCGCTATCGATGCGTGCCAACTGGACAGACAGCAGTGAAGCAGGTGAGACGGATAAATCCGTTGTGTCACCAATGAGCTTGGTGATTACTGCCTTTGCTCCTGTGGTTGACGTGGCAAAAATGCTAACCCCGGAGCTAATCAATGGCGACAGCGCGTTCTACCGTATTGATTTGTCTAAAGGCAAGCTGCGTCTAGGCGGTTCAATCCTTGCGCAGACGCTTAGCCAATTGGGTAACGATTGCCCAGATTTAGCGCAGCCAAGCGACTTGATCGACTTCTTTAACTTTGTCCAAGCGGGTAACGCGCAAGGCGTCATCAGCGCCTATCACGATATCGGTGATGGTGGTCTGCTAGCAACTATCGCTGAGATGCAGTTCACCAGCCGTCAAGGTATCAAGCTGTCATTAAATGACGACAACTTACTCGGTCAGCTGTTCAGTGAAGAGCTGGGTGCAGTCATCCAAGTATTGCCAGAAAACGTCGCGGCTCTCATGCAATTGGCAGAAGAGTTTAACGTTGCTGATATGCTGAGCCTCGTGGGTCAAAGCTCAGAAGAAGACAGCCTGCTTATCCAAACGCCAACGCTCATGGGTGATGAAACCCTACGCTTTAGCCGTATTGAATTGCAGCAAGCGTGGACTCAGGTTAGCTATCAAATCGCTCGTCGCCGTGACAATCCTGCGTGCGTACAGCAAGAGTATGACTTAATCGCTGATGCGAGCCATCAAGGTCTAATCGCTGCGCCGAATTTTGATCTAAATCAAAAAGTTGAAGAACCATATTTAGCCAGTCGTGAAAGCAAACCAAGAGTCGCTATCTTGCGCGAGCAAGGCGTCAACGGGCAGACAGAGATGGCAGCAGGCTTCACGCAAGCTGGCTTTGAAGCGGTCGATGTACACATGAGCGATCTACTGAATGGTCGTATCAATCTACGTGACTTCGACGGTCTGGTCGCTTGTGGTGGCTTTAGTTATGGTGATGTACTGGGCGCAGGCTCTGGTTGGGCAAACTCTATCTTGTTCCATGACGAGCTACGCATGCAGTTTGTACGCTTCTTTGCCCGTCCTGAGACCTTCTCGCTAGGTGTCTGTAACGGTTGTCAAATGATGGCTCAGTTAAAAGACCTCATCCCAGGTGCGGACAACTTCCCACGCTTCATCGCTAACGAGTCAGCTCGTTTTGAAGCGCGTACGGTCAATGTGAAAATCGAGCGTACCAAGTCTATCCTGTTCAAAGGCATGCAAGACAGCATCTTGCCAATCGCTGTGGCGCATGGTGAAGGCTATGCCACACTAGACAACACAGAGATTGACGGTATGGCCAAACACGGTCAGCTCGCGATGCGTTATGTCGATAGCCAAGGTCATCCAACTGAGACGTATCCGCTCAATCCAAACGGTTCGGTCGGCGGTGTCACGGGTCTGTGTAGCACTGATGGTCGTGTGACGATTATGATGCCACATCCTGAGCGTAACCTAAAAGCCTATAACCACAGCTGGAAACCAGAAGAGTGGGATGAAGACGGCGCGTGGATGCGTATGTTCCGTAACGCTCGTGCTTGGTTGCGCTAGCCGCAAACCTAGATGCTTGATTAACTTCGTCAAACTTGCTGAGCCTACGACATGTAGTGCTTGCGCATGTTTTCCTCGCTACTCAAACCTCTAGCAATTGCTTATAATTTTAGATAGCGGTTTTTTAAATGAAAAGGTGGGCTTAGGCTCACCTTTTTTGTGTTTGGAGTTTGAGTATTTAAATGTTTAAAGTAACGCCTTAATTTTGTTATTAAGTAATGTAGAGTAGGTTGGTGTGGAGCTTGCGACACCCAACGGTTTAGGGGAGCTAATCCCGCCTTCCGCTTGTATCTGCCAGTTTGGGCGCGGCACTGGCTACGGTTTGGGTCGTCGCTTGCTTCGCGTCGCCACCCCAAAACCTAGCCATCGCAACTTGCCTAAACCAACAGGATACCGCTACAGTCGGGGGTAAAACGCGCTTATGAATGACTATTTTATGATAAATTAGTCTGAACTTTAATTTTAGTCTTATTGGTGCGCTGGGCGCACCCTACGAACTAATTGCTTTCTTTGGAGATTAGAATGAACAATCAATCTGAACTGAATAAAGGCGAAAACAAGCCACACGAAAAATCAGACGATAATTTACCGAGAAAATGTGGCATTGTAATGCCTATTGCAAGTATGGAGGGCTATCCTGAATCTCATTGGAAAGATGTTAAAAGAATAATAGAATCGGTTATTAAAGAAGCTAATTTTGAAGCTAGATTAGTCAGTGATGCGGATGATATAGGTGTTATTCACAAACGTATTGTTCAAAACTTATATGATAATCCGATGATAGTTTGCGATATAAGCGGTAGAAATCCAAATGTCATGTTTGAGCTAGGATTACGTCTAGCTTTCGATAAACCAACAATTATTATAAAAGATGAAGTAACACCTTGAACCGCCCCGACTTTATCGGAGAGTGATTTACTTGAGTCAGGCAGCGATGCCTGACAGGGTTAAATTATCATAATACCGCTTTTCAAAATCAAAAGGTGACACATAACCAATCGTACTATGCA
>CAJHAA010000028.1 GCA_904846265.1 Psychrobacter immobilis | reverse complement strand
ATAGTCGCCCAACGCTTCTATCAGCATGCGAACGGCGCGTTCTTTAATCTCAGGAGTGTAGGTTTGTTTTTTCATTGTCGTATTCTCTCAGAATGTTGAGTCTCCGACAATCCCGGGGCGGTTCATATTGAAGTCGATCACTTTATTCCTTGGTCGAAATACCCCATTGATACCACTCATAACTTCGTACTCACTGATCATAAGTGTAATAACAGCAAACGGGACTATCTTGCTGAAGAGCTGTTCTATGAGAAGTGGTTAGAGCGCAATCAACAACACGGTCATACGATTGAACAGCAAGCAAAAACCCTAGGCTTTATAACCAACCAGCAACGCTCAGAGACGATTAGCCAGTGGGCCTATCAAATAGCAGTAGAACATGAGGATTTGGTCTGGTCGCCAGAACCAAGTATAAAGCTACGCGCTATTAACCCTGGCTTACTACCACAGCTTAAAGCCTGACAAATAGATATGCCACTTTATGACTAATCAAGTCTTGAAAAGCACCCTTAACTATTATAATGACAATGCCGTTGAATTTGCCATTCAAACAGTAAGCATAGATATGCATGATTTATACGAGCTATTTATTAATCAGCTCCCTCAAAGAAACACGCAGTCTATTTTAGATGTGGGCTGTGGCTCAGGTAGAGATGCAAATTACTTTGCTAAACAAGGTTATGAAGTAACAGCGATAGATGCCAGCGTCGAATTAATTCAGTGGGCTCAGAAGCACCATATGTCGAGCAGAATTAGTTGGGTTCATTTGGATTTTAGCAGTATTGAAAATCAGGCTTGGGAAAATATATTTTCTGGCATTTGGGCTTGTGCCTCATTGCTACACGTGCCATTTCTCGAGCTATCTTTCATTATAAAGTCATTACTCTACACCTTAACTGATGATGGGGGAATGTACTTGTCATTTAAATATGGGGAAGGGGAGCGAGTAGACAATGAGCGCTTCTTTTGTGATATGAATGAATCACGTTGGAAAGCTGTTGTTGCTAAAATACCGCAAGTGATTGAATACGATATCTGGTTATCGTCTGATAAAAGAGCCGACTGTAAAAACGAATGTAAGCATCCGACCATCCCATCTTTTCCTCACTTAAAAAATGCGAGATAGTGTCCATGAACAAATAATCGTGGACACTAACATGACAACACAATCTCCTAATACACCCAAACGAAGAACTTACAGCGCTGAGTTTAAAGCGCTTTTAGTAAAAGAAGCGATAGACTCAGGTCGATCAATTGCCAGTATCGCTCGAGAGCATGGCATTAACCAAAATCTTCTACATAATTGGAAACGCCAGTATCAGCGCGCCCATGCTCAACCTGACACATTACCTGGTGCTATAAACAGTCCTCATGATCCAAACCCGCACTTTATCCCAATCCATCTTGAGCCTGAAGTCACGCATCTACGCTCACCCTCCGTCATACAAAACATCAAACTGCAAATCACAGCTCGAGCATCTGGGGCGATAAGCCTCAACATTGCCCAAATAGACACTCAAAGCTTGATTGACCTACTACGAGGACTGCAATGATACCCATCAATCACATCTGGCTATCCACCGCGCCCATGGACATGCGATGTGGTAGTGGCAAACTACTGGCCCACATCATCACCGAACACCAAAGCATTCGCCCTCACTGTGCCTACCTGTTTTACAACAAAACAGGCACACGGCTGAAAGTATTCATTCATGATGGGCTTGGCGTATGGCTTTGTAGCCGTCAGCTTGATGACAATAAATTTCATGGCTTAACCAAGCAGCTCACCACCACTCAAACCGGCATCAGCATCAACCGTGAGCAATTTAATGCCTTAATCAGTGGACTGCCTTGGCGTAACATGGGCAAAGATAAATTAACCCCCATCCTATAAGTAGCAGATGACAGGCAAATAAAACTCTGGCAACATATCGCCATGACTGTTGCCACTCTATCCGACTTATCGAAAGACCCCATTTACGCCGAGCTCCTGGTGAAAATCAGTATGCTTGAACAGCGTAATGAGCACCTGCAACAACAGCTTGTTCAAACAAACACAAGTCACGATCAACTACAGCAGCTTTTTAACCAAGTGGTTGAAGAAAACCACAAGCTGTATGAACAAGTGCTTGAACTCATCGAAAAACAAAAGCAGCTTATTCACCGGCTCTATGGACAAAAAAGCGAAGGCATAACTGCCAGACAAACCCACTTAAATTATGAGGCCGCGCAAGAGGACTTAGCGCAGCTTGAACAAATCCGAGATGACTACCTTAGCGGCTTAAGCCAAGATGAGCTTGCCAAGCTGCCTGCGATTGAACGTACTGAGGCAGAAACCCTCATTAATGAGGGTGAGCTTAAAGCCGCCCAAGAGATCACAGATGAGCTGCCAGCTTCAGCTACTGATCAGCCTAAAAAAACAAAGCGTGCCAAATACACAGTGATTCCTGACAACCTTGAGGTGAAAACCCAGGTTCATGAACCACTTACCACCGTCTGTGACTGCGGCTGTCAAATGAAGCGAATTGGAGAGGATAAACAAGACAAACTTGGCATTATCCCTAAGCAGTTTTATATTGAGCGTCACATCTACCCTAAATGGGTATGCCGTGAGTGTGACATCATTCATCAAGCGGCTGCCCCCAAGCAGATTATTAACAAAAGCATCGCCACCCCAGAGCTGCTTGCACACATCCTTATTAGCAAATATGCAGACCGGAGTTTTTCAAGGTAGTTGTCACCATCAAGCTAAATTAAGCGGCTTGTAATCTTTGCTGTTGTTGCTCTTTTACAGGATTTAGCGTTGTTGGCCCTACAGGCTCGCAGTTCCTCACCTCCTGAGTTCCCCAGCGTATCGGGTTTTCATCTTTAGCGCGCTGCATCGTGAGCAGACGCTTCGCCAGTACTTCCTTATCCTCACCCGTATGGCGCTGATTGGGCGTCACAAAGTTCAGCTGACTGTGCTTATGCTCATTGTTGTACCAGCGCGTGAAGCTCAGCATCCATCGTCTTGCCGCATCTAAGCTCTTAAAGCCATCGATGGGCCAATTAGGGCGATACTTGCAGGTTTTAAATAAAGACTCTGCAAACGGATTGTCATTACTGACCCTCGGTCTGCTGTAAGAGGTGAGTACCCCAAGCTCATACGCTTTCATGCGCATGGTTTGAGCTTTCATCGGTGCCCCATTGTCTGAGTGTAGCACCACCCCAGTGTGCAATGCATTCTCACTGATTAAAGTACGCTCAAGCAGCTGAGCTGCTAATGCGCCTGACTCGTGGTCATAAACCTCCCAGCCAACAATTTTACGGCTATAGACATCCTCTATCATGTACAAATAATAGAACTGCCCCCGTACCGGACTTGGCAGATAGGTGATATCCCAGCAGAACACTTGGCAAGGGCCAGTGGCAGTAAAGGTCTTTGGGGCGCTTGAGGCTTTAGGGGCAAGTGCACGACCGCGGTGAGCCAATTGCTCATGCTGCCTCAGCACCCGATAAAAGGTAGACTCTGAGCCATGATATATCCCCTCATCAAGCAGGGTCGGTACAATTTGGGTGGGCGGCAGACTGGCAAAGCGGGGCTGATTGCACACGGCTAGGATGGCGGCTTGTTCAGAGGCGCTCAGTTTATTCTTAGGAGCTTGGCGCACGACGTCACACCGTTTATCACCATTCACGTGACCTGCGCGGTACCAGCGCCGATAGGTGCGGATGCTAATGCCAACTTCAATACAGGCAAGGTTAAGTCTGGCTCCTGAGTGATTGGCCTCTTGTATCCAGTCTATGTATTGCTTGCGCTTAGGGAGCAAGGTCAGTCGTCATCAAACTCCTCCCAAAACGCTTCCAACTTTTTTCGCAGTACCAGTAAGGCGGCAGTTTCAGCTAAAGCCTTTTCTTTTCGAGCAAGCTCTCGGGTGAGTTGTTTGATCTGTTTGCGATCGCTCTGCTGCTGACGCTTGTCTTTCAGGCTTTGTTGTTTGCTGCTGCTAAAGCCTTGTAAGGCGTCAGTACGCCACGCTTTGATTTGCTCAACATATAGGCCTTTGCTGCGGCAGTATTCGCTAAGTTCACTCTCGCTTAGGGTGGCCGTCTCTATAATGGTGGCAAGCTTGGTTTCGCTTGACCAGTCATCAGGGGTTTTATGGTTCGATGGCATGGGGTGACCTTGTTCTCTAGCTTGGGCACGCCAATTATACAGGGTCTGTAATCCGATGCCTTCACTTCTTGAAACCTCGGCAACACTTAGGCTCAGCGGGGGTAGCAGTTTGCTGAGTATAGCCTGTTTACGTTCTTCGCTATATCGTGGCATGATGTGTCCTCATTGTCCCCTTTGGAATTATTATTTAGGGGTGACAACTATCCTGCCATAGGGGGCTGTTTTTAAAAGAGTGTGGGTTTAGATTTAACTATGGCTCACCATCTAATCAGCTTAAAACTCTGAGAAAATGGTGTGATATTTAATTCTTATCTACTACAGTCCCTAACAATATGTTAGCTACTAAAAATATTGCTCTAGTTTATTAAATAGACGTAGACCATGCTCATGTGGCAGAACTGGATGGGCTGCCACTTCTTGGTCACATTGAATAATTAACTTATTTACTCTTGTTAAATCATTTTTTGCAAAATTTGAAACTCTTTCTTGTCCAAACTTACAAATACAAATTAAAAAGGCTTTATCTACCAAATCAGTTACTATTCTTTGATTTTCCGCTGCATTGTTTATACCACTAGGTACCATCGTTAAATTATGTTTGGCTGCCATGACATTTGAGAACTCTATGCATAAATTTTCATAAGACAGCCTAGATATATCTTTCAAATATTTCATCACTCCCTGTTGAGTATGGACTTCCTGTTTAGGAGCATAACTGTCAGTAATTTGAGCATTTACATCACTTCGCTCAAGGGATTGTCCGATACCATATGCTTCCATTATGTTTTTAACTATCTCTATCCTCAAAGGAACGATTATGTCCATTCGTGGGTATAGTTTTGAAGTAATCATCTGCATAAATTCTTGGGCTTTGTCTAATTCAGGTGTATCGTGATTTAAGCTACCTTTATATCTAGACTCTGGAACACCACTATTTTCCGCAAATTTTACAGATGATTTGTCACCTTGACGCGCTCCATCCAACTCTTGCATTACAAACTCATGAGCTAACGAACCTGTGGGCAAGCTGTCTCGCATTAAAATGCTTGAAAATCTTTCAGCAGCATGACTAATTCCATCTTCTGTAATTCTTTTAAGAAAAACAGGGTCATTTACCTTTTTTTTATTAAAAATACCAAACATACTGAAAGTTCCTCTTGAAAAAACCCATAAACATTATAAAACGAACCAACTCGCAATATAGCCAATCATGCCGTTAACCATTCCTGATAGTTATTTCACTATCCATTCATACTCATTACTTTTTACATCTACATCTAGCATTTGATTATCAAGCTCTTTTTCAGAATACTTAAGATATTTAACAATTAAATTATTACCATCATCATGATTGTGGTAATAAATTTCCAACTGCTTTGGATCAAAGTCTGCATCAGAATTTACCCCATCATCTCCAAAGACTAGCCCTTCAAGTAACTGTGTACCCATAAAAATAGCAGTAGGTGAGGGCAGTTCATATATAACATCTTCTGAATCACCAATCTCAATCAACTTAATACCGTGATCTTCCAAGGTGGAGAGTGATAAATCACACTCCCAATCAGGCTTGCCATCACTTTCCACTATCAGTTTACTATTCTCATCTAATATAGCTCCTTGTACCTCCCATAAATCATTAACATCATATAAGGAGCTACCCCTTGCAATAGCAAAGTTGTGTTCTTCTGGTATGTTTAAAGAGCTTTCGTCGGAATCGAAAGACTCTAAATAATCATTATAATCCTCTAAATCGATACCTTCTTGTTGGAAATATTCATATGTAGCAAACGGTACAGTCCCCGCATAAGTTTGTAATCCATATCCTTCGATTTTAATAAGCATTGATAATTTCCTTTTAATAAAAATTTTAATTAGACTCTCAAAAACTAAGCAACCTAATTTAATATAGAGTTAGAGTAAACATATGATAGCCAATCGACTATGCCTTACTATTACGTAGTACGATTAAATTTGCAATATAAATAATTAAGCTTTACGACATTTGGTGTCGCGCTATTAAATATTATCTGATTACTGTAGATGTAAAAGAGTCAAAATAAGTAGATTTAATCGATGTAATAAAATACAGTAGCTTCTACTTATTATTTCAACTAGATGAGTATCGATTTTCAGGCATCCAAAAAGACTTTACTCACTAAGTCTTGTGATCTATAAACTTCAAAAAAACAGGATTTTGCATGTATAAAAAGGGACAGATGTATTATTCACCATCAGACCTAACTAGATATATGGAGAGTCCTTTTGCTTCATGGATGGATAGACTCGCTCAAGAATATCCTGAACGATCACCACAACCAGATTCTAGTGATAATCTCATGGTGATGTTGCAACAAAAAGGTTATGAGCATGAGGATAAACTAGAAGCGCATTTAGTAGCTGAAGGCAAGATACTAGTCAAAATCGAAGGAATTACCCAAGATGAAAGATATACTAAAACGCTCAACGCTATGAAGCAAGGTGCTGAAGTCATTGTTCAAGCAAGATTAGAGCTTGAGCACTTCGCTGGGTATGCTGATTTTTTGGTGAAAGTAATTCATGAGCCAGATCAGCCTCCAAGTAAGCTTGGGAACTGGCACTATGAAGTATGGGATACTAAACTTGCCAGCCACGTCAAACCCGCATTTATAATTCAGTTATGCTGCTACGCTCAAATGCTTGAAAATATTCAAGGTGTTCTTCCTCAAAGTATTACAGTCGCTCTTGGCAATGGTAAGAATGAAGTATTTAAGACTCATGATTATTATTATTATTATTTATCTGTTAAAAAGGCCTTTTTAAACGAACATTCACGATTTAATCCTGAGCAAAAACCCGACCCTGCCGACTCAAAAAGCTGGGGCAACTGGAGTAACCATGCTGAACAAATTTTGCTCGATAAAGATCATCTCTTTCAAGTAGCGGGTATCACCAAAGCCCAAGTTAAAAAGCTCAACCAAGTAGGCGTTTATACTATGAAGGAGCTTGCAGAGTTAACTCTGTTATTGGTACCGGGTATCCATGCTAACTCTCTAACTAAAATTAAAGCTCAAGCCGCTATACAAATTAAAACTCATTTAAAAAACAAAAATTTAGATAGGGTAGGTAATAGTGATATACCAGAGTTTGAAATATTGACCCACTTAAAGAATGAGAAGAAAGGACTAGCACTACTACCGCCTCATTCTCCTATGGATGTATTCTTTGATATTGAGGGCTTTCCACTTGATGAGGGTGGTTTAGAGTATTTATGGGGAAATAGCTATTTAGATGAGCAGGGCAATCGTCAATTTAAAGACTTCTGGGCTCACAACCGTGAACAAGAAAAACACTGTTTTAAGGCGTTTATCCAATGGGTATATGACAGATGGCAACAAGACCCGAGTATGCATATTTACCACTATGCCAGTTATGAGATTACCGCCTGTCGCAAGCTTATGGGCCGTTATGGCGTTTGTGAATATGAAGTTGACCAATTGCTAAGAAATGAAGTATTTATCGATCTATATAAGATAGTTAAGGGCAGTTTACGATTAGGCGCGCCTAAATATTCTATCAAAAATGTAGAACAACTCTATCGAAGCAAGCGTAACACCGAAGTTGGTAATGGGAGTGATTCTATCGTTGTTTATGATCACTGGCGACAGTTATTTGAGCAAGGTCTAGAAGGAGATACTTGGCAAACCTCGAAGATTCTAAATGATATTCGTGATTATAATATTGATGATTGCGATTCTACGCAGGAGCTAACAGTATGGTTAAGGGAGCAGCAAGCAATACATCGTATTGAGTATCTTGGTAAAACTGAAGTCATTGAGCCAGCAGTCTCCGAAGAAGTGACTATGGTTACCGCATTGCGTGACCGTCTATTAGACCAAGCTGAAACAGAGTTACTAGATAACCCTAAACAAGCACAACTCACTGAGAATCTAGCATGGATGTTAGAATTTCATCGAAGAGAGTCTAAACCATTGTTTTGGAAGCTTTTTGACCGCCTTGGTTCAGACGAGATAGAGCTTTTTGACGACTTAGACTGTCTTGCTCTTTGTGAGCGCACGGATAGAGCGCCCTTTAAGTCTCAACCCAAAGCTAGAAACTTAAGCTATGAGTATAGTTTCGATGTCGAGCAAGAATTTAAAGGCGCTGCGAAAAGCTTCTATTTGCTTGGAGTTGAAAAATTAGATGGCAAAAATGCTACGGTTAGCTTTGTTGCTGAGGAGAGTGATTTAGATAAGGGTATAATCGTAGTTAAAACTAAAGACGAACCATCGAAGATAGTATCACTGATACCAAACGAATATATTGATACAAGTATAATCTCAGATGCCCTTTTTAGAACGGTTGCTGAGTACGAGCAAGGGTTATTTAGACAACAACAATCTGCCGTTATAGACTTTTTAACGGGTTCAAAGCCGAGAATATCAAATCATACAGGCGGTGATATTGTCGATAGTGATGAACCTAATGCACGCTTAGAGCAAATCATCACAGCGATTGTTAATCTAGATAATAGCTACTTACCTATACAGGGCCCTCCTGGCGCTGGCAAGACTTTCACTGGTAAACATGTCATCGCCCATCTGCTTAAATCAGGAGCAAGAATAGGCATCTCCAGTAACAGTCATAAAGCGATCAATAACTTATTACTCAGTACTGCTAAATATTGCAAACTCCAAAATATAAAAGCAGCTTTTATCTGTACACAAGATACTGATGATGAGCTTGCAGATTATGATGTGACTATCTCAAGCAATAGTAAGTTAATCAGTCATATAGAGTCATCCTGCGTTATTGGGACGACTGCGTGGGGGTTTGCGCGGGAGGATATGACTGAGCAGCTCGACTATTTATTCATTGATGAGGCAGGGCAAGTTTCAACGGCAAATTTGGTAGCTATGAGTCGCAGTGCTAAAAATTTAGTATTAATGGGTGATCAGATGCAGTTAGGTCAACCTTCACAAGGCACCCATCCTGCTCAAAGTGGGTTATCTATATTAGATTATCTACTCCATAAAACACCGACAATACCTGCAGATAGAGGTGTGTTTTTAGATACGACTTATCGCATGCATAGCAAAGTAAATACTGTTATCAGCCAGCTAATTTATGAAGGTAAACTCAAGTCACACTTTGACAATGATAAGCGAATTCTTCAAACAGTAGATGCAGCTACTCAAAATACTGATCAGCAAACTCTAGAAGCGCATTTAAACTCTGAGGCAGGAATCATCTTTATCCCTGTAGAGCATGAAGGTAATACTCAGGCTTCTGATGAGGAGGTGATAGTGATTAAGCAATTAGCTGAATCGCTATTGGGGCGTCTATTGCATACTGGTGCGACTAAAGATACTGGAGAGCCAGAAACTCGAATCATAACTTGGGACGATATGTTGTTTGTCGCTCCCTATAATCATCAGGTTAGTAAGTTAAAAATCGCCTTGGGCAAACAAGCCAAGATTGGTAGCGTTGATAAGTTTCAAGGGCAAGAAGCGCCTATTATATTTTTAAGTATGTGCAGTAGTGATGCTAGTGAATCACCTCGCGGCATTGATTTCTTGCTGGACAAAAATCGCATTAATGTCGCGATCTCTAGAGCACAAACCTTGGCTGTCGTAGTGGCAAATTCTAATCTTGGTAATATGTCCGTCAATAATGTTGAGCAGTTAAAAAAAGTGAGTTTATTTAATGCAATGAGCCTCATGAACGACAGGATCGTCTAATTCATAAGCTAAGATGGAGAGCAATTCAAGAAATACGATTAACTTGAATTTTAAATTTTACGATAAAAATACAGGAGTCATGCTTATGATAGCTAACGCTGTTCAAAGAGGTAGTAGTGTTTACCTGTATGATGAAACAGGGCAAGATTTGCCAGTCTCAATTTTTACTAGAGGAGGTAGGTTAGTAGGGTTTACTGCTTCTACAGTAAGCATTCAAAACGGTACTCTTATTTATACTTACGATGATCAGGGTAATATCTTAGGCACTCCAATTTCTACTGCCTCTCAAGGGACTATTCAGTCTGATGCAACGAATGATAGGGAATCTAGCAGATATAGTAATAGAGGAAATAGTAATACATCAGATTTTGGATTTATTGATGGATATATCGAAAGTTTAACGAATTACGTATACAGGAAGGGATGGAGTCAAAAGAGTATATTTGGAAAACTACTAACATTGATATTACTACCTTTTGCAGTTTGCATCTCTGCTATTCAGATTGCTTTCACAATTTTAAGATGGCTATTGATTGCTGCGGTAATACTTGTAGTGCTATATGTATTTTATATAGGGATCTTTAGTTGAATTCACTACTTTTTAAATGTTATCACTACAATAGAAAAATGTCCCGCCAGTTCAATATATAAAGATAGCCATTCGAGATTTAAAAACATACAATCATAGGGTGGCTCTATTAGTACAGGTTCATTAGCTAAAGAAAAGAATCTGTCAATTCAAAGTTGTTGAATTTTTGGATAATGACTACTTAAATTTCTATGAGCCGATCATAGCGGATAAACAAAACTAATTTTATTTAATAAAGGGATTTATAATGGAAAACGTAACTAACTTAGATAATGAAAAATGGATGAAAGAAATCTGGGATTGGGCAGATAAATCTTATATAGATGAAGATATCATACCTAGACAATCAAAAGAATTGATTGAATTGAAAAATTTAGAGCTTGAACGCAATAAGAACATAACAAGAATACCAAAGAGTATTGGTAATCTTAAGTATTTAGAGAAATTTTCATTAGTAGGAACTAATGTAAAAAAAATACCAAGTAGTATTGGTAAATTATTAAGTTTAAAAAGCTTAGATATTTATCAAAATACAAAAATTATTGATCTTCCTGAAAGTATTGGAGATCTCATAAGCTTAGAAAGCTTTGGCTTAGGACATTGTAATATAATAGAACTACCAAGTAGTATATATTACCTTCCAAAATTAAAAAAATTACATATTAGCGGTAATAAGAATCTAGAAAATATCCCTGAAGTTATAGAAAATCTTAGTGAATTAGAAGAACTTAATTTGGTTAGTAATAATAATGTTGATAAACTACCTGATAGTATCGGTAACTTGTCAAAATTAAAAAAGTTAATGGTTCATGGTAGAAGTATTAGTCATCTTCCTGATAGTATTGGAAAACTTAAAAATCTAGAAGTTCTTATGATTAGTGGTGATGGTCCCGAAAGTATAAGAGTGCTACCAAATAGTATTGGCGATCTATCGAAGCTAAAAGAATTGGAAATCTCTAATAGTGATTTTTTGGATCTTTCTGATAGTATTGGGAATTTAGAGAGTTTAGAAATTTTAAAATTACAAACTGATAATATTTTGAAATTACCAGATAGTATTGGAAATTTATTAAACCTAAAAGAATTAGATATTTCAAGTTGTAATCTCAGTCATCTTCCTGATAGTATTGGATGTCTTATAAATTTGAAAAGTTTAAAATTACAACTTGAAAGTATTGTTAAGTTACCAAATAGTATTGGTCAGTTATCAAGTTTAAAAAAGATAGAAATCGAAAAAAATCAAGAGTTGATAGAACTACCCGATAGCTTTGGAAGTATTAAAAATCTAGAAGAAATTATCTTAGATTCTAATGGTTTAGAAAGGTTACCAGATACTATTGACGATCTTTCTAACTTGAAAATATTAACTATCTTTGATAATGCAAAATTAACTGAGCTACCTAGTTGTCTTGGTAAAATTAAGAATTTAGAGGAGCTTTGCTTAGATCGTAATGATTTAACAGATTTGCCAGATAGTATCGGTCAGCTTTCTAATTTAAAATATTTATCTATTTGTAGTAATAAAAAACTAACAATTATTCCTGAAGGTATTGGAAAACTTAATATTTTAGAGAGCCTTATTTTGAATGATAATGGTTTAAAAAAGTTGCCAGATAGTATCGGTCAGCTTTCTAATTTAAAATATTTATCTATTTGTAGTAATAAAAAACTAACAATTATTCCTGAAAGTATTGGAAAACTTAATAGTTTAGAAGAACTTAGTTTGAATGATAATGGTTTAAAAAAGTTGCCAGATAGTATCGGTCAGCTTTCTAATTTAAAATATTTATCTATTTATAATAACAAAAAATTAACTAATTTTCCTGAAAGTATTGCAAATTTGGGAAATTTAGAATTTTTGTCTATAAGTTCTAATTCTTTAGATGATTTCCCTGACCTATCTAATTTGAGTAAGTTAGATACTTTAGAGTTGTATGATAATAAGTTGAAGCTTTTTTCTGAAAATATTGCGAGTGCAGATAATTTAAAATCAAGCAATTTAAACAATAATTTTGTGAACGATAGTTTTGTGAAAGATAATTCTAAACGAGCACTTGATTTCCTTCTAAGTTTAAGTAATACCATGGATAATCCTGACGAATCAGACTCTTCAACTTCAAACATCTCTAATGATAATAACACTTCAATATTTCTTCAGGTCAATGGCTATGGCGTCGAGACCTTCGCCGGTACTGTAGAGGCTGCAACCTATCAATACTTCGAAGATAATGATATCGATCTTGAAAGCTATAGCAATGATGCTGAGTGGGGTGATGATGACTGCCAAGTTCCAGAGGAGCATAACTTTGGTGGGGGTGGATTATATGAAGTCGATAATCTATGGCATGTCAACGGCGCTTATTTAACAGAAGATACTCAAATTGAGTTGGTGAACGGTTCTGAAGATACAATCTGGAGTTCGAACTGTGATACTGAATCGCTTGAATCGCAAGGTATTAAGTTGATTTGCGTTTCAAGTCAAGAAGATATTTTTGATAGTTTAGATTTAAAGACAGTTGTCATGATTGGTAGAATTTTCCAACAAGGTTGTACTTTTGAGAATCAACTTCAGGATATTGAAAATTTTGATCCAAATAACCTGACTATCTACTACCATGAAGATGAAAGCGGACGTATTATTAAGAAAATTGAATACAATGATACTGAGCTTGAAAACGGCAATAGTAGTACTTCTGGCTCAGGATCTGAATATTCTTGGGAAGTCATTGGATAGTAGGGTATTGAATATTTTTTAGAACGAAGTCCTATCAAAGTATTTATAGTGCGCTTAGTGAAATCCTCAGTTTTGCTAAGCGCATTTTTAAATAGCATTAATTTTTTAAAAATAGTATTTATCACCAATAAAGTGTTTTTTTCAACGTATTAAGTTCTCAAAATATCAAGCAACGATGAGTATTATTTTTAAGTATTCGCCAAAAATTATTACTCATCAATTCAGGTTTTACGCTCTATAGCCTAAGTAGTTATCAAATACTATAATCAGAAAATACAACATTAACAGGGTTTTATAATGACTGAAAATTTTGAAGCAATAGATGTAAATTCTTATTGGTTTGTTGGTGCTGCATATGATGGAGTAGACCAAACCTCTCGATTTATTGAAACAGGTATCTGGGAGATTAATCCTGAGGCTAACCCGATTGATTCAGTAAAGTTTATTGAAGCTGGCGATAGAATTGCTATCAAATCAACCTACACTAGAAAAAACGAACTACCTTTTGATAATCGAGGACACACGGTTTCTGTGATGTTAATTAAGGCTATCGGCACCGTTATAGAGAATGTAGGTGATGGTAACCATTTAAAAGTAGATTGGGACAACAGCTTTACGCCCAAGGAATGGTATTTTTTCACTAGTCGAAATACCGTTTGGAGAGTCATTCCTGAGACTGCGTTAAGAGTTAATTTGATTGACTTTGCATTTGACGGTAAAGCTCAAGACATAGATATGTTCCGTAACAATCCTTATTGGCTTGAAAGATTTGGCGATTCACCTTCAGAGCATTCCGCTTTTGAGTGGACAACTTTCTATGAAGAAATGGCCTCTAAGCTTCTTGCTTTTCGATATCGTCGTGATGAGCTTGTTACTGGTATTCATAAAATATCTGAAACAAGTGATGTCATGTCTATTCTTAACGACCAATACGAAGAAGGGGTCGAAGGAGGATTATTAAAAGATATATGTCCTTTTACAGTCATGGCTATTTTTAATCGTGGAATCACCGATGATAATCGTAAAATTATCGCTAAAGCATTGGCCGAACTACTTGATATAACAGAGCCTGTTCCTGAATCTTTTAATGGCATCCCTATAGTTAACAATCAAAGAACCTGGTTTTTTGGTTATCACTACAAGCGCCATGCAGATGATATAGATATTTTATGGGAAGTCTTTGCCCGTGCTATCGCATTTGCCGATTTAGAAGATGAAGGTGAGAGTGAAGAGGCTAAGTCTCAATTCGTTTCCTCTTATGACAGCGCTACTAACTGTTACGGTATAGGCTGGAATTTGACTATGGGTCTGTATTGGATTAGACCGTGGAGCTTCTTGACCCTTGATGGACAGTCTCAAGAATACATCAATAAAAAGCTTAATATAGAAATTAATAAAAACGGTCCAAAAGCACGCTGTGATGCTAATGATTATTTAGAGTTGTTAGAGAGTCTTGAAACCAGATTTTTAGAAGAAACTTATCCAGTGCACTCCTTTCCTGAACTCTCGCTCGCAGCATACCAATATAAACCAAGTGACTTGAAAGATTTATCTAATAGAACTTGGAAAGAGATTGTTTTTTCACAACTGCAACAGCTTTGCCATGATAAGGATTCTTTTGAATTTACAGATAATGAGTTTTTGGAAAGATTTACTAGCGCTCTTGCAGAAAGATTCCCAAAGAGAAGCGATGTTAAAGGAACGGTTAAATTCTTACTAAGAGAGCTAGCGAGTGATGGAAAGTTAGAGCTGATTAGTAAAGGTAGGTATCGCTGGCTTAACGAAGATATGGTTAGTAGTTTTGATACACAATTACCTTTTAAGACGGATGCTCAAGCGATGTTAGAAACTTATTCTATTGATGATATTACATCTGATGGGTGTTTTTTGCCTAAAGCTAAGATTGAGATGATACTCAAACGTTTTCGAGCTAAGAAAAATCTAATACTACAAGGGCCTCCCGGTACTGGTAAAACTTGGTTGGCTAAAAGATTAGCCTTTGCTTTAATGGGTCAGCGTGACGATAGTAAAATACGAGCCGTGCAGTTTCATCCTAATTTGTCTTATGAAGATTTTATTAGAGGTTGGCGTCCATCAGGTGAGGGCAAGCTGACATTGGTAGACGGTCCTTTTATGGAAATGATCAAAGCCGCTATTGATGACCCTGAATCAAAGTACGTTATTGTCATCGAAGAGATTAACCGAGGTAATCCTGCTCAAGTGTTCGGTGAGATGCTCACACTACTTGAAACCGATAAAAGAACCCCAGATGAAGCGTTAGAGCTGTCTTATAGAAAGTTCGATGGTGAACGTGTTTATATTCCCAGTAATTTATATGTCATAGGCACAATGAATATAGCTGACCGCTCGCTGGCTTTGGTTGATCTTGCACTACGTCGTCGTTTTGCTTTTATTGATCTTGAGCCAACATTAGGTAAGCCATGGCATGATTGGGTCCAATCCAAAAATGGCATTGATTCAAATATTCTAAATGGAATTGACAGTCGCATTAGGGCTCTTAATGAGGAGATTTCTGCAGATACCAGTCTTGGTGCTCAGTTTCAAGTAGGCCATAGCTATGTCACGCCAGCCGTTGGGATGACTATAACGAATGCTAAAGAATGGTTTAGTGAGGTGGTACAGACGGAGATCGGTCCTTTACTTGATGAGTACTGGTTCGATGATCTTGAGAAATCTCAAAAAGCACAGAAACGCCTGATTGAAGGTCTGTAAGTCTATGTCTATTGAAGTAGATCATCTGTCTGAATCTTATGATGAAATCAAGTTTGTAGGTGAAATACCGGTACGCAATCTTTGGCTGCTTATGCTCTATGCCTCGGATATGTATAGAGAGTTTGAAGCGGCTAAGATCTCAGTTGAAAATAACCCTGATGACATTCCAGATTTAATTGCAGAAATACTGTATCGACGAGTTGAGCATCGTATTCAGCGAAACTTAAGTTACAGTTATCAGTCTCGTGATGCTGTGCTTAATCGTGTCCGGGGTAGAATAGATCTGCTTAGTACTGAGAGAAATAGATTGCTTGATCGTGGTAAAGTCGCTTGTCATTTTGATGAATTAACTATTGATACCGCGCGTAATAGATATGTCCGTGCTGCCTTAGAGAGTATCTCTAAGATTGTAAAAAATAATGATTTAGCTCATAGGTGCCGATCATTGGATGTGCGCTTAAGGCGCATGGGAGTCAGTCAGGTACGTCCTAGTCGGAGTGAGGTTTCAGTAGATCGCTTTGGAAGGCATGACGTTGAAGATAAACCTATGATTACAGCAGCTCATTTAGCTTTTAATCTTGCGCTTCCGACCGAGTTTGAAGGTACAAAGCAATTAAACTCGCCAGAGAGAGATAACTTACCCTGGCTTCGTAAGCTTTTTGAAAAAGGAGTTGCTGGATTTTATGACACGGTGTTGCCAAAGCAAAATTATCGAATAAGCGCTGGCAAGACCCTGAAATGGCAGATAGAGGATAAGAGCTTAGGCATTGATAAGATACTTCCTAACATGAGAACGGATATCTTAATAGATGATATGGAATTAGGACATCGCTTAGTCATTGATACTAAGTTCAATGCTGTCGTAATCAACGGTTGGTTTAGAGATGAAACCTTACGCAGTGGTTATCTATATCAGATGTACGCCTACTTAAGATCGCAAGAGGGTAGTGGGGACCCACTCAATGAAAATGCTTCAGGCCTACTACTTCATCCTTCCGTAGGTAAAAACGTTAATGAGTACATCGTCATGCAAAATCATAAAATTCAATTTGCTACTATTGATCTAGCAGCGACTGCGATCGAGATTCGAGAGCAGCTTTTGCAAGTTATCGGTGTTGAGAAAAAATTAAATTTTGATCTCGCCATAGCTGAAAAATTTTAATAATCTTAAAAATTTACAGTATTTTGAGCTGTTGCCTTTTGGATCAAGTAAATTTGAGGCTAGGTTGATTGAAGGTGAGTATAAATTGACAATAACTGATATAAAACTTGGCAGGTAGATATGAGTGAGTCAATGGAGATTTTAAGGTTGTTTGAATCAGACGGCCGAATGAATAAATTCCAAAATTTATTTAAACAGATCATCTGTTTTTTGTCAGAAGAAAAAATTGAGTATGTGATTATTGGTACAGTGGCATATTCAGAGTACGCACCGCCTCGTGCGACTACTAATATTAATTTCATAATCTCTGAAAGTGACTGCGGTAAACTTGAAAGCGTTCTAAAAGAAAATAACATTGATTTTATATGGAATGCCTACCAACAATTTATCATTGCTATCAAAGATGATAGTGGTGAGACTAAAAAATATCCTCTCGAACTTTCATTCCAAAGCACCCCTAAAGGTTTCGCCTTGAATCAGCCTATATCTAAAGAGATATTTGGTATGGTTGATGTACCTGTTGCTAGCCCTGAGGTATTAGTGGCGTTATGGTGCCTGGCTGTCAGTAAGGGATATTCTAAGTCTTATTACGACGCTCAGATGTTCATCAAGCTACAGTTAGCAGACGTTGATAGATGCGCTGCTGTGATTGACAGTCTTCAGGAGAGTGATGCTGATAAAGTATTACGTTCAATTCTCACAGGTAATGCTATGCATGTCGATAAAATAGATATGGATGAAGTACTTATTATGCCGTCTGAACTAATCCAAACTCATGAAGAGATTGAGCGGGCGAAAGCTCATCGCTATAACGCATCACAAGAGCGTCGGCGTCAATTGCACGAAGGGATAAAACAGGTAAAATAATACTATGGTTTGCGCTTTTATTATACTGACGTTATAAGCTGGTGAAATGGGCGAATAATAAAAGCGCTAGTTTAAAGCTACACGTATTTAAGCAGACTGCTCTAATGCATTCTTACAAGCCTCGGCCAAATAAGGATCAACGGTATCTTGTTTCAATAGCCACTTCAAATATCCAGCACCATCCGAGTGAGTCGCTAAATCTGCAATAGCCTCACCCTTGTGCTTACCAAAACTTAAGTGCGTGGGTACACGCGCTATTTCGCTAAATTCATATAAGCTCTCCACATCACTTATCTCATGGCCTTGGCTATTCGCCAAGTCAATCAGACTACCAAGCACCAGCTCAGTGAAGTAAATATCAGCAATGGCAGCATGAGCATCTCTTGCTTGAGCACGGGCTATATCACGGTGAAAGTGGTAGAGGAGGGATACTAGCTTATGGCTTTCAAGCGTAGGAAGCAGGAAGTTAGCCATCGCATTGGTACATATTAATTTAGGCGTATGAGTTACGCCCGCATTTTTAAGAACGGCCATATCAAAATCAATATTGTGACCAATCAAATACTCAACACTGCTAGGTAATTTGAAGTCTGTATGAGGTGGTTCATCTGCAACATCCTCATCACAGAGATGTGATATCGCCATAGAGCCCAAGCTGATTTCTTTAAGTGGATTAAAGCGCTTCGCTCTAGGCTCCTGCAACACAGTCACTTTGCCATTAATGATATCAACAATAGAGTAGGCTGCCTCAGTCATGTGCGGTTCAACAAGCCCTGTAGTTTCGGTGTCGAGTATGTATGTGGTCATAATTAGCCTTACTTTTTTGAATTCGTTATAAATGTCGACATTATATCAGTCAAACTCTAATGATCTATTAATGAAAAGTCAGGCTATTTTAAATGCCTGACTTTTCTATGGTTAATCCTTTTACGTATTAACTTTATTTGTCTGCTAAAAAGTTAGCTATGGCGTACCAGCATGACCAACTTTAACCTGAGTAGATAGCATACGACCTCTAGTCTCAGCGGTACGTGATGCTTCATCCCAATCAGGTGCTGCACACATGAACAAGGTTTTACCATCTTGTCCGCCAAGTGCCACTGCAAAAATACCATCAGGTGCGGTATCCACAACTTCTAAAATTTCCCCGCCTTCTTGAATACGAACAGCACGCTGGTTTAAGGTGTCTGCAATCCAAACAGCGCCCTCGCTATCTAAGGCAAGACCATCAGGTAAGATACTGGCGTTTTCTATGCGCACCCCTACATTCGGCTCATCCCCTAATTCTCCGAAGTTTGCAAAGTCACGCTTTTCTCCCAAAGTGCCGTCTTCTTTAATGTCGAACTGTGAGATTTTATTGCCAAACAGCTCATTAACGATCAACGTCTTTTGGTCAGCAGAAATGACCATACCGTTTGGAAAAGCTAAGCCTTCTGCCACAATCTGTGAGTGGCCATCAGGCTTCACCAATATAAGAGCCGCATGGTTATGGTCGGCACCACCCATCAAATCAAAGCCAAAGTTACCGACATAAGCATTACCATTAGGTGCAACGACCATGTCATTAGCATGTCCATCACAGTGCTCCCAGATATCAGCATGAACGACCAACTCGCCATCGTCTTCTAGGCGTAAGACTTTGCGATCTTTCATTGAAACGACCAGCATACGCCCGTCAGGTAGCCAGCCCAAACCAGAGGGTTGTTGCTCAATATGGACAATTTTTTCTGCGACGCCTTGATCATTCACACGGTAAACGCCTTTGGTATAAAAATCGACAAACCATAAGGCGTCTTTATACCAGCGAGGTCCTTCTAAGTAATGAAAGCCATCGACGACCACGTCTAATTTGTATTCTGACATAACTATTTCCCTTCAGTAGTGGATATCTTCCTTGATAAATAACACTGTTTTAAATAATGCGAGTCTCTTTTTTAGAGTATCTCTTCATATATTTCTGTCACCTCATTTAACGTCATATCTTTAGGGTTAGTCGCGATTAGCCTAGCATAAGTATTTATAACAATGTCTGCTAAGGCGGGGATGTCTTGGTCTGTTATATCTAATTCGTTTAAGCGATATTTAAGACCACTCGTCTCTAAAAATATTTTTAACTGTTTGATAAACAAGCTTGCTGCCTCTAAGTCTGTCATACCTAAGGTCTGAGAGGGCATAACAGCATGAGCTAGCTCTGCATAAAGAGGGGCTGCTGCTGATAAGTTAAAGGTGAAGACACCGCACATAACAAGCGCATTGGCATGTCCATGCGGGATATGAAAGTTGATACTAAGCGGGTAGGACAGTCCGTGTACTGCAGCTACCGAAGAATTCACGAAGGCTATACCAGCTAAAGTTGAGCCTAGTAGCATGTTAGAGCGTGCGTTGATATCGTCGCCTTGGTTTAATACTTTCTCAAAGTTATTCCAGAGCATCTGTAAGCCTTTAACAGCCAACGCATCTGAAATAGGATTCTTTTTAGTACGACTCGTGTACGCTTCAACACAGTGAACCATGGCATCTAAAGCAGTTGCAGCAGTGATATGTCGAGGTAGCTTAAGAGTAAGTGTCGCATCTAAAATGGCGACATCAGGCAGAATTTTGGGCGTATATATGGCTTTTTTGCTACCATCTTTTGCTGTGATGACTGAGACAAAGGTGGCTTCTGCACCAGTACCAGCGGTAGTCGGTATCGCAAACAAAGGTAGTTTGTTAAAGCCACTAACATCTTTATCCAAAATGTCGTTTACCGATTCAAATTCGTTTGGATGTAAGGCGACGATTTTTGCAGTATCGATAGAGCTGCCACCGCCTAAGCCAATGACCAAGTCACAGCTGTTGTCTCTGGCAGTTTTAATAGCGTCATTGACGATTGCAACAGGTGGATCAGCTACGACACTATCGAATACAACAACATTAACACCAGCTTCTTGTAATGATTGCTGAGCAATATCGACATAGCCTAGCTGAGTGATTCCAGCATCTGTAACGATAATAGCGGACGTCGCACGATACTGCTTAGCTAATGTACCGAGCTTTTGACGCATGCTGTCAGCTTCACTGATTATATGACCATTGGTATAAAACTCAATCCCTGTCATTCTATGCTTCCTTGTATAGACGAGCGAGTACTTCAAGCACTCATGAGCCTAATATAACAGGGAAGTTTTTACATATCTATAAGACAATTCTGAGTTGCCTAAGACTTTATCTTTATTAGGTGTTATTAGTAAACCAATCACACTCTAGTCTATATTCATTAAATTACCTTATATGTAAGAGTATTGCTTTTAATCAAGCCATTTTTTAATTGAAAAATTTTTAAATATTATTCTTACATTTCAAATTAAATAACTTTATATTCTAACCTAGAACATTTTCTTCTAGGTCGCTCGTTATAATAGCTTTTATGATAAAAATATAGACTTGTCATCATGACTGCTTCTCTTAATAGTTGTCCTTTAAACGATACTTCCTCTATCGCCCAAGCCTGTGCAATTACCTTTCAAGGTAATGCCAGTAATAACTTACAGCAAGATGCTTTTTTCTTTTTGGACAACTGGTATCAAGAAGACTTAGGGATGATGGCAGTGACATCGTTTGCATCACCATTTTGTTTAGCAGCATCTGACGGTGTGGCAAGTTCCAGCCACTCACAAAATTGCTCAAAGGCGGTGGTAAAAGCGATTAGTCGGTTGTGCAGTCATAGTTTTCAGACTATAACCGAGAAGGGATGGCGGGGAGCTTATATAGCATTACTGAATGCTTTGCCTTGACCACTGATGACAGCTATACAAGCAGTGAAGCACCAGAGAGCATCTCTCGAAAGATTGATGTTAATAGCGGCGACTGTCTCTTGGTTTGTACGGATGGTGTTCATGATTTAGTGCCAAGTCATGATTGGCAACCTGTCAGTGCGGAAACAGATTTACAGAAATGGCTAATCGCTCTTGAAAATCAGGTCTATGATTCAGATGGCAATGCTTATGATAATGCTACAGCAATCTTGGTTCGTTTTGATTGAACATATTTTTTAAAGCTCGCTTCATAATTTACTACTTAACTGAGCAACCTATATGCCTACATATCCAATCGCTAATTATAAAAAATCAGAACGCCTATTTGCTTTATATCAATGTTTGCCTCGGAGTGAAGCTGATGCTATGTCATTAACAGAGCTTATGGTTGGTTATGGTAACGATTCAGATAATTTTGCTAATGAACGTAAAAACTTAGAGAATGATCTGATTGCCTTAAACCAAACTTTTAACGATGTTTTTTATAGTGATGCCTTGGTTCGAGTACCAGCGTGGGGTGAAAATATTAGTGGACAGACAGCACGGTTTTATATTGAGCCGAGCTTTAGCATCGATATTATCAATGAGCAAACGGTGTTCTTTTGGGAGATGCTAGATAAATATACTGCAAACTATTTACCAACCTCTTTTAAGCAAAGTATTGCAGATAAGCTCACCCAGTTAGGCCGTCAGAATAAAGATGGTTTCAATCAAAGTAAGCTAGGTCAATGGCAAGATTATCTCATTACCTTACCGAGCATAGTACAGGCACCGACGCTTAAAAATGATGTGATGGCAAGCATTCACCAAGCTCTGTTAAATAGACTGCAACTTAAAATAAGCTATCAAAATAAATGGCATGGCAGTTCTGCTGAAAGAGTCATCTATCCTAAAGGGCTTATCTTTATTGACAATATGATCTACCTCACAGGCTTTAATCTTACTGATGATCATATCGATGATGAGGTACTGCTAAAAGCGCATCGTAATTTTGCGGTTAATCGTATTACTGAAGCAGTAGTTATAGATAAGGTGGTACCTGATTGGGTAGGGAGAAATGCTTTTTCATTAGAGCGTTTGAATAAATTGGGTAAGTTAGAACCTACTGATAATGTTCAGATCAAACTGGTTTTAAGGGTACAGAAATATGCCTGTCAGCACTTATTCGAGCGTCCATTATCGCAAAGTCAGCAGATTACGGTTATCGATAGTACTTGGAATCAAGTCAGCGCTACTGTGGCTAATACGCTTCGTCTGCAAGATTGGTTGGTGAGTATGTCGCAGCTGGCAGTGGTGGTAGAACCAAATGAGCTTAAAACAGTGATTCTTGAGCGTTTAAAGAGTGGACTAGAGCTTTATGAGCATTAGTAAAATACTATGTACTAAATAGCTATTAATAAATTATAAGGAAGCGTAATTGTGAGCGAAGTCCAAACTTTAATAAATGAAGTCAGCCAAAAAGTCCAAGCTTTAGAAACGGCGCAAGCACTTTATAGTCGCCAGCTTTCACCAGATTTTAATACTTTTGATTATATCAATACCGATGAATTAGGACTTAGTCGTATCTTAGCGGCTTTGCTTGATCCAAAAGGCAGTCATGCCCAGCAAGAAACCTTTTTAAGATTATTTATTGAGCATTGCTTACCTGATATGTACAAAGCTCCAGAATGGCAGGTTTTTCTTGATAGTATTGATAAAACAAAGGTTTTTATTGAGCAAGTTACATCAAGAAATAATAGCCTACGCCGTATGGACATTTATCTACAGTGCCAGGTTGGTGATGAAAGCTATGGTGTTTGTATTGAAAACAAACCTTATGCGGCAGACCAGTTTGAACAGTTAAAGGATTATGCCGAGGAGCTTGAAAAAAGACATCCTAAAGCTTGGCATTTAGCATATCTGAATGAGTCTGTTAACGGCCCAAGTGAATATAGTATCAAAGCTGATGATTTGAAAGCTTTAACAGATAAGAAAAGATTTACGCATCTTCGTTTTAGCGAATTATTAGGTTGGCTAAAAGCATGCCAAGTCGAATGTCAGAATCATAGCGTTTGCGAGTTTCTTGCACAGCTAATTAAATTTATTCAAAAGCAGTTTATGGGGATAGAGGATATGAATGAAGACAATGCAGTTTTAGATATTATTCAAAAAAATGCAGCGACCATCGATGCCAGTATCAGGGTATCTAATACTGTGGATAGAATGAAGAAAGCTCTTATAGCAAAGTTGAAAATAGACTTATTAGCAAAATATAAAAAAACGGATTATGAGTTGGACTTCACTTATCTTGGTGAAGGCAAAAGGTACGAACAGATTAGATTTATAATTCCTGGCTGTGACACAGGGTATATTTGCTTTGAGTTTCAGGGAGCAAGCTTTGACCGTCCTTGTCTAGGTATCGCATTCATTTCCGCAGAAGCAGCAAGAGCTTGTCCATATGAGGAAAAAATGAGAACAGTTTTAAATGAAGTATTGACAGACAAAAAGATTCTTTCATCATCATCATGGCCAGCATATTATTACTTTTATCCACAAGATTGGAAGGGTTCGAGTGAAGCATGGGTAATGATAAACGAAGACACGATGGCAGATAAGATTTTAGTAGAAGTGAATAGAGTTTTTAACGCTTTAAAAGCCAGTAATTGTTTGATCAAATATTGATTAGACAAATCTAGCTTTAAAATGCCTTGCTCAATAATCATGTCTCAACTCAATGAAGGAATATAGTTTATGTCAGAAATTAAGAGTAATACTGATGTGCAACCATGGATGACAGAGCTTTGGGCATGGGCTGATAAGTTTAAGATTCCTGAGGAAGTGTTGCCACGTGATCACGCTAATCTATTGGTGTTAACAGACCTGAGTATTGATTGTAGCCAGTTAACTAAGTTACCTGAAAGTATTAGCCACTTATACAACTTAACCAATCTCACGCTAAACGGCGAAGTGCTTGAGAAGTTACCAGGGTCATTAGGGCTGCTAAGCCAGTTAGAAAAGCTTACGGTTAATAGTCATAAAATACAGCAGTTTCCTGACAGCATCGCTAATCTTGAGAATCTACGCTTGATAGATGTTCCCAATCAGTTAATCAGTCGATTACCAATAACTATCATTGAAAAGTATCGCAATAATGAGTTGTGGATTAAAAATATTGCTTTTACAAAGTTGTACGCGCCACAAATGAGCGAATATGACTTATCTCGTTATGGGTTTTTTCTTATTAGTGATAATTGGGATGAAAAATAACTAATTGATCTGAGGTTCAAAACAGCGTCAGAGTTCTTACTCGGTTTGCAAACGACTGAAAAAACTATTAAGCAATTTGATGTGGTGGATGGCATTATTATTTGCCAGCTTGATGAAGTGCAAAACGTCATGAATTTGTTTGAAACTACTTTCAACGAATTTATGGGTAACGACCCTACAGATATTAAAAAGGCGCTAAGTTTTTCGAAACCTGCTAAGTTTATACAAGCTAGCACATTAGAAATGTCTAAATCAGACCAAGTACTCAGTCAGATTATTGATCAGATTCCTAAAGATATTACTATAAAAGATATGATGTTTAAAACTGAAAGTAACCGCCATTTTACGTTTGATGAGTTCAAAGTTATATCAGATACTATTGATAATATGAGTGTAGAGGATGAACATGTTTTCTATAGTACAGAAGTTGTCGATAAGCCTAAGTACTGTTGAATGGGTATGATATATATGGTTTTGTAGTTGTATTAAGTATAAATATAGCTTGAATGAGTTCGTCAGCATCGTTGCCAGGTAATCACTTAAAAAGAAAAGAATATAGAAGGTGAGAGGTATGAGTACAGCTTTATTCAACGATTTTATCCAAGCTCAAAATACTGTTTATCCATCGGTTATTAAAGAGTTAACCGAAGGGCAGAAGCGCACGCATTGGATGTGGTTCATTTTTCCACAGGTGAAAGGCTTGGGGCGCAGTACAATGGCTCGGCGTTTTGCAATTGGGAGTCTAGAGCAAGCAAAAGAGTATTTGCAGCACGACATGCTTGGAGCACGGTTGAGAGAGTGTGCTGAATTACTATTATTGCATCCTGATAAAAGTGCTTTAGAAGTTTTCGGATCAATCGATACGCTGAAATTACACTCTTCGCTTACGTTATTTACTTTAGCATCCTCTAATAAAAAATGTGTTTTTGACGAGCTTTTGGATCAGTATTTTGAAGGCAGTTACGATATAAACTCTATCAGAATGTTAAAGCAAATCGATGATCAGCAATCTAGGTAAATAAAACCGAATGATTTTTCAAAAGGAGATGTAACCCTTAGGGAAGATCAAAATTCAATAAACTAACTATGCTAGATGTTAAATCTTTTAGAGACTGTGCAAGCGCTCTACAGTCGTTAACTCTCGTCAGAACTTGATACTTTTGACTACCTTCAAACTCCTTAATGATCAGTGAGCATAACCATGAAGTATCAGATTGATGACTCGTATAGAGATGATATACCTAGTGCTGTTCTATATCGACAAACCATGGATCATTACCCAAAGTCTGCTATTGGTTGCTTTATCATCAGTGATGTTTGGGATGAGGAGGCGCTAATAGAGTTAAAAGAGAAGTCAGAGGCTTGGTTTTTAGTAGGCTTGCAAATAGATGATAGTGAATTTAAGCGCTTAGATATTATCGAGGGCGTTATTAGATGTCTGTAGTGGTCAACTAATTTAGGACACCTGATAAGAGGTTTTGATTAAAGTAACGTCTTTCTGTTTCAGCTGGTGTTAAATAATTGTTGAAAGTGTGCGGTCTCACGGTTTGATAGTAGCCCCAGAT
>CAJHAA010000027.1 GCA_904846265.1 Psychrobacter immobilis | reverse complement strand
TTGCTAAGTTAAAAAACTACAGGGCGGTTGCAACTAGATTTGATAAGCTCAAACAAAGTTATGAGAACACAGTGGCTCTCGCTTGTGCCTATATCTGGCTGAAATTATGAATGTTCAACACGCCCTATTATTTAATAAATCTTAAAATTAATAAAAGGTCTTGCCGGCTAATTTCCTAGTCAGCAAGACCTTTTTGATGAGTGTACCTTATTCCTTAACAACCAGCCTTTTGCTATAGTGCTATTAACTAAAAACAAATATCTGGTCATTATTTCCATGTATAAATTTACTCCTCTCTATTCATTGGCTTTTATCATTTATGGCTGTATTTTGAGTTCTATATCTTGGGCTGAAGCTGCCGAACCAAAATTTGACGCTAGCTTTTATATGTCGAAAATTTGTACTGCCTATATGAGTAAAGACGGTCATGAGTATTGCGATGATGGTTATATCCTTAAAAGCGAAACGTTAAATAATGGCGAAGTAATAGAAACCGTGCTTATGGATGACATGGGTGGCTACGGCTGGAACCATACTTCGCTCAAAAGAATCGATAAAGATACTTATCATGTCTATATCGGCTGTGGTAGTCCGTGCGGCACTAATATACTATTTGGTCGTGGGGATAAAAAACAAAATTTTGACCTATACTTTGACTTTGATACAAAAAGTCAGTGTAGCGTTGAGTATAACAATGACCAAAAGCTCTGGGTTGCCCGTCATTTTTTCTCCGATAAAGAGGTAGCTTTATCTTCAACTCATGGCAATAGTGAATCTGCGATTTATCCCAAGTACGATGCTGAGTTCGATAAAAAAGGACGTCTGATTATCAAAAACCACTTCTCAGAAGAAGTGGTTCAAACGTTGCCTAATCCCTGCTCTCCTAATTAAAAAAATCTCATAAGTAGCACGACAACAGTTGTCGCATTTAATCTATTTTTCTCTAATAATTACAGTGACTTACAAGCCAATTTGCTAAAATAATAGCCAATAAATGAATTGGTAATCTTATGGCCACCATCAATTATGAACGACTACAAGGCAAGCTCAATATTTTAGCGGATGCTGCTAAATATGATGTTTCTTGCTCATCCTCCGCTGGTACGCGCAAAAACCAAGGCGGTGGTCTGGGCGATGCTTCTGCAACTGGTATTTGTCACAGCTACACTGAAGATGGTCGCTGCGTCAGCTTGTTAAAAATCCTCTTAACCAATCATTGCATATACGATTGCGCTTATTGCACCTCACGTAAAAGCAATGACACCCCGCGCGCTGCTTTTAGTGTCGAAGAAGTGGTTGATTTAACCATGCAGTTTTATCGCCGTAATTATATCGAGGGGCTATTTCTCAGCTCAGGTATTTTTAAAAGTGGTGATTATACGATGGAGCGACTGGTTGAGGTCGCCAAGATATTACGAACGCGTGAGCGTTTTAATGGTTATATTCACCTTAAGACCATTCCGGGTGCATCAAAAGAGTTGCTGTTAGAAGCAGGGCTTTACGCTGATCGCTTAAGCGTTAATATCGAGATTCCGACCAAATCAGGTCTAGCACTGCTCGCCCCAGAAAAATCACATGATGAATTAAAAGCACCGATGGAAACGGTTAAAACTGAAATTATTACGATCAAAGAGAGCCGTAAAACCCATAAGAAAGCACCGAAATTTGTGCCAGCAGGTCAAACCAGTCAAATGATTGTTGGCGCTAGTAACGAGACTGACTTGCAAGTAATTCAGTTATCGAGTCATTTCTATAAACAGTACGATCTTAAGCGTGTCTACTATTCTGGCTATGTACCGATGTTGTCCGACAGCCGCTTGCCAGCGATTGGAACGCCAGTGCCGATGATACGTGAAAACCGTCTGTATCAAGCGGACTGGCTAATGCGCTTTTATGGTTTTGGTGCCCATGAAATCGTTGAACCAGACTCGCCATTTCTAGACTTAGACTGCGACCCAAAGCTTGCTTGGGCAATCCGCCATCGTGAGCACTTCCCCATTAATATTCAAACCGCCACTTATGAGATGATTGTGCGTATTCCGGGTATCGGCACCAAAACGGCTAAAAAAATAGTGAAAGCACGCAAATTTAATCAACTGACACTTTATCATTTGAAGAAAATGGGCGCAGCGGTCAATCGTGCTAAGTACTTTATCGCGACGACGGGTAAGAACGAACATTTAGCGCATTTAACGCGTGATAACTTCCGGCAATATGTATTGGCACAGACGCAGACCAAGTATAAAGACCAGCGTAATGGGCAACTGGCTTTGTTTTAAATAGCACTGTTGTAATTAGCATTATTTCAATAATTACTATTTTAAATAGGAGTGTAGATGTCACAACTGCTGCAAAGCCACGACTATACTGTCGGTCACTTAACACCCAGCATCGTGCTTTACGAACCAAG
Organism: Psychrobacter immobilis; assembly: GCA_904846265.1. GTDB lineage: Bacteria > Pseudomonadota > Gammaproteobacteria > Pseudomonadales > Moraxellaceae > Psychrobacter > Psychrobacter immobilis_A. The sequence continues at coordinate 25,326 of CAJHAA010000027.1, read as the reverse complement.
TTTTGAGGGTTGGCTGAGTGCGGTATTTTATGTCTATGCCAATAAATTGCAAAATGATGATTCTCTACAGTTAATCGCTCAAGACTGCTATCTACCTTCATTAATCGCACAAGCGACTAACGTTACTACTGATGAAGACAATGCCGAACGCGTACTGATAAAGCTGAGTAAGCTCTTAGGTCGTTCAGGTATGCGCAATATTCTGTGGGGATTTTTATCCGAAAAAGACAATATCGGTACGACTCTATTTCAAGTGGTCAAATATGCTATCGATTATCCTAGGCGCCCTATTATGGAAGACTTGGGTAATCTCAATGTCTTAGAGCTGGTGCAAACGGTCAAGTCTGTTGGTCGTGAGAAGCATCGTATGGAAGCCTTTGTACGTTTTGAGCATACCACTGACGATATCTATTTTGCGCGAGTAGAGCCTGATTTTAATGTCTTACCGCTAATTGGTGAGCATTTTCGTCAGCGCTACCAAGACCAACACTGGGCGATTTATGATTTATCCCGTGGCTATGGCATTTATTATGACAAGAGCCAAAGCTCGCCATCACGACCTGCGACCTTGCAAACTATCACTGATTTAGATGATACCGTTCTGCGCAATCCTGCCAGTATTCATAGCGAGGATGAGCAGCTCTATCAAAAATTTTGGCAAGGTTACTTTACTAACGTCAACATCAAAGAGCGTAAAAACCCACGTTTGCATAAGCAATACTTGCCGCAGCGCTATTGGAAATACTTAAGCGAAAAACAAGTACTGCCCAATGCTGAGCATTTACAGAAATGTCGTTAATGACTTTTATCCTTCGATTCAAGCCTTTATACGTTTCTCTCTTAGAAACTCGACCATATAACCTTATCTTTTTATCTTGATGGTTGAGTTTTGGCGGCTTTTAACTGACAATAGCCACTTGTTATTATGAACTGGTCACCAATGCCATTATGAAAGTTATGCGCTTATTGTCGTCTTTAAAGCATGATGAATCCGAGCGCGGTATTTTTCATCTTGGGCGTGCATTGGTCAAAAATGGCCATACCTCCATCATCGTCTCTAGCGCCGATGAAGATAATGATCTGGTCAAACGCCTAAAGCGTGATGGCAATAACTATCATCAGCTGCATATGAATAAAAAGTCTTGGCTGTCGTTACTACAAGTCACGGCGCTGCGGCGTTTAATTGAAGAGTACGATCCTGACGTGATCCATGTGCACTCACGCACACCTGCATGGATACTGCATTTAGCATTGCGCCGCGCCCGTGTCAAGCGGATACCAAAGCTAGTGTCAACCATGTATGGTTTTTATCCGATCAATAAATACTCTCAAGCCTTACTCGATGTCGATACCATCATTACCGTCTCCGATAGTGTGACCAATTATCTAAAAAAAGGCCTGCGCCGAGAAGATGCAGACCCTAAAGTCATCAAACGCATCTACCGTGGTATCGATACGCGCCGCTATCCTTATCGTCATAATCCGTCTGTTTATTGGCTACGCCATACCTTTGCTGAATATCCTGAGCTTGAGCATAAAAAGTGGCTGGTATTTCCAACTATTATTGGTAACGAATATGGTCAGGAATGGCTGATTGATATTTTGGGCAACTTGCAAGAGCAGTTCCCTAACATCCACGTCATTATCATGGATGATGATTATAGAGATGGTGACGTCGCACACGAAGATTTTCGTCAACGCACTAATACATTAGGGTTGGCTGATCGAATTACTTATGTAGGTAGCAAACGTAATGACATGCGTGAATGGCTCTCAGCCGCCAATATCGTCATGGCGCTTGCTAATGAGCCTGAATCAATCGGCATCAACGCCTTACAAGCGATTCATCTAGGTACGCCCGTTATTGGTTGGGATCAGGCCGCATTTAGTGAGATTTTACAACCGCTATATCCTCAAGGGCTGGTCAAAAAATATAATGCCAATGCGCTATGTAAAGCCGTGAGAAATCAATTAGAAAGCATCACACGCCCTGAAATGACCAATAAATTCACCATGCGTGAGATGATTGAAGAAACCCTCGCTGTCTACCAAGGTTTATATGACGACTCACTCGCAGAGGAACAAGCTGCGAGCGATGCCGCTGCTGTCAAAAGAATTAACAAGACGCTAAAAAAATCCTCTAAACCCACTAGTAAGAAGCCTGAGTCTGCTTATGTCGCGCTTGCACCAGCCGATAAACAAACTAAAGTAAAGCTTATTAAAGAAAAACCTAAAGCGATGAGTCCTTCAAATTCGCCTACTGACTCAGACACGCTTCAAGATCATAAAGATCTGTAAGCTTACCACTTTATTACTTAGGCTAATATCTAACAGCTTGCTGGGGCGTGTTTTCACCATGAATTATTTCATACAAAAAAACGCGGCTTCTATTTTTAGAAGCCGCGCGGAAAATCACTATGGTTATTTAAACATCAACTTAAATGGCTATTAAAATGCTCACCTAATAAGTCGTCGGGGTGTGCGCACTAACAATGCGAGTCACGCCATCAGTAGGGTTGATAAAAGTATGCGGGCGAATGGTATCAATCACGTAGCTATCACCTTGGTTTAATAGATACGTCGTCTCATCAATACGGATAAGAATCTTGCCTTCAATAACGGTGCCAATCTCTTCACCTTCGTGGGCGATTTTTTCTTCCGTTGAGCTGTTCGGTTGATACACCTCAATCAAAAAACCCAAATTCTTGGTGGTACTACAGTTATACACCTGTCTTAGCGACACTCTGCTACTCGGTTCGCTCAGCTCCAACAAATCCTTTGGCGTTACTACGACTCTCGCCTTTGGTTCCTTCCATTCATCACTAAAAAACGTGGTCAAATCAGAACCCAATACCGCCAAAATTGCCTTTAGCGTATTCACTGCTGGACTGACTTTATTGCGCTCAATGGAGCTGATAGAAGTATTGGTTAATCCCGACAATTTCGCAAGCTTACGTTGCGAGTAGCCTTTTGCGAGGCGCAGCTGATTGATCTTTTTACCGATATCCTCTTCTGGCGACTCGTCATTTTCGGCTGACATCGCTGTCTCAGAGTCTGTCAGCTCATCTTCATCATCACCACTGATGTCGTCATCTGTATCGATATCAGCCGCCTTATCGCTGGCAACATCAGCGTCAATGCTGTTATTAATATCAATGTCAGTGCTGGCATTGTCTACATTGCCTTCAGTAGTGCTATTCAGTTTGGGGTTTGCTGGCATAGTGAATGAATTCCGTGAATAGAAATTTGGACAAGTCGTCTTGTGCATAATTTAACTCAGGATGCCATTGTACACCAATCATAAATGGATGTTGCAACAAGCTGACGGCTTCGACCAAACCATCAGGCGCTAGAGCCTCAACCAATAAACGCTTGCCTACTTTATTGATTGCTTGTTTATGTAGCGAGTTAACGTGCCATTTTTCACCAAACGCCGCCAGTCGACCCGCAGGTTGAATAATCACGTCATGAACTGGCTGATACTGCACTTCAAGTGGCTGAGTATTGTCCTCTAAATGTGGCTCACAAAACCCCTCTACTTCCCTCCAATCAGGATGTAGCGTGCCACCAAAATGCACATTCATCTCTTGCAATCCTCGGCAAACCGCCAGTAATGGAGTGCCAGTCTTGTCTGCATAATCCAACAATTTAAAGCTCAGCTCATCACGACCCAAGTCTTGTTTCGCTTCGATATGCGTCGCGCCATAACGCGTTGGTGCCACGTTACTATAACTGCCCGTTAACAAAATCCCATCTGCGATATCCAGTAGCGCCTCAAAGTTTTCGCTATCGGCAGCAGTGTTTGGCAGCAGTATGGGATTGCCACCATAAAAATTCACGGCATCGATATATTTTTGATACACCGCTTGTGCTGGCTGCCCATCAACCATCTTATGACAAGAAACAATAGCAATAATAGGTCTAGAATTTTTCATACCGTCTTCCCTAGTTATAACAAATAGACCTCATCGTCTATATTGCTCAATCCTTTATTTAGCTGAAATTTAACACAGCACCTCATAAAATGTAAACTATAAATTTCGATATTGCCTATATTAATAATAAAATCGAATAAATGTATTAATTTAAGATAATTTTAAATAAAAATTGACAACTATATTTTTCACACATATATTGGAAGTCATCAGCGAGACATTAGACAAGGGTTGACGTTTATATCTCGATGTTAAGGGCTAAGAACAGCGAAATCTAAAGAATTCATATTATTAATAAAATCTGTTTTGAGAAACATAAAGAGACACATAAAGACTGTTTAAATAAGAGGTAATCAATCGCTGTTTTACCAAGCATTGGTCAGAAATATCACTAAAAGACGATGCGCCAGCAGTATCCGTATTGACAATAATCCCAGTAATTCTAAAAATTCATAGGAAGAATAGACATGACGACAACCAATGGAATGGTCGAATCTGCAAACAACACAGAATATGTTTATGTTGCGGCAGGTGATATTAATGGCTTACTTCGTGGTAAGCGCATCCCTTTCAATCAAATGGAAAAAGCAGAAAACGGTGCGATACGACTGCCTTTATCTATCTTAGGCGTTGATATTTGGGGTGCTGATGTCATCGAGTCTTCTCAATGTAATGGCGATATAGATGCCATTGCTCGTCCTACTGGTCGTGCCGCCTATCCACTTCTCAACACCAGTGCGCCTTCATCGCTATTGCCCGTTTGGCTTTATACAGAAAATAACGAGCCTTATTACGGTGATGCCAGACACGTTTTGGATTACATCAGCAAAAAATTCAAAGCGCTTGGTTTGACTCCAGTGATGGCCACTGAGCTGGAATTTTATTTGGTTGACTACACTGAAGGCGAAACCCCAAGACCACCTATCCGCCCCAAAAGCGGGCTAAGACTGAATAAAACCTCAATTTTGAGCATCAATGATCTATTACAATTCGATGAATTTTTAGACGAAGTTTATGCACAGTGCAAAAAGCTCGATATCCCAGCAGATGCCGCGTTGGCAGAGAATGGCTGTGGTCAGTTTGAGATTAATTTATTACACGTAGACGATCCACTAAAAGCCGCTGACGATGCGATTTTATTCAAACAGGTCGTCAAAGCCGTCGCTGCTCGCCGTAAACTCACCGCGACATTCATGGCAAAACCTTTTGGTCTACAGTCGGGGAATGGTTTTCATGTGCATTGCAGCTTATTAGATAAAGACGGCAATAATGTCTTTGATGATGGATCAGATGAAGGCTCAGATATCTTGCGCCATGCAGTCGCTGGATTGTTAAAGACCATGTCAGATTGCACGTTGTTATTTGCCCCACATGTGAATTCTTATCGCCGCTTTACACCCGGTACGCTAGCACCAAACAATGTGTCATGGGGTTATGAAAATCGCACGGCGGCAGTACGTATCCCCGGTGGTGACTCAAAAGCGCGCCGTATCGAGCACCGTGTCTCTGGGGCAGACGCCAATCCTTATCTGGTCTGTAGTGCGGTCCTGGCAGGTATGCTGTATGGCATCGAAAACAAGCTAGAAGCGCCAGAACCCATTAATAGTATTACTTACGACGAAGCAGAGCTTAAGACCTTGCCACTTGACTGGCTGTCCGCCATCCGCAAATTTGAAAGCAGTGATGTGATTGATTCGCTGTTCCCAAGCGAGATGATTGAGCTGTTGATCGCGGTCAAAAAGCAAGAAGCCAAACGCTTTGCTCAGCAAGTGACCAACCTTGAATACCTCACCTATTTACAGGATGTTTGATATGTCAAATAGCAACTCAAGTAGCAATTTAAACGGCAATGCAGCAACGAACCAAAACCTATCCTCGAATAACACGCGCAATATCCCGCATTATTCAGACAATGGGCAATATCCTGATAGCTATTATGCGGCCAGTCGTAATCCTAAGCCTGATAGACCAACGCTAAAAAATGACATCCAAGTGGAAATATGTGTGGTTGGCGGCGGCTATAGCGGTTTATCCACTGCCCTGCATCTCATTGAAACCGACCATGAAGTCGTGGTACTGGAAGGCGCGCAAATTGGTTGGGGCGCATCAGGTCGTAATGGCGGTCAAATTGTCAATGGTCTAAATGCCAGCCTACAAAAAATCAAAAAGTCTTATGGTCAAGAAAATGCAAACTTCGTTGGTCAGCTCGTGACCCGCGGTGGCAAAATCATTCGGCGTTTTGTTAGAGACTACGATATCAGCTGTGATCTCAAAGAAAAAAACATCTTTGCGGCATTAAATAATGGACAGCTAAAAGATTTACAAGAAACGCATGCACTGTGGGAGAGCCATGGTATGCATGATAGAGAGATGCTCGATAAGCGCGGTATCCAAGAGCATATAAAATCAGATGCCTATGTGGGCGGAGTCATCGATCACTCCGGTGGACACTTCCACCCATTGAATCTTGCCCTAGGTGAAGCAGCGGCCATTGAGCAAGGCGGCGGCACCATTTACGAAAACACCTTAGTGGTTGATATTGAGTATGCTGATGATGCTATCAAAGTCATCACCGAATTTGGCACCGTGACTTGTAAGCAAGCGGTGCTATGCGGCAATGCCTATCTCAATAAAGTGATACCTAAACTGACTGACCGTGTCATGCCGGTATCGACGCAAATTATCGCCACCGAGCCGCTGGGTGATTTAGCAGACCAGTTACTGCCAACCGATGTTTGTGTCGAAGATGTCCGCTACATTTTGGATTACTATCGCCTCTCAGCAGACAAGCGCATGTTATTTGGCGGTGGTACAGTCTACGGTGGTCAAGACCCCGCCGACATCACAGCTAAAATTAGACCAAACATGACTAAGATTTTTCCAGAGTTACGTGATGTCAAAATTGACTATGCGTGGAGTGGGAACTTTGCGTTGTCTTTTTCCCGCGTACCACAAATGGGCAAACTACATGAGCGAGTATATTTCGCCCATGGTTATAGTGGTCATGGCGTGACAGGCTCGCATCTATTTGGACAAATATTAGCCGATGCCATCAATGGTAAAACCAAAGAGTTCGATGCTTTTGCACAAATTCCTTGGATTCCGTTCCCAGGTGGTCGAGCCCTACGTGTGCCTTACTCTGTCATGGGCTCATGGTGGTATGCGCTAAAAGATACCACTGGCATGTAAACGCATAAAAACTTTGAATAATAAACATTGAATAAGGTGTTTTTATTTTAAAAGCGGTCGTTACAGTGACCTATCATAGCAACGGATTGTTGTGATAGGGCGCGATAGACAGTTGATTCGCTACTGTCCTACTGTCTGTCGCGCGTCAACCATAGAATAGAGCTTGTTTAAAAAAACAATGAGGTTTTACAGGGAGCGTAAATATGAACATGAAGCTCAATGATGCTGTCGAAGGACAGTATCATAATAAGCGAGTATTTCTCACCGTCATAGTAGCCGTCGTCATCTATCTGGCTTTTGCTTGGCTATCTACCAGCCGTGCCCCAGACCAATCTTGGGGTGCCTTATCTTTACTACCAACATTACTAGTATTAGTCACTGCCATTGTCTCTAGGCGACCATTCGAATCCATGATCGCAGGCTGTGTCGCTGGCCTTGTGATGCTCAATCCATTTGATTTGGTCTCCCCTTTTGCAGACAACATGTCGATGGTGCTAGGGAATGAGACCATTATTTGGATTGTTCTCGTCTGTGGTCTAATGGGCGGTCTCATTCAGCTGCTTGAGATTAGTGGGTGTCTAGATGGCTTTAGTGAATGGCTACAAAAAATCATTAAGTCGCGCCGTCAGTCATTGTTGGCCACCTTTGCTTTGGGCGTGGTGGTTTTCATTGATGATTATTTAAACTGTCTAGCCGTATCAACCTCCGTCAAAAAACTCACTGACGTCTATAACGTCTCTCGTGAAAAGCTCGCTTATATCGTCGATTCAACTGCCGCACCGATGTGTATTATCGTGCCTATTTCTACTTGGGCGGTCTACTTTGCCGGTCTTTTAGAAGAAAACGGCGTGGCTGGCGATGGTGAAGGTATTGGGCTTTATATCAGCGCGATTCCTTATATGGCATATGCTTGGTTTGCACTTTTGATTGTATTCTTGGTCGCGTATGGCATTTTAGGTGACTGGGGTCCGATGAAAAAAGCCGAGGCACGCGCCAAAGCGGGTAATCCTGTTCCTGAAGCCTTTGTCGAAGAGCAACTGGTCTCAAACGTCCAAGCCAAACGCAAGCTGTCGTTCAAAGCCAATATCGCAAACTTCGCTTTCCCAATGATTTTGTTAATTGTCTCGACGGTCTACTTCGAAATCGATCTATTACGCGGTGCATTATTGACCTGTTTTGTGACCGTCGTTGTCTATTGGATGCAAGGCATTTTAAGTTTTGAGACGCAAGTTGAAGCCATCTTTAAAGGCTTTAAAGTCATGCTTTATCCGCTCTCAACCGTCATCGGCGGTTTTTTCTTAAAAGCCATCAATGATGAGCTTGGTATGACCTCATATGTGATTGAGGCTATCACGCCTTATATGACCATTATTATTTTCCCTGCCGTCATCTTTGCCGTCATGGCTTTCTTAACTTTTGCCACATCATCAAGCTGGGGGCTGTATGTCCTTGCTATGCCGATTGTCTTTCCAATCTCTATTGCACTAGGCGTTAGCACTCCCCTTATGATTGGCGCATTGTTATCAGCATCATCATTTGGTAGCCATGCTTGCTTCTTTAGTGATTCATCGCTACTTGCCGCGCAAGGTGCTGGCTGCTCCCCCATGCAGCATGCTTTTACCCAGTTCCCCTATGCCATGCTCGGCGCGGGTTTATCCGTCGTCACCTTCTTAGGATTGGGTTATATGATGGCTTAAGCCAATCTTAACGCTATTATTGTAATCATTGACTAACGGGCAATGAGAGATTGTTCGTTAATCAATAAAAACAGCCCTTTTATGTGGTAGTCACTAATAAATACGACAAGGATTTAGATTATGCGAAATGTTACCGTTGCTACGACTCAAATGGTATGTGGTTGGGATATACAACAAAATATTGCCACTGCTACTGACTTGGTCACCAAAGCCGCCAACGCTGGTGCCAATATCATTTTGCTACAAGAGTTGTTTGAGACGCCTTACTTCTGCCAAGTTCATGACTTTGATTACTTTACCCTTGCGACCGCAGTTGAGGATAATGCGGCCATCAATCACTTCAAACAGTTGGCTAAAGACTTAGATGTAGTATTGCCGATTAGCTTTTATGAAAAATCAGGCAATACCTTTTTTAATAGCGTGACCGTGATTGATGCCGATGGTGAGATACTTGGCACTTATCGTAAAACGCATATACCAGATGGCATTCCTTATGCCGAAAAATTCTACTTTACCCCCGGTGATACTGGATTCAAGGTTTGGCAAACCAAGTATGCCAAAATCGGTGTCGGTATTTGCTGGGATCAATGGTTCCCTGAGTGTGCTCGTAGCATGGCATTAATGGGTGCAGAAATACTGTTTTATCCAACTGCGATTGGTGATGAGCCAACATTGGACATCGACTCAAAAAGTCATTGGCAACGCTGTATGCAAGGTCATGCTGCCGCTAATCTTATGCCAGTCTTAGCAGCCAATCGTATTGGCACTGAAACCATCAGCCAAAATGGCAGCGACAATACCATGCAGTTTTATGGTGGCTCGTTTATCACGGATGGCCGCGGTGAGATCATCCAAGAAGCATCTAAAGACAAAGGAGAGATACTTAGTACGACTTTTGACTTAGATCAACTGGCTATCGAACGTCAGCAATGGGGCGTTTTCCGTGATCGTCGTCCATCGATGTATGGCACGTTGCTGACTCATGGATAAAGTTTGTTAACAAGCAAGCTCACTCGCGCTATCGTCAAATAAGGTGCTCTATATGTCATTATTACCGAACCGATTAATCACTGGCTCAACACCACAGCAAGACGGCTTTTACATGCCAGCAGAATTTGAGCCTATACAAAAAATATGGATGGTATGGCCATACCGTGCTGATAACTGGCGACAGCAAGCCGCTCCTGCTCAGAAAGCTTATGCTGATGTTGCATTGGCAATCAACAGATTTTGTGAGGTTGGCGTACTGGTCAATCCTGATGACTATCAATCATGCCGCGATAGTCTACCTGCTGACATCGACGTCATATCCATGCCCAGCAACGATGCGTGGGCGCGTGATACTGTGCCGACATTTTTAATCCATGATAAAGGTGAGCTACGCGCTTGTGATTGGACATTCAATGCATGGGGCGGCGACTATGACGGGCTATACTCGCCGTGGGATGACGATGATAAGCTGGCTAAACGCTTGTGTGACCATCTAGATATCAAACGCTATCGAACGGATGACTTTGTGATGGAAGGCGGTGCATTTCATGTCGATGGTGAAGGCACGGTTCTGACCACACGTATGTGTTTGCTCAGTCCTGGACGTAACCCGCACCTAACCAAAGATCAAATTGAAGACACGTTAAAAGCCTATCTCAATGTGCAAAAAGTACTGTGGATTGATGACGGTATCGATCCTGACGAAACCACTGGTCATATTGATGATATTGCCTGCTTTGTGCGCCCTGGTGAAGTGGTTTGTTTATATACTGATGATTCTGAGCATCCGTTTTATGAAGCAACGCAAAAAGCCTATGAACAGCTCTCAAATATGACCGATGCCAAAGGTCGCCGCCTAAAAGTCCATAAGCTTTGCTGTACCAAGCAACCTGTTACTTTACCTGAGAACCATGATATTGAACAATCTGACGATGCCAAGGCGCGTCATACTGGCGATGTTTGTATCGCCTCGTATGCCAATTTTTTAATTTGTAATGAGGCTATCATCGTACCGCAATATGATGATGAAAATGATTCATTAGCCATCGAGCAGCTTGAAAAAGTATTTCCTCAGCATCAGGTAGTGGGAGTACGCACAAAGGAGATTGTCTTTGGCGGTGGTAATATTCACTGTATTACTCAGCAGCAGCCAAAATCATCAATTAAAAGCATTAACTAAAATCATCAATTAAAAGCACGCGCATAAAAATATATACCCAAATGGATTTTGAACCCAATAATATTTTAAGAAAGGACATAGCTATGAGCGATTATCAAGTTAATAACCCAGCTACTGGCGAAGTAGAAGCCACCTACCCTACGGCAACTGAGCAGGACATCCAGAACGCTATTGCACAAGCCGATACCGCTTATCAAGATTGGCGTCAGGTTTCATTGGATGAACGCAGTGCCATACTTCATAAAATTGCCGATATCTATCTTGAACGTCAAGATGAGCTGGCTCGCATCGTTGCCAATGAGATGGGCAAGCCCGTTGCACAAGCGAAAGGTGAAATCGGTCTAGTTGCCGATATCTATCGCTATTATGCAGACAACGCTGAGCAGCTACTTGCACCTAGTACCATTGATGTTGACTCAGGGTCAGCTTCGGTAGAAAAACGTCCTGTGGGCGCTCTATTAGGTATCATGCCGTGGAACTACCCGCACTATCAAGTGGCACGTTTTGTCGCGCCAAACTTTATGGCAGGCAATACCGTTATTCTAAAGCATGCACCGCAATGTCCTAAGACTGCAGAAGCCATCGCTGATATCCTAAAAGATGCTGGCTTACCTGAGGGTGTCTATAACAATGTGTTTGCCACCAATGAGCAAGCGGCAACAATCATCGAAGACAACCGCGTACAAGGCGTTTCGCTAACAGGCTCTGAGCGAGCTGGGCAAGCGGTTGCTAAAATAGCAGGCGGTGCGCTGAAAAAAGTCGTGCTAGAGCTTGGCGGTTCAGACGCCTTTATCGTTGCAGCTGATGCGGATATCGAACAAGCTATAAAAGGGGCTATTTCTGGTCGTTTTGGCAATACAGGACAAGCGTGTAATGCTGCCAAACGTCTTATCGTCGTCGAATCTGTGTATGATAAATTCGTTGAAGGGTTTACTAATGCCGTAAGCAATATGACACTTGCTGATCCACTTGATGAAGATACCTTCATTGGTCCAATGTCTTCAAAGGCAGCCGCAGTTAACTTGCAAGAACAGCTCGATAGCGCCATTCAAGCAGGCGCGACCGTATTGGTCGAAGGCGGCATGGTCAAAGACAAGCCGGGTGCGTGGTTTAAGCCTGCGGTATTGACAGATGTAACTGAGTCTATGGATGTTTATCGTGAGGAGCTATTTGGTCCTGTGGCAGTCGTCTACAAAGCTTGTGATATCAATCATGCCATCAAGATAGCTAATGATGTGCCTTTCGGACTGGGCGCTTCTATCCAAACGCAAGATGCTGCGCTAGCCGCTGAGATTGCTGAGCAATTAGAAGTCGGTATGGTCACTATCAATGCGCCTTCTGGTAGCGAAGCCAATACCCCGTTTGGCGGCGTTAAACGCTCAGGATTTGGTCGCGAGCTTGGCACCCTTGGTATCACTGAGTTTTTAAATTATAAATTGATTCGTGATAAGTCGTAATCGATAGAGTCATTTTTAGAACAATAAAAAGCCTAACATTGACTGTTAGGCTTTTTTTTGAAAGTTGATGTTATTAAAAAATAACCCATCGAAAAAACTATTGCTTAGGTGGGTTGTCTTTTAACCATAATTGATTGACGATTTTTAATTCACGTAGCTCTTCTGCCATAATTGACTCGCTAATACCTGGATACTTCACCCTTGCATAGCCATATAACGCAATGCCTAAGACCGTCCAGCCAAAGAAAATCCACCACTCGATAGGGGTTAGCGCGGATGGCATACCTGGCATATACAGCATGAGTATTCCAAAACTTAGCGCAATCGTGACCATGCCAACAAGCTTACCTGCTGGTATTCTAAATGGGCGTACCATATCAGGCTCGCGGTAGCGGAGTACTAAGAATGAGATAGCGACACAGGTATAAGCAATAACGATACCAAAACCACCTGCATCTACGATCCACACTAGCATTTTACGACCGAACAAGGGTGCTAGTGTCGCCAATCCACCGATCAATAAAATGGCATTCGACGGCGTCTTATACTTTGGATGTAGCTTGCTTAAAAATGCGGGCAACATACGTGCTTTTGACATGGCATAAAGTAGGCGGCTACCACCAATCAAGAAGGCATTCCAACTTGATAAAATACCCAGCACACCGCCAATGACTAATAAAATACCTGCCCACTTGCCATGCCAAGCATTGGTCATCGCATCCGCAGTGGCGAGCGTTGAGTTTTCGGCTTGTAAGAGTGGCAAGGTCGTGCCAACACTCCAAGCGATACCCACATACCACATTACCGCAACGACAATCGATAAAATCAAAAATTTACCAATATTAGGACGAGTCAGATCAATTTCTTCTGCCGCTTGCGGAATAACGTCAAAGCCGACAAACATAAACGGCACCATGACTATAACGGCCATCATACCGCCAATACCACCGATAAATGCAGGCGCTTGTACTGAGTTTGAGCCTTCAGGATTAAACATGACTGCGCCAATGAACAGCAACGTACCCACAAATAAGATGCCCAATACGGCCGTCTTTTGAAACCACGCACTGACTTCCATACCGCGGATATTTAGCCAAGTGACGATGACTGAGCCCAGCATCCCGACACCTACCCAAGTGGCATAAACATCCCAACCAGCGATGGTCCAGAGATACCCTTGATTGTAATTGGGGATAAAATACTCTACGACTGTCGGCAAGGCAACCGCCTCAAACGCGACCACCGAAAAATACCCAAATAGAATACTCCATGAGCAGATAAAGGAGACATTTACCCCCAGTGCTCTATGCGTATAGGTATGCTCACCGCCCGTAATCGGCATCGATGCGGCAAGCTCGGCATAAGTCACACCAATCAGTATCACTGCCAAGCCGCCTATCAAGAACGCCAGCATTGCGCCCCATGTCCCCGCAGATAAAATCCAACCACCAGCCAAGACTACCCAGCCCCAACCGACCATAGCACCGAATGCTAAGGCGATAATATCTAGCGTCCCTAACGATTTTTTTAATTCAGACATAACCTGCTCCTTGTCTGTGTGTCATCCGTGTTAACCCTTGACGGTCACACTATCTTTTGTTTAGTGGGATAGTACCCATCATAATTATCATATATACCTTTTGATCCAAGCTGTTAGGCACTACCTGTTTCATATTCAAATAGTACAAACAGCAACGGCGTCTTGACTTGCAAGGCGCCGTTGTAAAAAATGTACTCAAAGCGAGTGCCATATGGGCAATCTTGCTGTGCTATTAGAGATAGCCTTTTAACCAAGATCGAGGCTTGATTAAAAGTGATGTATTTCACTATAAATAAATATTGAATACTTATTAAGCAGTTAGGATACCTTTGATAATATCTAGACCTTCTTGGAGCACTTCATCTTCAACCGTCAATGGCACCATCACGCGAATGGCATTGCCATACATACCGCAAGACGCTAATAATAAACCTTGCTCAAATGATTTTGCTTTTAGGTTAGTCGTCGCTTCCACATCAGGCTTACCTTCGCTATCGATTAATTCAAACGCGAGCATGGCGCCTTTATGGCGAATATGACCGATACTACTTAAGTTTAAGCCCTTTAAGAAAGCTTCGATTTTGTCGCCAATCTCAATACTGCGCTCAAGTAGGTTTTCTTCTTCGATGACTTCCATGACAGCGAGTGCAGCCACACAAGCCAGTGGATTACCAGAGTATGTACCGCCCAAACCGCCGACTTGCGGCGCATCCATGATATCAGCGCGACCGATAACGGCAGAGATAGGATAACCACCCGCCAAGCTCTTGGCACTGGTCATTAGATCTGGCTCAACGCCCAACTGCTCGGTGGCAAACAACGTACCCGTACGGGCAAAACCACACTGCACTTCATCAAAAATCAAGACAATGCCATGTTCGTCGCAGATATCGCGTAAAGACTTGGCAAATGATGGGGTGACTTGATGGAAACCACCCTCGCCTTGTACTGGCTCGATAATCATCGCCGCCACTTCGCTAGGATCGATATCCGCTTGGAAAATCATCTCAAGGCTATGCAATGCTTGTGCTTCTGTGACATTCAACTCTTCAGCTGGGAATAGCGCATGGAATACAGGGCCTGGCATTGGACCAAAGTTCTTTTTGTACGGCAGCACTTTACCTGTCAAACTCATGCACATTAAAGTACGACCGTGCCAACCACCAACGAAAGAGATGATACCTGGGCGACCAGTTTTCGCACGAGCAATCTTGATACAGTTTTCGACCGCTTCTGCACCAGTGGTTAAAAAGAAGGCTTTTTTCTCACCGCTGATAGGGGCTTTTTCACAAAGTTTTTCGGCAAGATCGACATAGCATTCATAGTTGATCATTTGCGCCGCAGTATGGGTAAACTTGTCAAGTTGCTCATGCACGCGCTGGGTAATTTTTGGATGGCTGTGACCAGTATTCAGTACTGAGATACCACCAACGAAGTCAATATAACGATTACCTTCAACATCCCAAACTTCTGAATTTTTGGCTTTTTCTGCAAAGATGGGATAGGCAACGCCAAGTCCTGTTGGTAAAACAGCTTTACGGCGCTCAAGTAGTGATTTATTGGTAGTCGTCATGGGAATGTCCTTTTCTTTATTTTTAACATAAGTGCCAATGATTGAATGGCGGTTTTGAGGAATGGTTTATCTAATAGTTAACAGTTGTTAGTTGCTAGCTATAGAGGGGATTCATGGTGCTGAATCCCGTTCGATACGGTGTGACAATTAAAACCTTAAAAGAGAGCGTATGTCGCTAAACGGTTAGCTGACGTCAGAGCACCAGTATTTGGTCACGACATATTCTTCGATGCCGTATTTTGAGCCTTCGCGGCCAAAGCCAGACTGCTTGACACCGCCAAATGGGGCGACCTCGGTAGAAATCAGACCCGTATTATGACCAATAATGCCGTATTCAAGACCTTCAGTGACGCGCCATGAACGTGCATAATTGCCACTGTAGAAATAGGCAGCCAAGCCGTAGATAGTATCGTTGGCCTGACGAATAACGTCTGCTTCATCTTTAAAGGTAAAGATAGTGGCAATAGGGCCAAAGATTTCTTCGTGCGCGATATCCATCTCAGCACTGATATCGGTAATGACCGTTGGATTGTAAGTAAGCTCTGAGGCGTCATTGGTGCTGCCGCCAGCGATAAGCGTCGCGCCTTTGTCTAAAGCATCTTTAAGTAGCGCTTGCACTTTTTCTAGTGCCTTTTGATTAATCAAAGGACCGATATCGACGCCTTCATCCATACCGTTACCGACATTTAGTTCAGCGACTTTTTTCACAAACACATCTAGGAATTCATCTTTAATACTGTCTTGCACATAGACACGGTTGGCACAAACACAAGTTTGACCAGCGTTACGATATTTAGAGGCAATTAAGCCTTCAGCCGCTTTTTCCAGATCAGCGTCATCAAAGACGATAAATGGCGCATTACCGCCCAGCTCTAATGACAGTTTTTTGATGGTTGTCGCACATTGAGCCATTAAGGTACGACCGACTTCGGTAGAGCCTGTGAATGAAAGCTTATGAATACGTGCATCGCCCGTTAGGATATCGCCGATGGTTGATGATTTACCCGTCACTACTTGGATAACACCTGCTGGAATACCTGCTTGTTCAGCCAATGCAGCGAGTGCTAATGCAGAAAATGGCGTTTCAGTCGCAGGTTTAATAATCATCGTGCAGCCTGCTGCCAATGCTGGCGCGGCTTTACGGGTAATCATCGCTGCTGGGAAATTCCAAGGCGTGATCGCGGCGCAAACGCCAACGGGCTGCTTGAGTACCACATGGCGCAGTTGTGACTGATTGGCAGGGATAACATCGCCATAAACACGCTTGCCTTCTTCGGCAAACCAGCGGATAAAGCTATTGGCATAGCCCACTTCACCGCGCGACTCGTTTAGAGGTTTGCCTTGCTCAGCGGTCATAATGATAGCCAAGTCTTCTTTATTGGCATCGATGAGGTCTGCCCACTTTTGTAGTAGCTCAGCACGCTCTTTTGGGGTTTTGGCTGCCCAAAGGATTTGGGCTTCATGAGAGGCGGTAACCGCGTCGTTCACATCGTCGGTCGTTAGGCTTGGTACCGTACCGATGATATCGCCGTTGAAAGGATTGCTCACATCAATAGTCGAGTCATCACTAGCGGCATGCCAGCCATCTTTGATGAAACACTGCTGTTTAAGTAGATCTGGGTTCGATAGCTGTAGCGTAGACTGTGACAGTTGTGACATTGTGACGCTCCTTGTCAATTGAGGTTTGCAAATAGGATTCGCAGATTTATAGCGATAAGTGAATAACAATAAATAGAAGGTTATGATTTAAATAATTATTGATAACTTGTTAAGTGTTCAATATACTGAACATCTATTCTATATATGAGACATCATTATAAGAATGATAGCCAGCCATTTGCAACCCCTATTCTCATTTTAATGATAATTTATCGCGTTATTTTTATATTTTCCCAATTTTACTGACTTTTATAGGTTCCTTATGAGCTCAACTGCCGTTCCTGCCTTGGACAAAACCTTTCAGATTTTAGATTTAATTACTGATAGCTCACAGCCTTTAACCGCAGCTCATATTGCTAAAGAGCTCAATCTACCACGTAGCTCAACCTACAATATTTTGCAAAGTCTTTTGGCTAAGCATGTCATTTATAAAGACAGCGATAGCCGCTTTCATTTAGGCTCTTATTTGATGTATTGGGCGGGTAAGTATGAGCAGCAGCAAGGCGTCATCCAATTATTTAAAGACCTCATTGTCCAGTATCCGATTCTTCTTCAACATACAGTCACCTTATCTAAGCTTGATTTAGGTGAAGTGGTATTTTTAGCCTGTCATGAAGCGCCGGCACCTCTCGGCTTTACTTTCCGCGCTGGTGTTCGCGTGCCAGCGGTATTCTCTGCCACGGGCAAAGCCATGCTCTCAACCTTTTCTATGGACAGTATAAAATCTATCTATGCCAGCGGTTTCCCCGCACCTATTACCCAGCACGGTGTTGATAACTTTAGCGATTTGTCCACCGAGTTGACCGCCATTCAAAACAGTCGCATCTCACTCGATGATGGGCAACTTCGCGAAGGGATGTATTGTTTGGGTACTTATATTCGCAATGCGTCAGGCAATGCCGTTGCGGGTATGGCGGTTAGCTTTTTGCAAGGCGAATATGAGTCCAAGCGTGCTGAGGTCAGCGCGGTATTGATTGAATTGGCGCAGCAAATTGAGCAGCGTTTGGGTTTTATCGATAATAAATAAAGTTAAAACGCTGCTAGTTTCTTGCTTACTTCAAACTCTTTCAGTTATTTTGGTGATAACTGTTAATCTTCTGAAATAAGCCCTGATAAAAATGCTTGCAAATTGTCATTGAGCTTTTGCAAGTAATAACCGCCCTCGACTAAAACAATCAGTGGTTTGTTTAGCGCTTTCATCTTTTGTGCCAATATTTTAAATCCTTGCGTACTCACCGCACATCTCGCTTCTGGGTCGTTCTCATAAACATCAAAACCTAAGACATGCACAATGACATCAGGGTCAAATAGCGTCATCGCTTCGATAGATTTATCAACATACTCAAAAAACCCAGCTTCATCGGTGCCGTGCGGCATTGGAAAGTTAATGTTATAGCCTTCACCCACGCCTGTGCCCCTTTCAAACGCATGCCCTGTCACTGCGGGATAAAAGTTAACGGGGTCACCGTGAACCGAGGTATAAAGCACATCGCTGCGATCATAAAATATCTCTTGGATACCCTGTCCGTGGTGCATGTCGGTGTCTATGATGGCGATTTTTTCGTATTTTTGGCGCAGATGTTCGGCGATGATGGCAGCGTTATTCAGATAGCAAAATCCACCCGCAGCGCTTTTCCGAGCATGATGACCAGGAGGCCGTGAGAAGCAAAGCTGTATATGACTTTCGGCACGCTCGGTATCTGATAAATTATCGTTCAGCAATGCTTCAGCCGCATTGAGTGCAGTCTGTGCCGACCAATAGATAGATGTCCAAGAATGCTCACTGATAGGCGCGCTATCATCCGCTTGATACTTTGCCGCTTTTGCCATGATTCCGATACCGGGATTGTCATAAGGTACAAAGATTCCCGTCTGTACCTGCGCGCCCAAGTCTTCCTCGACTGCTATCCAGTCATCATAGCCATGCTTGAGAAAATCCACGTAACCAAAATCGTGAACTGCTAATATAGGCCCAATGCCAATATCGGTAGCTGTCGTCACCTCTAAACCTAATGCTGCTGGTGCTTTTAAGAACTCAATCATACGCTCTGGTATTTCTAACGGCTCATGCATCTTTCCATAAGAAAAATAAGGGAGTGGTCTGTGCAGGCTTAGGTTTTCATGGCTATATATCTTCATGCTTAACATTCCTTTGTTCAACATTTTTTCCAATGGCGCTTTTCTTGATGCCTAACTAAACAATCCCATCGGCTTTAAGCTTGGCTATCATGTCGCTGTCATAGCCCAAATCAGCAAGCGTACTATCGGTATGCTCGCTCAATTGTGGTGGTGGCGTACGATAAGTGACGGGTGATGCGGATAACTTGATAGGATTGCCAAGTGCTCTTACCGGACTGCCTTGCGTTGCAAAATCGACAATCATTTCGCGCGCTTTTGCTTGTGGCATGGCCAAGGCCTCAGCGATATTATGAATCGCTCCGCACGGAATACCTGCTTGATCTAAAACTTCTAACCAATAAGTGCGTGGTTGCTCGGCAAATTTATTACTCAGCTCATCACACAGCAGCTCGCGGTTGGCAACGCGTTGTGGATTGGTCCTAAAGCGCTCATCGGTATGCCAATCAACTGCAAGCACATCACAAAGTTTGGCAAACTGACTGTCATTCCCACAGGCTAAGATAAAGTGCGCCTCCCCCTGACCAGCAAACACTTGATAAGGCACGATGTTAGGATGCTGATTGCCCAGTCTGGGTGGCACTTTACCTGATGCCAAATGATTCATACCAACATTGGCGAGCATCGCAAGCGCGCTATCAAGCAATGCCACATCGACATGCTGCCCTAACCCAGTAGACTCACGAGCAATTAAAGCCGCTTGAATGCCAACGGTCAGCTGTAAACCGGCAAACAAATCGACCACTGCGACGCCAACTTTATGCGGTTCGCCATCACTCGGACCCGTGATACTCATCAGTCCTGACAACCCTTGAATAATATAATCGTAACCGGGGCGCGCGGCATCTGGCCCTGTCTGACCAAACCCTGTCAATGACGCATAAATCAGGCGCGGATTTTCTTGTTTCAGACTGTCATAATCCAAGCCGTATTTTTTGAGACCACCCACTTTGAAATTCTCTACCAAGATATCACTGTCAATGGCCAGTTTTTTAATGATAGCTTGTCCTACTGGCGTGGTGATATCGACGGTGAGAGATTTTTTATTACGATTGATGGTAGCGTAGTAAGCAGAGGTGTCATCGCTGAATGTTGGTGGTGCCCAATGACGCGTTTCATCACCAATATGTGGACGTTCAACTTTGATGACTTCAGCGCCCAAATCTGCGAGTACTTGAGTACAAGAAGGACCGGCCAACACTCTCGATAAATCAAGCACCTTGATACCATGCAATGCACCTTTTGCCATATCCGTCATAATAATCCCTTATTGTGTGGCATATTCTTTGATTTTTTTGATCATAAAATTGTTCTTCATCATTTAATTGCTAAGCAGTTAAATGATGAAGAACAACTGAAAAACATACGCTACTGTCAATGCTGTGCCTATAAAAAAAACCAAACAGCAACGTACGTTCTTAGCTAACAACGATTAATAAAAGGCTTGAATACCCGTCTGCGCACGACCTAGGATCAGTGCATGAATATCATGAGTCCCTTCATAAGTGTTAACTGCCTCTAAGTTCATCACATGACGGATAATGTGGAATTCATCAGAGATACCGTTGCCGCCATGCATATCACGGGCAATACGCGCGATATCTAGCGCCTTACCGCAGTTATTACGTTTAATGAGTGAAATCATCTCAGGTGCGGCATTGTCTTCATCCATCAGACGACCCACACGTAGCGCGGCTTGTAGACCTAAGGTAATCTCAGTCTGCATATTAGCAAGCTTCAACTGCACGAGCTGCGTTGCGGCAAGTGGGCGACCAAATTGCTTACGATCTAGCGTGTACTGGCGTGCTGCTTTCCAGCAGAATTCAGCCGCGCCCATCGCGCCCCATGCGATACCATAACGGGCTTTATTTAAGCAGCCAAATGGACCTTTGAGTCCACGGATATCTGGGAAAGCATTGGCTTCAGGAACGAATACTTTATCCATCACAATCTCACCCGTGACTGAAGCACGTAATGAAAATTTACCTTCAATTTTCGGCGCTGATAAACCCTTCATACCTTTATCTAAGATAAAACCACGAATTTCACCAGCATCATCTTTTGCCCAAACCACAAATACATCAGCGATAGGACTGTTGGTGATCCACATCTTATTACCCGTCAACTCATAACCGCCATCAACCGCTCGTGCACGAGTCGACATTGAGGCTGGATCTGACCCTGAATCTGGCTCAGTCAGACCGAAGCAGCCGACATACTCGCCAGTAGCAAGCTTAGGCAGATATCTCTCTCTTTGCTCTTCAGTACCGTATGCATGGATAGGATGCATCACCAAGCTTGATTGCACACTCATCGCTGAGCGGTAGCCTGAATCAACGGCTTCTACTTCTTTAGCAATTAAACCATAAGCAACACTAGATAAACCGGCACAGCCATACCCTTCAATCGTCACGCCAAGTAAGCCCATCTCACCCATTTGACGCATGATATTACGGTCAAAATTCTCATGACGATTGGCTTCAACGATGCCAGGCATCAGTTCTTTTTGAAAAAACTGGCGGGCGCTGTCCGTGACCATGCGCTCTTCATCAGTAAGCTGATCGCGCAATAAAAAAGGATCTTCCCAATCGAAACTTGGACGCGTAGATGTTGCCATGTGGATCTCCTTGATATCAGTCATCCTGACCGACGATTAGTAATTAATGAATAAATTAACTTAATAGTTTATTGACTTACTAATTCCGCTATGCGAAACTTAGTTTCATAATTTAAATTCATTAAAACAAAGTTTCGGGTCGCTGTAAACCTTTATCCAAAAAAATGAGCATAAAATGACAAAAAATATATCAGCAGCTCTACCATTACTGACTCGAATGAATAGCATTCTTGAACAGAGTAAAGAAGATAATGACAGACAATTCGTGACTGCATTGGGGCGTGGACTGACTTTGTTATCAGCCTTTGAGCATCATGAGCAGCTTAGTCATCAACAGTTATGTCAGATGACTACCCTACCAAAAGCGACCATCACTCGCCTGATTCACACATTAATAACGCTTGGATTTTTACGCATGACCGAGCACGGACAGTATCAACTAGGCAGTAGTGCTGTACGTCTAAGTGCTACCGCATGGAGTCGCCACGACATGGTCGCAGCGGCTGAGCCTTTACTGCGACAGTTTGCTAGTGAGAATGAAGTATCAGTGAATCTGGCAACCGAAGTCGAAGGAGAAATGCGCTATCACGTTTGTTGTCGTAGCCCTGCTCGCCTATCGGTAAATTTGCAAGTTGGCTCGGCAGTGCCCGTCGCCCGTACTGCGATTGGACGCGCTTTTTATGCGGCTAGCTCGCCAGCAAGACAGGCTGTCATTGAAGGTAATTTAAAAGAGCATTTATCTACAGAAGATTATAACCACGCGCAGTCTGCTCTATCTGACGCCGCAGAGCATTATAAAGCGCATGGCTATACGGTATCAGATGGTGAGTTTTCTACTGATATATTGGCAGTGGCCGTTGGTGTCTTTGATGTTGCGACTGGACAATACGCCTATTCGCTCAATGCCAGTGTGCCAAGTGCCAATTGGGAAGCAGATGACTATGCGGCGATGATTGTGCCAAAATTGCAGGCGTTGGCTGAGCGGATTGGTGGTGGGGTTTAAAAGAGAACAAACGATAAATCTATGGTACAAGCATATTGATTTAGTTGACGGATTTTATCTTATGAAAGACGCTTCATTTTAACCCATCAAACCGCAGCCCAAATTTCATCAGATACTTACGCAATCTATCGCTATCATTCGGGCTTTTTAGCTTATCGCGTGAGTTGGCATACAGGTAGCGCCCCGCCGCCGCTTGGTTTTTATGACGTATACACACCTCAATCACATACGCCAGTTGCACCGCATCAAACGGATCAATAGTTGTCAGAATCTCTTCATCGAGACATTTTCTTAAAATATTATGGCTACACTGCTCAACGGTTTCGCTGTTTAAAGTAGCATTGGGGCTATTATTACTTAGGCTATTTTTGTTCGCGTTATTACCCTGATTATTGTTACCTAAACTATTCGAGCCATCCAAGCTGTCAGGCAATTCCCAAAGATGCGTTAAGCGTTCAATCTCCGCTTGCACATCATCATTGCGAATCACCTTACTTTCAGCCAGCGTGGTCAGGCGAATCATACTGGCAGTCAAATCACGAAAGTTCCCTTGCCATGTCGCATCCGCACTCATCGCAAAGCTTTCATAACGCTGCCTTGCCTCTGGGGCAAATCGATAATGCTGCTGTTGCTCGCTACCCAAACGCGCCAGCTCGTAACCGATATTGGCTGATAAGTCCTCTAGCCTATCTTTGAGTGATGGCAGAAAAAACGTCCACGTATTGAGACACGCAAACAAGTCTGCCCGAAACTCGCCATTAGCGACCGCTTGCCGCAAGTCTTTATTGGTGCCTGCCATCAGCTGAAACGACACGCTAATCGGTGTATCACTACCAAGCGGATAAAAGCGCTGCTCCTCCAGTGCGGTCAATAGCATCGCTTGCTCATCAAGCCCAAGCTCACCAATTTCATCTAAGAATAACAAACCACCATCGGCTGATTTTAGCAGCCCATCTCGACTCGTCGCAGCGCCCGTAAATGCACCTTTTACATGACCGAATAATACACTCATGGCGGTGTCACCACGCAGCGTGGCACAGTTGACCTCGACGAATTGTTCAAGCGTGCTTTTACCTTGCGTGCTGTTGGCTTTGGCTTTTTTAAGCGCGTAGATTTGGCCTGCCAGTTGCGACTTGCCCGCCCCTGTTGCGCCCATCAATAATATGGGTGCAGTTGAGCGAGTGGCTACCTTTTCGATATCAGAGATGAGCTTTTGATAAGCGGCATTTTGGGTGACTAAATTGGCTTGCAAGGTTTGCCAATGTTGCTGCTTTTCTGCTTCAAAGCGTTCACGTAATCCATCATAGCGCGAGACGTCCAAATCAATCACTTGATAGCGACCTTGCGGATCAGCTTGGTCAGGTCTTGGGCAAGGCGAGGTCTGAATCAAATCAGCAGGAATAAAGCCCGCCTCTACCAACAAGAACCAGCAAATCTGCGCCACGTGCGTACCTGTGGTCAAATGCAACAAGTAATCAGTATTATCCTGAAAATCAAACCCTGCGGCAAAGTCATACAGCTCAGCATAAACATCGGCAAAATCCCACGGACTGCTCAATGCCACATGATGACCAATCACGTTAGTATTAGGGCTAACCTGCGCCACATCATCGGCAACTATTTTAAATAGCCGCTTATCACGCTTACTATATAAAATATGCAGCTCATCAACGAGCAGCTCGTCATGCATACCCAAACTGACGGTTGGTCGCCAACGTTGCCAACGCTTGTCATTAAAGCCATTGTCTAAGGTAGTGCCGAGGAAGCCGATGACGGCGGTTTTATTCATCATTAGTTAGGTCACCCTCATATCTTTTTAAAGCCAATGACCTGACTATTTTTTTTCGCGCACTAGGCATAATCTCCCAGAATATATCCATCGGATCGCCTAATAATCTTATATATTCAAGAGCTAATAATTGAATTTTAATATTCTCAAAGTCTATTGTATCTATTGAAACAATATCAAAATCATCCGGATATTTAGAAGCTATATAACTTGTGAAATTTGCATGAATAGCTCTTTCAGGATAAGGCTGTAAAACTTTAGGAACAATAAACTTTAGTATTTCATTCCATGAAATATAGTATTCTAACTTTACTTTTTCTCTTTTACCTCCTCTATTAACGTTATGTCTAATACTAATAGTCAAAATATCCTCACCTTGAGCTAAGTCTAATATTTCAGTATTATTTGCTTGTAAAACCTGAACCTGTTTTTCAAGCTGAACCGCCCCGGGATTGTCGGAGACTCAACATTCTGAGAGAATACGACAATGAAAAAACAAACCTACACTCCTGAGATTAAAGAACGCGCCGTTCGCATGCTGATAGAAGCGTTGGGCGACTA
>CAJHAA010000026.1 GCA_904846265.1 Psychrobacter immobilis | reverse complement strand
ATAGTCGCCCAACGCTTCTATCAGCATGCGAACGGCGCGTTCTTTAATCTCAGGAGTGTAGGTTTGTTTTTTCATTGTCGTATTCTCTCAGAATGTTGAGTCTCCGACAATCCCGGGGCGGTTCAATATACTGCTATGCTAGGAAATACCACACTACTTGAGAGTCAAATCAATCAAGCTATTAATAGTCATAACGATTTATCCACTGATTGGTTTGGAATGAAGCAAGCAGAATATATACACTCCAGCTTTGTACTGACCAAGCTATTGAATGATCAATATACTATCGGCAAAAACACTGGTCTAAATCGCCTAAAAAATAAGCTAAACTTTCAGTTTGATAGGTGGACTAAGGCATCTATTGAGCAAAGACAGAAAATACTAATGGAGCTAGCCTTGGATCACTGGCAGCTTAATGGTAAGCGTCTTGATGAATACGATAAGGCAAGCACTGTAGAGAATATGGAAGGGTAAGTAGAATTTTGCGTAATTAGTAAAAAGCCTTCTAGCTGTTAGCTAAGGGGCTTTTTTTATGACGTAAATAGTCGTTAGTTAAGCTTTACTTAGGCCAACATTTTAAACTAATAAATCTAGGGTCTGTTGAACATTCAAATATTAGGGCTGCTGATCGCTAAAATTGCCTCAAACTAGGCGCAAGCTGACGATAATGTCGAGACCTTAGCGAAGCTTGCAACAACGTTTGGGGTGATTTTAGCATCAGCCCTTTGGGGCAGTACTATTTTTTGCCAATATATGGCGACATTGTTTAACCTAGAATGACTAGGCCGCAAAAATTTCACTGCCCAGTGTCTAAAAAAGCAGTGCCTAAAAAAAAGCAATGCCTAAAAAAAAGCAATGCCTAAAAAATAGTGACTGCCAGCACCACATTTGAATGTTCAACAGACCCTAGTGAAATGTATTCAAGAGCACCGAGACTTTGAGTATAAGTACAATAATATTGAAGATGAGCAATCACGCAAGATGGAGTTTGCCAATACGATCAAAGAAATCATTGTCTCAGACCGCCGTAAAGAAGTGGATTTTTATAAGAAGTTTATAGGCGATGATAACTTCCAAATGGCGTTTATGCATAGCTTACTCTTGCTAGTAGATAGAGAGTCTAGTGAGAAAAGATAGTTCATTATAGAGATATATTTTATAGATTTGATATAAACTAACCTAACACTCATATATCATTAAACATCTTAATGGTTGACTATGAAACAGTAGGCTGTAAATGCGTAGAGAACAAAATATATTATTGGTTGCAGATGAATCCTCTTTGATGAAGATATATGATTTTGCGAAATTAATTAAAACTGTGTCCAGTATTAATAATCCAATGTTGAAAGTTATGGCGTTTGCACAATTACAGCCAGCCTTTAGTATCGGAAAAATTTTCGGTAATAAGAAAATTGATCGAAATGTTATCTTGTCAGATATACAACAGTTATTAGGTTTAGGAGCTAATATAAGTCATATGCTTTTAAGTGAAGCAAGTAATGTTGCACTAGGTATGGGAGAAGTTCCTAGAAATAACTGCTTCTATATCTCGCATCCTATAAAAGAAGATATATACATACCTCTGCAAGATTATAATAAGCTGTTGGCAAAAGAAAAGAATAATGTATTTATGGAACTTGCGGCTGCATTAGGTGCAAAGTCCATACACTTAGAAGATGCAAATTTTTATAATAATGAAGGAAAATTAGAGACGGACTTTAGTGTGCTCAAGCCTGTAGCAATGGATATCGGTATAAATGCAAATTTTGAGAAGGATGGCAGTATAAAAAGGGAAGTTTATTCCTCTTTCGATAAACCTAGAGGAACGCCAATGATACCTCCGCATTTGCAAAAGTGGGTTGATATTGACTCGGACTTAGGACTCATGGCAACTCATAGGTTAAACAATGGACTGCGCTCACATCAAATAAATTTACAGTTTAACGACAGCTTAGCTGGCGCAGCAGAGGTAGCTGCAAACATTCCAGGAATTAATGAAGGCGTTCGTTTCAAAGCATCGGCTAGTAAACACATTTCATCAACATGGGTTTTTAAAGTCGAATATTATTCGATATATGATGAATAAACTAAAAACGCTTTTTTAGTGATAGTATATGTTTCAAATCAAATGATACCATAGAAATATTTAGTTACATTTTATCGTGAGATAACTCCTATTATTTACCTTGCACCCAACACTTGAAAGTTGTTGGTCTATTTGTTGGTCTAATACAATAATTTTTTATCATAAATACAATTATATCAAACACTTAAAATAGAGGTTCGAATCCCTCCTTCACCGCCAATCTTATTCTGCTTAATCAAAGCCTCTAGCTTTTCCCATCTGTTCAAACAACTCCGAAATACCTTTTAATCCAAAATACTTTCTGAAATTTTTAATTACAAACCTCATTTTGGCTTAATCTATTTGCCTATGTCATTTTGTAACCTTTTATTTATTACATTCCTCTCGCTTACGCCCCTCCCGCACCTTTACTTGATGTTTCGCTATTTTCTACCAACATCGCCGCAGCCGTTTTTTTGAGTATCGCCCACTGCTCATCATCGACATAGATGCCTTCTTTCCATGCGCGCTGATGCGTTTCAAACAATTCATCTGTTGATATTTTGCGATCGAAATTCTGTGTATCTGATTCGATATCGAAGTTTTGCGTGGCAATTTCAATGACCATATCATTGGTATTGTAATTGGCTTGCGCGTTGTCAAAAAAATAAAGGTCAGGATAAACAAAATCTTTATTTAATGTAAACAATGTATGTTTGGGCACAGAGCCATTGTCCCATTTAGCCAGACAAGCAAAGCCTTTGGCAGCCAGCCCCACCAGCTCGCTATAAGCCAACCAGCGGTTATGACAGTTCTGTAAATAAATATGAAAATGCGCCAAATCACCCATTTTTTCCAGCGCATAGTCAATGATAGTCGGCAAGTGACAAGCCAAGCTGCTACCATGCAAATCTAAACGAATAGCGCCGTCTTCTTGATAGACGATATCGATTGGCGTATCGTGCTCGGTTAAAATATACGGACTGGCATTATTAAAGTGTCTGATACCGTCCAAGCCCGCCATCTGTAGCTCAGCGACCATAGTAGCAATCACATCCGCTTCGCCTACTTCACGGTGCATCCCAGTAAAGGCTTTGTGTACTATCGTCACAATTTCATTATGCGATACGATCATGAGTCAAACCTCGCTGCTCTTTCGATAAATCGGGTAGTAAAGGAAACAGCCACTCATCACTATGCACTTCTGCAAACAAAGGCGCACCTTGAAACAAGGTGATCCGCACCCAGCGATCTGATCTAGGATCGAACTTAGTTGCCCCAAACATCGATAATTTACACCGTAACAGGTGCATGGGTAATGCGGTTTTATGCAAGACATTCATCTGGATATCGCCCAGTGGCTTATGTCCCATCGTCCAAACGCGGCGCGCAATCGAGCGATATTTTGGCTGATTTAAGATGAATTCTGAAATGAGCTGCTGTGGATCGGTGGGTTTCAACGCGAGATACAGCTTATTTGCTTGCCGTGCGATGTCTAATGCAAGCTCACGATCAGCACCCGGTTCTTGCCCGCGCACGCCCATCCTTGGCTCTTCTTTATCCACCGAACGATACCAAAACCAATGGCTATTATCGAGCTGGCTAAAATCAATATTAATCACCCACTGATAATATCGCTCTAATACATCGATTAAATCTTGGATCACCTTGCCTTTCGGTAGCGACAGCGTTTCATCGGCATTTATTTTTTCTTGAAACGCATCGACACGCTCAGGATAAAGCTCCATCAAGCAAGAGATAATCACTTCTTGGCTCTCAAGGCTTAGATGATGGTGAGCTTGTAAGAACTCTGCCCATGTACTGTATTGATTAATGGTTACCATCAAATTATTTTGTAATACGGCTAATTCTGCAACGACCGCTTCATTGAGTTTGATTTGCGACTCATTGATGGTAACAATCTCGCTAAAATGCTGAATAGCACGTTTGATTAAACTGGCAAAATATGCGGTTTTTTTGGGTTCAATCTGGCAGATCAGTGTTACTTGCAACGCTTCTTCACGGGTAGTTAGCCATTGATCGACGACACAAGGATGGTTGATTAGATACGGTGCCATGCCCAGACCGGTGGCGTTACCAACTCCCAAGTAACGCTTAATCTCTGGATGCAGCGCAGCGGCGTTGCTACCACCTTTTTGCTTTGCCAAATAATCGACCCAATCTAAGCTAAACTCACGCAGCAAATACACGGCACACATCTGCGCGCGAAAGGATTGATCAAAATCTGCACTGTGATCTAACGGTTTGAAGTCATAAATACCAAACTTACCATTGCCATAGACGGCAGTAGTGCGCAATATATAACCCACTTGCGCGAGTATATCTAAATCTGGTTGCTGACCAATGGCGAGTGAGCTAACGATATGATCAAAGACCCGTACGCTCTTATTTGCTCGTGCCAGCACCATCACCATATTAGAGTTGCGACCTGCTTCTTGCAGCGGTACGTTGGCTTGTAGATTACCCAGTAATTCTTCACTTATCTCACCAAAGACCAAACCAAAGGTCACATCCCATTTTTGGGCAATCACCCTATCATTACGCTCTTCATCAGCCAGCTCATTACAAAACACCACCAGATGATACAGATGCTCTGGAGTATTGAGGCGATAAATAACCGTGCCATAGCCTTGCTCATCCAAATCCCACAAATGGGTACTGAGCGTCCATTGCTCTCTATCAATCTTACGCAGTAACGTGCGCACAAAGCTAATGCGAGTTTGGTGCATCGCGCCCAACCTTTCTGCATTCATAATCACGTCACGAGTACGAAAGTCAGTGCTCAGTTGAGGCGGGTTGACATTAATTCTTTCATTATTTGCATGAATCATATTCATAATTTCACTACCTTACCTAATATATTGAGCCAGCAGCTTTGTTAATAATCTCAATGATGATATCTATTGGTAAATAAGTATTCAGCCGTTTTGAGGATCGTTGTTTTGACCTTGACCGTTTGGTGGTCAATCAGTTTTTTGAGTAAGCTTTTCCTTAGCGAGTTTTTCTTCGCTAATTTTATGTCTTACCTCTACCTGATTAGGTCGATACAAGTCTTGCTCTCGCGCCATTTGCTGGGCAATTTGTGGCCCGTTCCATAGCGATGGCAGCAGGATAAAGGAGACAGGCACAGCGGTAATCACGATAAAAGACTGCAACGCTGTCACGCCACCTGAACCAAGCGAGATTAAAACAATCGCTGTTACCCCCATCATGATGCCCCAAAAGGTACGAATCATGGCATTTGGCTCACGCTCGCCACTGATGACCACACTGATGGTATAGGTCATCGAATCACCTGTCGTGACGATAAAAACAGTGGTTAAAATTAGAAATAATATCGAGGTAATTAAAGGAAAGGGTAATTGCTGGGTGACTGCTAATAGTGCACCAGGTAAGTTAAAGCCTTCAAACGCGCTACTGACACTGCCCGGATTGGCAATCTCAAACGCCAGACCCGAACCACCAACGACGGTGAACCAAAAGCAAGTAACGAGTGGCGCAATGATACAAACCGTGGTAATCAATTGACGAATCGTACGACCTCGTGAGATACGAGCAATAAATATCGCCATCATCGGGCCATAACCCAAGAACCAACCCCAAAAGAACACCGTCCAACCGCCAAGCCAGCCTTCATCACCGCGAAAAGTGGCCATCGGAATAAAGTTATCGACCATCGTGCCGACACCTTGAATATAACCATTGACGATAAAATTGGTCGGTCCAAATATCAAAATAAAGACCATCAGCGCAACTGCCAATATGACATTGAAGCGGCTGAGCAATTGCATGCCTCGAGCAAGACCACTGATCGCTGATAAGGTATAAAGCACAATCGCGAATATGATAATGATAAGCTGGGTGGCAAAAGTATCAGGAATACCAAACAATTCATTCAGTGCATAGCTGGTCTGTAGACCCAAAAAACCAATAGGGCCAATCGTACCCGCAGCCACGGCGACGATACAGCAAGCATCGATAATCGCGCCCGTTTGACCAGTAAGTACGCGCTCACCAAACATAGGATAAAGAAGTGTGCGAGGTTTCAGCGGCAAACCTTTGTCATAATGCAAATGCATGACCACAATCGCGGTCAAACTACCGACAATCGACCACGCCAAAAATCCCCAATGCATAAAAGATTGTGTGTGATAAGGCGTTAAATGCTCGTTGTTGCAAGTCTGGTGACTCACCGTATAAAGGAGGCGCTGACACGAAATGAGCAATAGGTTCTGCCGCCGCCCAAAAAACCCCACCGCCAGCCAACAATGTACAAAACAGGATGGCCATCCACTTGAAATTGTCCATTTCAGGCTTTGGTAAGTTGCCCAAAATCACACGACCCGTGCGACCTGCACCAACCGCTAAAGCGATGACGAAAGTAGCGAGAAGCAGAATTTGCCAAAAAGGGCCAAAGATATTGGCCGACCATTTAAAACCAACATCCACAATCGTTGCTAACTGTGCTTCTGCAAAAATAGCCATGAGCACAAAAATCGTAATAAACCCGCCACTATACCAAAAGGCAGGGTTTTTTAGCCCCAACGCATCAATATCGGCAGCAGCTGGTACAGCGCTGACCTTATCCGCTGTGCTATTGGCAGCGTTTGAGCGTCCTTGCTCACCTTGGTTAAGTCCCTTTAAATCGGCCATGATGTGGCTCCATATGCTAAGGCTAATGTTGCGTTCTAAATTAGAGGTATCGCAATGAGGATATAGCCAGATAGCCTCACTATATTATTGATTTCAAAGCTCTCTATTTCGGATGGCTATACGCTATAAAACATCTGTCGTCTTATAACGATTTTTAGCGATGACTTGCTAGAATTATCCTTTAGGAATGAGCCTTTAAGCTAAAGGCTTTAAACCACTCTCAAGAAAATCAAACCAGTTTTGACCGATGACTTTTCCAGCGTCAATCTCATTAAAACCATGTTTGAGTAAACCGTTATAGATGTTTTCCATACCGTCTTTGCCTGCAAACCATGGCAAGGTATCTGGCCAGCCTGAATTATTGGCATTGCCTTCACCATAATCCATGGCTTTTGACCAGCGCCCATTACGCATCCACTCAAGCACTGCTTGCGGCTGATTGAGACACAAGTCACTACCAATGGATAAATGCTCGACGCCATATTTGTCAGCACAATTGGCAATCATCGTACAAAAATCATCTAATGTGCAATCACTACCATTTGGTAAATGAAACGGATATAAGCTGAAACCTAACAACCCGCCTGCTTGGGTCAAGGCACTGATAACCGTATCTGATTTATTACGCAGGGCATCGTGTGCTGTGGTTGGATTGGCATGACTGATACATATCGGGCGCGATGATGCTTCTATCGCCTCAAGCGTTGAACGTTCTGCGCTGTGCGACATGTCAATAATCATACCGACACGGTTCATCTCAGCGATGGCCTGCTGACCAAATCGGGTAATGCCGCTGTCATTCTGCTCATAACAACCAGTGGCTAGTAAGCTCTGGTTGTTGTAAGTCAGCTGCATAATCAATAAACCCAAACGGCGCATTACGCTGATTAGTCCGATTTCATCATCGATTGGTGAGCAGTTTTGCGCGCCAAAGAAGATGCCAACTTTACCCTGCTCTTTTGCCATCTTGATATCAGCAACTGAGTACACTGGCAAGATAAGATCTGAGTTTTGCTCAAAGCGTGCATGCCACTCGCTAAAGCGGGTCATGGTCTGACGGGCATCTTCGTGATAGACCAAAGTGGCATGTACCGCATTGATACCACTGGCTTGTAGCATCTTAAAGTAGTCACGATCCCAATGGCTATACTGTAATCCGTCAATGACGATATGGTCTTGGTACATATCAATTCCCTTTAATACTTTTATCGGTAGCCGCTATCATTAGCGATTGAGCGCGTTTTAGCACAGTATCGCTTCGATAGCGGCGAGTATGCTTGTTAAGACATTTTTAGTACGCTTTTTGATAAGCGGTCTTCACGATGGTATAGAACTCTTTGGCATATTGACCTTGCTCACGCGGGCCAAAGCTTGACTGTTTACGACCACCAAACGGCACGTGGTAGTCAGTTCCCGCAGTCGCTAGATTGACCATCACGCAACCTGCTTGCACTTGCTCTTTGAACATCGCACTGCTACGCAAGCTCTGGGTAATGATGCCGCCCGTCAGACCAAAACGCGTGTCATTGGTCATCGCAATCGCTTCGTCCAAATCCTTGACACGCATGACGCAAGCGAGCGGCGCAAATACTTCTTCTTGGTTGATATCCCAGCTGTTGTCCGTCTCGGTAAATAACGTCGGCGACATATAGTAGCCGTCATGCGGCATCTCTAAACGCTCACCACCAAAGGCTAAATTGGCACCAGATTGCTTGGCTTTTTCGATCCAGCCCATGTTTGATGCCAGCTGCTTGTCATCGACGACAGGCCCC
This sequence comes from Psychrobacter immobilis, assembly GCA_904846265.1. GTDB lineage: Bacteria > Pseudomonadota > Gammaproteobacteria > Pseudomonadales > Moraxellaceae > Psychrobacter > Psychrobacter immobilis_A. Next base: position 19,545 of record CAJHAA010000026.1, on the reverse strand, counting down.
ATAAAGATACCTTCATCAAGCGCATGACCGACCTTTAAAGTCTTCATTTTTGCGACCACACCTTCGACGAAGGCATCATGAATACTGTCCATTACGATGAGTCGTGAAGAAGCGGTACATTTTTGTCCCGAACCGCCAAACGCACCAGCCACTGCCGCATCGATAGCAACTTGCAAATCGGCATCATCTGCGATGACCAAGGCGTTTTTGCTGCCCATCTCAAGCTGGCAACGGATAAAGTTCGGTGCCGTCGCAGCAGCGACCTTGCGACCTGTTGGTACAGAACCGGTAAAGCTAACGGCATCGATATCTGTAGAATTGATGAGTGCATCGCCGACTGACGAGCCGCCACCCAGTAGCAGGTTAAACGTCCCTTCTGGCATGCCTTGACGGTGAATGATTTCAGCCAATGCCACTGCGCTGGCAGGTGTTAAGTTCGCAGGCTTCCAAATGACCGTGTTACCAAAGGCCAGAGCTGGCGCGATCTTCCATACAGCGGTGGCCGTTGGAAAGTTCCAAGGTGAGATAATCGCGACCACACCGACTGCTTCGCGGGTGACTTCAACCTTGACACCAGGACGTACTGAGGCTGCGTTATCACCGATTTGGCGCAATACTTCAGCGGCATAGTAATGAAAGAACTGACCTGCGCGGTAAATCTCTCCGCGACCTTCCGCAAACGGCTTGCCTTCTTCAAGAGACAACAGCGTACCTAGCTCATCACAGCGAGCAATCATTTCATCGCCAATCGCTTGTAGGATAGACTGTTTATTTTCTAAAGGAGTTGCTTCCCACTTTGGCTGAGCTTGGCGCGCTGCAGCGATAGCATCTTTGACTTGATCGCTACTGGCTTGTGCGAACTCACCGATAGTGTCAGTGATATCAGATGGGTTAATATTGGCAACGGTATTTACGCCTGCCTGCCATTCACCATTGATATAAAGTGATTTGGTTGGGTCTTGCTGCAATATCTGTTGGGCTGTGTGAGCTGACATAAGAGCTTCCTTGATAAAGTATTAAAAGATGGAATATTAAAATTAGTTTTAAGGCACAGCGGCATATACAACCAGCTCAACCAGCATTTCTTCACGAGCCAGTCCTGCTATCACGAGCGCTGCCCGATTTGGATAGGGTGCTTCAAAGTATTCGGCGTAGACTTGATTGACGGTTTTTAGATAGTCGCGATCGGTCACATAGATCATGACCTGTAACACCGAATCCATGCCAACATTGGCACATTCTAGTGTGTGCTTGAGATTGTCTAGCGTTTGACGGGTTTGCGCTTCGATACCACCTGCAACCACGTCACCATTTTCATCGATAGGAATCTGCGCGGTGTACAACGTACCATTGCTGGTAATCGCCCATTCTAAAGGGGCTTTAGACGCATAAAGTGAGGTTTTGATGGCTTGTTTGGTTGAATGAGTCGTCATGTCGTCATATCCTTTGATCAATGATTGGGCAGCGATTGCTATAGAGGTATCCTACCCAAGTACTAATGATAAATCTAACTAATTAAATTTAGAATATGATAGATTTAATCTATCATACTCTATATCTTATATATTAATAGTGGTGAGGAGTAAGCGTATGAAATTACAGCAATTACGTCACTTTTTATGCGTGGTAGAGGAAGGTGGCTTTCGGGCGGCGGCGGATCGAGCCAATCGCTCGCAAGCGGCATTGTCTGCCTCGATAAAGGAATTGGAAAAAATACTAGGTCAGCGCTTATTTGAAGGAGGAAATAAAGCAACACTCACGCCTTTTGGTGAGACTTGTTCACCCAAAATCGAGCAGTTTATGACGGTTTATCAAGCGCTAGAGGATGATTTAAAAGGAGCAGCCGCTGGCGATAAAGGCAAAATAAGGATTGCAAGCGTGCCATCACTGGTGACCAAACTCTTGCCTAGCGTGTTGGTTGAATACTCCAAGAGATATCCTGATGTCGAGATTGTACTAATAGATGATAACTCTATTGGTGTGGCCAATCGTTTATTGGCAGGTGAAATCGATTTGGCATTGGGCAACTGCACCAGTATCGATCAATCAAATATAGATTTCACCTTGCTCATATCTGACCCGATTGGCGTGGTCTGCTTAAAAAGCAATTCGTTAAATCAACCAATAAAACCGTCAAGAAACCATCAAAAAACAGGGCTTAAATGGCAACAACTGATGACCCAGCCTTTTATTTATAATGGCACTTGCCGATTGCTCGAAAACACCCCAGCCGAGGTGCTCAACCGTAATGCGCGTTACACGGTCGAGAACATTACTTCCTTATTTTCATTATTACGCAATGATCTTGGCATCACCACCCTACCCAAGCTCGCCTTTCCGTCGAATGAGCCAGAATTGGTATGGCTCGACTTACTTGAACCTGCCTTAGACAGACAAATTGGTATTTTTAAATTGGCAAATAAAACGATTTCACCGCCAGCACAAGCGTTTCATGAATTGTGCATTCAGTATGTCCAGAATCACTATATTTTATAAAGACAGGTTAAAAAAAGGTTGAAAATGGGTTAAGACATACCTCACTACCGCCTACTTTTATAAGCCACTATCAGAAACTCCATTCACTTGAATAAAAGCGTCTTTCACTATGTCTAAAGGTTTAATTTCCGTTATTCGTGGCCTCTTATCTGTTATCGGCATCATACTTATCATCGATTGCGCTGCATTGATGGTCGTCGGTAAAGTCAACTTCGGCTCGGTTGTACCTTTTTTAGTCGGCATAGTTTTTGTCATACATGGAATTTTTTGGCATGCAATACGCAGGTTTTGCAGCCAACATTATGGGTTCAACCGCCTTTGGTATGGGTTATGGGCTGTATTTATACTTTGGTTGTTGAGCTTCGCTCTATTTATTTGGTCATTACAGCAGCAGATTGCGCTTAGCCAGCAGCCTGCACCGACAGTGGCAGCGATTATTGTATTAGGCTCAGGCACGGTTGCAGGTAAGCCGACACCGACGCTCGCCAAGCGCTTGGACACCGCTGTGCCCCTTATCGAGACACAACCAGATGCTTTGGTGATAACCAGTGGTGGCGTTGGTTTTCAGCGTACACGTAGCGAAGCCGACATTATGGCCACGTATTTGCATGAGGCACATGGCGTGCCATTCGAACGCATTTTACAAGAAGGCAAAAGTACCAGTACGGAAGAAAACCTCGCTAACAGCCGAGCGTTGTTAGAAGCAAAAGGGCTATCTATCACTGATCCTATCGCCATCGTTACCAGTGACTTTCATAGCATTCGCGCGGCCAGCATTGCGCGACATCAGGGCTATACACAACCGATCACCGTCGCCAGTCCCACACCTTTATCCATTCGTTATAACGCTTGGTTTCGCGAGTATTTTGCCTTTGTCAGTGGCTGGTTGTTAGGAGAGTATTGATGGAGGTGTATATTTCACCAGTTTGAACAAGCTTACTACTAAATATCATAGCTCCAGCGTTGCCGCATTGCTGTTTTTACCAATCAAAACGGTGGTAATTTTACAGTGCGTTATAATCAGTAAGAACCACTGATAAATACGGCAAATAAAAATAATAATGATGGAGCGCATTATGCTATTGGATATCTTTTTAACTGTTCATTTTATGCTGCTGATACTGATCTCTTTGCGAGTGCTTGCGCGCCATGATCTGACCTCGCCCGCTCGGCTCGCTTGGCTCGTGATATTGTTCATTTTGCCTTATCTGGGGGTTGTAATTTATTGGATGTTTGGTGAGGTGCATCTAGGACGCGATTTTACGCGCAAACGTAAAGAAATTATCGATAAATTAAGTGCACATAGTCCTGAAGTACTTGGTGATGACATCGCTTTGTCGGAGGCCATCAAACCTGAATACCAAGCGGCCTTTGCCTACTCTGCCAATGCAACTGGCTATCATACAACGGTGGGCAATCACGCAGAGCTAATGGCAGATGCGGCTGAGACGCGCAAACGTATGATTGCCGACTTTGATGCAGCGACCGATCATATTCATGTACTGTATTATATTTGGCTAATCGATGGTATGGGAATCGATACTGCTCAAGCGCTCATACGAGCGGCAAGGCGCGGCGTCATCTGCCGAGCAATGGTTGACGGTATGGGCTCACGAAAAATGGTCGGCTCAAAGATATGGCAGGAAATGATAGAAGCTGGCGTACAAGTCAGTGTTGCCCTACCAATTAGTAATCTTTTAAAGGTACTCATGTTTAGCCGGATTGACTTGCGAAATCACCGCAAGATTACGGTTATTGACGGCAAAATCGGCTACTGTGGCAGTCGCAACTGCGCCGATCCTGAGTTTCGTGTAAAGCCAAAATTTGCGCCGTGGGTAGACATTATGCTGCGGGTCGAAGGACCAGTGGTGGCACAGAATCAGATGTTGTTTGCCAGTGATTGGCTGACTGAAAATCCTGATACGCCGCTTGACAGCTTTCCTTATTTTATTGACCCTCAACCAAAGCGACAAAAATCCCCACAGCCAGAAACTGAGGAGCCTTTACCAATAACATCACCGCCAAATGGCTTTGCTGCACAAGTTTTTTCTGATGGTCCTACACAACGACGCAGCACCACGCCACAATTTTTAGGTGTCTTAATTGGTCAGGCAAAACGAACCCTGATTATCTCAACGCCTTATTTTGTGCCTGATTATTCGCTCGTCAGCATTTTGTGTGCGACCGCTTATCGCGGTGTACAAGTAACCATGATTTTCCCAAAAAATAACGACTCAATAGTCGTGGCTGCTACCAGTCACAGTTATTACTGGCAGCTGCTTGAAGCGGGGGTCAATATTTACGAATATAAACCCGGTTTATTACACGCAAAAACCTTGACCATCGATGGCGAAATCAGTCTGATTGGCTCGACCAATTTAGACTTGCGTAGCTTTGATTTAAACTATGAAAACAACATTGTGTTTAGCGATAAAACACTCACAGCGGCCATCGTTGAGCGACAATACCAGTATATCGCTGATTCTGAAGAGGTCACTCGTGAGCAAGTTGAAAACTGGCCGTTATCTTATAAAATCTGGAATAACATTGTCGCCACGATGGGACCTGTCTTATAACCCATTATTAGTGCGTGTCCTCAATTCAATTGATCATATCTAAACGGGCTAAAAATGAGATAAATGTCATGAAAAAATACTAATGACCTTAAGCCATTCTATTCAGCTGCTGTCTTCTGCAAAATATAGATGACAAACTTAGCTTGTGTCGTAAAGGGTTCTGTTTCGACCGCTGCTAGTAGCGCCTGTCTTTTTTCATTAAGCGCGCGATAAGCATAAGGCGTCATGGTCATCAAATCAGCCAAATCAGCGGCTGACAACGTCATCTCGGTACTGACATGCTCCGTACCCATTAGCGTGAAATATGGAGCCAATTCATGCAAAAACTTATCCGAATCATGCTCCCGGACGTTGTCAAATAACGCTTCGCGCATCGTCGCTAGATGCCCGATATCTGGCTTGGCAATGATTAAATAACCGTCTGCCGCCAATACCTCATCGAACGCGTCTGGCAAGATAGGGCTAAAAATACTGCTAATACCCTTTATGCTATGCGCGCGTAACGGCAAATGAGCAGCGCTGGTAACAAGCGGATAGATGACTGCCGATTTGGCTGTCGCATTAGTAACACTGTCTTTAGCTTGCTGATACCAAAGACGCCCCGTCGCTTTACTCGTTTTCGCAAGCTCTACCACAGCAGGTTTACTGATATCTGCGGCGATGAGCGTATCCATTCCCGTCTGTGTCATTGCCTGCGTGTAATAACCTTCGCCGCAGCCAATATCCAACCAATTGACCACCTTGCTATCCTTTTTAATTATTGGCTCATTTGTTGGCTCAGTGACTGAATCATTTTTTGACAACAATTCCCTCATTTTTTGGCAAATAAGCGTCTGCAATGGCTGATAATGTCCGGCGTTTAAAAACCGTTTGCGTGCATCGATTGATTGCTGGCTATCGCCCGGTGCTTTGGATTTTTTTTGTTGCACGGGTAATAAATTAACATAACCCTGACGTGCCACATCAAATGGATGAGCGGTTTGTTTTGGGTGCAAGCTGCCATCGCAGCACCACGTATCTGCGGCAGGCTTTAATGGTGATTGGCAAAGGGGACAAATAAATAAGCTCACAAGTATCTCAACGTCATCGCAATATGGCTGCCATTTTAACAAAATTCAGGCTTACTGCGTGATAAAAGGCGCGATAAACAATGCAGGAAAGAAAATGCGAAAAATAAACTATCAGCAACCAAACTGTTAGCAACAAAAAAAGCCACCTCAACTAAAGTGAGATGGCTTTTGCATACAAGATATCTGCTGACATGTTCGAACGATATGGCTGTGTTAACGCAGCTTTAAGGTCATGAGCCCAAGGATGACGAGAATAATGGCAATAATCCAAAACCTTGCCACCACTTGCGTCTCTTTCCAGCCAATCTCTTCAAAGTGATGATGCAATGGCGCCATCCGAAAGACACGTTTTTTACGCAGCTTATACGAGCCAACCTGTAGCATGACCGATAATGCTTCGGCGACAAATAGACCGCCCATAATAGCAAAAGCGATTTCTTGACGAGTCATGACAGCAATCGTACCGAGCATAGCCCCGAGAGCAAGCGCTCCTACATCCCCCATAAATACTTGGGCTGGATGGGCATTGAACCATAAGAAACCAAGCCCTGCACCAATCATCGAACCACAGACAATGAGAACCTCGGAGTTATAGGCAATATAAGGCACATGCAAGTAATCAGCAAAGCGTACATCACCTGATACATAAGCCATCGCGCCCAAACCTGCCGCGACCAAGACCACAGGCAAAATCGCTAAACCATCCAAGCCATCGGTCAAGTTGACGGCGTTAGAAGCACCATTAATCACAAAGTAGGTAAAGATAATAAAGCCAATGCCAAACGGCACTGCCGAAAAAGGAATCATCCAATCTTTGAAAATCGGTAGCAGCAAATCCTGCATCTCACGCGTGGTCGCGATATCTGGCTGCAAGGTGGCGATATAATACAAAGACACACCGACGAACAAAGCACCCATAGAGAGCCAAAAATATTTCTTACGAGCAATTAAGCCTTTGGGATCTTTATACTTAATTTTTAGCCAATCATCTGCCCAGCCGACCGCGCCAAAGATAATCATAACAATGAGCAAAATCCAAACGTACGGGTTATTCAAACGCGCCCATAGTAAGGTGGACACGCCAATCGCACTTAAAATCAGCACCCCACCCATGGTCGGCGTACCAGTTTTCGCCAAATGCGATTGCGGACCATCATTACGAATCGCTTGACCATATTTCAGTGCACGCAGACGTCGAATGACACGCCCACCAAAAAACATGCTAAATGCGAGGGCGGTAATGACCGCGAGTAACGCTCGCAGCGTCAACGAAGAAACCGCAGAAAACGGCGTGTAATACTGGCCAAGCCAGCCAAACAACCAAACTAACACCGCCTACTCCTCGATTAGCGCATTGATAAGGGTTTCCATTTGCATGGAACGAGAACCTTTAAACAGCACCGTACAAGGCTGCGCCTGCTGCGCTTGCAAATACGGCTTCAAATACGCCAATAAACTGTCTTTATCGGTAAACGCATGGGCATTGATGTCAGAAACCTCTTGTGCACCCGCCACGGTAAAAGGCGCGTATTCACCAACACACAGCAGCACATTGATGCCCGTTGTTGCAATGGTACGACCCAAGCTTTGATGCTCGCTAACCGCCGCCTCTCCCAGTTCTGCGATATCGCCCAGCACCATGACTTGCGTGCCCGTTTGCGCCGCTAGTACTTTTGCTGCCGCTCGCACCGAATGCGGATTGGCATTATAGGTATCATCAATCAAGCGATGCATACCCAGTAATTGACTGTTCAAGCGCCCTTTAGCAGGACGTGCATTTTCAAGCCCGACGACGATATCACTAACATCGATATTTAGTGCATGGGCACAAGCAGCAGCGGCTAAAGCATTATTGACATTGTGCTCGCCCGCTAGTGGCAAGTTGATATCATGGATTTGATTGCCGATATGCAGCTTAAATTCACTGCGCTCAGGCTCGACATCTAAATGGCTGGCACTGACATCAGTATTACCAAAGCCAATCACGTGTGACGTATACTTTTCAGCGATACGGCGTAATTGATTGGTAAAATCATCTTTATCAGGAACGATCGCAAATTGGCTGTCATTCAAGGTATGGTAAATCTCAGCCTTGGTTTGGCAAATCCCTTCACGGCTACCAAACTCACCCAAATGCGCCGTACCAATGTTTAAGATACACGCGACATCTGGCTTTACAATCTCGGTAGTATAAGCAATTTCGCCAATATGGTTTGCACCAAGCTCTAGGATGGCATAGCGATGATGGTCGGATAATTCGAGCAACATCATCGGCACACCCAAGTCATTATTTAGGTTACCACGGGTAATCAATGTCGGTGCCAGTCTGCCAAAGATACTACCGAGCATCTCTTTACAGGTGGTCTTACCGCTAGAGCCAGTAATAGCAATGACGGTTAAATTTTGATGCTGTTGACGACGATACGCAGCCAACTGTCCTAGCGCCAAACGGGGGTCGCTCACCACTAACTGCGGAATGCTATTTGCATCAGACGTAGCAATAGGGCGAGCGACGATAGCCGCAACCGCACCTTGCGCGATGGCAGTATCGAGATAATCGTGACCATCAAAATTATCACCCGTTAACGCTAAAAATATATCACCAGGTTTTATCGTACGAGTATCGGTGGCGATACGAGTGCTCATGACATCATTTACTGAATTGTTTTCTGAGTCGGATTGCCCCTCACTCAGCTGCCAATGCCCATCGAGTGCTGCGGTTGCCGCGAGCAGATTGTCTGCTTGCCAAACATACAGCCCTTGCGACTGAATGCTGTTATCGTTGTCGGCTGTCATAATGATTACCTTATATATGATGACTACTTATTTATTTTTTATCGTTAACGACTCATGCTTCTTAAGAAGCATATAAAATGGATGTTCAGCGCTACTATTTATTTATCAAGGCTATACACGCCCTGCTTGTTTTAAGGCGTTTTGCAAAATAACACTATCGTCAAAATTATAACGAACATGGTTAATTTCTTGATAGGTTTCATGACCCTTGCCAGCGATCACGACGATATCATCAGGCGCTGCTTGATTGACCGCATACTCAATCGCTGCTTGGCGCGCAGGCTCAATATAGGTACGCTGATATTGCTCAGCGCTCATTCCTGCCTGCATATCTTGCAATATCGCATTGGGGTCTTCAGTACGTGGATTGTCTGCCGTTAACACGACTTTATCCGCGCCTGCCAATCCTGCTTGCGCCATCAGAGGACGTTTGCCTGCATCACGGTCGCCACCACAACCAAACACTGCCCACAGCTGACCCTTACAATGGGTCTTTAGGCTGGCAAGCACTTGGCTTAAGGCATCTGGCGTATGGGCATAATCAACGATAAAGCAGCCATCATTAGACGGCACACGCTGCATACGTCCAACCGCACCTTGTAGCTGCGGCACCACTGCGGCAATACGCTCAAGGCTAATGCCTAAAGCGACGGCAGCTGCCATTGCGGCAAGCAAATTGGCAACATTAAAGCGCCCGAGTAATGGACTAACGATACCTAAATGATTAACTTCGCCATCGCCTAAATCTGTACGTAGCGTAATCTCGACACCTTGTAAGCTTGGTTTGATTTCAGCCGCAACAAAGGTCGCAGATTTTGATGGTTCTAAACTGTACGTCCAGACCGTTAAATCACTGGCCTCTGCGGTTTCGAGCATAATCTGGGCATGTTCATCATCGATATTAATGATAGCGTGTGTCAAATCTGGAAAATGTGCTTTATCAAACAGTTTAGCTTTTGCTGCGGCATACTCTGTCATATCGGCATGATAATCTAAGTGGTCACGGCTAAGATTGGTATAAATCGCCACCGACACTGGCATACCTTGTAAACGCTGCTGATCCAAACCATGCGAGCTGGCTTCCAATGCCAATAACTCAGCATTCTCTGTACCCATTTGATATAAAAATTGCTGAACCGCTAAGGCATCACCCGTGGTATGGCTGGCTTGCACCAAAGCGCCAAGCCTACCATTCCCTGCCGTGCCCATAACTGCGCTGCTCATACCTGTCAGCTGCGTCAATTGCGCCACCAATTGACTGATAGTCGTTTTGCCATTGGTGCCTGTCACCGCTATGACAGTTGGCAAGGTCACGGGCTGCTGATATTGCAAACGTGCTTGAATGAGCGTTCCTAAAAAATCACGAATATTGGGCACATGTAAAACAGGGCAAGGCAGTGCTACTAATTGCTGCTGCGCCTTAGAAGCACTATCATTCGATAAAGTGATATCGGCGTGATTTGATACACTAGTCGTGCTAAGCAAAGCCGTGGGATCTATTTCTGATAGGATAAAAGCCGCATTTTCGGCGGCTTGATAGAGGTAGTCGCGACTTTTTTGACAGTTTGGTATGTGGCTTTTTAATAACACAAACACATCATTCGGCTCTAGCTGACGACTGTCTAAACGAAACTGCAGGAATGGAATATCAAGAAACGAATTGATTGGTTTTGAATCCACCCCAATCAATGTCGTCTGAGTCGATAGTTTTTGCAATGCCTGCTCTATACCTACACCATGCCTGCTATTGCTACTACTAGATTCAGTCAGCTGCTGCAAGGTGACTGGGCTGATGCTTGGCGACGAGGGTGACAGGGTCATGGGCAAATCCTATACGGTTAAAACACATCAAATAGTTAAAAACTGAACATCTAATAAACTTACTTTTAAGCCTATAGATCTTCCGTTTTTAACGGCTTATCTAAGGGTACATTGTATAAACGCAGCGCCTCTTTCATGACATTATGAAAGACTGGCGCGACTGTTAAACCAGCATAAATCTGACCACGCGGGTCTTCGATGAGCATCACGCCGACCAGCCTAGGGTTGGACGCTGGTGCCATACCCGCAAAAACGTTGCGGTATTGGTCAGTATAGTAGCCACCTTTTGGATTGATACGGCGCGACGTCCCTGTTTTACCAGCGACACGATAACCGTCAATCGCAGCACCTTTAGCAGTACCACCCGGTTCGGTAACACTTTCCATCATTTGTACGATAGACATCGCTTGCTCGTGTGCCATGATACGCTTGCTTGGCTGCGGCTTGTCATCTTTAATGAGGGTCAATGGGTGCATGACGCCACCTGCCGCAAGCGCCGAATAAGCCTGCGCGACCTGAGCCAATGTTACCTGTAGACCATAACCATAACTGACCGTTGCACGTCTTGATGTTTCTTTTTCTTTTGGCGTGACAACCAGCCCACTACCTTCCCCTGGGAACTGTAGCGGTGTCTTTGAACCAAAACCAAATTGCTTTTGCATATTGGTAATGCCATCAGCGGGTAACGACAAAGCAATCTTAGTCGAGGCAACGTTACTAGATTTCTGTAATAGCGTTGCCATCGTGATCCGCCCTAAATTATTATGGTCACGAATGGTATAACCACGGACACGAATAGAGCCAGGATTGGTATCGATCAAGGTAGTGGCGGTATATTTTCCTGAGTCTAAAGCCGCTGCAACGGTGAATGGCTTCATGACTGAACCGGGTTCAAAGACATCGAGCAGCGCACGGTTACGCTGATTCTCACCGGTCATCTCATTCAGGTTATTAGAATTAAAAGATGGCCATGTTGATAAGGCAAGCACTTCACCCGTTTGCACATCAACAATCATGCCTGTTGACCAGCGCGCTTTTTGCAAACGCCCTGCTTTCTCTAGTTCTTTATAAAGCAAATACTGCAAGCGCGAATCAATGGTCAACGCCACATCTTTACCTGGTATTTCTGGTTCAATCTGTTTAATTTCTTTTAAACTGTTTTGTTTGGCATCTTTTAGCACCAACACTTTGCCATCATCACCTGCCAGCTCAGTTTCATATTGGCGTTCGATACCAGCACGACCTTCGTAACCACCTTCAGGATCACTGACATTTTGCCCCATAAATCCCAATAGTTGCGAGTTTGGTTGTGGCTGCGGGTAATAACGTTGGAAAAAGTTTTTTTCATAGACGCCAGGAAAATCAAGGGTGCTGACACTTTGGGCAATCTCAGGCGTTACTTTATTCAGTAGCGGTAAATAGTGCGAGCCTGCACCCGATGGCAGCGCGGCTTTAACTGCTGCCTCATCGGTTACATCAATACTATCGTCGATAGCGGTAACTTTTTTCAGCTCAGTGACCGAAATATTCGCAGCAGCTGCAAGCGTGGTCAGATCCATATTATCCAAACGCTTTTGCATACGCGCAACCAGCTGTGGACTCTCAGGATTGGTGATAATAATACGCTTAAGCTCATAATATTCGCGCGCGTAATCATGCGGACTAAAGGAGACCGTCGCCAGTGGTGCACTGACTGCAAGTGGCAAATTATTGCGATCGGTAATCATACCGCGATAGGATTTTTGCGTGCGTACGCTAGTGATGAGCTCATCACCTTTGTCTTGATAAAACTGGGCATTGGCAACTTGTAAATAATAAGCACGGGCTATCAGCAAACCCAAGACAACCAATGCAATGACCCAAATAGTACGGAAACGGTTTTTGTCTTGCTCAAAACCGCCGCGAGAGGAAGCGCCAGATGCTTTACCCAAAAATCCTCTTTTATTTTTCAGGTTTTTGACACTGGTATAAGCACCTTGCTCTTCACTCTTTTTCAATCGATCAAACAATTTAGCCTTACGGTTGCCAGAGGATTTTTTTGCAGCCGTACTGCCTGTTTGTCCCGATTTGGCTGCACTGGCAGGACGTAAGGGCTTAGTCACCTTACCGCTAGTTGGCTTTTTATTCGCATTTTTTGAGGTCGTTTTACCGCTATTGGCATTAGGTTTTTTATCACTCATTGTCCTGCCTCCGCTACCGTGGCATCGGTGATAAGAGCGTCAGGCGATATATCCGTAGCAGCTCGTGGTTCGATAACGTCAGACTTATTCTCATCTGAGTCAGTATCGACGACTGGCACCTGTGCTGTGGCAACACCCGGTTGGATAATGAGCTTATCTTTTAGCGTCGGTGAAAACATACCCAGTTCAGCCACCGCACGGCTAGCGATTTGCGGCGTCGCACTAAAAGTCTGCTGTTCAATGAGCAAACGCTGATGTTCGACTTGCAGATTACGCTCTTGTTTTTTCATGTCTTGCAAGGTTTTATAATCCTGATGATATTGCTGAACGCCTTCGGCTGTTTTGATACCGCTCCACACAATCGCCACTGCTAACAGCAATAGCACCACTACATAGATACTAACCACATTAAATCGGCGCACAAATAGCTCGCCGATATCGGTGTTATGCGGCATTGCAGCGCGACGGTTTGCGGGTTTGTCAGATATTGCCATGACGCTCTCAAAAAGTGGACTTCAAGTATGAAAATTGGCAACTGTTTTAGAGCGGTAAGACGCTTTGTACAGAACCATCAATAAAGTAAAACCAAACGAAAAAGGAACAGCCGAGCCTAGCAGATAATGTTTACAGATTTTTAACAGCCGCGTAAGTATTCAGACTTTCTATCCTACTTAATTGACGGCAACCAATCACCAGCAACTCAGCCAAACACCCTCTCTATAACATCACGCTACCTGTGCTATTGCTCGACACTGGGTAGATAGTCGGTATCAGTACGAGTCGCCATACGCAACCACGCACTACGCGCGCGTGGGTTTTGACTGGTTTCAGCTTTGCTTGGACCCACGCGTTTAGGCTTGCTAAAGTAGCGTGGACGATTGGGCGGCATCGGCAAATTCTCATCCTCTGGATATTGGCCTTTACTATGACGCTGCAAAAACTGCTTGATACGGCGATCCTCTAACGAGTGAAAACTAATCACTGCTAGCTGCCCGCCTGCCTTTAATATCGGAATGCTTTGTTCTAAAAAGTCATCAACATCGCCAAGCTCATTGTTAATAAAAATGCGCATCGCCTGAAAACTTTGAGTCGCTGGATGCTTACCTCGCTGCCAATTAGGATGCGCCACTTTAATCACTTCAGCCAATGCCAAAGTAGAGTCATAACTGTCCATCTGCTTAATAGCACGGGCGATACGGCGACTATGACGCTCTTCGCCAAAATCATAAAGCACATTGGCCAAGGTTTCATCATCGACTTTTTCTAACCACTCAGCGACCGACTGCCCACGGCTGGTATCCATACGCATATCGACCGCACCGTCACGCATAAAACTAAAACCACGACTGCCATCATCAATTTGCGGCGATGAGATACCCAAATCTGCCATTAAGCCATCAACTTGAGTGATTCCCATCGCCGCTAGACTATCCGTCAACGTCGCAAAACTATCGTGCACCACTTTTACGCGACTATCGGTCTTTGCCAATTCGCGAGCAACGCTAATAGCGGTTGGATCTTTATCAAAAACAATCAAGGTTGCGTCATCGGCCAACTGGCTTAATAATAATCGACTATGACCACCACGCCCGAAGGTAGCATCAACGTAGACGCCACTCATCTGCAAGCTATTTTGGTTGTCACTGCTTTGTTCTGCATCGTCTGTTTGCTTAGGTAGCGCTTTGACACCGAGCACTGCCGCGACGGTTTCTTGCAATAGCACTGCATCATGAACAAAGCTCAATTCACCAGAGCTGACTTTATCCGTGACAGACTTTTGATTCGGCTGATTAGCAGAGTCATTCTCTACCACAAAATCGTTTTCTACAGCAGACAGCTCAGCCGCTGATGCAGCATTAACAGTGGCTAAAGAAGAATCTATTTTAGAATCTTGCTTAGTATTCGGCGTAATTTTTGGCTTATTATTCAATATGGACACAAACGACTCAGTAGATGACGACCATTTTGGTCAGTAAGAGTGAAAAATCAGATGAAAATAAACAAGTTATGACTTGTCTAACATTATTATCGCAAGGATACACGGGTAGTCAAGCGCTAGACGGGCATTTCGTTAAAAATATTCCATCTCTCTGTTATACTAGCGCTATATTTTACGCTATTTTTCTACATTGACGGCTACTGTTTCATCCGTATTTTTTATTCAAACTTGTTATTCATATTTATCATTAGCATTTTTCACTGCTATTTTTTCATTTTTCACTGCCATATTCATTAACTAGCCTATTCTGAGAATTTTATGATGCAATCATCGACTTCAAATAACAGTACACGCCCTGTCCGTACCCGTATTGCGCCATCGCCTACTGGCTTTCCGCATGTCGGCACCGCTTATATTGCCCTATTTAATTTAGCTTTTGCTAAAGCCCACGGCGGCGAATTTATTTTACGTATCGAAGACACGGATCAAACGCGCTCAACCGAACAATCAGAGCAAATGATTTTGGATGCGCTGCGTTGGGTCGGTCTCGACTGGGCGGAAGGTCCAGATATTGGTGGCCCGCACGCGCCTTATCGTCAGAGTGAGCGTAGTGATATTTATAAAAAGCACGCCGAACAGCTCATAGAAAACGATCATGCGTTTCGCTGCTTTTGTACCAGTGAAGAGCTCGATGCCATGCGTGCTGCGCAAATGGCCAATGGTGAAACGCCACGTTATGACGGTCGCTGTGCCCATTTAGCCTCTGAAAAAACTGCGCAATTAGTCAGTGAGGGCAAACCGCATGTCATTCGTATGCGTGTGCCTACCGAAGGCGTCTGTCAAGTACATGACATGCTACGCGGTACGGTTGAGATTCCTTGGACACAAGTCGACATGCAAGTGCTGCTAAAAACCGACGGTATGCCGACTTATCATTTAGCAAACGTTGTCGATGACCATTTAATGGACATCAGCCATGTGTTGCGTGGTGAAGAGTGGCTGAATTCTGCGCCAAAACATCAATTGCTCTATGAGTATTTTGGTTGGGAGATGCCGGTTCTTTGCCATATGCCACTGCTGCGTAACCCAGATAAATCAAAACTGTCTAAGCGTAAAAACCCAACCTCTATCACTTACTATCGTGATGCTGGTGTGCTCCCTGAAGCGTTGCTCAACTACCTCGGTCGTATGGGCTACTCGATGCCTGACGAAGCTGAACAATTTACCTTAGCAGAAATGATTGCTAGTTTTGATATTCAGCGTGTGTCACTTGGTGGCCCTATTTTCGATATAGAAAAACTGAACTGGCTCAACGCAGAATGGTTGCGTGCGCTTACTCCTGAACAGTTAAAAAACAAAATCCTCGATTGGGCAAATAACAGTGACAAGCTGACGGCTATCGCAGCGGCAATTCAGCCTCGTATTGAGCTGTTATCTGATGCAGTTAATTGGGGTGGTTTCTATTTCCAGAACTTACCTAATATCAATGCTGAGAGCTTTACCCATAAATCACTCACCCCTGAACAAATTACTGAGATGCTGCAACTGGCGCTTTGGCAGCTAGAAACCTTGCCAACGTGGTCAGAAGAAAATATTTACGCCACGCTAAAAGGTCTTGCTGCCCATCTTGATATTAAAATGCGTGACTTTATGGCACCGTTCTTTATCGCTATCGCTGGTAGCACCTCATCGACGCCCGTCATGAATTCTATGGCAATTATCGGCGCTGATATGACGTTGACTCGCTTGCGTCATGCAGTTGATGTACTTGGCGGTTTGGGTAAAAAGAAACTGAAGAAGCTTGAGAAACAAGCGGCTGAGTTGCCAGATTTTTTAGCTGCTGAATAGCTTGGCAGCTGAGTAATTCATCTACTAAACAATCGATTATCTGAAATTTATGAATTTAGAAGGGTCAGCCCAGTTCTGACCCTTTTTTTGTCATTAATAGGTACTACTACCCTTCAACTATTAAATACCCTTTATCAAACCTTTTAATTGGAAATAAACATGGCCGCCAAAACCGTCACGATAGAAAGCAAAGACTATGTCTTTAGCACGCTCAAAGAAGCACAGAAATACTATGATGCCATCGTAAAAGAGCTTTATGATGCAAAACTTATCCTGACAAAGGGTCAGGACTTTGAAGATTTAAAGTGGATATACACCACTTACTGTGGTTATACCAATCATAATGTCGATCGATTGAAAGAATCTGACATCGTTGGCTTTAAAGGAATCAGCACAGTACAACAAAAAGGGGGGCAATATATCCCCACAGAATGTTGTGCCATTATTTTTTCAGATGGCAGTTCTAAGTGTACAGAAGAAGAATTCTTTACCGACAAAGCCATCAAAGAGATTGCCATCAAGCAAAATCCACGCTAATTTGGGCTTATTAAGTAGCTAAAATAGCTTTAAACGCTTTTTTTCGAATATTTATGCATTATTTTTAAAATAGTAGTTGACAAGACTGCCGCTCTTACATAAAATACGCACACTCTTAGCGAGGGGCTATAGCTCAGTTGGTAGAGCACTTGCATGGCATGCAAGGGGTCAACGGTTCGACTCCGTTTAGCTCCACCATACTATTTATTGCAACGCTCAGTACTACTGAAACGTAACCATAAATACTCGCTAGTAGGACGATATCAGCACCTAGGCAATGCTTACTTATTAAGCTATCTGATATTGTGAAGTACCGTTGTAACCATTGGTTATAACACTCTATGCGTCCCCATCGTCTAGAGGCCTAGGACACCGCCCTTTCACGGCGGTAACGGGGGTTCGAATCCCCCTGGGGACGCCACTATTCGGCGTCACTTATTAGCACTTTTGCTTAGCACCTTTAAGCATCAGGTTAGACTAATAAGCGAACAATAAAAAAGCCCAGTCATCATACGGTGACTGGGCTTTTTTATATCTATTGGTTTTGTTATATCCAGTTCATTATGGTTTGGATAAGCTGAAATTAATATATCAACGATCATAACAAGAGACAAACTCTCTAATCGCCCAGCCCCAATGCCTGTACTCGCCCTTGTAGTAGCCTTCTAAATATACCCACGGACGGTTTTTATTATCATAAGTGGTATCTGTGACATACACCTCGCGATCATTACGCAGCTTATTAATAATCTTGCCATTAGGTTCATCGCGGATGTTTAATGGTGTTTCAGTCGGATCCGTTACTTTGCAAACTCTCTCGGCATGCGCGGCATTTATCCCAACCGTCGTAGCAAAAACAGATACAGCAATGGTATAAGCCAAACGTTTCATCTCAAATCCTTATTATCAACAAATGTCTTATTAATATCTGATATCTTATCAGAGTTCACATTGCGGTATTTGCGATTTTATAAGATATTTACGTTTTATCGATTTTGATAAAGACTGAAGCCATAACCTGCTTTATAGTTTTTAATATCATTATTTATTGAATGATTTATTCTATTGCCAACCCTTACGATCCTCGCTACCATCAATCCTATAAGAATTTTATAGAATGTATAAATACTTTATAACGTACAAATTTTTAGGCTTAACACAAGGACGTTTTAACCATGTTCGGGATTGAGAACTATCTAGGGTTTATCATGGCAGCTATTTTGTTAAACCTGACCCCAGGCACAGATAGCATGTACATCATTACCCGTAGTATTTCGCAGGGGCAAACGGCAGGGTTTTATTCTGTGTTGGGTATTACTTCAGGCATTTTGGTGCATACGCTATTGGCTTCGCTAGGATTGTCTGTGTTGCTGGCTAACTCCCCCACGGCATTTATGCTCGTAAAATATATTGGTGCCAGCTATTTGTGCTATCTAGGCGTCAAAATGCTCATAAGTAAACAACAGCCTTTGATAGCCGCGAGTTTGCAGGATGACGAGAAGCCAAAGCCCGTTCAGCCTTTAGATCACTGGCAGATATATAAGCAAGGTGTGCTCACCAATACCTTTAATCCAAAAGTCGCATTATTCTTTTTGGCGTTCTTCCCTCAGTTTATCGATGCCAGTTATGCTTATAGCATGGTGTCGTTCGTCATTTTAGGACTGACCTTTGCTGTCACTGGCTTTATATGGTGCTTGTGCTTAGCATTATTGTCGTCAAAATTCAGTGAGAACTTACGTAAAAACCCAGCTATTGAAGCCATTTTAAATAAAATAAGCGGTGTAGTGTTTATCGGTTTGGGGCTTAAGCTGTTGACTGAGAAGAGTTGAGTAAGGAACCTAACATTGCAATGTGATATCAAAAAAAATGTTTTTAAACTAGTAACAACGAGCGTCTAGCAGCGTAAAAGATACTCTATGTACTATAGTCGATTCAATTTAAAAAGAATACAGTGCTTCTAGGATAAATTTTCCGAAGCCTTTGGAGCGCGAAGCGCACAGCAAGCGAGGAAAGTTTGTACTAGCAGAACGCTATTTTCAACGTACCTCTTTTATATTGAACTGACTATATGTAATCTAGACTGTACTACCTTATTAGAAATAAATTTACCCTGATCTGTACTGTAAACATATTCTTTTACGAATCAATTAACTCTAGTGAACCGCCCCGACTTTATCGGAGAGTGATTTACTTGAGTCAGGCAGCGATGCCTGACAGGGTTAAATTATCATAATACCGCTTTTCAAAATCAAAAGGTGACACATAACCAATCGTACTATGCA
>CAJHAA010000025.1 GCA_904846265.1 Psychrobacter immobilis | reverse complement strand
GATAGTCGCCCAACGCTTCTATCAGCATGCGAACGGCGCGTTCTTTAATCTCAGGAGTGTAGGTTTGTTTTTTCATTGTCGTATTCTCTCAGAATGTTGAGTCTCCGACAATCCCGGGGCGGTTCACTGATTGAAGCGTCGGGCGACTATCCCTCCACATGGTCAGCTATCCAAGCCATAGCGTCAAAGATTAGCTGTGCGCCTGAAACTCTGCGATCATGGCATAAAAAGTATATAGTCCAAACCATTCCGGCATCAGTACAAGCTCAAAGCCAAGAGCAGCGTATTAAAGAGCTTTAACGCGAGAATAAAGAGCTCAAACAAGCCAATGAAGTATAAGTAAGGCTCCTGCTTTTTTCGCCCAGGCGGAGACGGGCTGCCCACTCAAGTGATGGTCGATTTCATTGATGTTAACAAACAGGAATATGGGATTGAGCCAATCTGTAGAGTATTACCGATTGCCCCATCAACTTGCTATCGTGTTAAAGACTTAGAAAGTCGTCCTGAAAAGCGCTCATTACGCAGTCAGCATGACGACTATTATGTCAGCGAGATTATACGTATTTGGTTGGGCAGCAAGTGTCGTTATGGTGCTCGCAAAGTATGGCAGCAGATGAAAGCGGATAGCATTCATGTAGCGCGCTGTACGGTAGAGCGTTTAATGAGACTGTATAACCGGCAAGGTGTTTGGCGTGGTAAAGGCAAAATAAAAACTCACAGACATGACGAACAGAAACGCGCTGATGACTTAGTCAATCGTAACTTTAAAGCCCGTCGCCCTAACGAGTTATAGGTTGCTGACTTTACCTATATCAAGACAACCAGCGGCTGGTTATATACCGCTTTTATTATTGATGTGTTTGCTCGCGCTATTGTCGGCTGGAAAGTCTCTAACCGTATGAGCACGGACATGATGATGGCAGCGTTAAACCAAGCGATAGTAGATAGGAATACTCCTAGGAATGTGATTCATCATAGTGATCGAGGGGTTCTGAACAACCCTCACAATACTGGGGTGGTTAAATAGAAAATAATAAATATAAAGATACTATACGTTGATCCCATGATGACAAAAAAGCTAATTAATGCAACGCTCTACCGATTTTATATCAGGCGATAAGTTAATTATGGAACACTAACTCCATAGCTTTCATAGGTCCTAAACAAGATTAATTACAAATTATATTTTGTCTTTTACGAATCTTTAAAATCTCTTTAATGCTGCTATCTATATCTGGAATATTGAGCATGTGATCGTGCATTGGTTGACTTACATGGCAGCAAACACAAAGAGCTATTAAGTTTGAATCGTCATTTTCATTTTTTTGACCGTTTATATGGTGCGTATGTATTAAAGGTTTACTATGTATTAAACTAACACCACATTGCTCACAAACCCATTTTTGAGATTTCTTGTATTTGTGGCTGATACTATTCCAGTCATTACTATATTGATTAAGAGATGAGTTATTTTCAGAAAATCCTTTCTTATCTATTAAAGATATTGGATACTTGGAAAAGAAATTCTTAATCTGGAAATAGCTAACACAGTTATCTTTCTTTTCATAGTTCCAACCCGGAGAATAGCCATCCCAACGTAAAACTTCTAGACAATTTTTGCAAACACTCAGAGAGTGATCTTCTTTTCTAACGGAACCACCACTAATAAAGTTTAAATGAAAACTATTCTCCGTGTTTTTTGAGACAACATATCTTCTTTTTCTACCATCTTTAATCATTTGCTGTAGCGTTTTACAGTTCGCAACATGAAATTTAGGCAGCCTTACTTCATTGTTATACTCATTAACGTCACGTATATATACGATTACCCTCTCACCGTCATAAGTTAATGTATAGTCATCTAGAGGGACAATATCTGATATATTTTTAACTTCAAGCCCGATCGTTCCAATTAGATCTGGATTTATTTCAGCCTGACTATTTCCAAAATTTCCATAGGTATCTTTATCTATACCCATTCGACTTTTCAAAGCTATGAAAGAGCTGCTTTCAAAAAAATTGGGCAATTTGATAGTTATCATCATTGTTGCTGACCTAAATCACCTATAATACTGTTTATATACTCATCAGCATTGGTTCTTACTCTAAACTCAACCCTCTGTGATCCTTGCTGGTTTTCGGTCCCATCAAGATCACGTATAAGTTTCGATGAAGACAGTCCATTAGCTGTTAATAGATCTTTGCTCCATGCCTGAGTAGGCGTGTTTTTCTCAGAAAGAACGTGTTTTAACACACTTAAGGTACGAGCTTGAGATAACTGCATATTTGAAAAATAGGCTTCGTTTTCTGAGACTCCTTCGCGCCACTTACTTGAAGTGTGTCCTTCAATACGTATCTCTTCAATGCTATATTTATATTTTTCCTGATTAAGTAAATCGATATATCTAGGAAAAAAATCACTTAAAATACTTTGGAATTGAGGTTTGATAACGGATTGTCCAGTATCGAATAATACATCTGGAGATTTAAATCGAACAACTAAGTTAGCATCATCGCACTCTGCGTCCCATTTATCTAAATCGCTCGCAAATTCTTCGCACAGCTCTTTACCCAATTCATTTTTTGATGTTGAATAATCAGACACAGCACTATTGACTTTAAGCATATACAAAACAGCGATGAGCATGAACATCATCATAAGGCCTGTCATTAAATCTGCTAATGGTATCCAATGACCATCTGAGCTTTTTGCCATAATTAACGCCCACTATTTTGTGTAATTCTAGATATTCTAGCAAGAGCTTCCGAAAGTTGATTATAATCGTTAGCAAATTTTTCTGTCATTGCAGACAACTGACCCCCTAGTGTATTCAAAGACTCAAGCAAAGCTCGTTCAATTCCTTCAGTTAACGCATTTGTTTGGTTCTTAGTGTCATTTGATAGCTCAGAGACAGTACTGTTGAAATCTTTTGCTGAGCTTTGCATGGTAGTTGCTATACCTGAAACGTGGTTATTGAATCCTGTTGTTGAAGTCTGCATTATGTTTGCTATACCTAATACTTGATTATTAAAATCTTTTGCTGAACCTTCCATAGTCTCTGCTATGCCTAATACTTTGTTATTGAAACCTGTAGCTGAGTTTTGCATGGTATTTGCTATACCTAAGATTTGGTTATTAATTTCTGGCAAATCATTTGATGCCTGGCTAACTAGCTTTGATAAACTTTCTAGCTGATTATGAATAGCTTGTCTTTGGGTATCTAAGTTACCTAAAGTAACTTCTAGGTGTTCGGCAATATCTTTGAAAGCTTCTGAGTTACCTATAAATTTTTCTGAGTTACTAGTTATAGTCTCTGAATCTTCAACTATTGAAGCAAACTGACTAATAAATTTCTGAACAGTATTTGTAATAGTTGTTAGTGAGCTTGTAGAGGTATCAATATGATCCTTATACTGATCTTGCCATATTAAAAGTTTTGATACCGCATCATTCAAGTGTTTAAAGTTTTCTCCAAACTGCTCACTTATTTTCTCATTAAAGTCTTTAATGACCTCTTGTAAAGCCTTAATTAATTCCTCTGATGATGATTTCGAAATTTTATCAAGCGCCTCATTCTGAGCTTTTGTAAGCTCTTTGAGGTTGTGATTATTTTCAAATCTTAATTCCTTTATCTCTTTTAGGTGCTCTTGATTGAGATCATAATCTTTATTCTTGGACTCTGTAAGTTTTCTTAGGTTTTGATTGGTCTCAATTCTTAATTCTTTTATTTCTTCTAAGGACTTTTCATTCATTACAAGATCTTTGTTTTTAGATTCTGTAAGCTCTCTCAGGTTTCGGGTGCTTTCAAATCTTAATTCTTTTATTTCTTCCAATAACCCTCGACCAACTTCAAGATCTCTATTTTTAGATTCTGTGAGCTCTTTCATGCTTTGATCATTTTCAAATCTTAAAGCTGTCAGCTCTTTTAATAATTCCCGTTTAATATCAGACTCATCGATATATTCATTTGCTTCAAGCAATCTTCTGAAATTAAAAGTTAAAGCACCACCAACACCGAATACCGAAGCCCAAAACGCAGTTTTCATGCTATCAAGTAATGCCGGTACGCTATCTTGAATATTAACAGAGTCAAATCTAAGTAATCCTAAAGCGATTGCAAAAAATGTCGCAAAAATACCTAAGGTTGTTAAAATCGTGGGAGCTTGTTCCGATATTTTTTGGTTATATCTGACATGGAATATTACTGTCAGAATTAAAATAATACCGATAAACAATAAAGTTTCAGTGCTCAAGTTACCCAAACCCATTGAAATATTCCTACTTAATTATGAAAAATAAAATGTATTCAAGATATTACTGAATAATCAGTTTCTAAAGTTTTCAGGTGGCAAGCCTATCATACATAAATGAAATCTTAGAGTAATATTTCCAAACACAGTCAATCGATAATAAAAACTGGGAGCTGTCCTAGATAACTATAGTCAGTTCAAAGCAAAAGTGTTATGGCTAGAACAAATATCATAAAATAATTTGGATAAGTCATTTTCCATCCACCCTTGGCGTAGAAACTTCACTTGTGCCCATTTTTTCTCAATAGGGTTCAAGTCTGGGCTGTACGGCGGCAGCCATAGGATACGATGACCATGCCTGCTCAGTAATTTTTGGATACGTCTACTTTTATGAAACCGAGCGTTATCCATGACAATCACGCATTTGGTTTTAAGGCTTGGGATTAGGGTGTGTTTGCACCAATCGTAGAATATGCCGCTGTTAATGTTGTGTTCAAAGTAATCCAGTGCAAATAGCATCTTTTCATATAGAGCCCCAATGACGTTGGTTCGCTTTTTACCTTGCTAGTTGTAGCTGTCGATACAGGGTTTGCCTATCGGTGCATAACCATGAGGACGAATGGTCTGGCTTTCAAAACCGCTTTCGTCCATATACACAATGGGATAACCTTGCTGTTTAAAGTTATCAAGCTTACTCTGATACGCCGCTCTTTTTATTGGACATGCTTTTGGATGCTCTAAGGTCTTTTTTTTGACTGATGCCTAGGCGTTTTAAAGCCTCACAAATGGCTGGGGCAGTACAGTTGAACCGTCTTGCTCTCTCATAGTGATAGTCATCAGGGTAACGCTCAACGTCTTTGCGTAGGGCATCATCCGGTATTTTTGATGGCGTAACATTGCGAGTGCTCTTACTATGCAGCCGTTTCTTCCACTTTTGAATGGTGGTTGGACTAATGTCATAAAAAGAGGCTGCCTCGGCAAAAGTCATGCCATCTGCTAAGCTTTTAAGAACTTGTTTGCGATAATCTAGTGAGTAAGTCATGATAATTGAGTATATCTGTTGAGATGTTTTATCTTATAACATTTTTGTATTTAATACACTATAGTTTAATTCCTGTTTAACCCATTGTTTTAAAAAGATGAAAACACTCTTTTGAATGATTAATATGGTAATAGGTAAACTCGCTGAGACTAGGCTTCAATACCAGCAGCCTTATGTATGATGTAATTCGCGTTCAAGCTCTTTATGCGTTGCTCTTAGCTTTGCTCTTGTGCCGATGCAGGAATACTTTGCTTGTATGTTTTCTATGCCATGCTCGTAGGATTTCCAAGCTTATAGTCAGTATTTGACGCTATTGCTTGAATAACTGTATATGCAGAGGAATATTCGCTTACGCTTCAGTCAGCATGCTAAAATCCCGTTCTTTTATCTCGTGGGTATAGTTTCGTATTTTGGTGGTGTTCTAAAAAGTATGCTGGCGATAAAAGTCAATAAGAAATCTAAGCTAAGTTCTCTGATTCTATAAAGCTTTCAAGGCTTCAAAAATTGTTCAAATTTTAATCAGCATACTTTTTGACACACCACCCAAAAACTTAATCAATAAATCGACTGAATCAGCTCTTGAGTAAGCTCCACGTTTGGTTTCAACATATCATCAGCAAGACTGCGCTTACTAGATAGTAGCTTATCCAGTTTGATTTCAAACGTCTCAAAATCATCTGCTGCAATAGATGGGTAATAAACAAAAACCTCTTTATCTTGCCCAATACGGTAAGCTCTATCAGTTGCTTGATCTTCCTTAGCTGGGTTCCAACTGCGTGTATAGTGGATAACATGGTTTGCTTTTTGGATATTCACACCAAAGCCAACTGCCACCGTGGATAAGATAATCACATTGAAACCATTCGTTTCTTGGAACTTATCAATAATGCCCTGCCGCGTTAAGCCTACTCTACTATTAGTATTTGAATCCCCATTCACTGTAGTAACGTTTAATCCAAATCGCTCAAGGAGAAGTCGCTTTAAAAACACTTGAATAGCCCTGAACTCAGTAAAAATGATAACCTTCTCATTTTTTTGTTTTATGGTCTCTAAAGTGTTTATTAACCATTCGGCTTTAGGCGAATCCTTGATAGTCGCTTTTTCTTGAAAATTCAGGGGGTGAGCACAAATCATTCGCATGTCATGTAGTGCTTTTAACATAACGCCTTTATGGCCTTGCTCAGATAAACTTCTATAATCATTTGATACTTGTTTATAAAGTGTGCGTTGCAGCGTTGATATTTCAATATTTTTACAATCATTAACTTCGTGTTTTGCTGGCAACTCAGCGACATCATGCTTCATACGTCTTAATACTTGCGGCTCTATCAATTGACGAAGCTCATCTATTATCGCGTTGTCTTCATCGTCTTTCTTTTCAATAGGACGTCGATACTCTTTATTAAATTCACTAAGCGAACCCATCAGGTTTTCTTGAATGAAATCAAATAAGCACCATAGATCAACAAGTGAATTCTCTACAGGCGTGCCTGTACAAGCAATCTTAAAGTCTGCTTTTTGGGCTTTAGCGGCTTTAGTAACCATTGCAGTAGGCACTTTTATTTTTTGGGCTTCATCACATATCATCATACTCCAATCCACCCTCCCTAAAGAAAACTCAAGGTCTCGCATGGTTTCATAAGTAGTCAGTACGATATCTGCCCCGCCTAACCAATTATCTTCAAGTAGGTTTGTTATTCCGTAATCGTTTCTTAATTGAGGAGATATTAGGTGTTTGGGTATTTTTCGCTGTTTTAAGTTATCGCCATATAAACTTAATACTTTTCCAAATTTTGCACTAAAAAACCTATTGATTTCACTCTCCCAGTTCTCTAATAAAGAAACTGGTGCTACTACTAATGCAGGTTTTTTATCTTCTGCAGTTTCTAGATATTCACCAATAAAACAAAGTAACTGCAAAGTTTTTCCTAATCCCATATCATCCGCTAATAAGCAGCCGCTAACCTGAGTTGGTGCATACTGATATAGATTTTGTAGCCAAGCGATACCATACTCTTGATGCTTTTTTAAACTAAATTCTTGGCTTCTAAAACTTGATGGCAATCTGGCCTGAGGGCGATTACTTTCATCAAAAGCCAGAATCTCAGCTCGCTTCTTAGTAAAGTCTGCCTCATCGATATTATTAGCAATCAATAAGGTGGATTTTTTCTTTGTTTCATCAGCTTCTGGCTGCTCTTGCTCTATGTCGTTTTCAACTGGGTCCCCAGTCTTTGAATCACGCAGATCATCAAGTAGTTTTTTTGCATCATCTAATGGAATAGAGACGTTGCTGTCCGGATGTAGAATAAAGCTCTCGCCTTCTGCCTCTGCATGCTGGATACGTTGCTCAAGTAGTTCAGTAGTGGCATCAGTATTATCAGAAATAAATTGAGATAAGTCGGCTGACCCATCTATAAGATTTTGTGGTAACCATTCGGATTCACCACTATCTTTTTGAATGGCTTCAGAGCTCAGTTTTTCAGCTTCACCAATCCCTATTACTCTAGGACTATAATTATTTAAGTCTAGTACATCTCTAGTTTGTAAATCATCTTCATACTGTTGAATTTTTTCTAGATCGCTTTTCAGCTCGTCTACTTGGTTATCTAAGTAGTTGCTTCTATCTATGCTGTAACCTGCCCATAGGAACACCGGTGATGATCGCTCATAAGTAGCAATAAAGTGTTGAGCTTGCGCTAGATTTGAAAGCTCTAACAGAATAGGGTCTTGTGCTCTACTTGAATTTTCATGCAGCGTCAATTGAGCGGAACTAAAATATGATTCATTGTCATAGATTTTATCTATTAACAAACGGTAGCTATAGATTTCTGCCTCTTCTTTGGATTGCTCAAAGCCCTCTGGGGATATAACCTCTATGGCGTCCTCTCCTAACTGAGCAAAGGGGTTATGTAAAAAGGTCTGTGCACGCTCGCCAGCTATCCGACGATTTGGCATCTTCTTAATTTCATTGAGTACACTCTTAACTTGCGGCTCAATGATAACGTGTGCGAGGCCACCTTCTGGTAAGCTGATCGTATATTCATCCTGAACTTCATTATAGTTATCAAAAGTTTGTAGCCAATTTGAGGGCGAGTCTTTAAAATCAGGCTGCACCTCTACCACTGATTCTGTACTAACTAAGTTTTTACGAAGGTTAAGTTGCAGCTCTTCTGGGGCAAGTACGATCGTTTTACGCAAGAACTCATCTAAGTTGGCCTCGCTTTTATTCGCTAAACTACGTATTTGTGCCCAATACTTTTGATTTAATGATTTATTTTTATCCGTAATACGAGAGAACTCTTTAATTTTTTCTAATAGCTTCCAAGTGCTTTCATTCAATAAATATTCTTTACCGGTAATACTAATAATCGCGCCTGTTCGTTTGACTGAGCCTTTAAACTTGACCTTATTTTTATCACACCAACCATCCAGAATAATTTGGAAACCCGAATCGCTTAGGCCATTTTCACTACGAATAATCGGGTATAAATTATTTGATAATGGCAAGTTGAGCAAATTAATGACATCGGTATGATCAGGGTCTTGTTTAATCTGAAACAACTCTTCCCATGGCAATACATAGCTATCATCTAGCTGATAAGCAACCTCTTCATCGGCTAAACTCTCCCAGTAGAAATCCGTATCAGTTTTAGCTACAGCTGTATAGCAGTGCTTTAAACTCATGTCATCATATTGCAGCGGTAAAGGCACGATTTTTTCTAATAAATCCTCTTTATTAGTATCGTCAACAGCTTTATTTCTTTTCCAGAATGCTAACTTCATAACTACTCTCTAATAACGTCTTTTGTATTTCGGACTATTAGATTGATTAGAAAAGACTCCCAACTCAGCAAGTTTTTCATCAAATTTAGCCGCCCAGTTTCCTGAATGGCTTAAACTCATTCCTCGGCCAGAATCACTTTTAAAGACTGAATGCCGTTTGTTCTTCAATTCAAAAACAGTTATATTTTTCTTATCAATATTGAAGGGTAAATTACTATATCCATAACAAGCATTTCCTGTATCTGAAAAATCAACAATATAGATATTATCAATTTTAAGTAGAAAGGCATTATTACTAGCAGTAGAACCTACAAGGTTCTTTAATCTACCACGGTTAAGTTCTATGAACTTTCTATGTTCAGCATTTCTAGATTGCACGGCAGCTGGACCCAGAAATATCTGAGAAAAAGAAATTTTATCAATAAACTTTATCCAATAATTAAAACGAACGACATCAGCTGTATGGCTGAACAATTTAAAGAAAGCTTCTAAATCTGCTCTCACAAACCATTGAACCACCATTTTTCTAGTATCTGGGCTTACATTGCGCCAACCTGCTGATGAGTCGTATTGTGGGTTACCCCATTGCGTCAAACAAACATACTTTAAAGCTTCATGTACAAGTGTACGTCTTGAAGTAGAAGCATAACGTTCAAGTAGAACCGTTAAAATAGCTGTGGTATAAATTGGATTTTTTTCGAGGAGGAGCAAGAAACGAGGTATCAGTTTAAAGTAGTCATCTTCTTTCATTGTCTTAACTGATTTGATAGATGAACTTACTAAGCTATCCCAGAACCAGCTATTAGGAGCGATACTTAAGCTTTCTAATTGACTACTCACTCTACGGTCATCACTATTATGTAAAAAGTCATAAATAAATCTTTTGGAAGGATCTAGCGAGAGCACTTCAGGATGATCAGTTAGCGTAATAAGCCATTTTTTAGGCCTAAGAGTAGCTTGAAACAACGTAGAGCGATTGGTATTTAAGATATTCCTGAGCCCAATCCAGTTATTTGGCCGTTTATTTATTTCATCTTGTTCTACCGCAAAATAACTATAAAGCAGAGGGAAATAAACAACCTTTAGCAGCTCAACATCCATTTTGCTAAATTGTTCAATGAGCTCGCTACCCTTGAAAGTGAAAAGTATTTTGTCCTCATAACTTAGCAGTTTTTTACTGAGTGACCAAGCTAGGTTCTTCCAATCACGTTTTGTCAGATAGTCTTTGCCATGCTTCTCTAACTTTAAAATTGAGTTAATAATCTTCTCTTCGATAGGCTGAGCATTTTCCATATCATCAAACTTACGTTCAATGATTTCTAGCGTCCTCATTAATTTGGTCGGTCTGGCAAACTTATTATGTATTTGGGCAGGTTCAGCGAAATTATCGACACTCTGATTCAGCCTCTGCTTTAAAATAGCTATACTCATCACATTCACCTTGCCAGCTGACAGGTTTCAATAGGGGCAGAAACAAAAATAGGCTGCGCCTCCGCACTTTCTTTTTCTTTTAAACCATAAAACTGCATTCTTAGTTCTACACGGCGCGAAGCTTCTTTACTGTCTTTTGCTGAATTAAACGAGACACCTCCAGCTAGAAACAGCTGTTTGATTTGGTTTTTTTGCTCATCAGTTAAAGTGAGCTCTGGGTTAAATGTAGGATCCAATAAACTGCACATCACCCACTCCGAACGACGCAAACTTAAATTCAGGTTATATAAGTATGAACCATCAGTATCTGTAAAACCTTCAATCACAATCTGTTTGAACCATTTTTTGCCGTTTTCACTATTAGCCGCTTCCAAGACAACAGGTACTAAAGCACTTAAAGCTTTTATACCCTCTGAGTTCAATCGGTAATCATTGTGTCCAAAACGCCCTGCTTCACCAAAGTTTATACGGTTCTCTTTACAATCTACTGTAATGAGCTGATTCTTTAAAGTGGGGTCGTCTTTAATACTCGTACAAATATCCAAGATCTCTGAACTACGTTCTTTTTCAGCTTGCGTTGCTTCGTTAATTTTCTTAGTGACTACCATTAAAGATACTGCCATCACTACTAAAAATAGCGTCATTAGTGCTGTCATTAAGTCAGCAAATGAGATCCAAAAAGGCTTCTCACCCTCATCCTTCGAACGAGGTTTTTTAGCGTACCTATTACCAATCATTAGCGATACACTCCAAAATTAGCGTCTAGTTCTTTGGGTAAGATCTTCAAGGTCTTCAACCACATTACCTAAGCCTTCAACACCAGTTGCAAGGCGTTGAACGGCTTGGTTAAGTGTGTTGTCAAAAGACACCAACGATTGATTTAAACTACTTTCAACGGAAGTACCAAAGCTATCAAAGCTCTTCACTAGAACATCACTAACTTCTGCCAAATATTCTTGCATCTCTCTCTTCACTTGGCTTAAAGCTGTCGTCATATTCTGCATATCATTAAGCATTTGACTAGTCATTCCAGCTTCAGACTTTGATTGCTGAATGAGACTTTCTAGTGCTTCAATGGCAGTATTAACACTGTTTTGAGAATTCTTATAATCTCTTATCAACTCAATAAGGCTACTGCTTGCACTGGTCATGTTGGTTGAAGTCGTATTAACCTGTGCAATAAGCTCTGATGTCTTACTAGTCACTGTGCTTAGCGAACTACCAGCCGTAGTAAACTGCTCAGCAGCCAAGCGCATTCTTTCTGCACCACTATTCATACCAGTGATACTATCTGTAGTTACTTGAGACAGTTTTTGGATGTTTTCTTTATGAGTTTGAACGGCTTCTTTGCTATGCGTAATGAGCTCTTTAATTTCACTACCTAAGTTATCAATCAATACAGATGACTGCTCGTGCAATTTTTGTTGATTGTCTGATATTTGGCGATCCTGCTCGATACGCTGCTCTGCGACATTTGATAGCAGGCCTGACATTGAAGTACCTAGACCTGAGACAAGCTCATTTACCTTACTGCTCAACTGCTCAGCGGCATACAGCCCTTGATTGCCAATCTTAGCCGAACCTGCTGATAGATTTTCTACCATCTCGTTCATTTGGGTAGACATCTCATTTTGCTTTTGATGGATATCCTCCATCATTTTAGCCATTTGCGTCTCTAACGTTTTGGTCGAAACTTCACTATTAGTCTGCATATCTGTCATTAATTGAGAAAATCCTGCCTGCATCTCACGCATAGCCGTGACAGACTGTGTCATCATCTCGCTCATACCTGTCATTTGACCGCCAAATGTCGTTTCCAGCTTACTCATAAAAGCGGTTAACACATCAGTCATAAGATCTTGCACAGCCGAACCTTGATCACCACTGACTTTTTGCACGCTCGAAGCAATCTGCTCTAAAGGGTCTTGGAGGCTGTCTTTAATAGACTCCCCAATCTGTGTTGCCATCGACTGGCTTGATTGCGCATAAGAGTCACTTAGTTGAGTTGCAAAGGCAGCTTGATTTCTTTTATTCTCTTCGACCAAGTTAGTCATCATGGTTTTTAAATCATTAACCAGACTATCTTTAAGCTGCCGAGCATTAGCTTCATTGGCTTGAGAAGACTTAAGTAACTTAGCCAGATACTCCTCACCACTTTCATCAAAAGTAAAGGCATTATCTATGGCGGTATTTAGTCGCTGTAATTGCGCATAGCATTTTCTTAACCATGACTTTTCAAAAAACGTAATAACCATGGCTGCGAAAATAGCTAATGCAGAAGCCATAAAAGCTTCTGCAACCCCGTTTAGTAGTAAATCCAAACTGTCTTGAACCTTGTCAGGGTTTCCTGCAGGGTCGAATGCTAATAATCCAGATAGCAAACCTATAAAAGTCGCAATAATACCAATACCCGTAATAATACCGGGCAAGTGCTTATAAAAATCTACTTTTAACGGAATGTCTACCACGATGGATTCCGTGAAAAATATCTCACTGGGCACCGTTGCCCGTGAGTGCTCTATAACACTTTCACCGTCTATCACTTCATGAATATCATGAAAGGTTTTTTTATAATTTAACCAAGCTTGCTTTAAAGAAAGGTCATCTGAAAAATCCGCATCCAATGAGTCTTTGTCAACATTAGGTTGCTCGTTCAGCTTTTCCAAATCGCTAGCTAATTTTGATAGTTTATTCTTTAGTAACTTAGCAGGTTTAGTATAGTTAAAATAAAAAATAAAACCGATAATCACAACGAAGAAAAACATCGATGCAGGCAAAATAAAGAACTTTTGCGAAAATTGTGCTAAACCTAACAAATCCATCAATACCACCTATCCCACCAAATAAAAGATTGAAAGCTTTGTTATTCAATCTATTGCAGCCAAATCTAGCTAAATTAGAGTCAGCTCAATTTAGTAAAAAATATCTACGTGAAAAACCATCCATAACGACAGACAATATCCGTCATTACAAGCTGTAACTTACAAAAAGGGAATAGTAACATAAACAAATGACTAGAAAATGATTGGCAAATAATATTTAGGAAACAATAGACAGTTTTTAGAACTCATAACTATGAAAGAAGGAATGAGCTATGCTGAAGAAACCGTAGAGATAAACTTGGTAAACTAAGCGTATTAACAGGAGTTTACCATGACCAAGAAAGTAAGAACCTACAGTGACGAATTTAAAGCCGAAGCTGTTAAAAAGATAGCAGACAACAACGGCAATATCTCAGCCACTGCAAAGCAGCTTGGCATTTCCATGCAAACGCTATCAAATTGGCATAACAAAGCCAATCAAGGCAAGCTTGTCGGCACAGAGCAATATGATCCTGATCTTATGAGTGCTCTTCAAGAAATAAAGCAGCTCAAGCGGCAGCTTAAAGTGGCTGAAGAGGAGCGCGAGATCTTAAAAAAGGCGACGGCGTACTTTGCCAAGCACAGTTAGTGAAGTACGCCTTTATTAAAGACAATCAGCAGATATTTAGCATCACCACTATGTGCCGTGTATTGAGCGTTAAGCCCTCAAGCTATTACGACTGGATTAGTCGTGACATCAGTGACCAGCAGATACATCGCAACCAGTCTGAATTACTAGTTAAAGCGGCTCTGTAGTGGTCAACTAATTTAGAACAGCTGATAAGAGATTTTGATTAAAGTAACGTCTCTCTTTTTCTGCTGGCGGCAAATAATCGTTGAAAGTATGCGGTCTCACGGACTGATAATAGCCCCAGATATAATCAACAATGGCGCTTTTAGCCTCAGCGATATCTTCATAACCGCCCTTTGGCATCCACTCAGTTTTGAAGCTTCTGAAGAATCTTTCGGTCGGCGCATTATCCCAACAATTTCCGCGACGGCTCATGCTTTGCGTCATACCCTCACAACTCGCCACGGATTCAGCAAACTTCTTGCTAGTGTAATGGGTTCCTTGATCAGAGTGAAACAACACGCCACTTGGCTTTAAGCGCGTCTGATACGCCATTTGCAGCGCTTTGATTGTCAACACGCTGTCAGGGGAATCTGACACCGAAAAGCCCACCACACGACGGGCATATAAATCTAAAACAACCGCTAGGTAGCACCAGCCGCCTTTGATACGAATATATGTGACATCACCCGTCCAGACCTGATTGGGCGCTGATGGGCTAAAATTACGGTTCAGTATGTTGTCATGAGCTTGGTGTTCTTCGTCAGCTCGCTTGTATTTATGTGTTTTTAGCTGGCAACTGATGAGCCCCATACTTCTCATAATCTTAGCAGCTAAGTAACGTGTCAGCTTAATGCCATGCTCATTCATCAAGATAGCAGCAATGCTGCGAGCGCCTGCTGATTGCTTCGAGGCGTTAAATATTTGGCGTATTAAGGCTTTGATTTTGACGGTTTCAAGGCTGATGTGCTTGGGCTTTAGTCCATAGTAGTAGCTGCTCTTCATCACGCCAAACAGCTTGCACAGAAGGCTTTTATTGACACGCTTGTCTCGCTCTGCCAGATGTTTTATCAACGATAGCCGTTCAGGCTGTCCAAGGCTAGCAGAGCGGAAACCTTTTTTAGAATATCGCGCTCCATAGTGAGCCGTTTAACTTGATTACGCAATTCTTGAAGCTCGCGCTGTTCATCGGTTAAGGCATTACCGACTTTAGGTGCTTGGCCGCTCACTTCTTGACGGTACTGACTCAGCCATTTCTGCAAGGTGGGTTTACCTACCCCTAATGAATCGGCCACATCAGGTATGGTGCGGTTGTGATCAGTGACTAAGCTAATGGCTTCTAATTTGAATTCTCGGGTATATTGATTGCGTTTGGTGGTCATACTATTTTCCTTCTTTAGGGTAGTATAGCCTCTTATGCGCTGTCCAGTTTTATTATGCCACTATACTCACAGTGAAACGAAAGAACGTTATGGCGTAGATCGACTGCATGCTCATCTAAGCGAGCAAGGCCACAACATTAGCCTGTATATGGTAAGAAGCATCAAAGAGCAACACGGCATTAAATGTCGTAGTCATAAGCGCTTTAAAGTCACCACCGACTCTAATCACAACAAGCTGGTCTATCCGAATGTGCTGGATCAGCAGTTTGATGCTAAGCGCCCTAATGAGTCTTGGGTAAGCGATATTACTTATCTCTGGACAAATGAAGGCTGGCTGTACTTAGCAGGAGTGAAAGATTTATATACCAAAGAGTTGGTCGGTTACGCTATCAACAAACGCATGACTGCTGACTTAGTTTGCAAAGCACTAAGTATGGCAATCAAAAACAAACGGCCTAATAAAGGATTAATTGTGCACTCAGACAGAGGTAGTCAATACTGTAGCCATGCGTATCATAAGATCATTAAACAGCACCAGTTTATAGGCTCAATGAGTGGCAAAGGTAATTGCTTTGATAACGCACCCATAGAAAGCTTCTGGGGCATATTGAAGAATGAGCTGGTATATCATAAGGATTATAAAACTAGATTTGCCGCCATTACCGATATCATTAGATACATCGAGCTATATTACAACCAGACTAGGATTCAAAAGGGCTTGAGCTATAAATCGCCAAGACAGGTGTGGTTTGATTATTATCGTCAAGCTGCGTAATTAAAATCTCCCAAGTTTATGTGTACGGATTTAACGGCAGGGGTCATACTGACCCTTGCCGTCAACCCCGTACACCTGAAATTAGAATATTTTAATCACATATGTTAACGGCAGGGGCAACGTAAGACCATTCAAACAGACCACCTATCGCCTTGGCCTACCTTAAAAAAATTAGAGCTTTAACGACACTATGGTTAAATTAGCAAACTAAATTAGTGTATTAATTGCAAGTCTGAAGTCTAAGCATGTATCATAACCTTAATCCCTCTTAAAGATAACGCAAAGCCCTAATACAGCTTTTCATATAAATTAATGGATTTGCTAAAGAACAATTCTATTAAAACTGATTAAAACATAAATAAATTTTAAAAAAATAAGGCTATATCTCAATAAAAACAATGAGTTAAGCATAATTTTTCTAGCTATCTAAGAAATACTTTCGTATTACCTGTAAGGAATAACGATTAATGACTAATAATAAGGACTGGATAGTATCAACCAATATTGATACTAATAATAACCTCTCTACTGATAATAATATTTATGTAGGTATTGATTTCGGAACTTCTACTACTGTAATTAGTCGAGCACACCTTGAAGAAGGCAGAGTGAATATTTCTGAAGTACCCATTACGCAACCCAAAGAGTTAGGTGGGTTTATAAAACACTACTTAATTAATAGCGTGCTTGCTTGGAAAAATAAAAAACTAATTTGGGGGCAAGATGCTTACCGCTTAAAACCCACACTTCATGAAGGAGTTACTGTTTTTTCTTCTTTTAAAATGAAGTTGGGCCTCGCCATTGGACCGACTTATCCTAGAACATATCTGACTTCCTCTCGTGAAAACATACCTACCATTGAAACTGCTGAAGATGCTACGAGAGAGTTCTTCAAAGGGGTCCTAGCTGGCTTAACAGACGAACTTAAAGCAAAAGACTTAAGTGACTATAGATTTACATTTACAGTTCCTGCCTCATTTGAAGCCAATCAACGCCGTGATTTAGTTCAAAGCCTTGAAGCAAATAATATTTCTGAAGAGCAACTATGTCTTATTGATGAGCCTAATGCTGCTTTTTTAAGCTTTTTATATGAATGCACGCATAAGAAACAAGAGCCTGCGTTTTTAAACAAACTTAAATCTGATGACGCTAACATCATTGTTTATGATTTTGGCGCTGGTACTTGTGATATATCCATACTCAAAGTTGGATTAACCGAAGATAGCTTTCAATCTAGAAATTTAGCAATTTCCAGATTTACAGCCCTGGGTGGAGATAATATAGATAGAGCTATTGCCGAACATGTCTTAATGCCTCAACTACTGCGCTCTTGCCAAGAGTACGATCCTAGTCTAGGAGATAAAGAAGAAGTATTAATACCAAGTTTGCAAGCTACAGCTGAAAGACTAAAAATTTATGTCATTAAATGGATGGTAGAAAATCAGATAAATTCATTGGATGAACTTAGAAATTATTCAGATATTGAATTTACGGATTTGCCATTAAACTCGATCACGATAAAAAAGAAACACACCTTACACCTAGATGAGCCAAAACTTAAAATCAAAGCATTTAGAAACATTATGGAAGATTTTGTTGGTGACTATGATGGATTACATACCCCCCTTCATATAGTCTCGCCTGTCGCAGATGCATTAGATAAATCAAAACTACATAGAGAAGATGTTGATGCGGTGCTATTTATTGGCGGAAGCTCACAAAACCCCTTAGTTCAAGAATGTGTGATGGATTATGTAAACGAATATAGTGTTAACGCTCAAGCAATTATCCCTAGTGACCTACGTTCTCATGTATCTTTAGGTGCTGCAATACATAGTTTTAGTTATCACGGTTTAGATGTGGACTTTATCCAGCCTATTACATCAGAGACTATTTATATTATCACTAGAAATGAAATCTTAGAAACAATCATACCAGCGTCTTCACCAGTACCAAATCCATCAGCCTTTGAAACCACTTTAGTTGTTGCTAACAGAGAGCAATCTAGTATTGAGCTGCCAATTTGCGTTGGAAACAAAAACAAACTTCTTGGAATCATAACCATTGATTCTGATAATGCGTATTTTAATATAGGTGATGAAGTTAAAGTTACAGCTTCTATAAACCAAGAAAAACTTTTAAGTATTATTGCTCAAGTTGCTGGAAAAACTGTTTCATCAAATATTCTAAACCCACTGTCAAACGAAGAGCTTACCGAAACTGAATCTAAGTTATTAAAAGCTAAGCAAGCATTTAATCAAGATTTATTAGATTACAAAGGTAGACCACGAATACATGTAGTACAAAAATATGCTGAAGCTGCCAAAGAAGCTGGCGCATACGAGCTAGCAGCAGATCTATATCAAGGCATTGAGAGAATGGATGATAGCTATGATTACTCAACACTAATATGCTATTCATATGCTAGAGCAGGTAGATCTAATCTTTCTAACATATGGGCAGATTTAGCATATAAACGAAAGCCTAATGCAATTAATGCCTACAACTTATCATGCAAGCACTCAGGTGAAAAACAAGAAAAATTCCTAAGATTGGCTCTTGAACACGATCCTTCATATACTAGTGCTCTAATGGCGCTTGGTCGTATTCTTTACTTTAGAAATGATACAGAGGGAAATCAGCTCCTTGAAAAAGCCAAGAGTAACATAATGTCTTACTATGAGTTTGGATCTACTGATAATAGTCATGCTCAAGACCTTTTAAGTATTGCAGATATATTAGATGATGAAGTTGCAAAGCGCAAAGCAAAAAGCTTGATCGAAGAAATCAATAGTAAAGAAAAGACTTCGGTATATTCTGATACGAACCTAGTCCAAACAAAAAATAATAACAATCTACTTAATAAAGAATAGAGGCGTTTATGGCTTGGTGGATACCGTTTAACAAACTTAGAGACAGACAAACTCGTTATATTAACGAAATGCTAAAATCTGTTCGAGAGGATAATAAGACAGTTTACTGGGTTCAAGGCTTTGCAGGAACGGGCAAAACAACAGTTTTAGCTAACTTGGCGGTCAAATTGAGAGCTGACAGAAAATCTCTAGGCGTTCAAGAACGTTACTGCTTTATTACCTACACACATGCCATGAAAGAACTCATTAAAAAGACCTTTGTAGCAGAAAATAAAGGCTTCATAAATATTCAAACACATACTCAGTTTTTAAAAGACAACCGTATTTATGATTTTGTATTTCTTGATGAGGTACAAGATATTCGTCCTGATCATCTAGATAGAATAAAAAGCCTTTCAAAATTCTTATTTATAGCAGGAGATTGTGAACAAAGTATTTATCAAGGAAGTGCTGAAGAATATCAGATAGACAACATCTTCAAACCCAATAAGCTCTTCTTCACAGAGATCTTAAGATTAACCAAATCAATGAGAGATTTAGCTAAAAAGATTCTTCCAAATAGTAAAATTAATGAAGGTTCTCCAGAAAATACCTATGGAGATAACACGCCTTTAATTATTGAGTTTGATAATCAGGCTTCCGAATTAAATTGGGTAGCAGAAAATGCTCACCAGCGGGCAGCTCCAGGAAGTCCAAGTTCTATATTATTTACTCATCACTCAGACATTAAGAGTTTTTTTTATCAAACCTATACATCTAACAACATATCACCACCTGGACCCTTTAAAGATATAAACCTTAAAGACTCCTCTACTAGGTTAGATTATAACCAAGTAAATGGATATTTCAGATATCATAAACTGCCATATAGATATCTAGGTAACAGCTATGGCGAGCTAGATGAGAGCGATAAGCAGCCAATCGTTTATATAATGACCTATCATAGTTCGAAAGGTTTAGACTTCGATACTGTGTATGTACCTCAATTAAGTTCAAGCAAACAAATTGTTTTTCAAAATGTACTAGAAAACAATCCAGGGTTGGATCAAAGACTGCTTTTTGTAGCCGTAACACGTAGTCGCAAGGACTTGTTTCTAACATATAGCGGTAAACACCCGCATAAATTTATAAGTGACTTGCCAAACGGAAGTTATGAAAAAATTGAGAATCCTCATTTAGTAGATGACGATGAAAATGACGATTGGGATATATTCTAATGAAAAACAGTAACTGTATAATTATTACTCAAAAAGAATGGTTGAATTGGTTAGCTTTTGGCTACTTACGTATCTCACCATCACGTATTAGTTATTTTGATAACACGGAATCTGGCTTTGATAAATTAATGAGCCTCAGTGTCGATCATGCACTTGATGAAGAAGATGCGTATTTAATAGCATCTTTAGTTAATGACTATAGTTGTAAAGAGCTCTATGTAAAACGTACTCTATTTTCAGACTATATTTCTATCCAAGCTGTGCGAGGGTTTTACTCATTAAGTATCAAAGGCCGTGACCTTCTTGAATATGAGGTGGAACAATCTCACTCTATCCTAAATCATGATAGTAAAATTGAAAAACTATGGAG
Organism: Psychrobacter immobilis; assembly: GCA_904846265.1. Lineage (GTDB taxonomy): Bacteria > Pseudomonadota > Gammaproteobacteria > Pseudomonadales > Moraxellaceae > Psychrobacter > Psychrobacter immobilis_A. Next base: position 14,691 of record CAJHAA010000025.1, on the reverse strand, counting down.
TGAATGGAAAAACACTCAATTTAGACTAAGAAATCATGACAAAGGTAATAAATTCCTTGAGATATTGGACTATCAAAAATTTGAAGTTGAACCAAAAGTTGATGATGATACTTTATTTAATAGAGTATTGAAGAACTATAATCGCAGGAACTTGCATTCAAAACTACAAGATCGTCACAAAAGAAGCTCTTTTGCATGGTTAGTTATAAATCAAGAGTTCAATGAAAAAATAGGTAAAATTTTATATCGTAAATATTATGACTTCCGAAAAAATAGTCAAAACGTAGAAATACAAGATATAGCTAAGACCTATAAATTTCTAGAAGATAGCTTCATTACGAATGATAGCGATTCCTTATTTGATTATCCTTTGCTAATAGCTGAAAAATCTTTTTTTGATAAATGGCATAGTGATAACTCTGAACCCAAAGAGCATTATTTAGCCTCTACTATCTTAGTTCATTATTATAATATTCTAGAAAGTAATTATGATATTAACCTCCTATCGTTGAGTAAAGACTTGACGCTTTTAGATAAAATAGATTCTCCAGAAGATATTTCGCAACTAATTGCTTACTTTATTGGTAGACGATTAAATGAAGTTTATTTAAATTCTTTATATATAGCAAAAAATATTGAGCAAAAAAACTTAGTTATGTTTAATACTAACTTTTTTTCTAATAAAAAAAAGGAAAAGCTTACGTTATGTAATATTGATCAAGCTCAGCTTAAAAATATTATCAATAAGGTGCACCTTACATCTGAAGAGATACAGCTTGCTTATAACAACATAGAAGTCAGTAAAATACAGGAGCCTGAAATAGGATCTGAGACAATAGAAAATAGTGATAGTAATTTAAATCAATCTATCCAGTCTCAAAAACCGATAGAAAACAACGACAATATTAAAATTGATAATATTCCTCTGAAAGAAAAGGAAGATATTCCTAGCAATACAACCAATGACGAGCCTACTCAGCCTCATCCAGAGGCTAAAAAGTTAGTTGAATCAGAAGAGTCTGAGGATACTACCAATAAGACTGGTGATTCAAATCAACCTACCCAGTCTCAAGCAACGATAATAGACAGTAGCAATATTGAAACTAACAACACCCTTTCGAATGAAAAGGAATATATTATTAGCGATACAACCGATAACAATTCTACTCAGCCTCATTCAGAAGCTCAGAACTCAGTTGACTCAGTTGACTCAGAAGAGTCTAAGGATAGTACCAATAGGATTGACGATTCAAATCAATCTACCCAATCTCAAACACGAACACGAACACGAACACGAACAATACACAATAGCATTATTGAAACGAACAACACTCTTTCAAATGAAAAGGTAGATACTTCTATTAGTACAACTGATAACAACTCTACTGAGCCTCATTTAGAAACTCAAAAATCAGTTGACTCACAAGATTCTGTGGATAATACCAAAGATATGGATAAGCCTGATGAGATTGAATACGATGCCAAGCTATCTAATATTTCAACTATTATAGACAATGATTATGAGACCATTAAACGCGATCGAGTTCAAGAAGATAAAAAGAGTATAAATACACCATCAAATGGGGATTTGTTTTCGTCAGAAAACACTAAAGAAGAGCTTCCTCCAATAAACCCAACTAAACTGTTAGAGGATGCTATAAGTACAATTAAAGAGCTGCCAAAAGGTAAGGAGAAGCATGGAGGGTTTTTTCGAGACTCGCTTTTTTCAAAGAATGTTCGCTACAAAAATGAGTTTAAAGATTTAAAAAGACTTCCAGAATTCTTTGAAGCCTTTGCTAAAATAGTAGGTAATGATATGAAGATACATGAAAGTTTTAGTGACTTTAAAAAAGAACTGTTGTCGAATAGTAATCTCCCCAATAAATAAACCAGTAAACTTGATAAAAAGTCCAGATTGCTCTGGATTTTTTATCTTTAAAAGATATTAAGTTATTTGTGGAAAAGAGTCGCATTTTTCTTTCATTTAGTTTTATGAGCAAATCACTCTTGGCCAGATGGACCGTCCCGAGTATGTCAGACGCTGCTTTATGATTTTTTTAATATTTATACCTAAGACATGCATATATGTATAAATTATTATTTTCTCCAAATTGGTTGACTAAAACCCTGATATTGGCGAGGATAAGATATAGAAATAGCCATGCATCGCTTGATGACAGCTAAATTGTATTAGGCGGGTAAGCTTATGAGCAACAAAGAACTGGAAGCCTTTAGTTTCCGTCAACAACGTTTTGCCTATCCATCTTCTCATGCTGCCAAACGTATCTTTCAGCGTACATCTATAGATAGTTTAGAATTAATGAACCTGCTTGATAATGGAGCATGTGTAAACATCGGGCAAATTGCAGGTTCATCTCGTCGGCATTTACTATTTTTTAGTCAAAAAGACAAATTCTGCTATGTAGCAATTCAAGATGAACGTTCTGGTAAAATTATTACGATCCTACCTCCTGCTTATCATAAAAATTCAGCATGGGAAATCACTACTGAGCAATGTCTATTAGCTAAAGAACGCTATGAACGATACTCAGAAATGGCTTTAGTAAAAAACTCTATGAAAAAAGCAGAGAATAATACACCTCCATTTGACAAAGAAAGCCAACCATCAACTCACTATCGTACAGTAACTACAACTAAACGTAACTATAAAATATGGGTCCAAGCACTTTATATTAGTGAACACTTAACAACTAAACGCAAAACCTTATTTAAAACATCGATAGATTTTTATTTAGATGATTTCGAAGTAAATATTAAAGAGTTCCTAAAAAACCCAGTATTGTATGAAAAAATTGATAATGGCATCAAAAACAAAAGACTTTTTCAGGAAACTATTTATGCTTTATGTTTTCGAAAGAAGAAAGACAGCTCAACATTCTATATTGTAAAACTGCGCAATGAATACGAAGCCATAACTCATGCAAAGAAATATAACAACCAGATCCAACATATGAAACAAGTTTTATCTTTTTACTATAGTCCTAATCTAGCTTTACCGACTCCAGCCTCTATGAAGTTGCCACGCTTGTGCTGGGAGCCTTTTTAAATTAGATACATTAACCGTTAAATCCTTGATAGCTTCTAATATAAAACCTTACTTCGACTGTACCATTACCCTAATTACTGAGCATGCATCCTGCAACATTATCAGATAATGGATTATAAAGTGAAATTAAAACAATACTCACTCAGCTATATCTCAGAGCAGTTTATTGCTTACCATGACGAGTTTAAGCAACTTTACATTCTAACTTATGAGATCTTATCAAAACTAGAAGATGGTTTTCTTGAGATGGAGATTGAAAGAGCACTAGCAGCTACTACATTTGTGACAATCATAGACAAAAACTTCATCTTCTTAAATAACTATATCTTAGCAATCTTTTGTAAGAGATACATACAGCAAGCTACAGATAAGCAAGTACATTGTATCTACCTTAACAACAACGAATCCCCTGGACTTCATAGGCTGGAAACTATTTTTTATGAACTTATTAACTTTATAAATAGAGCCATTCGTAGCCAAGAAAATTTAAATTACTATGAAGTACATAAAGATTTGATCAAGATTTTAACCACAGAACAATGTCAGTATTTGTTTAATCTCAATAGCTACTCTATCTTTCTATTTTGCAGACACATGAATATCCATGAAAAGACATATGATAACGCACGGAACGAGTCAAAAAATAGCGAGAAATATAATGCCTGATGATGGTAATCAAATTGTTCTGTTGACGGATAACCAGCTTATTGAACAAGTTGATTTTTTAAGTGTTGAAGATGAATATAACTACACTGAGAACTGGATAGCTTCATTAAAGGAAATTGCCACTTCAATTAATTCAAGCATTCAACAACGATCGCCACCTTTAATAGAGCAGTTGATAGCTATAAAAAACGGTTTGCTTTTTCAAGAAGAAGTCAGTAAAAAGACACTTAATGCATTACCTCCGATTCTACAACCGCTTTTCTTGCTAGCTAACTTAAGCGATGATGAGCACAAAGAAATCATATGGTTGTGCATATCTATTCATACGTACTTGTTATTATCACATCACAAAAAAGCAAGGACGCATTTAACGAATATAATTAACAGATTCAAATTACCCGTATTTTCTAAGGCTAAGAATAACCGATGGATTTGGAGGATATTACCAAAACTTGACGAGTTAGAAGAGTTATCAAATACAGTAGACTTCATCTATTTATTCTTTGTAGAACAATTGAGAATAGTAGCGTATGAACAAGAAGTACGAAAAGATCTGCTAACAAACACTGAGGAAAGTGACGCAACCATCAAATTGCGCAGTAAAAAATTTAAGCAGCTTGACGCAATTGTTAAATGCTTTGAGCAAGCCTACTATCCTAATAAGAAAATCACTCGCCAGCGCAAAAAGAAAGATAAATATTTGGATCCTTTTAAAAGCGTAGCCACCGAACAGTTAGCTAGTTTTGTGGACGGTTCAACCTGGGTAGAGAATAGTTACTGGAATCTGAGTAGATACGATATTGAAAACGAAGCTCCACATTTATACTATCAATATCCTTCAATACCAAATTTTGATGATGAACTATACTCACCAAACTCAAGAAAACCTAGAAATATTGAAGAATATATTGATACTTTAGAACGTCCACTAATTGTCAGTTTAGATTTGCCTGATAAAAAAGTTCGTTACATGCAACCCTTACAAAGAATAGAGAAAAACGTTCATCACAGCTATATCAGTCAGCGAGAGTTAGAGCTTAACTCTAATGTCCGAACGCTTTCTGTTGCAGGCTTAAAACAGGTTTTTGGCAGATTAGCGATAGATTCACATCGATACGACTATAAATATAATAAAGCCTCTTTAATCTTACTCCTATCAATGATGACAGCGGTTCCTGTAGAGTTTTTGATAACAACTGGTTTCATTGCGGATTCCGGGTTATTCACCGTTTTCGAAGATACTGCATATTTGCAGTATCAGCTACAAATCACTGATCGTAAGCAGGAGTATGATGCAAGTATCCACGAAAACCAAGAAAGTATCATCCGTCTACCTATGCCATCGGGATTAATAAAACTCCTTTCTGATAAAAGAAACTTACCAAGCAAGGAGGATATCTCAGACTATATTCGGGCTATAAAGGAAGAGGTAGACTTACCCTATCTATCAATAGTACGGATTGAAACCGCTTTACATATCATCTTACACAGATACATTCAGGGTAGTAATCAACATATTGCCGATCTGATTTGTCGAATACCAGCATCTCTTGCGCCCTCTACCTACTACAGCAGCCATAGTAACGATTTTCTTGTTAATCGTTATCGTCAAGCGATAGAGCTGCTTAACTATGACAATCAATTAGACGATAGTTTTATTAGCCCGCTAAGTACCCAAATAGACTTCACTACAGGCTCTGGATTTGCCCTGACATTAGAGTACGTCAATATGTTTTTACAGAACCTATTGGTATGGGTTGATGATAGCGTTAATAAAGAGGAGCACTTTAATAGGTATAGCGCTCTTGTTTGGATCCAGTTTTGTTTGTTGACTGGTACTCGTCCAAATAATGGACTGACTAATGTTAAAGATATTGACTTAGAGGTGGGTTGGTATGAAGTTGCAGATAAACCTAATAAGGCTGTCAAGAACCATCGACTAATCCCGTTGTGCCCTACTCTTTTGGCAATTTTAAAAAAGTACCAATTATTTCTTGTCGATTATCAGCCTTATGCGACTGCCAAGGTCGATAAAATGATTCATCAGATCAAACAAGAACAAGATGAGTTAACCCTACTGAATATGCTATCAGATAGTTACGATAAACTTATTCAAATTAAGCGAAGTCATATCTCAAAATTGCTAGCAGACTGCATGCCTTTTGAGGACTCTTATTGGACACGGCACTTCTTACGCACCCAACTTGAAAAGCTTGGCGTCTCAATGATATTGATCAACACAGTGATTGGTCATGAAAAAAACCGACAAGAAGCATTGGGACAATTCTCATCAGTAAATAAGCAACAAATTTGGCAAGTGCGTGATACATTTGAGGAAATCGCACAACAAATGAATTTAAGAATGTGATAGCAAATGAAACCATTAAAAAATAAATCAAATGACGATAGCAACAAGTCGCTTAAAGAACTAGCAAAGCCGCATCAAACTCAGAAATCTAAACACAAGAAAAAAAGTAAGGCTCGTGAGGTAACAAAACAGCCTATTAACCCTTCAATCGTAAATAAAAATGTTTTTCCACCTAAAATTATTGCTGGGTTTACCAAACGAAAAGGCGATAAAAACATATTGAGCGTAAACCAAGATGACGTATCAAAACGTACCTATCAAAAATATGAATTACTAAGTAATTTCCAAACTCTATGGGACGATATCCAAAAACAAGCATTCCAAGACTTTCAAAACCTAATCTATCAAAAAAATGTAGATAAAATCTTTTACGACTACAAGATCCTTTCAACAGAGAGATATAAAAAGATCTACCTAGAAAAGAATCCCAAGCCAACTGACGATATTAAACTAAAGCAATGGGAAGTAACTTATTCTGATTATTTAGTTCAGTTAGCATTAATGACACACCCACTTGATGAACAGCACTTCGAAGCTTTTTTAAAACAAGCAAAAAAACTGATACATCAAGTCTGTTCTAAAATTTATACTTCAATGGCTCAGTTTCGCTATGCTTGGGAGGTTTTGACTAAATTTGTCAGCTACTACAACACGTTTTATATGCAGTCAGAGTATGCCTACCCTTTACCCAGTGAGCCTGTTTTAGTAAAGGAAAACCCACTATCAATTGATGAAAACTGGGTAAAAAATGGCAAGCTTTTTAATAAAATAACTAAAGCGATGATGGCAGATTGGGTGGCGGCAAGTAAAGATCAAAATCAGTCCTTAGCGTCGCTTGTATTCTCACTAATAGCTTTTGGCGGGATTAATGATAAAGAATTACTGGCTGCTTTAGTCAATACTCTGTTAGATCAACCAGTCTTAACTGCTTTCAATGATCATCATGTCATTGTTTCTGTACGTTACCCTACAAAAAATTATGGTAATGAAAGGGTGGAGTCTCCTAATGTAAGAAAGAGCCCTTTATACATTACTCAGCAAGTCTCTCTAGACGTCATCAGCCAATGCTGGTTGTACCGATGTAGAAAGTTTAATGATCCTTATCAGTTTAGGACGAACACAGATGTTGAAAAACTGCTTAGAAACCACCTCAGTATTGTCTTACAAGTACCTAAAAATAAGGTCCCTTCTCTACCATCGTTGCTAAGTTATGCGAGTTATCACTGGGAAATGATGCCCAATGTCTTTGTTGATCAAGCTCTAATCGGAGTTGCACAAGGCAAGCGTAAAACCACAGGTCTACTCACAGATGATTTTTCCAACTTACTAAATAAAGAGTATAAAACTGACAAACCCTCTTTATCAATCGAGGTACCTCTATCTAAAGTCAGCAAAAATACCGTTAGGTATTCTGAGTTGGCGGAAGTACGTAAGATAGATATCGTGAAACGTATTTATAAACAGTTAGACAGTCACTACACTACTCGTCAACAAAAAGAAAAACTCAAAAATAATGAATATGATATTAACTATCATTTAACAAAGATGTTAAATGAAGAGCGTGACATTGCTGAAAATATTTTAATTCAGTTTGTGCTGTCTAGATGTAACGCAAAGCCACGCCCTAAAAAAGAGACCATTCAGGGCTATTTAAGTTCGGTAGCTTATGAGTGGCTTTATTTCTTATCAGGACAGCCTCTAAACACTTACAGTAGTGAGGATTTTGAAGAATGCTACGAAGAGATTTTAGAGCACAAAGCTGTCTATCGTGATAATAAAGACATCCAATATTCAGCAAAGCTACTGCAGCGGTTACATGATATAGGGGTTGAACACTATCACTTCCCTAAAGTCAGTATTAAAGAGGCCCAAACACAAAGAGTGGTACGTAGCGAATGGATTTCACCACTAGAGTATCAAGCAATTCTATTGAATATGCCAAAAGTTGTTGATCCCTTCGAAGTGGATATGTACAAACTGTTGTTTGTTTTAGCATACCGTACAGGCATGCGGAAGAAAGAGTTGCTTGGATTAAGGTATGAAGATATTGAAGGATTTACCCTTGGTGAACCCTCCTTAGTTATTCGTCCAAATATCTACCGCAGCACAAAAACTCAAGGTAGTATCCGCCGAGTAGCTGCCTTTTCATTACTATCTGATGAGGAACTGAATTTTTTTAATCGATACGTACAACTGAATGAGCTCAACAAAACAGATTATATATTTAGTCCCTCATTTGACAAATACCCAATTGATGATGCAGAACCTCTTGCAGTACTGAGAAGAATATTGAGCTTATTCGAAGAAGCTAAAGATCATACATTTCATGCGTTTAGGCATACAGCAATTACCAATTTTTCTCTTATCTTGAATGCTGACCATAAACTTGTGAAAACATTGACTGGTTATAGTGATCAACATATTGCCAAGATAAAAACTGGGCTGTTAGGAGTTAATCATGATGCTCAAGATAAATGGTATGCAATTTCAGGATTAGTCGGGCATATATCTCCTAATCGTAGCTTTGAGTATTATATGCATTCGGCAATGCTCATGACTACATACGCTATTGCCAATACAGAAATGCAATTAGATTACGTCATCTTTAAAAATATTACTGATATTAGTAAAGATAGGCTCAAGTCAAATAGCATTTCAATTGTTGATGACAAGATATTCCTCTCCGATACTAGAAAGTTGGCAAAAAAATTGACCTTAAACCAAAGTCGAGATATTCCAGTAAACCTTACTATTAATACTGCTAATCGATTCAAGGAAAGTGATGTGTTCACTACTAATATGGCAGACGATAGGGTTCACCGCTATGGCATTAATCAACTCATCAAATTCTTACAGCTGCTAGAGCAAAGTGGCGATATCAGACTATCGGCAAACCATTCATTTATAAAGTTCGAGGATGGGCGAGTATTCGCTAAGCGCGCTGAGCAAATAGCCCAGATTACTACTAGCCAGGGAAAATGTCGCTTCATTGAAACAACGGAACAACGACAACCAAAAAATATGAAAAGTAGAGAAAACTATGAGCTTCTACCCGTCATACTAAAATCAGTCTGGATCTTACGTGATCAACAACATGCGGACTACCTATGGTTTCTACAGATAGTTAGACAAAAAATCACTATTGATAATGCCTATCTTTCATTTCCAGTAAAAGATATAGAGGAGTTTCTAAGGTTTGTACAGATTAGCGTGAGACTTTTACCTGCACAGTCGTGGATGATTTCAGGTAATGAAGGTATAAAAGCTACTGTCCATGATATCTATAGAACTATTGATAAAAAATCAGAGACCTCAAAAATAATATTCAAACCTTCCAACTCTCGCACCATCAGATTTGGCATTTGTATTACTGACGAACAGACATCAAATGGTAAAGCATTTTCTGGCTTGCTGAGGTTTTTAGTACACCTTTTTATGATAGTGGATGATGAAGTCTGATAAATATTCCATGGGAAAATACGATAGGTATACAACCATATGATACTAAGTTAGAAAGGAATATATTTGCATAACCGTTATATATTAAAAATAGTTCGATGCACTCAATATCAGAAACGGCAGGTAAAAAACGAAAGACTCACTGCTTTTTAGGGAAAATACTAAACAGGTTATCAGATATAACTAATATTGCAGTGGATTTCGCTTACCCCTCGAGTAGGGGGTAAGTGGTCAAAAGACCCTAATACTAGGGTGACCATATTCAGACTAAAAAATACGTTTACTTAATCCACCCTTAAAGCTATAATTCATTAACCATCTCGAATCCCTTATATATCAATATATACAGGTTAATGTAGAATTACACATTCCAATGAAAATCGATCAGTTAACATTGCCAAGGTTGGGGTCGAGAGTTCGAATCTCTTTTCCCGCTCCAAATACTTAAAAAGCCTCACTTAACAGTGAGGCTTTTTTTTGTCCGATTTTTAAGGGCTACAGCGTTTTCCAGTATTAGCTATTCAGTCTAATTGCTAAGTTTATCTAACATATTAAAAGCTCAAAAATCAGCACCGTGACCAAAACGTGACCATTTCGTGCCCATGCTATAAATACTGATTTCGTAATTGACCCCAACTTATTATTCTTATCTTTATAAAAAACCATCCTAAGAAAATATTTTTTAGCATGGTTTTTACTTTTTCACTGCTTTTGCAAATTAAGCTCATTGCGTGACCAAAACGTGACCAAATCATGAAAAAGTAAGTTTTAAAAATAACCCCAACCTTAATTGCAGGCCTTGGAACGTCATATATATAAGGCTCTACCACTTATTCATCTGAGAATCTCTTTCAACTTTGTAGATCCTCAAGACTCTTCATCATCCTTAGTATTTGGCTCATAAATAAATAAGTCACCCACCTGCACATCTAAAAACTCACATAACTGGTCGATGGTATTGAAGTCAATTCTTGATGACTCTTCATTGTATAACTTATGAAGGGTTGATTTGCTCATACCTGTTGCTCTTACAACATCTGCTACACGCAACTTTTTCTCTGCCAAAATCACAGGGAGTTTAGACACAATCATAATTAATACCTCTTTTCGGGTAAAAATGCTTTACATTGAGGTAAAAAGATAATATAGTACACAAATCGGTTACTAATTACCTCTAAGCAGGTAAATCACAGCTGATACTTCAAAGGTGCATTTTTACAGGCTGATAAAATAGTTTTTATTCTATCACTTAATGCAATTACTTAATAACTGAAAAGAGGTAAATATCATGAGCAATACTTATTTAACAACTGATGAGTTAGCCGAACGTATCAAATACGACGCACGTACTATCCGCAATCAAATGAAAGACACCGTTTTGATTGAGAATATTCATTACATACGCCCTTTTGGTGGTCGTAAGATTTTATATGTATGGGAGCGTATCGAAGAGGATATGTGCAAGCCGGTTATGAGCGCTATCAACGGTATGGCACTTCAATAATAGAAGGAGATTTATCATGGCTACTATACAAGGACGGTTTGGCAAACTAATTGCCGACTTCTACTACCTAGGTATACGTTGTCGAGAAAAGACTAGCTTGGAAGATAATCCAGCTAACAGAAAAAAACTAGCGACTGTTTTGAAAAAGATAGATGCAGAAATAACCCTAGGCATCTTTGACTATGGCACTTACTTTCCGAAAAGCACTCGTCTAAAAGAGATGACGGCACTGGCTGATAGAGCAGAAGCTTGTATCAGTCGTAACCCTACCTTTAGGCAGTTTTCAGAGATTTGGTATGAGGAGAAGAGGATTGAATGGCGGCCAAGCTATCGGCAAAAAATAAAGATTATTCTTGATAAGTACTTGTTGCCTGAGTTTGGTGGTAAAGCAGTACATGCCATAAAAAAACCAGACTTGCTGACCTTCCGTAGCTCTCTCGCCAAAGTTCGTTACGGTAAAGATGGTCAGTCAAGTCTGTCAGTAGCACGAATCAATCAGATCATGATACTTCTTCGTATGATACTAGAAGAAGCATCAGATCGCCATGAGTTTGAGATGCCTTATAAAAATATTAAGAATCTCAAGCAAGCTCGTCCGGATGTGAATCCTTTTACACTTTCTGAGGTATGGCTGATTTTAAAGCATGTCCGTGCTGATTATAGACCCTACTATACTATCCGCTTTTTTACCGGGATGCGTACCAGTGAAATAGACGGGCTGAAATGGGAATGCATTAACTTTGATCGCCGGGAAATCAGTATCAGAGGTGCATTAGTAAACGGTGAGATGGGTCCAACGAAGACATTAGGCTCACAACGTGATATTGCGATATCACAGTTGGTTTATGACGCACTACAAGAGCAGAAAAAACGCACCTATGGTAAGTCAGATTTTGTGTTTTGCAACTCACAAGGCAATCCGATGGAATATCGTAATGTGAATAGACGGGTATGGAAACCCACGCTTGCCCTACTCGGTCTTAAACACCGGCGTGCTTATCAGACTCGGCATACAGCAGCGACGCTTTGGCTCGCTGCTGGTGAGAATCCTGAGTGGATAGCTCGGCAAATGGGTCACAGCAGTACAGAGATGCTGTTTCGGGTCTACAGCCGCTATGTCCCTGATATTACCCGTCAAGATGGCTCAGCGATGGATAACTTACTACTTGCGAGTAAGGAGAAGTTAACAGGCGCATCGAATAGCTCTGGAGCTGAAACACTAATCACGAATGCACAAACTGACAAGGAGACGTCACAATGAAAATCATCAATTATGAGGAGCTGTTTGGTGAGTTTAAACCTGATGGTGCAATCAGTACAGATGCAAACCTTATTGCTAATGCGTTGATGCGTGAGTTATATATTTCATCTGGTCATAACCTAGCACGCTTTGAACCGCCCCGACTATATCGGAGAGTGATTTACTTGAGTCAGGCAGCCATGCCTGACAGGATTAAATTATCATAATACCGCTTTTCAAACTCAAAGGGTGACACATAACCAATCGTGCTATGCAGTCGTATTTTATTAAACCAATCCACCCATTCAAGGGTTGCCAGTTCAACATCATTGATACCAGTCCAGTTCTCCTTTAAATAGTCAATTACCTCAGATTTATAGAGTCCATTGACCGTTTCAGCCAGTGCATTATCGTATGAATCACCAGTCGTGCCGACAGAAGCGATGATACCAGAGTCACACATTTTGTCAGTATAGCGAATGGATAAGTACTGAACCCCTCGATCACTGTGATGAATGACATCCTTAGGGTTGTTCCTGTCTGCTATCGCCTGATTTAGCGCAGCCATAACTATATCGGTATTCATGCGATTCGATACTTTCCAGCCCACAATAGCGCGAGCAAATACATCAATAATAAAAGCGGTATATACCCAGCCGCTAGTTGTTTTTATATAGGTGAAGTCAGCTACCCAAAGCTGATTGGGTTGACGTGCATTAAAGTTACGATTGACTAGGTCATCAGCGCGTTTTTGGTCGTCACGGCTGTTGGTGGTAATCTTACCTTACCGCGCCAGACACCTTGCATACCATACTGCTTCATTAAACGCTCTACGGTGCAACGAGCAACCTTTACGCCATCAGCCTTCATCTGCTGCCAGACTTTACGAACACCGTAACGGCATTTACTGTCCTGCCAGATACGTTTGATTTCGCTGATGTAGAAGTCGTCATGCTGACTGCGTAATGGGCGCTTGTCAGGGCACTCTTCTAGGTCTTTAGTACGGTGATAGGTTGACGGGGCAATCGGTAGTACTCTACAAATCAGCTCGACCCCATAACTACCTCTATAGTCATCAATAAACTGAACCATTATCTGGGTGGACGGTCGAGCTCCGCCTGGGCGAAAAAAGCAGCAGCCTTACGTATAATCTCATTGGCTTGCTTGAGCTCTTTGTTCTCGCGTTCAAGCTCTTTGATACGCTCTTTGTCACTTTGAGTCTGCACTGAGGCGGGAATGGTTTGGTCTATGTGCTTTTTATGCCAGGATCGCAGTGTCTCAGGCGTACAGCCAATCTTTGACGCTATGGCTTGAATGGCTGACCATGTAGAAGGATAGTCGCTCGACGCTTCAATCAGCATGCGAACGGCGCGTTCTTTAATCTCAGGAGTGTAGGTTTGTCTTTTCATTGTCGTATTCTCTCAGAATGTTGAGTCTCCGACAATCCCGGGGCGGTTCATTTATTTATCCTGTTTTGGATATTGACCCATGTAAATGATGAGATTAAGCCATTAAATAAAGTAGCCCAACTTGAATAAAAAGCCTCTGACAAACCTCACAGGGTTGAAGTGCTGCCTTTCATTCAAAATTTCAGGCAGCACCCTCATACATTTAAGCGTCGGTATGAGCTGGTAGTTTACTAGCCAAAACATCTACTTTTTCAATAGACGGTGGCTCTGAAAATAGCTCATCAGCCTGAGCCATCAAAGCAGCTGCAACCTTGCCAGATAAATGTGCTTGGCGACCCGCCTCATCAGGAAATGCATCAAAAATACCAAATGTTGTAGGTCCAAGACGTAGGCCAAACCACGCAACTGTCGCAGGTTCTTCCATTACAATAGGTAAACCGGCTTTAAGGAAAGCTTCCACTTCGTCTTCTTTACCCGGTTTAGCTTCAAGACGGACATATAAAGCTGTTTTAAGCATGACTAAAACTCCATAATTGATTAGAATTAAAACTGATTCTGACATTGCTAATGTATGCATGTCAGAAAGTTTTGTTGTATAAAAGTTAAAAAAAATTTCCCCATAGCTGAGCCAAAATCTGGGTTTTTATTTCGACATAATGCTAGGAATTTATTCAAGTTAATATTATTAACATTTGAATCAAAAAATTAAGATATGAGATGATTAAATTCAATCTTAGTTATATAAGGATCAATTGACTCTACCTTAGATTTATAAGCTGACCTCTTCATCTGGAAATTATATTGCTCAAGAAGCATTCAAGAACCACATTGTACATCCTCATATCTATGAAATGAACCGCCCCGGGATTGTCGGAGACTCAACATTCTGAGAGAATACGACAATGAAAAAACAAACCTACACTCCTGAGATTAAAGAACGCGCCGTTCGCATGCTGATAGAAGCGTTGGGCGACTATC
>CAJHAA010000024.1 GCA_904846265.1 Psychrobacter immobilis | reverse complement strand
TATACTTATATACTTATATACTTATATACTTATATACTTATATACTTATATACTTATATACTTATATACTTATATACTTATATACTTATATACTTATATACTTATATACTTAATACATACTACAGGGATCTGTATTTATGAAGGTAATTGCGGTATTGAATCAGAAGGGCGGCAGCGGTAAGACCACCATTGCAACGCATTTAGCACGGGGACTACAGCTAAAAGGTCATAGTGTGCTGCTGGTAGATAGCGACCAACAGGGCAGTGCGCGTGACTGGAGAGCAGTTGATGAAGACAATCCGGTACCAGTGATCGGGCTCGACAGACCAACGCTTGATAAAGATTTAAAAAGCGTCTCTGATAAAGATTATGTGGTGATCGATGGATCGCCGCAAGCTACTAGTCTGGCTATTTCTGCTATAAAAGCGGCTGATTTTATATTGATTCCGGTGCAGCCGAGCCCCTATGATATCTGGGCGACCAGCGATTTGGTTGATTTAGTGCAGCAGCGTATTGAGATGATGGATGGCCAACTAAAGGCAGCCTTTGTCGTCTCACGCGCCATTCAAAATACCAATATTGGTAAAGAGGTTGCAACCGCGCTGCTTGATTATAATCTTCCGGTATTAGAGACCAGAGTGATGCAGCGAGTTGCTTATCCTAACAGTGCTGCCCTTGGTAAAACAGTATTTGATACCGAATCGCCTAATAGCAATGCGATACAAGAGATAACCGCATTGGTCAGTGAGGTTCAAACATTTTTTGGTGAGGAATAAGTTATGAGTTTATCAGCAGGTCGTCCTAGTAAGAACGTTAAGGATCAGTTAGCGCTATCAGATGTGACGGATAGTTCCAAAAAGACGGTACGAGTGAATTTCAATCTAGATGAAGATAAGCATGTTGCACTCAAACGGTATGCGCTTGAGAGCCGCAAAACGGTTACTGAGCTGTTGACTGAGATGATTGAGGAAAAGTTGGTTGAGCGATAAGCATAAGACATAAAATCTATATCGGTTATAGGATTTTAGAGCTGATTTTTTCAACACCCACTCAGCCAGTATTTTTTAGCGACAGACTAATGATGACTATTTTTATTGTTGATCTGTTACTGTTAAGCTATCTATGCGCTATTTAGAAACCATCTTTTACTACCTAACCTGTAGAAGGATTGTACTTTTTACAGGTTAGATTTGTTTTAGTCCGATATTTCTACAGGTTAGCTTTATAAATATCTATTAAAACAACTGGCTAACTGAATTCAAACTTTAACTAATACTGCCCCTTAGAACATAGAGAACAAAAAAACATGGCTAAAACATCTGCGAATAAAAAAGATAAAACAGACAATGGCAATTTTGAAGAAGCCCTTTGGGATGCTGCTAACAAACTACGAGGTAGCGTCGAATCATCAGAATATAAGCACATCGTCCTTAGCCTGATTTTCTTAAAGTTCATCAGTGATACTTTTGAGCAGCAGCGTCAAAAGCTTATCGATACAGGCTATGAAAAGCATATCGATATGGTGCAAGCCTATACCAAAGATAATGTGTTCTATTTGCCCGAAGAGAGTCGTTGGAGCTTTATCCAGCAGAATGCCAAGCAAGAAGATATTGCCCTTAAAATCGATACGGCACTTAGCACGATTGAAAAGACTAACCAATCATTGAAGGGCGCATTGCCGGATAACTACTTCTCTCGTCTTGGCTTAACGGCTAGTAAGCTTGCTGCCTTGATTGATGTAGTGAATAACATCGACACCATCGGTAATCCTGAAGAAGACACCGTCGGGCGCGTGTACGAGTATTTCTTGGGTAAGTTTGCCGCGACTGAAGGCAAAGGCGGCGGTGAGTTCTATACGCCCAAGTCTGTGGTCAATCTCATTGCAGAGATGCTAGAGCCGTATCAAGGCAAAATCTATGATCCGTGCTGTGGCTCAGGCGGTATGTTCGTCCAGTCTATTAAGTTCATCGAAAGTCACCACGGCAATACCAAAGACGTGTCTATCTATGGGCAAGAGTACACCAGCACGACCTACAAACTGGCTAAGATGAACCTTGCCATTCGTGGTATCTCTAGCAACTTGGGTGATGTGGCTGCCGATACCTTCTTTAAAGATCAGCACGAAGACCTCAAAGCGGACTTCATCATGGCAAACCCACCGTTTAACCAAAAGGATTGGCGCGCACCTGATGAGCTGGTCGACGATCCACGCTGGGCAGGCTATCCGACACCGCCGACGGGCAATGCCAACTATGCATGGATATTGCACATGATATCCAAGCTCTCTGAGCATGGGACTGCAGGTTTTGTACTAGCCAATGGTTCAATGTCTACCACCACCAGTGGTGAAGGTGAGATACGTCAGCAAATCATTAAAAATGATCTGGTTGATTGTATGATTGCGCTACCAGGTCAGCTGTTTTATACCACGCAGATTCCGGTGTGCTTATGGTTCATCAGTAAAGACAAAGCCGCCAAATCCGCTGATAGTAAAGCAAAGGGGTTGCGTAATCGTAGCGGTGAGACTTTATTCATTGATGCGCGTGCTATCGGTAGTATGATTAGTCGCACGAATAAAGAACTCACGAAAGATGATATCGAAGCGATTGCCAAAACGTATCATGCATGGCGTGGTGAAGCGGAAGCAGGCGGTTATGAAGCGTACGAGGACGAGGCAGGCTACTGTAAATCTGCCACTCTAGAAGATGTCAAAGCCAATGATTATGTGCTGACGCCGGGACGTTATGTGGGCGCAGCGGCGATAGAAGATGACGGCATTCCGTTTGAAACTAAAATGCTGGAGCTAAGCCAAACGCTATATGCACAGATGCAAGAATCTGAAAAGCTAGATGCGACTATTCGTCAGAACTTGGAGGTATTGGGTTATGGGGAGTGATTGGAAAGAGGTTAGTCTTGGAGAAATTGGTAGAGTAGTTACAGGGAAAACACCTAAAACAAAAGTAATAGAAAATTTTGGTCACGAAATTCCATTTATTACACCTAGAGATATGGATGACCAGAGGATTATTAGTGAGACTGAAAGATATTTAAGTAAAGTTGGATCTGTATCAGTCAAAAACTCTATCATTCCTGCTAATAGTATCTCGGTGTCATGTATTGGTTCTGACATGGGTAAATCAGCTATTGCAAAATATCTGTCTGTAACGAATCAACAAATTAATTCTATAGTAGTAAGCGATGAGTTTTATTATAAATTTGTTTACTATAATTTAAGCTCAAGAAAGGCGGAAATTAGAGGACTGGCTGGAGGATCGGCACAACCGATTTTGAACAAAAGTGACTTTAGTCAGATAAAAATGTTTGTACCACCACTCACAGAACAAAAAGCCATTGCTTATATCCTTGGTTCGTTAGACGATAAAATCGAACTAAACCGCCAAATGAATGGAACGCTAGAAGCGATGGCGCAGGCATTATTTAAAAGCTGGTTTGTTGATTTTGATCCTGTCATTGATAATGCGCTTGCGGCTGGTAACGCTATTCCTGATGAGTTCGCTGAACGTGCTAAGCAACGCAAAGCGATTGAGAAAAAAGACAATTCCGATATTCAGAACTTGTTTCCTGATGAGTTTGAGTTTACGGAAGAAATGGGGTGGATTCCGAAGGGTTGGAGCGTTCAAAGTTTTGGTGATCTCTTAGATTCAACTATTGGTGGTGATTGGGGTAAGCCTGAGCAAGATGATAAACACACCAGAGAATCAGTAATCATAAGGGGGACAGATATTCCTAAGTTAAAACTAGGTGAAAGAAGCGAAGCACCTAAAAGATGGGTCGAGGAAAAAAAGTTAAAAACAAGAATTTTAAAACCGTTTGATATCGTTATAGAAATATCTGGAGGTAGTCCGACACAATCTACAGGACGCTCGATAATTATTACAGAGCAAATTCTTGAAAGACTTGGTGGTGTTGCTGAACCCGCAAGTTTTTGTAGAAAGTTTAGCCCGTTAAACAAGTTTTTAGGACTTTACGCTGGAATTCATTTACAAAAAATCTATGATGATGGAAAAATGTGGGAGTATCAAAACCAAAGCACTGGAATATCCAATTTTCAGACTACATCGTTTTTAGAAAGAGAGGAGCTTGTTGTTCCTAGTGAGAGTGTTCTTTTGAAATTCTATGAAACTCTTGAGCCTATTATCTCTAAAATGAGCTCTAATCAGCAGATAGAACTCGCTAGACTGCGCGACACCCTTTTACCCAAATTAATGTCAGGCGAGCTACGCATCCCAGACGCTGCTGAACTGGTGGATGAAGTTTTATAGCTTTTGACAGTAAACGTTTATCCCAAAAATATAATCATTAATGGAGTTCAAGATGAAGAAGCTTTTACTTAGTTTGGCGTTTAGTTTAGGTGCTTTATCAGTAACTCCTGCAATGGCTGCCGCTCCTGCTTTCTCTGCCAGTCAAATGGCTCAGGTCAAAATCAAAGACTTGAGCTTTAAAGAGGTTATGCGTGAGTTTTATAGTGGGCGTATGGGTTATGAGTTTATTGATGATGAATATATTGAGTCGATGCCAAATATTGGTTTAGACAGTATTGATAGCGATGGAGAGAGAACAGTTGCTTTAATGCATCCAGTATTGCCTTATAAAAACGTAGTAGGTGAGCCACGTTATTTGACCATCATCGAAAAAGTTCAAGTCAATAATGGTTCATTGGTTTCTTGCCATGTTTGTGGTGCAACAGCTGATTTATACAGTTTTCAAAAGCTAAATAATGGCCAGTTTCAATTGGTAAGTAAAACACCAAACGATGTGGAGTTTTCTACTAGCTGGGGGCGAGTTGGACTTTATGCCGAAGATATTCAGAACGGTCTACAGCCGTTGGGGAAAAACCTAATGGGCAGTATATTTATGAATGGTTATACCTCTACTGGGACAACGGATAGCTGGTGGGATGTATTGTTCTTACCTGAAAATGACTTTATCAATATATATACGTTAGGTGATGCTGGCTCAAACAATGCCGGAAATTACGAGGAAGACTCACCTCTGTACTACAGCTATGATGTTGCTTTTAAAGTCATACCTGAAAACACTACTTATTATCCTATTAAATTGACTTATAAAGGCGATAAACCTACTGACGACTATGAGCGTATCAATAGTGTCAATTACAGCAAGATTGTGAAGTTCAATCCGGTGAAAAAGGCTTATGAATAATTTAGCTTTGGTTTAGCCGTGGACTGGCGTATTAGTTATCGAGAAAGATAATACAGAATAATAAAAAGGACTTACCATTGAAATTTACTGAAGACCGACTTGAACAGGCCATTATCGAACTACTAGCAGCTGAGGGCTATCCACATACGGTTGGTGAAGCACTTGACCGCAACCCTGACGATGTGCTGATTAAGTCTGATCTTCGACAGTTTCTAGCCACCCGTTATAGAGATGACTTGATCACAGAATATGAGATTGAGTCCATCATTCATAAGCTTGAGTACCTTCCTGCGTCTGATCTGTACGACACCAACAAAGCCATCATGAAGTTTATCGCTGATGGGTTTTTCTTGAAGCGTGAGGACTATACCCAAAAAGATCTATACATCCAGCTCATCGATTATGAGGCACTCGATAACAATCGCTTTCGCATCGTTAATCAGATGGAGATACAAGGCTTTGAGCTGCGTATCCCTGATGGCATTCTCTATATCAATGGCTTGCCACTGGTAGTGTTTGAGTTTAAGAGCAGCATCCGTGAAGATGCCACCATGTTTGACGCCTACACCCAGCTGACCACTCGCTATAAGCGCGATATTCCAGAGCTGTTTAAATATAACGCGCTATGCGTCATCAGTGATGGGGTCAACGCAAAAATGGGCTCTTTCTTTGCGCCTTATGAGTTCTACTACTCTTGGCGCAAAGTCACTGGCGATGAGAAGTTAGAGAAAGACGGTATCCACTCCTTACTGACCATGATTAGCGGCTTGTTTGATAAGGCGCGTTTGCTCGATGTCATCCGCAACTTCATCTATGTGCCTGATAAATCCAGTAGGGAAGAGAAAATCGTTTGTCGTTACCCGCAGTATTATGCTGCCACCAAGCTATACGCCAACATCAAGCAGCACATGAAACAGCTCGATAGTCATGGCAACTTAATTGACGATAATGGCTTACGTGACGGTAAAGGCGGTACGTACTTTGGCGCGACTGGCTGTGGTAAAAGCTTTACCATGCTGTTCTTAGCCCGTCTGCTAATGAAAGACGCGGCGCTTGGTAGTCCAACCATTATCTTAATCACTGACCGCACCGATTTGGATGATCAGTTATCCAAAACCTTTACCAATGCTAAGACCTATATTGGTGATGAGAATATCATCAGTATCGAGAGTCGTGCTGAGCTAAGAGAAGAGCTCAAAGGGCGTAAGAGTGGCGGCGTATTCCTAACCACCATTCATAAGTTTACCGAAGACTTAGCTCTACTGACAGAGCGTACCAACGTTATCTGTATCTCAGATGAAGCGCATCGCAGTCAAATCAATCTCCAGCAAAAAATCACCGTTACCGAAGATGGCGTCAAAAAGACCTACGGCTTCGCTAAGTATCTGCATGACTCATTACCCAATGCCACTTACGTCGGCTTCACGGGTACACCGATTGATGCCACTCTCGATGTATTTGGTCCAGTCGTTGATAGCTACACCATGGTTGAGTCGGTATTTGATGAGATCACCGTGCGTATTGTCTATGAAGGTCGCGCCGCCAAAGTGCTACTCGATAGCAAACAGCTTGATGAAGTCGAAAAATACTATCAAGAAAGCGCCGACGCTGGCACCAATGAATATCAGATAGAGAAAAGCAAAAAAGCCATGGCGAGCATGTCCACCATTCTTGGTGACCCTGACCGCATCCGTGCCATAGCTGAAGACTTTGTTCAGCATTATGAAGCGCGAGTAGAAGAGGGTACGACGCAAAAAGGCAAGGCGATGTTTGTCTGTAGCAGCCGTGAAGCTGCCTATCAGCTGTACAAAGACATCATAGAGCTGCGTCCTGAGTGGGATGAGGTACGAGCGTGCGAAGAAGGTTCAACCTTATCTGAAAGCGATAAGAAAAAAGTTAAACCGATGGAGCGCGTCAAGATGATCATGACTCGTAACAAGGATGACGCAAAAGGTATGTGGGATAATCTTGGTAATAAAGACTATCGTAAAGAGCTCGACCGTCAGTTTAAAAATGGCAAATCTAACTTTAAAATCGCCATCGTTGTCGATATGTGGCTCACAGGCTTTGACGTACCTTTTCTCGATACCATCTACATTGATAAACCTTTGCAAAAGCATAGCCTGATTCAAACCATCTCACGGGTCAACCGTAAGTTTGAAGGCAAAGAGAGCGGCTTAGTGGTTGATTATATCGGCATCAAAAAACAGATGAACTTGGCGCTCTCACATTACACTGGCGGTCAGATTCAAAACCTAGAAGATATCCAAAAGTCAGTGGTGGTGGTGAAAGATCATTTAAACCTACTCGATACCGTCTATCATAAGTTCGATTCGACCCTGTACTTCAACGGTACGCCATTAGAACAGCTGAACTGCTTAAATGCAGCGGCTGACTTTGCACTGCAATCTAAAAAGCTAGAAAAACGCTTTATGGATTTAGCCAAGCGTTTGAAGTCTGCCTATGATATTTGCGTGGGTAGCAGTGAGCTCACAAAGGCGCACAAGGACAAGATTCATTACTACCTAGCCATTCGTACCATCATCTTTAAAATCACCACGGGCGGCGCACCTGACGTTGAACAAATGAACCAAAAGGTACGTGACTTGGTGAAAGACGCGCTGCTGAGTGATGGCGTTGAAGAAATCTTTAAGCTGGGTGATAACACCGACGGTGAGATCGATATTTTCGATGAAGACTACCTAGCCAAGCTTGAGGTGATTAAGCAGCCCAACACGAAGTTAGAGCTACTACAACAGCTACTCGCTAAAGCCATTGGTGAGCTGAAAAAGACCAATAAGGTTAAGGGCGTTGATTTCAGTAAGAAAATGAATGCGCTGGTTGAAAAGTATAACGACCGCGATGAGCAAGATGTACTGCGCGCCGAAGTCATCGGCGACTTCTCTGATGAGATCATCAAGCTGTATCACGAGCTGCGCGAAGAGATGGCGTCGTTTGGTGAAATGGGTATCGACTTTGAAGAAAAGGCATTTTATGACATTCTGCTGTCACTGGCACATAAATACGATTTTACCTATCCCGAAGACAAGCTGATTGAGCTGTCCAAAGAAGTAAAAAAGCTTATCGATGAGAAAGCCAAATACACGGATTGGAACAAGCGCGACGACATCAAAGCGGAGCTACAGTTTGATTTGATGGTGCTTCTCGATGAATGGGGATATCCACCCGTTGATTCAAAAGAGGTCTATAAAGAGATATTTGAGCAGGCTGAGAACTTTAAGAAGAGTAGGGTGGTTTGATAGTTAAGGTATATTTTAAAAATAACAGCTTCTCTAGATCAAACTTAATTTCTAAAACAGATAAATAGAGCTAACAAGAGAGAATAAGTTGTGGAAAAGAGCGGAAATAACATAGCTGTAGAAGCTTCTGTAATATTTTCAGATGGGTATACAGGCTTACATGGTCGAGAAGAGTATAACGATGCTATTGCTCACATTTACGATTTGATATGCGCATCATACACTTTGTTGAAGAGTGGTAGTTTTGCCCCCTCTCTTTTTTTATCAATCACTATATTTGAAGAAATTGCCAAAATAAAAGCTGGGTATATGCGTGCAGCACAACAAAAGGATTTACTAAAAGTAAAACGAGGAAAAGATCATCTTTTTAACCATAACATGAAGCATAAAATTGCAATATCACCTGTTTATCTAATTGGTGACCGCATAGCTAATAGTATTGGTGCTGATAGGGCTAAGGAGATTTTCGAAGGCTATAGTTCTGGCGAATATTCATCACTAAGGGAAAAGTCGTTATATTTTGCGCGGGATAATGAAAGTTTACATATTCCATCAAAATATATTGATTCTAATCTAGCCGCAGAGCATTTGTTAATAGCCATTGAAATTTTTGTTGATGAGTTTTGGGGCATGACTATAAGCGTATCAACTATATGCGATAAGGCTAATGAGTTCTATATCAAAGTGGAATCTATCCTTAAAAATATGCAACAAACCGATTAGGATAGATTATGAACTTTATCGGCGATGAGCCAAATACTATAGAACCATTATGGCGATATTTTAAAACAGAAAGGCTAATAGATTTTCTGAATACTGGTGAGTTGTACTTTGCTTCAGCGCGTGAGTTTAATGATAAGTTTGAAGGAGCTGTGGCAATAGTATCTTCAGAATATAAAACAGATCCACGTTATGCGGAACTTGACGGTACTGAAAAAGCTTTTGAAGAATTAAAACGTTTAACCAAAGTAAGTTGTTGGCATAGATCCTTGTATGAAAGCGACGCCATGTGGCAGTTATACGCCGATGAATGGAAGGGTGTAGCTATACAAACCAACTTAGATAAGATAAAAAAATCCATAAAACCGTTTAGATTAAACCCTAAATATGCTGAAGAAAATCTATGCGTTGGCAATGTCAAATATGTTGATCTTACCAAAGGAAAACTGAAAGTTAGTATGATAGAACGGTTTTGGCATAAGCATACTGCTTTCGATTGGGAAAAAGAGTTTCGGATAGGTATTTCTCTCCGATTGGCAGAAGAGTTTGGAGTAGATATACCTGAGCACGGTATAAAAGTTAAATTTGAAGTAACCGATCTGATTGAGCGAATTCATCTTGGACCATTTTTATCAGACACAGATATTGAGAAGGTTCGAAAATTAGCTATTGAAAAGGGTATCGGTGATCGAGTAGATATATCAAGCTTGAAAGGCACACCACGCTATACATGAGTTAGACAGAACAATTCTTACGCTTAGCTAAAAGGATACTCCAAACTCTATGATTGATAATCCATATCCTGATAAATGGCAAGACCTTCAATTAGGTGTGAAGAGAATATTTCGCAATGTTGGCTTGTCGTCAGATATTGAGGTAAATATACCTACCCCACGGGGCTCTGTTAACGTTGATGTTTTAGCTATCGATGGACTAAGCTTAGACAATATTAAATATATTGTAGAATGCAAAAACTGGAGTTCAGCTATACCTCAATCCGTTGTACATTCATTTACGACTGTTATGCACGAAACTGGCGCTAACATTGGGTTTATCATTTCCAAACACGGACTACAATCTGGAGCAAAAGAATATACTAGAAGCACAAACATTGTTGGTTTAACTTATTTAGAATTTCAGCAACGATATTTCGAAGCTTGGTGGACAAGATATTTCTGTCCTCGTGTAGGGGATGCTGCGGATCGTGTTTTACAGTACACTGAAGAATTCAATCATCACCGTGATAAAGAGTACAACAAGCTTTCCAAAGAAAATAAGGATTTATTTGATCGGTTACGTTCAGAGTATCGTGTATCTTCATTTATGTTGGCAATGTTTAATATGCTCAGTATAAGTCCTATGATTGATACTGGTACTTTACTTAATCCACCTTCCGACATTAAAACTTTCAAAATGGAAGTTTTATCTAAGATTGCGCCAGGAGTCACATGGTATGGTTCGACTTTTCGGGAGTTGTTAGATGGTATCTTACAATATTTCCTAGATGCGGAAGAGAATTTCAACTCAATATTTGGAAGGTATATTTTTGATACAAATCCAATTAGCGGTGTAGGAATAGATGGACCATCTATAGATGTAAATCGTTATTAGCTTGGTATAAACACCTGGACTGCTTCAGGTTTTCGAGTTTATTAACGGCCTTGCATGCTTAGCTGCAATTTATATCAGATGCCTGCTGTCACAGTGTCCTAGGGCACAGCTACATTGACTACTAGGAAAAACAATAAAATCAATAGCAATCATTCCTTCATGCTCATCTTGATCACCATCTTTCAATAACTGATATAACTTATTAGTATGAATTTAGAGTAAATAATGAATAATTACCAAGACATATTTAACGAAATGTTGCATAAGACTGTTGAAAGCGCCGATTGTCGTTTATCAAAATCTGAGCTAGCGTCTTGTATAAGCTCTTCTGCTTCAGATTTCATAAATGAAACTATCCCAGAGATAGCCGATACAATTGTCTTATCATTAAATAAAGAATCCGAAAACCATCTGAAATTGATTAGAGACGATGCAGATGGGTTCGTAGATAGAAATATTGAGAGATGGAAAAGCGGCTTTGATGCTTTAGAGATTTTTATTATTACATGTTCTGAAATAGGGGAAGATTTTAATAATACCAATAGAGACCGGGCAGCTCGAGAGAATAATGTAAAATTTGACACTGTAGTTCGCTTACATGCTAGAGCCTGTCATATTTCTTCAGAGATACTTTGGTTACTTAAAGGCGGTTTTGCTGATGGTGCTCACGCACGATGGCGCGCATTACATGAGGTAGTAGTTACAGCTCTTTTTCTAAGTGCTCATGAGAACGAGCTTTCCATTCGTTATCGTCAACATGAAGTAGTAGAGTCTTATAAAGGTATGAGGCAATACAATCACTACGAGCCAAGACTAAATATCGTTAAATTCTCTGAAGAAGAATTAATGGAATGTAAGTTAGCTTATGAAGAATTACTTAGTAAATATGGGCAAGACTTCAAGACGAGTTACGGTTGGGCGGCAAACGTATTAAACAATAAAAAACCTAACTTTTTCAATATTGAAGAAGCTGTAGATCTTGATCACTTTCGACCATATTATAAATGGGCAAGCCAAAACATACATGCAAATGCACATGGTATTAATAGCAAGCTTGGCCTAGCTGAGGCAAAAGAAGACGTTCTACTAGTAGGAGCAAGCAACTCAGGTATGACTGATCCTGCTCAATTGACTGCTTTATCTCTTTCGCAGATTTCAGTCGGATTACTTAATATATATTCGAACATTGATACTTTGATTACGCAACACGTAATTGAGAAATTAAAAGAAGATATTGGCGATTTGTTTTTTAAGTCTGAGTAAACGGAACGATTTGACTACAGTATAGTATAACTACGGCGAACCAATCAGGTGCTTTCACTGGTTCGGTTCCCTAGTGAGGACTTGAATATTCGGTTGTACGCTATTGTTATCATCACTCCTAGTTATTTATAGTAGCTCCGTGTACACAGTAGTGTCCTTTTTAACATGAAATGGCGGTATATCCATTTCATGTTAAGTCACTGTAGACCATTAAGTATAAGACGGCCTTTAAACCACCAGGCTCCTGATCAACGTTCGATGACTTAAATTAATCTGTATACCATTGTCGTTCGCCTACTTAGCACTAGCACCGATGACTTTATGACTTGAGCCAGCGTGCCATTTGTCTTATTGGGTTTGTGTTAAGCACGGCAAATTGTACGTGTTCTAGCGAAAATCAAAAAACTCATAATGAATATTTTTGGCAGGAATACCATTTTCTTTCATTAACTCTTGTACTTTTCCTAAAAGCCCTTTTGGACCGCAAAAACTAATCTGAATCTGCTTTGGATTAACTTCACTGGCGACTTGCCGAATGGTTTCAGCCATGGCATTACTGCCACTTGGGTTGGCTACGAAATCTACTCCAGACTGTTCTGTCATCTCCTGCATACGCTCAACACTTGGAAAAACACGCGCAGGATCGAAGCAATATATCAGAGTGGCACGTTCAAAATGACCGATAGTTTTATCCTCTTGCCAAGAAATAAAGGGAGAGATTCCTACTCCGGCACCAATCCAGATTTCACGCTCTGCATTTGATATACGTTTAAAATTACCATGAGGCGCATAAATATCAGCCAACATACCCACTTTGGCTTGTTCATTTAGCTTTTTTGTATAATCACCCAATGCTCGAATCACAAAATGGATGTGTCCAGTATCAGAAGGTGCGTTAGCTATGGTAAAAGGATGCGGCTCGTGCAAACCTGGTTCTTTAAGAGAGATAAAGGCAAATTGACCAGCCTTAAATTGAAACCCTTTACGGACTGGCTCAAACTCCAAGTGTACCGCCGCTTTGCCCTGGGATATAGCGACTAACTTATACTCTCCGGCTTTGGCAATGAATGGGTACAATATCATCTTGTACAATGCTGCAATCACGCCTACAGAACAAAGTAGTGCTAACCAAATACCTGCTGGACTAGTCAGTGTGATGGGAGACTCAAAGCTCAGCCAATGTAGTATAACGATTAAAAAAAGTGGGCCTGAGAACTTATGCAACCAACGCCAGTTGCCATACGGGATTTTGCGATTCAGCGCCAGTAGTATAATCAGACCTAACGCGACAAGGCTGAGTTGACGCATCAAACGCGTCCAATATTTGGACAACTCCAAAATGGGCGCAAGATCCCAAGCGTCTAGCTTGGCTTTGAAGACAAAATGATAGACAGCGAAAATAAGTGCCCATATAGCAATCCACTTATGCGCTTCATAAACCCTGTCCAGACCGCCAAAGAGCCTTTCAATACCGTGCCAACGGCTAGCGAGTATGCATGAGCTTGCCATGCACGCTAAAGCCGAAGCACCCATTATCAAACTGACTGTTGCTGATGTGATCCACGTTTCAGAGGAAATTTGCATGAGTACAGTGATTGAAGTGATCAGTACGACACTACCGATCACTTGCCATGACTTTAAAGCCATAAGAATCTCCCGAAAAATTATTTTATTGCCGTTAAGAAAGCTTGATTTAACAAGTAGGTATTTATTGAGAAGTATGGCTAATAATACAGCCTGATTCTTAAATAATTCTTAAGTGGTGTATATGGCACGACGTAGGCTACCGGTTCGCTGCACAATGATTTACCTGTTTTAACGTCCTAAGCTCACCTTAAGATTTGTTTGTTGTAATAGCGATAAGGCAGATGATGTGATATCTCGTCTGCTTACGATATCTTGCTGATTTTCAGTGTTTAGCAGCGGGTGTTGTCAATAAACAAACAAATGATTAAGGAGTGACAACCATGAGCCAAAAAGACATCATTAATTGGGACGACTCTTCTGCACATGTACCGAACATGCCTAAAGCGAGGCAAGTAAAAGTTTGGGACCTATTAGTAAGAGTGACTCATTGGACAGTCGCAGCTGGTATTATTGCTAATCTGTTTTTTACCGAAGATGGTGGTGAGTGGCATGAGTATGTCGGCTATACCGTTTTGGGACTGGTGGTCATACGTTTACTTTGGGGTCTGGTTGGCACGCGCTATGCACGCTTTACTGGCTTTTTCCCCACACCAAAACGACTCAAACGGCATGTATCAGATTTAAGCGTTCGACGCGTTGATGAGCAGAATCTTGGTCATAACCCCTTGGCCGCACTGATGATGTTATCGTTATGGGCTGTGACTATAGGGTTAGGACTAACCGGTTATCTGATGGAAGCAGGGCTGTTTGGTGATAAAGAGGTGCTTGAAGAGATTCATGAGTTATTAGCAAACAGCTTATATCTACTGGTTCCTCTACATATCATCGCAGCGATTGCCATGAGTTACTGGCAACGCCAAAACCTCATTAAATCAATGATAACGGGCAAAAAAACGGTGACAGACAAGCCGACTACTATGAAATAAGTCAAGCGATGGAGCACTTATGGCACGCATATTATTGATAGAAGACGACAGCACCATCGCTGATGGAATTGTCCTTGGCTTAAAAAGTCATGGCATGATGGTGGATTGGTTTGGTGATGCCAAGCAAGGTGAGATGGCGCTGCAAGATGGCATGTTTGATGCGGTACTGCTGGATTTGACCTTGCCAAAAGGTGATGGCATGACCGTCCTAAAAAACTGGCGGGAAAAACACATAGATACGCCAGTATTGATTATCACCGCTCGCGATGCGATTGCCAATCGTGTGGCAGGACTCAATGCCGGCGCTGATGATTATTTGGTGAAGCCATTTGCATTAGATGAGGTGATTGCCCGTCTACAAGCATTGATGAGACGCAGCCAAGGTCGGTGTCAACCTGAAGTCCGTTATGGCGAAGTGGCCTATCAGCCTCAGAATCAGCAAGTCTCTTATCAAGGCAAAATGGTAGAATTAACCATCAAAGAAGTGGCAATCTTAGAGCAAATGCTGACCCACCCTAAGCAAATCCACAGCCGCGCAAGCTTAGAAGACAAGCTATATGGGTGGCAACAAGATATCGAAAGCAATGCCATTGAAGTACACATTCATCATTTACGTAAAAAACTGGGCAATGATTTTATCTTGACCAAACGCGGTATTGGCTACTATCTCAATCCAGTCCATAACCACCATTAACCACCGTTAGGCATTCAACGGTCTGTTTTTGGTGCCTCCACTTTGTCTGCTACTTGGTGAGCCTATGAAAAGTATTCAGCAACGGCTATTAACATCGCTACTGATTGGTTTACCTTTGCTGTGGGTGCTTACCTCAAGCTTTATTGCGTGGAAGCTTTGGCACGAAATCAATGAGATGAATGACACCCAAATCACTCAAGTTGCCCGTTATTTAATAGGGGTCGCCCCCAAAGAAGAGGACGATAAAGACCATCATAGGCAAAGGGATGATAACAAAAAGCACACGCCCAAAATCTATGCGTTAAAAAGTAAGCAGCTATCAGGTGATCTTGGTGAGGCTGAGGATGACTATATGGGCTTTGCCATTTGGGATAAAAAAGGCCGTCTATTAATGGCTGATGAAAATGGTCAATCATTTGCTTTTTTGCCAGACCAGCATGGGTTTTTAGAAGAGCATGATTCTGCCTATCAGCGCCTCAACCCTTTTAGTAAGCGCTGGCGTTTATTTTACGTCCATGATGATCATGACTATGAAGGTCGGGTCATTGCCGTCGGACAGAACCTCAAATCTCGCCGAGAGATGATTACTGATGCCATGTCCGTGCAAGTGCTGCCGATGTTGATTGGGCTATTTGCATTTATGGGTTTGGTGGTGTGGCTGATCCGGCGGGGGTTTATGCCGTTAACTCAGATTAGTAGTGCGCTTGAACAGCGTCAACCGCAAGATGATAGCCCCATCACAGCGGACGTGCCCAAAGAGATCCAACCGTTAGTGAGCGCCTTAAATGTCTTGTTTGTAAAAGTCGCGGATACCCTAGCACGTGAGCAGCGCTTTACCGCCGATGCCTCACATGAGCTTAGAAGCCCGCTTGCGGCGTTAAAGCTACAAGCTGATTTGTTACAGCAGCAGATATTGCAGTTATCTGGCGTAGAAGACGATAATCAGCTGTTCTATCATGCCCAAAACATTAGCAATGGCATTGAGCGGGCCACTCATTTGGTCGATCAACTGCTGATTTTAGCCAAAATAGAACCGCAACAACAATTACCTCCTGAGCAATTAGAAAGTCCGGATTGGTTGATGCTAACGGATATTGTACTCAGTGATGTCAATCGGCTGGCTCGTGAAAAGCACATGCAATTAAAACGCACTGTGAACTGTGACAATCCTGCTGATATTCTACCCATCCTTATCAATCCAATTTTATTCAAACTGCTCATCCGTAACCTGTTGGACAATGCCATTCGCTATTGTCCCGAGGGCGCTTTGATTGAACTTCAGCTCGACACCAATGCTATTAGAGTGGTCGATAATGGCAGTGGCGTCGAGCCAGAACAACTGACGCGCTTAAGCGAGCGCTTTTATCGCCCAGCAGGTCAAAGCCAATTAGGTAGCGGTCTTGGGCTATCCATTGCCAATCGAATAGCAGAGCTGCACGGTCTGACGTTAGAGTTTGCTAACCGCTCTCAACCAGAAACTGGCTTTATCGTCACGATAAGACATAAAAAAGCGATATCAAGCATCTGATAAAACGATAAAAATTAATCGGCGTGGGCTTAAGGTTGAGTTAATATTTACCCCGTATGCTAGTTGTATTCCCTAATAATATAGACGGAGTACAATCTTATGAGCCTACCTCTATTAAAACCCTTATTATTGACTGTTGGTGCAACCTCATTAGTGTTTTTTGGTGGCGTTATCGCCTTATCTGTCCAGTCGCCCAGCGCTGATGACGCACTATCAGCTGCGAATGCCATGAGTCAAAATACTGACATTACCTCTATATCCTCTGATTTATCGTCCTTTAAAGCCGTGGCAAACCCTCTCACGCAATCCCCATTTGCCAATCCATCACCTCTGGCGGCACTCACAGCCACGCAAGCAACTGCGCTTGCGCAGCAAGACGCGCCCAATTCAGTATTGCAGGCTTCACCCGAGCTCGTCAATTATAACGGCACCGTCGCTTATGAGGTGCTATTAGACAGCGGCGCTACTTATATTGATGCCAGTGTCGGCACTGTACTGAATCCGGTTGCGACCAATGACTATCGTGCTGAGAGATTTGACGATGACGATTATGAAGATAAGCACCACGATGATGATAAACGTAAAGAGGATAAACATCGCAAAGCACACGATAAAAAATACTATAAAGAGAATGATCGCCTAATCGCCATGAGCTATCAGCAACATGATGAGGAGGAATACGATGACTAATACCAAATCACATTCGACACCAGCCGTCAAAAAAACGGCTAAAAAAGCAGATCCTTTTGCCGCTCTTAAAAGCAGCATTATGATGGTCTCGATTGCAGGTACTATGGCAGGATGGCTGGTACTACTCAATCAAGAACAAAAAACTGCCCCTGTGAGCACTGCCATTATAAGCACTGCTGTTGCTGAGTCTGATGAAAGGGCAGTCACGCCAACGCCCATCGCTGATATCAATCAATTGCGACAGGTCAATGCAGTCGCACCTGTTGAGGTAATAAGGGTTGTCGCTCGTACGCGATCTTCTCAATAAATAAGAAAAACCACAGATTATTTAGTTTGAATGTTTAGTCAAGGGAGGGCTTTGAATGCACACAAATATGTCCAATCAAACAACACCGCAACTGGCAACGATTAAACTGTTTGCCATGGGTTGTCACATTCAAATTAGCTTAAATACCACAAGACTGAGCGCGCAACCTTCACAAATGAGAATAGACCAACAAGTCGCTTTTTTGACAAACGATATTCAGCAGCGCTTAGCTGACTGGGAACATATCTTCAGTCGTTTTGATGACAGCAGTGAGCTTATGAGACTGAATAACCGTGGCGACCAATGGTCTGAGGTGAGTTCAGAATTATTTGAGGTGTTGCAGCGTGCCATTCACTTTGTCTCAAAGACTCAAGGCTTAGTAACACCAACGTTATTGCACCCTCTATGGGACGCAGGCTATAAGCATTCATTTGAGACCTTGCCCAAAATGTCTGTGCCATCATTACCTGTTACTAGCGTAAGCACCCCTACAAACGTGCAAGACACGACAAGTGCTAACCATGCCAATCAGCAGATAGAAGGTATTCAGCTTCGCCAGTTAGCTGACAGACAACATCAAGTATATCTGCCAGCTGGCATGGCACTGGATTTGAATGGATATGTCAAAGGGTGGTGCGCCATGCAGTTGGCGGAAAATATTAGCCGAGTTCATGACTGGCATATTCCCTGCTTAGTCGATATGGGTGGGGATATCGCGATTGGTGTTCCAAAAAACCCAACAGATAAACCGGTGTCTTGGGGAGTGGCTGTTGCCAAGCCGTATTTTGCCAATAGTGAGCACGTTCACAATGATGAAGATGTGGCGATCCTCAAGCTCAGCTCTGGGGCTGTCGCCACATCTGGGCAAGATTATCGTCGCTGGTTGCACGACGGCCGCTGGCAACATCATTTGATCCATCCGCATGACTTGCGTCCAGTAACAAGTGACGTCCTAACTGCAACGGTACTGGCGAAAGATGCGATGACGGCGGAGGTATACGCCAAATACTGCGTGCTTCTTGGTGTTAAAGCAGCCGTGGCGTGGCTCAACAAACACCATATTGCGGCGTTGTTAATAGATAGGGATAACAAAGTGATGGTGACTTCTGCCATGCGTCCAAACCTGCTTGCTAGTTAATTTATCACGCGACATGCGCTAGATATCAATACATTAAGTAAAGCCATTCATAGGAGCATAGTCATGCATACAGACCATCCTACCAGCAGTCATACTGCTTCCAATACTAATGTTCTCACTCAGGCTCTATGGGTTGGCTTAACGTTAAGCATTGCTATCGGAGTTGGTGGTTATGCGTCGTTAACTTGGGGAGAGGCGGTATCTCAGCTACTGACCAGCACAGATAAACACTTTTGGTATTTATCACGGGCAAGCGGTGTTATCGCTTATACGTTATTTTGGTTGGCAGTCATTTTTGGCTTGTTGTTAAGCACTCGTTTAGGCAAGCGCTTTAATGCAGCGCGGGTATTTGTCTTACATCAGTATCTAAGCCTGATTGCCGTAGGCTTTGCCGCGTTTCATGCTGGTATCTTATTAGCAGATAATTTCTTAAATCTGAACTTATGGCAGGTGCTAATGCCTTTTGGTTTTCAGACTGAGCGTGTGGGCGTGGCCTTGGGGCAGTTGGGGTTTTGGTTCTTATTTATCTGTGCGTTTAGTTTTTATATTAAGCAGTATATTGGTCAATCAGCATGGCGCTGGCTACACTTTTTGACCTTTATGGCGTATATGTTCATCAGTATTCATGTGTTTATGGTGGGCTCAGACAGTCGCGCGCTGCCTTTGTTATTATTTTATGCCGGCAGTCAAACAATAGTCTTTTTACTAATAACCTATCGAATAATCGCTTTAAAGCAAGCAAGGTAACTATGTGGAAATTGGTGTGTCATTATAGGCTACACTGACATATTCTAATTTATGTCTAAATCGTTTGAGGGTATCTATGCTATGCATCATTCTATTCACGACGAAGCTCATCTAAGCAATCGCAATCATTGGCTTAGGGCAGCAGTACTTGGTGCCAATGATGGACTGATTTCAACCGCGAGTCTATTAGTCGGTGTCGCTGCAGCAAGTGCAAATAGTCAAACACTGCTATTGACAGGGATGGCCGCGTTAACCGCAGGTGCTCTATCGATGGCAGCTGGTGAGTATATTTCAGTATCGTCTCAAGCTGATACCGAAAAAGCGGATCTGGATAAAGAGTTGCATGAACTGACTCATAATGCTGAGCGCGAGCTATTTGAGCTCACCAAAATTTATGAGAAACGTGGACTGGATCATGTCTTAGCGCATCAAGTTGCCATAGCTTTGACTGAGCATGATGCACTAGAGGCGCATGCCCGAGATGAGATTGGTTTGACAGATCTGAGTCAAGCTAAGCCGATTCATGCGTCAGTTGCTTCTGGATTGTCATTCATTGCGGGCGCCATATTACCGATTATTGGTATTTTACTTTTGCCAGCACAAACACTGGTTTGGTCACTCGCGACTTTAACGATAGTAGGCTTAGCGCTACTTGGCATAATATCAGCGCGCTTGGGCGGTGCCCCTGTTATTCCTGCTACGTCTAGAGTTGTGATATGGGGTGTGCTCGCTATGGTCGCAACATCATTGATTGGTCGGTTGTTTGGGGTGGCAGCATTATAGGGGCCTCATAAAACTGGTCAGTAAATAAGGGTATACCCTAAATAGAACCATCTAATATTTTATGCATAGCTTAAGTATTATGACGTGTGATTATAGGTGTTAATAATAAATGTAGTTATCAACTTATCAAAGTATTAGACTCAATGTTTCTGCCTTCATAAATGGTTGCTTTTTTGAATAAGAAGCTGGCAAATGTACAAGTTGTTGTCAGTGACAGCAGCATTGATACCAGCGTATGGCTAAAAAAGTGATCGCCAAAACTCATTTTATACAGCCCCATCGTCCAGCCTAAAACAGTCACTACTGTAAATATCCTATAGCGATATTTGTGTAGACTAGGTAAAAAAGCCAGGCCATATAAAGAGAACCCTGCACTGGCATGGGCGGCTGGGAAGCATTTGGAATCGGTTTTAGCGGTTATGTTTTGCCAAATATTCAGATAAGGTAAGTCCCCACCAAACAGCGTTAAATGATTGGGGCAACTGACATGAGTGACACTCTTTAATAGGGCAACAGTAGAAGGTACGACGATAAGAATAATCAGTAGGTAGCTTATTTCACGTACTGAAAAGGGAACCATAAATTGATTGATACTTCTATTCTTGATGATAGAAACATTATTCGAAGGCTGTCTGTATTTAATAATTAACACAGTGATTAAGTAGAGGGCTAGCAAAATCAATAATGCTTTAGGAGCATCATAAAAGATGAAAGCATAAGGCTGTGCGCTCTTTTGTATAAGCCATTGCCCATTAGTATAAAAAAGCTCGCTGATGTGAATATCAAACTGGCTATGTTCAAAGATTAACGCTGTAATGATCGTTAAGCAAAGCAGCTTAAGCCACATCCAATCAGATGAGTTATTTTCCAATGCCATTGAAATACCTTTCAATATATTAATTTGCAAAACCTCAAGTGCTATTCGCTATAAGACGTTAAATAATGCCATCAGCCATAAAACAAACAATAGCAATAACGCCAAAAACTGGGCAGCAGAACCGACATCTTTAGCTATTTTAGCGAGCGGATGTTGTTCTGTAGAAGTATGGTCAACGCAGGCTTCGATACCTGTATTGAATAGCTCGACGATAAGCGATAGAAACGAAACTATTAACAGCAGCATTTTTATATAGATAGCAAAAGGCATAAATATTAAAACGATAAGTAGTAAAAAGTTAAGCCAAATAACTTGCCTAAAGGCCGCTTCATATTTATAAGCCGCTTTAAAACCATCTATCGAGTAGCCCGTCGCTTTTAAAATACGAGACAGCCCCTTTTTACCTTTAACTTCACTCGCAAAGCTATCAGCTACCAGTAGAGAGCCAGTTGTTTCTTTAAGTTTATAATCAAAATCTGCGGCTTCATTATCGAGAATAGTAGGTTTGCGAGTACTCATGTTGATTGCTTAATAGTCATTAAAGTTAGAGGGTATGGCAAGCTTTGGGAATAAAATAAAAAGTGCAATCACCGATATAATTCTTGTTGTAATGATCCCAGTGTAGGAGGGCACTGGTTAGCACTTAGGTATCATTATAAGATTGGTATCGTTAAGAAAGCGTTAAGATAAAACCCTGAAATTAAATTTATACCGTTGCTTAAGTAGGGCAATTGCGGGTTTTAGACTTTTGATATAGCGTCTTTACTAAGCTTAATACCTAAATACTGGACAAACCAAAAAGCAGTAACTAACACCTGTGCTATTGAGGTGTCGGCTACTGCTTTGACTAAAGCTATATAATTGGGCTTATCGTTCGATAGCCTTAACGATAATAAATACTAAAGCTGCTGCCCCCAGTTTTATTGGCTTGATGGGTTAATTCCCAATCCATATGCGTCATAATACGCTGCACGATACTAAGTCCTAAGCCCGACCCTTCAACCTTATTACTAAATGCCTTATCTGTGCTCGAATTGTCATCCGTTTTGCCATCCGTTTTGCCATCCGTATTGCTATGCTCTAAACGCTCAAAGCGCTCATACAGCAGCGGCATCATACTCTCAGGAATACCAAGACCCGTATCAGTAACGACTATTTTGTCACTATCGATAGTTATGATGACTTCACCATCATCTGTGTATTGAAAGGCATTTTTAATGAGGTTACCTAGCGCCATTTTTAGCAGTTCAGGACGCACGTTTGTAAAATACACTTGTTCAGCGATTATTGTACAAGTGACTGACTTATATTTGAGTAGATAGTTTAAGCGCTGCGCCTCATTTATAGCAATACTATTAATAGAGGTTTGCGGGGCATCCAGTTTTTCAGGGGCACGAGAGAGTAGTAATAAGGCGCTGATAATCTCAGTGGTCTCCTTTGCAGTCGTGTTGATACGGTTAGTAAATTCGCTTAAATAGCTGTCGTGCGCTAATTGGGAGGCTAATACCTCGGATGCGCCCATTATTATGGTTAAAGGGGTACGCAATTCATGGCTGACATCGCCTGTGAATAATTGCTCACGCTTTAGATACTGCTCAAGGTTATTATTTTTCTCATCAATCGCTTGTGCTAACACCCCAACTTCTGAGGGTAGGTGGGTTAATTCGGTTAAATTTTGATTATCGGTCTCTACCGCTTTTTTTAGATCTAATAAAGGCTTGATGATTTGCTTAGAGGATAAATAAGAGAATAGCGCAGCGATTAGTAAGCTCAAAAGGACCGCAATTTTTAGTGCATCAGCAAATATATCTTCTAGATTCTCAAAGATTGCTAAAACAGGATAATTCTCCATCGCCATTTCAGACCCTTCTAAGTAGGTCAAAATATAGTTTTGCTCATTTTGTGGATAAGCAAAAAAATGCAGATTAGTTTCAGTTTTACCCGCTTTATTATTTACGGTTACTCGCATTTCTTGAACGGTTCCGTTGGCTATTGTTTTTAAATTCTCAGGCGCACTATCATAACGATAAATTTTAATACCCGGATTTGCTGTATAAACAGCCTGTTCACCATATTTTTCTTGACTGATTTGTAGCTGCTGTAAAAGTCGCCCTTTCACTAAGTCCTGTTCAATTCGCATCTCAGCATACATAAAAATGCTGACGAAAGCCGTGCAAAGCAATAAAGCGAATATAAAATAGGAGATTCGAAACTTATTGGCGATTGAGTCTATAGTGAACATGGCAGACGCTTATTTAGTGTAAGGCAATAGATAGCGTAAGAAAAAATATAGATATGACTGCTTATAATAGACTCTAATCTGTAAATCGTATTGTGAAATTTTAGACTTTATCAGGGTTGATAATCTGATAGCCAACGCCCGCTATGGTCATGATCATCGGCTCAATAAACGGTTTATCAACTTGAGCGCGCACACTATGCATATGCGTACGTAAAGCATCGCTGTGAGGTATATCTTCACCCCATAATTTTTCCTCAAGCTCATTCTTATTGACGACTCGAGGTGCGGCGCTCATCAGGGTATTCAGTATTTTAAACCCTGTTGGCGTGAGCTTGAGTGATTTACCCTCACGAGTAACCGTGTGCTCATCGGTATTTAAAGACAGTTTGCCAACGGTAATATTATGTTGAAAATGATCGTCTTGATGCCGACGAATCAAAGCTTTAATACGGGATTCTAATTCGACGAGCGAAAAAGGCTTGACCAAATAATCATCAGCGCCACTATCAAAACCTGTGACTTTATCCAGAATCGTATCACGTGCCGTCAGCATGAGCACAGGTGTTTTATTATGCAATTCCTCTCGAAGCGCCTTGCACAATTTGGTGCCATCCATGCCAGGCAACATCACATCTAGTAAGATAACGTCATAACGATTATTTGAAGCTAGCGTTAAGCCACTAATGCCATTATGAGCATTGTCTAACTCAAAGCCTTTAGTCTCAAAAAAAGCGTAAATGTTGGCGACGATATCGGGATTGTCTTCAATAATAAGTATTTTATACATAATGGCTACTACTCTATAAAAAGCGTGAGGCGGATAAAAAATAATTTAATGGGTATACTGGAAAAAAGTAGGTTTTGATAGCATCTCGTCGGTGGTAATACCGAAAAATTGAAGTAAAGTTGGGGTAATAAAATCGTGTGATACTGGCTTATCAAGCATAAGGCTGTTTTTATCAATACTATTATTAGTAGGCGACCAAATAATGACAGGCACCTGCTTTTGCGCAGCGGGTGCTATAGAGTAAGGCAGGCCGTGCAAGTAGATATTATTCTCACCTAAACTCTCACCATGATCGCTAATATATACCATTACCACATCATAATCGGGCTCGTAAGTTTTTAGCGTATCAATCACGTTATTCAAGAAGTAATCGGTATAACGAATCGCATTGTCATAGCCGTTAATAACTGATTGGTCATCGCACTTGGATAGCTCATTGGTCATACAGACGGGTTTATATTCTTCAAAAGCCTTAGGATAACGCTTGTAGTAAGCGGGACCATGATTGCCCATTTGATGTAATAAAATCAGTGTATCTTTAGCAGAAGCGCCTGTTTTTACAAGCTTATCAAAACCATCAAGCATACCGATATCGCGACATTCATCATCGCAATTTGGATTGATATCGCTCGTTTTGTAGTCTTCAAAAGTCACTCGATCCGCCACGCCTTTAGAGCTTGAATTATTATCGCGCCAAATAACGTTTACGCCTTGTTTATTGAGCGTATCTAGCACGTTTTCATTATAGTCTGCTTCATCCGGATTATAGTCTGAACGATTAGCATAACTGAACATACAAGGCACTGAGTAAGCTGTAGAAGTACCGCAAGAGGTGGCATTTTTGAAGCTATAAATATTAGATTGCTTGGCAAGTAGTGGCATCGTATCGCGCTTATAACCATTTAAGCTAATATGGTCAGCGCGCACTGTTTCACCAACGACAAATACCATGAGTTTTGGTTTTGCTGTACTACCATTAGCAGCGTTACGTTTGGCATCAGTTGCGTGCAGTATCATCGTATCAGGACGGCGTAGCTCATCAATATAATCAGTACCGAGTTTGATGACTGAATAAATAGGAGTAATAGGATTGGTATAACTACGCACCATTTTATGCTGACGAAAAAAGGTGGCGTATTGATCACCAAAGGGCAATAAGCAAACGCCTACTAAGGCAATAGCCGCT
Organism: Psychrobacter immobilis; assembly: GCA_904846265.1. Taxonomy (GTDB): domain Bacteria; phylum Pseudomonadota; class Gammaproteobacteria; order Pseudomonadales; family Moraxellaceae; genus Psychrobacter; species Psychrobacter immobilis_A. The sequence goes on along the minus strand of CAJHAA010000024.1, from coordinate 12,866 downwards.
ATCAAAGTAGCTGTCTTTTGTAGTATCGAGCGTCGTAAGGAAGTAGGTTTTATTTTTAATTTGCTAATAATAACAGCAGGTACAACACCTAATATTAGCAGCCGAATAAAAAAGCTTAGCGACATCAGTTCCATCGCTTCTGCTTGATCAGTCTGTAAGCTATTAATTAGCATATTAGTATCAAATATGGTGCCGTAAGCATCGGTAAAATACCCGCACACAGCTGCTATCAGCACTAAAGCAATCAGCATTGGTTTGGCAATGGGTCGATAGCATAGCAACTGAACGATTAGCCACATCAAGCTAAATAATAAGCCTGAGAGAGACACTATAAAGCCAATGTTTGTGCTAAGTGGATAAACACTTAACACTTGCGTAAAAAAGCCAATATTGGCAGTAGCTATTAAATAAAGCACGACAATGATAATCAGAAAGCTAAGATTAATCTTGCGATCAAAAATTTTGCTTGCAAAGCTTTTTTTCGTATTAGCTTGATTACTAATAGTGCTAAGTGCTTGAGAGGGTAACATAAACGGGATTCTCAACAGGATCGTAAGGAATATGATTCCTTACGATAGCAAGTAGCCTGTTAAGAAGACGTTAAGGGGATTGAATAGGAGTTTGTGTTTTAGTGCTACTATTGAAATTTTTCAGGTATGTAGGATCAAAACCCCATTATTAACCACATCACCTAAGAAGAGTGAGTTTGAAAAACGTTATTATGATCTTTTAACCCTGTCAGGCAGCGATGCCTGACTCAAGTAAATCAACCTTCGATATAGTCGGGGCGTTTTACTGCCATGTACACTGACCTGCTATAAATAATGTAGGCTATTGTTATCACTAGCCTACACCCTAAGATTCAAGTCCTCACTAGGGTACCGAATCAGTGAAAGTACCTAATTGGTTCCTTATGGGTATACCCTAGCGGAACCGACTTAAAAGCCCCAAAACCCTATTAACAGACCACTCAAAACAGACTGCTATAATGGAACCACTTATATGTGCTAAAAATGAGCTTATAGCATTTGCTCAAAGCATGGGCATAAAGTCGCTGCATTCGATATATAAAATAAATCAGTTGCAACGCTAGTACGTACAAAGTTGATACAGCTGATTACTATCATAGCTAAAAAGGCAAAGTGATACTCAAATACTCAAATACTCAAATACTCAAATACTCAAATACTCAAATACTCAAATACTCAAATACTCAAATACTCAAATACTCAAATACTCAAATACTCAAATACTCAAATACTCAAATACTCAAATACAGGGTTTTTTTGAATCAAGATACATGATTAAAATCTATCAACTTAATGATTATATATTTGATAGCATCGCGTCTATAGAAACGTAAATTAATGTTTAAAATACTTCAGCTATTAACCCTGTTTTAAGACACGATAAACCGTAGCTACCCCAACACCAACCGCCTTAGCGATTTCCTCTTTTGTCATATTATTTTGACTGTCTAATTCTCTAATACGATTGTGTTTTGCTAGATTTGCTTTCTTACCAGTAGGTTTATATCCACTGTTTGCTAATCCCTGCTTGATACGTTCTCTACGCTTATCGTTATCAAGCTTTGCCATCGTTGCTAATAAGTCGATCAGCATATTGTTAATTACCCTAAGGATGTCGCCTGTCATACCCTCGCTAACCGTATGTGTAGTTGGTAGATCAGCCACTACCAATCGCAAACCTTTATCTTTGATGCGCTGCTTTAAGATAGCAAAATCATCCTGAGACAATCTACTCAATCTATCTACACTCTCAACAAGCAATATATCGCCTTGCTCAGCATCATTGAGTAACTTAGTGAGTGCTGGTCTATCTAACTTTGTACCACTGAAATGCTCTACGTACTCAACATGGTTATCATCATAGCTTTGGCTAAAGCTAATCAAGTCAGACAATGCTCTGGTCGCGTCTTGATCCTTAGTGCTGGCTCTCACATAAATACGAACAGTCATAACGCCACCTCTATTATTTAGACTTAATAATTAATGTTCATTGATAATAGCAAGATATTACTATCATTTAATAACATAAAAAAGTCTAATGATAGATAGGTTATCATTTAAAGGTTTTATGTTTTAGGTATAGGCTAATGATAGGAAAAAAGCACAGCAACCAGTCCTATAATTCTAAAGTCTGTTATAGATGGTTCCATATTAACAGTCTATTTTGAGTAGTCTGTTAATATGTTTGAAGGGTAAAATAACTGGTTTCCTTGGGGTATACCCTAGGATAATAGGAAATCCATCGCGGATGACAAAACCTGTTTAGCTTTTAAACAATACGGGTTTGTCGATAGTATGTAAGATAAGTTCGAAAAGTGACTAGAGTGTTAGATTATTCATACTGGGTCTGAATTAAAATTTTATTGTGATTAATTTCTGCTCAATGTTATTCATTTGTCGCCATGATGAGTGATGGCGGCTTGTGATTTAGTTAGGAAAAATAATCTTGAGTAATAAGGTACGTTTGTAGCATTTGCAGCAGGGCTTGTTCTAGGCTTCTTTACTTACACTTTCCTGTAAATTCTTTTTTAGTAAATGATCGAATATAAACGGGCCAAAAGGTAAGAGTGAGCCGAGTACGCCCGCAGGTATTGCCCAAAGAGGCATTTTCATTTTGATAGCTGAGCCTATAAGTATTATGATATAGGTAATAAACAATATACCGTGTGCCATACCGATGTATTTCACACCTTCTGGAATGTCCAGCATATATTTTAGTGGCATGGCGATACAGAGCAATAATAAGAAAGAGGTGCCTTCTAGGTAGCCTATAATGGTAAGGCTTTTTAATGCGGCACTTTGTTTTTTTCTAAGATTATGTATTTGTTTGATAGTTAGCTGAGCATGTGACACTATATTATCCTTTTGTTATTTCAATAAATAATTTAGGCGGTATTCAATGTCTTTATAATAATGGCCCTGTCCAGAGCTTTGAAGTACTGGTTTTTGTCATCTACCACTTAGCACGTCACGCCTTCGTCTAGCCACTTCAAAATCATCCTGCGTTCACTCGCATACAATTATGCATTGGGTTTTGGGATATAGAATGAGAGAGTATTTGTATTAATCATATATCACCTTCCAGTTCGCATTTTTATAAACACACTTGAGTATAAAAAGTATCTTTCCGTATAGAGCAGCTATGACGCTAGTTCTTTTTATTTGTACTGATCAATATTCACTTGTTTATTCATTACGCTTACTTTCCAAAAATATCATATCAATTATAATCAACGCTACACCGACACAGACACCTATATCTGCAACATTGAAAATAGGATAATTCCAGACATCAGCATAATGCACATGGATAAAGTCAACCACTTTGCCAATTCTTAAACGATCGATTAAGTTGCCAATCGCACCGCCAAGCACTAAGGCCAACCCCATAGACAATAGCTTGGCTGTACGTGGCGCTTTGATTAAATAAATCGTTAAAAAGATAGCCATTACAAAAGCTAAGCCTGAGAAAAACCATTTCTGCCAACCGCCAGCGTCGGCTAAAAAGCTAAATGCTGCCCCATAGTTATAAGCGAGTGTCCAGTTGAGAAATGGTTCAATGACCGGTACGGGGTCATTGAACGCTAATTTGGTTTGGGCCAACCACTTAGTCCATTGATCAAGTATTAACACCATTATCGCCAACAAATACCAGATAAAAGCGCGACTGCCATTGGCAACCATTTTTGGCATTTTATCCAACTTACCTTTAGGTGTTATCGAGTTGCCTGAAGTCACGTACATAGCTTTAGGCGTATGATTCATGGTTTTAGAGTCAATCGATTGATGAGTACTACTCACAGCTATAGGTACTTTATTGTCAGCAATATTAGTACTAGCCGATTCAACGCTATTCAATTTAGTACTATCTAATCTGTCGGTAGATTCAGTCATAGTTGTTTTCTTTATCTGTGTTTATACAATGAACAATGTTAAACGTATATGTTTTTGGTATACGACTATTAATCGCGCCACTTTTATAAACGGCTCCACTTACCGCTCTGGTGTTATGAAACTTACGGTAATAATTTTTTATTAGGGAATCTGTTGATTGATTTCAACATTAACCTGAGTCTGTTCAGCGCTAATCACTATAGGATTACCCGATAAGTCGCCTGACTCTGCTATGGCATTACCGCTATGACTAATACGAGCAACGACTGCTAACTGAGTTTTGTCACTACGAGCTGAATTTAACGTACGATCTGGCATCATCGCATCAAGATTGCTTAAGCGGATACTAGCCTCACCTTGCTTGATAATACTAATGGGTAAACGTTTGGCGGCAAACGGTGGACCTCCTTTAACGTCACGTATCGCAACAAACAACACATCATCAGCTTTCACTAACGGTAATAAATTAGCGTTAATTTTCACTGTCACGTCAATACCTTCTAGCGCTTGCTTTTCTTGCGTGCTAACGTAGTTGCTTAACTCATCTAAGCTTGCTAAAGCTTTAGTATGATCACCTGGTTTGGCCACAATGCTGCCTTGTAAGCGTTTAATCCAACCTTGCGCTTGGGCAAAGTTACTACTACGAGTCTCACCCATTGCCATGAGCATTTGAGCCCGTTCATGCTGTGGATTCTTAGCTAATATAGCTTGTAATACACGGCGAATATTGGCGTCTAACTGACCTTCATTAACGAAAAAGCTAGTCTGAGCATAAGTGGTGGCGATTTCTTCATTTTCAGGAGCTAAACGATAGGCACGAGATAAGGCTTCCAGCGCAGAATCAGTTGCCTCCATAGATAAGAAAAGCTCGGATAGGCGCATCCAGCGATTAGGATCATCAGCATTACGATGAACATTGGTTTGCATGGCGCTAATCAGTTGACGACCATCTTCAAACGCCCATGATGGCGGCTTGTCAATTTTAGCTGTCAATAGGTCGTCAGCCACTTGTCCTACTTTGTCCTCAGCTGTCCACAAATCAAACACGGGCGTACGATTGCCTATTAGTAAATACGCCATTGCAGCCAATATTGGGATCCAAGCTGCGACAATTAAACGGCTTTTGACATCAGGGGTGACCATAGGTGTTATCTGACGCTGCGCATCTAATAGCTGACGCTCCAGTTCCAGCTTTTGATTTTGATAATGGCTATTATTAATAGTACCGCTGTCTTTATCTGTTTGTAGCTCAGCTAAACGTTCGCGAAATACTGCAACATTAATATCTAGCAGTTGATTGTCTATTGGTTTGGACTGCAAACGCGGTGCTCGTAGCCATGGCATAATAGCAATCAGCGCAAATATAAGGGCAATCAGCAAGCTTAGAGTTACAAATAAGCCAAAAGTAGAAAATAGAGTCATTTTTTGTCCTCTAGGCTAGTAATGTCGTGGTCGACACTCTCAGCTTGCGATAATAGACGATCAAGCTCAGCCTTTTCCGTAGAGGTCAAGGCAGCAGTACTGTTCACTGTGACGCCGCTTTGACCACGGGCAACAACTTGGCGACGCTTACTTTGCCAAAACCAACCAATAATTAAGACGAGCAATAATAGTGGTGGAAAAAACCATAGGATCCATGTTGATGGTCGCATAGGCGGCTTGTAGCTAATAAAGTCACCGTAGCGCTCTTGCATATAGACGCGTATTTCAGCATCACTACGTCTATCTTTAATTAAATCATAGACTTTTTGCTTTAGATCCTGTGCAATCGGTGCATCAGAGGCTGCAAGGTTTTGATTTTGGCATTTTGGGCAGCGAAACTCTTCTATTAATCCACGATACTGAGCTTCTTGCTGTGGTGAGTCAAAATCGTATACGTCAATAGCTGCGTTTGCCGTCATGTTAAGCAGACACGCTAGTATTAAGCTTGCTAGTTTTAAAACTATATTGGGTTTTAGTTGAGGAGCTCTTATTCGAGTAACGTTCATTTGCACATCTCCTCAACCTGAATGAGATCAGGACTATCGTTGTTCTTATTAGCCTTATTAAGTACTGTCAGGCACGGCTTAACACGCTGTTGCCAATTGGCTTCATTAATCTCACCAACAATATGCTGACGAATGATGCCATCTCCATCCACAACAAAGGTTTCGGGCGCACCAGTTATGCCTAAGTCTAGAGCAAACTGACCCAATGAATCCTGAATAGACATAGAAAATGGATCACCGCCTCGGTTTAAGTAACTGAGCGCATTACCAATCTCATCCTTATAATTCACACCAACGATATCAACGCCGCGCTCTTCTAGTTGCATTAAAAACGGATGCTCAATAACGCAAGTTGGGCACCATGAGCCCCAAACATTAAGTAAAAACGGCTTATCCGGCAAATTATCATTGGTGATAGTACGGGTAGTATCTGCTAATAACGGCAGCTCAAAGGTAGGAACCGGACGCTCAAGAGCGGTATTGGTCACAATGTCTGTTGGTTTACCTAAGCGCATGTACAATATAACTACCAAACCAAAAAAGAGGATAAGCGGAATTAAGAACCATAGCTTCGTCTGCTTTTTTTTCATTGTCTTTGGGTTACGCTGCTTACTGTTTTGGCTATCTTTTTGCTCAGGAGTATTATTCGACATAGTCATTTATTTCTCCTTTAGTGTCGACATCGTCGATGCTGAGATTGCCTGTTCAATAGCTACCTCATTGACTCCATCAGTAGCCAGATCACCAGTAACTAGCAATGGAGCTTTAACTTTTTTGATGCGGTATCGTTTATCAAGCATGCTAATTAATCCACCTAGAGCCATGATAATTGCCCCTAACCAAATCCAGCGAATTAATGGTTTTACATAAATCCTTAATGCCCATTGGTTACTACCATCGGCAATAGGTTCGCCCAGTGCGACATAAACATCGCGCATAAGACTGGGGTCAATAGCAGCTTCAGTTGTTGGCATCGTGCTGATAATATAAGTACGCTTTTCTGGAGTCAGTTTCGCCACTTCACGACCGTCTTTGGATACCACCACTTGCGCTTGCGTTGCATCAAAGTTACTACCCTTTATTTCAAAAAATTCAGTTACTTCAAAATCGTAACCTTGAACATTGACTGTATCGCCAATACCCATTGCTACGTCACGCTCAATACTCAGGCTACTAGTAAAGGCTATGCCAATGACAGCAACCAATACGCCAATATGAGCAGTCTGTTGACCCCAATAGCTCAGACGCAACTGCCGCAAACCGTTAAAAAGATTAGGCGCATTCTTAGTTTTATCTTTAAAATCAACTGCCATCCATAGCAGTGCCCAAAAGCTAACGGCTAAAGTCACACCAATATTAAGCATAGACGATGGATTAACAAAGTAAGTAATAATGGCGGCTAATACTAAGCTACTAACGGCGATGACCATGCCTATACCCAGTAGTGGACGGGTGTCTTTTTTCCAGCGAATATTTGAGCCCATACCCATAGCTATTAATAACAGCCACGTTAAAGGTACAAATAATGCATTAAAATAAGGAGGGCCAACGGACACTTGTCCTAAACCAAAAGCATCAGCGATAATAGGGTAAAGGGTGCCGAGCAGCACCACTAAGGTTGCAATCAAAATGATGGCGTTGTTGATCACTAAAAAGGACTCACGTGAAATCAGCTGATATTGACTTTCAACGGTCAAACGCCAACCGCGAACGGCAAACATTAATAGACCACTACCGATGATAATGCCAAGAATAGCTAAGATGACCAAACCACGCGTCGGATCAGCGGCAAACGAATGCACTGAGGTAAGGACTCCAGAGCGTACCAGGAACGTGCCAAGCAAGCTTAAGGCAAAGGCGAAAATAGCCAGCATGATGGTCCATGCTTTAAACACCCCGCGCTTTTCAGTGACTGCTAATGAATGCAGCAATGCTAAGCCGACAAGCCAAGGCATAAACGAGGCGTTCTCTACCGGATCCCAAAACCACCAACCGCCCCAGCCAAGCTCGTAGTAGGCCCACCACGAGCCCAGTGCAATACCAATGGTCAAAAATCCCCAAGCCGCCAGCGCCCATGGACGTGACCAGCGTGTCCAAGCAGCATCTAAACGCCCTTCCCACAATGCCGCCATACAAAATGCAAAAGGCACTACCATACCCACATAGCCCATATATAACATGGGCGGATGAATAATCAGACCGAAATCTTGTAGGACAGGATTTAAATCAGCGCCATCGACCGCTAGATTGGGTAAGGTACGCTCAAACGGTGACGAGGTAAATATCAGCATTGTTAGCATCATTAACTGTACACCGGCCAAAATAACTAATACCCGCGCACGCATTGATAACGGCAAGCCGCGACTAAAGTATGATACCAGTGCACACCATGTGGCCATGATGGTCATCCATAGCAGCAAAGAGCCCTCGTGTCCGCCCCATGTCGCCGATAACTTATAGTACCAAGGCAACAGCGTATTGGAATGCTGCGCGACGTAACTGAGGCTAAAATCATTATAATAAAAACCTGCTATCAAAGCGCCAAATGACGTTATCATGGCGGCAAACTGTGCCCAAGCTAAGCTAGGGGCTAGTCGTTGCCAAGCAACTTGGTTACGAATAACACCAATAGTTGGCAGAATTACCTGCAATAACGCCAATACAAAAGCGGTAAGCAAGGCAAAATAGCCCAATTCTGTAATCAACATACGGTCTAACCTTATTTACTCTAATGCGGTTGCAGTTTACTGTAGCGGTGGAATTTTTATTATTAGAACCCACCCCCGAAATCTGCTGCTATCTCTAGTTTTTAATTGATTTCGAAGGGTTTTATTTAACTACTTTAGGCGGAGTTACCAGTGGAGGCGCGCCTTTAAAGCGCAGTAAACGTAACGCATTGAGAGTAACGAGCACTGTTGCTCCAGCATCAGCTAGAACCGCAATCCATAGTCCAGTAATGCCGAATACGGTCGTGATCAGAAAGACGCCTTTGAGACCTAAAGCGAAAATGACGTTCTGATGAATGTTGCGCATGGTGGCACGCGAAAGTGCAATCAGATGGGCCATGTCTGTAACACGACTTTTTAATAATGCGATATCGGCCGTCTCAATGGCCACATCGGTACCACCACCCATCGCGATGCCAACATCAGCGGTTGCTAGTGCTGGCGCATCGTTAATACCATCACCCACCATCGCTATTTTTCTGTTATTCTTCATCTCGTTAAGCAAGCGCAGTTTGTCCTCAGGCAACAGCTCAGCTTCCCATTCCACGTCTAAATTACTGGCAAGTGCTTGAGCGGTTAAGCGGTTGTCGCCTGTTAGCATGACGGAGCGCACACCCATCGCTTTAAGTTGAGCCACACCTTCATGAGCGTCGTCTCGTAACTCGTCTCTTAGTGCGACCAATCCAAGCACTTCTCGACTTTGCTCATCGAAAAGAACTGAGACGGTCTTGCCCTCATTTTGCAGCGCCTCGATTTGTGCCTGTTGCTCGGCTGAAATTGATGCCTCATCTGCGGCATAAACAGGCGAACCGATAGCTAGCGCGCGCCCAGCGATAGTTGCGTGTACCGCTTTACCCGCAGTAGCAGAAGCTTTAGAAGCCACAGGTATGACAACTTTGGCGGCTTTGGCATGACTGACAATAGCTTCAGCAAGCGGGTGACTAGAACCTGTCTCCACACTGGCAAAGAGCGCCAATACCTTATCTTTACCTTGAGAACCCTGATCCTGAGAATCCTGACCTTGAACACTTGAATACTCTTGTGTAATGTCAACAACATCGGTCACGCGTGGTTTGCCTTCAGTTAAAGTGCCTGTCTTGTCAAAAGCGACTGTCTTCACTTGGCCGATGGTTTCTAAAGCACTACCGCCCTTGATCAGCAAGCCGCGGCGCGCACCGACCGCTAGACCAGAGGCGATAGCAGCTGGTGTTGAGAGCACAAGAGCACAAGGACAAGCGATCAATAATAAGGCTAGACCTCGATATAACCAAGTTGACCAATCTCCGCCCATGGTTAACGGTGGGACGATGATAATTAGGGCGGCAATAGCCATCACAGCCGGTGTATAGTAACGACTGAATTTCTCAATAAAACGGGCAGTGGGTGCTTTGGAAGCTTGCGCTTGCTCTACCAAATCAATAATGCGCGAAATAGTGTTATCGGCGGCTGTCTTTTCTACGCGCACTTGGAGCACACCATCGATGTTAATTGACCCTGCAAATACATTGTCACCCATCGTCTTGGCAACAGGAACAGACTCTCCCGTCACGGGCGAATCATCAAGGCTGGACGCACCTTGAACAATGGAACCATCAGCAGATACCCTATCTCCAGGACGCACCAGCACAAGGTCATTCACTTGTAGTGAAGTCGCTGGAACGTTACGCTGCCCACCTTGAGCATCAAGTAAAATCGCACTTTTCGGAACCAGCGATGATAAGGCTCTGATGCCAGCGCGAGCGCGATCAGCAGCGATACTCTCAAACAGTTCACCGATTGAGAACAAAAAGACAACCGCTGCGGCCTCTTCAGCTTCACCAATGATAAGTGCGCCAAGCACGGCGACGGACATCAGCGTTTCAATTGAAAAGAATGAACCTGTTTTAGCCAGTGCTAAGGCTTTGCGTGCAAATGGAAAAACGCCTACAATCACAGCGATGGCAAACACCCATATCCCATAAGCGGGGAACAGTAGTGACAGTGCATAAGCGCTGCCCATCAAAATACCGAGACCAACAACCTGTTTGCCTTTTTGAGTTTGCCACCACCGCTTATCCTGCGGAGCCATCTGATTGTCGCTGTCAATATCAATAGCCGATACAGTTTGTTGACCAGTATTGGCAGATATACCGAACCCTAGGCTTTTGATGGTTTTTTCAATATCACTAGCCTGAGTCGGCGCATCAGGGGCCAAGCTTAGCTCTAGCGTTTCTGTAGCAAAATTTAGCTCAACATCAGAAACCCCAGGCATACGTTTCAAAGCTGTTTCAATCTTGCCGATGCAACTGGCACAGTCCATACCTTCAATATGATATTTCATAATAATTTACCCTTTGAATAATGGTATTATGAACCCTCTAGTGGCTTTAGAGTCAAGGTTGTCTATCTACAGTTTTGTAAATTTAATTTCTCTAGCGCCAGTCTTTACAGCCACTTTAATTATTTAAATCATAGAGGTTATTATGACAATCAAAATTGGTGAGCTCGCTAAACGCACAGGTGCCACAGTGGAAACCATTCGCTATTACGAAAAGGAGCACTTATTACCTGAGCCTTCTCGCAGCGCAGGGAATTATCGTTTATATAATGAAGAGCACATTGAGCGTCTACAATTTATCCTACACTGCCGTACGCTTGACATGGCTCTAGACGAAGTACGAATCTTACTTGAGTTTTGGGAGGAACCTGATAAAGACTGTGGTGATGTGAGCTCCTTACTAGATAAGCAAATTTATGCTGTAGAAATACGAATGGAAGAACTGATGCACTTAAAGCAGCACTTGACTGTTTTGCGCCAGAAATGTGCAAGTAGTGCACCAGCGGTATCATGTGGGATATTAAAGGCTCTTGCCGATAATTCTTGTCATGAGTAATGATATTAGTAGTGTTCATTTCTGACTGATCAAATCATGAAAGGTTAAATACACCCTGATGTTAAGCACAAAAAAACCCAGCAATGATATTAAGATCACTACTGGGTTGGATGAAATAATAACTATGTTGTGCTGACTTATCAGGTCTTATTTATCATTCATAGCAAGGTAGATATTTCGGTCTGATGCGGATGCGTCATCCACGTATTTTGAATCGCGCCATGTCGTATAAGCATAGACACCACTGTATGGACTGATACTGTTCTGACGGAAATCAGAAATCCAGTCTTTACCATCAAAGATTTGAATATGGCCATGTGGACGCTTTGATGAGCGATCATAGACAATAACATCACCTACTTGGGTTGGCATATCATTGCTGATTTTGCTGAAACCTGCTTTATCAAGCGTGCCACGAGTGGCGTACTGATAGGCTGAAGGATTTGGAGTGAACTCATAACCTGCTGATTGTAGTGCTTTACGTACGTAACGGGCACAGTATCCAGAGCTACCAGATAGAGCCACTCGTGAAGCACGAGCAGCAGCGATAGCGGGGGCTGAATTGCTATCAGGAACTGTATTGACTTGCTGCTGTTGTTTTTCAGCGTATAAGCGGCTGTTCAGCGATGAAAGCTGATTCTCTTTTTGCTTAGCCTGCGCACTTAGGTTGCTAATAGCTTGACTAATTTCATCATTATTAGAAACATAAGCACCACTTTTGGTGCTATAGATGTTTTTTGATGAACCGTAGTTTGATGCCACAGAAGTATTGGTGATGGTATTATTTGTTTGAGAGATTGTGATAGCAGCACCACTCGTTTGTGCTATGCCCATACCCAGTACTGACAAAATCAATAAAGCCTGTTTCATAAATCTAATACCTACGGTTAATTCAAAATCGTCTGTTATCAACAACAGCGCAGTCAATTAAATCTCAACAACTCAAGTATATATACGTCATAGTGACTGATACTTCTGCTGCATATTATTCATATAAAAAATGATTATTGGCGATCACAGCTCATTGAAGTCTTACGAAGCTGTTACAAATCAAGCTGCTGGCCAAAACACAAAGCCGACTTTAGCATAGGCTGTTTAGCCTGTCATCACCCTTAAAAACCCCAAAAATACTTTTTTGATGTCGAAAAAATTGCTAATATCCCACATTTTACAATGTAAGTTTGTGTAACATGTACAGAATATAGCTGACTAGATTGACCACAATTTCTACTGTTTTATAAGCAAAAAAACGTCTGAGGGTTAAATCTAAATTATAGATTTAACCCTCAGACGTTTTTTTATTGGATGAAGTAATTACCCTATATAGGGTCTAACTAATTATTAAGATAATATAAT
>CAJHAA010000023.1 GCA_904846265.1 Psychrobacter immobilis | reverse complement strand
ATATAGGTCTTAGTCTTGTCCAGTGTTGATCTTTGAGCATTGTACGAGGCATAGCAAACGAGGTCTTTTTTGTGTGAGAACTTAAAGACTAACCGTTTGCTGTTTTTTTGCCATCGTTTTATTCCCAGTGTTCAACACGCCCTAATACTTCCAAATCTAAACTTTAAAATCTAATTTTTACTGAACCTTCGCACGTATAACAACCGTTTGCGGTGCGTTAGCAGGAAGGTCAACCAAGTTCCATTTTAGTCCAGAATAGTTTTCTGTGATGACTACAGTATTGCCCACTTGTTGGATAGTCTGATAACTGTCGTCGCCTGTTGTCGCAAGCGTTGGTAGTGGGCTATTCAATGATATTAATTGCACGCCATTTGGTAGTGACACCATGGCATTGATGTCAGTGACGGGTTGTGCCGTGGTATTGGTATAAGTGGTGTGGTATTCGATGATGTCGCCAGGTGCGATATGGTTCGCAGGTACAGCCACTTCGCGACCATCTTTGTTTTTTAGTATTTTCATCACTTTGGTTTGTGCATTCACCACATCAGGCGTACTAAAGGTCGGTGTCAGTTGCAGAGCATCTAAAGACGTAGATACTATTTGCGTCGTTGCAGGTTGGTTCGTCACTATGGTTGTCGTTGGTGTATTGATGACTGGCAATTGGGTAGCCGTCGTCACAGGCAATACTTGTGTCACGCTAGTCGTCGGCACAGCTATGACATCAACTTTGCTTGTTTGATTGGTCATCTGGTTAGTCACAGGTACGCTCGTAACCGTGGTGCTGCCTTGGGTGATGACCGTATTGCTCGCACCATTACTGGCTACTTGGCGAACCTTATAGCGTGGAACGTTAGTTACTTGAGTCACCGCATAAGGCATGCCATCTTGCATAGTGATGCCGTATGGTGTCGCTGTAATGGTCGCGGTTTTACCATCAGAATACTGCTCAACGACGGTAGTGCTACTACCAGCAGACGAAGTGATGGCAATTTCAGGTGCAGCATGTACGGTAGATACCGTCAATAAAGCGCCTGCTAAGATTGTTGGAATAGCAGTGCTTATCACGCTTTTTTTGACGAGGCTGTGCTGGGTAAACGCCTTCTTATTTATAGTCAGTAACGCTGGCATATCGATGTGTATGGTCATAATAGATTCCTTTAAAATAACAGTAAATAAAGCCGCTAATGTAGTAGCAGAAAGCAAAGCGTAAAAAATAACGCTTAGAAAACAACACCTAGAAAAGAAAAACCCCCGTCAAATGAGCATGTAAACCATGTCAAATAACGAGGGTAAAGATACTAATGATAGCCAACGTTCGCTATCTCTCCATCATTATTTTAGTCAGTTGCTAAGCACTTATGTCTAATGCTTATAATGAGACACTTGTAATAGTCACAAGGCTCAGCATCTATACTCGAGCAATTATGCGCTAAAACAAACAGACTAAAAAAGCAGCGTTGTGTAACTTCTGCTCTATTCATAATGAGGTTGTGTACTACTTTCTACGCTCATTTGCTAGGCGAATTGCCAGCTTATTCACGTTAAAATACTGCTGTCATCAAAAGCTTTTTCTTTATCAAAGAATTGCTATCAAAGGCTTTCTATCCAGATATTTCTCAAATCAGGAAAATTAATCGTAAATCACTTTCATGATTTCGTATTCGACCACGCCTTTTGGCGTTTCAATACGCGCTTCATCGCCTTCAGATTTACCAATCAAACCACGTGCGATCGGTGAATTGACTGAGATTTTACCCGCTTTAAAGTCTGCTTCGTCATCACCAACGATTTTGTATTGTTTTTCTTCTCCGGTGTCCATGTTTTCGATAACGACGCTCACGCCGAATATCACACGACCATCTTTTGGTAATGTTGCAGGATCAATCACTTGCGCGCCGCCAAGTTTGGCTTCGATATCACGGATACGCGCTTCACAAAAACCTTGCTGTTCGCGAGCAGCATGATATTCAGCATTTTCTTTTAAATCGCCGTGTTCACGAGCTTCAGCGATAGAAGCAGTGATGCGTGGACGGTCGATACTTTTTAACTGTTTTAATTCGGCTTCTAGAGCCGCATGTCCTTGCGGAGTCATGGGATAACGTTGCATGTTTTTTCCTTAAACCAATAACACCACACCATCTCCTACTCTTAGTGAATAGTGAGATGGTGTCAGTGTTGTTGCAATGAGTATGTGAAGATATAAAAAGAATGAGGTTTAGACTGCGTAACAACTAAACACGCGCTTATCTGTGAGCATGGATACACTGACAAACAAGGCACTTTAACCTTACGTAATAAAAAGCATAGTCGCAGTTTAGCCACTATGCTTTTTAGGTCTATCTTTTTAAAACTTTATTTTTTTAAAGTACTGCTTTTTTAAAGCCCTATTGTTATATGAAAATCGATAACAAGTTTTGCATTCGCTGTTAAACGAGCGTTGCCGTTATGCTTAATCTACTGAAATTATGCTGCTAAGTCAATAGAGCTAAGCAATAGTCTTTGCTTGTTCGTGCAAATCTTGTAGCTTATAGACCTCAAACGGTAGGTCAATGGCATAAGATTTACAAACCGCGTCTGCCGCCCCTAAAGTCGTCACATAAAATACTTTACCTTGCAGGGCGCTACGGCGGATAGAGAATGAATCCTCTTGTGCCTGTTTGCCTTCAGTGGTATTGATAATAAGGTCGATTTTACCATTTTTCAAGGCATCGACGATATGTGGGCGACCTTCGGTAACTTTATTGATTTGCTTACACTCGATACCGTTATCGCTAAGTACTTTTTGCGTACCCGTGGTGGCAACGATTTTGAAGCCATAGTCGATAAGCTGACGGGCGATAGGGGCGACTTGTTCTTTATCGCTATCACGTACCGAGATAAAGACAGTTTTGGTTTCGCCCTCAACAGGTAGACCTGGCAGACGCTCGTTACTACCGATAACCGCTTTGTAGAATGCTTCGCCAAAGGTTTTACCAACGCCCATCACTTCACCGGTTGATTTCATCTCAGGGCTCAAGATTGGGTCAACACCAGGGAACTTAGCAAATGGGAATACTGCTTCTTTTACCGCGAAAAATGCAGGAACAATTTCAGTGGTAAAGCCTTGGTCTTTTAATGACGTGCCAGCCATACAGCGCGCCGCGATTTGTGCTAATGACGTACCGATACATTTAGAGACAAACGGTACGGTACGCGCCGCACGTGGATTGACTTCTAAGATATAAATCGTTTCACCTTTTACGGCAAACTGTACGTTCATTAAGCCGACAACACCAAGCTCTTTTGCCATGGCGACCGTTTGCGCGCGCATCACATCGCACAGCTCATCAGACAATGAGTAAGGTGGCAATGAACAGGCTGAGTCGCCAGAGTGCACGCCTGCTTGTTCGATATGCTGCATGATACCGCCAATCACGACGTCTGTACCGTCGCTAACACAATCGACATCGACTTCGATCGCATCGTCTAAGAAGCGGTCTAATAATACTGGCGCTTCGTTTGACGCTTGTACTGCAGTACGCAAGTAGTGTCTTAGCTCGTCTTCGTTATAGACAATTTCCATCGCGCGACCACCAAGTACATATGATGGGCGTACTACCAACGGATAGCCAACGTCTTTTGCTTTGACCAAACCATCTTCTAAGCTCGTCGCTAAAGCATTGGTTGGTTGGATAAGGTTCAATTGCTGAATCATATGCTGGAAGCGTTCGCGGTCTTCAGCGCGGTCAATCGCATCTGGGCTAGTACCGATGATTTTAACGCCAGCAGCTTCAAGGGCGCGCGCCAGTTTCAATGGCGTTTGACCACCAAACTGTACAATCACACCATCAGGATTTTCGATACGGACGATTTCTAGTACGTCCTCTAATGTGATTGGCTCAAAGTATAGACGATCAGAGGTGTCATAATCGGTTGAAACCGTTTCAGGGTTACAGTTGACCATGATGGTCTCGTAGCCGTCTTCGCGCATAGCAAGGGCTGCGTGTACACAGCAATAGTCAAACTCGATACCTTGACCGATACGGTTAGGCCCGCCACCGATAACCATGATTTTCTTGTTATTGGTGGGGTTGGCTTCACATTCGCTATCGTACGTTGAGTACATATAAGCGGTGCTGGTGGCAAATTCTGCCGCGCAGGTATCGACGCGCTTATAGACTGGATAGACGTTTAAGTCCCAACGCTTTTTACGTAGTTGCTTTTGTGAGACACCAAGCAACTTCGCTAAACGCAAATCTGATAAACCTTTACGCTTAAAGCTGCGTAAGTTCTTCTCAGTTAAACCACCGAAGCCTAACGCTTTGACTTGTGCTTCAGTTTTCACGATATCTTCGATTTGTACCAAGAACCATGGATCAATTTTGGTTAAGTTGAATACTTCATCGACGCTCATACCGATACGGAACGCATCCGCAATATAATAAATGCGTTCAGGCGTTGGAATGGTTAAGCGATTGGTGATTTCGCTTCGTGCCTTTTCAATGCTTAGATTACCGTCTTTGATAGCAGCAAAGTCAATTTGCTCATCAAAGCCGTCATTACCAGTTTCCATACCACGTAAAGCTTTTTGCATTGATTCTTGGAAGTTACGACCAATCGCCATGACTTCACCAACCGATTTCATTTGGGTTGATAAAACACTATCTGCTTGTGGGAATTTTTCAAAGTTAAAACGTGGAATTTTTGTGACCACATAATCAAGCGCAGGCTCAAAGCTGGCTGGCGTTTTGCCACCGGTAATGTCATTTTGCAATTCATCTAGCGTGTAACCAATTGCCAGTTTTGCTGCGATTTTAGCAATCGGGAAACCAGTGGCTTTTGACGCCAATGCTGATGAGCGTGACACACGTGGATTCATCTCGATGACGACCATACGACCAGTATCAGGGTTAATACCGAACTGCACGTTTGAGCCGCCGGTTTCTACACCGATCTCACGTAGTACTGCCAATGAGGCATTACGCATGATTTGGTATTCTTTGTCGGTCAAAGTTTGCGCTGGCGCAACCGTGATTGAGTCGCCAGTGTGCACGCCCATTGGGTCAAAGTTTTCAATGGCACAGATGATGATGCAGTTGTCGTTTTTGTCACGAACCACTTCCATCTCGTATTCTTTCCAACCGATTAACGATTCATCGATTAGCAATTGATGGTTTGGTGATAAGTCAAAACCACGCTCACAAATCTCGATAAATTCATCGCGGTTATACGCGATACCGCCGCCTGAGCCGCCCATGGTGAACGACGGACGAATAATACACGGATAGCCCATTTTTTCTTGGGTCGCAAATGCTTCTTCCATGGTCTCAGCGGTTTCAGCGCGCGGGCATTCAAGACCGATACGCTTCATTGCTTTATCGAACAAGTTGCGATCTTCCGCCATCTCGATAGAGTCTTTGGTCGCGCCAATCAATTCGCAGTTGTACTTGGTCAATACGCCATGCTTGTCTAATTCTAAGGCACAGTTTAGCGCCGTCTGACCACCCATGGTTGGCAAGATGGCGTCAGGGCGTTCTTTAGCAATGATTTGCTCAACGGTCTGCCAAGTGATTGGCTCAATATAAGTCGCGTCCGCCATGGTAGGGTCAGTCATGATGGTCGCAGGGTTTGAGTTGACCAAGATGACGCGATAGCCTTCTTCTTTTAGCGCTTTACAGGCCTGTGCACCCGAATAATCAAACTCACATGCTTGACCGATGACGATAGGACCTGCGCCTATGATAAGAATGCTTTTTATGTCGATACGTTTTGGCATAATGTTTTTAAGTCCTATTTTGGCGGATTGGGATTTATTAAGTATTTAAAGAAAATTTAGAGAAATAGCATTTTGATATAGCGGTAGTTCGGTCATAGCTTGATTCGTTACAAAGTGATGATAGTTCAAGATAAAAAAATGTGTGTACGAGCTTCATTTATATATTTTTAACAACACTTTTGATTCTATGGTAGTGGATGCGAAAAATTGTTCATATTAAAAGTTAGTTTAACGTACAAATAGACAGACCAAGAAATAAAAGTGCTGCTCCACAGCTATTGCTAATTAATACGTTTATGCATAATTCCTCTAGCTAGATATCCGCAAGTCATATAATTAGCATATATAAATAAAGGCATCACAGGCTCTCCACTTCTTTCTCCAACTCTTAGATTGGTCAGTTCTTTAATCTCTTTATAATCTGCTGAGTTGAGGAAATCTTCATAAGCGTCTTCAAGGCCTTGTTGCTTTAATTTATAATTAAAATCACTATCTAGGTCGTTGATATCACCTATTTGAGATGCCATTACAAGATCGTCTATAAAAAAGTGGTTTAGCATTGTTATACCATCTTTCACCTCTTCAATAGAGTGATCATCAACATATTCGTAGGCAAAATACTGAGCAAATCTTTTATACCTTGAAGGTTGATTGGCGTACGTTAGGCATTGAGCCATCATTTTTTCTTCGTCTTCAAGGTCTCCAGTACTTAAAGCCTGACTATAAGTATCGTATTGTTCAGTTATTCCAGCCACATCTTGATCAAAGGCATAGTTGTAAAAAGCGATAGGGTATAAATTGTAAATACGATCGAGTATGGACTCAGCCAGTTGTGCTTCATCAAAACTTAAATCGGGCAATGAAAACTCGCTATACATTTCGGCATCAAGATCATCGCCATATTTCGCAACGAATTGATTGTATTCACTATTATCCGACAAGGTGGTAACTGCAGCAACTGTATTAATCTGTGCGTGAGCCGATGATGTCGCCATGACTAACACTAAAGATAAGAAAAGTAATCGAATTTTAATTGATATGCTTTTTATCATTTTACTACACATCATGTTTCAACCTTTTTAGTTAGTGACTAGCAGTATTAAAACTAAGACGTAAGTTTTCTAAACAAACCGTCTTTGAACTGATACTTGATCAGACGGTTAGTCATCTCACCGTATATGTATTCCTCTGATTTAATCACAACTGGGAAGCTTATTACCTTATTCTTAGGCTCGTAACGAAAGAACGGCATTTCTATAGAGCCATTTGGAGAATGAGCACTATACTCAAACCCAAGCGCATTAGTAGTTCTTGATGAAGTTTGAATAATATTAGGATAAATAAGCTTATCACCTTTAATTTCGTAGAGATTGATAGATTCGCTACGAGCAATATTTGAATAAATACCGCGCTCAATAAGCATATAGATCGTTTTCTCACTGTCTTTTTCATCAGGCAGTTTGATAGTCTTCACTGCCATAACATCACGGTTTATGGCATTAGTTAATATATGATCTGTCTGTTCACTTTGAAATTGAATCAAACCATCAAAGTGGTGCATAGTACCGCCATTAAGCTCATCCCAAGATAGAGTGCGAAACTTGCCATCCATCGAAGTCTGAATATTTACCCCAGTAGCGCTAGCAAGGCTCAGCTCACAAGATATACTATTAGGTAAGCTAATATAGCTTGCGACTACATCATAAAAGTTAGCTGTAGCCTTCTTGAATAAATCCCAATCATTATTCCCATAATAATTAGAATAATTCCTCATAGACTTATAATGCGCTGCTAAGTTTTTATCAACTGCTTTACATGAATCTGCCAATGCAGCTTGACTAGCAGCAATCGATAAAGCAAAAGTAATAACAGTATGCTTTAAAAAAAGAAATCGTAATTTACCGTTATTACTCTTCATTATTTAAGCCTTCGCTATCTTAGACTTTGCCATCATCTCAGCAAATTTATCAAACAGTGGCGCACAATCATGCGGACCTGGGCTGGCTTCTGGGTGACCTTGGAAGCTAAAGACTGGCTTGTTAGTTAGCTCAATCCCTTGGTTGGTACCATCGAATAATGAGCGATGGGTAGATTTAACGTTAGCAGGCAGAGTGTCTTCATCAACCGCAAAACCATGATTTTGACTGGTAATCATAACCGTGCCAGCTGCCACATCTTGTACTGGATGGTTGGCGCCGTGATGACCGGTTTTCATTTTAATGGTGTTTGCGCCGCTAGCTAGACCAATCAACTGATGACCTAAACAGATACCAAAGGTTGGCACATCAGTTTTTTCAATGATATGACGTACGGCATCGATAGCATAGTCGCAGGCTGCAGGGTCGCCAGGGCCGTTTGATAAAAAGATACCATCTGGGTTCATCGCCAGTACATCTGCGATAGGCGTTTGTGCAGGAACGACGGTTACATGACAGCCGCGGTCAACCAGCATACGCAGGATATTGGTTTTGCTACCGAAGTCGTAGGCGACGACATTGTATTTAGAATCGATGTGAGTGCCGAGTTGCTTGAAAAATCCGCCTGTACCGCTATCATGGCTGCCAATGGCATCACGGTTAAGTAAGGTATCTGATAAATCCCACGTACCTGCTGTCCATTCGAAGCGCTCTTTCGTGCAGCATTCTTTTGCCAAGTCCATGCCTTCGATACCAGCAAACTCTTGTGCCAATTTGATGGCTTGTTGCTCGTCAGCAGCGCTGATTGTTTCGCCGTTGGATGCGGTCATAATACAGCCATTTTGTGCGCCTTTATCACGTAGTAGGCGGGTCAATTGACGGGTATCAATCTCAGCGATTGCAACGGTATCGTTACGTGATAAATAGTCGCTTAATGATTCTGAGTTACGGAAGTTTGAGGTAACCATCGTCGCATCACGGATGATAAGACCGTCGGCCCATACTTGATGACTATTGCCAGACTCAGTGTCCTCGCTATTGGTACCAGTATTGCCGATGTGCGGATAGGTTAGGGTGACCAGCTGGCGCGCATAACTTGGGTCGGTTAGGATTTCTTGGTACCCTGTCATGGCTGTATTAAACACCACCTCACCGACACGATGACCGAGACTGCCGATACTCACGCCGCGAAAAATCGTACCGTCTGCTAATGC
Organism: Psychrobacter immobilis; assembly: GCA_904846265.1. GTDB lineage: Bacteria > Pseudomonadota > Gammaproteobacteria > Pseudomonadales > Moraxellaceae > Psychrobacter > Psychrobacter immobilis_A. The sequence goes on along the minus strand of CAJHAA010000023.1, from coordinate 30,069 downwards.
CAAAATTGCTTGTATTTCTGCCGATGAATTCAAGGTTTGCCTCCGCTATTATTAGTGAGCGCCATAATTTTTTATGATTAAATTTCAGATTAGAAATGGTTTTTTTGTATCGCAAAAATTGCTATTGATGGATACTAAAAAATACCTAAACCCAAAATTTTTCCACAAAAAAGCGAGAAGACATTATTGATGGAAACTACAAAACCCACTAGATAGTGAATAGGTAACTTGCATCATGTCCGCTCGCTTAGGCACAGATTTTGCGCATTATATACAATATGCCCGCAGATAGCCAGCCGATTTTTAGATTGAAAAGTATGCCTTTAATTATTAGCCGTTAATAGCGCTGGATTTTCCCTTTTGGCTTTGCCACAATGGACAGCAAATCGAGATATCTGGTTTTTATGATTGACCTATTTCATTACTATATATAACAAGGAGCCGTTATGATTTATCAATATTTAGACAAGGTACCCGAATTCGCGGTACCTTTTAATGGTTGGGTCGCAGACTCAGCACGAGTGATAGGCGATGTCTATTTGGGTCATCAAGCTAACGTGTGGTTTGGGGCAGTGATTCGCGGTGACAATGAACGCATTCATATCGGTGATTATAGTAATGTGCAAGAAAACAGTGTCATTCATACTGATGCAGGCATTGAGGTCAAAATCGGCAACTATGTCACCATTGGTCATTTAGCGATGCTGCACGGCTGCGAAGTCGGTGACAATAGCTTAATTGGGATTGGGGCAGTGGTATTGAATAATGCCAAGATTGGTAAAAATTGCATTATTGGTGCCAAAGCTTTGGTCACTGAAGGCAAAGAGATTCCAGAAAATTCACTCGTCATGGGTGCCCCTGCAAAAGTGGTCAAAACCTTAACGGACGAGCAAGCAGCGATGTTGAAATTATCAGCAATGCATTATGCGGAGCGTTGTCAAAAATTTAAAACGGGCTTAACAGAAGTAGCTATGCCTGATTAAGCAGAAATTTATAAAGAATCCTTGAATTGTCTGATATTGATCTGTTGTTTTTATATGAATCAGGCAAACCTTCCTTACATAGAGGTTGTTTATGTCATCAGCATCATGACCAGCCAAATGATGGCAAAAATGATAATACCAATAATTAGTCCGCGAAAAATATCGTGGCGTATAGAGTAGTCATTAAGGTAAGCGTTATGATTGGCTGTTTCGTTGATATTGAGCGCATTGACGCTTTCAGCGCCAGCATTTTTACCAACGATAAAACCCATGATTGCGCCTACGACCAACATAAATGGGGTGAATAACCAAAAAACGTCGCCATTACCTATACCAGCTATTGAGCGAATAACCACGATAGCAAGATCGATCAGTAAACCACCAACTCCGTACATGACACCATTTAAGAGCGCATACAGTATACGGTCGAAAAGTGATTGATAGCTTTTACCCAGCTGACGTTGTCTGATTTCTCTGATCGAACGGGCAGGGCGACGCGTTTTACTTGGCAAGACAGTTTTGACATCAGGCGCTTCCATGCGATTCTCTATTTTTATGATGAAGTAAGCAAAACAGATACTAGGGCGTATCACCATTTTTAGCGCCATTTAGGTGCTTTCGTGCAGAGTGAGGATACGCCCTAACCACAAGTTATATAAATAAAGTTACCATAATTTTGTTTGGTAAACAGTAGTATTCAAGAAAAATTATTGAGAAATTTTTTCATATCATTATCTATCTCCAAAGCGGAAGTTATTAAAAACCAGTTGTATTTCTGTCCTTTAACAAACAATAATAAGGTCTCATTATGCAGGAAACACAAGCACAATCTTTTCCAAAAGAGCTGGCACTTTTTGATTTAGATCATACTTTGCTCGACGTCGATAGCGACTATTTATGGGGCGAGTATATCGTCAAACACGACCTCGTCGATGAAGCGCAATATCGCACGGCCAATCAAAAGTTTTACCAAGACTATATCGAAGGTACGCTTGATGCGACGGAATATAATGAATTTGTGGCGCATTTTTTGAGTAGCTTGCCAATGGATAGATTGCATGAGCTACGAGAAGACTATATTAAAAGTGAAATTGAGCCACACATACGCCCAAAAGCGATGGAAGTGCTTTGTCAGCATGTTGAAAAAGGTCATGAGGTGGTGATTATTTCTGCGACCAATGATTTTGTGGTTTCGGCTATCGCCAAGCGTTTTGGTATCGAAGGTGCCAATGTGCTATCAACGCCGCTTGAGATAAAAAATGAGCGCTATACGGGTAAATTGACAGACAAGCCTAATTTTAAAGAAGGTAAGATTTATCATCTGAATAAATGGATAGATAAGCAAAAATCAGCGGGTGTTAAGTTTGATAAAACTTATGCTTATTCAGATTCCAAAAATGACATTCCGCTGCTTGAGTGGGCGGATGTGGCTATTTGTGTGTCACCTGATGACGCGCTGCATGCGCATGCGTTAGCCCATCGCTGGGCGGTTGAGGATTGGTCGATTTAGGCTATTTAACGTTATTTAATATAAAGCCAGTCATAATTAGCCAACTATTTATCGTCAATCTCATTTAAAATAGCGCCATATCAGTGAGATATTTATTTAAAAAGACAGGAAACTTTATGGAAATCAATCCGTATCAAGAACGAATCAAAGATTTATCAGAGCGTGGGCAGGACTTGCGGAGGTATCTTTGACTTCGATGGTAAGCAAGAACGCTTAGAAGAAGTTAATTTAGAGTTAGAAAACCCTGAGCTATGGAATGATCCAGAGCGTGCGACTAAGATTAATAAAGAAAAAAGCCAGCTTGATGGCGTCATCGATGTTGTGGTGTCGCTTGAGAGCACATTAGAAGATGCGTCTGCCATGCTGGAGCTGGCGGTAGAAGCAGAGGATGAATCCTTGCTAGCGGATGTGCAAGCAGAGCTCGACAATGCGGAGAAACGCGTTGCGGATTTAGAGTTCCGTCGCATGTTTAGCGGTGAGATGGATCCTAATAACTGCTACTTAGATATCCAGTCGGGTAGTGGCGGCACCGAGGCGCAAGATTGGGCGGAGATGCTGTTGCGTATGTATACACGCTGGGCGGAATCGCATGGCTTTAAAGTTGAGGTCATTGAGGTATCTTCTGGTAGCGTGGCTGGTATTAAATCAGCAACGATTGAGATTAAAGGGGATTACGCTTTTGGTTGGTTACGTACCGAAATCGGCGTGCATCGCTTAGTCCGTAAATCGCCATTTGATAGCAATAACGGTCGTCATACCTCGTTTGCTGCCGTTTTTGTGTCGCCTGAAATTGATGATAATATCGAGATTGATATCAATCCAGCCGATTTGCGTATTGATACTTATCGTTCATCTGGCGCAGGTGGTCAGCATGTGAACACGACCGATTCTGCGGTACGTATCACCCACGAGCCAAGTGGCGTGGTGGTCACTTGTCAGAACGAGCGTAGCCAGCATGGGAACAAAGCGACGGCGATGAAGTTGCTGCGTGCTAAGCTTTATGAGCTTGAAATGCAAAAACGGATGGAATCTCAGCAAGCGGTCGAGGATGGCAAGTCAGACGTCGGTTGGGGCAGTCAAATTCGCTCTTATGTGCTCGATGATTCACGTATCAAAGACTTGCGTACTGGCGTTGAAACCTTTAATACTGGTGCGGTACTCGATGGCGACCTCGATCAATTTATCGAAGCGAGCCTAAAAGCAGGATTATAAAATAAAATAGTAACTAATATTTAATTAAGGAAAATTATGCCAAGCGTTAACAGTTATTTTGATAATAAAGTCACTTCTATTGCCTTTCAAACGGCAACTAAGCCTGCAACAGTTGGGGTGATGGAGATTGGTGAATACGAGTTTGGCACCAGCGAATTTGAAACCATGAGCGTGGTCAGTGGTGCATTGACGGTCAAGCTACCAGAGAGTGATGAGTGGCAAACCTTTAATGCAGGTGAGCAATTTACCGTTGAAGCCAATCAGAAGTTTCAAGTAAAAGTAGCAGTAGAAACGGCTTATTTATGTGTTTATGGTAAATAAGCATTTTTAGAGTAGTAGTTAACAGATTAACGCCAAGTGTTTAACGCTTGGCGTTTTTTTATGGTTGCATTTTGAGATAAATTTGAGTCATAAAGCATTGAACAACCATTATAGGTTTTTACGATACTGCACCATATCTGTTAAGCTTGCGACATTGTCATACAATCGGCGTGCGTCGGTATTACTTTCTTGAGTTTTCCAATAAACGTGATTACAGCCTTTCTCATCGGCAAAATTATATACGCCTTCAATTAAAATTCGTCCAATACTTTGTCCACGTACAGACTCATCGACATAAAGATCTTGTAAATAACAACATGCCATGCTGCTCCATGTCGTTGGATGTAGCACCACATGGGTAATACCTACTAACTTGTCGTCCTGCCAAGCACCAAAACCATAAATCGGCACGTTACTATCGAGCAAACTGTGCCACGTGTTTTGGATGGTACTTGATGGCAAACTGGTCTCATAAAATTTTAGATAGTTTTGCCACAAAGGTAACCAAAATTCGTAATCGTCTTTAGATAATGCTGCTATCTTTATAGAAGTATTTTTCATTGTGTTTTATTCAAATTAAATTGTGATTGTTGTCAAATTATGGCTCAAAAGCTCATTATTTAGAACCCTTTTAAGCGTGTTTTTTTACACATCGATTACACTTTGCTCGTGGCAAATAAACAGCAAAAACCATCGCAATTCATTATGCTAAAACGACTATTTTATCAATCGAGTATGTATTATGGCGACGCTAAATGACCAAACAACCACGCAAGACATACGCCATGATTATGAAAAACTCGCTCGCCTTGCTAATCTGCGCTATGTCAGTGATGATGAGCTTGGGTTTACGCGTAGGCGTTGGGGGCGCGGGTTTACTTATAAAGATGCCACAGGCAAAACGGTCAAAGACAAAGCCTTGCGACAGCGTTTTAATGCGCTAGTGATACCACCGATGTGGTCAGAGGTTTGGATATGCCAAGACGATAAAGGGCACTTGCAATCGACGGGGCGCGATGACAAAGCACGAAAACAGTATCTGTATCACCCTGAGTGGGATCGCGTACGTGATCAAGCCAAGTTCGATGCCATGATAGGCTTTGCTGAGGCGTTGCCAAACCTGCGTGCGCAAGTTGAAAAAGACTTGAAAGCCAAATCGTTATCCCGTGAAAATGTCTTATCAGCAGTGGTCAAACTATTAGAAACGACCTTGATTCGTATCGGCAACAGCCGCTATGCCAAGCTCAATAAGAGCTATGGTTTGAGTACTCTACGCAGTAAGCACGTGAGCGAAACTGATAACGGACTGGCGTTTGATTTTGTCGGTAAAAGTGCCAAAGAGCATCATATAGAGCTGCAAGACGAGCGTTTGATTGAGATTGTACAGGCATGTTCTGAGTTACCTGGTTATCAGATTTTTAAATATTTGGATGACAAGGGTCATAAACAAGTCGTCGACAGTCGCGATATCAACGACTATCTACGCACGCATACTAGCGGTCATGGTCGTGACAGTGAGATGCATAGCGGTAATTTATATAGCGCAAAGGACTTTCGTACTTGGATGGCCAGTGTCCTTGCTGCCAGTTACCTGCATGATGAGCTACAGAGCGCTCAGGGCAAAGCAATATTAGCCAGTGAACCTGATAGTAAAGAGCGTCAGCAACTGGTGACTGATATGGTAAAAAGTGTCGCTGATGAGCTGGGCAATACCCCTGCTGTCTGCCGATCTTCTTATATTAATCCCATTATTATAGAGCGCTTTTTGGCGGGGCAGTTCTTTGAACCTTATAAACAAGCGCGCCGTGGACGTACTAAACAGCATCAAAGTTATGAAGAAAAGGCGCTGCTGTTATTTTTAAGTGGCTGCTGAGTGCTTTGAAATAAAGTTCCATCAAGAGTTTGTGATTGAATTATAAAAATGATACGTTATGTATTGAAATAAATATTAAAATGCGTTACTAATAGAGTCTATGCACATTGATATGTGCGAACAAGCAGAAAAAACAGTTGCTAGGATATGCCTTTTTTCTGCTGACAATTCTCTTATTTCGCCCGTTACCTGCTATTGCTAAAGGATTAGCTTATGAACACCTCTTCTACAGACCCATCATTCGTAAATACCGCTTCAAATCATACTGCACACCCGCCAATGAGCTACAGCGATTACTATCATAACTTTGATATGAACGCGCTATTGACAGAGATATTTGGCGAGCATTTAGAAGATCGCTTGAATGCTTATATGGCATGCTGTGGTCGTCATGTGCGTGATGGTCGCGGTGATAATATTGCACTGGTGCACGAAGATACGTCGGGCAATGTAACGCGCATGAGCTTTGCTGAGCTTGATAAGGCAAGCGCACAAGTCGCCAATTTATTGTTGTCTTATGGTGTACAAATTGGTGACCAAGTGGCAACCATGCTACCTCGCACCCCTGAGCTGCTCACCATTGTACTCGCGACTTGGCGGATCGGTGCAGTTTATCAGCCGTTATTTACCGCCTTTGGCTATGATTCGATTAAGTATCGGATGGACAAAGCCAATACCAAAGTGGTTTTTACCAATCAAGAAAATCGTGGCAAGTTTGACGACTTAGCGAAGCAAACCAAAATGGTGCTGGTTGGCAGCAAAGTAGATGCGCAAAGTTGGGGTGATGATAGCTACGCTGAAAAGGTCGCAATGCAGTCGCAAACGGTAGACGCGGTTTCATTAGATACAGATGCACCCTTTCTGCAAATGTTTACCTCAGGTACAGTAGGTAAATCAAAAGGCGTTAGTGTGCCGCTAAGTGCGCTCTCAGCGTTTTATCTCTACATGCGCTATGCGATTGACTTGCGAGCGGATGATAATTACTGGAACATGGCTGATCCAGGCTGGGCATACGGTCTTTATTATGCGATTACAGGACCTTTGTTATTAGGGGTAACAACGTATTTTAATGAAGCTGGCTTTGATGCACAAAATACTCGTGATTTTATGGTCCGTCATAAGATTAGTAATTTGGCGTCCTCACCGACAGCGTTTCGGATGATGAAATCGAGTGGCGTCTTTGAAGCTGCTCACAATGACAATAGTAATGACAATGAGGCTAAACTATCACTGCGCTGTGCCAATTCAGCAGGCGAGACCTTAAATACCGAAGTGGTCAACTGGGTTGAAACCTATTTAAACTGTAAGGTCTGCGATCAGTACGGGCAGACCGAGACGGGAATGACTTGCTGTGAGCACCATGCATTAGCACATGAATGTCCGGTTGGCTCGATGGGCATGGCGCTACCGGGGCACACATTGGTAGTGTTAGATGATGATATGAATATATTAGCTGATGGCGAACAAGGACAGCTTGCCGTAGTGGTCAGTCAATCGCCCGCGTTTTATTTCCGTGGTTATAGCTGGAACGAAAAAGACGCCTTCGCTGATGATTACTATTTAACAGGTGATGTGGTCGAGCGTCACAGTGATGGCAGCTATTGGTTTTCAGGGCGTGATGATGACATTATTATCACCGCAGGTTACCGCGTTGGACCAACCGATGTCGAAAACACCGTGCTGGAGCATGAGGCAGTTGCAGAGTCAGCGGCAGTTGGAGTGCAAGACGAAGTGCGTGGTCATACCATTAAGTCGTATGTGGTGCTAAAAGACGGTATCGAAGGTACGGACGAGATTGCCAAAGAAATTCAAGAATTAGTCCGCAGACGTCTATCAACTCACGCTTATCCGCGCGAAGTTGAGTTTGTGAAAGAGTTGCCAAAAACCCCAAGTGGTAAAATTCAGCGCTTTTTGCTGCGCAGTTTATCTGCGGCTTAATGAAGCAATGCACTCATATCGTCAGGTTAAGATAAAAATCGATGACTGATAAAAATAACAGTAAAAATATTAATAAAAGGAATAATTATGCACATTGAACAACAGAGCTTTTTGGTCACAGGCGGTGCATCAGGTTTGGGAGAGGCAGTGGTTCGCGCTATTGTCAAGCAAGGCGGTAACGTCGTCATCGCAGATCTGAATGAATCAGCAGGGCAAGCACTGGTAGACGAGCTAGGTGACAATGCGCGTTTTACACGTTGTGATGTGACCAGTAGTGATGAGGTGCAAGCGGCTGTAGATAAGGCTGAAAAAGAATTTGGCGGTTTGCAAGGGTCTATCAACTGTGCGGGCATCGCTGTGGTACAAAAGCTGCTGGACCGTGATAATAACCCAGCAGATCTTGATGCTTTTAGTCGCGGCGTCAATATCAATCTTGTTGGTTCTTTTAATGTCGCGCGTCTGGTCGCAGCCAGTATTGCAAAGCGTTTAGCAAATGCCAATAACGCAGACAGCTCCATAGAGAAGAACGCTGATAATGGCGTCATTATTAATACGGCTTCTATCGCAGCTTTCGATGGGCAAGTCGGGCAAGCAAGCTATTCATCGTCAAAAGCAGGGGTCGTTGGTCTGACTTTACCGCTAGCACGTGAGCTGACACGTCATGGTATTCGCGTCATGACCATCGCACCTGGCGTCTTTGCCACTCCGATGATGGAGACCATTCCTGAAAAAGCGCGCGAACAACTAGAGGCGGGCGTACCTTATCCTAAGCGTCTGGGCAATCCCAATGAGTTTGCCAAGTTGGTCATGCATATCATTGATAATGCCTATCTCAATGGAGAAGTCATTCGCTTAGATGGCGCAATTCGTATGGTGTAATGGCATTAACGAAGTTTTTATGTTCAAAAGATCCTAGGGCGTGTCCTCATTTTAAAAATGGTGATAAAAATGAGATAAATTGCTGTCAAACAAGGAAAGTAGCGCAAATAATATCGAGATATTAATAAGCTATTTGACGATGTTTGGCAAAATTTAGCTATTTTTAGGCCATTTAGAAAGTAAACGATTGAATTGAGGACACGCCCTAATGTTATCCATGAAATTTTCACAAAAACTGGCATAGTGCTTTGGTAAGTTAATAGCGTGGTATGTTGCCATTTCACTTTCTAACGCTAAACGGAGTTATTAAAGCCTATGTCATTTCTTTCTCTACATTTTAGTAAAAAGCCGCGTCGATTGTTCGTTGTGATAGGACTGGGACTGACCACCATTATGAGCACCAGTGCGATAGGGTATGTCAAAACAACCTCCTCGGATGCAAAAATTACAGGCAATAATGGTCAGCCTATTTCTAGTACGGTGGTTATCGATAAAGTTTTTGTCGATAAATCCGATCGTATTTTGCAGCTATTGAGTGGTGATAAAGTCATTAAGTCTTATCGTATTGCGCTAGGGGATAGTCCAGTTGGTCATAAACAGCAGCAAGGCGATGAGCGCACACCCGTGGGGGCGTACATCTTAGATTATAAGAATGAGAACTCTATTGCCCATCGCTCCATCCATATAAGCTACCCCAATGCTGCGGACAAAGCTCGGGCACGATCACGCGGCGTCCATCCTGGTGGCGATATTATGATTCATGGGCAGATGAACGGCTTCGGTCATCTAGCGTGGATTAACCAACAACGTGATTGGACCGATGGTTGCATTGCGGTCACTGATAATGAGATGGATGAGATTATGGCGGCAGTTAAGGTTGGTACAGCGATAGAAATTGTAGAGTGAGCGTTATGTTAATGCTGACTATCGTGTAGTAAATTTCTAGCAGTTACAGCGCATTAAAATCTTTGCTATAGTTGTCTCTTGCTTGCCTTTCATTGTTGAGCAAGCCTCTCTTTTAGTTTTTTTTTATTTATCCTCTTGAAATACTCTCTTAGTGTGCCTATTGATAGTTTGTGATAATATCATTGCTATGGGTAAGGTTTTTACCTATATAAAATCTTACTATTTTTCAGTATTTACTAATAAGTCATAGATATTTATTGACAACTTGCACAAGTAGGTTGAAATCTTGTATGTTATACCCTATATATATAACAACTAACGGTGATTGAAGCACGATAAAATTGACGATAAGCGCTATGTTTAAATGCTGCGCGTTCGGTATTTTATGTTGCATCCACTGACTGATAATACTAATTATAAAAGGATACAATTATGAGGTTCGAAAAATTTACCCAGAAACTACAATCAGCCATTCAAGAAGCACAGAGCCTAGCATTGGGACGTGACCATACAGGTATTGATCCTGTGCATCTGCTTGCAGTATTGCTACAGGATGAGTCTAATTTATCTATCTGCCAACAAGCAGGCGCGTCTATCCCTGCGCTAAAGAATGGTGTGGCAAAAGCGCTCGACAATCAAGCAACGATTAGTGAGCCAACCGGTGATGTAAATTTAAACCCAAATTCGGTTAAAATTTTGAACTTGGCAGACCGCCAAGCACAAAAAGAAGGCGATGATTTTATCGCCACTGAATGGGTGATGTTGGCGCTCGCTGAGCAAGGCGAAACCAAAAAGATATTTGAGAGTGCGGGCGTAACAGCGAGTAAATTAAAAACTGTCATTGAGCAATTGCGAGGTGATGATACCGTGAATAATCAAAATGCTGAAGATCAGCGTGATGCGCTGAATAAATATACCATTAACTTAACTGAGCAGGCGGAACTTGGTAAGCTTGACCCTGTGATTGGTCGCGATGAAGAGATTCGTCGTACCATTCAAGTACTGTCGCGTCGTACCAAAAATAACCCAGTATTGATTGGTGAACCAGGTGTTGGTAAAACGGCTATCATTGAAGGTTTGGCACAAAAAATCATCAATGGTGACGTGCCAGAAGGACTACGCCGCAAAGAAGTGTTGTCGTTAGATTTGGGCTCATTGATTGCGGGTGCAAAATTCCGTGGTGAGTTTGAAGAGCGACTCAAAGCGGTACTCAGCGATTTATCAAAGCAAGAAGGCAATGTCATCTTATTTATCGATGAATTGCATACTTTAGTAGGTGCTGGTAAAGCCGATGGCGCGATGGATGCTGGTAATATGCTAAAACCTGCGCTTGCGCGTGGTGAGCTACACTGTGTCGGTGCGACAACTCTCGATGAATATCGCCAATATATCGAAAAAGATGCGGCGCTTGAGCGTCGTTTTCAAAAGGTACTGGTCGATGAGCCAACGGTCGAAGACACCATTGCGATTTTGCGTGGTCTAAAAGAGCGTTATGAGCTGCATCACGGTGTTGATATCCAAGACAGCGCGATTATTGCTGCTGCCCGGATGAGCCATCGTTATATTACCGATCGCAAGCTGCCAGATAAAGCGATTGATTTAATTGATGAGGCGGCAAGTCGTTTACGTATGGAGATGGACAGCAAGCCTGAAGCCTTAGGTAAGCTTGATAGTCGCTTGATTCAGTTGAAAATGCAGCGTGAAGTGCTCAAAAATGAAGAAGACGCTGGTGCGCAAGCCGAGCGTAAAGTGCTTGATGCACAAATTGAAGAGCTAGAAAAAGAGTACGCTGACCTTAATGAGATTTGGCAAGCAGAAAAAGCCTTGGTCAAAGGCAGTCAGCAGCTAAAAGATGAGCTGGATAAAGCACGAATCGCCTATGACAAAGCCAGTCGTGAAGGGGATTACGAGACCATGAGTAAGCTGCAGTATGAAACGATTCCGCAGCTTGAGCGCCGCATTACTGAGTCTGACTTGGCAGAACAAAAAGAGCAGACAGGCGAAGGTAGTGGTGTAAAACTACTACGTAACAAAGTCACGGATAATGAAATTGCCGAAGTCGTAGCGGCAGCGACAGGTATTCCTGTGAGTAAAATGATGCAAGGCGAGCGTGACAAGATGATAGCGATGGAAGAAAAGCTCCATGAACGCGTCATCGGTCAAGATGAAGCAGTCGAAGCGGTAGCCAATGCGGTACGCCGTAGCCGTGCTGGTCTGTCTGATCCGAATCGCCCTTCAGGTTCGTTCTTATTCTTAGGACCAACGGGTGTCGGTAAGACTGAATTGACCAAGTCACTGGCGAACTTCTTATTCGACTCTGAAGATGCGATTGTTCGTATCGACATGAGTGAGTATATGGAGAAGCACAGTGTCAGTCGTTTGGTGGGTGCGCCTCCAGGTTATGTGGGCTACGAAGAAGGTGGGGCACTAACGGAAGCGGTACGCCGTAAGCCTTATAGTGTGATTTTGTTTGATGAAGTTGAAAAAGCGCACCCTGATGTGTTCAACATCTTGCTACAAGTATTGGACGATGGTCGCTTAACGGACTCACAGGGTCGCGTGGTAGACTTCAAAAACACGGTCATCATTATGACCAGTAACTTGGGTTCGCACAAAATCCAAGAGATGGTCGGTGAAAGTTACGAAGACATCAAAGCTGAGGTGATGGAATCAGTTGGGCAGCATTTCCGCCCAGAGTTTGTCAACCGTATCGACGAGATTGTGGTATTCCATCCGCTCGGTATGTCGCAGATGTCAGGTATTGCTGCGATTCAGTTGGATCGCTTGCGCCAGCGCTTGCATGAGCGTGAGATGGATATTGAGTTATCAGCTGATGCGATGAACAAACTGGTTGCGATTGGTTATGATCCTGTCTATGGCGCACGTCCACTAAAACGTGCGATCCAACAGGAAATTGAAAACCCATTGTCATTGAAGCTATTGGCTGGTGATTTTGGCGCAGGAGATATCATCAAAGTCGATGTCGGCGCAGATGATAAGTTGGTGTTTGAGAAACGTAGCATGAATTAATATCTAACCCTAACTGACCGTGGTTTAAAACCAACCTCTTACTTGCCTATTTTTTCTACAGGCAGGTAAGGGGTTTTTTTGTGCGCCATTATTATTTACGGTTTGAGTGCTTTGACTATGTTATAAATAAACTAAGCACTAAAAATTAAGCACTAGGAATAAGACATCAACAGTTACGGAGACGACAAAATGACGATCATCAGTATGCAGCACCTAAGCACGCCATTAATGTTACCGATAATGATCAGCGCACTGCTGTTTAGTGCTCCTGCTTGCTCCAATCAAACTGCCGTCAATACCCATGAAGACCTGACAGACTATAAAGAAGGGCAAGCCTCTGCTAGTGAATCGCTAGCAAGTACCGAAAAACCCACCTTTATCACCAAGAAAATTGCCACGTTTGATGAACCTTGGGCAATGACAGCATTACCTACCGTTAATAATGAGCCCCCTAAATTACTTGTCACCCAAAAGACAGGCGAGTTATTCATTGTTGATACGGCAACAGGTGCCAAGACAGCCATCAGTGGTATACCGAAAGTGGCTTATGGTGGGCAAGGTGGTCTTGGCGATATCGTTTTTGCACCAGATTTTGCTACTTCTAATCATGTCTATATGAGCTACGTTGAAGAAGGCAAAGGCACTGATAATAATAAATTTGGCGCTAAAGTCATCAAAGCGACATTGATAGGATTGGATACGGCCACGCCACATTTGCAGGATCTTACGCCCATTTGGGAGCAAATACCGAAAGTAAAAGGGCAGGGGCATTATAGTCATCGCTTGCTTTTCTCGCCTGACAGAAAATATTTATATATCAGTTCAGGCGAGCGCCAAGAAAAAACACCAGCACAGGATATGAGCGTCAATTTGGGCAAAATTATTAGGTTAAATCTTGATGGCTCAGTGCCAGCAGATAACCCTTTTGTAGATAATAGCAATGACATTGCCGCGCAGTTTTGGAGTATAGGACATCGTAATGTATTGGGTATGGCGTTCGATGAAAAAGGTAGGCTTTGGGCGCATGAGATGGGACCACGGGGCGGTGATGAATTTAATCTGATTGAAAAAGGTCATAACTACGGCTGGCCAATCGTCTCAAATGGGCGTAACTATACAGGCACTGATATTCCTGACCATGAGACGCGTCCTGAGTTTACGTCGCCCAAAATTAGTTGGACGCCAGTGATATCGCCGTCCTCGATGAGTATTTATAACGCTGGAAAATATAATGATTTCCCAGCGTGGCAAGGTAATGCGCTCATTAGTGGCTTATCATCTAAAGCGCTGATAGTCGTCGATTTTGATGAAAATAGTCACGCGACTGAGCGCTATCGCTATGATATGGGCGAGCGTATTCGTAGTGTGTTAAATGTAGATGGACAAGTTTGGGTATTAGAAGATGGCGATAATAGTGGCTTATTACAATTAATACTGCAGTAGCCATCAGTAGCCCTTGCTCTTCAACTTTCTAAGATTTTGGTTATTGTAGACTGGGCTACCAAATGGTTTTGGTCTATTTCTGTCAATAAGAAAAACGTAAATAGCTAATTAGATTTGATAGTTGAGAGGTATCTTGTTAAGGTATTCTTCCTAAAAAACTAAGGCTAACAAACAAATGGATCATGTAAAAGTTGGCAGGTTAGGCCCTTTTCCACGGGTAAGTAAACCTGTGTTTATTACTTCAGCGCTACTTATTATTGGATTTATTATCTTTGGTGCTTTCTTTACTGAAACCGCTGGTGTGTTATTTAGCTTTTTGCAGAACTTTATTACGGATAAGTTCGGCTGGTTATTTATTATTTTAGTAAATTTAGCATTGTTGCTTTGTATTTATCTCGCGATGAGCCGTTATGGCGATATTCGTCTAGGTGCACAAACTGAGACGCCACAGTACAGTTTGTTCTCATGGATAGGGATGTTGTTCTCTGCTGGTATTGGTATTGGACTGGTATATTGGGGAACGGCTGAGCCCTTGTATCACTTTATGGCACCACCACTCGGAGAAGCGGAAACGATAGAAGCCGCTAAGCAAGCCATAAATTTTACATTCTTGCATTGGGGCTTACATGCATGGGCGCTATACGCGATTGTTGCATTGTCTTTGGCTTATTTTCATTTTCGCCGTGGCTTGCCGTTATCGATTCGTTCAACGCTTTATCCTCTATTGGGCAAAAAAATCTATGGCTCGTGGGGACATGCCGTTGATATCTTAGCGGTATTTGGTACGATGTTTGGTGTGGTAACGTCGCTTGGTCTTGGCGTTATGCAGATTAATTCAGGACTTGAGCGACTATTTGGTGTTCCTAATAACCTAACGATACAGATCGGTCTGATTGTTTTCGTTACTATTTTAGCTGCTTTTTCCGTCATGATGGGCCTAGACAAAGGTATTAAGCGCTTGAGCGATATTAATATCGGACTGACGGCAATCCTACTCGGGTTTATGGTCATCTTAGGGCCGACGCTTTTTATCTTTGATAGCTATCTTGAAAATGTTGGCAATTATCTTTCGGTAGTTGTACCGCTAGGTCTGTGGGGTGAATCGTATGAAGGTCAAGAAAATTGGCAGTCATCATGGACGATATTTTATTGGGCATGGTGGGTAAGTTGGGCGCCGTTTGTTGGCGTATTTATCGCGCGTATCAGTCGTGGTCGTACTATTCGTGAGTTTATATTGGGTGTCTTATTGATTCCCATGCTGATTCTGTTTTTTTGGTTCACCACTTTCGGTGGCGTTGCTATCCATATGGAGCTCTTAGCTGCTATTGATCCCGCTATGGCCAGCCCAGGATTGGTAGAAGCCGTGCAAACGGATTTTGGTAGTGCAATTTTTAAATTGGTTGAATTTTATCCATTGGCACAACCAGTCACCTTAATGATTGTCGTTATGATTGTCCTTTGGTTTGTGACTTCATCCGATTCAGCAAGCTTTGTGATTGATATGTTGACCGCAGGTGGTGATACCAATCCACCAAAAATCCAGCGTTTATTCTGGGCAAGTACGGAAGGTATCATTGCTGCTGTTTTGCTTGCTGCTGGTGGACTAAGTGCGTTACAAGCAGCGGCTATCGTTGCAGGATTACCCTTTGTTTTAGTAGTATTTGCGATGATGTATGCGTTACTTCGTGGTTTGAGCCGAGATCGTTTGATACTGTATCGCGCTCAGCAGCACTTTATCACCGAAGAATCCGCAGATCATAATTCAGCCAATGAGTTTGCTGATGAGCACTTATTAAAAGGACCACCTAAAATCGTGAAAGGTGATTAGCAGATTATATATATCAGCTTTAATACTGTTTTTATGAAATGACTCAGGCAGTTAGCTTCTTCTTTTTTTACGTAAAAACACAATATAGCAATTGTGATTTGAAATCCTAAGATGCATCGTTATCTTAGGATTTTTTTATTTGTTGACCAATAGCAAGGTTATAAAGTGTCTGATTCGATTTGATAGTTGTGCAGTATAGTCAGAGCACTTTTAAACCGCTACGGTGTTACCCGCCCTAGATGTACTCAGTGTGCTATCTTCGGTCGATAGCCTTGTAGCGATTCTAAAATTCCTTGACTATATCTTGTTAAGGTGAGCCCCTTCAAAAATTGAGATGACTAAATGGATCATGTAAAAGTTGGCCGCTTAGGCCCTTTTCCACGGGTAAGTAAACCTGTGTTTTTAACTTCAGCATTATTAATTCTTGTGTTCATTATTTTTGGTGCTCTTTTTAATGAGCAAGCAGAATTGTTGTTTGGTCATGCAAAAGCATTCGTGTCTTTGCGTTTTGGCTGGTTCTTTATTGTGGTGGTCAACTTAACGTTGGTGATGAGTATTTACATGATATTTAGTCGTTATGGCGATATCAGGCTTGGTCATCAAAATGAAAAACCAGAATACAATCTAGTCTCTTGGATCGGCATGCTATTTTCCGCGGGTATCGGTATTGGCCTGCTTTACTGGGGTACGGCTGAACCCTTGTATCATTTTATGGCGCCGCCGCTAGGAGAAGCTGAAACAGTGGCTGCCGCCAAGCAAGCGATGAATATCTCGTTCTTGCATTATGGTTTACATGTGTGGGCGCTCTATGGCATGGTCGCGTTGTCATTGGCTTATTTCCATTACCGAGTGGGCTTACCGCTGGCCATCCGTTCGACACTATATCCTATATTGGGCAAAAAGATTTATGGTGGCTGGGGTCATACGGTCGATACACTAGCGGTATTTGGTACGATGTTTGGAGTAGTGACCACTTTAGGTCTTGGGGTATTGCAAATTAACTCAGGTCTTGAGACCTTATTTGGCATACCCAATAATATTACAGTGCAAATTATTTTGATTGCCTTAATCACTATGTTGGCAGGTCTGTCTCTATTTATGGGGCTAGATAAAGGGATTAAGCGCTTAAGTGATACCAATATATTATTTACTGTGATATTGCTCAGCTTTGTGATTATTTTAGGACCGACCCAGTTTATCTTTAATAGCTTTGTAGAAAATATTGGCAATTATTTACATCAAATTGTGCCATTAGGTCTTTGGACAGAATCGTATGATGGTCAAGAAAACTGGCAGGCATCATGGACGATTTTCTATTGGGCATGGTGGATAAGCTGGTCGCCTTTCGTTGGTGTGTTCGTGGCTCGTATCTCTCGTGGTCGAACCATTCGTGAGTTTATCTTAGGGGTGTTATTAATTCCTATCACCATCTTGTTCTTATGGTTCACCGCTTTCGGTGGTTCAGCCGTTAATATGGAATTAATGGCAGCCGCTGATCCCAACCTCATTAGTCCTGGCCTGATTGAGGCTGTCCAAGCAGATACTGGCAGTGCCATCTTTAAGCTGATGGAATCTTATCCATTTACGTCAGCTTTGAACTTGCTTATCGTAGTGATGATTGTGCTTTGGTTTGTCACGTCATCGGATTCGGCCAGTTTTGTCATTGATATGTTGACCTCAGGTGGCGATGCCAATCCACCGAAAATTCAGCGCCTATTTTGGGCGGGTACAGAGGGTGTTATCGCTGCCGTACTATTAGCAGCAGGTGGCTTGAGTGCGCTACAAGCGGCTTCAATTGTGTCAGGTTTCCCTTTTGCGATTGTGATAGTCGTTATGATGTACTCCTTATTACGCGGCTTGAGTCGAGATCGTTTGATACTGTATCGCAACCAGCAATGGTTTGTCACCGAAGAGTCAGCAGAGCATAATTCGGCCAATGAGTTTCGTGATGAAGATTTGTTGACAGGGCCACCTGATATCGAAAAGCCTGAAGGTTAAATTTTATTGATCTGAAAAATAATAAAAAAGCACCCGCTTATGATTAAGCGGGTGCTTTTTTGTATGATTTAATTGTCTTTTTTAGTTTGATATAAAGTATTTACACAAAGTTATGAAGCCAAAGTTATAAAGCAAGGTTATGAGCACTGTCCTTTGACATAACCTACTGCTGCCGTTGTGCCACATGCCGAACATGAGTTGCCCGCAGTGCGATAACTAAATCCTGAGCTGGTTTTTACTTTGACACACACAGGATCGTATTGCGCGGTGCACATCGTTTGCTCAGGGTTGTAAGGTGGGCACTTGATAAAAGGGTTGTCGCTGTTCTGTTGGCTGTGCCCAGTGGTATGAATAGGGGCGGTATCAGGCGTATCGATGCTTTGGATGTTATTACAGCCAGCTAAGGCAATAGTGACTGATAACCCTAATAATGACAGGCATGATCGCCATGATTTGAATAAGTGGTTCATAATCATATGTCCTTATAAATAGTGTTCGGTAAATCCCTGTTATCGATAGCTGGTTGCAACCATGTGATGAACAAGGTGGTTTTAATTGATAGTAGCCTATTTATCAGCAGTCATCTACCAAATCATGATTAATAAAAAACCCAAGCCTATGATTAAGCTTGGGTTTGAGCACCACTATAGTCATTCCACTATAAAAATATTACTGCGTTAACCTCGCTTGAAGTATTAGATATACATCTACACTCGGTTGCCTTGTACTACTTTTAAATTGGACCGACTATACCAGCCGTTTTATAAATGCCAGCTAAAGGCGATAGAACTATTTGGCTGCTTTGTCATCTTGATTAAGCTGAACATATTTATCAAAGTTCTGCGCATAATCAGTCAGGTTGTCACTCAGCATTTGGCGATATTGTTTGACATAAAATTCAACGATATCATCTTTTTCTTTGGCAAAGTCATCGCCTTTGACAAAGCCGATAGAAGCGACAGATGCGCTATAACGTGCGGCTGCATAAAGTAGTGATGCGCCTACTTGTCCTGAATGCGCTTCAGAACCCAACTGACTGTTTGCGATACCAATGATGGCATCAGCACGTTGGTAAAATGCCTGCATTTCAGGGGTAATCTCAATGTTAGCGTCAACATTGCTGTCTTGAATGTTGCTGTCTTGCATATTGTCTTGAGACATAAGCGACTCCTAATAAGTGTCGGTAATTTTAAATTTATAAAGAAGGTTTGTAGGTGGTGCAACGTGATATTTTTACAAACCAGCGTCTGCTTTTAATATCTCAGCTTTGTCTGTTTTTTCCCACGTAAAAGCAGTTTCAGAGCCAGGACGACCAAAATGACCAAAAGTCGCCGTTTGCTGATACATTGGTTGTAATAAGTTTAGCATACGGGTAATGCCATAAGGGCGCAGGTCAAAATGGGTGCGAATCAGACGGATGATTTCATCATTGCTGATTTTATTCGTACCAAAGGTATTGACAGAGATAGAGGTTGGCTCAGCGACACCGATGGCATAGCTGACCTGTATTTCACAGCGCTCAGCAAGTCCTGCAGCAACGATATTCTTAGCCACATAACGCACGGCGTACGCAGCACTACGATCGACTTTCGATGGATCTTTACCACTGAATGCACCGCCGCCATGACGCGCCATACCGCCATACGTATCAACAATAATTTTACGACCTGTTAATCCAGCATCACCTACAGGCCCGCCAATCACAAACTTACCCGTTGGGTTGATATGATAGCGCGTGCCAGCATGCAATAATTCAGCAGGCAATACTTGTTTGATGATAGATTCCATTATTGCTTCTTGCAGATCTTTTTGCGAGATACTTGGATCGTGTTGTGTTGATAGCACCACAGCATCAATGGCAACAGGCTTGCTACCATCATATCTTAACGTCACTTGCGCCTTGGCATCTGGACGTAACCAAGGCAACTCGCCTGCGCGGCGCAGCTCAGATTGGCGTTCCATCAAACGATGAGCAAATTCGATAGGGGCTGGCATCAACACATCAGTTTCATTGCTGGCATAGCCAAACATAAGACCTTGGTCACCTGCGCCTTGCTCTTCGGGGTCGCTACGATCGACACCTTGAGCGATTTCAGGAGATTGTTTGCCGAGCATATTGATGACCGCGCATGTTTCGCCATCAAAGCCTAAGTCTGAGTGGTGGTAACCAATACCGTTTACAGTATCACGCACGATACGCTCAACGTCGATATTTGCCGTCGTGGTGACTTCACCTGCTAGTATCACAGCACCTGTTTTAACCAAGGTTTCGCATGCCACGCGTGCATGCAAATCTTCACGTAAGATGGCGTCAAGGATGGCATCTGATATTTGGTCAGCCATTTTATCAGGATGACCTTCGCTCACAGATTCTGAGGTAAATAAGTTGTATTCACGCATAATGGGATCGCTTAATTGCAGGGACTGTATTCTACGAACTCAGTCATTATTAAATGTATATAAAAATAAAAGGCGAAAACGAATAAAAAAATTAGCACATTTTACCGTGTATCGAGGTAAAACTCTAGCGATGGATAATACTAAGAAGTAACTAGGCATGGATTAACCATGGTAAAAGTCATCAATCTCGCTATTTTCTTGCCAGCGATATTCAGTATAGTGAGCGATCTGGCGCGCTGTATCGATATCATGTCTATCGGCGATAAAGCCAAGCGCCATGTCCATACCTGCACTGACACCTGAGGACGTATAAAATTTGCCATCAACAACCCAGCGTGCTTGCTCGGCCCAATGGACTTTGTCAGATTGCGCTATCACCCATTGCCATGACAGTTTATTAGACGTTGCGCGCTTGTCATCTAAGACGCCAGCCTTAGCCAACAATGCGCTACCCGTACAAACGCTAAGTACCCAATCAGCATGGTCAACCAAGGTTGTCAGCGTCTGCAAAAATGGTCGGTGATTGATTTGCTGGCGAGTACCCATGCCGCCAACCATCAACAAGATATCAGTCTGATGCGCTAACTCGCTAACAGCGACTGTCTGCATCGCAACGCCATGTTTACTATGAATAATGCCACCGTTTAAGGAGGCAAATTGCAGACGATAATGCTCAGGTAAGCAGCCAAACATCTCGATAGGTCCAAATAGATCCAAAGTCTCAAAATCATCGAATAATAGCGCGGTCAGTGTCTGCATCTGGCTTCCTGATTTTTAAATAATGTTTACAAATGTAAGTGGGTGTCTGCTGCTTTTTGAACCACGCTATTCATGTTTTATTCATATAAAGTAGATCAATTAAACCTTTTATAACTAGGGCATGTCCTCATTTTAAAAATGGTGATAAAAATGAGATAAATTGCCGTCAAACAAGGAAAATAGCGCAAATAATATCGAGATATTAATAAGCTATTTGACGATGTTTGGCAAAATTTAGCTATTTTTAGCCCATTTAGAAAGTAATCGATTGAATTGAGGACACGCCCTAGAGCAGTTATCGTTCTAAAAGCGATCGTTCTAAAAATTATAGCTCCAAAAACTTGGCTTTGTCTTTAAACATACATTCGTCATAAACAGGACACGCCCCGCATTTGGGTGTACGGGCTTGGCAGGTATAGCGCCCGTGCAAAATAAGATAATGATGCGCATCCACGATGAAGCCATCTGGGATACGTTCGACCAACTTATTTTCAACGATCAAGACGTTCTTGCCAGTAGCTAGCCCCGTACGATTACCTACCCGAAAGATATGAGTGTCGACCGCCATGGTTGGCTGACCAAAGGCAGTATTTAACACCACATTGGCAGTTTTACGACCAACGCCAGCGAGAGACTCTAAGTCTTTGCGATTATCAGGGACGGTGCTATTAAATTTCTCAATTAAATCATGGCAAGTTTTGATGACGTTTTTGGCTTTGGCATTATATAAGCCAATATTTTTGATATAAGATTTTAGACCGTCTTCACCCAATGCCAAGATTGCTTCAGGTGTATTTGCTACGGGATATAATTGCTTGGTAGCAATATTGACGCTTACATCCGTCGCCTGCGCAGATAAGATGACTGCGATCAGCAGCTCAAAATTACTCTTATAATTCAATTCCGTAACCGGCTCATCAATCGTTGCTGCCAGCTTTTCAAAAAATGGACGCACGTCACGATTGGGCATTCGTCTCGATGGCGGGGTATCGGCAGTTTTATGTTTGACGGTTTTACTCATAGTATTCTTACTATTTTTTGGCTATTGATAGTTAATAATTGATACAAGATATCGGAATAAATTCATTTTAGCGATGTTGGGTAGACTGTCTAACAAATGATAATTACGCTGTTAAAGCTGACTTAACTCCACTTGCAATGCGTCAAGCTCTACTTGTTTGCTCTCATTTGGACGGACACTTAGCTGCTTTTCTAGCTTTTTAATTTTACTACGAAGCTTCGCTGCGGCAATGGTGTTTTTTGCCTGCGCTTCGCTGATATTCAACGATTGACTAGCGGCATTGTTCAGTTTTGCTTCAACCATGCTGACAACAGGTCTACTATTGCTACTATCAGCCAGCTGCTCGGTGACGCGTCTTAAATGAGTATGATAGCGCTGTCTTAAATCTTCTTGCTCTGTGGTACGTTCAGAGCTAGACAGCTCCCGTTCAACAGTGACCAAGTCGATACAGTCGACTGGACAAGGAGCGATGCAAAGCTCGCAGCCCGTGCATAAATCCGTAAAGATAGTATGCATGTGCTTACCAGTACCCACAATAGCATCGACTGGGCAGGCAGGTATACATTTGGTGCAGCCGATACAATCATCTTCACGGATCACCGCACGTACCTCAGTCGGACGTTCAGAGGTCGCATCTATTGGCCACTGAGAAGGCGCCGCGCTAAGTATCGCTTCATGACTGTCTATATGAATGATTTGAGCGATAGCATTGGTAACGGGTTGACCACCGGGTACACATTTATTGTATGGCTCATTGTCAAGCACGATAGCGGCGGCATAGGGCAAGCAGCCGTCTGGGTGCTCGCAAAGTCCACATTGTGTTTGCGGTAGACAAGCATCAATATATGAGATTTTCGCTTGTATGTCCGCAGGTAAGCGCTCTATATCCAAAGTGTCGAACAAGATTGGCAAATTGGTGAGACGGATGTGGGTGCTATTTTTACTAGTGCTGCTTTGCATATGCTTTAAAACCTTAATATCAGTGCTAAGTGCTAAGTGCTAAGTGCTAAGTGCTAAGTGCTAAGTGCTAAGTGCTAAGCGTGCTCTGAGCGCTGACATTAGAATAATAGGATAATAACGATATTGATAAATGCTGCATTGATATTATAGATTAAAGCAAAATACCTTGCTCATTGGCAATTTGTGCGATCAGCTCGTAAGCAATGCTACCTTTTGAGGGTATTTTTGGCAAATTTGATAGATCAAAAAAATCGGCGTGCGACAGCTCATCTTCTTGGATAACAATTTCGCCAGCTGCATAAGAAGCGCGAAAGCCTAGCATTAAATTAGACGGAAATGGCCATGGCTGACTGCTGACGTAACGAATATCTGATAGGCTGATATTTACCTCTTCTGCCACTTCACGCACCACCGCGTGTTCTAGGCTTTCACCCACTTCTACAAAGCCTGCAATCAAACCGTATAGTAACGGTGGTGGCGACTGTAATAAATGAGGCGCTGTTTTTTGCTGTCCATAACGATGATGATGGGCTAGCAAAATCTGCATTTCACCAGTTTGCGGATTCGGGCGAGTAATAGCCGTGATGACACAGGGTTGTACACGTGGGTATTGGCGCAATCGGCACACTGGACAGACCATCGCACGCTCATCTCGCTTGGCATGAATGGTTGGGGCAGCACAGCGACTACAAAACTGTGTATCTGTTTGCCAGCGCAATAACTGTATTGCTTGGCTAAGCTGATCGGACAAAGCCACTGGCAACTGAGTAATCAGCTGGCGATAAGGAACAAACGCATTGCCACTGCCCTCAGCGATGATAGGCAATGCAATATGATGTGCAATTGCATAGTCATAAGTAATGGCGCTAGCCGCTTGCGCAGTAAAGGTGTGGGGAGTATTAATCGAACTGTCGGCACTTTCTAGAATATCGGAACTTTCTAGAATATCGGCATACTTCAGAGTATCTACACTCGCGCTAGTAGGATTGACATCAGGCGACCAGTGACGCGGTGCTAGGCTTTCGAGTAGCGTGACATGACCAACTTGATAAGCAAGCTGGGTCTCCTCGTCTGAATGTGTAGCGGATGGGGGTAATTCAAGCTGCACCGGCCACCATCCATTAGGTCGCTGGTGGCATAAAACAGTATCATCACTAAATACAAAAGCGCTGGTCATAGGTAAAATTCCAAACCGGTTACGGTCAGTACGCATCAGTGTTGATACAGACTTTTTTTAATTGAATTAAAGTCAATCCTATATCATTCGGATACGGTGTCAGGCTCGCTTAGCACTACTATTTGTAGTGCTAAGCGCATCTTGCTTGTATCCAGATTATATGGGATCGATTATATATAAATGAAGGGCTATGGCAGAAAATCCGCCATTTAAATATCATTTTAGTGCTTAAGCATGATAGAAATTAGGCTGCCAGTAGATGAATCAAGCTCTGCTGTCCCACATCTAATGCTTGTTTGCTGACCGGACGATTGTGTTCAAAACCATCTAGATGATGATCGACGGCCATAATGACATCAGCGATACAGGCAAGCGTACTGTCTTCAATACGTTGTCCACCTTCGATACGCTGCTGAAGATAATTGGCCAATTGACTGAGCATGCTGGCAGGTGTTGGCAGCTGTAAGAAGCGCACAGCCCCTGCCACTTGGCGCATCATCTCAGGTATGTTCTGAATATTGAGCATATCGCGCTCTGGCTCAGCCAAATAATCGTTAATGGCTTGTTCTGCACTGGCAATAGCGGAACGACTTTCTTGTATCAAAGTATCATTAGCCGTATTGAGCTGATGTAAAGAGATATGCGGGTTATTCAGTGGCAAATAGATGGCCCCTGGTGTGTGCATTTCTGCCATTGCAATGGTGGCGTTTTCCGCATGCATTAATGCCAACAGCAAGTGATCAAAATCGTCAGGCGAGGGCGTTTGCCAATGACTAACAGCTTCTGCTGCTACGCTGAGACTATTGGCTGCATTTGATAAACCAAGCAAGCGTAACGCTGAGCTCAATTCTGTTAGCTCTTCGATAATCTGTGCGGTTTGCATATCGACAGGGTTCAATGAATCACCACGTGCGTAGCTATCCACATTTTCTTTGATGGTATTAATTTGGGTCTGAATGATGGTGTTCAGAGTATCGGTCAGGGCGCGATTAGGACCGAATAAGAAACGTTTCATTTGCTCAAGTTGTGCGCTTTCCAAGTGGTTGCTGGCGTATTGCTCACGCAGTCGTTGCGCCGCATCACTGTCACGCTGGCAAGCAAAACTGACCAAATCCGCAAACCGTTTGTCCATCACAGGCAAGTAGCTTTGGAATTGCTGCTCTAAATAAATCAGTGTGTGTTTTTGACTCAGATTTAGCGGTAATATCGTGGCAATGTCCGTGACAGCTGCGGTGGCCGCTTGCCAAAATAGACTGCTGGTGTTTGATGCTATCAAAGCACATGCTGCACTCATGGCATCAAGTTTTTGCTGATCGTCTGGGCTAACGTTGCCATCTTGATTGAGCAGAGCGACTCCAAGACCACTACGATAAGCATAAGTTAGTAGTTCAGTGTCTAGGTTAAGCTCGTCAAGTGGTTGGAAGTTTTGTTCAGGGTTGGCAATGATGACACTACTGCTACCAAAAGCTGCAAAATAGTCTGCTGAGATAGGGGTTTCTTGCCCGTGAGCATTGAGTTTATTAATAACAGGCAGTAACAAGGTTGGCTCTACCGACTCTGTCAAAAGCACAAACTCGATATAGCGATCCAGTGTCATAATGGCTTCTGATAAGTCCATAATCAAGCTGGTATCGTTATTATCGCCATTATCATAGAGGCGCTGTAAACCATTGACAATAGCGGTATTCAAAGCCTCTGCACCAACCAAAGATATCAGCTCAAAGATGCAAGACAACTGCTTTAGCACAGTGATAGAATCTAATAATAAAGGGGCTTGACTATTATCATCATTAAATTCACTCAGATGAATCTCAGTATCTTTTAAGGTTACGATGATCTCATCATGCAACAAATGTAGCGATGGTAGATTGAAATCAGTAACACTAAGCGTTGGGGCCGTTAACTTCATTTGCGCAGACTGGTTCATAGGTGTTTTTCCATAATGTACTGATGAGAATGGCGATGGTTTAAATGATGATCGAAAAAGCACTTGCTGGTAACTTTTTAACGCTTAATATAACAATAATCAAGCCTATATTATACAAATGATATTGCTCAAAGATTGATATCATCAGCTTATACGGCGACTACATATTGGCTTTTAACTCAGGATACGCTTCTGCGAGCGCGGCATACCACTCTTGATTGGTATTTTCATCCATAGATGACTCTAGCAATAAAGACGCTAAATTGGCAAAACTGGCGTGTGCTGTCTGCCCACCATCTGTTTGCGTGTCTTCTTCGATGGCGAGTGTAACCTGTCCACCTGTCATCGCCAGATAAACTTCTGCTAAAATCTCTGAATCAAGTAAGGCGCCGTGAAAAGTACGATCTTGCTTTCCCACATTTAGGCGACGCACTAAAGCATCTAGGGTGTTTTTTTGCCCAGGATATTGCTGCTTTGCCATGACCAGCGAGTCAGTCACTTGTACGCGCTCAGCAAAGTCATTCATACCGACTTTGGCAAACTCCATGTTTAAGAAGTTCATATCAAAGGTGGCGTTATGAGCGATGATTTCTGCGCCGTCCATAAAATCATAGAGCGACTGAGCAACTTGATCAAAGGTAGGCTTGTCGGTCAAAAATGCCTCAGAAATACCATGGATACGAATGACTTCATCATCCATGCCGCGCTGTGGATTGATATAAACGTGGAGCTTTTCACCCGTAAATTTACGCCCGATCATCTCCACGATACCGACTTCGATAATACGGTCGCCTTTTAACGGATCAAGACCTGTGGTTTCAGTATCCATAATGAGCTGGCGATCAGACTCATGACGATGGATAGGTTTGGGTAGCAGCGGTATGAAATACGGATTGGCACGGCTGGTGTCGCCGTCAAATTTTGGTGTATTAGCTTCTTCTATGCCAGTAACGGTAGCAGGCACATGATCATTTATCGTTGCATCAGTCATAGATGTTTGGGTTTCCGGCATCTCTATTTTACTCATTGGTTTGCTAACATTATGCTGATAGCGATCGGTGTCTATTACAGCATCTTTACTCATCATATCATCGGCAGGGTTAGTATCGTTATCAGTGTCTATGACATCTTCGTCAAGTTCATCATCTGCCATATCCAGACCCAGTGGATCGAAACTTAG
The DNA here is from genome assembly GCA_904846265.1 of Psychrobacter immobilis. GTDB lineage: Bacteria > Pseudomonadota > Gammaproteobacteria > Pseudomonadales > Moraxellaceae > Psychrobacter > Psychrobacter immobilis_A. The sequence continues at coordinate 2,724 of CAJHAA010000023.1, read as the reverse complement.
CCAGTCATTGTGAGCAGCATTTTGCGCTGTATTAGGCATTATTTGCCCTTTTTTTTTAGCTGTGGCTTGCGGCTCTATGCTCGATAATTCTTCACTGCTGGACGTCACGCCTAAGTTTGCCAGCTCGTCCGCTTTTTCATTGCCTGCATGTCCTGCGTGACCTTTTACCCAATGCCAGTCAACATCGCGCTGCTGGCATAGCTTATCTAATTGCTGCCAAAGGTCTTGATTGGCGACAGGTTTTTTACTTGCCGTTTTCCAGCCTCTTTTTTTCCAACCCTCTATCCATTCGGTGATGCCTTTTTTGACATAGCTTGAGTCTGTCCAAATCTCGAGGTTGTGCTCATGCGGGCTATGGGTCAATGCTTGTATCGCGCCCATCAACTCCATGCGATTATTGGTCGTCTCTTTATCACCGCCGTACAAATCTTGTGTACGTCCATCACTAAAAATGAGGTGTGCGCCCCAGCCACCAGCGCCTGGATTGCCTTTACAGGCACCATCCGTATAGGCCACGGTGGTGTTTGATTTGGCGGCCAACGGATTCATCGCGTTACTGGTGTTGAATGGCTGCGCTGAGGTGCGATTGTCTGACATAAAAAATTATTGACCTAGAAATTGATAAAGATAGGGAGGGTTGGAGGGATTTTGCTCGCGTTGTTTTTACACCAGCGATTCCGTTATATTTTGGGAATGAGTATAACAAATCTATCGTTGATGTGGGCAATCGTAATGCACAAAGTCGCCAAAAGCACAGATCATAATAGTAACCTTGCTATTTTCTGTTAAAATGAGCTGTGTTGCGACACACAGTATCAAACGGTATTGACTACGCAGCAGAAAAAATAGCAGTTTGCTGGCGTCAATTAGTAGCGCAAATCATTCGACAGTGCCAATAGTTGATTAAAACATGCCCTAGAAAATCACGTTAATATCAAGATTGTCATCATCACTGTTTAAAGGTAGTTTTTTTAAAGACAATTTTTCATAAAAGTTTAATGCATGAATGCAGGATAACCCTATTATGTCCTTACGCTCAAACATTTTTTATAAAAGGCTGATGTGCTTACCAGTCGGCATAGCGGTGAGCAGCGCGCTATTTTTAAGTGCTTGCAACGATAGCAACATTCAAGCTGATACTGGATCGGTCGAAGCGGCGACAGACTTATCGGTTTTTGAAGGTTGTTACACGGTTAGTCATGACGAGCCTGCCCAAATAAAAATCAGTCAACAGGATGGCTCGTGGGTGATGCAGATGAAAGAGCCGGCAAGTGCGAAGCGCGTTTGGGATGACACTGAGCCGCTAGAAGTGATTGAAAATAGCGAAATCCCGCAGTTTTTCTCTATTGATCCTGACAATGTCGATGCGGTCATTGGGCGTCCTGATCGAGTGCTAGTACTGGCTCATGTTAAGCCTGCCTATGCCAATATCGATCCACTCTTAGATAGTGAATACTTATCCTATATTTATCGCGGTGCCAATACCATCTATCGTGTCGAGTGTGATGATGTCAATACCGATATTTTAGCCAATCCACATGCCAATATTGTGATTGATAATGTTAATGAGAGCCTCTAAGCAAGCACGGCTCATAAACAGAATTTATGATCGATAGTGTTATTTTAAACAGTGTTTTGCTATAAACCGTATGTTATTAGAGTTAAGCAATATGAATTTTTTTAGTTACGTGGTATTGGGCGGATTTTCTTATGCAGCGGGTTGGGCAATCAGAACCTATGTACTTGATAAGAAGCCTGAACCTAAGCAGACTTATAATTTAAAGCATCCTGAAATTTTGGCGTACTTAGGCGGTTTCTTTATTATTATGCTGATTGTTTCGTGGCTGATTGGTCGCTATGCGCTTGGGCATGCTGCTATCGATTTGCCGTTTATTATTATCAATAGCCTCGTTGCAACCTTTGTCTATTCGTTCGGTCTTAATCCAGAAAAAGCGCGTTATGATGTTCCAGATTAACTCACATAAATAATTGCTATTAATGAATAAAAAAGCCACGGCTGATACATTGATTGTCAGTCGTGGCTTTTTATAACGATTATTTTTTATAATGATCATTTCAGGATGATAGCTTGTACAAAGTTACTTGTTTTTCTTTAAGTCAGTAGCGGTTTTGATAGCGGTTTGTTTTTTCTTCCAAGTTTGATATTTTTGCAAATCTTTTTCGACCAATTTCAAGCAAAAGGTGAGGACTAGCGCATCGTCAATATGACCGATAAAGGGTATGAAATCTGGAATGATATCGATTGGGTTGAGAGTATAGAGCAGTCCAACCACACCTGCTGAAATGGTCTTGTAGGGAATATCGCGATAGTTTCCTTGATAGTAGTCTTTAATCAAGCTCATGAATAGCATCAAATCTTTGGCAAAACGCTCAAGATGGCTACTGTCTTTTAGCTTTTCTTGCAGTTTTTCTTCTTCGTTAATGAGGTACTCTAAATCGGTATCCAATATGTCCTCTTTTTTCTGTTTATCAATCGCTTTCTCAGCCATTATTATTATCCTTATTTAACCGAAATCGGTATTCTCATACTACAACAAAGTCGCGAAATGTGCCAATACGGCTAGGTTTTTGGTATGTATAGTTAGTCTTTTATAAATAAGATACAATACTTTTAAAATAAGCGACACGGCAGAAGAATACATGACCTATTCAGCAGACTTTCGAGCGCAAGTGATCAAAAGTGTCCAAAACAAAGACATGAGT
>CAJHAA010000022.1 GCA_904846265.1 Psychrobacter immobilis | reverse complement strand
GTGTCTATACGCTTAATAACAGACATTAGAGTCGTCTGTTTGGTGTCTGCTACGACAATGGTATAAACCTTACCATTTCGTTTTAGAATACCAAATACAGCTGTCTTACCAGCAGCCCCGCGACCTCTTTTGCCTTTGCGTACGCCGCCAAAGTAACTTTCATCTAATTCGACTTCACCATCAAAGAGCTCATCAGCTTCTAATGAGAGATGGTCGTCTATTACAAGTCTAATTTTATGATAAAAAAGTGCCGCAGTGTTAGGTTGAATGTCGAGCAAGTCTGCGGCTGTTCTAGCAGTCACTTCAGCCGTGAAAAACTCTAAGAGCCTTCGCTGTACTTTTTTACTTAGTTTACAACGGGTTATCTTCATAAAAGTAGTCTAGCATAGTGCTTATCTACTACAGCCCCTTATATTTTTTAAACAAGCGTTCTTATGCTTGATATTTTATGACTCAGTTTGTTATGTCAGTTTCCTATGACTTGGTTTTTGACAGTTCAGTTACTGATAGTTATGCAACTGCCAAAATATCAATATAAAATTTTCATACTCTCTAGTTTACCCAACTGCTTAACACTTGACCACCCTTTATGTTACGGATAACGCTCCCAGACAGTACAGATTTGTTAAAGACCTAATCTGTCAAAAAACCTACCTATTCAAGTGTTTACTCGTTAGACCACCGATTTGTCAAATATCGCGTTATCCCTTATGATGATTGTATATCAATGCCCTTCCACTGATTAATTTTTGCCTCTTATCGCAAGCAGACCTATTATGACCCAGCATTTTATCGTTATCGGCAATCCCATTGCCCACAGCAAATCCCCTGAAATTCATACGTTATTTGCAGCGCAGACGGGTATTGAGATTAGCTATCAACGCCAATATTGTCCCGATGATGCAGCCAGTTTTACCGCGGTGCTTGAGGCGTTTTTTCAGGGCGGCGGCGTTGGAGCCAACGTGACTGTACCTTTTAAACAAATCGCTTATGACTGCTGCGCGGCGCGCGGTGGTTTATCGGAGCATGCCAAAGTTGCAGGCGCAGTCAATACGCTGTTACTAAATAAAGCGCTGGTAAAAAATGGCGTGCCGATCACCGAGGCATTGTATGGCGATAATACTGACGGACAAGGACTGGTCAATCACATCGTAAGTTTGGGTTGGCCACTAAAAGAAGCTCGCGTGGCACTCATTGGTGCAGGCGGCGCAGCACGTGGGGTGATATTGCCATTGATTGAAGCTGGTATCGCACATCTTACGATTGCCAATCGCACGCTGAGCAAGGCAACAGCGTTAGTCACTGAGCTTAGCACGGCAAGCGCTGCTATTCATGAGCAGCAAATTGAAACTTGTCGCACGACTGAATTAAATGGACCGTTTGATATTATCATCAATGCGACTTCTATTGGTTTATCAGCAGATACGCTACCACTAAGCGACACGCTAAACGGTGACTATGCTTATGACATGATGTACGGACGCACGCTGCCGTTTTTGCAGCATTTTTCTGCACGTGGCGCGCAGATTTCTGATGGCTATGGCATGCTCATCGGGCAAGCAGCGCTAAGTTTTGAGCGTTGGACAGGTCATACGATCGATGTTGCGCAAGCGACCGAAGCGTTACACAATCGTTAATCGAAAATTGATATGAAAAAAGTCGCATGAACTTAGCTCATGCGACTTTGATTAATACTTGATTTCAAACGTAATGGTGATTTAACTTTCATCAATTAGCCAAAGCGCGCCAGCAGCCAGTTTTCGATACGCCGTAGTGGTATGCGTAAGTTGGTTGAATGCATTACTACTCCGCCGCTCAGACCCACCAAGCAGCCAATCACGGTATCAAAAAGGCGCGTGCGAATCACTTCTTGATAGGCAGACTCAGAAAACGGTAGTCCACTGCCGTATTCTGCAATAAATATCGTCAGCGGCGTGATAAATATGACTGCCAAACCATAATGTCGATCCACCAACGTCTCGATACAAAGCATCATCGTCAGTATCGCCAGTGCGACACCCCATATTGACAATCCCCAAGACAACATCCAACTCGCCAAAACCACACCCAATACTGTGCCAAGTAAACGATGTATTTGCTTAATCCACATGGTACGCAAATGAATACCTTGGATAATCAAAAAACAGCTAACTGCTGCCCAATAGGGGTTGGACAGCTGTAAAGTGACGGCGATGAGCAAGGCTAAACTGACAAAACTGGCGACAATCAAACTTTCAGTAATAGTATCTGGCTCGTAGCTATAAGTAGGCGTCGGCGTCGCTGGGCGCGTCGCCAGTAAAAACAACGAATACAGCAATGCCATCACTAAAGCAAAGCTACTGCCAAGCATCACCAGTCCAGTTGCACGTAAGATGTCTTCCAAAGGTAGCGGTATAAATAGCGCAATGGCGCCTGCCATCATCACAAACAGTCCCGCTGGCGGTGGCTGACGATAATAACGTCCAAAAATCACAATACCAAACGCCATTAGCGTAAATATTGGCAGTTTTAATAGCGGGACTTGCTGAGCAATGAGACCGAGCGCAAAGCACAGCGACATGGCAAAACCCCAAGCCATCACCGTCACCAATCGATAGGGCAGCTTGCCCACTAACGGTATGTTCAAAATAACCATCGCCCCCAAAGACGCTTTAATGCCTGACGATAAAGCATCAAAATAAGCGCCCACAAACACAGGGAAACTGATGGCAATCGCCGCGATAATCGGCATATGCCACGGTCTCTTACTACGGTTCACTGTCAGTAAATGCGCCAGCTCCCCATCAATTAAAGCCTTTATGCGAGCAAATAACGCTGTCAGCCAAGATGCTCGCGTTTCCTTGCGCTTGGATGCGATCATAATTGGCTTTCCTTATATCGTAAATGCAGTTAAAAAATGTTTTTCTGATACGGTTACATCTATCATAGATAGCTACTTAACCACAGACAATAATAAAAACCGAATCCATCAATACATAAATTAATGTTTTGATTTAAAATATTAATTATGAATATTAGTTATTAGTTATATATTTGTCGCTATAGAAGATTTATACTGACAGTAACGCCGCGACAGCTGTTTTTTATCAAGGATGCCTTAACGGCAATCAAAATGGATGAGCTGTTTTTGATAAATCTGAATGACGAGCCGTGATATCGTCTATTCTTACCCCCAATAATTAAACACCCTTTTACATGAAACGTGGCTCAAATACCGAGCTAACCATTTATGATAGCGAATAACTAAAGAGAGCGACTATGTTAACTTACAAAGCACCTTTACGTGATATCAAGTTTTTAATAAATGATGTTTTCGACTTTCAAACTCATTATAAAGATTTGGATAATGGCGAAAATGCCGATCCTGAAACCGTCGATATGATTTTGCAAGGCTTTGCTGACTTCGCCGAAAATGTTTTGGCCCCTTTATACCAGCCAGCTGATGCAGAAGGCTGTCATTTTGACAATGGCGTGGTTACCACCCCTAAAGGCTTTAAAGAAGCTTACGATCAGTTCGTAGATGGTGGTTGGCAAGGTATTTCGTACCCTGAGGAATTTGGCGGTATGAACTTGCCCATGTCAATCAACCTCATTAAGTCTGAAATGATGGGCACTGCGAACTGGCCTTGGGCGATGTATCCTGGTCTATCAACCGGCTGTATCAATACCATTATGCAATATGGTAGCGATGAGCAAAAAGAAACCTATCTACATAAATTGGTTGAAGGCTCTTGGGCTGGCACTATGTGTTTGACTGAACCACAATGTGGTACGGATTTGGGTCAAGTTAAATCTAAAGCCATTCCGCAAGACGATGGCTCTTATAAGCTTAGCGGCACCAAAATCTTCATCTCAAGCGGTGAGCATGATTTAACGGAAAACATCGTGCATATTGTGCTTGCGCGCCTGCCAAATGCTCCAGAGGGCACACGCGGTATCTCATTATTTATCGTACCGAAATTTTTGCCAACTACTGAAGGCGAAATTGGCGAGCGTAATGGCGTGACTTGTGGGTCGATCGAACACAAAATGGGTATCAGCTCATCAGCGACTTGTGTCTTAAACTTTGATGATGCGGTTGGTTATCTCATTGGTGAGCCGAACAAAGGCCTCAAAGCTATGTTCACTTTTATGAACACGGCACGTATCGGTACAGGCATCCAAGGTCTAGCACACACTGAACTGTCATTCCAAAATGCGCTACCGTATGCAAAAGACCGTCGTTCTATGCGTACATTATCAGGCACGAAAGAGCCTGAAAAAGTTGCTGATGCTATCATCAACCATGCTGACGTACGTCGTATGCTATTGACCCAAAAAGCCTTTGCAGAAGGTGGCCGCTCAATGATTTATCATTCTGCGCGCTATGCCGATAAAATGGCACAGGGTATCGCTAACGGTGATGATGAAGAGTTTGAAAAGTGGGATGACAAATTGGGTTTCTACACACCAATCCTAAAAGGCTTCTTAACTGAGCTAGGTATCGAAGCGGCCAAACACGGTCAGCAAGTATATGGTGGTCATGGCTATATCAAAGAATGGGGCATGGAGCTGATTGCTCGTGATGCTCGTATCGCCACCATGTACGAAGGTACGACTGGTATTCAAGCATTGGATTTACTCGGTCGTAAGGTTATCTTGCAGTCTAAAGGCAAAATCATCCGCGATTACACCTCAAGCATCATGAAATGGTGTGGCGAGTATGCGCTTGATAAAGACATGCGTAAATTTGTTTGGGCGCTCACCAAGCTATGTGCTGAGTGGAACACACTGACTGTACGCTTGATGCTAATGGCACGTAAAGACCGTGAGATCATCTCTGCTGCATCAGACGATTTCTTGATGTACTCAGGCTATGTCATGATGGGTTATCATTGGGCGCGTATGGCAGCGGTCGCTTATGACAAGCTTGAAAACGGCGGCGCTGAATCACCAGAATTCTACAAAGCTAAGATCCAAACGGCTGAATTCTATTTTGATAAGTTGTTACCACGTACCTCGGGGCATGCCGAAGCCATGGTTGCACCAAGTGACAGCATGACAGCAATGAAGATTGAGAATTTTTCTTTTCTAGACTAAGTTTTTTAGACTAAGATAGCATCACAATTAAGCAGTAATTAATAAGAAAAGCGCCTAGCATGTAGGCGCTTTTTTATGCTTAACTAAAAGTACAGACGTTCTCATTAAAGCCTATCGATAATAAATGTACATCATAGATGAGGGTTAACGAGTAACTCATTATAGATAAACGGCCATTTTAGGAGCCAATCATGTTACCCAGTGATCATCAAAAAACTTCCTTAGCCTCATCATTTATACGAGTGCTACTGCTCAGTACGGCACTGATCAGTTTTAGCGCAACTAGTTCTACGGAGCTGGCTAAAAACCCTGACATTCCTATTAAATTTGCCAAAGGCGCGATCAGTAGTTCGGTCACTGGCAAATTAAGCCCCAATGAAGATGAGCGCTGGTATCGCTTTGATGCCACCAGCTGGCAATATGCCGTTATTAATATTGCACCACTTACTGGTACGCCTGAGACAGCCAATGTCGGCGTATTACATATGCCAAACGGTACGCAAGATGGCAGCAAAGGCGGTATCGTGTATCAAGGCTGCCTACCCGCAACCGGAGAATATCGCTTACGTATTGCCCGCAACTTGATGGCGACTGAAGGCAAAACGGCTGGTTATAAGGTTGAAGTGATGATATTACCCACGTATGCCAGTAAATCGCTATGTGAGTACTTATAGCGATTGATGAATCGTTATTTCGTACGATATCAGCATTTTAGCTACCCAGCATTTTTTTATGATACACCGTGCTAATTTCTTCAACTTCCACACATATCTGTAAGGCTGCTCGCCCTGATTGCTCTGCGCCTATCTCCTGCTCTATCGCCGTCACCAGCAGCCCTGCTAGCTGATTACGAATAACCATGTCACGACCAGTCATTAGTTTTAGATGCGCATAAATAAAGCCATACGCCTGCTCATCATCTTCAACGCCTACCAAAAATGTCTCAATGGGCACGATCCGTGCTTTAATATCAGTCGGCGTGCCAAAGTGCCCACTGTCCCATAACGCTTTATTTAAGGCTTTAAGCAATGATTCTTCATGAGCAATACTGACATTGGGCGTCATTTGAATGGTTAGATGTGGCATGAATATGTCCTTATAAAATATGAGTGAGGGAGTAAAATATTAGCCATCGTTTCAGACTTGATTAAACAACCCGTTAGCGGCAACGATTTTTAGTCATCAGTAACTTTTTAGTCATCAATAATAGTACTAAAGCAAGCAGCAAGGGTCTCAGCTAATTGTGCTGGTGGCAGCTCAATTTCTAAACCACGGCGACCACCGCTGACATAAATCGTTGTCTGCTCTGCAGCCGAGCTGTCTATGATAGTCGGCAAGCGCTTCTTTTGTCCCAATGGACTGACGCCGCCTAGCACATAGCCCGTACTACGCTCTACCTGCTTAGGATCCGCCATTTGCACTTTTTTGCAGGTCAGCAATTTATTCGAAGATAGCGCCTTAGCCATTTTTTTAAAGTTTAACGTTTTATCCACGGGTAAGATAGCAACGGCAAGCGTACCAGTCTCTGTCGATACCACCAAGGTTTTGAACACTTGTGACACATCCACGCCTAGCTTTTCTGCCGCCTCTAAGCCAAAAGAGACGGCATTACTGTCATGAACATAGTCGTGTAACTGATAGTTCAGAGCGCGTTGTTTGGCAAGATTAATCGCTGGTGTCATAATATTTCAGCTTATATCAATGATATTAAAGGGTAGATTTAAACATAATTACTCTATAGTGACTCTTGATTGTCGCCGAACTATTATTGCGCTAAATACATTAACTTTCAATTATTTGAGCTTATTAAGAGCGGCTTAACTCACTATATAGTAACCAGACCGTATTAATATTAGCAGTATATACAGACACTATATATCGCTTTGATGGGTTTTATGGCATCATAAGCGCAACATATTTGACTATTTTTGATACTGATTATGATACCGAAGTTCTTAAAAAAACGGATTTTTAAAGCGCCAGTCACAACCGACAGCGCTTCTAATACTGACGTCAATCCAATCGCCCCCAAGCCTTATTCCAATGCGCCGATTAATCAAATTTATCGCAAGCTATCGGGGCAGCTACTCGATGTCGCTGTTAAACCTAAGCTATTGGGTGAATTACCTGAGTTCGATACAGACGATCAAACGCTAAGATTTTATGTGTTGCAAGATTACTCGCGCTCCAACAGTATTTTGATTGATCTGCAGACGCAAGAGCACAATTTACCACCAGCATTGGTTGGGGTACATGATGCCGCCCATAATATCAAAGAAAACGCAGCCATCATATTTTTGAACCATCCAAGCGCCAAAGACAGCCAATTATCACCGCGCCTGTCACGTTTGGTGTCTGCTGTTTTGCAACATCCAGAGCTAAAAGTACGTTTAGTGCCCGTCTCTATTTTATGGGGACGCGCCCCAGAAAAAGAGGATTCACTGTTTAAACTGCTGACCGCTGACAACTGGCAAGACCCTAGCATCACCAAGCAGCTCTTTAATATCGGAGTAATGGGGCGTGACACCTTTGTACAGTTCCATCCACCTCAAGATCTACGTACCCTTATCAGTGATAGCCTTAAAGGTGATGAAGAAGGGTTTTCTATTTTTGATTCGCTAGCCGTGGATTCAAAAGAGAACTCTATAAAAGAAGGTGATGTAAAAGAAAATTCTGCAAAAGACAGCAATTTAGACATCACGAGTAGCGTGGGCGATACTGACGAAGCACCAAGCTATGCTTTGGTAGCGACCGCTGAAAGCAATCGTGAACTGGTACGTATGCTACAGCAGCGGCTTACGGTTTATTTAGACAAGCAGCGTGCTAGTATGCTCGGTCCTGATTTATCAGACAGACGCAACTTAGTAGACAAGCTGGTGTATTCACCAGCTATCAAACATGCGATAGAGGCAGAAGCAGTAGAATCCGGTATCAGTGTACGTGAAGCCCGTGTCTTGGCTAAAGGTTATGCCAATGAGATGGTCAATGACTATTCACATTCCATCGTGCGCGGTTTTTATAAGTTTTTAACGTGGTTATGGACGCAACTCTATGATGGCGTAGAAGTCCATCATTTCGAGCGCGTACGTGAGCTTGCGACTGACTATGAGCTGGTTTATGTGCCTTGTCATCGTAGCCATGTCGATTATTTATTGCTATCTTATGTCATCTACAAGCGCGGTCTGAGCATTCCTTATGTCGCTGCTGGTGACAACCTAGATGTACCCGTATTAGGGCCATTATTACGCGGCGCGGTTGCCTTTTATATACGTCGTAGCTTTCGTGGCAATGCACTTTATACTGCCGTCCTCCGCGAATATATGCACACCCTTATTACGCGTAACACACCGATTGAATACTTTATCGAGGGTGGTCGCTCGCGTTCAGGACGTTTATTACCACCGAAGATGGGCATGCTAGCAATGACAGTGCACAGTCAATTACGTCATTCTGAGAAGCCAGTGGTTTTCATTCCGACTTATATCGGTTATGAGCGTATTATGGAAGGTGGCACCTATGTTGGTGAGTTAAAAGGCAAGCCAAAAGAATCTGAATCTTTACTAGGCTTACTCAAGGTTGGTCGTAAAATTGAGCGTATCTTTGGTAATGTACATCTAAGCTTTGGCACACCGCTGCATCTTAGCGACTTTATGACAAAATTCGATGTGCCAGCCAATAGCTTGCCAACGGATCGCACCGATACCCCGCTCGATGATAAAGCCAGCGCGATGGTCGATAACATTGGCGTCAAAATCATGCAGCACATCAATAAGGCGGCGGTTGTGACGCCCGTTTCGTTATTATCATTGGTATTATTGTCAGCGCCTAAAGCTGCTCTAGATGAAACGATATGCCGCGAACAAATTGCCCTCTATCAAGGTCTTGCTCAGCAGCTGTCCTACTCAGATGACACCGTCATTACAGATATGAGTCCGCAGCAAATCATTGATTATGGTATCAAACTAAAGCTCATTGAACGTACGCCGCATATTTTAGGTGACATCATTCAGATTGCCGGTAAACAAGCGGCATTGCTCAGCTATTTCCGTAATAACATCCTGCATGTGTTTATTTTACTGTCTTTCTTATCAGCCTTAGTGGCGCGTAACGGCCGTATCGAACGCAGTCGTTTGGACAATATTGCTAAGCAACTCTATCCATTTTTACAAAGCGAGCTGTTCTTATATTACCCAGCACATGGCTTGGCTGATACTTTGAACAAAAAAGTCGACAGCTTACTCTCGCATGGTCTGATTGTAGAATTGAGCGATGGCGTACTTAGCGTCCCTGAGTCAAACAGCAAATGCTATCAGCAGCTGCAAGTGCTAGCTACGCCTGTCGGACAGAGCCTTGAGCGTTACTTTATGACCCTTGCCCTACTCGCCCAGCAAGGCTCAGGCAATCTAACCGAAAGCGAAGTCGTTGATCTGTGTCATCTGCTGGGTCAGCGCCTGTCTGTACTATATGCAGATGATATTCCTGATTTCTTTGACCGCGCCTTATTCACCAGCTTCATCAGTGCCTTGACTCGTCTCGATTACTTGCAAAAAGATGATGAAACTGGCGTATTGACCTTCGATCATCGTATCAATGATATTGCTCGTCATGCTAAGTACGTGCTAACGCCTGACATGATGCAGATTTTGCAGCAAGTCGCCAGCTTAGATGAAGAAGAAATTACTCATGCGATTACTGAGATTAGTAATAAAAAGCAGCGTAAATTTGGCCGTAAGCGTTAATTTGTAACCAGCTACAATATTTAATGAGCTAAACTGAATATATCGAGCAAAAAAAGACCTCTAATCAATTAGAGGTCTTTTTTTATCTTTACATTTGAAATTTCTAAGTAGCTGTTTTTTTAACAACTACTTTTTAAATAACTACTTTTTAAATAACAGTCCTAGGTTGAAATCTTTTTATATTTCATACGCTTAGGAGTGGCAGCATCACCCATCGTCTTTTTGCGATACGTTTCAAACTCAGAATAGTTACCATCGAACCAAACTGGGCCTTCATCTTCGAATGCCAAGATATGAGTGGCGATACGATCAAGGAACCAGCGATCATGCGACACCACCATTACCGTACCTGGGAATACTTGAATCGCATCCTCTAGCGCACGTAAGGTTTCGATATCCAAATCGTTTGATGGTTCATCGAGTAGCAAGACGTTTGCGCCCTGCTTTAGGGTCTTAGCAAGCTGCAAGCGGTTACGCTCACCACCTGATAACTGACCGACGTGTTTTTGCTGGTCTGAGCCTTTGAAGTTAAAGCGACCGATGTAAGCACGACTTGGCGTGGTATAGTCGCCAACCGTAATGATATCAAGACCGTCAGACACTTCTTCCCAAACGGTTTTGTTGTCATCTAAGTTATCACGTACCTGACCAACATAGGCAACTTTGACACTTTCACCCAAATCGACTGAGCCAGTATCTGGTTTGTCACGCTCGGTAATCATATTAAATAGCGTGGTTTTACCCGCACCATTTGGTCCGATGATACCAACAATAGCACCAGCTGGCACGTTAAAGCTTAGGTTTTCATAAAGCAGACGATCACCAAATGATTTGGAGATGTTATTCACTTCAATGACTTTATTACCTAAACGTGGACCGGGCGGAATATAAATCTCAGCTGTCTCATTACGCTGTTGGAACTCTGTTGAGTTCAACTCTTCAAAGCGCTGTACACGAGATTTAGACTTGGCTTGTTGACCTTTTTGGTTTTTGCGAATCCAATCAAGCTCTTTTTTCAGTGCTTTAGCAAATGACTCTTCTTGCTTATTCTGCTGCTCTAAACGGGTGTTCTTTTGTTCGAGCCACTCAGTATAGTTGCCTTCATACGGATAACCATGGCCACGATCTAGCTCCAAAATCCACTGAGCGACGTTGTCTAGGAAATATCTATCATGGGTAATGGCAACGATTGTACCGCTGTAGTTCTGCAAGAACTGCTCTAGCCATGCAACAGATTCGGCGTCCAAATGGTTGGTTGGTTCGTCAAGTAACAGCATGTCAGGGCGTGACAATAGCAAACGGCATAGTGCCACACGGCGTTTTTCACCACCAGACAGCTTACTAACATCCGCATCCCAAGGTGGCAGACGTAAGGCATCAGCCGCTTTTTCGAGCTGGGTATTTAAATTATGGGCATCCCACGCTTGGATGATGTCTTCCATCTTGCCTTGTTCTTCAGCAAGCTTATCAAAGTCAGCATCAGGCTCAGCGTATTCTGCATAAATGGCATCTAAGCGAGCAAGTGCATCTAAGGCTTCACGCATACCGTCTTCGACGTTACCACGCACGTCTTTGCTGTCGTCAAGCTGTGGTTCCTGCGGCAAATAACCAATTTTGGTGCCAGTTTGCGCGCGTGCTTCACCACTAAATTCAGTATCCACGCCCGCCATAATGCGTAGCAAGGTTGATTTACCTGAACCGTTAATACCTAGGACACCGATTTTGGCACCTGGGAAAAATGATAAGTTGATATTTTTTAAAATTTCACGCTTAGGCGGAACAAGTTTTGACACGTTGTTCATCGTGTAAATATATTGAGCCATTAACACTCCGATAGACTGCATAAAAGAGGCGAGCAAATCATACTTAGCAATGATGCCAAGCGTGCTGCACCTCAAAATCAGGGTTACAAATTATAAGCCATTATCGCATTGTGGCGCATACCCTGCAAGCCAACAGATTGTTTTAACGATTGTTTTACGGCTTTTGTCACAGAGTACTCAGCTTTCTAGCTAAAAGCGGTAACGAAACCTACTATCCAACCGTTTCGCTTAACATTCTGACTTATAACTGTTTTATAAAGACCACAAAAAATAGCATCAAAACTTTCGCAAATTTAATCAATAGCCGTTAGCATGTTAGGATAACTTAACAAATTCAAGCGACCTGACCTAAGTGATATCCGCTAAATTTAAGCACAGGTGAACACAATATTTATGACGTCAATCATTTTGATAATATTAACAAAGGTATTGATAATATGACCAACGGCTATCGCCCTGAAATGATTCAACATGCATTTATCGATTTTATTGGATCACACTTACAGCCGTTTTGGTCTTTCACTGTCCCAAAGCTGCGCCTTGTTGCGCGGTATACCCTTAGCGATGACTTAATAGCGCTCAGATTTGAGACCAATCATGCTTTTAGACGGCAATTAGTGGGTTCGCAACTTGGTTGGCAGGGTGGGCAACATCTTAACTTAAGCCTTCTTATTAAAGGTGTGTATCATCAGCGCAGCTATTCATTATTAGGTTTGGCGCACCAACCGCTCTGGTGGCAAGATGCTGCTACTAGCAACAGTATTGATAGTAGAGATAGCAAAAAGCAACCCCCTTATCTTGCGATTACCATTGCTATTAAGCCGCAAGGCTTGGTTTCGGATTACTTAACCAAACATATGGCCCTTGGCAGTGTCATCAACAGTAGTGTTCCCAGTGGCTCTTTCACTTTGGCACAAACATCTATAACGGTACAGACAAAATCTGCTGCCGAAAAATCTGCTTCTTTATTATTTATCGCGGGTGGCAGCGGTATTACGCCCATGTTAGGACTCATCACGCAAGCACTGGACAACGGACATCAGGTGACGTTGCTATATTACAGTCGCACTGAAATGCTCCCGTTCAAAAACCAATGGCAACAAATGAGCATAGCGTATCCAGCTTTCACCTATCATCTGGTCAATACCGAGAAAGCTGATACTTATTTGGCGGGCAAGCGACATTTGAGCGTAGACAGTTTGTTGGCATTGAACTTACCGCTGGCAGATACGCAAATATTTGCATGCGGGTCACAGGCTCTGTTGACTGGCTTATATAAAGCAGCGGCAGAGGTAACCCTACCGCACAATAAAAACCTGCGCGATAATATCATTGTAGAAAACTTTGGTCATGCGTTGCCTGATTTCAATTTTGATGACAAACAGGCGCTCGATAGAAAAAAACACGCAGCACAACATACTGTTTATTTACGAGCGAGGCAACGGCAGTTTGACAGTAGCACGACATTATTGAATGCCGCAGAGGATGCAGGAATTCGCTTAGCGCATGGTTGTAGACAAGGTATCTGTCAGTTGTGTCGCTGCAATAAAGTCAGCGGTGTGGTCAAAAATATCCACACAGGAAAAATGAGCAGTGATGGTTATGAATCTATTCAAACTTGCATCAACATTGCCATGACTGATGTGGTGCTAGATATTTAGCAACACGGTGATAAAAATAAATACTCATAACGGCTCATAAGATAGAAACACAGCCTGCTGTTACCTTATAGCCTACGGTAAAAACTTAAACAACTTATTGAACCGAATCCAGTACCGACTCTCCGTACCATTTCGGTTAAGGATTATTTATGCGCTTGCTACCACCCGTCACTACGGCACAATCTGCTGTACCCGTTTTGACCCCACTAACTGATGCAAAACAGCAGAAAGCAAAGCAGTTGACTCGCTACCCAACGTTGACAGGAGCGCCCTTACCAAAGGCGCAATCTGACGCCCTCGCTCATGAATTAAATGTGCTTTACCGAAGCGTGATGGATTCGTTAGGTAGTGATGACGCACGATACATTAAACGAGTGTATGCCGCGGTAGTCTATAGTGAAATGACAGCGCGTGGCTTACTGGCAGCGGCTGGATGCATGCAGTCAAAACGTAAAATGGTCGCGACTTGGTTATTGGGTACCTCACTACTGAGTCTCAGTAAAATCCTAAACAATATGGAGCTTGGGCATAATGTCATGCATGGTCAGTATGACTGGATGCAGCACCCGTATCTCAATAGCCAAAAGTTTGATTGGGACATTGTCTGTCCTGCCCCATTGTGGCAACACTCTCATAATTACTTGCATCATACTTTTACCAATATCGTTGGTCGTGACCACGACGTTGGCTATCACTTAATTCGCGTGACTGATGAGCAACCTTGGACGCCAAGCGATCGCCATAATATATTTAAAACAGCGATATTGGCTCTAGGTTTTGAGTGGGCGGTCGCCTTTCATGATATTCAAATCAGTGTCGACGAATACGCGGACTCCCCTGATCGACACCAAACCATGCAACAGAAATCTCGCGCATTATTTGCCAAAATCGCCCGGCAAGTGGGCAAAGATCATATTGTACTACCCACGTTAGCAGGGCGAACATTAGGTCGAGGTAGTGCTATGACCACACTGAGCGGTAATGTTACTGCCAATATCGCTCGTAATCTGTGGACATGGGCGGTGATATTCTGTGGACACTTTACCGAACAAGCCCATATCTATAGCCATCTCGATGCCGATGAGACTAAAGGTGACTGGTATGTGCGTCAAATTCTGGGCTCCAGCAATATTCAAGGCGGTAAGCTGTTTCATATTTTGACGGGAAATTTATCGCATCAAATCGAGCACCATATCTTCCCTGACATGCCAGCCAGTCACTATGCTCGTATCGCACCACAATTACAGGCAATATGCCGCAAGTACAATCTACCCTATAATACTGGACGTTTTGGTACACAATTCCGGCAAATGCTGGGACGTATCCGCCACTTTAGCAAGCCAAGTGCTGAAGAATGGCAGTCTTATTTACATTCACAAACTACGTCAATCCTTGAAACAAATCATGCCGTAACAGAAAGACCAAAAGAGCTGCCCGCTATACGTGGATTAGGTAAATATCTTCCCCCTGTCATGCGCCAAGCCTTATTTTATGCTTGATGTGCAGCTCATATGGAGACCACTGGTCGACCCCTTTAGTCTTAACATTTACGCTATCGACTCTTACGCTAAAGAACTATAAATGTGAATCGAAGGGACTCATACTTTAGTGAATAATCTATTCGGTCATTCAAGCTTTTTTCATTTAAAAATACGCTTGATCCATACTAAAAAAAACCAATAATATTTAATGATAACAATCAATAATAACGGAGAATATCCATGAAAAATCAAGACTCTGAACAAAACCTAACCATCACCCATGATGAACAGGCTAAACGCTTTGAGACCTCTATTGACGGTCATACTGGCTATATTAGCTATCAAGAGCGTGACGATACATTAGTTTATGATCATACTATCGTACCTCAGGAGCTAGGCGGGCGCGGTATTGGCTCAGCATTGGTCAAGCATGCCCTCAACTATGCTCGTGAACAGAATAAAAAAGTGATACCACAGTGCTCATTTGTCTCGTCATATATCAGCAAACATCCTGATTACCAAGACTTGCTATAGTCCACTCTTTAGCAATAAGCCATAGAAAATGCAGTATGCTAGTAAGCGTCATAGTTTCTTTAGAAAGGTTTTAAGCATTTATTATGGTTCAACTTGGCTAATAAAATTGAAGCGTTAATACGCTACTACCCTCCTATTTATTTGCTATCTGCCCTCGTATATTTATCTTTGAATATATGGCAAGATAGCAAATATAGGCGGGTTTTCTGACCTATAATGCCGATAGAATAAAAGGTCTTTACAGTGATGTAATAGCGTCAATGATATAGCTGAAAAAGAGGATTGAAGTTTCGTAAAATAGCTTTGACAGCTACAATGTAGTGCCTGATATAGTTTTTAATAAACCAAACCAAACCAAACCAAACCAAACCAAACCAAACTAATAATAAAGGTGATTAATATGAGTAGTTTATCTGATAAGCAAGTAAATTTGCAGCTAGAGGAATTGCCCGGTTGGCAGCGCGAGGGCAATGCTATCGTAAAAACATATCACTTTAGCGATTTCATCGAAGCCATAAGCTTTATGAATCAAGCAGCGTTCCATGCCGAAGCGCTCGAGCATCATCCCGAATGGCGCAACACGTATAACGTGGTAGAGGTGCGCTTGACTACTGGCGATACCGGCGGTATTACCAGCCATGATATTCGTCTGGCGAAACGGATGGAACACATAGTCCAGCCGAAACGTTTATAGTGATGTGTTTGTTTTTATAATGTTTATAAAAATCCTTTATTAGTAAATACATTATTAAATACCAAAAAAAGTCCTCAATTGAGGACTTTTTTTATTTAACAATTTACAGGTATTAATTACATCTTGCGGCTTACAAATGCCACAATAAATAGAATGACAGCGACTGCTAAGAAAATATATGCCAAATTAGCAGACAATCCTGCGACACCGCCAAAACCCAATAAACTTGCTAACAGTGCGATCACGGCAAAAATAATAGCCCAGCGAAACATAACCTTCTCCTTAAAAATTATTATTAGAAAACCAGATATTTAGGTTGATGCAATGGACAATTATTAATAAGAAATAACTACTATTATTAATGACTGCCTTGCTCTCTCTAAGATTCCTTTTTCTTTACTTTTTGTTTTTTTGATATTTATTAATTTTTTAACCATTAATACTGCTTACAACCATAGATTAGCAATATTTATCTTTAGAAAACGTTCATTTTGGTAATGATATCGGTAGGTTATGTAACCTTTGTAGCAAATCTTAACATCGAACCTCTTTTTCATCCCTTTATGGGAGTTATGTGTATAGATGGTTAGTTATTACTTAGCCGTCAACATTTCCATCATATAATCTGCTATAAACAGTAACTTACAAGTCATTTTTACTGGTCAAAAATACTTTAATATATCTTTTTCAGGCAGATATAAATTTGAGACATGATTTATATATAGTTAATATGATTTCTATCAAAAAATTAGACTTTAAAATCTGACTGTTAAATGGCAACAAATTTTAAACGTCACAAGACTCATCAAAATAGCTATTAAGGATAATAAATATGGATAGCAATACTAATACGGATACCTCAAACAATACACGACAGCATAGCGATGAAAAGCGTCCTTACGCGGTTGTCTTATATGGTGCAACCAGCTTTGTTGGTCAAATCACAGCGCACTATTTAACAGAGTTTTTATCTAATACTAAAGACAAAGAGGGCGCCGATGTCACGTGGGCGATTGCTGGGCGTGATGAAGCAAAACTGAACGAATTACAATCTAAACTTGGCAGCACTGTCGATATTATTCTTGCTAATAGTGACGATGCGGACAGCCTTGATGAGATGACCAAACAAACCCAAGTCATCATTTCAACCGTCGGTCCTTATCTCAAATACGGTGAGCCGCTGATCAAATCTTGTACCACTCATGGGACAGATTATGTCGATCTCACCGGTGAAGCTATCTTTATCAAAGATATGATGGATAAGTATCAGGACGCGGCAAAGCAAAGCGGCGCTCGTATTGTCAACTCGTGTGGCTTTGATTCGATTCCATCGGATTTGGGCGTCTACTTTACCCAAACCCAAGCAGAAGAGAAGTTTGGTCGCGCTTGTAATGTGATTCATATGCGTGTCAAAGCGGCGAAAGGCGGTCTATCAGGTGGCACCATTGCCTCAATGGCGACTATTTTTGAAGAAGTTGGAAAGGACAAGTCACGTCGTAAGCAGGTAGCAAATCCTTATCTACTCAATGATGATAAAGATGCGCCAAACGTGCGCCAAGCTAATGTCAGTAAGCCAGAATACGATAGTGAGCACAAACGCTGGCTTGCGCCTTTTGTCATGGCTAGCATCAATACCCGTATCGTGCATCGCACCAACCAATTGCTTGGCTATGAATATGGTCGTGACTTTAAATATGACGAAGCAATGTGGATGCAAGATGGTGTGAAAGGTCAATTATCAAGCTATGCAATGAGCGCAGGCTTGTTTGGATTTGCTACTGCTATGATGGTCAAACCGAGCCGTGAATTATTAGCTAAGCACGTGCTACCCAAGTCAGGTTCTGGTCCGTCTGCAGAAGAGCAAGCAAACGGCTACTTTGACATTCGCCTCTTTGGAGAAACACCTAATAAAGACACCATCAATACGAAAGTAACGGGTGACAAAGATCCAGGTTACGGCAGTACCTCGCGTATGCTAGCGCAAGCAGCGTTATGCTTAGCACAAGATATCAGCAAAGAAGAAATTGGTGGTGGTTTTTGGACGCCAGCCTCTGCCATGGGTAATCATCTACTAGCACGTTTAGAAGAGCATGCGGGTCTTAGTTTTGAAGTTGTCGATTCGTAAGATTACCCATTTATAAATAGAAGCAATCTACTTCTTAATATCTAATTAATGACCGTATCTTAGCAACGAGATACGGTTTTTTATTGCCTATTTTTTCTCATTATTCAGATTACAATCTTTTGAGCGATTGTTAATAAATAATAATAACGTGATTCTTTGGTAAATGATATTGGCACTTCTTGCCTTTTTAATACATTAAGCTACACATTTCTAGAGTAATGTCACAGCCATATTGCAGTGAATGACGTAGGATAAAAAAGGTTAGGCAATTTTTTACCTCATATTTTTTTATCCCATATTGCATAGCAGCTTTGAGAGGAATAATTGGCTCATTAATATTTCATTTAGACTTTAAACGCGTCAGAGTAATTTTCTAGTGCAATAAAAATCATATTAATAAAAATTAAGTTTTACTTATTTATCATAAATTTGGAATAAATCAATAGACTTCAACCTAATTAAAAGGACATAACAATGAAAATCAATATATTAACCGCTGCTGTGATGACATCTGGTCTTGCTATGTTTGCAAGCTCTGCTAATGCTGCTATGACTACCGATAGCCATGGCAATGTTGGCTATGACAGTTATGAGGAGTGTGTCACCGCTGTCAAAGACGGTTCGGCCAAATTTTATACCCCTTATACTTATCAAAACCCAAAGCGCCAAGCAGGTGAAGCGACTGTCAAAAAAATGCGCTTGTCTGAAGTAATGATTCCTCAAACAGTGGTCAATGCAAACAACTTAACAGCCAGTGATTACTCAGCAGGTGCTTGTGATTTAGGGGTTGGGCAGTCAAATGGTCGCTATGGTGTTTCGGGTGCATTGGTTGGAAAATACGTCCCAATCGCCGCTGATATGCCTGTCAACGTCTATATGGATAAGGCTGGCAATCCAGTACGTTTAAGCATGCAGCAGTGCGATAACCACTTCGGTGCCAAGTTTCCAACGCCTATTATGAGCGAAACAAAAGAAGCTACAGCACCAGAAGCACAACTCGCGATTATCGAAGATCGCCGTGTAGAGCCTGTCATCGTTGAAACCACACGTGTTATCCGCCCTACTAAATATAGTGTCAAAGAAGTCATCATCGTACCGAACGATCAAATCAAGCGAGTAAACACAGCGTCAGGTACAGCCATTGCTATCGAAGACGAGGCTAATCGTACTGTAATCGTTGGTGAAGAAGCAGATGCGGATGTCATCGACAATACTGAAATCAATCAAACTTTCCCAATCATTCGTGTTCCTAGTAGCAGCACTCAACAACGCGTCGTTGATCCAAACACTGGCAAGTATATCGTTATTGAATAAGACTTTAATGAAATACAGACGAACCAAATTCGTTTAGACATCGTTGCTATAAAAATTAGAGATAGGAAAATTAGAGATAGGAAAATTAGAGATAGGAAAGTAGAAAATAATACTATTTTCCTATCTGACAATAACCATACAATAGTTGCACAAAGTCACCTGCTAACATCCGTCTGTTAGAATTTTAATCTATGGACTACTGAACTAACGCTTGTTTAGTTGGTATTCTTCCCTTTAGATTTTTATCACTGATTTAGGTCAGCTTATAAAGCTCTTTATCCAAATCCATCATGATAGTCTCTTAATGGTTATCATGATTTTATTTTGTCTATCAATTAAATGTTAGATATATTAAATATATAGATTTGAATTACTAAATGAATGTGTGATATGCAACTGCTGTATACAGCAGTTAGCAACATAAGCGTCAAGTTTGAAATTTTTTAAGCTGACATTATAAGATTGTAAATTAAGGAATTGATTAATGAAAAAAAATACTCTATCTTTATCGCTACTGATTGGCGCTGCGCTCACTATCCCAAGTTTGGCGATGGCAGCACCTGCTGATACTGCGGCAGTAGATGTGCAAACAGCGGCTACCGCAACCACACTTGAGATGGAAGGTGACAATACAAATAATGCTTCAGTAGACAATCAGTCTAGCCCATTTCAGATTAGTGAGACACAGGTTATCTCAAGAGCAAGCGCTAATAATGTTAACAACAGTGCTAATCAACAGCCGATGACTACTGAGCTTCAAGCTGAGCAAGAAGCAATGGATGCCGAACAAGAGCTGATTCAAGATTCTGAAGAAGCGATGCAAGAAGAAGACTCGTTAGACACACAAGAAGAATTACAAGAAGCTGAAGAAGCCACAGAAGAATTATAGAATACGAAATAAAGTACGATATGAACCCCGCTGTTAACTGAAATCACGCAGAAGAGGTTATTCAGCGAGTTAGGTTTGAGCAGTTATCAGTGTTCATTAACAATTTCTATCTTTAGATACATTCCATAAAAAAGGCAGCCTAATGGCTGCCTTTTTTGTCACTATTAACATTGACTATTTTTTGGTTTTAGTCACGCCAGCTTCCTGTAACAGCGCCCCAAGCGTACCCATTTTGCTAGGTGCTTCTGCTTTATCAGCCCTTGGCGCTTTGCTACGATCATTATTAGCATGGTCTTTATCCTGACGATTACCGCGAGATTTCGACGGGCGCTTATCAGTCGCTGGACGGTTACTGTTTGGGCGTTTGCTATTTGTATGATCGCTACGTGGACGACTGACTTTCTCATCATTACCAGTACTTTCAGCCGATTTAGCTGCTGGGCGCGCAGGCTTTTCAGATTCTGGCTTCATACTAAAGCCAATACGACCACGTTTTTCATCGATAGAGATGACACGTACCGAGACGATATCGCCAGGCTTGACGCGGTTCATCGGGTCAGCGACAAAGTCATTGGCCATTTGTGAGATATGTACCAAACCATCCTGATGGACGCCAACATCAATGAAGCAACCGAAGGCTGTCACATTGGTCACCACGCCTTCAAGCTGCATGCCCTCGCTCAAGTCTTTAATACTGTTAACGTCTTCACGGAAGTTAGCAGTCTTAAATTCAGGACGTGGGTCGCGTGCTGGTTTGGCTAGCTCCTCGATGATAGCAGTTACACTAATATTGTCATCATTAGCAGCCAATGCAGTGGTATCTATCGTATTTAATATGTCGTCATTACCGATGACTTCTGGCAATTCTTTACCAGTTTGTGCCAATAAGCTATCGACCAGCGCATAGCTTTCTGGATGCACACCAGTGGCATCAAGGGGATTACTACCACCATGGATACGCAAGAAGCCTGCTGCTTGCTCAAAGGTCTTAGCGCCTAAGCGTGGGACATTTTTCAATGATTCACGACTGACAAAAGCACCATGCTCTTTACGATAGGTCACGATTTGCTGCGCGACGTTTTTACTCAAACCAGCGATATGCGCCAAGATAGCTGGGCTTGCAGTATTCACATCAACGCCAACCGCATTTACACTATCTTGCGTAACTTTATCAAGACTATCTGCCAATTGTGTTTGGTTGACATCATGCTGATATTGACCAACGCCAATCGCTTTTGGATCAACCTTGACCAATTCTGATAAAGGGTCTTGCAAGCGACGCGCAATAGAAACCGCGCCGCGTACCGAAACGTCTAAATTACCAAGCTCATCAGTGGCAAGCTCACTGGCTGAATAGACAGAAGCGCCTGACTCATTGACGATAACTGATTTGGCTTGTAATTCAGAGTTGGCAGCCAAAATTTCTTTAATCATCGCATCTGTTTCGCGGCTCGCTGTACCATTACCAATAGCCACTAAATCAACGTTGTAAGTACTTAATAATTCATCGATGACTTTTTTGGCTTCATCCATTTTATTATCAGGGGCAAATGGATAAACGGTTGCGACGACAGGCTTGTCTTCGTTATCTAACATGACGTGACCTTGAGCATCGACGATGGCCATTTTTACGCCATGACGAATGCCAGGATCAACGCCTAAAATTACTTTGCGGCCGGCAGGCGCTGACATTAATAAGTGCTGTAAATTATTGGCAAAGACATCAATCGCATCGGCCTCAGCAGTCAGACGTTTTTCCGTCAATAAACGATGTTCGATATGCGGACGCCATTTGTCTTTCCATAAACTGGTCGCAGCTTCTGTCAAAAATTCTTGACGGGCATCAGGTGCTTTGGTATCAAGCTCAAAATGCTTAATGATTTTTTCGATAAAGGGTGCGTCTTCGCCTTCGATTTTAAGACCTAAGACGTTTTCTTGACGACCACGTAGCATCGCTAATAAACGATGATTCGGCAGACGCGCAAGGCTTTCGCTATGCTCGAAGTAATCTTTGAATTTCTCGCCGACTTCGCGTTTTTCTTCACTGGCAACGGCAGATACGATACTGGCAGTTTTAGCAAAGCCACTGCGCAAGTTGTCTAGCAAAGCCAAAGCCTGCGTCCATTCATCAACGATGATGGCTTGTACGCCAGCCAATTGCTTGGTGATATCGCTAAAATCAACTTCGATCTCATTACCACTATCATCGGTAATGCTCGATTGTACTTGATAGTCTGCTAATGCGTCAGTTGGCGTGACTTCTTGCGTCAAGACGGCTTGCGCTGCCACATCAAGACCAGCAGCACGTGCCTTGGCGGCAGGAGAGCGGCGACGCGGGCGGTATGGCAAGTAGATGTCTTCAAGCTCAAGTTTCGACGTCGCATTATCGATACGCTTCTGTAGCTCGTCATTCAAATTACCCTGCGTGCTTAGCAGCTCAGTAATTTTGAGGCGACGGGTTGCCATGTCACGCTCATAATTGAGTGACTTCTCAAGCGCTCGTAATTGCGCATCGTCAAGATTCTGCGTCTTTTCTTTACGATAACGGGCAATAAATGGAACGGTCGCGCCTTCATCGTAAAGTTTGACAAACGCATTGACTTGAGCAGTCTTAATGCCAAGCGCGCGAGCAAGCTTGTCGTGAATATTCGCGTGTGTGGTTGCATCCAAAACCTGTGCATTTGTCGAGGTTTGAGATGGCGTTAAGGTATCAGTGCTACTCATAGACGTATCAATCGTTGAGAAATGTAGTTTTGCATTATAGCAAAAGCTGCATGAATAAAAATCCTTTTTATCTTTTCGTTATTTATCGCTAGTTTTATGACGAAAATCGTCTCATATCATAGGTTCTGTCGCTTTGTTAAACAAACGCATACAGCATTTGTCCTGATGGGTGATGCAATTAGTGGTGCAATCTTATACACTAAAGTATCGAAGGCGCAAATATTGGTACGCGCTGACGCATTGAACAATAGTATTCAAATTTATGATGGATTGAGACGGACCTTTACTTTTGACCACTCATTGAATAAAGACAGTTTTTTTGCTCAGGTTTTTTTGTATAGTCGATTCAAGATAATTTAGCGATGAGGACAGCACGTTAAAATACTATAAATAGTAGACTCAACGAGCCTGACACCGTATTTTCTTTATATCATTTTAACTATATAACCTTTAGCCTTGACTGTTAACGATAATTTCTACTAATAATAATTTTTATAAGAGGATGCCTGTATGTCTGAAAATAACAGCCCTGATACCTTAACTCAACGAATTTTAGTCGTTGATGACGATGCACGCTTGCGCTCTTTATTACAGCGCTTTCTAGAAGACGACGGTTTTGTCGTCCGTACCGCTCATGATGGTAGTCAAATGGATAAGCTGTTGCAGCGTGAGCTTTTCTCGTTGGTGGTACTCGATTTGATGCTGCCAGGCGAAGACGGCATCAGTATCTGTAAGCGTCTACGCGAAGACAATGGTGACATCCCTATCATTATGCTGACAGCCAAAGGTGGTGATGCCGATCGTATCGCTGGTCTAGAAGCGGGTGCAGATGATTATCTGCCAAAACCCTTTAACCCAAAAGAGCTGTTGGCTCGTATCAAAGCGGTATTACGTCGTCAAAATCGCGAGCTACCTGGCGCACCAAGCCATCAGCTTGAAGTGGTTGAGTTTGGACCGTGGACGCTTGATTTATCGACACGTACGCTTAAACGTGACGGCAATGTTGTCACTTTAACGACAGGTGAATTTTCGGTGCTAAAAGCACTCGTGCAGCATCCACGTGAGCCGTTGACACGCGATAAATTGATGAACCTTGCGCGTGGTCGTGAATGGGGTGCGATGGAGCGTTCTATCGACGTACAGGTATCACGTTTGCGTCGTTTGATTGAAGACAACCCGTCACAAGCGCGTTACATCCAAACCGTTTGGGGTGTAGGCTACGTATTCGTTCCTGACGAAGCCGAAGTAGAAACCGTTAAAAGTGAGTAACTTTTGACTAAGTGTGTTCTCATTTTGAAAATTTCGATTATCGATTGAATTGAGGACACACGCTAATATCATTTCCTTTTAATATAGGTCGTGTTTGATTACTCAAAAATACGGCCTATATGATGAGTGTCTCTGTGAAAAAACCTATTATTTTTCAAAACATACCCTGCACCTTGGTGACAGGGTTTTTGGGTGCTGGCAAGACCACGGTCATCAATCAACTTCTTGCTATCAAACCTGCCGATGAGCGCTGGGCATTACTGATCAATGAATTTGGTCGTATCGGTATTGATGGTGCGCTGCTGGCAAGCGCGCAAGAGAGTAAGCCTGAGCAAGATAATATTGCGATACGCGAAGTCAGTGGTGGCTGTATTTGTTGTACCAGTCAGCTGCCATTACAAATTGCTATCAGTCGGCTACTTAGTGAACATCATCCACAGCGGTTGCTCATCGAACCCACAGGGCTTGCTCATCCACGTGAGCTTATCATGCAGCTCAGTGCACCGCATTGGCAAACAGCGCTCAATATGCAGGCAGTAATAACGGTACTGAGTGGCGTGCAATGGCAGCAAGATAAATACCGTCATCATGACGGTTTTCAAGCGCATGTCCGTGATGCCGATGTGTTAGTCATTAATCGCTATGCTCAATTAAGCGATAGCGAAAAACAAGCACTGCAACAATGGATAGCCAAGCTCAATGCACAGGTAAAAATTATTTGGGCAGCATCTGAGCAGATATCTCATGATACAAATGACTCATCCAATATTCTTTTATCAGAATCAAGCGTGTCAGAGTTGAAAACGCAGCTAACCAAGCCCAGTCAGGTTATCTCGAAACAACGCACAGTCAATATTGTTCACCCTCAAAAATCGACTACTAGCTTGCAACCGCAGAGTAAGGCCCTATCGATATCGACCACCTTGCCATCCGACGCTTTTACAAACAAAGATAATGCGCAGACCGACACAGATATTGAGCTACCTTATCGTTATCATGAGAAACAGCAAGATTTACAGTTGGCGGGTTGGCGACTGCCAGCGCACTACATATTAAAAGCGGATGAGTTACAGAGCTGGTTATTAACGCTACCGAACTGGCAACGTATCAAAGGTGTGGTTCATACGTCTGATGGCTGGCTACAAATCAATTTTACCCCTGACAGCTTAACAACCAGTACGGTCAGCGCACAAGTTGATAGTCGGCTAGAGATTATATTACAGTTGGATGCAAATACTAATAATGACAACGATACAGCGGCAGAAAGCGACCGCTCAGAAGAAAAATATAGGACAGCATTTTTATCTTCTATAGAGACGCTACCTTCTATCGATTGGGATACCTGCGACCGTGAACTAATGGCACTGGTTATATAGTAATAAACAAAAAAAAGGCAGACATTGCTGTTCGATATAGCAATGTCTGCCCTCTTTCTTTTTTAACGTAATTGACTGTCTTTGCTACCGCGCCGGTTAAACAACTCAGCGGCTCTCGCCTCTTGTTCAAGTTCTGTCTGACAGCTGACGCAATGCTGAATACCAGGCACTGCTAACCGCCGTGCTTCTGGAATAGGCTTGCCGCATTCATCACATATCTCGGCACTGATGCCAGTTGGCAAAGCACGTCTTGCCCGCTCTAATGCATCATTTACCGTTGCATCCATTTGCTCATGCTCAGCACCATCTCTTGACCAACCACCTGCCATAACTTCATCCTATTTACGATAATTAGATATTACAAATCGCTTTAATAACAAATAGATGGGGTTATCTATGATTAATTGCAACCTACTAGAGCATGCCTCAACCTGAAAGTATGCGAATAAATGCGCTAAATAATGACATTTCCTAGCAAAAAATCACATGGCTAATCTTTTGGCTGTAGCTCAACCACTTGCCCGCGTACCCCGATACTGGCATCACTCATCAGACAAACATAGCCTGCCATGATATCTTCAGGTGTTTTTAGGCTCATAGGACTCTCTCCTGGATAAGCATGCGCACGCATATTGGTACGAGTGCCACCAGGATTGACACAGTTAAAACGTAAATTAGTCGTATTCTGCGTCTCTTGGGTAAAGATATCACTCATGCCTTCTACGGCTTGCTTGGACAGCGCATAAGCACCCCAGAACGCGCGAGGATGTGTACCGACCGTGCTAGAGGTAAAAACAATAGAACCATTCTCAGCATCTTTAAGTAGTGGTAGCAGTGCTTGGGTGAGCATAAACGTCGAGGTAAAGTTCACCTTCATAACTTGTGCAAAAGTATCGACGTCATACATCTCAAGTGGGGTTAGCTGCCCAAGCATGCCCGCATTGTGCAAGATACCATCGAGCTGACCGACTTCTTTATTAATCAACCCCTCTAACTGCTGCATCTCAGCATAGGTTGCCCCTTCTAGATTCATCGGTAGCATGGCAGGCTGTTTGCCGCCAAGACTTTCAATCTCATCATAAACATATTCAAGCTTGCTGCTGGTACGTCCCAATAACAGGACTGTCGCTCCATAGCGAGCATAAGTCAGAGCGGCAACGCGGCCGATACCGTCACCTGCCCCCGTGACCAGAATAGTCTTACCATCTAAACAATTATCAGATGGTACAAAGTTGCGAATATCGTTATGAGTTAACGGTTGAGGTAGACTTTGAACAGTTTTTTGGTTGTCTTGCTGATTAGCCAGCTGATTAATATTGTCACTCATGGCATTACTCACTGCTTATCGTTTAATAGTTGGGATGCTAAGTATTTATCGTGTTTCTTTAAAAACATAGAGTGTGGCGGACTCGATTTATAATTTGATTTATAAATAGTCAAATTTACCAGATGAGAGCAACAGTTTATTTAATTGCTCAGGCGTATCAGTAATATAATCTGCGCCCCATTTCTTTAGGTTTTTTTGATCTTCAGGCGGGATATAACCGTAGGCAGCTAGAATCGTCGGCATGCCAGCGGCATTACCAGCTTCGATATCACGGATATGATCGCCAACATAAATAACGCTTTCAGCGGCGCCGCGAGGGATACCAAGCTTCTCTAACGCCGCATACATAGGCTCTGGGTCAGGTTTTGAGCGAGACACATCATCAGGACAGACCAAAGCAGAACAGCGCCCGTCTAACTGCATCTTGTCTAGTAACTTCTCTGCCAAATAACGCGGCTTGTTGGTCACAATACCCCATGGCACCCCTTTTTCTTCAAGAGCAGTCAACACGTCTTCTAATTCAGCGAACACACAACTATCGACGCATATCTCAGCTTCATAATCATCTAAAAACTGTTGGCGAAACTCCTGTAAAGCTTCTTCGCTAACCTCAATTTGATCGTTATGACGTAGCATCAACTGTACCATCGCTGAAGCACCAGCAGAAACTTGCTCGCGAATTTCTGTTTCAGGGGGTGCTTGCCAATCATTTTCGCGGCTCATTTTACCGATAATACGGACAAAGTCAGCAGCCGTATCGATTAATGTCCCATCGAGATCAAATAAAACCGCTTTTACAAATTGGCTCATAGTGAATGCTCTTAATATAGATAAGGTATTGAATGAAATAGTATGGCATGAAAACAACCAAATACGGCATTCAGCTTAAGCCAGTGGCTTGTGTACTGCCATCATGTAATTGACATCGACATTTTGAGCCAGCCAATAGCGCTTGGTCAGCGGATTATAATGCAAGCCAATGATATTTTGACGTGTGAATCCAGCGTCAATTGCCATTTTGTCTAATTCGGCTGGCGTAATAAACTTGGCATAATCATGAGTGCCGCGATCGAGCAAGCGCAATACATACTCTGCCCCAACGATGGCAAATAGGTATGATTTAGGGTTTCGATTGATCGTCGATAGCACGCAAACACCGCCTGGTGCCAATAATTCAAAACAAGCCTGCACAATCGAGCTAGGATCAGGCACATGCTCGAGCATCTCCATGCAAGTCACCATATCGAACTGACTTGCATGAGTTTTGGCTAATTCTTCTACTGGAATATGCTGATAGCGCAGCGTCTCATGTAAAGCGCTTTGCTCTGCATGCAGCGCTGCCGCTTTTAGATTTTCGGTACCCAAATCAATCCCTGTCACATCCGCACCGCGACGTGCCATAGACTCCGACAAGATACCGCCGCCACAGCCGACATCGAGCACCTTTTTTCCAGCCAAGCCAGTTTCAGCCGTTTTATGAATGTCCGTATCAGCACTGTCATTTTGATAACTGCGCTTGACGTTTTCTTCTATCCAATTTAAACGCAGTGGATTTATTTCATGCAAAGTCGCAAATGCACCCGTCTTACTCCACCATTCGCTTGCCAACTTATTAAACTTGTCGACTTCGCTAGGATCTACATTAATGGCGGTAGCCGTTGTATCATCAAGACCGCTGTTTGCTTGCTCATTCAAAGAAGGCGAGGAAGATAGAGCTGAGCTCATTGCATTTTTCCTTTATTGTCATTATCGTTGTAATCATATACAGTGCACAATTATGTACCTAATATTAGCATGAGAGCGGCAGCTTTGTCGTGAGTACATCGTCACCGATTGTGAATGCTCTTAGCAAACGTTCATACTTTCTGTACCGTTTTTTTAGAGGATAGATGCTTCAAACAGCCCAAAACCTAAATAATAAAACGCTAAAAAAATCTAAAAAACGCGGTGAAATAAGCCTTAAATAATGGCTCACAGCTTTACAACCATTAGTTAAGAATCGGATTCACAAGCAACTATGTTTTACGTTATTATAGTCGATACGTCACTATAGTTCGATTATACTCGACGCTGTCTCGTTTGGGCACTTTAAAAACCTGTGCGCTATACCCAAAACCATACGATACTAAAATATCTCAACAAACCCTAAGTTTTCACACCTCAAGGATAAAGTATGAAACGTGTCATCACACTGACTGGTCTGGCCATGGCCATTGGACTTGCCACTATGGGCGCACAAGCTGCCGACTATGTCGCCGGAAAAGACTATCGCGTGCTAGACAATCCAGAAAAAATCAGCGGTGATGCTATCATTGTTCGTGAGTTTTTTTGGTATGGTTGCCCGCATTGTAACGTTCTTAACCCACATATGGAAAAATGGGCTAAAAACAAAGACAAAGACGTTGCCTTTTTCAAAACGCCAGCAGCGCTTAACCCTGTCTGGGAAGCCAACGCTCGTGGTTTCTATGCCGCTCAGCTGCTAGGGTTTGAAGACAAGACTCATGACGCATTATTTGATGCCATTCACAAAGATGGTAAGAAAATCTTTGACCAATCATCATTAAGTAAATGGTATGCATCGAAAGGCGTTAATGAGAAAAAATTCAATAGCCTTTATAATTCATTCGCCGTTGGTACGAAAATTGGTCGTTCACAAGCAGGCGCTAAGCGTTATCAGCTCTCTGGTGTGCCAGCAGTCGTCGTGCAAGGCAAATACGTTGTCACTGGTGAAAGCGCCACTGTACCTAAAGTCGTTGACTATTTGGTTGACAAAGTGCGTGCTGAAAAGAAATAGGTTAAGTACCAATATAAATTAGGTACCGTTATAAACTAGGGACTAGCATTTATCCACAAGTGTCATTTGTACCTAAATGCTCTCACCCATAAAAAAGCCAATCACTTGATGATTGGCTTTTTGCATTTGTAGACTACATTAATTTATAAGTGGAGATATTGTATAAATAGTGGTCAAAGTTATTTAGCTGCTATCATCTTATTACTTTTCTTTTTTCAATTGCGACAAAATAGTGACTTCTCGAATATAACTGGCTAAATCTGCTTTAGACTCTGCCATCAGCTCATCATCTTGGGTATGCTTGGCGTATTCAATCCATAACAGTAATTGATACATACTATTTTGTTCAGATGCTTGGTATTGTTTAACGAACTGCTTAAGCGTCCCTTCATCATTAATATTTAAACGCTCAAACCAACTTTCTATTTTTGAGACCTGTTCTTTAGGGAAAAACGCATCAAATAATGCTTTTACCAATTCGTGGCGGTTTTCTTCACTAATCAGCTTACCAACGCGCTTGGTTTGGCGAATACGAGCATTAGCGCTGGTGATATCGGCCAATGCCATGAGTTCTGCCATAAAATAGTCACTGGCTGGCAGATTTTTGAGCTGCTTTTTCGATAAGCTGGCAAGTGGTATCGACAACTTCTGCAAGCGCTCATGGGCCTTTTTGAGTTCAGTGCGCGAGACGCGCATATCCTGTTCTTTCCAGTCAATCATAAAAGCTTTCCAAAATAATAAATAATAAAATTAACAGGGGCATGTCCTCATTTTAGGAATAGTCATAAAAATGAAGATATGCCCCAGTGTTTACCAATAACTACCAACGATTTTTTTCACGATGTTTCGCCAGCACTTTTATACTTTGCGGCATAACATCGGCAAGACGACGTTGTAAATTATCGGTGATGAATACTGAACGATGCTTACCACCAGTACAGCCAATAGCCACTGTCACTGTATGGCGGTTATTGTGTAAAAATTCGGGCAACCAACGGGTTAAAAACTTATCTATATCATCAGTCATCTCAGCCACTTCTGGATAGTCGGCAAAGAATGCAGCAACTTCCATGTCTAGACCTGTCGAAGTACGCAATTCAGGGTTCCAATGCGGATTCGGCAAAATCCTCACATCAAAGACAAAATCTGCATCAATAGGACTGCCATATTTAAAGCCAAAAGACAGCAGATTAATCACAATCTGATTGTCCACGCCGATATGTTCACGCAAGCTGTCTTTCAATTGATGAATATTCAAATTGCTAGTATCAATTCTGATATCGGCATGACCTGCGATAGGCTCTAACAGCTCCACTTCTTTTTTAATCGCGGCAGGTAGATTAAAAGCAATATGCTTAGCATTATCACTATCGATATCCTGTGACATCAGCGGATGTACGCGGCGTGTCGCATTAAAACGTGCTATCAAAGTACTTTCTTGCGCGGTCACATACACCACTTTTACCGCATGCGCCCCGTATGTTTTCTTTAAGGATGCATGCATCTCTGCAAACTTGGATAGATCCGCTCGCGGTGTTCGAATATCAACACCAAGCGCAATACGACGAATCCCACTTTCATTGACCAATTTATGCGCAGCATCCGGCAATAAGGATAACGGTAAGTTATCAATAGAATAATATCCTAAATCTTCTAAGATATTCAATACTGAGGTTTTACCTGAGCCTGAACGCCCTGATACCACTAGGATACTGAGCTTGTCGGTTGCTATTTTACACGCTGCCTGCTCA
Source organism: Psychrobacter immobilis (assembly GCA_904846265.1). Taxonomy (GTDB): domain Bacteria; phylum Pseudomonadota; class Gammaproteobacteria; order Pseudomonadales; family Moraxellaceae; genus Psychrobacter; species Psychrobacter immobilis_A. The sequence continues at coordinate 14,191 of CAJHAA010000022.1, read as the reverse complement.
GATTGACTGTTATTTTCACCCTGACTCACATCCATGATTCACCCATTCTAGTCCATTGCATCCTGCAAATTACTATGTCACAACGATTGATCCACCGTCACCAATTGATTGTCTAACAAACGTGCACGTCCTAGCCAAGCAGCGACTAAAATCATCAAATTCTCATTTTCTGCATTAAAAGTTACAGTATCATTGGTGAGTGACTCTAGCGTATCGGTTTTAATGTCCAAATAATCAATAATGAAGCCAGCATCCGTAATACGCTGATGCGTTTCTGCTAGCAACGACTGAACAACTTGTTGGCTCTGTTCGCCTTTTTCTAACTGCTTTGCTAAATATTGTAGCGCTTGATGGATAACAGGTGCTACCTCACGTTCATTAGCACTTAAATATTGGTTACGTGATGAAAGCGCCAAACCATCTGCAGCGCGGACAATAGGTGCTCCTATAATTTCAATGGGATAACTTAAATCACGTACCAATTGTTTAATAATCGCTAATTGCTGATAATCTTTTTGTCCAAAAATAGCCATATCCGGTTGTACGATATTGAACAGTTTAGAGACGACAATACCAACACCGTCAAAATGCCCAGGGCGTGATTGACCACATAATTGAGTGGTAATAGCTCCCGCAAGAACGGAGGTTGGCGGCGGTAAGACTGGGTACATCTCTTCAATACTGGGCGCAAACACATAATCAGTATCGACTGATGCTAGCTTAGCGACATCCTCATCAAGCGTGCGAGGATAACTATCAAAGTCCTCTCCCGCGCCAAATTGAGTAGGGTTGACAAAAATACTAACCACCACGATATCAGCATGTTGCTTGGCTATTTTTACTAACTCAAGATGACCGGCATGCAGATTGCCCATCGTTGGCACTAAAGCGATGCGCTGTGGGCCATCTTGATTGTCATTTTTTTGTCCACGATAAGACTGTAAGGCCGTACGCAATGCGGAGATGTGATGATGAATGATTGGCATGGTTAACTATTCTTCTACTGATAATCGTAAAAACTAAAATGTTAGCTAAACTGGTGCTGCTCGGTTGGGAAGCTGCCTTCACGTACTGACTGCTGGTAAAGGGCAAATGCGCCTTCGATACTGCGCGGGCTATTACGCTCATCGGTCAAAAAGTCATGAATAAAGCGCGGGACACGGCCGTGCGTCATACCTAGCATGTCATGCATGACCAACACTTGACCATCCGTATCCGCACCAGCACCAATCCCAATAACTGGCACTGCGACGGCTTCCGTCACTACTTTTGCAAGCTCAGCAGGTACGCACTCTAACACTAGCAGCGCAGCACCTGCCGCAACGACTGCTGTCGCATCAGCAAGCAATTTATCAGCCGCTTCGTCACCACGACCTTGGATTTTATAACCACCAAACACATTGACTGATTGCGGTGTTAATCCTAAATGCACACAAGTAGGCGTCCCTGCTTGCGCCAAAGTCGTGATTAAATCGCAAAGCTCACTACCACCTTCAATCTTAATCACATGCGCGCCCGCCTGCATCAGCTGGCGACTATTGGCAACTGCTTCTGGTAGGGTGACATAACTCATAAATGGTAGGTCAGCCAAAATCAGCGCGTGTCTATTGCTACGGGCAATATTGGCTGTATGATAAGCCATATCATTGACAGTCACGGGTAACGTTGAGTCATGACCCTGCACCACCATGCCCAAACTGTCACCGATTAAAATGGTATCAATTTCTGCTTTTTCCATCATTCGTGCAAACATCGAGTCATAACAGGTCAAGCAAGTGAACTTGGTACCGTCTTTTTTAAACTTATTTAGAGTAGATAATGTCGTCATATGACCCTCAATTAATCTGCAATGCCTTTAATTATCAATATTGCTACTATCAGAGCTAGACTTGAAATACGTTAGATGAATCTTTCAAACATTTAACATCTATCACTCAGCATCATTTACTTATAATCAATCGCTTGATAATAATGTTAAACCTGTCCAATCGCGACTTTGTGAATAGTCACTTATCAACTTACCGGCGATGGTTAAATTTGGCGCCAATTCTCGCAGTGGTATTAAGACAAAATTGCGCTCACTTAAGCCAGCGTGCGGTATTGTCAGTGTTGGATCAGTAATCTGTATCTCACCGTATAACAAAATATCGACATCCAAACTACGCTCACCCCAACGCCGTATTCGTGCACGCTTAGCCTCTTTTTCTAACTGTTGACAGTAAGCAAGCAACTCAAAAGGCAGCAATATCGTCTCAAACCCAGCGACGGCATTAACAAAATCAGGCTGATCTTGCGGCCCCATAGGCGCTGAAGCGTAAAACGAAGAAACTCGAACCGCACGTATTTGCTTATGCTCTTGCATCGCTGCGATTGCCTGCTGCAAATGTTCTACTGGTGAACCCAAGTCGTTAGACAAATTGCTACCCAGACCTACGTAGCAGGTTACCCAATTCGCGTTGCCCGCATCGTTAGTAATATTAGACATTGTCAGTACTAGGCTGGCGACGGCGACGTTTCGATGGGATAGGGCCTTTATTGTCATTCACACTACTCGTACCAACATTGCCATTTGCAGCTTGGCTGGTTTTAGCAGACTTTGCTTCTGTCGCTTTGGTTGGTTTTTTAGCGCTTGCAGGTGTCGTAACCTTCGCCACTTTCTTGCGCTCAGCCGTTTTTTTAGCCGGAATATCTGTTTTATTAGTAGGCTGGGCTGCGGGCTTAGGTGCTTTTTTTGCATACTTTGCTACAGCTTTAACATCGTTGTTAGTCGTTACTTGCGTCTCTGTATTACTAGCAAGATTTATACTATCTACACTCGGCTGACGACGGCGACGCTTATGCGGTATCGGCTCATTATTCATACTGACGAGCGATGGCGATCTTGCTACCGAGCGAGCCACAGATGAAGGCATAACCTCTGACTGTGTTGCTTTTGGCTGCTGAGCTTGATTTGAGCGATCAGGTTTACTGTCAGCCTTACTACTATAAGAGTTGGCATCAGAACTGGCATCCTGATTTTTTAGTGCTTTCTCAGCCGATACATTCTTATGGGCAGGTTTTTTCTGCGCCGCCTCTTGACGACTATCAGGCTTATCGCCATTTGATAGCTGCTTTTTTAATGGCGGCACGACTTTTTCATGCTCGATTACAAAAAGTGGTGCAGGCTTGGAATGATGGCGTTTATTTGCCGCTTGGTTGCTGCTATTGGCAAGAGATAGCAGTCGTAACTGAGCAAGCTCATGACTATCTTGACTTACTTGCTGCGATTCATAGTGCTTGTTGTTACTGCCACCAGATTGCTTAACAGAGTCTGATTGACTGGCAGCGCGGCGACGGCGTGCTGGAATATTTGACGGGTCATTTACCATATTCTGATCATTCCTACCCTGCTCAGCAGTATCATTGGCTTTGCTGTGCTTGGTATTTTTTTGATGAGATATTGAGTGATCGATGCTATTTGACTCTGAATTTTGATGATTACGCCCACGACCACGCTGCGCTTGTTGCCCTTTTTTATAGGCACCGCGACGAATATTTTCATCAAAATCATCAATGGCTTGCTGCTGCTCTCGTTCAGACAATGTCTGATAGGTCTGCCACCAATCGCCCATACCATTGGTCGACTCTGATAACGGATGCTCAGCATCACCGCATTGCTCACGCAATAACAAAAAGTCAAAACCTGCGCGAAAACGTGGATGCTCAGAGAGCTGGACGATTTGTTTGCTACGCGGGGCTGCAAGTCTTGGCTGCAATATCCAGATATCACGGATAAACTGCTCTGCAAATTTAGGAATCGCGGTCTTGATACGTTGACGATCAATCACTTTACCAGCGGCGTGCATTTGCGCTTCAGCAAACGGCATATTGCGCTTCTTGGCTTTTGCCAACTGATGCAGATAGTTTTCCCATAATAGCGCGGCATAAAAGAACGCCGGATTGATACTTTTGCCCGCAGCAATACGTTTGTCGGTATTAATAGCGACTTGATTGACCAGTGCACTTGGCTCAGACGGTGGATAGATAATTAAGCTATCAATCGCCCCTGACTCAAACAATAGCGGCAATAATGGCACCAGATAACCACCAGTAAACATCTTCTGGGTTTCATCATAGAGACGATGCGGTGATATTTGCTCAAGCAATGCCCAGTTGCCATCATGAAACTGATCGGCTAACTCGTCATCAAACTCAAAACCGAGCTTGGCTTTGAAACGTAAAGCACGCAACAAACGTACTGGATCTTCTTCGATACGCACTGGCGCATGGCCGAGCAGTCGAATGATTTTGTTATCAATATCTTCAAGCGCACCGCAAAAATCATGAACCACACCTTTAAGCGGTTGATAATAAAGCGCATTAATAGAGAAATCACGACGAGAGAAGTCTTGTTTGATATCACCCCAAACATTATCACGCAGGATCATACCGTCTTGATTGGTATTAGCATCATTGGTTGGTGGACCACGGAAGGTAGCAACCTCAATCAACTCACGGCCTGAATACACGTGCGCCAACTGAAAGCGGCGACCGATAATGCGGCAGCGCTTGCCAAAGACATCTTTGATCTCATGCGGCTTGGCATCAGTGACAGCATCAAAGTCTTTTGGACGTAAACCCAATAAGGTATCACGCACGCCGCCACCGACGATATAGGCATCAAACCCAGCTCGGTTTAAGGTGGCAATCACTTCAGTAATGGAATTGGGTAATTCAGATTTATTCAGTTCTAACTGCTTGGCGGCACGCTCGGCCATGCATCTACTCCTCGCCGGTATTCTTTAACCACCCCTGATGAACACAGCGTTTATCAGGCGGATGTACCTGCTAGTTTAACAAATTTTGGACGCAGTAGGTGTGTTATGACATTTACTTACGTGCTATTTTGTCAATATCGGGGTTAATTAAAGCAAAATAATGCTCTTAATCTTGTACGCTTAAACGTCCTCGATTTTTCTCAACGGTTTTTGCGCCGATACCTTTGACCTTTGCCAACTCATCAACTGTCTTAAAATCGCCAAACATCTCACGATATAAAATAATCGCTTGGGCTTTGCTGCTGCCAATACCATTTAGTGAAACCAACTCACCTTCGCTGGCACGATTGATGTTCAAGGTATATTGCTCACGCGCTTGAGTTTTGGCATTTTCTTGTGACAACAGGTACTCATAGGCGCTTTGAGGATTATCAAAACAGGGCGCAGCATTAGTATTATCAAGCATCAGAATAGCCAAAAAACAACCTAAAACAGCAGTTTTGGCTAGGCTAGCAAACGAGACTTTAGGATGAGCGTTCATGTTGTTTCGCCGCTTCCCATAATGCATCCATCTCTGTTATATCGCTGTCTTCCAAACGCTTGCCAGCTGCATCTAATTGCGTTTCAATATAACCAAAACGTGACTTAAATTTATGCACACACGTTAAGGTGGCTGCTTCTGCATCAAGATTGAGTTTACGCGCCACATTGACGAGCGCAAACATACAATCACCCAGCTCTTTTTCAATATCGCTAATATTGGCTTTGCTTGTATTATATTCAGCAGCATCTTTTGATTTATCTATCAATTCGGCCTTTAACTCGGCAATCTCTTCATCTAACTTATCTACTGCCCCTGCGACGCCTTCCCAGTCAAACCCTAACTTTGACGCCTGCTTTTGTACATCTTGCGCCTGCATGAGCGCACTGCCCGCTTTGGTATTGTCTAAACGACGTTTTGGTTTGCCTCGTGCCTCGCGCGCTTGCTGCTCTTCCACTTTAATCTCATCCCAACGAGCTTTTACCGCCGTGTCATCTTCAAGGGTTTCAGCCTCAAACACATGCGGATGACGACGAATGAGCTTTTCTTGTAAAGTAGCTATAACATCGCTCATATTAAAGCGACCTTGCTCCGCATACATCTGACAATGAAACACCACTTGCAGCAGTACATCGCCTAGCTCGCCTTTGATATCTTCATCGTCATTACTTTGTACCGCTTCGCCTAGCTCATAAGCTTCTTCGATGGCATAAGGAATAAGGCTGTGATTGGTTTGCTTTTTATCCCACGGACAGTCAACACGTAGCCGTGCCATCAAAGCCAATAAATCGTCTAATTCACCACTAGCAGTTGGCGTTCCTTGTGCTGGCGTAGGCGCTACTATTTTATTGTCTTGATTGCTCATAACGGATACTCTTATCGTTTATTATTTTATTTGGTAGGTTAATATAAATTAAATCAATAACGATTGCTGCGTGTCTTATTCATTATTGAACGCTTAGTGTATCATTGAACCTTGATTGGCTTATAATCGTGCTATCTACTTTATTATTTTATCATTGCACACGCGCAAGGAATTTTATCATTATGTCTACGTCTGCGACCATTCGTTATCAGCCAGAAACTGCATTTAATCCCATTATTATTGATTCATTTAAAGCTTATGATATTCGCGGCGAGCTTGGGGTAAATCTAAACGAAGCCATTGCTTACCGTATTGGTCGTGCCTTTGCACAGATTTTATTTCAGCGTTATGGTACGGCGGTTGAGGCTCATGGCAATGATATGCTAAATCTAAAACCTGCCATCGTTATTGGTAGTGACATTCGCCATTCAAGCGAGCAATTAAAACAAGCGACCATCGCTGGTATTGTAGATGCTGGTGTCAATGTGATTGACTTGGGCATGAGCGGTACAGAAGAGGTCTATTTTGCCACCAGTTATTATCAGGCATTGGGTGGTATTGAGGTCACAGCCAGCCATAATCCTATTAACTATAACGGCTTAAAATTGGTTAAGGAACATTCAAAGCCGATCAGTGCTGATGATGGTTTGGCAGAGATTCAGGCATTGGCAGAGTCTGGGCAATTTACCGCCACTAATACTCTAGGAAAACTGCAATTACTAACTGATAAAAGCGCTTATATCAATCATGTCATGACTTTTATCGATACCGATAAGCTCAAACCCCTCAAATTAGTGATTAACTCAGGCAATGGCAGTGCGGGACCCGTGGTTGACTTGTTGATTGAAAAGCTTGCACAAGCTGGTGCGCCAATTGAAGTGATTAAACTGCATCATACACCAGATGGTAGCTTCCCTAATGGCATCCCCAATCCTATGATTGAAGCCAATAGAGTGGCGACTCAGCAAGCTGTTTTGGAAAACAAAGCAGACCTTGGTATTGCCTTTGATGGCGATTTTGATCGCTGCTTTTTATTCGATGAACATGGTGAATTTATTGATGGCAGTTACATCGTCGGCATGCTTGCTCAAGCATTTTTGAATAAGTATCCAAATGAGTCAATCGTCTACGATCCACGTGTCATTTACAATACTGAAGCCGTGATTAAAGAGCATAACGGTAAGGCTGTCATCAGTAAATCTGGACATTCATTTATTAAGCAAGTAATGCGTGACTCTGGCGCTGTTTATGGTGGCGAGATGTCTGCCCACCACTATTTCCGTGACTTTTTCTATTGCGATAGCGGCATGATTCCATGGTTGTTAACCATTGAGCTATTGTCTGTCACCGGTAAGACTCTATCAGAATTGGTCAGCGGCTATATTAAAGCATATCCAAGTTCAGGCGAGCTTAATTTTCGTCTCACAACAAATGATGCGCCAATGATTATTAGCGCTATTGAGGACAAGTTTAGCAGCGAAAATCCGACCAAATCAATGCTTGATGGCTTGAGCCTTAACTTTGGCGAGTGGCGTTTTAATCTGCGAGCTTCCAATACCGAACCACTTATCAGATTAAACATTGAAAGTCGTGGCAATGAAGAATTGTTAGCTATTAAAATTCGAGAAATTCAACAGTGGCTAGCAGCGCAAGGTGCTATATCAGCGTAAATGAATACGATTTAATATGGGTGATTTCAATTAAAAACCAAAAAAAAGCTCGCTGATAATTATCAACGAGCTTTTTTAGCAACTGAAAAACTTGAATAAAGTTATTTAGACCGACCAATGCCCATATAGTCGCCTACCAGACTATCGATCTGCAATCGTGTCAGTGCATTCTGCGCATCAAATACTGGCATCGCGTGTTGATTAAGCTGTGCAATATCTAGTTGATCTTGTGGCGACCAACTAACGATAAAAATCGCCTGTGCGGCACTTAGCTGCTGATAAGGATTATTAATCAATTGCAGTAATGATTGCTGCTGATAAAGCATGGATAGTTCATCTTGTGCTTTATCGCTATACACCAAAGTACGAATATTATAAGACCATAATAACGCTAGCAATGGATGTATGGCTGAGCCTGCGGTACGTCCTGAGCCTGATTTATAACTACCTCCCCAAATCATCACCGTTTTATTGTCAATAAAGCCATCAAAATATTGCCAGAATTTGCGGAATATCAGCTCTTTTTGGTCTTCGTTGATGTGCATGACTGACTGTAATAGCGGCATATCTAAACTGTGCGTTTGGCTGGACTGCTGTAACTTAGCCAGTTCAGTGGGTAGTGTGTTACCACCAAAGCCCCAGCCTGCTTGTAGATAGCTGCTACCAACGCGTTCATCTAGCCCCATGATACGGCTAACTTGTTTGATATCAACCTGTTGACTGTCCGCCAAGCGTGACATCTCATTCATAAAACTCACTCGCGTCGCCAGCATCGCCATGATACTGCTACGGGTAAACTCTATCGTTGCGATATCAGCGTGATGAGCGGCACGCGCATGCTGCATTAACGGCTTTAATACTTCTAGATGCTGGCTACTGTTGGCTGTTTTTTCACCAAGTAACCATAGTGAAGGACTTAGCATTGAGCTATAAACCTCACCGTCTTGCAAGAATACAAACGGCACATAATAGACCCACGCGCGCTGCAAATTTTGCGCCAGTGCTGAGACAACCCCTAGTTTCTCAGTGCCACTTATAATCACGGGTAACGATTGCTGATGGCTGTGGTTGAAGGCGGTAATCCAGCTGGCTTCTGCCCATGCTGGCTTGATACTGTCTAAAAACAACCAATAAAGCGCAACGGTGCTTTGGTCGTCAATCTTACTAATCTCATTGCTCTCATTGGTGTGACGACTGTCGCTAAAATTTGCCGTTTCATAATATTGTATTAACGTGTCAGCGCTAGCCGGCAATGCTGTACTGATAATAACCTGCTGCTGCTCATACATCTGCCACAGTGCTTGCAAATGATGCTCAAAGCCGTATTGTTGTATTTGCTGCGTCAATAGCTCAATATCTGCATAAAGATGGACGCGCTGACCGAGACTTGCCAGCACCACGGCGCTAGTAATGGCCTCAATGCTATGACCAATAAGCACACAAACTTGCTTGCTTGCAGTGCTTTGTGGTTTAGATTCATGCGTATATTTAGGTGTATTGTCATTTATAGAAACAGCGCTCATGCGTTCACCTTTAATGATTATCGACTTAGTAGCAAAACGATCAAGACAACTGCTGAATGTGTTTTAACAGCTGGTTTGTGGAGCTGTCAAATTGGCTCTCACCTGCTTTCTGCATGGCAACATGAACGGACTCTGCCATCTGCTTACCCATCTCAACGCCCCATTGATCAAACGGGTTAATATCCCAAATGCTGGCCATGACATAGACTTTATGCTCATAAAGCGCAATCAGTGCGCCCAAACTGTGCGGCGTCAGTTCGTCGATCAGCAATGTCGTTGATGGCTGATTGCCACGGTAATATTTGTATTTATCAGCGGCAGAAGCTACTTGAACCTCAGACTCTTGGAGCGCCGCATTACCAAAAGCCAGCACTCGGCTCTGTGCTAGACAATTGGCTAAAGACAGCTCATGCTGCTGCTGTAATGGCGCATTTTGCGATTGACCACTATAACGGCGCACACAAGCAATAAAGTCACAAGATACTTGCTGTGTGCCTTGATGTAGCAGCTGATAAAAGGCATGCTGAGCATTGGAGCCAATCTCGCCCCACAGAATCGGACAGGTATCATAATCAATATGATCCCCGTGTTGGGTGACCGATTTACCATTACTCTCCATCTCAAGCTGGGTTAAGTAGCTTGGTAAATAGCTGAGACGACCATCATAGGGCAATACGGTATGAGCATTTACCTGTAAAAAGGTACTGTTCCAAACAGCAAGCAAACCCAACAATACTGGTAAATTTTCTGCAAAACCTGCTTTGGCAAAGTGCTGATCCATACTATGCGCACCAGCTAATAACGCTTTAAAACCAGCCATACCAATACGAATGGCAATCGCCAGTCCTATCGCTGACCATAAAGAAAAACGCCCACCAACCCACTCCCAAAGCTGTAGCTGATGCTCAGGATGAATACCCCACGCACGCATTTTTTCACTATTAGCGGAGATACCAATAAAGTGACGGCGTAGCACACTGTCTTCAGTACCTGCACGCAGCTTGGCAGTGGCAAGCAGCCATGACAAGGCTGTCTTAGCATTAGATAACGTGTCAACCGTGCCAAATGACTTGGACGAGATGATAAACAAGGTCGTTTCAGGATTGAGGTGCTTGAGTAAATTATCAAGCTGAGTACCGTCCATATTAGAGACGAAATGTACTTCAATGTCGGTATCTGCCCACTCATCCAGCGCGGTCGTCGCCATAAGCGGGCCAAGGTCAGAGCCACCAACGCCAATATTAACCACATCCGTGATGGCTTTACCAGAAAATCCGCGCCATGTACCACTACGGACACGTTCAGATAAACGTGCTACTTGCGACAGACTATCATGCACATCAGCGACGACATTTTGCCCATCAACGTCTAGTTTGGCAGACTCTGGCAATCGTAGTGCTGTATGCAAGGCAGCACGCTCCTCGCTAGTATTGACCATCGCACCTTGCATAAGTGCATCAATCCTTGTGGACAATTCACAGCTTTCTGCTAGCTGCAACAGAATTGCCAGTACCTGCTCATCAATACATTGCTTACTATAATCCATGTATAGCGCGCCAGCTTGCATGCTAAAGCGCGTTGCACGACTGTCATCTTGTGCAAACAAAGCTGCCAGTGACCATGGCTGCTTCGCGAGCATTTGTAGCTGCTGCCAGTATGTAGAGTTTCGAGCACTGTTATAAGCGCTATTGCCCTTTATCTCAGCCATCAGCTATTCATCTTCTGCTAATTGCTGCTTGGCAAAATAGATAAATGCTTGCATGTATGAGCGCATATCGCCTGCATCATAGCTGTCGCCGCGCATGGTCGTGACATTCACGCCGTATTCACTAATCAAGGCATCAATCGCATCGGTCAGCTGAATTTCACCACCAACCGAGGCTTTGGTATTGGCCAAATAATCAAAGATATGATTGCTAAACACATAGCGACCAACGACTGCTAACTTAGAAGGAGCATCGGCTAAGTTGGGCTTTTCTATAAATCCCGCGACTTTAAAGCTGGCATTTATGTCTATTTGATTATCAATATTGCTGGTATCACTCAGCTTAGCAATACCATATTTATGCACATCTTCATCAGCAACGTTATCCACCAATATCTGTGAATGGTTGTCTTCAGCAAAAGCATCAATCATAAAGGCTAAGTTATCAGCAGCCATGTCGCCCGTAAAAGGATCGAGTACCACATCTGGAAGCAATACGGCAAAATCATGCTCACCAATAATGGGGCGAGCCGCGAGTACCGCATGACCTAAGCCTAACGCCTTGCCTTGACGTATCATCGATACGGTCACGTCATCTGGCAGCCAGTTTAAGCTATCGGCTAGCTCATCTTTACCTTTGTGACGCAGCTGATTGTCCAGCTCAGCATTGATATCGAAGTAGTTTTCAATAGCGCTTTTTTGCGCGTGACCGACCAATACAATATGCTTAATACCAGCAGCAATCGCCTCTTCGACCACATAATGAATGGCGGGACGATTGCCAAGCGGTAACAGTTCTTTTGGCACGGATTTAGACAAAGGCAACATACGTGTACCAAAGCCTGCGACGGGGATAACGGCATGGGTGATTTTTTGCATAATTTTTAAACTTTATTAAAAGAGGTGTGAGATAAAGGTTATATTTTATAAAAACTAAGCTAGATTATAGCCATTAGGATTCATGCTTTGCCACCGCCAGCTATCTTGGCACATATCAGTGATAGAGAGTTTTGCTTGCCATCCTAATAAATCTTGTGCTTTATCAGCGCTGGCATAACAGCTCGCGATATCACCTGCGCGGCGGCTAACAAACTGATAAGGAATGTCCTGCTCCGACACTTCAGAAAAGGCAGTGACCAACTCTAAAACCGAAGTACCCTTACCGGTACCAAGATTAATTGGTAAAAATCCTACTGGAACTGCTTGCTGCTCTAAGTAACTAAGTGCGGCAACATGACCTTGCGCCAGATCAGTAACATGAATAAAATCACGCACGCCAGTACCATCAGTAGTTGGATAGTCATTACCAAAGATACTGAGTTTTTCAAGCTTACCGACGGCTACTTGAGAAATATAAGGCATTAAATTATTTGGGATATCATTGGGGTCTTCGCCAATCTGTCCTGATGGATGGGCCCCTACTGGATTAAAATATCTAAGAGTAATCAGGTTCCAACTAGCATCGGATACCGCTAAGTCTTCTAGAATATGCTCGACCGTCAGTTTACTTTCGCCATAAGGGTTGGTACAAGAACGCGGTGAATTCTCGTCAATAGGCAGCCTTTCAGGGTCACCATAAACAGTCGCAGATGAAGAGAAAACAAGATTCTTAACATCGTACTCTGACATGACTTCTAATAAGGTAATGGTACCACTAACGTTGTTATCGTAATACTTTAGAGGTTGCGCAACGGATTCACCAACCGCCTTTAATCCTGCAAAGTGAATGACACCAAAGAACTGATATGCTGAAAATACCTGTCTAAGTGACTCAGCATCGCGGATATCGCCTTCGATAAAATCAATTGGTTGCCCAATAAGAATAGAGACACGATTAATCGCTTCACGACTACTATTAGATAAGTTATCGTATACCACTATGTCATAGCCTGCTGCATGCAATGCGATACAGGTATGAGTACCAATATATCCAGCACCGCCTGTGACTAGTATTTTTTTATTCATAATATTTTCGATAATCTCCAATTAGCTGTTCTAATTAAGGTTTCATAAGTTACTTACTAGATAATTAAAAGTACTAATGATTTGAGACATTTTTATCAACTGTTGTCATTTAATAATAGAGTATATCATTGAACACATTTTGTACTTATGTTACGCATGAGAAATTGCTATCATCTAGATACCAACTGCACTATAGTCAATTCACTATAAAAAATAATACGGCGTTAACCTCGTTTGAAGTATGACTTATACATCTGCACTCGACTGCCTTGTATCATTTCCAAATTGAACCGACTATATCTTGTGACTTTTAAAAAGGTAATTTATGTCAAACAAAGAAATATTATTCGAAGATGACCATATTCAAGTCATCTATGTTAAAAAAACTAGTGAAAATATTATTATCACTTTTAGCACATTGACTAAGTTTGCAGATGGTAGTTATGTCTTTGCTGAACAACCCTTAGTCAATTTAGGATATAGTATAATTGGTTTTGTAGCTAAGAAGGGAAACTGGTACCCTCACTCTAGTGTAGAGTTATCTTTTAGTAAAATTTATTCAATAATAGATAAATATAGGACTATCATAGGTTATGGAGCCTCTATGGGTGGCTATGCCGTGTTAAAATATTCAAAATCGCTAAGAATGTCTAAATCTGTATCATTCATACCTCAGTACTCTATAAATCCAAAGATAATTAAAGATGAAAGGTATAATAGCTATTATAAAGAGGATATTAATCAATGCATGGAGATAACAGCAAATGATATAAGCTCAAGTTGTAGGTATCAGCTCGTCTTTGACCCTTACTTTGAGTTGGATACACAACATATAAATATGATTAAACCCTTATTAAACGATGTAATTATAACTCATTTAAAATTTTCTGGACATGGCGCTGCATATATTCTTGCAGGATCAAATCTATTGAATAGCTTCTTATCTAATGAACTAGATAACGTTCATTATAATAAATTAGTAAGACAGCATAAAAAAGAAAATATAGTCTAATCCAAATAAAACCGATACAACCCTACTAACAATTGCATTTAATGAAATAAACGATGACTTATTCAATAGACTATCGCAAACAGGTACTTTCTAGCATCACTGATGGTATGACCATACGAGAAGCTGCGCTATTTTATGGACTTAGCACCAGCA
>CAJHAA010000021.1 GCA_904846265.1 Psychrobacter immobilis | reverse complement strand
TAGTCGCCCAACGCTTCTATCAGCATGCGAACGGCGCGTTCTTTAATCTCAGGAGTGTAGGTTTGTTTTTTCATTGTCGTATTCTCTCAGAATGTTGAGTCTCCGACAATCCCGGGGCGGTTCAGATGAAAATAATATTACGTTAAGAAAGATCGACTCACCTATGCCCGGTAGACAGCTAGCAGGTGGTAATATTTATTCGGCAAAATTTGAAGATTTAAACAAACATGTATTACATTGCTCTCTAGAGGAGGGTGAAAGATTCTATTTTGAGAACTTAACTGATTTACACAATGATACTCATTTATTGACTACTGACTACTCTTCAGATGAAGATATAGTAAACAATTTTATCAAAATTTCTAAAGATATTGGCTTTAATGATAAAAAAGTTGATTTAGCTTCTATAGAAGCTAAAATAAAAAAATTTCCGAGATACAATCATAAAAGCTTTACTGAAAAGCTCAACAAGCTAAAAGATATTTCTGATACTCATTTACTATTTGAGTCTGAGGTTATAGATAGTTTTAGCAAATTCTTACGCACTGAATTAGGTGAGAAAGTTACTAAAAAATATATTGATAAAAATGAAGATAATTACTTATCTAATATCAGAGATAATTATAGAGGACAGCTCGAAGATGAATTTAGAAAAAATAATGCTGAACTTGAAAACCTTCAAGAGAAGATTGAGTTTAATAAGCAGGAATTAATTGATCTAGGAAAAGAAATTGAAAAAGCCAATCACATTAAGGTTAATTCTGATGTAATTGATAATCTGAAGGTAAATGAAGATTTAGATCAAAAAGTTACACAAAAAAAAGAGCAGTTAATTGAGCTAAATGAACAGGTTAAGCCTCTACTAGAAAAGTATAAAAAACTTAGTTCTTTAAATGAATTAGAAAAAAAATTGAAGAAGCAACTAATGAATATAAGATAGAAGTAAAAAGACAAGGTGAGATTGAGAAAGAAACATCATCACTCAAGGCTTTATTCAATGAGCATGAAGATAAGCTACGTAATAGACTACTTGAACTCAAACCATTCGTAGAAGCTATTAATGGAAATATAGGTCTATCAAATAAAGAAATTTCAAAAAATGTTAGTCAACATGCAACATCTATTGATATGTCAAATAGTACTGCACAAGATATTTTGAAATATATTGATCATAGTATGAGGAAAGAAGATAGAAATTTTTCGATCCTTGATATTATTAATATAACAGTAACTCTACAACAATCTTTTATTTGTTTTCTAGCAGGATTACCTGGTGGTGGTAAGACTACCTTAGCTAGACTCGTCGCTAAAATTTATGGTATTCAACAGCAAAGATTCCTTGAGATTCCCGTTGCAAGAAGCTGGACAGGACAAAAAGACCTGATCGGTTTTTTTAATCCAATTTCTAATAAGTTTCAATCTAGTAGTACAGGACTATATGAGTTCTTATATGCATTAAGCGAAGAAGATAAGTTGATAGATTTACCAGTTCCTATTTCCCTAGTTCTACTCGACGAAGCAAACCTAAGTCCATTAGAGCATTATTGGTCTTCATTTATGGGTCTAACCGACCCTAAAGAAAGTAAAAAACTAACTTTGGGTGATAATCAAATTCAAATTCCAGAGAATCTAAGATTTATTGCTACTATTAATTATGATAGTACCACTGAGTACTTGTCTCCTCGTTTAATTGATAGATCACCAATTATAGTGCTAGAACCAAATTCAATTACAACAAGTATAGGTAAAGACATTGACGAAGAGCATCCACTAGAGATGCCGATTCCTTATGAAATCATGGAAAAATGCTTTGGTAAAACTAAGAACAGGCCTGAATTCATTGAAAATGAATATAGAATTTATGGAAAGGTTAAGAAAGTACTTGAAGAAAGGAATGGTGAATTAGGTAAACCAATAATTATCAGTAGCCGAAAAGAAATAGCTATTAAGCAGTACTGTAATAGAGCAAGACCTCTAATGCGTGAGTTCTCTATAGATGATAAATTATCAGCACTCGATTATGCAGTTTTACAGATGATTCTACCTTTGCTGAGAGGACATGGTAAAAACTTTAGTAAAAGATTAAGCCGCTTGAGAGAAGTTTTATCTGAAGAAGAGTTAGATCGTTCTGTTGATTATTTAGATACTATTATAAGTAATGGAAATGCTGACTTACACACTTATGACTTCTTTTGTTGGTAAATTTAATGATTGATATAAGAGTTCATTTAAGCGGTGAAGAAGTCTTGGTTACACCAGTTATCAATGTATCTGATATGGACACAGTTGAGTTTGAGGTTATTGGACCAAATAGTGAGTACTTTTCTTCAAAAAAAGTTAAGATATTTTTAGAGGACTATGAAGTTCCATGTATAGCACTAGAAAATGGATTAATCTTTAAATCAGAAGCTAATCATCTATTTCGTGAAAGCTTTGGGTATAGTAATGTAAGAATATTCATTGATGATGAAATACTTAGTGAACTATTATTTAATGTATCAACTGATGAGAAAAAATTTAAAAACATAAAAAGCATGATGTCATATTTGTTAGAAAATAATGAAAGAATATTGGATTTATGCTTTTCTAGAACAAAATATAAGTCTAAAAATGATGGTGATTTCGAAGCTAGTTTTGATACAATTATTAGTTTAGCTGAAAATATAGTTAGTGTTTTTGAAAAAAGAAGTTCCTACTTACATAAAGAATTGAGAAATAGACTAGAGTTAATAAAAGAAAATGCTAACGAAAAAAATTTTTATAATATCAATCCATATGATGTAATTAATAATCTAGATCAACTCTATCAAGGTTACTCTCCGAACTCTCTCACATTGTTCGGTAAAATTTATTCATTAGATAATATACAAAGAGAAAATTATATTGACAGCTATAATTTAGAAGAGAATAAAATTCTACTTGGTGGGCTAGTATCAATTAAAGAAAATCTATTAATTATATCAGATGCTATTGATAAAAAAATATATCGACCAACATATGATAAAGAATACGAAACAATCAAACCATTTTATAAGTTAAACAATTTTAATATTGATGATTTATATGCACAGCTAACAACTTCTGGAATGCAAAAAAGAATTGATTCTGTACTTAATCATACTGATGGATTGTTATATTTCCTTCAAAGAAAGTTAAAAATTAATTTTGAAGGTTTTATTCCTCCTAAGCTAACACCATTCGCAAGGAAGTCTAGTTTCTATTTGACAGTCTATAGATATTTAGAAGACTGGTACTCATTAGGTAACCCTAATATTGGAATTGATCATGACTTGGCTAAAATTAGGTCGACATCTAAAATATATGAATTATTTACAATGTATAAGCTGATTGACGTTTTACACAATGATGGATGGAAAATTACTAGTTCGGTAGAACATTCTTTTTTTAAACGTTTTATCCCATCTCAAATTAATTTTCGTAAAGAAGATTCTTTGTTAAACCTTTATTACGAGAAAAAAATTCTCGGATTCAACGAGAGTACTCAACATAATGACTTAGTAGCCTTAAACAAGAACAATCCAAAAAGTAAATACAACTACTACAATCCTGACTTCGTTCTAGTAAAACAAGAGCAAGATGATGTAAGTTATTATATATTTGACTCTAAATACAGCAGTTCAAACACATTAAGAAATTATAAAGTGTTAGATAGCTTATACGAAAAGTATTTTAGTAATATGGCTACTTATGACCAATTCAACAATATATTGGAAAAGCACTCTATTAAATGTGTTAATGCCATACATCCCTTTGGGGACAATCCACTAACAAAGTGGTCAAATCAATTGCCACAAATAACTCCTGATATATCTTCCATATTATTATCACAAGATGTAAATAATCTTAGTAAGATTCTGAGCTTAATAAATAAGTAATTTAGAATTTTTTCCGACACTTTTCAATCTTTATTTAGTATTGCATCTAAACGTATTTTAGATATGACACTCGCTATATCCGTTATGATTGAGAAGGTTGCCAGAACTCAACTGAAGGTAATATCTCTTCAACAGAAACGCCAGATGTAAGCAGATGACAATAGTAACTACTTTTATCTTAAAATATGAAAAAAACCCAATCTTTGCGATTGGGCTTTTTATCATACTAAGCTCAATTGACTATTATGCTGCGCTCTTACTCTCAGCAGCCAACTGACGTAGAACATAGTGCAACACGCCACCATGACGCACGTACTCGCGCTCTTTTGGCGTCTGTAGCATGACATTGACATCAAAGCTCTCAGACGAACCATCGGCACGTGTAGCCGTAACTTTGGCGGTCTTGCTCTCGCCATTATCTAGACCTGTAATGCTAAGCACTTCAGAGCCGTCTAAATTATAAGTTTCTGCATTTTCACCGTCTTTAAAGGTTAATGGCAATACACCCATACCGACGAGGTTTGAGCGGTGGATACGTTCGAACGAGCTAGTCAATACTGCTTTTACGCCAAGCAAAATTGTCCCTTTCGCTGCCCAGTCACGGCTAGAACCAGAACCATATTCTGCACCGCCAAGTACCACGAGCGGACGTTTATCTTCTTTATACTTCATTGCCGCATCATAGATGGCCATTTCTTTGCCGTCTTGAAGCGTGGCGCTATCGCCTTTGAAGTAATAAGTATAGCCGCCCTCTTTGCCAGCCATCATGGTATTTTTGATACGGATATTGGCAAAGGTGCCGCGCGTCATGACCGCATCATTACCACGGCGTGAGCCATAGCTATTGAAGTCGGCTTGCATCACACCGCGCTCTTGCAAGTACTTACCTGCTGGCGAATCTGGATCGATATTACCGGCTGGTGAGATATGGTCAGTGGTGATTGAATCGCCGAACAGACCCAAGATACGCGCGCCTTCGATATCAGGAATACCTTCTGGCTCCATGGTCATACCATCAAAGAACGGTGGGTTTTTAATATAAGTAGACGCTTCGCTCCACGGATACAACTGGCTGTCCGCTGAGCTAATAGCGTTCCATGCGGCACTACCGTCAAACACTTCACCGTAGTTTTTCCGGAACATATCCGCATCGATATTATTGGCAATCAGCTCATTGATCTCATCTGACGTTGGCCAGATATCTTTTAAGAAGACATCTTTGCCATCTTGATCTTGTCCTAACGGCTGCGTCGTTAAGTCAAGATCAACCGTACCTGCCAGCGCATAAGCAACTACCAATGGTGGTGACGCCAAATAACTGGCTTTTACGTGCGAGTGAATACGACCTTCAAAGTTACGGTTACCTGACAACACGGCAGCAGCGACTAAGTCTTTTTCTTCGATACCTTTTTCAATCGACTCTAAGAGTGGTCCTGAGTTACCGATACAAGTGGTACAACCATAACCCACTAAATAGAAGCCTGTTTTTTCAAGCTCGTCCATTAACTTAGATTTTTCAAGATAATCGGTGACGACTTTCGAACCAGGTGCCAATGAAGTTTTGACCCAAGGCTTGGCTTTTAGACCTTTTGCAGCGGCTTTTTTCGCCACCAAACCCGCACCAATCATCACCGCAGGGTTTGAGGTATTGGTACATGAGGTAATCGCTGCGATAACAACAGAACCATCACGCAATTTATGGCTCTTATCATCGATATTGACGTCAGAGAAAACATTAGGCTTAGCATAGAGTCTATCCGCTTGCTCTTGCTCGCCGCCTTCTTCATCAAAGCGTACCTTGCCTTCGACTTCTGATTTACGGTCTTTGGTCATTTTTTCTAAAGTTTCGCCAAATTTTTCGTGCATATCAGAGAGATTGATGCGCTGCTGTGGCAAATTCGGTCCGGCAAGTGCAGGCTGTACCGATGATAAATCGAGCTCTAATTTACTTGAATAAG
This sequence comes from Psychrobacter immobilis, assembly GCA_904846265.1. Classification (GTDB taxonomy): domain Bacteria; phylum Pseudomonadota; class Gammaproteobacteria; order Pseudomonadales; family Moraxellaceae; genus Psychrobacter; species Psychrobacter immobilis_A. Next base: position 42,832 of record CAJHAA010000021.1, on the reverse strand, counting down.
TCGCTGCTGGCGTATCGGCATCGTGCCATAAGCCTTGCGCCTTGGCATACTTTTCGACCAACTCAATCTGGCTTTCTTCACGACCTGATAGACGCAAATAATCAATCGCCATTTGGTCAATTGGGAAAATACCACAGGTTGCACCATATTCTGGCGACATATTGGCAATTGTTGCCCTATCAGCAAGCGGCATACTATGTAAACCTTCGCCATAAAATTCAACGAATTTACCAACCACACCATGCGCACGTAGCATTTCAACCACACGCAATACCAAATCCGTCGCCGTAACGCCTTCGGTCAATTTACCTTTTAGCTCAAAGCCGACCACTTGTGGAATCAGCATCGATGACGGTTGACCGAGCATTGCTGCTTCCGCTTCAATACCGCCGACACCCCAACCAAGCACGCCAATACCATTAATCATCGTGGTATGGCTGTCAGTACCAAATACCGTATCAGGATAAGCCGTCAGCTCGCTTTTACCATCGACATTGACATCAGCAGCCATTACAACACGAGCTAAGTATTCAAGATTGACCTGATGCACAATACCCGTCGCTGGTGGTACGACCACAAAGTTTTTAAACGCATTACGACCCCAATGCAGGAATTCATAACGTTCATTGTTACGTTTAAATTCAATTTTTTCGTTCAAGTCTAGTGCATCTTCTCGGCCATAAGCATCGACCTGTACAGAGTGATCGACGACCAATTCACTTGGGATAAAGGGGTTAATTTGCTCAGCTTTACCGCCAAGCTCAACCACGGCATCACGCATGGCTGCCAAATCGACAACTGACGGCACACCAGTGAAATCTTGCAGGACTACACGTGCTGGCATAAAGGCGATCTCTTTTGACGCTTCTGCGCCTGCATCCCAGTTAGCAACGGCTTCGATATGGTTTTTGCCGACAGATTGACCGTCATCTTCATTACGTAATAGGTTTTCTAAGACGATTTTCATGCAAAATGGCAATTTGCTGATGTGCTCAAAAGTTTCGGTCAGCTTTGGTAAACTGTAATAGGCATGTTCCTTGCCATCGACCGTAATGCTGTCTTTTACATTAAAAATATCACTCATGGTAGCTTCCTTATCGTTGTTATAGATCCTAAGCCCAAACGGTTATAGGTTTATGCTGAGGATTGGTGGCTAGATAGATGATTGTACGAGTTGTATTCAAAATCATTATTATTTGACACAGTAGAATATAAAGTTGAGTTAACAAAATAGCTAAGTGACTCTTTAGGACTTAACAATAACGCTCTTTTACCATAACAAAACGGCGGCGCTTTGTTAACGTCTAGACGTTGTCAAATCGTGGCATAATCGTAAACGTAACAAGGGTTTAACGTTCTATTATTAAGTATCAATATATTTCCCAAAGAAATATTAGAATCAAAGGTAATGGGTAAACCAGTCGCGGCATACGAGTCTTATCTGTTAGACGTTTGGCTGCGCTATGCTATTATGGTGCGCTTTTTTACCGCTAGGCAAACGCCTCGAAACAATCGTTTCGCGCTATTTATTGATGAGTTTTTATGGCAAATTTTAACACCCACCTGAATGTTGCATTCATGGTCAGTGGTACGCTCAGTTTGACGGTTTATAAAGCGGGATTGATTGATGATTCGGGGTTTTTAGTTTGCGTGGCGCTCGGCACTATCGGTGGGCTGCTGCCTGATTTGGATTCTGACAACTCCACACCGATTAAACTTGGTTTCAATATCACCTCATTTATTTTTGCCTTTGGTTTGGTCATGCATTGGCGCAGTGAGCTGAGTTTGCTCGCCCTGATTGCATTATGGCTAGCAGGCTACGGCTTTATGCGTTATGTGGTTTTCTCTATTTTTACCAACATGACCGTGCATCGCGGCGTGATTCACTCCGTGCCTTATATGGCAATTTTGGGTTTGGGGCTGACCTATTTAAGCTACTACGTATTGCACCTCCCACTGACGGCAAGCTGGTTTTACGGTTTATTTTTATTCGGTGGCGCGCTAGTGCATTTGACATTGGACGAGTTATATAGCGTCAATTTATCCAATATGAAAATGAAGCGCTCATCAGGTACAGCGATGAAGTTTTATCAGCCTAAAGATAAGTGGTGGTATTTATTACTATATACACTGCTCGCCATGTTGGTCTATTTTGCACCACCGTTTGATGCGTTTTGGCAGCAGCTGCGCGACCCAGCACCATGGGCACAGCTAAAAGTTGGCATATTGCCAGAACTAATAAAAAGCATGCTGCGATAAAGATACGGTAAAGCAGTAAAACCCAAGCGAAAATGAGAATAAAACATGCAACCTAATCTACACGTTTGCCCTTGCCAAATTCATCCATCATCAATCGCTATCAGCTCACCACTACTTTATAAAGATTGCTGTCAGCCTTATCATGAGGCTGTTTATAATGATGCTTTTTATAATGGTGAGGTTGGCAAAGCAGATGGTATAAAAGCGGAGACAGCCGAACGTCTTATGCGCACGCGCTATAGTGCCTTTGTGTTGATTAAGCCAGACTATATCGTCAATACTACGCTACCCGCGCAGCAAAACTTGCTTGATATTAACGCGATTGAATCGTGGGCAAAAGAGACAAATTGGGCAGGATTAGAAATCGTAGCGCACGCCCCAAGACTTGGCAAACGCCATGCGCAGGTCGAATTTAGGGCTTATTTCAAGTCAACTAATAATGCAAGTAATTTAGAAGAGAAAGTGCAGGCGCATCATGAATTGTCTGCCTTTGTGAAGGTGGTAGACAAAGTCAATAATGATGCACGCTGGTACTTTTTAGATCCAACTGTTTCAATGTCTGTGACGCAAAAGCAGCCCTGTGTTTGTGGTTCAGGTGAAAAGTTTAAGCGGTGTTGCGGCGCTTATATCTAACTGATATTTAGTCAATATTAAATATTTTATAACTTCTAAACACTCGCCCCAACCGCACGTGCCACCGCAATGCCTTCATCAATCGTCAAAAACTTCCGCTGACTTGGGCTGTCTTTATAAATAACATCACCATCTTGGAATATCAGACATTCATTGACGGCTAACTGTTGCCATTTTTCATTTTCAGTCAATGGCACTGTCACTAGTATCGTCACTTTATCGGTATCTGTCGTCACATCGCCAAAGTTAATCGCTAAATCATCATCTGCCAATTTCGCCTCGCCAAACGGCGCTTGACGCGTGAGATAAAACAATAAGCTACCCGCATAAGCCAATTGCCAGCTACCATTTGATATCAAGCAATTAAACAACCCATTGGCAGATAAATATCGACATTGGGTGGTCAAAAAGTTAAACAGCGTTTTGTCATCAGGACGCGATTTAAAGCTACTTTTTAAACGATTAACAAGGTAGCAAAACGCCATCTCAGAATCGGTTGAACCGACTGGTTGGCAATGTGAGGCGTTGCCGTTGTCTTGCAAGCGCTGACAGCGTTTGATAAATTCGCTATTCATTTGCCCATTGTGCGCAAACACCCACTGCTCGCCCCACACTTCACGGACAAAAGGATGGGTATTTGCCAAGCAGTTTTGCCCTTGGGTGGCTTTACGAATATGTGCGATAACGTTCATCGCTTTAACCGGATAATTATTAACCAAATCAGCCACGGGCGATAAATGGCTTGGGCGATTGTCATGGAATAAGCGTAGACCAGTTGAAGCATTCTCTGGTTTGTCACTATTAGTGCACTCACTACGCTCAAAAAATGCAATGCCAAAGCCATCTTCATGACTATCGGTCATGCCGCCGCGACGACGAAACCCTGCAAAGCTAAAACCTATATCGGTTGGGGTATTACAGTTCATTCCTAGGAGTTGACACATTTATACTTTACCGCCGTTATTGTCATCTTGTGCAGGATTTAAAGTAGGGTTAATTTTGGCGGCTGACGTTTCATCAAACACCTCATAAGGCGTTGCCCCATCGGTGTCAATATTCGCCAAAATGCGTTTGGCGTGCGCTAAATCAGTATCCTGTACCCACAGCACAATCCCAGAATTCATACCCGGCATCGCACTCAGCGGTTGCAGAGACACTGTAATACCATTGTTACGAAGCAGATTGGCATGTAGTTCACCTTGCATATTGGTGTCGTAGCGTGCCAGTTTGTGCCAGTTATCAACTTGATCGGTCATGATAAATTCCTTTTAAATATTTATAAATATAACTCGTTGCTATTATTCTATTAGCAACCGAAACCTTGTGACCAATTAATTTGATTTAACGGATAAGCATCAATATGGAAACCGTTTGGATAATCTTTAAAGCCAGATTGTGATTTTAATTGCTCAATAGCAGCTTGTGCTTGTTGCTCAGTCGCAAACACACCGATTATCTTAAAATCTTCGACATCGTTATTTTTATCATCATCTTTATAACGCGCATGTTCTAGTACAAACACTGTACTTTGCGCTTTTTCAACATGTGACCAATGATAAGCGGCAAGGCGTTTCATCAGGTCAGGATTTTTGACCATGATATTATCGCCCGTACGTCCTTCGGTACGGTTATAGTGAATAACATTGAGACGTAATAGCCAAAAAATCACAGCCGCTTTTGCGAGCATCACTGGTAAGGCACGTTTTTCATCTTCACCGAGCATGCGTTTCGACTCATAGCCTTGTAAGAAAGCTGCCATTTTACTGCGGTCAAAATTCACCGACTCACCTTGCTCAGCATCGCCCCACGTGGTACAAAAGTCATTAATGGTAATGGCAATATCCATCACATAGTGCTCGACGCTAACTTCGGTAAAGTCTAACAACCCAGTCAGACGTTCTTCACCTTTTTGGCTATTATTTAAAGATAAGTTCCATAGCGTGTTATCGGCAAACATGTCTAAATGACATAAGCCTTTTGGCAAAGTGGCAAGCGGCAAATCCGTATAAGACTGCCAAATATCACTCATCAATTTGGCTTCGTCAGCTGGCATAAACTGCCTTTCACGATCGCGCACCTCGCTCCATGGGTATAAAGGCACGCCATATTCTTCCGCAGGTTGTAGTGCTTGCAATGTCTCATGCAGCATCGCTAAAGCGGCGCCAATTTCATGACACATCGTTTGCGTCGTCTGCTGTGGATGCGAGCCTGCTAGGCATGGCACTAAGGTAATCGCTTTATTGTCATAGCGTATGACATAGCATTTTTCTGCGCTATCAGCGCCTAAATCAAGCAATGCTAACGGCGCAGCGACCGGTAACTTACCGTGCAGTTGATTTAAGATAATCGCCATCTTTTCGATGTCTTCTGGTGGACGCTCTTCAAATAAGGTAAATACATAAGAGTGTGCGCCATCTACATCGTCAGTCGTCTGAATAAACCAGTTAGAGTTTTTGATACCTTGGGTGATCGGAATGGCACGCGCAAAAGACACGCCAAAACGGTGGCAAAAATCGGCAAACTGGTCATCGGTTAACTGGGTATAGACGGACATGACATCTCACTTATGGCAATTAAAAGAAGGTAAATAGGATAAATATCGACGGTAATGACAGTGATTGTACCGTGCATGAGCAAACTTTGGTTAAAAGCATAATAATCTTGCGAAAACCTGCCTGAGATGGCGGTGATTTTGCTAGACTAGCGCTTATAGAATGAATTGATTATAAGGCGAAAGTCCCTATGTTAGCAAAGCGTATCATTCCTTGTTTGGACGTTGATAATGGTCGTGTGGTCAAAGGTGTACAGTTTGTCGATATCAAAGACGCAGGCGATCCTGTCGAAGTAGCGAAACGCTACAACGAACAAGGCGCTGATGAGATTACTTTTTTAGACATTACTGCGACCAATGATGAGCGCGATACCACCTATCATACCGTTGAGCGTATGGCAGAAACCGTATTTGTTCCGCTGACAGTTGGTGGCGGCGTGCGTAAAATCGCTGATATTCGTAATCTATTAAATGCAGGCGCGGATAAAGTGGCGATTAATTCAGCAGCGGTATTTACCCCTGAGTTCGTCGGTGAAGCGGCGCAGAAATTTGGTAACCAATGTATCGTCGTGGCTATCGATGCCAAACGCGTTGCTGATATTGAGGTTGATGGCATTATCATGCCGCGTTGGGAGATTTTTACCCACGGTGGTCGCAAACCAACGGGTATCGATGCCGTTGCTTGGGCAAGCAAAATGGCTGAGCTTGGCGCTGGTGAATTACTGGTCACCTCGATGGATGGTGATGGCACCAAACAAGGCTATGATCTGGCATTAATGAAGCAAATCACTAACCGCGTCAATGTGCCTGTTATTGCTTCAGGCGGCGTCGGCAATTTGCAACATTTAGCCGAAGGGGTGCTGGAAGGCGGCGTCGATGCCGTCCTTGCTGCCAGCATCTTCCATTTTGGTGAGTATACGGTTCAAGAAGCCAAAGCGTATATGGCAGCGCAAGGCATACAAATGCGTCTATAGTACGCTCGTAAAATACAAATAAAACAGAAAAAAATGTTATCATAGCGCTAACCACTTATTTTCGTTCATTTAACTGATTATCTAAAGGATAATAAGCCATTTGAACATAGCGATATATTTAGCGCATTATTTATGCCTACATTTTAATTAAAAGCCCATTCGGCAAAGGATTTTTTATGTCAAATCTACAACAGCAGCGCAATGACGTGACTCACATCGATGGTAATTTACATCAAAATAAAGACGTTCGTATTGGTATCGTCGTCGGTCGTTTTAATGGTTTTGTGGTTGAATCATTGGTAGATGGCGCAATTGATGCGCTACTACGTCACGGTGTATTGGGTAGCAACATCACCGTAATCCGTGTACCTGGTGCTTTTGAATTGCCATTGGTTGCCCAACGTGCCGCTGAGTCTGATCGCTTTGACGCCATCGTTGCTTTAGGTGCGATTATCCGTGGTAGCACGCCGCATTTTGATTTCGTTGCAAGCGAATCTGCAAAAGGCTTAAGCGCGGTAGCTATGGACTACAATATCCCAGTTGCCAATGGCGTACTGACGACTGACAGCATTGAGCAAGCGATTGAGCGTGCTGGCACGAAAGCTGGTAACAAAGGCTCAGAAGCAGCGATGGTCGTAATAGAAATGCTTGCTGTACTATCACAGTTAGATATTGAAGATGACAGTGAAGACGCTTAATCAAGCCATCATTTGATAGGCTATTTGTTATTTAATGAGCGCTGTGGTTCTTATGAGCTTTCATTTTTATCGAGAGCCACAGCGTCAGTGTTACAAAGACTGTTACCAAGTACGCTACAAAACTCGACTGGCAAAGCCTGCCAGCTAACTACTATTTAACATTTTATTTTAAAACTTTTTATCTTAAAAATTTTTTATCTTAGCAACTAGGTATAGACCCCCTATGACTGACCAACTCAAGCGCGCTATCAGCGCTGCGAAAACCGCCCAAACCAATGATAAACAAGCTGAAGCCACGCGCATCGCGAGCAGCAGTGCGGGTGATCAAATCTTCGATATGAGTGAGTCTTCTTACAAGACCAGTCACACCGCTATCCGTAAAGCGCGACGCTTTGCGATGCAAGGTCTATACGAATGGCTCGTCACTGACCGCCGCTTCGATATCGATGGTAAGCTTGGCTGGAAAGACAATGCCCCACACGATATCGCCGCTCGTACACGCGCGACCAATGCCATGCATACTGTACATATTGGCTATTATCATGAAATGATGCGTGATATCCCAGAGCAGATCGAGGCGCTAGATGTCCTTATCTCTCAGCATCTTGACCGTGAAATCGATAAATTAGACACCGTCGAACACGCTATTCTTTTAATTGGTGCTTACGAGCTACAAAACCGCTTAGAGATTCCTTATAAAGTGGTACTTGATGAAGCGATGAAGCTGAATAATCACTTTGGCGCTACTGACGCGCATAAATTGATTAATGCCGTCCTTGATAAAATGGCGGTAGAGCTACGTGCTATTGAAGTACAAGCATATAGCAAAGCCAATTTACGCACCTCACAAAAAGCGGCTGCTAAACCTGTAATAAAAGCGGATAGCAATGCTGACGATAACGCTGATATAGAAGGTAGTGCTGATACAGCTGCCATTGAAGAAAAACCAACTACTTCAAACAAGCCTCGTATTAGCGCCAATAATGCTACCGTCAAACGCAATAGTGCTAGTAAAGCTACTGCCAATATCAGTGACTTTAAAGCGAGCAAAAAAGCGATTGAAACAGACCGCACTGATGCAGACAGCAAAGACTAATCATGAATGAGTTTGAGCTGATTGAGCGTATATTCTCCCAAATGCAAGCTGCACAGTCATTGTCTAGCGGTGTCGACAAAGGCAGTGTTGAAAAAGGCATTGGTGATGATGCCGCGGTGATGAGCTTGCCTGCAGGCGCGCGCTTGGTCAGCTGTATTGATACGCTGGTTCAAGGTCGACACTTTAGCGCTGACTGGGAGCAAGTGAATAAGCTGGCATTTACCATTGGTTATAAAGCCGTGGCAGTGAACGTCTCAGATATTGCCGCTATGGGTGCAACTCCGCATAGTATTCTATTGGCGTTAGCTTTGCCTGAGCGCTTGGCAAATGAGCACTGGTTAAGTGAATTTGCTAAAGGCTTATTTCATGCTTGCCAGCTATTTGGGGTGACGCTGATTGGTGGTGATACCACGCGCAGCGACAATTTAGTGCTTAGTGTCAGCGCACAAGGGCTACTCACCAAAGAGACGCCAGCCGTCTACCGTTCAGGCGCGCAAGTTGGCGATAAAATCTATGTCTCAGGGTCGCTTGGCGATGCCGCTTATACGCTACAGCATCCTGATACTGCTGTCGGTATTGAGCTTGCGCATCGTCTACATATGCCAACGCCACGTATTGCACTGGGTGCAGCATTGGCAAAACTTGGTGCGACTGCGATGATAGATATCTCTGATGGTCTGTATCAAGACATTGGACATATCTGCCAACAAAGCAGCGTTAGTATGCGCATTCATCTTGATCAGCTACCTACTAGCAAAGCATTGGCAAACGCTGAGTTGACTGAGCGCTTGTTGTGTCAGCTGGCTGGCGGTGATGATTATGAATTGGCTTTTACTTTGCCTGCTCATATTGAACCACCTGTCAATGACAGTAGCAACACGCCTGTTACCTATATCGGCGAAGTCATAGCCGTAAATGAGCCAGATGCTATCAAAAATTTACGACCAGAGCTTTTTTATCAAGGACAGCCAATCACACCTGCCCATCCCGCCCCCTTTATTACTTGGCCCAATCTGACGGGTTACCAACATTTTGCAGGTTAACCCATGATTGATCACAACCTATCTAAGCCTGATATCCGTAAAGCCAATGATTGTCCACCGCTACCTACTACTGCTACGATGCTTGACCGTTTGGTTTATTGGCTTGGGTTGGGTTTAGGTAGTGGTCTGCCTCGCCGTGCACCCGGTACTTGGGGCACGGTTGGTGGCTTAATCGTCGCGATACCATTGCTAAGCTTAGGATTCGTGCCATTTTTGATTATTACCATTCTCTCTTGTGTGATTGGTAGTTGGATATGCGGTCGTACCTCAGAGCTAATGGGTGGTCATGATAACCCGCATATCGTCTGGGATGAATGGGCAGGCATGTGGCTTACTCTACTGCCGCTATCTTATATGGGTATCGCTGACGGCAATTTTTGGCAAAATATCGCCCAAACCTCTTCTATTGTTGCCATTATTATCGCCTTTATATTATTCCGCTTTTTTGACATTATTAAGCCACCACCGATTGGCTGGGCAGATAAAAAAGTCGCAGGCGGCCTAGGTATCATGCTTGATGACATCATCGCAGGGGTCATGGCAGCAGCCGTTTGGATCATTATTTATACCACCATCCTTTAATTGTTAAATTAGCCTCGCTTTTATATAAGCGACGGTCTTTTATAACCGATAGTCGTTTATAGTCCACCATTTTTTTGACTCTCCCACTTTTTTAATAATGCGTTTGTGACGATAGCCAATTTATCAGCAAGCCACCAGTAAATGGTAAGCCCATGACAAGCAACGCAAGTTACAAAGATGTCACGACATAGCGTTTTAGTTAAATGACGGTTTGCGTTATAATTTGAAATTATATTTTGTTACATTTGTAGGCTATTATGACAACTCCCCTCTCGGTAATCATCCTCGCTGCTGGCAAAGGCACGCGTATGCAGTCGGCTAAGCCAAAAGTGCTACAGACATTGGCTGGTAAGTCGTTATTGGGTCATGTCCTTGATACGTGTCATCAATTAACGGTTGACGACACCATTATTGTTCATGGTTTTGGTGGCGAGCAAGTCCAAGCAGATATCAATGCTCAATATGCGCATCTGCCTATTACTTGGGTTGCTCAGACTGAGCAATTAGGTACTGGACATGCGGTGAAAGTAACCCTGTCGGAATTACCCAAAGAAGGGCAAAGCCTGATTCTCTATGGTGATGTGCCATTAGTCAGCTGCCAGACATTAGCAACGCTACAAGCGGCTAACACCGAGGGCATGTCAATGTTGACATTGACCGTAGATAATCCTTTTGGTCTCGGTCGTATCAAACGTGACAAAGACGGCAATATCGAAGCCATCGTCGAGCAAAAAGATGCCAGCGCCGATGAGCAGAAAATCCAAGAGATTAATAGCGGTATTTACTGCGTCGATAATGCGTTATTACATAAATACCTGCCAAAACTGTCTAATGACAATGCGCAGCAAGAATACTATCTGACGGATATCGTCAAAATGGCGGTCGCTGAAGGCATTAATATTGTCGCGATTGAGCCTGAGCATACCTTTGAGATTGAAGGCGTCAATAACCGCCAACAGCTCGCTAGCTTAGAGCGCACTTGGCAAGGCAAACTGGTTGCCGACTTGCAAGAAGCGGGCGTGCAGTTTGCTGATCCAAGTCGCGTTGATATTCGCGGTACCTTGACTGCGGGTCAAGATGTGTTTGTCGATGTGGGTGTGGTATTCGAGGGTGATTGTGTCTTAGGTGACAATGTTTATATCGAAGCGGGCTGTGTCATTAAAAACGCCCACATTGGTAATGCCTGCCACATAAAACCTTATTGCGTGATTGATCGCGCTGAGATTGGGGCAGGTGTTGATGTTGGTCCTTTCGCCCATTTGCGTCCTGAAACCGTATTGGCTAGCAACAGTAAAGTCGGTAATTTCGTCGAGATTAAAAAATCAACGGTCGGCCATGGTAGCAAGGTTAATCACTTGAGTTATATCGGTGATACGACCATTGGTAAAGATGTCAATGTCGGCGCAGGCGTTATTACTTGTAATTATGATGGTGCCAATAAATCACAAACCATTATTGAAGACAATGCCTTCATTGGTTCGAACTCAAGTTTAGTGGCACCTGTGACTATTGGTGATACCGCTACGGTTGCCGCAGGTTCAGTGATTACTAAAGACGTCGACAGTAAAGCATTAGCCTTTGGACGGGCACGACAAACTCAGAAAAACGACTTTCAGCGTCCGACCAAACAGTCAAAATAGCAATGGTCAATCACAAGCATTTTGAACAATATCTATTGAAGTAATACTAAGCAGCATGACAATTTTTGTGATGCTGCTTCCTTATATTTATAACGTCAAAATTGGTAGTATAAAAGCTCTGCCAGTATGAACTTCTATTATTTATTGACTGAACATTATCGCCTCTCAAAGTATTTGAGCGGTTAAGCTTTGAAACATTGAAGCCTTTAAAAATCAAAACATGAAACATCGAATTTAAGGAATAGTTATGTGTGGAATCGTTGGAGCAGTCGCTGAGCGTAATATCGCTAATATCTTACTTGAGGGTCTTAAGCGTCTAGAATACCGTGGTTATGATTCTGCCGGTCTGACCGTCATTCGTGATGGCGAACTCCATCGCGAGCGTCAAGTGGGCAAGGTGCAAGCGCTGGTCGATGCTGTGGCAGTTAATCCTGAATTTTTCGATGGTCATATTGGTATTGCGCATACACGTTGGGCCACCCATGGCGAGCCGGCACAGCGTAATGCCCATCCGCACGTATCAGGCAAGATTGCTGTCGTACATAACGGTATCGTTGAAAACTATGCCGAGTTAAAAGAAGAATTGATTGCTAAAGGTTACGTATTTACGTCGCAGACCGATACCGAAGTCGTCGCTCATCTAATCAATGATATCTACAAAACAACGCCTGATTTACTACAAGCGGTTCGTGCCGTTATTCCGTTATTACATGGCGCATTTGCTCTTGGTATTCTACATATCGACTGCCCAGAAGAATTGATTACCGTTCGTTTAGGCTCTCCACTAGTGATTGGTGTGGGTATCGGTGAGAATTTTATTGCTTCTGATCAATTAGCCCTACTACCGGTCACCAATCGCTTTATGTACCTAGAAGAAGGTGATATCGCCAAATTGACGCGCAGTAGCATTCAGGTTTATGCCGATGGTGTCGAAGTAAAACGTCAGATACATGAAATTGATGCGGCACAACACAATGCCGATAAAGGCGAGTTTAAGCATTATATGCTCAAAGAAATCTATGAGCAGCCAGACGCAGTTGCCCGTACTGTTGAGATGGCTGTAGATAGCGATGAGCCATCTAAACTGCGCGATGATTTTTTACAGCGTCATGAAGCGCAATTAAAAGGCATTAAGCATGTCCAAGTCATCGCTTGTGGTACCAGTTACCACTCAGGCTTGGTCGCAAAATATTGGTTTGAGAGCCTTATTCGTGTGCCTTGTTCCGTTGAAGTCGCTAGTGAATTCCGCTATCGCAATCCTGTCGTCATCGACAACACACTCGTCATTTGTATTTCTCAATCTGGCGAAACGGCAGACACGTTATCGGCGCTACGTGATATTCAAAAGCACACGCCAGCAGGTCTAGTCAGCTTAGCATTATGCAACGTACCGACATCTTCTTTGGTACGTGAGACGGATATCTTTTTACCAACGCTTGCCGGTCCCGAGATTGGTGTTGCTTCTACCAAAGCATTCACCACTCAGCTCGCCGCTTTAATGCTATTGGTCTTAAAAGTAGGTGTGGTTCAAGAGCGCATGACTGGCGAAAACCTGAGTACCTTGCTTGGTCAATTACAAGAGCTACGTGGTCAACTACATGCCAGCTTAAACCTCGATGCGCCTATCAAAGCCATGAGTGAGCATTTTGAGTATAAAAAGAGCTGCCTGTTTTTAGGTCGTGGTTTGCAGTTTCCAATAGCGCTAGAAGGCGCTTTAAAGCTGAAAGAAATCTCGTATATTCACGCCGAAGGCTACGCAGCAGGCGAGCTGAAACACGGTCCATTGGCATTGGTCGATAAAGACATGCCCATCGTCGTACTAGCGCCAAAAGACAGTATGTTTGATAAGCTAAAAGCCAACATGCAAGAGGTACACGCGCGCCACGGTGAGCTGTTTGTATTTGCCAGTGAAGAAAGCAAGATGGTTGCAGAAGATAGAATGCACGTGGTTTATGTGCCTGATGTGTGCGAGACGCTTGCCCCTATCGTCTATAGCGTACCCGTACAGCTGTTGTCATACCATGTCGCAGTAATGCGCGGTACAGACGTCGATCAGCCACGTAACCTTGCTAAATCAGTGACTGTTGAGTAATATAAGTATTTGATTTTATTATCAATAAATTGCTTTTTACACCGAGTCCTTCGCTATCTGGTACGAATAAGATAGCGAAGGATTTTTTGTGAATAACGAAATAGAAAAATATCAGTAATTTATATAATTCAATCACTTATATAATTACTGTATCTACAGTATGGACAATGAAAACATGGATATCGAAAGCGGCACCGCCAATCAAATCGCTAGTCAAATAGAAATAATCTATGAAGATGAATTTCTGGTGGCAATTAATAAAGAGGCTGGTCTATTGGTGCATCGCAGTTGGCTAGATAAAGGCGAGACGCGCTTTGCCATGCAACTCACCCGTGATGCGGTAGGTTGCCACGTGTTTCCAGTGCACCGGTTAGACAAGCCCACATCGGGCGTATTATTGTTTGCCAAGAGCTCAGCCGTGGCGCGCAGCCTTGGCGAGGCTTTTACTGAACACAAAGTTACCAAGCAGTATTTAGCCGTGGTGCGCGGCTATATGTCAGAACAAGGCACCGTTGATTATGCGCTGAGCTTTCAACCCGATGCCATCGCCGATAAGTTTGCTGATTTGGACAAACCCGCTCAAGAGGCGGTGACCCATTGGCAAAGTTTGGCACAAATTGAGCTACCATTTGCCGTATCAAAAAAGCATGACACGAGCCGCTATAGTCTTGTGCGCTTAACACCCGAGACTGGGCGCAAGCATCAGCTGCGTCGGCACATGCGACATGTATTCCATCATATCGTGGGTGATACTAGCCACGGTGATATACGGCACACACGATTTTTTCGTACTCATTATGACTGTACGCGCATGCTGCTGCATGCTCAGACTTTAGCGCTCAGCCACCCTGTCACTAGTGAGCCGTTATTGCTAAAAGCTAAATTAGACGATCAATGGATGCGTATCTTGGAAGAATTTTCTTGGGTAGACAGCGCTAAAGGTTAAACAGCGTAAGGTTTATCTTAGATAGTCATATCAAAGAAGTCGACATACTGATGCTAGATATGAAGGTTCGATACCTTAGTGAGGACTTGAACCTTCGGCTATGAGCTTTTAGATTTTTATTTTTATTTCCCGTAAGCGCTGTTATAGGAATAAGAACAGCTAACATCATATTGGCTGGCGCTTTCTTCCCAGTTTCATTCTTATATTCGCTAGCACCAACCCCGACAATATCAATATCATTGCCAGCATCTTCCACCATGTCACGACCTCTCCTGTAAGCAGCACTGAGGTTGTCATACCGAATACTGGCACCAATAGAGCAAACGGCATCACCTTAGAAGCCGTATTTTGGCTAAGCAGATGCGCCCACAGTCCAAAGCCAATCAGCGTTGAGACATACACGATAAACCCAAGTGATAACCAAGACTTAAGCGATGCCTCGTTAAACGTCGCCAGCTGCCATGCCTCGGTCTCAAATATGAGAGAAGATAGAGTTAAAATCACGCAAGCGATCAGACCACCCCAAACCACGAGAGTGAGAGCAGACAACGCGGATGCCTTATTCCTTCCAGTATTAGACGAAATAATAGCCCCGTCTGATCCTTGCTGCGTCGCTTGTGTTGACGCCTGTTTTGAAGCAATGTTACCAAAGCTCCAGCCTATGGCCGCAATCAAGATACAGACAAACCCAGCCAGAGGCATATCACCACCAAGGTTCAACGCGATGACGCTAAGCCCTAGCACACCGACCAGCATACCGATGATTTGCATGCGACTCACTGCCTCACCCAGTATAAAATACGCCAACAATACGGTAATAAAAATTTGAATTTGTAGCAATAGTGCCGTCAATCCTGCTGATGCCCCTAAGTGCATGGCAGTAAATACAAAAGCATACTGCATGACAAACGTACCGATAGCATAGATAAATAATGTACGGTTAAATTTGGGCGGTTTTAGAAAAAAAACCAGTGGCACAGCGGTAAAGAAAAAACGCAGGGCGGTGAGCATTAGCGGTGGAAAGCTTTCAAGTCCCCATGCAATAAAGGTAAAGTTCACACCCCAAATAAAAGTAACAAGTACAGCCAATGCAGTGTATATAGGAGTCATGTAGTTGGCCTAGGAAGTTATGGCTGATTATTATATTTAAAAAAATTTTATGACAATCTCGTATTAACCATAGGATGCTTTTAGAGAGCGAGCACCACACTTACACACAATAGAACGGCAATGAGCATTAATATTGCACCGCCTATTTTTGTAATTAACTATAGATTATCTTGAGCTTTCCATAGATATCGACTGGCTAAAGCAAATGCTTCTGCGTAGCAAAAATGGATTAGTAAGACCAAGAGGCAAAAAGCTGAAGCTAAAATCAGAAATTGAGAAAGCTAGGCTTGTTCAGTATCGATAAATTGCGGAAATACAGCCATAAAAAATAAGATAGATTTTGGGTTAGAAAGAGAGGTTAGCAAACCTTCTTTGAATAACCTACCAGCACTTGTGCTACTAACCTCTAAGTTGCTATCAGACTTTAGGAAAAATGATTTTCTCTTTCCAAAGATCATTCTGAAAAACAAAAGAGTATACCCCGAGGGAACCAGATATTTCACACTTTAGACCCATTAATAGACCACTTAAAGTAGATTGATATAAGAGAACCACTCAAAATAAACTTTTGAACGATCTAAACGTTGCAGTGTAAACGCGCCAATATAAATACTTAAACCAACCCCTTATAAAGAAAATAACACCCCACAACCGTTAATAACACCGAAAAGCACTTCTTTAAAAGCTCTGGTGATAGTATATGAGCAACTTTCGCGCCTAGCTTGGCGGTAAAAAAGCTCATGATGCTGATCCCTAAAAAGGCATAAATATGCACAAAGCCAATGGTGTTAGGCACATCAATTCGTTGCTGCATCCCAAAAAACATAAAACCTAATGCTCCAGCAATAGCAATCGGCAGACCACAAGCTGCTGAGGTGCCAACGGCTTTTTGCATGACTACACCATAACGCGTGAGATAAGGCACGGTTAAGCTACCGCCGCCAATACCGAAAATAGCAGAAGCGATACCGATAACCCCACCTGCTGCTAATTGCTTAGGTTTCGAAGGCAGTTGTGTATTAGCATCATCGGCACTACTAGAATTGGTAGCATGATTAGCAACCTGTTTTTTGCCACCGAAAAACATCTTGTAGGCGACCCAAAGCAAAAATACGCCAACAATGAGCTGAAGATACAGCCCAGATATCTGCCCTGCAATCCCTGCCCCTAAAAAGCAACCAATCGCTAAGCCTGGTGCCAGATTTTTGAAGACAGGCCACATGACTGCGCCTTTTTTATTGTGTGCCATGAGCGAGCTGATAGAGGTGACAATGATGGTCGCCAGTGACGTCCCCAATGCCAAATGCATGATATTGTCAGGGCTGTAACCCATTTGCGTAAAGACGATGAATAATAATGGCACGATAATTGTGCCACCGCCCACACCAAATAGCCCCGCAGCAAATCCTGCTAGCGCACCTATGATTAAAAAAATGATTAATTCCACGGGATATTTACTTCTTATGTAGAGTTAGTACGATGGTTATTTTAGTTCAGTGACAATCAATCAGTTAAAAAGCCAACTTAGGCGATTTCTGCTTGATCCACTTGACCAACCCGAGAATAGGCACGATTAAAATACACCAAACTCTCTTCTTGCTCACTTTGTCTAATGGCGACCACTCGGCACATGAAAACACTGTGCGTGCCCACTTGCTGAATGTCCTCAATCTCACAATCAAAACTGACCAACGCATCTTCTAAAACGGGAGCGCCTGTTTTGAGTGGTGACCAAGAGCCGTATTCAAATCGCTCTTGTGAACTCAATTTGGAGGCAAAAGCGTTAGATATTGATTCATGCTGTGCGCCTAAAACATTGACACTTAATATTTTGTTTTCAATAAAATGGGCATGTGAGCGAGATGTCTGATTCATGCAAACCAGCAATGTTGGCGGTGTATCGGTAACGCTACACACCGCAGATGCGGTAAATCCATGAGTACCAGCGCTGCCTTCTGTGGTAATGACATTGACCGCTGTTGTTAACAAAGACATACCATCTCTAAAATCGGTGGCTTCAATCATGACTTAACTCCTAAATTTTAAATCTTTAAGTTCATTGATAACTGAGGTCACTCATGAGTTTAAACAAGCTAGTATAGACGGGTTAAAAACCCAACCTATAAAAGCTAAATTTTGCATCAGTTTAGTCAATGAACCCTAAGCAGTCAGTTCTTGACGCACGATTGCTGCGCCAGCACTTAACGCTTGCAGCTTACCTCGCGCCACTTGTCGAGACAACGGTGCCATACCGCAGTTGGTCGAAGGATACAGCTTATCCGCATCGACGAATTGCAATGCTTTGCGTAGCGTATTTGCCACTTCGTCAGGGGTTTCAATGGTATTGGTTGCCACATCAATGGCACCAATCATCACTTTTTTACCGCGGATCAATTCAATCAAATCCATGGGAACATGTGAGTTTTGACATTCTAAAGAGACAATATCGATATTCGACTGTTGCAATTTAGGGAATGCTTGCTCGTATTGACGCCACTCTGAACCCAGTGTCTTTTTCCAATCGGTATTGGCTTTGATGCCGTAGCCGTAGCATATATGCACCGCTGTTTCACATTTTAGACCTTCAATGGCACGCTCTAACGTGGCAATACCCCAGTCGTTGACGTCATCAAAGAACACATTAAATGCAGGCTCATCGAATTGGATAATATCCACGCCGGCAGCCTCTAACTCTCTGGCTTCTTGATTTAAGATTTTAGCAAATTCCCACGCCAATTTTTCACGGCTTTTATAATGACCATCATATAAGGTATCAATCATGGTCATCGGACCAGGCAGTGCCCATTTGATCGGCTGATCGGTTTGCGCACGTAAAAACTTAGCATCATCAACAAATACAGGCTTTTGACGGCTTACCGCGCCCACAACTGACGGCACACTGGCATCATAACGATTACGAATGCGCACGGTCTCGCGTTTCTCAAAATCGACGCCATCCAGATGTTCAATAAAGGTGGTCACAAAGTGCTGACGAGTTTGCTCGCCATCACTGACAATATCGATGCCTGCATGCACTTGCTCTTGCAATGTCAAACGTAGTGCGTCTTGTTTGGCTTCAAGCAGTTGCTCACCTTCTAATGCCCATGGTGACCAGATTTTTTCAGGTTCTGCAAGCCAAGTAGGTTTCGGTAAACTGCCAGCCGTTGACGTCGGTAGTAATTTTTGTGTCGGTAATAATATTGTCATACGATTCATCTTCTTATTTATTGGTATTCTCATTTCAGACAGATTGAGCGTGTTTAGGCAGCGTATTCTTTATTCGTACATGCTTCTGCCGCGTGCTCATTTACATCATAGCTTGCTGCCCACTCACTAAGAATGGTTTGGTATGGCTTGATGAACTGCTCTTCGGTAAATTTACCTTGTGTCACTGCCATCTGACTACGCTCTGCACGATCATAGACGATTTGCGTTAGGGAATAATCTTGGTACTTCAAACTCGGTTGATACACTTGACCCGCTGCCGAATTGGCATTATAAATCTCAGGTCGGTAGATTTTTTGAAACGTCTCCATGGTACTAATCGCACTGATCAGCTCAAGATCGGTGTAATCGCTCAGCAAGTCACCCGCAAAATAAAACGCTAATGGCGCGGCGCTACCCGTAGGCATAAAGTAGCGAACGGTTAAGCCCATTTTGGAAAAGTACTCATCGGTTAGTGATCCTTTGTTCAGAGAGCAGCCATCTTGTTTGTATTCAACGCCCAATACAGGATGCTGATTGGTCGTACGTTGATAGGTTTTACTGGTGGAAACACTCAAGCAAATCACAGGCTTCTTGGTGAAATTAGCTTGGTAAGCGTCTGAATTCAATAAATACTGAAACAGTTTGCCATGTAAGTCACCGAAATCTACTGGTGGCGCAGATGATGGATGTTTATCGAAATGGTCTAATAAGACCACGCTAAAGTCATAATCGCGCACATAAGATGAGAAACTATTACCAATCATACCGTCAATACGGGTGTTCTCTTTATGATCCACAATCGTTGTTTGCAGCATCTCGATGATAGGGAAAGTATCGCCATTTCCTGCAACATCCATGTCGACAGAAATAATATCAACCTCAACAGAATAACGATCTGCGGTGGGATTATCCCAATGTGCCAAGGCATTAAAACGATTATTGATCATTCTTAACGTTTTGCTTAAGTTCTCTTGACGATGCTCGCCACGCGCCAAATTCGCAAAGTTCGTCGTCAGACGCGTGCTATTTGCAGGATGATAGTTTTCATCAAAACGAATGCGCTTAATTGCACAACTAAATTCTTTACTCATGATAATCCGCTACCCTAATCTACTCTCATTATTTGAGATAAAACCAAATTTGTGTATGAGGTGAATCATACCTAAACTATTACATGAATAAAAACGATACTATTTAAATATAAGATGAATATAATTCATGTTAATTAAATTATGGTATGACATGAGATTGGATAGCGGAGACTGTACGACTTACTCGATAGGATCATTGAGCAAAAAATAAGCCTGTAGAAAAATGAGCTACGCTAAAGAAAGCATAAAGAAAATTTCGATAAATTAACTAACGAATCTAAGGATTCTCTCATTAAAAAAGCCGAAACTTATTTTCTAAGTCTCAGCCCTTTTTTTGATAATATAAATAGAAAATTGCTTTCTATTGATTTTATTAGCGATAAACATTCTTAAGACTTCTTCAACTTCAACGCGGTCAAACTACTACCTTGCCGCTTCAATCTGAATATTTAGCTGAACTTTTTCAGTAATACCCAATAACGTATATTTACTGATGCCCCATTTCGTTCGATCAATGGTCGTTGTAAAATCCCCACCGCAAACTGGCTTTTTCAATATTGGGTTTAGGTAGCAATTGAACTTGGTAGCCGTCAGCGTAATGGGATTAGTCTTGCCGTGTAGTGTCAACATACCATCGACTTTGCTGACATTTGAGCCACTACCATCAGTCGTAAAATACCATTTGGTAGACTCAAATTGCGCCAGTGGAAACTGCTCAATATCGAAAAAATCTGCGCTTTTTAACGTAATATCAAATGCTGTATTGCCTGTATTTAAGCTATTCAGAGGAATTACTAACGAGATATTACCGGTCTTAGCCGCTGGGTCATAATCTAGCTGCCCAGTGATATTATAAAAGCCACCTGTGTTGGTAGAGGTATTAAAATGGTCAATAGCAAAGCGTACATTGGTATGGGTGGGATCAATATCGTAAGTCATCGCCTGACTGCTGGCGATACCTAACATGATTAGGCATAAGGCTAGTAGCGGCTTTCGAGAGGACAGTATGACTGTCGAGAGGGACATTTGATTCATAGTAACATTCCTTTGCTGTATAAATGATAGAGCAATCACATCCTTTGTGACTGTGCTTGTGATTCTGCTCTTATAATTGCTCTCTTATATAATGACAACAAGCCCATACTTAATCAATAAGTATGGGCTTGTCTATTTTAGACATAGCATTCTCACTGCTAACGCTACGTCATAGATATGATCAAATAAATCCATTAAATCATACTTTACCATCTGTCGTTGTCTGCTCTTTGCCACTAGGTACGAGCCATTTAGCAAACCATCCTGACAAATCATCCATCAAAGTATAAACCACTGGAATCACCACAAGGCTTAATAACGTCGAAGTCACCAGACCACCCAATACCGCAGCGGCCATCGGACGACGGAAGGTTGGATCAGCATCACCCCAACCGAAGACTAAGGGCAACATACCCGCCCCCATCGCAATAGTAGTCATGATAATAGGACGCGCCCGCTTGCGGCAAGCATCGATAATAGCCTCAAAACGCGCTAAACCTCGTCGCTGTGCAATCAGTGCATAATCGACCAATAAGATAGAGTTTTTGGTGGCAATACCCATTAGCATAATAAAGCCGATCATCGACGGCATAGAAAGACTGCTATTGGTAATAACCAAGCCCACAAAAGCGCCGCCTATCGATAAAGGCAATGCCATCAAAATGGTAAAAGGCTGCAATATACGCCCAAACAATAAAATAAGTACGCCTAAAATACAAACTACACCGACCGACATCGCAATCACAAAACCGCTGAATAGCTCAGCCATGTTTTCTGCTTGACCTTGATCAATAACGGTAATGGAAGGCGGTAGTTGTTGCATGGCAGGTACTGATTTAACCGCTTGTACCAAATCTCCAAGCTCGCCACTCGCAGGTTGCACCGTGATACTGATGGCGCGCTCCCGATCGAGCCTGCTAATCTGCGCCGGCCCAGTGCCAAAGTCCAATGACGCGACTTCACCCACACGTACGCCCTGTCCTGCGGGTAACGAGCTCGGTACATATAGACCTTCTAATTGACTGACATTTTGTTTGGCAACATCTGGTAGACGAATGACGATAGGAATCTGCCGCGTATCCAAATTGAGCTTCGATAAACGCTGCTCATAGTCACCCACCGTCGCCACTCGTAACGTCGTAGCGATGTCTTGCGTGGTCACTCCTTTATCCGCCATCGCCAGTCTGTCTGGCGTCACCGTTAACTCTTGACGCGGCAAACTGCGGTCACTGGTCACGGAGCCAGCACTGGGCAGCCCTCGAATCTCTGACATGATTTGCTGAGCGGTTTGTTCAAGCAATTGCGGATTGGTACTGGTCATAGAGAAGTTGTAACCACTCTCTCCACCACTCGACAAACCGACGGTAAAGCGCGCACCTGGCACTTCTGCCAACAAACTACTTATTTGACGCTCAATCTCTTGCTTAGAGCCGCGCTCTGCACGCGGTGCTAGCACGATGTCTAGACCTGCTATATTTTCGGCCTTGCCACCACTAGAGTTTGAGTCCATGCTAGCCTGAGCCTCACCGACTGAGGTAAAAATATTGGTGACTTCAGGCATTGCTAAAATACGTTCACTTGCCAGCGCAGCAACGCGCTCTGTGTCTTCCAGCGCAACGTCAGGTGTCAACTCAATTGCCACACGAGTTTGGTCAATGTCATTATCAGGAATAAACGATGTTGGTAGTAATTTGACAAGCATCAGTGACGCCACGAATAACACTAAAGTTGCACCCATCGTCAGCCAGCGATGATGCAGTGTCCATGCCACTATTTTGAGATACCAACCCATCAGCGCGCTTTGCTTCTCAACGTGTTTTTTCTCTGGTCGCAATATATACGCTGCCATCATCGGTGTGATAAGGCGCGCGACCATCAAAGACGCAAAAATCGATAATGCAGCTGTCCAGCCAAACTGACGGAAAAACTGTCCAACGATACCGCCCATAAAGGCGGTGGGTAAAAACACGGCAATCAAAGTAAAGGTGGTCGCGACTACCGCCAAGCCAATCTCGTCAGCCGCTTCCATCGCTGCTTCATACGGTGTCTTGCCCATGCGTAAATGCCGTATGATGTTTTCGACCTCGACGATCGCATCATCAACCAATACACCGATCACTAACGACAATGCCAACAAAGATATAATATTAAGGCTAAAGCCAAATAAGTACATACCTAAAAAGGTGGGAATCACTGATAATGGCAAGGCGACAGCAGCAACTATAGTCGCCCGAATATTACGCAAAAATAAGAATACGACGACGACTGCTAACAGACCACCTTCGATCAGCATCCGTAAAGAAGCTTGATAATCTTCCGCAATCGGCGTTGCCCGATCATAGACCTTTTCAATAGTGATATTACCTACATCGGCTGAAAGCTTGGCAAGCTCTGCATCAACCAGCTCCATGACCTCGACTTCACTGGCACCACGCGAGCGGGTGATGTTAAATGCCACCACCGTTTGCCCGTCAAGCTTAGCAATAGAGCTTGGGTCAGCCGCGCCATCTGTGATTTGTGCCATACGTCCAAGCGCTTGCGTGCCGCCTGCTGGGATTGCCACTTGTAAATCATTGAGCTCACTTGCCCGCTCCACCGCACCAAGGACACGAATCGTCTGGGTAGTTTTGCCCACTTCTGCTTCACCACCAGAGCTGTCCTGCTGAATACCCGTGATTTGATTGGATAGTTGTGTGATAGGAAGCTTAAGACCACTCAAGGTAATCGGGTCAGCTGCGACGGTAATCTCACGCTGCAAACCACCAATACGGCTAACCGTACTGACACCCGGTATGTCAGAAAGACGCTTGGTGACCATATCATCGACGAACCAAGACAAGTCTTCCACATTCATGTTTTCAGAAGCCACAGAATAAGTGACAACGGGGAATCCTGCGGTTGAAACTTTAGTGATAATAGGGTCATTGGCAGCGGCAGGCAAATCACCGCGCACCTCGCCTACTGCCGAGCGCACATCATCGACCGCTTCTTGAATATCCTTTTCTAACACAAACTCTGTGACCATGGTGGCAGCACCCGTTTGTAACGTGGTGCGAATATGCTTGATACCCTCAATACTCGTAAGCTTGTTTTCTATCTTTTTTGCGATGTCGTTTTCGAGCTGTGATGGCGCGGCACCCGGTAAAGTCACCGTGACCACGACTGCAGGTAAGTCAATATCAGGAAACTGCTGCACCTTCATTTTCATAAAACCATAAATACCGCCTAACGTCAGTAATATGAATAGCAAAATGGCAACTAAAGGATTTTTTATCGAGTAAGCAGAAACATTTAAACTCATGGTTGTGCCTGCGCTGCTGTACTCGTTTGGCTAACACCATCAACGATACGCACCAAATCTCCATCATTTAAAAAGCTGCCGCCTTGTTTGACAATTTGACTGTCACTAGGCAATGGCTCTAGCACTGCCACGTTTTCGCCAAGTCGCTCGCCCAATGTCACTCGTTGTTGCTTGATACGACCCATGGTCTGACCATCTTGAGTGGTCACATTGGTTACTAGCATCACATAATCATAGCCATCGTTGCTGACGATAGCGCTATTGGGTACCGTTTGCGTACTGGCACTGCCTAATAGGAACTCACCCGTTTGATACATACCTGCCCGTACTTTTGCATTGGCTGCCAAGCTCGCATAGATGGTAATCTGCCGGTTGTTGTCCGCCGTTGGTGCTATGCGGCTCACTTTCCCCATTACCGTATCACCATCTGGTAAGCTCACCCGTACTGGCGTCCCGACACTGACTTCACCGACGAGCTTGGGATCAATATCTGCACGCCATTCCAAAATCCCACCTTTAATGATAGTAAATAATGGCTCGCCACCAGCAACCATACCGACCTCCGCCATTTTCTCGCTGATGACACCGCTGACGGGTGCGACCACTGTTGCATTATCTACACTCAAGCGCTGAGTGCTCAGACGCGCTTTGGAGGCTTGTAGCGCAGCCTGTGCTTGAAGTTTTGCAGTGCGATACCGATCGGCTTCTTGTTTACTAATGGCATCAATATTTATCAATGGCAATACACGGGCAGCATCAGCACTGGCATTGGCAAGCGTCGCTTCTGCTTCGGCAACATCTGCCTCTGCTTGCAAGACTTGCTGCTCCATAGCATCGGTATCAAATATCGCCAATACTTGACCCGCTTTGACGCGATCACCTTCTTCGACCAATATACGCTCGATAGCCACGCCATTGACTTTAGCGCTGACATTCGCCGTATCTTTGGCATCAATGGTGCCATCAGCACTGAGTGTGTTACTAATATCATCTTGGCTTGGGCTGACCGTTTCTACTGATAATACCGCCTGCTCAGTGCTTGTAGTGCTTGTAGTGCTTGTAGTGCTTGTAGCGCTTGCAGTGGCACCATCACTTGAAGTACGACTAGAAGCTGGTGATTCATCGGTCGCGGCTTTATCACTACCGTCCCAATACCTTCCAAGTAGCACACCAATGATAAGCACGGCTGCCAATACGGGTAACAACCATAATGGTAATTTTGCAGCGGTTTTTTTAGACAATGTATCAGACTGGCGATAAGGTGGTAGCTCAGATGGTTGAGGTGGTTCAATGTTGGTTTCTTGCTCGCTAGTCGGTGGTTGCTTATTATTAGGGTGTTCAAAATCACTCATAGTCGGTCTCTATAAATAAGCACGGTACTAACGCCGTAAAAAGTATAAGGGAAACAAAATGATACAGGCAGAGCTTATCAAAAATAGTCTTTTATCATTGTAGACTATCTCGTCATTGGGTCAATTATGTTAAGTATCTACATAGTCAATTGTTGATAGTCATCAAGATATAATAAGACATTGAACTTAATAAAAATATTAGTAGCAAAGATTATAAAGTGAACGATAAGTAAAGACAAAAGACAGCCTATTCCTAGCTCAGTCCCAGTTCATTGCATAAGTCTTCTTCACACAAAATCCCTTGCTTAAAACTTATTCAGCCAATGAAAAAATGACCAAATATGTTGTCATATTGAATGAATTAAGATGCGCCCATTATAGTTGGAACAATCACTCGTAAAAATTAATGATACATACGCCCTACAGTTTAGACTTGTATTTATGGGGTAATTTGTCATTATTAAGACAACTCTACTAATAAAGGAATCCATCATGGCTAATAAATCAGACGTAAAGAAGCTTAAGCAAGAAATTAAAGATACCAAAGCAAAAATTAAGCAAAAAAAGAAAGATCTCAAAGAGCTTAAGAAGTCATTGAAAAAGTCGAAAAAAGCCAAATAGCTTTGTTTCGAAATGATGGCTCTACGTCAAAGAATAGAAGAGGATAGCGTTGGCTGTCCTCTTTTTTGATATTAATTTAGCCATTTTTAGCCCATTTAGAGGATAGTCGATTGAATTGAGGACACGCCCTAGGCATTAGTATAACGACTCGCCTCAGGCATCCAGCGGTGAATCAGTTGGCTGACATCTGCCTTGCGCGTAGGATCTGCAATTAAATGTTTGGCTAAACGCTGAGCAATGGCAAACAGCTGCTCGTCACGTATCAGATCAGCCAAATAATAACCGACGTTACCCGTTTGACGTTTGCCTAATAACTCACCGGGACCACGCAGTTCCAAATCTTTTTGCGCAATAACAAAACCGTCAGTGCTATCACGCAGGACATTTAGGCGCTCTGTACCTGTCTCTGATAATGGCTTTTGGTATAACAGTACGCAATAGCTTTTGGTTGAGCCACGCCCGACTCGCCCGCGCAGCTGATGTAATTGCGATAGACCTAATCGTTCGGCATTTTCGATGACCATTAACGACGCATTAGGGACATCGACACCGACTTCAATGACCGTTGTGGCAATCAACAAATCCAAATCACCAGCTTTAAATGCTTGCATGATGGCTTGTTTATCAACGGATTTCATCTTGCCATGGACAAGACCAATGCGAATATTCAAGCGCTCATTTAAATCCTCATAAGTCGCTTCTGCCGCCTGCGCATCGAGCACACTAGACGCTTCGACCAACGAGCAAACCCAGTATGCTTGCCTACCCGCTTCACAATTAATCGCAATCCGCTCAATGACTTCATCGCGTCGATTACGGTCAATGGTCACCGTAGTAATTGGCGTACGCCCCGGTGGCAATTCATCGATAATCGAGGTATCCATATCACCGTAAACGCTCATTGCCAGCGTGCGCGGAATCGGGGTGGCAGTCATAATCAGCTGATGCGGCGTGCTATTCGCCACCCCTTTATTGGTCAGTGCCATACGCTGCTCAACACCGAAGCGATGCTGTTCATCGATAATGACCAGTCCCAATTTGGCAAACTGCACCTGCTCTTGAAACAGTGCATGAGTACCGACCACGATTTGCACCGTATTTTCTGCGACTGCTTCCAACGCTTCGCGGCGCTGCTTCGCCGTTTGTTTACCAGCGAGCCAGCCGACACCGATACCTAACGGTTCAAACCATTGTTTAAAATTGACCAAATGCTGCTCTGCTAAAATTTCTGTGGGTGCCATAACAGCCACTTGCCAACCACTATCTAGCGCATAACCCGCTGCACCCGCTGCGACCAGAGTCTTGCCCGCGCCAACATCGCCCTGCACCAACCGTAGCATCGGAATTGAAGTCGCCATATCAGCCGTAATATCTTTCATGACTCGTTGCTGGGCACCCGTTAAATCAAACGGCAATGCGGAAAATAGCTTATCAGCCAATGGACTTTGCGTGGCACATTTGGGCGATTTATGCTGATGTAATTGCTGACGACGATATAACAAGCTGAGTTGATGGGCGGTTAATTCTTCAATAATTAAACGCTGACATGCTGCATGAGTACGGGCACTTAACTGGGTGAGTAGCTGATATTGTCGTCCTGCGTCGGTATAAGTCGGCGGTGTATGCAGTAATACTAAGGCCTCAAATATCGTCAGATTATAGACGTTGTTATTAACTGTTCTATTAGCGACTGTATGGATATCACTGTTTGTATTATTATTGGCATCATAGACATTGGCTTTATTGACACTACTAACGCTATGAGCAATCGTATTATCTGGCACACTACGCGCCAGTGTCGAGAATATATCTTCTGGATACTCTGCCTCTGTTATCGGTATTTTAGCTGGTTCAAAAGGTGCTAATGGTAAGTCAGCCACGACTGCAAAGTCTGTAGGAGTAAACAGCGTCATTGGTAAGCCTTCACTGCGAACCGTCTGTAATGCCAGCTTAATTAAGGTACGCAGCTTATTTTGATGCAAACCTTTAACACTTGGATAAATGGGCTGCAAACCGGTATTTACTACCGTCTCATTACTACTGATAATTTGATATTCAGGATGGTGGATTTGCTTACCATAACGACTCACCTTTACTTCGCCAAATAATTGCAGCTGCGTCCCTAAGCTCATGGTTTGTGCAAGGCCACGATAAACCTTAAAAAACCGTAGCGATATGGTGCCCGTATCATCATCTACCACGACCGTCATACCGCTGCGCTTGGTATCGACGTGCACCACACGCCCAGTAATTAACGCAGACTGCCCGTGCCCCACCTCTGCTATGGACAGCAATCGGCTACGATCTTCATAATCACGTGGCAAATGCAGCAATAAATCAAATATTCGTTTAATATTCAATTGCGCCAACTGTTCTGCGACTTTTAATCCCACACCCGCCAGTGCCGTCACTGGCATATCTAGCGCTGAGAGTGGCAGCTCAGACCTTATATGGTCTGTTGGGCTGGTTAAAGAAGCGTTCACTGATACTGACATCAAAGATCCTAACGATATTATTTTTAGTTTTCATATACTCATTCAAGTATTTTCAATATACCGTAGATGATGATATTTTTTATAAAACAGCTGTCATCAACAGGACACATCAAAACACCGACTCATTTCATTATAGCTGACAATACAATTGCTTATGCTCAGCTATTTAGTAATACTGCGTCAAAAAGCCTGAAAGTCAAACGGCTCATTTGTATCATATCAATAACTGATGTTTTATTTTCCGTATTATGGTCATTTTATAAGGTGTTTTTATGTTCCCTCCTGCCCAGTACCGACAACCTCTTCATAGTCTAAGAGTGCGACATAGTA
The DNA here is from genome assembly GCA_904846265.1 of Psychrobacter immobilis. Lineage (GTDB taxonomy): Bacteria > Pseudomonadota > Gammaproteobacteria > Pseudomonadales > Moraxellaceae > Psychrobacter > Psychrobacter immobilis_A. The sequence goes on along the minus strand of CAJHAA010000021.1, from coordinate 13,776 downwards.
TGAGAGTGCTATGCACCAGCTTAATTGCCGTACTTGGATTATCTATCAGCGCTTGTAGCGCTCTAACGCCAGCGCAGCCGTTACCTGAAGCACCTGAAATAGCGCCACTTAATGTGGCGTTAGTATTGGGCGGCGGCGGTGCCAAAGGCTTCGCCCATGTTGGGGTGATTAAAGCACTAGAAGCAAATGGTATCAAACCAACGCTCATTGTTGGCACCAGCGTCGGCAGCTTGGTTGGTGGCCTATATGCGAGCGGTTACACACCAGTACAGCTTGAGCAACTGGCACTGACCACTACAGATAGCGAATTGACAGATTTTGTCTTATCCAATCAAGGTGTCATCGAGGGTATCAAACTCAAGAACTTTATCAACGATAAAGTCGATGGACGATCAATAGAGGATTTCCCCATCCGCTTTGCAGCAGTCGCGGCGGAGAAGCATACTTTGAAAAAAGCCATTTTTACCACTGGTGATGCGGGGCTTGCCGTTCAGGCATCCTGTAGCGTACCAAATATTTTTATTGAGCCACGTATTCCCGAAAAGGTCGGTAAAAAATATATCGATGGTGGCGTGGTCAGCCTAGTACCTGTCGATAGCGCCCGTGATTTGGGCGCTGATATTGTTATTGCCGTTGATGTGACAGATACTGGCATTAACAATCCTAGCGGTGTTTCTACACTAGATAAAAAATTAAACCTCAACGGATTAAGCAATTTTTGGGGATTTTTGGAGAGTAATATCGTAGCCCCGCCAAGCGCCAATCGTGCCTCATCGATGCAGCGTGAACGAGATCGTGCTGATGTGCTGATTACGCCTGCGGTCAGTCATATCAGCTCACTAGATACCAGCCAGCGCCGTGCTCTCATAGCTGCAGGCTCGCAATCCACTACCGCACAGATGGCTGCCATCAAGCAATTAATCAAAGAAAAATCTAGCCGAAAATACGCGACGCTTTAAGCGCTTTGCAACAGCATACCAAAATTTCTTGTTAACAACCCACAAAAAAGCACCACAGCAACGAGCCGTGATGCTTTTTGTGATTAAACGAATATTAAGCCAGTATTAAATAAATCACACTGATAAAGTATTTAATATTAAATGACTGGCTTATTTCACACGTGCACGGTATTTAACCACTACAGTGTCATTAAGACCAACACCCTCTAAATCCCAGCGTACCGCTTTATAATACTTTAATGGAATTTCTTGCAGTTGGTTATCCACTTTTCCACGTAATGGCATACGGGCAAAAGTATTGCCGTCAGCACTGCCGTATGGAAATTCAGGTGATACTGTACGCAATAATTCTACCTGCTCAGGGATACTCATCGTCACAGTCATTTTACGGACGCGATCTGCATTGGTATTGGTAAAATAGCCTTGGTACTCTAAGACATTACCTGATTGTAGGCGCGTACTAGCATTCACCGGAGCCAAAACCTCTTGACCGTTTGCATCAACGCTAATCAATGACGCGGTAATCTTACTATTGACGGCCTGTGCACTCGAGTTGCTGCTTTTAGTAGCATTGGTCTGTACAGCTGCCGAACTATCAACGGCTTGTTCTGGCGTCGGTAGCATTGCCGAGGCTTGCGTCACTACCATCGCACCGATGAGCGTACCAGCCACAACGTGGAATAAGCGATGTCCGCTCCAAGCACTAAATGGGCTAGCAAATTGGTTACTTTTTTTCATGGTTTTCATTATCCCTGGTTAATATGTCGGTAAAACGCAGCTGGTAAAAATTGAATAACTTTTGGTGTATATTGAATCGTTGATAGGCAGCGCAATTTAGACGGAACATACATACTTATAAGAAACATGTTATAAGAAACATAACTCATTATAAATGGTCGACTATTATAGTATTGGCAGACCTAGTATCGCTGCTGATTGTAGTGACAGCTAATGGCAAGCGCTGCTGGCGTCTATGCTGCTAGCGTCTATCTTGTCATAGCTGGTAAGCTTATCGTATAAAGTTTTTATTTTTATTGATTATCTTCGTTCATCGCCTGTAAAGCAATAGCGCTTAGCATAGCAAAAAGTGTTTGTACGTACACTAACCCCGTGTTGAGGTTGTGTATATCCTCGATCAGTGATAAAAATTGATTGATACTACTGAAATAAAAGATAGCTCATAACGGCGTTTTTTGCTATGGTAATTCTTTAGCGATAGGCATTTTTTGCTACGCCCCTTTTCTTATTCTCACTACTATTGCCCTTATTATGACTACTAGCGCCATGCCCCAAATCAACCCTGAATACGTCCATTGGTTCCGTAACTCTGCCCCCTACATCAATACCCATCGCGGCAAAACGTTCGTGATTATGTTTGGTGGTGAGGCGGTCAATCATCCAAATTTTAGCACCCTTATTCATGATTTTGCGCTACTGCATAGCTTAGGTATCAAGCTGGTATTGGTACATGGAGCGCGACCGCAAATCGAAAAGAACTTAAAAGATGCCAACATTACCTCCCCACTGCATCAAGACATTCGAATTACACCGCGCGTGGCGATGCCTGCTATTTTACAAGCGGTAGGCGCTATTCGCCTGCAACTCGAAGCGCAGCTGTCGATGGGACTGGCTAATTCACCTATGTATGGTTCACGCATCGATGCCATTTCAGGCAATTTTGTGACCGCACGTCCTTACGGTATTCGTGATGGTATCGACTACCAAATGACTGGCGAAGTGCGCTCTATCGATGTTGAAGCCATCAAAAATAACCTGCTACACGACCATATTGTGATTTTAGGCTCAATGGGTTATTCAGCGACTGGTGAAGTCTTTAATTTGCTAGCTGAAGACGTGGCGCTCAGTGCGGCTGTGGCACTGGGTGCTGATAAGCTTATCTTCTTGGGCGAAGAAGCAGGCATCAATGACGATTATCGCTTACTAAGGGAGATGATTCCCAATGAAGTCGATCGTTTCTTACGTGATCGTGATTTAAATTGCGAGATCAATTATTTCTTAAATTGCGCCAGTTTGGCTTGCCGCCAAGGCGTCCATCGCACCCATATTATCTCGTATGCCAAAGACGGTGCCTTATTAGAAGAGTTATTCACTCGCGATGGCTCTGGTACTCTTATCAGCCATGACCCTTACGAAGAGATTCGTCGTGCCAATATTGACGATGTGGTCGGACTGATTGAGCTGTTATCACCGCTAGAAGAGCAAGGCATATTAGTCAGCCGCTCACGCGAACGCTTAGAGCAAGAGATTGATAGTTATAGTGTCATTGAGCGTGATGGTATGATTTTGGGCTGCGCAGCGCTATATCCATTGGATACAGAATCAGCAGAAGTTGCCTGTGTCGCCGTACATCCCGATTATCGTAGCGGTAGTCGCGGTGCGGACTTACTGGCATTTTTAGAGCAACAAGCGCGCAGTCATGGTCTGCACAAGTTGTTTGTATTAACGACACGGACGGCACATTGGTTCGTCGAACAAGGCTTTGCCGAAGTCGAGGCCAGCGCGCTACCTGCATCGCGTCAAGAAAAATACCATAACGGTCGTAATTCTAAAGTCTTTCAAAAAACTCTTTAGATCCTCAATTTCTAATCATAAAAAAGCCCTCATAATATTATGAGGGCTTTTTTATGACTTTATTTTTTAACACTGTTCACTAGGGTGTGTACTAAGTATTATTTTACTTTTAACAGCTCAACCGTAAAGATAAGCGTGCTGTTAGGCTCGATACCTGCGTTACCCGCTTCGCCATAAGCAATATCTGATGGGATATAAAACTCGTATTTACCGCCCTCTTTCATCAGCTGTAGACCTTCTGTCCAGCCAGCGATGACTTGGTTCAATGGAAACTCAATTGGCTCACCGCGCTCATAAGAGCTATCAAATACCGTACCATCGATTAACTTACCTTCGTAGTTTACTTCAACCACGTCAGTCGCTTTTGGTGATTTACCCGTACCTGCGGTGATGACTTTGTACTGTAAGCCAGAAGCCGTTTCTTTGACGCCTTCTTTTTTAGCGTTTTCTGCTAAGAATGCAGCGCCTTTAGTTTTGTTTTCTTCAGCTTTTGTTTCCATGTCTTTAACGAACTTTTCTTCTTGCTCTTTTTGATAAGTCGTCAACACTTCCTGCATTTGTTCTTGAGTCAATGCTGATTCGTTGCCTTCATAACCATCACGGAAGCCTTTTTCAAAGGTATCAAGATTCAGGTCACCGACCGCTTCTTTGTTACCTTCAGCCATCATGAAGCCTAAGCTATAACCTACTTTTTCATTTGCTGAGCTTTGCTCGGTGATTGAAACGCTTTTAGCAGCTGTCTCTTGGTTACCGTTATTTGTGCTACAGCCTGTTACCAACAACATAGCACTAGCAAGTGCACCAACGCTTAAAGTAGTGATTTTTTTCATAAAGTACTCTCAAATTGTAAGGATAGTGGCGAGATGTCACATGTTCCTATAATAACAAATCTTAGTTTTAGGAACCATGTTTGCCGTCAAATTATCGGGCGAATGTACAGTCTATGTTAATATTTCTCATCATAATAACAAGTTATCACACAAATACAGTAACACGTTAAGCTTTCTATCTTTAAATCCACTAATACATCAGCTAAGCTAAGTTAGTTAAGGTGATAAGTAACCGAGTGTACGTCTTTATCATGGATGATTAACATTGGCAGTAAGGTAATCAACACGAGGGAAACCAACGTTTTTTGATAAGGTTTTTTGATAAGGTTACCTACTCAAAAATTATAATATCACCGCATAACTTATTTTAAAAATACTATTAATTATAACCATCTATGTATTGGTTTCGCTCAACACTAGCTGTACTGATGATATTGTTGAGTGGCTTTCGTATGATGATTAAAGGAGGATAAGATGAATCCAATGTACACATCTTTTAACGGTTATCTTGGTGGGCCTATCGGCTCTATTATTGGTGCTATTTTAATATTTATTATTGGTTGGCTAGTGGCACTGGGTATCGCAGCACTGGTTCGTAATGTATTATCTAGAGTCAATCTGAACCAACGCATGAACTCTTCAACGGGTAAGACCTACGATTTAGAAGGTATTATCTCTAAGATTGTATTTTGGTTCATCTTTATCATCGCGATTTCTGGGGCGCTGAATCAATTGAATTTGAACTCAATCTCGACACCGTTTGCAAATATGGTCAATCAAGTCCTAGCATTTATCCCTAATCTTATCGGCGCTATCGCTGTGGGTATTATTGGTTGGGTCTTGGCTACTGTTGCACGCACAGCTATCAACGCGGCATTGGCGAAAACGTCAATGGATGAGCGTTTGAGTGCTCAAGCAGGTGTAAAACCGATGAGTAGCACGATTGCCGATATGGTTTATTGGTTCATCTTGTTGGTTGTTTTAACGATGGTATTGGGGAAATTAGAGCTTGATGGTTTATTTGCTCCATTGACTAACATGGTTGATAAAATCTTTAGCTTTATTCCTAACATCCTCATTGCAGGTGTTGTCTTTGTCGTCGGTTATATCATTGCCAAAGTGGTACGCGGCATTGTGACTAATCTTGTTTCTACTTTTAATGTTCAAGAATTGGCTACAAAAGCAGGTTTAAGCGAAAAAAATAGCTTGCCTAATATCGCTGGTTCATTGGCATTTTTAGTAGTGATCATTCCAACTATTATTGCTGCATTAAATGCATTAAAAATTGAAGTGATTGCTCGTCCTGCGACAAACATGCTGAACAAAATCATGGAAGCATTGCCAAACATCTTTATGGCAGTTGCAATTTTAGTCGTGACCTTCTATGTGGTACGCATGGTTGCCAATATCATCAAAGGTTTGATCGAAAACACTGAGATTAACCAATTGCCTGCGAAAGTTGGTTTACAAGAAACGATGGGCGACAAGAGAGTCTCTGACCTTGTTGGTTATGCGATTATCTTCTTTGCGATGTTATTTGCCTCAATTGCCGCCGCTGACTTACTAGGTTTTGAGCCTATCTCAGCCATTATCGCCATGTTTATTGCGTTTGGTGCCAACATTATCTTGGGCGCAATTATCCTATTTATTGGCTTCTGGCTTGCCAATATCATTGCAGGTGTCGTTGAGCGTTCTGAGCAAGGCTCACAATTCTTAGCAAACATCGTCCGTGTACTAATCATGGGTTTAGTACTTGCCATGGGTCTAAAAGCGATGGGTATTGCTGATTCTATCGTTAACCTAGCCTTTGGTCTAACACTAGGTGCCGTAGCAGTAGCCTTTGCCCTTTCATTTGGTCTTGGTGGTCAAGAAGCCGCTGCCCGTTTCCTACGTAAAATGCAGGATAAAATGGACAAAGAACGTGAAGAAGCTAAAGCGAAATCTGCTCTTCATACTAGCTCAAGTACACAAGAAAAAGTTGCTGACTCAGTTCGAGAGAACACTCCTGCTGCTTCAGGTACAATGACTAGTGACTTCCCTACTAGCACTGTCGATACCAACAATCTTAGTACGGCTCATGTAGATATCACTCATGTTGAAACAAGTGATGACGATATCGACACTGGTTCAAATCTAGCGCCAAGTAATAAAGGCTTTACTGATATTGATAATAACGACTTAAAATAAGTCATCATTAACGATATATTTTGAATAAAAAAGACAGCCTAGGCTGTCTTTTTTTATGGCGTAAATTTAGTTTCTACAAAAATATCGCTACAAAATCATACTCAGGACTTGGTCTTCCGTGCAGGTATATTCAAATTTAATTGCATTCGCACTGACTCATTGTTACTTGCTCATAAGTTATTTTTCGTTTGCTTTTTATGCTGTTGGTTTAAGCGCTGTAGTTGCTTGGTCAGCTGCCGCTCACGCTGGGTCATCGGATCAACCGGTTGAATCCATAAATCTATATCAATAAAGGTGTCATTAGACTCGTCAATAAAATCAATGCCCAACACAATTACATGATGCAGCTCGGTTATTGGCAGGCGGCTCGCAACATCCTGTGCAATCTTTGCTAAGTTTGGCTGAATAGCCTGTTTACTGTGCTGGCTCTCAACATCTTGCCCATAGAAGATCAATACATAATGCCGTCCCAAGCTTTCATAAGAGTGCTGATGGACGACATAACCTTCTTTTTGCAGACCATGTGCTTGTTTAGGATGCCTATATAGAGTTCGAACCAGCTCATGGCGCGAAAATAAAGACTCGTCCGATAGCTGCTGTTGCCAATAACAGCGTTTTGTTCCTAGTGTCTCTTTATCAGCATTGTCTAGTACTTCTTCATCGAGCATCTCTATCATTTGGGTACTTAGCTGCGACCACAGAGCTGCCGCTTGCGCCATATGCTGATGATACATGTGCGCAGTCGTGCTTTTGTTGTTGTAGGCAAGTGTCATAGCGACTAATGCAGGATTGGGCTCATCTTGCACCTCGTATTTGATGAGTGCATTATCTATTGCGATAGCGTCCGTAAATAAAGTTGGGCTATGTAAAAACTGAGTGACTAGACCTGCTTCTGATTCAAAGCTAGCGACATGATTACTGGCTGAATACTGTAATTGCCCTAAACGATAATGCAAAAACCGCCATAACTCGCATGGTGCTTGTAGGCTTGCTAATATCGCCTGCCAGTCATGCCAGCTAAAAACTTGTAGCTGCTGCATACTGTCGCTCATATCCACCACCAAATCTTCCATAAAATAGCGGACACCAAAACCATGAGTGAGCCGTTTTAGAAGTTGTCGTTGCTGGTTATTTATCTTAATTTTATTGATTTCTTCAGCTTTATCGGTGAGCTGAATATCAAAAACTAAAACATTATGGCTCATGTTGGCGTTATTTTTATGCTGAGTGAGATATGTCTTGTGCCATATGAGCGCGGCCTTTACTACCGCCACACGCGCAGCTTCAATATCGACCAGACTACTTTTAGCAGGCAAATACAATATGAGCTCAAGTAATGATAGGTTACCCAGTGGCAATTGATAGTGATACTGCTGAGCACGGTAATACGCGTCATATTTATGCTCAAGATGCTGCATATTGGTCAAAGCAATATCTACAGCATCTTTCTGCAAATAGCAGGTCAACTCATTAACAAGACAATCATTATCAGATAGGGTAATAGATGAGTCAGACACAGTGTTAACCTTTTATTATCGAATGGACGCGTTGTATGGTAAGTTGCTATTGATGAGCATAACACTAGAGCATGTTGAATATTCGCAAATGTTTTTGCTATAACGACAGGCTACCAACGAAAAACTTAACAAAATAAGCCTTATTAAATGCAGTCGCTTTCAGGGCAATGAGTTGTTATGATAATAGCAAAGTAGCATGATTTGCAGTCAAACTTATCGCTTATGGGCTGCCTTTGATTACATTTTTTAGAGACATTTTTTAGAGTCATTTATTAAAATTATTTAATGACCATCATATAATAAAAAGGATTGAACGTTATGAAACGCTTTAAAGAGAAAACTGTCATTATAACAGGTGCAGATTCTGATATTGGTCGTGCAACGGCGCTTAGATTTGCACAAGAAGGGGCGAATTGTATAATCGTTGGTATTAATAACGATATTTTAGAATACATCTACGAGGATCTGCCACAGGATCATACATGGATCAATACAGGTAACCACCTTACCGTAACCAGTGATATTAATGATTTGGCCCAAACGGCAAGATTAATAGAGCATGTACGCGATAAATATAAACATATTGATGTGATGGTCAATATAGATACTGCGGTCGGCATTCATCAGTCAGTTATTCCAGAACTGATAAAAACACAAGGCAATATCGTTAATGTGTCAACGCTAACGGAGATATCAGCAGACTGGAATATAGAGACCTATAAAGCTAGACAAAAGAATTTGACTGATGTTACAAAGAAGCTGGCATTAGAGAATATACCAAATAATGTACGTATTAATGCCGTATCTGCTGGATTGGTGGCAACGGATATCAGTCCAAATCCATTTATTACCCACTCTCCACTAGGGAAGACAGCGACACCGTTTGATGTAACCGCCGCTGTGATGTTTTTAGCCAGTGATGACGCTGCCATCATTACTGGTATGAATTTACCTGTCGATGGCGGGGTGAGTACGTTTAATAGCTAACTCAATGCTTAGTTTTTTAGCCATTCTTAAAACTCATCACCGCAAACAAAAGACCCCCTGACATTAATCTGTCAGGGGGTCTTAATATAATACAGATACTCATAACTCATTTAAAAACTTTATTCAGCTGAATGATTGATATCTTGTAATGGTTGAGATAAGCGCTCAGGATGTCTTGGTATCACCCCTTTATACTGAGCATAAATTTTTGGTAAATCCGCTTCGATATCACCACTAGGATAAACCAACGACATAAAGCGTATCTCTTTAGTTTTGTAATCCATCGCTACCGGCAAAATAGGTACACCAGCGCCCACTGCTAAATAATAAAAGCCAGATTTCCAAGTTTCAGTATATTGACGCGTGCCTTCTGGTGCTAAACCCAAAAATAGTGGCTTACCGGTTTTGAACTTATCAATACTTGCTTGCAGCACTGAGCCTTTATCACTACGATCAATGGGAATCACCCCTATCCAGCTTAATAGCTGAGCAAATATTGGCACTTTAAATAACGTATGCTTACCCATAATACTGATTTTTAAATCTAGGGCGAATAAACTTGGTATCGCATAAACCCCGTCGATATTCGAAGTATGCGGCAGCGCTAAAACTACGGCTTGTGAAATATTTGGAATCTCTCCAACTGTACGCCAACCCGCAGCTTTTAGCATAGCTGAGGCAATCACTGGCGCAATTTTATTACCGCGTTTCGGGACTAAACTACCCAGCTGCTTTCTACTAAGCTTAGGCAATATATTAGAGTTTACAGACTGAGAAGCAGCGGCTTTTGAGCGATTAAACAACTTTGATGTCATGACGGCACCACATAATAAAAGATACCTACATAATAACATTAAGCTTATACAACTAAATTGAATTTTATAGGCTTTTATTGCTTGCTAGCTTACCGGTTTATAAACTTATATAAATATATAGCTATTGACGGACATATCCATCAAGCCCATTAGGATATGTCAGCCAAATTGCCTTTATTCTCAAGCCAAACCTTACGATCAGCAGCCCGTTTTTTAGCCAACAGCATATCCATCACGCTATTGGTCAACACCATGTCATCCATATCTAGCTGAACTAAACGCCGAGTATCACGGTTCATGGTCGTCTCACGTAACTGCTCTGCACTCATTTCACCCAAGCCTTTAAAACGGGTAATCTGTGCTTTTTTATTGCCCGGCACATTGGCCAAAATGTGCTGAAGCTCAGGCTCATCTAACGCATAATGCACCTCTTTGCCCACGTCTACTCGATATAACGGCGGCATGGCGACAAATAAATGACCCGCATCCACTAGCGCAGGGAAATGCTTCACAAATAAGGCGCAAATCAGCGTGGCGATATGCAGACCATCAGAATCCGCATCCGCTAAGATACACACCTTGTCATAACGCAGCTCAGACAAATCGTCAGATGCCGGATCGACACCGATAGCAATAGCGATATCATGAATCTCTTGACTCGATAACACCGTATCTGATGACACTTCCCACGTATTTAAAATCTTACCACGCAGCGGTAATATGGCTTGATAATGACGATCGCGTGCTTGCTTGGCGCTACCACCCGCAGAATCCCCTTCTACTAAAAACAGCTCAGCACCATCACGCAAATCACCGCGACAATCTGCCAACTTACCCGGCAATGCAGGACCTTGCGTGATTTTCTTACGGGCGACTTTTTTGGCAGACTTGAGACGACGTCCTGCTTTATTAATGGCCAGCTCTGCGATTTGAGTACCCATATCAGCATGCTGGTTTAACCACAGACTAAAGGCATCTTTTGCCAGCGTTTGTACTGCGCCCGCAGCTTCGCGGCTAGATAGACGCTCTTTGGTCTGTCCAGAAAATTGCGGCTCAGAAAATTTAAGCGACAGAATATAGTTCACCCCATCCCAGACATCTTCTGCCGTTAGCTTGACACTCCGTGGTAGCAAATTATGAATATCGCAAAACTCACGCAATGCCTCTAAGATACCCGTTCGCAGACCATTGACGTGCGTACCGCCCTGAGCCGTAGGGATAAGGTTCACATAACTTTCTTGAATCGGCGTGCCACCATCAGGTAACCAAGACAAGGCAAAGGTAATAGCAGCACGTTCGCCCGCTTTCGCATCGTAATTATAATAAAACGGTGCTTCAGGTAAAGTTTCTAAACCATCTAACTGTTCGCTTAGATATTCGACCACTCCGTCAGTAAACTGCCAAACCACCTTTTCATTATTAATATCATCAACAAATTCAATCGTCAGCCCAGCTGCTAGAACCGCTTTGGCTTTTAGATTGTGCTTGAGCTGTTTTACATTAAATTTAGGCGTATCAAAAAAGCGACCATCTGCCCAAAAATGCACTCTGGTACCACGTTTGCGTTTGTTTGAGCTGATTGCTTCAGTCAACGGCGTAACTGGTGCGCCATTTTCAAACGCCATATCAAACTGTGTACTATCACGCCATACCGTCACCTCAACACGTGTTGATAACGCATTGACGACAGAGATACCTACCCCATGCAGACCGCCTGACACTTCATAATTAGAAGTCGAAAACTTCCCACCAGCATGCAAACGAGTTAAAATCAGCTCAATCCCTGACTGATTAAACTCAGGATGAATATCAGTCGGCATACCGCGCCCATCATCCTCAACTGACAATGAGCCATCACTATGCAGTTGCACCTTGATGGTTTTAGCATAACCCGCCAACGCTTCATCAACTGAGTTATCGATAACCTCTTGCGCCAAATGGTTTGGGCGGGTGGTATCGGTATACATACCTGGACGACGACGTACTGGCTCAAGCCCTTCTAAAACTTCTAACGATTGCGCATTATATTGACTCACAAATGCATCCTTAACGATTCATGTCTGATTAATTCTATTCAACCATTATAACCAAAAATAGCGACGTTAAGGTTAATAGTCCATCGCTCACGTCATATAATGTCGCCTGTTTAAACTCGTACTAAATCTTGTAGCATATTTATCATCATCGGCAACTGCTCACCAAAGTCACTAAACCGATGATCGCCACCCGCTTGTAAAATAACCGTACTCTCTTGCTGTTGATAAAAGGCTTTAGACAATTCAGGATTTAATAACTCATCGCCTTCTTTAATAAATACAGCAATTTTTTTAGGATAATGAACTTCTGATAACTGATGATCTGCAAACCATTGCAAATCTGAGTGAGTAATATTCCAACCGCCCGCTGTGGTATGCAGAATTTCATTGTTTAACACCTCACCTTCCCCATCAGTATTTGCCAACAACTCATTAGCAAAACGCTGCAGCGTAATATGTGGCTGCGTACTAGGATTTAATAGTAAAGCCGCACAGCCTGTATGATTGCTCACCAAGGTAGAAAAATAGCCACCCAATGAGCTACCAACGAATACAACTTTTGAGTCGCTGCCCCATTCCTCAACTAGACTTATCAGTTTATCGAACACGTCTTGTGGCGATTTATTCAAATCGGGACGCAGTACATTGATATCAGGGTGATGATGCTGGCAGTATTTTTCTAATAGCATTCCCTTGGTAGAGTTCGCATCACTGTCCAGTCCATGGATATAAATCAAGTTCACGTATCATCTCACTTATTAATTTTGTTATGATTATCTTATATAGGCTAGTGACGCTAAGCATAGCACCCGCTAAACAAAAATAATAACAATAAAACGGCACACCATTAGTCAGTATTTGCGACATAATAATATGGTCATAATAGTTCTATGCAAGTCAAAGGAATGACGATAATAGCAATGGAGTCGCCATGAACCAACAGTTTGAGCTGTTTGAGATTGCCAATCCATGTATTGGTCTTTGCCAAAGCAATAAAAAAGGCTATTGCTTCGGTTGCCTGCGCAGTCGAACGGAGCGCCAGCGATGGCATGATATGACGACAGAGCAGCAACGCGAGGTGCTACGGCTTATCGCAGGACGTAAGCTGCGTATCCAGCAGATGCGGCAGCTTAAGAATCAGCAATTGGGGTTTGATTTTGAAGAAAACGTTGAGATGGGTGAGTTGTTTTGAGAGTATTTGCGATGTGAATTTGAGCATTGACATACACTTCAGCTAATTACAATTATTTAAATAAATCAATTTTTATTCACCATTTAAATCTAGAGATCTAATACTTAGTAGTTCGCTATTTTCTTCACTTAATTCAAATGCTGAATCATTAAAGTATAATTCTATTATCTCTGCATTTGCTCTTATACCGTCCATATAGTCAATATTTATATAAGCTGAAAAATTTTCTGTATGTTTTCTTGTTATATCGTTGTAGAGAACAAACATATATCTTTTATCCTCAGAATCCCAAGGTGAACGATCATAATCCATAATTGAATAATGAGCTTGTAAAATAACTTCAAAATCTATTTCGTATTCAACATTTTCAACAGATACTGAAATAATATTCTTATGAGTTATGCAAACAGACTTAATATCTACTTGGTAAATTTCATCATCAAAACTAATAGCCTCATCAGAGTAAAACTCACCTTCATTAATTTTCGCTTTAGCGAAAGCGATTATTTCAGCTTCTAATTGGTCAAAAACACTATCTGAACCGCCCCGGGATTGTCGGAGACTCAACATTCTGAGAGAATACGACAATGAAAAAACAAACCTACACTCCTGAGATTAAAGAACGCGCCGTTCGCATGCTGATAGAAGCGTTGGGCGACTA
>CAJHAA010000020.1 GCA_904846265.1 Psychrobacter immobilis | reverse complement strand
ACTGCATAGTACGATTGGTTATGTGTCACCTTTTGATTTTGAAAAGCGGTATTATGATAATTTAACCCTGTCAGGCATCGCTGCCTGACTCAAGTAAATCACTCTCCGATAAAGTCGGGGCGGTTCACTTCATTAGCATTACGATCTTTCTTTAGTAAAGATTGTATGCCTGGTAGTTTTGAAGCTTCCTCAAGCCTCCCATGTAGTTCTTGAACTAAATTTATAAGAGAAGGTTTAGAACTTATATCGTGCTTATCCATTAATTCTCTTAGTACCGCTAAGCTTTCACTTTCCCCCCTAAAATCACCGGCAGTTTGTTTGAGCTATGCCGTCAAATCCGTAGACATTAACTTGGGAGATTTTAGTTAGGCAATCTAAATTTACAATGCTGGCTGTATCAGACTTATTCTTCACTATCCTGTTCAAGCAGTATTACTAACATCTCACCCAAAAATTTCAAGACGCCGGACGACTCATAAGTAGCTTGTTTTTCAGATTTGGATTTCATTTTTCTGACAATTCTAACTTCAAAGCCTACACAATTTTGGTTGGCTTCCACCCTAATGGCGCTATCTAGTTTATACTTTTTCTTGAAATCTCTAACCTCTTTTGCGCTACTAGAAGTCAGTTGCCAATGGTGAGGAGCAATAATTTGACACCCTATCTTCAAGAAGTCACCCAATAACTCATGTTGAGATTTTTTAATGCCAAATTTTAAGTAAGATCTAGAGGTAATGTGCTTTTGCTTATAAATACTGACAAACTCTCGTAATTGATCAGGTTTCTGTACGGACAGGTTATAAGCGTTATCCAATGCCGTGGTAATAATGGCTTGAGCAGTTTGACCTTTAACTTGAGTGATGAGCTTGTCGTTATTATTTAAGCCACTTGCGTTTTTGTATAACTCTCGTGCATTGAGTAAATGAATACCGTGTTTTATTGCTATATTTTCCAACTCTTTTTCACGCAGCTCAGGTCTGAGTCTATCTATCTCTCTTAGAAAACTAATAACAGCATCGTACCTTGCATCAATAAAAACAGAGTGCTGCATCCCCTCACCTTCAGCACTCCGCTGAATAAGTTTGGTGCTCACATCGGGTGCTGTAAATAAAGGATTGTGATGTGCTTTTAGCTTTTTTGCAAAATAAGGCCTTAATTTTTTTAACGCTACTGTCTTAGTAGATTTATCATAGGTAGTTTTATCGTGATAATTGACTGTCTGGTAATCTATACCAGTTATATTATGTAGTACGGTAAAAGGTATTTCAATTTTAGCGTTGCTCAGCTGCGACCCTGCTAATAGATGTGCAGTATGGATGTAATGTTCAAAAGTTGTGTCACAAGTCAGATGACCTACGAAGCTCGCTAACCCAAACCAAGCACCTTGATTTTGATGATAACCTGCAAGACTATCAGCGATGTTCTGGCATTCCTGTTGGGTATAGTCCGTCATCACCTCTGCTAATGCCGAATCATTGATAGCTAGCGCTAACTGACTGATTGCCGTATGCCTGAAGCTATGAAAAGTATAATTGTGATTGTCTTGCCCAAGCACACCATCCCATAGCACTCTCATCAAATTGCTAAAAAAATACGTTGGTAATGGCTGCTTACTCACGCCTTGTGAAAACAAATAGGACACCCCCATTCTTTGTTGCTGAGCAATAAACGACGTCACTACCTCTAACTCATCTTTCTTTAAAAGCGCCGCTAATAATACTCTTCTTTTAGCACTACTACTTTTAAGACGTAGATAAGGGTTTGGCGTAAGTACAACGCTAATATCTGAAAGATCTTTTATATTTTTGAGTTTTATACCTGCAATCTCATTAATACGCATGCCAGTACGATACGCTAGAATCAATATCGTCTGGCATAACAGCTTTTGACTACTGTTCAATTCAGATACTTGTAGTGCGCTGTGCATGGCATTATATACTCGAGGTGATACCATACTCGCTTTGACGACCTGCTTGTTTTCTCCCCATGCAAAAACCACGTCAGGAGCATCGAAATACTCCATCTGATATTGATGAAAAGTGCGTAATCGCCCATAGGTATAAGATTGGGTGTTTTTGAGCTCATCTAAGCTGGTGGATTGTTGACCCTCATTTTTTGAGTCGTTACTTTCGTCTAGCACCTGCACTAGATTAGGTACTGGATCAACTAAATCATTATCTTTACCATTCTTTATATCGTCATCATCAAGCTCAATATCATCTCGATCATCGATCGGGTCTTTCTGCAAAATATCTTTTTTACGTGCATCTTTAACTTTACTTAGAATGATTTGCTCATATATTTCTTCATAATCATTGGTCCCCCATCCTTCTAAATCTTCATCCATGGTCAACATAAGCCATTCACGCCCAATACAACCCACATATTTACTGACGGAGTTTAGATTGGTTTGATTGCCTTCTAATAAAGACAGCACCCAACCAAGTAGACGTATGGCATTGGGCTGAGGAAAGTCATTTTTCACGTTGTTAATAGTATCTTTAGCAGATGCTCGAGTCCCTTTCAGTCCCTCTTGAATGAGCTGAATTATATTCTTGCTAAAAGCGGGATAGCTTTTACTGGGCCTAGAGGTATCGTTCGATGATGTGCTTTGAACAAACAGCTTTTGCCAAGTAATAGCTGGTTGGGTACTTTGAATAACTTCTTGGTTATAATTAAGTAATTGCTCAGTAGGTAGTGACGTACTTTTAAGTTGTCCTTGCATGACTAGACTGCCAGCGCCATCGATAGCACTACCAGGCCACTGCCGCCAATGAAAATTAGCGTATTTGATAAGATGTGATAAATGGATTTTTTTTGGATCTCGGCAAGTAAGTTCAAACGTATTGTTCAATCCTTTGATAATCGTCTCAAACTGCTGTATTTTACGCTTATTTATATCAGTATCACCTAAAGCGTATAGAAACATAAGACTTAGGTCATCAGGAACATAAGATACATAGCGAGTTAATGCATCATCGTTACCATCAATTCTACAACCATATTTATCATCTAGGATCTCTAAAGGAATCACGAGTAAAATACTATCAGCATCTAACTTCTGATGAGGTCCAGACTGTTTTTTTAGATTCACAAGATATAATTTTCGCTCGCTAAACAGCCATTGATACAATGCTTTCAATGCCTCAACATCATTTAGACCACCGAACATGATGCTGCTATACAAAAAATAAGAAACATAATCGTTAGCACTGAACTTGAGCTTACGTTGCCAAGTTAGTTGCATCACTTGCCACGTCTCTGAAACTTTTGAGCCTTCAACGAACCAATCATAGCTTATGGTGAGTTTGTCCCGTTCGGCCACAATAGGAACAACAGGTTCATCTAGCGCGAAATGATTGGCTTTATTGTACGCTCTTACCGCGTCTAAGAATCCTTGCCGTGCTACACGATAATTGTTAAAGGTTGTGAATGTATTTGAAAGCTGAGCGTCAATGGCATGATAATGCTCTGTTATATCGGTAGAATCGATTGGTTGATACTGCTGTAAATAAGCAGTCACTAAGTTTGCCGCTTTTTTCCTTAGTGCCTCTTTTTGCTGTTTTTTTTTGGCTTGTCTGAGCTTATGCCCAGCGAGCGTTATTGGCTTAGCCATAAAGTGTTACCTCCACTTGCGTCAATTGCAGCTCTTGAGCCACCTCATCTAAATGCGCTGCCAATGTCGATTTATATGGCATAATTGACGATGATGACATAGGATGAAACACCTCTTGATCCGCATGTTCATGACCGAATAAAGCGCAGATATAAACTTCATCAACTTTATTTGTGAGCATTGAACGCAGTTGATGGCGTAGCCAGTTATCTTGATGAGTTAAAAAATTGCCTAACAACCTCCTTATACGCCCTGGTGATATAGCGACAAACCCTTTAGGGTTGTAGCTAAATACTTGTAGTAGTGGTATTTGTGATTGTAAAATTTCTTCAATGGGCAACTGATGGTTTGGATATATAGGGTTATGCAGACTGGCAAATTGTTTTAGATATATCAGATAATTCTGCAGTGCTATTTTTAAAAAGTGGCTGATTGGAATAAGTCGCCCACCATCATCTCCTTTACGTATGGCTTTATCTGACACCCAATAAATATCATGCATAAAATTAAACTGATGCAGATAACCTGGCACATCGTTTACTGGCCTTATCCCCGTTTGTATTTGAATGATGTGCCACAGCCACAAACTATACGCATTAAACTGCTCGATATAAGTATCTCTGCCAATTTTTGCATCACGAATTAGACGGCCGTTGTAGTCTTGCACATGAGTATTTAAGTGGCTAAAAAATCTACTGCAAACTTTATCATCTAAAGCCATTTCACTACCGATATATTTTTTATTGATATTACTGGCGATGATTGGAATGTTTATAAAAAAGGTATCTTTATATCCTTGCCATAAATGATGGCTCTTTGGGTTTAATATCTTCAGGGATGCTTTGGCATTCTCGACTCTATAAAAATAGATATTAGTAAAGCTTTTAAAACAGCGGTCACTTAATACGTTAAGTGCTGATTGATAGGTACTCAGTAAAGAGGAAGTATCCATACTGGCATAATATAGCGCCGGCGAGTGTTCGACCTCTACCCCAGTTATCACGTCAGCATGCAAAGGTTCTTTTATCTCATGTTTGATGATGAATGCTAGAGCAGACTCAATATGTTGACTAGAAAAAGAGGACAATACCAAGTCACTTTTAAGCGTTTTTAATAGCTCGTCAATTGCGTCTTTTTTTACTTCAAACTTGTACTGCAGTATGGCTTGTATGGGGTGCGGTAGTGGCAGACTAAAATAATTACTATCACTTTTAATGTGGGGTTTTATCTTACCACGTCGATTTAGGGTGACATTAATCGTATTCTTGATAACTGTCTCGCCACTATCCTCTTCAATCAAAAATTGTCTTTGGCTTTTATTGGTGCTGATCTCTGAGGCTATGACGTTGATTTGTCTACCTGATAATAAAGACAATAATAATACCGTAGCAACTTGACGCTCTGATAGGTCGCCCTTGATCACCACATCCCACAATTTTTTGAATAAAAGCTGGTAACTGAGTATAGGAAGCACTCGAGTATTACTTGGCAACAAAAATTGATTGCGTTTACTATGCAAATAGTTGGTTTTTACCTGAAACTGCTGCAGCTGTGATGACTTAGCGGCTGCTATAGGTGGCATGTAATCATTGTCTAACAGTGCTGGTGGGTCATCATCTGCCACATTTTCTAGTTTGGCGACATTATTCTTATGATACTGAGCAGCGATCCTAATCAGCCGAGTTGCTTCATCTGTATACCGAGCTGCTCTTGTATCATTTACGTTTTTCGGCTCACTATCCTGCCTACTTGCGCGGCTCTCTCTTTCAATAAACGCCTTATCTTTAATAGCGACTTCATAAGCCAGCCTTATCTCACCTATTTTTTTAGTGATATTATCAGTTTTAGCAGCAGCTTCTTTTTCTTCACGAGACTTACTATTTTCGTAAACTTCAATGTCATTCAGGTTTTCGTAAGCATTATTAGATGAGGCATGGATTGTAATGAGCTGTTTTAAGATGTCTGCTTGAGGTGAGTGGGTATCCAACGCCATCCTAACCCTGACACCAAGCTTGCTGATTTTTTTATAGTGATTGTCATCACTCTGCGCGATCCGTAGCATTATTTGTAGATACTTACTCATAAACTGCCAGCATGCATCAGTGAATAATTTATCTTTATGATCAGTAGTAAACTGCGCCAGCATATAAGAAACTGCCCAAGTCTCTGTATTTTTATTCGTTTTTACCATAGCGATGATTGCTTGACAGTCCTCATCACTTAATAGAATTGGATCAGCAGATGAAGCAAACTCTTGCATATCAAGAAGGTACTTGGGTGATAATGATATTAAATCAAAAACCAAAGCTTGTACTCGTTCAGCCAGAGGAGAGTCATAAGGCACCATCTTTTTTATGACTAGATTGATGTCTTCTACTGATATATGCTGAAAACGAACATCCTCATCATTTCTCATATAACCAACTTGTATCTTGCTCTAGTCCCAACTCTTTTATCTCATCTACTAATGAGCTTTGTTGATACTCATATTGATGCTGATCGATGCCTGCGAAACGACAGTAATCTTCAACTCGCAAATCATCGCAATTCATCAACTCTCTCAATATACTCTGGGCACAATGCTTTTTTAGGTGCTGCCATAACAGCACATGATTGACGTCCCGATAAAAACATAATGTCAGCACCTCTGACCACGCCATTTTAACGATCTGCTGGTCATGACCTGCGATAATTATAAAAGGCTGCCTCAGCTTGGACTCTTCCTGAAAAATCTGCGACATGCGTTCGAAGTGATCAAAATATAGATAGAGATTCCCGTCACAAATTATTCGAACAAGTGGTTTATAGTATTTATCGACGTCACTAATTTTAATAGAAGACTTTTTGGAACGAAATTTTAGCCAAACATTGTGTGCAGATACCGCACTAGGATGAACCATGATGTTGACCTTAGATGGGATCAAAAACTGATGACGCGCTGTATTTTTCGTTTTATCCTGCATACTCATAATCCTGACCTACGTTATATACGAAAAAAATCAGACCTTTCCTTGCAATGCTCATCCACTTTTTTGAGGCGACTCTAAAAGTCATCATGTGATTTTACAATCAAATTAACTATATAAATTCAGTTTGTACCAGCTACTCACTAGTGGGGGAGGTAAGAACTTACTATAGACAAGAAATAGTTAGGTGTCAATATCAATATTGACACTGTGACCAAAATATGATTTAAGCCCTATTTGTATGGTATAATATGAGAAATTAATTTCAAACTTAAAGAAGTAAACCCCTTTTAAATAAAGGTCTGTAGCTTAAAATATTTTAATGTAAAATAGTTAGACACCATTGCCAAGGTTGGGGTCGAGAGTTCGAATCTCTTTTCCCGCTCCAAATATGGCTTATAAAAGCACTAAAATCCTCACTTCTTAAATAAGAAGTGGGGATTTTTTTTGTCTAATTTTCTAGAATTATAGTCATACTTAGGGCGCGTCCTCAATTCAATCGATAGTTATATAAATGGTTTAAAAATGGCTAAATCTTGCCAAACGGTGTCAAATAGCTGACTAATATCTCGATATTATCCTTGTTTGACTGCAATTTATCTAATTTTTATCGCCACTTTTAAAATGAGGACATGCCCTAGTATTCGTAAGTTTATATCACATCTACATAATTAAGAGTAATAAGCGTTCTGTTGAAATATATAACGCTAAAATCAACCAGACTAAGGTGCTTGATTTTTTAGGCATGAAAATTTTTTAGGCATGAAAAAGCCAAGACAAGCTTGGCTATTCTCATATATCATAAAGTCACTTGATTAGCATATCATAAGTTTATCTTGATAATTTTTACCGCGTAAACTACCGCTTTAACGATCAAACCCAACCCGCTTCCAAAAGCTGCTCAGTATTACTTATTTTGAACTCATGATATAGATTAAAAAATACCGCAGGGTCTTCAATATTATCAAGCAACTCGCGTTTATTGAGCGCCACAAACATCGCCAGTGCATAAGCCGCACAATGGATAGACTTTTTAGGATTAAACTCACGATCCGTAAAGGCTTGATATTGCATAACCTCTTCATGCAAATGCGGGTTTTGCTTTAGGGCATTCACATAGAGCCAATCATAAAATGTGGTCAATGGCTCTACGCTCCACTCCATGCCAAAATAATTATAGCCAATCAGTTCACCCGAGGTCATTAAGCGCTCGTCCTTTCTGGCTTGTCTTGGCGGCGCACTTAACAAGTCAGTATAGGGGCCACCATCCTCAAAAATCATACTGCTTTGAAAGGCATTTTCGACACTGTACTGCTGCCCATCTTGTTCATTTGTTAGCTTCAAGCTCAATGGACTCAGCGGAAAACTCAATTTATTGCCAGACTTGCTCGATAGCTCAAGGACATGACTAAAACCATACTTTTTGCGAATGACTTGATGCATATCATTGATGGATTTTTTCTTTTGGCGACTGGCAAACCCCACATGCCGCTCAAACCTAACCATGTCTGTTTTTACCAGATTGTCACTGTTGGTTCTCGGCATAAATACGGGTCTGTGTTCTACAATATCTTGTCTTTGATCCATAGAATTCTGTGTTTGTTGCATAGCAATGTGCCTTATATCAATAGTCTTTTATAGCTAGTCTTATATAAATATTCTTTTACAACGGCTCTTATAAAAATTGACGTTAAAACGTGTTGTCCTGACATCAATTTTACGGATAGCTACCTACTCAGCCGCATCTAATAACTTGTTAAGCGCCTCTACCATGGCATCATCTATAATACTGTCTTCCACATAGCTTATTACTTCGTCTATGGTGGTCAAATCCATTTCCCGAATACCCAAACTGGCTAGCTGTTCATTGATCGAGTCTAAACTGTCATTATCTTCAGTGTCGTCTAATAGATTTTCTTCAAATCTCCCTCTAACGAACCAATACATTTTTTCTAGCACGGTTTCTTTTTTGGTTAAAGTAGAATAGCCGTCACCATAAATAAACAAGTTGAAATGATAAGGTATCTCTACCTCATTAATGAAAAAAGTGCGCTTACATTCTAGTGTATAAGCTTGAATGTCTTTGTCTTCAACGGATAGGTCTTCAGTGGCTTGGTCATCTTTATTGTTTTCATCACTGTCTTCATCGTATTCAATCACTTCCTCTATCAATCCACCTAGTATTTGATAGTCGCCCACTTTGACCTTATGATTGTAAATGATAGAGGCGTCTGCGATTGCGTCGAAAATAATGGCACTCACATCTAACGTATGATCGTCGATATCATAGAAGCTTTTTAGCGCGGGTAAAAACTCGGTCAGCTTTTCTTCAGGTACTGGTATCAAAAACTGCTGCTCATATATTTTAATCATGTCTTCAGGCGCATAA
This sequence comes from Psychrobacter immobilis, assembly GCA_904846265.1. Taxonomy (GTDB): domain Bacteria; phylum Pseudomonadota; class Gammaproteobacteria; order Pseudomonadales; family Moraxellaceae; genus Psychrobacter; species Psychrobacter immobilis_A. The sequence continues at coordinate 45,863 of CAJHAA010000020.1, read as the reverse complement.
GTGTTGGCAGTATCGGTCTCGTTTCTACCAGTCGGCTGTAAAGGTGCAAAATTATACGGGTTATAAGGATTAGTATCGGTCATTGGGGACGGCCTTTTTATTTGGGTATGCTGTGTTAAATGTTAATGCTACCAATTGATGAGTGATGTATCACATCCTACTCACACTGCGGCAGATCATAATCGATGCTATCAACCATCTCATGACGCTGTTCAATGATAAGTTGATAACCGTTAATCACGCCATTATACGGCAAGTGACCGTTATATTCTGCATAATGCGCAGCCAGACATTGTTGAATCACCAACTCACGCTTTGCCGCATTCATTTTGGCAATATTTTGCGGTAAATACGCAACAGCTTTACTGCTAGCCACGCCGCGCGACATCCAGTTAGCGCCCTCACTCCATGTAAAGTCGATGACCGCTCGCAAGTGATATTGCGGTAGCGGATAAGGATAATGCGCCAAGTCATATTGGATTTGCGCAATATCATCTGCAAAGGTGTCGTACCTTATTTCGAGCACTGGCAATAGTGTTTTTAAGAATTCATGAGCAGTAAAGTAGCTATCAATATCTGTCGCATTAAGTCCTAGTATGTCGCTAGACAATACATGACGCAGACGACCACAGGCGGATATGATGTGTTTTGGCGGATAACCCATGGCTTGGACAATATCTTGCGAACGTCGTTCACATTTCTCTATTTGGCTAACCGCCTCTTTTGCCAAAGGATGCCGCGGCGTATAACGATGAGTATATTTGGAAGGCGTGAGATTTTGGCTATTGATATGAGACATCAGTGACTCCTGAACTCCGACAATAAGAATAAGCCCAAATAGGCTCATCGAATCAGGCATGAATAGCCTTGTCGGAGTACAGGCTCATGCGCTTTACCAGAGTGGTTTTATATCGTGCTGGAAGTTGCAATGTTTGCTAAGTGATTATTGAAAAACTTGGCAAACCGTTAAACCCACGATAGTTTTTTAGTTCTTTATAATAGTAATTAATAATGCCTTACTGCAAGGCTGATGGTATTTAATCTTCCCCATGATATGTCGCGTCATCCATCCAGACAATGGGGTCTTCGCACAGATGAACCAAGTGATACCAAATGTCTTCGCTACGGGCGATACGGTGATGACCACGCTCAAAATACTCCACTTCCCAGCTATCAGGTAAGTTGACGAGCGTACGTCTGGCGACGGCCACATCTAAGCATTCATCATCAACCTCAACCATGACTCGTACCATCTCAGTATTCGAGGTCGGAAATGACAGTTTCATATCAGCCACGTCTGGTATGCGGTCTGCTAAAACCTCACTGGGATAAATGCAAGGTGCTATTAATAGCGCACGCAAATTGTATTTGTGGGCGAAGTGATTGGCAAACCAGCCACCAAGTGAGTGCCCTGCCAAGACGACTCTCGGATACTCGCGCATTTTTTCTAAAATTAACGCCTCATAAATATCAAAAATCTCGTTGAAATTATCTCGATAATTGACGGTTTGGCAGGTTTTGGGCTCACGGCTAATACAAGTATATTTAGTGGTTTCATTGCTTGAATCAAGACCGTGAAAGAATAGTAAAAATGTGTCATTATTTTCAATGGGAAACATCATAGTGCTCTCCTTTTAAGGATTTTTTTATTTATTATCATTACTTTTATACTTCAACCATAGACCATAAATGTGCTCAGCGACATCCATAGGAATCCTCGTATATCCAGCACCAAATGACACGTCATAGACCGTAGTCATTATCGCGAGAACCTCATCGGCACTATCAGCGCTCTCCTTGATTAGCCTGTTAGCGATTTGCTCTGCCTCACTGCTGTACTCATCCCAAGTATCATTGTAATAACATCCCACAATACCAAAGTCATAGCGATAGATCATATCTGTGATAGATCTCATCAAGCTTGCACTCGCGTGGTCATAATGTTCCGCCCATTGCTGGTATAACTGCTGACGTATGGGCAATACACAAGGTAAAATAGGACGATCTTTGGGATCATTTCGTTTGTCTGCACTCACAACAGATAAGGGTTTGGCGCCACCTTCCCATAGCAAGGGACAAGACGAAAACATGCCTTTTTCGCACACATTCAAACGCCATATTCCCCACATCTCCTTGCTGGCACGACTCATGGTATACACAATAATCTGATTGAGATAATCACTATCATAGATGATATGTTGACGATCAATTCTCACGCCTTGCTTGGGCAATACATCAGTATAAGTGAGGGATATGTCACGTTCACTTGGTTCGGCAGCAACCACCACCTCAGGACAATCTAAATCTCTCTTCATCAGCTCATAGGGAGCAACAAAGCTCAATATCTCATCGCTATTATTTACAAAGTAGATATCATCTTCATAGTTATTGATAGACTCGTTATGCAGATAAAACAGCGGTATCTTTGGTTTAGTTTGTACCTTATCTTGAATGGATTTAGGCAGTTTTGATCCACTTGACCAATTTAAATTATCGATACGTTTTTGCTCAAAAGTGTTAGTTGTGTTTGTCATAGTACTGTCCTTATTTTTTAATTTATTTTGAATATCAGTAGCTTGTAGTATTTTTAATTTTGGTTAATTCTCAGAGCAAATTTAAGTCAGCCGAGCTTGTCCGCCGCTTTTAGAGCAACGTTAAAAAGTAAAATGAGTGTTTCACTGATGATTTTAGAAGTTATTTAAACTTATTTTTAACAATATGAAATCTGTGCCATCATCGATATGACAGCTATAATTTATGAGTAGATTGGGTTTAGTTGATTAGAAAAATAATGATTAATGCCAGCCAGAGTATTGATAGTTAACAGCAATAGCGAAGTTATAGGGTGAAGCATTGCGCCTCGAGGGTTAACTCTATGTTGCTGTTTTCCTGACTGAATAACGTCCTAACTCAGTAACTATAATATAAAAATTGAGAAAGATAAAGCGTCTAATTAAAGCGGGCGACAACTGCTGTCGCTCAGCTATATCTCATATTTTAGTTAAAAACATAATTTGGATTGAATCATAGTATAACTTGACCACTAAAGCGCTTATATTAAAAACCGTTTAAATTTATAACCTACTCAAACTTATAGCCTATTAAAATCTATCGGCAAATTATGAACTTTATAGATAGTACACCCGCAATAAATGGACGACCCTTTAAAACTCGCTATTATTGACCGCTTAATATTACTTATTTAGCGCAATCGCAGCCGACTTCAACCAAGCAGCTGCTTTACCTAGAGGACGCTGCTTGTGCCATACGATTTCTAAAGCCACTGGCCAATCATGATCGTTAAAGTCCAATATTGGCTCGACTAAAAAACCATTATCTAAGGCACTGGCTACCACATGTTCAGGCACGAATGCCCAGCCTAGATTGCGCTGTACCAGCTCAACGATAACCCACTGGCTCTCAACCCACCAGACATCAGATGCTATTCGCAACCGTGCTTTTTCTTCGCTATGGTTACGTGTTGCCACCATCAATTGCCGATAGCGTTTCAACTCCTCCCATCCCACTGGCTGACGAGCTAGCTCATGGTTCGGCGCGCACACCATTTTCATCGACACCCAACCAAGCCCATGAAAATTCAGCGCTGAAGGTAGTATCTCTTGACGCCACATAATGCCTAAATCGGCGCGATCTTCTAACACCAAGCGGCTGACATCTTCCATCAGCGGAAACAATAGTTCCAGCTCCACACTAGGAAATCGGCGCGAAAACTCTTCCATCAAGCCGCCCAACGTTGCTTCGGGATACAGCTCATCAACCGCCAGTACCAATCGGCTCTCTACTCCTTCGCCCAGACTTTTGGCCACCCCGCGAAAATGCTCACAACGCTCTAGTATCACTCGCGCCTCTACCAGTAAGCGCTCTCCAGCTGGCGTTAGGACTGGATAGCGTCCACTGCGGACAAATAAGCTGTTGTCCAAATCAATTTCTAAATTTGACACCGCCGTGCTAATAGCAGACTGCGCCTTGCCTAGATAACGGGCGGCGGCTGAGAAAGAACCGGTCTCTACCGTGGCGACAAAGGCTTGCAGTTGCTCTAATGAAAGGCTCATCTATCTAAAAATCCTATAGGTTCTAACTTGGTTATAATAGTTTAACAGATACAATAGGCGCGAAAATAACTGATTCAACTAGGAAGCTTCATGCGCACCGTGAAAGATCGTATTCGTCATACTTTGGGTTTTGAGATAATAGGTTTAATTATATTTGTACCGTTGGCAAGCTGGTTATTTGGCTTTGATATTCAGTCGATAGGTCTTATCGCCGTGGCTGCTTCGATTATCGCGACGTTGTGGAACTATTTTTATAACCTGTTATTTGACCACAGTATGCTGAAGCTACGTGGCAATGTACATAAGACGGTTCCACTACGGATGTTGCATGCCTTTTTATTTGAAGGTGGTTTGCTGTTATTATTCCTACCAATAATTGCGTGGCACTTAGGCATCAGCCTTTGGCAAGCCTTTCTCATGGATATTACAATGGCTACTTTTTACTTGGTACATGCTTTTGTTTATAACTGGATTTATGACAATGTGTTTCCTATTCCAGCAAACCATCTGCTATCTCAACGTAATGATGTGGTCGCCTAATAGCAATGAGCCGTGCTAAAGATTTATAGTCAATCCTATGTAAATCAGATACGGTGTCAGGCTCGCTTAGTCTACTATTTGTAGTACTTTCGCTTGCCTTCCTTGTATCCAAATTATATTGAACCGACTATATCAACATAAAAACAACTTGGTATTTGAATGGTTACTGGCGCTTGTATCGCTATCATTGCTTTGTAATAATGCCTGCATCTGCTAGCGTCTCATGTCAGTTATTGGGGCAGCAAGCACAATAATTTTGAGATAAATGTCTCTATATAATAATTGAAGCAATAAAGGACTTTATATGAAAAATATGACCAAGGTAATGATGGTAAGCGTTTTAGCAGTGGGAACATTGGCAGCAGGTTGTCAAACCACATCTACGCCAAGTGCACCCGTTACCCAGCCTATTACCTCGGATGCCTTACAAGCCTATCATTGGCAACTCGTGGATGCCAAAAACACCAAGGGCGAGACCATTACTCCATTATTCTTTAATCCAGGCGAACCATTAACCCTCGATTTTGTGACGGCGAATGGGAGCAATATCGTTACTTTGATGAATACTTGTAACAATATGAGTGCTGAATATAAGGTAGCAAATGGCGAGGTAACATTGGGTCCAGTAAGAAGCACAAGAATGGCTTGCCCTGCCCCACAAGCCAGCTTTGATAGCGCCGTACTAGCAACCGTAAATGGTAAATATAGCATGAGCAAAAATGCCAATAACGTGCCTGTATTGACCATTAGCAATGCGAACCAAGTAGCGAATTTTAAAGCGGTTGCTAAATAATCATTGTCGTATAGAGTGCTAAACTAGCCACTCAATAAAAAAGCCTCACTTATTAATAGTGAGGCTTTTTTTGTCTATATTTATTGTCTGAATACTGAATTTAGGCTTAGCGCAGAACTAAATCCTCAGTAAATAATCCGATTATTTAGAAAATATAGTGTGCCCATAATAAATACGGAATTAATGAACATACGATGAAAAGTTAAAAATACTACTTAAACCTATTTGCTAGCCATATGACCAGCTCACGAGCTGGCGCATTATCCAACGCTTGAGGGAATTGGGCATACGTCATAACACAGTCATTCAGATCCGTCAGCATATGCAACAGCAAGCCCAAACCTATGACTCTATATGGCTTAGGCAGCACTAACATAGCCACATATACTGCCATTGCATAATAACTGTGCAGCGGGTGAAAGTTAATACTACAGCGATTGGGAGAGAAGATAGGCGTTGCTAGCAGATGATCCAAATCAACCAACATAGTGGCGAGCAGTATCAGATAAACCTTTTTATAATCATTGCGGAAAAACACATAGGCACCCATTAAAGGCATGCCGAAGTGAAAAAAGTAGTGAATTAAGGTTTGCGTCATTGACCTTTTGCCTATCTCATCGTGACCGTTCGTTTTCTAAGTTTATTCTACCTAAAAAACAGTGCATTGGATTCAACCGTGTTCAAACAAACCTCATGTGCCAACGCAACAAATGCCTTAGTAGCAGCGCTCTGATACGCGCCTTTTCGTTGTAGTAATACCGCTGTACGCTGGAGCAAAGACGGCGCTAAGGTAATCGCCACCAGCTCATCATAATTATGAGCGATGTTGGAAGGTAATAAGGTGGTCAGTTGGGTATGGCGAGCCATTTCGATCACTGCGCTGAGCGAGTTTGCCTCCATCAGTACGTTTGGCGCAATGTCATGCTGGCGACAATAATGCTCAATCTGTTCGCGCGTGGCAAATTCGCGGCTCAGCAATACCAGTGACTGCGCGTGTAGCGTTGGCAAGTCAATCGCCATTTGCTTAGCAAGAGGGTTATGTTTACTAACAACCAGTGCAAGCGTCTCTATCAGCAAGGTTTGTGTATCAATATCGGCAGACTGCACATCTTCAAAAGCAATACCCACATCAAACTCATCATCGAGTATTTGCTTTTCCATCTGCTCCTGTGACATCTCCTGCACGCTTAGCGTAAGGCTCGGATAACGAGTATGAAACGCTTTGATTAAAGGTCCAAGCAAATACGTGGTAAAGGTAGGCGTAATTGCAATCCGCAACGCACCGCGACTGAGATCCTGTACGTCGTGAATGGCGCGCCGTCCTTCCTCCAAATCCTGCAAGGCTCTATGGGCATAGCACGCATAGACGTCACCGGCATCGGTCAATGTGACACGGCGACCAGAGCGATCAAATAAAATCGCGCCTAGACCTTCTTCCAACTGCTTAATCTGCTGCGATAACGCTGGCTGTGAGACGTACAAAGACGCTGCTGCTTGGGTAAAGCTTTGGTGCTCTGCCACTGCCAAGAAATACTTAATGTGCCGAAGAATCATGGGTCATCTCGTGTGGATTAGGGATTGATAAAAGTTTGGTCATAAGTAATTATTATCGATATCATAACATACTAGTATTTTACCTTATAACGATAGTGACGTATCATTCCTTTTATCGACTTCACAGAGGCCAACGCGATGAAAGATATTATTGAAGGTTTTCTAAAATTTCACAGTGACGCCTATCCTAAGCGCGCCGATTTATTCAAAAATTTGGCGACCAAACAAAACCCGCGCACGCTGTTTATTTCTTGTTCAGACAGCCGCTTAGTGCCTGAGCTCGTTACCCAACACGAACCCGGTGGTCTGTTTGTGATTCGCAATGCGGGTAATATCGTCCCATCTTATGGTCCTGAGCCTGGCGGTGTATCGGCGTCAGTTGAGTATGCTGTTACCGCTTTAAAAGTCACGGATGTGGTGATTTGCGGGCACTCAGACTGCGGCGCGATGACTGCGATTGCCAACTGCACCTGCATGGATCATATGCCAGCGGTAGGCAGCTGGCTACGCTATGCTGACTCAGCACGGGTGGTCAATGAAGTCCGTAAACATGCCAGTGATAGCGAGCGGGTCGCTTCTATGGTTCGTGAAAATGTCATCGCCCAAATCGAAAATATCAAAACCCATCCGTCTATACGTTTGGCGCTAAGAGAAAATCGTTTGGCACTACATGGCTGGGTTTACGATATCGAGTCCGGTGACATCGATGCCTTAGATGGCGTGACCAATGAATTTGTCTCATTGGCCACGCACACTGAGGTTCGCGCTTATCCGCTATCACCACTTGCAGTCGCCGTTTAGTGTTACATAACTGTCATTATCAATGACTATGCATAATCGAAAAATCAATTAATCCAAATGATTCATAAGCATCATTAACCCAATAACCACCACCAACCTCAAAAGGTATTATTATGATTCAGTCTCAAGTAAGCAACACCGCACGTCAAACATTAACGGACACCATCATTGCTGCCAAAGCGGCAAAGAATCTGTCATTTGAGCAAATCGCTTCAGGAACAGGCTTGAGTGATGTCTTTGTCACTGCCGCTTTGCTAGGTCAACATCCGCTACCTGCTGATGCCGCCCAAAAAGTTGGTGAAACTTTAGGACTTGATGAGGACGCCATCGCGTTACTACAATGCATTCCATCACGAGGCAGCGTTGGTAGTGAGATTCCTACTGACCCGGCAATTTACCGTTTTTATGAGATGATGCAGGTATATGGCACCACGCTAAAAGCCTTGGTTCATGAGCAATTTGGTGATGGTATCATCAGTGCCATTAATTTCAAAATGGATATCAAAAAAGTAGCTGACCCAGAAGGTGGTGACCGCGCAGTGATTACTCTAGATGGTAAATTCCTACCGTTCAAACCTTTTTAAATGACGCTTTAAATGGCAGTTTTATCAGCGGTTTTTAAAAGTAGCACTTATTGAAAAAGTCGGCGTTCGGCATATAGTGACGTCGGCTTTTTTGGCGACTCAGGCGGTGATTTTTTGGTACTGCCTTTCTTAATACGGATTTTATATTATTCATGAGTACCGATCATATCTCCTCCACGGCGCGTTCGTCGATACTGACCTTGCTGTTTCCTATGCTGGTGATTGCTGGGTTGGCGATGACGCTGCGCCCAACGATCACTTCTACTGGTCCGTTGCTGACAGAGATTCGCCTAAGCACAGCTATGGGTTTGCAAGCCGCCTCTTTATTGGTGGTGCTGCCGATGTTGTGTATGGGTATATTTCCGCTACTGTTGCCGTGGATTGGGCGACGATTTAGTGAAAGCGTATGGATCACAGGCGGTCTGTTTGCGATTGCCTTAGCGGGTTTATGGCGCTTGTGGTTAGATACTGGAGGAACGCTGATAGCCAGTGCCTTAGTAGGCGGCACGGGTATCGCCATCGTGCAAGCAATGGCACCTGGTGTGGTCAAACGCTGGTATCCTGAACGCGTACCACTTGCTATGGGCGTTTACTCTGCTGCACTGATGACTGGTGGCGGGGTTGCCGCTATCTTGAGTCCCGTGGTCGCTCAACATTACGGCAGTTGGCAATCTGGTTTGGGTATTTGGCTGATAGTGCCAGTTTTTGCCCTCGTACTGTGGTGGCGGCGACCCTCTGAGCAGATGGAAAATCGAGACGACGGGGTAAAAATCAACTTTTTTGGCAATCGCCGTGCTTGGCTGCTGGCAAGTTATTTTGGTCTGGCAAATGCTGGATATGCTTGTATGATTGCATGGTTGCCAAGCTATGCGCAGACTTTGGGCTGGAGCGCGCAAAGTAGTGGCGAGCTGATCGGTATCATGACGATTTTTCAGGTCATTGGTGCGCTGGTTATTCCAATGTTATCCGCCCATCGCCTCGACCGCCGACCTTGGTTGTTTTTTGCCGTAGGGATACAAATCGCTGGATTTATAGGTTTGATTACCATGCCGACAGCTTTACTCATCTTGTGGATTGCCTTGATTGGCTGTGGTCTTGGTGCCTGCTTTTCATTGACATTGACCGTCGCGTTAGATCATTTGTCCAAACCCAAACTCGCTGGGACACTGGCAGCATTTGTCCAAGGCATTGGCTTTATTATTACTGCCATCGCGCCTTATATCGCAGGTGTGCTACGCGAGTCGACTGGCAGTTTTCAAGCGGTTTGGTGGATGCTATTAATCAGCCTTATCGGTATGCTGTTTGTCACCATCAAGTTTGCCCCAGCAAGTTATCATCAGGCAATTAGCTTGTCTAAGCTTTGATTAAGGCGTATTGAGTCACGTCATGCGATATTCAAAACAACCTCAAGGATTAACTATGAAAGGATTGATTATGAAAAAACTCGTTATCTATGCCGCGCTTGCAACTTCACTGTTGTCCATCTCCGCGTGTGCCAACACCTCACACTCACAGTATCAAGCGCAAGCGATTAAATCAAACGTAATAACCCAAGGAGCAGAGATGGCAACCATTCCATTATTGACTGGCGAGATGGCACAAAACATGGTGAATGCCGCCGCATTAGAAGCCAAAAACAACAATTTGATGGTATCTGTCACCGTCGTTGACGCCTCTGGACAAACCTTAGCAGTGCTCAGAGACCACCGCGCAGGCGTGCATACCGTGCGTGCCAGTTATAAAAAAGCGTATACCGCAAACTCACAAAAAAGAGAAACGGCGGTCATCGCCAAAGGCATCAAAGACGGCACGATTCCTGAAGACCTACGCTATCTGGATGAAAACATCCTTATTTTAGATGGCGGCGTGCCCATTTATATCGATGGTATCGTAGTCGGTGGTATCGGGGTAGGCGGCGCACATGGCAGCGAAGATGTACACATCGCCAAAGCAGGTCTGAAAGCATTAGAGCAGCAGTAGCGCGAGCTAAAATTTTAAGACAAATATCCCACACATTATGCTGTTCGAAAATTGATAAGCCTGCCTGTTCTTATGTTTATCGTTACTTCTATAAAATAAGAAGGAGAGAAACCATGTAATGATTTCTCTCCTTCTAAAATGCGCCATTAAAGTAGCCCATGTCTTAATCTAGCCATTTTTGGCCCATATAGATGCCTCAATTAAATTGAGGATATACTCTAGATCAATGCCGCCAGATCCGTGAGCTTCTCAAGCATGATATCTGGTGAATATTTCTCCAGTTGTACATGGGTTTGAGCACCAGTCAGCACCCCAACACATAGACCACAATGGGCATTTTTGCCTTCTTCGATATCGATGCCGCTGTCCCCTGCTTTCAATACCTGTTGCGAATGCTCAATCCCAAACTTGTCCATAGCAAGGGTAATCATATCTGGTGCAGGACGACCATTGTGCACATCATCCGCTGTAATCAAAGCATCAATATCACGACCCACTGACCACCCTAAAATAGTTAATATCTTATTGGCAGTCTGAATATCGTAGCCCGTATTTAGCACGACTTTTCTACCTGACTGCTTTAACTGATTGAAAAAGTCTAGCATGCCATCGAAGGTTGCTACCGTGTCCTTGGTATAGGCTGATGCCAACGCTGATTTAAACATATTAAAGGCAGCATCCGTCCATTTTTCCCTATCAGCGGTCGCGGTATTGTCATTTTTGCATACTTCATTGAGTATATCGCTAATGGCTTGTCGCTTTTCTTTGCCAGCCCCAAACTCTAAACACACCTCTAAATTGACCTGAATGTCTGTTTGACCAACCTGTTGTAGGGTGTGATTGATCGCATCACATACGGTCTTATAAACCAAATTGTTTTCATTGACGGTCGTGCCTGCCATATCAAAGACACACAGTTTGATCGCGTCGAATGGCGCTTTGATACGATGAATATCTGTATTCATTATTTTGACTCCAATACTAAATTAATTAACTCTTCACCAAAGGCAAATCCCGTTGATGCGCCTGTGCCGCTTGTGATGGTACCGATGACAACTCCTGATTCTGGTGATGCTTTAAACACGACATTGTCGGCACTTGGATAGACCCCTAACCAGTGCTGAGTGATGTCTACCTCACCGATATCCATGACTTTTTTGAACTCGTTGATGATTAAGTTATCTTGATAAGTGTCTCTAAAGGGCAGCTCTTTATCACAGTAATCATGACTGTCACCAATGATAAGTGAGCCATCCGCTGATTGAACAACGATTAAGTGTACGCCAGCCTTGCGTTCAGCAGCTTGGGTGTCATCTAGTAAGCTGATAAGCGCACGGGCTTCTGGTAGCTGGGCAAACCCATCATAACGAGCAAAACTCAGATCTGACATGACAGCAGCATTTAGTTTGAACGCTTGCCTTGGCATCACGCGCATCATATTGAGGGTACAGAGTTTGGCATCAGACTGCGCTAAAATATCAGGATATAAGCCCTGTAAATCTGCCCCAGGACAGATCACACAATGCGCCGTATGTAATGTCCCTCGACTGGTATGAACAGTGGGCAAGTCAACCACTTGAACCGTGGTTTTGTTATAAAAATCCACGCCATGCACTTGTGCTAACCAGTCCGCCAATTTGCCAATCGCGGTATTTGACTCGACTCTCAGCTCGTGCGGGCTATATAAAACGCCCAAACCTGTTTTAAGATAAGGCGTCTGCTCCTGTATTTCTGATTGGCTCAATAAGCGACAGGACTCGCCCATTTCATTCTTCAAAAATGCTTCGGCAACGCTCATCGCTTCAGGGCGCTGAACCAGCATGTGCAGACCGGTATGCTCAACCTTGATACCGGCTTTTGGCGCGATATCCGCCCAGATATTGCGTGAGTGCATGGCACGTTGCCAATGTTCACCGCTACGCTGACCACTAACCGTCACAAAGCCAAAGTTACGAATCGAGGCATCTTTATTCTGTGCTTCACGCTCTACCAGCGCCACTTTCAGCCCTTTTTTTACGGCAGCATAAGCGCTGGCAAGACCAACGATACCGCCCCCAACGACGACCACATCATACTGTTTATTTGATAATTTACTTGTCCCTATCATAGCTTTTTTCTTCTTTATGATTGATTACAAATGATACTCAATTTATGTTTTAGCGGCTCAATCCATGTTTTAAGGATTTCACTAGCCAATGAAATAGTGCATTTGAACAATGACTACTCATCACGGTTTTTATGGATTCATTTACGGTTCAGTTTGTCCATGGAAAAACGCTCTGTGCTTGTCTAGCAGCTCAGCCGTCAGTGGCTCGCCGTACGTTTTACTGTTTTTTATTTGATTGTCAGGAGCGACTGTTTCACCGTCATAAATCACATTTGGGTATATCGTTAATAATTTTGGACGCGCATTTTTAACAATGATTTCAGCCATTTTCATCGCATTTGGATTGGTGTTCTCGCCTTTATCAATAACGGCTACCGATTCCGTTAGCGTATAATTTCCTTCACTTGGGTCAACATAATCAATGGGCAAGCCTTGTGCTTTGTTTGCGATTGCTTGATGACGCAAGCCAAAACCAATCGGCACCTCACCTGCCATCACTTTTTTGATCGGACCTGAGCCTGACAACTCCAAGTTTGGACCCGCATTGGTGCGGATATCGTTCATAATTTTCTGCCCTTCAGCGCCCATTCCATAAGTAGCGGTGACGTCTTGAATAAAGAGCCAACCTGTCGATGAGCCATTAGGATCCACCATCGCAATTTTATTTTTGTAGATCGGGTTTGCCAAATCCTTGGCACTGGTTGGTCTGGGCAGATTTTGCGCCGCCATCTCTTTTGTGTTTAAAATAATAGCGCCCGTAAAGCCCAGTATTGGTGCATAGTAATTTGGGACCGCCACTTGCGGGTCAACGTCAAAGGTCAATTCTTTAAACATAGGATGCTTGGCTTGGGCGCTTTCTAAGTAGAACGAGCTCATCGTCACCATATCAGCCTCTGTATTATCTCCTTCTGCCAGCAAACGCCCACCCAACTCCCCTGTCCCAAAAGACTGAAAGACATACTGACCTTCATAGCCTGCTTCGTCTAAAACCTCTTGGATGACCTCGACCGCTTCTTCGTCGGCATTGCTATAAATGACCACTTCTTCGACGTTGCTAGAAGCACCTCCTTCCGACTCAGGTGAACTACAACCTGCTAAGACGATCCCACACGCGAAACTTGCCACTAACGTTTTGAATAAAAACATTATTTGTCCTATTATTTGTTGATGTTTTAATAATGAAAAAGTTGTTGCTTAAAATATAAAACGAAAATAAGTCTTATCAACGCGCTTGACCGATGCGTAAGACTAAGAAGACGTTGGTATCACCATTGACTTAGGTTTTTTTTTGGTTTTTATTACCGTTGTACCAGAGAGCCGGTTGCTATAAATATGACGGACAATAGCAAACAACATCAGTGCGCCAATATTAGTCAGCAATATCATTAGTGACAGGATAAAAATCTCATCGAAGCGCGCAAAGTGCTGTAGCTCGACTATCTTGGTGGTGAGTACCATGGTTTTGGCACCTGAAATAAAGATAACCGCGCTAATCGTCACCATGGCACTGATAAAATAGAATGAAGCGACTTCAATCAGCGTAAAAAACGAATTGGGCACGACGATGCGGCGTAACGATGTAAACCATGAGTCACCCAACAGACCAGCCGTCGTCTCCCAGCCCAAATTCATTTTAGACAGTGCGTTTTTACTCATTAAATAAGGCGTGGCAAAGTAATGAATGATGTTGCTAATCACGATGATAAAAATAGTATTGGCGACCGCCGACCCCGAAAACACCATCAAATAGGCAATACCTACGACCATTCCAGGCACCGTATTGGTTACCAATGCTGAGCTTTCAATACTGAATTTACCCAGTTTAAACAGGCTTGAGCGCTCGTATAACAGGGCTGAAAAATACGTAATCAAGGTGCCAAACACCGCCGTTAATACCGCCACAAGTAATGAGTTTTTATAGACCCGCATCAGATTGGCAGACTCTAAAGCCTCGCTGACAATCTCGGTGGTGAAGACCATCTGATAAGGCCATGACTTAATCCATGGGATAATGAATATCACGGCGAATACCAGTAACAGTGAGGCTAAAATCACACTCGATAACACCGCCAAAACACGGTCTTTGATTTTTGAGGTGGGCAGATCAATCATTTCAACTGAGTCATAGCGCACATTGAAGCGTGCCACGTACCATAGTATGGCGATGCTTAGGATGGATGGCACCAGCATAAATAACGCAGCCACTGCCCCTTTTTCGAATGACGGTGACGCGCCTAAGATTTGGGTATAAAGCTCAGTGGCGATGACGCTATATTGCCCCCCAATCGACGCTGGAATACCAAAGTCTGTAAAGGCTAAAAAGAAACATTGAATCATCGCTGCTGCAAAGGTGCCGATTAGAGGGCGCACCACAGTCATATCAAACTGGCGATAAGGAGAGTCTCCCATCAACTCTGATACAACGACGAACTTTTTGTCCAAATACTGGAACGTATTGTTCAATAATAAAAAAGCAATGGGCAAGGTATAAATGGTATAACCAAGCCACATGCCATAAAAGCCATATATGTCCTCAAACAGCTGAAAGCCAAGAATCTGAGTAAGCAAGCCTTGTTTACCAAAAGTATAAATAATGGCAAAGCCGTAGGTTACGGTTGGCAACAACATAGGAAATAATGCCGCCAGCTTAATAAATTGTTTAAAACTTTTGGGCAAATTGGTCCAATGCACGGTATAAGCCAAAATAAAGCCCAAAAACGTCGCGCTAAGCGCACTCATCGTCGCCACAAAAAAGCTGTTTTGCATGGTCTGCAAAAAGCCATCACTGCTCAAAATACTGGTGTAGTTTTCTAGCCCTAATGCATCACCGACATTCAAAGACAGTGCCAGCAGTTTGACTAATGGCACAAACATAAACATGACGAATAAAACAGCAACGAATAGCCAAATTGCTTTTATGAGGGGTGAATTGCTCAATTTCATAAATATCCAAGACGATCAAATGGTCAAATACGGTCATTCACGGCATTTTTATTTTTAATCAATATTAATTGATGGTGGCATCTTTTCGTTTTTGCTGATGACTGTCTTTAATAACGTTATCGTCGGTATTGTCGGTATTGTCGATAGTGTCAATACCATAGATATCGTCATAACGATGAGTCACCACACTGTCATCCTGACCATAATGTTGGCGCTGGGTATATTTGCTTAAGGGGTCGATGTTTGCGCCATCATCTGCAAATAAACTTAAGATATTGCGACGCTTGATATTGAGCTGATTGAGAATGAAGTTTTTGACAAAATCATTGGCTGGGTTGCGAATGATTTCCGTTGGTGTCGCGAACTGTGCCACTTTGCCGTCTGAGAGCAGTAAAATACGATCAGATAAAGTCATGGCTTCTTCTGGATCATGAGTGACTATTAACGTCGTCAACTGATAGAGAACGGAAATCTCACGGATACGTG
Source organism: Psychrobacter immobilis (assembly GCA_904846265.1). Classification (GTDB taxonomy): domain Bacteria; phylum Pseudomonadota; class Gammaproteobacteria; order Pseudomonadales; family Moraxellaceae; genus Psychrobacter; species Psychrobacter immobilis_A. Next base: position 30,002 of record CAJHAA010000020.1, on the reverse strand, counting down.
CTTTGATGGTTTCTTTGATGACACCATCTAGCGCAGATAAAGGCTCATCTAATAACAGAATTTTAGGCTTCATAACCAAAGTGCGTGCGAGTGCCACGCGTTGCTTTTGACCACCAGACAGTTGGCTGATGCGTTTATTTAGGTGGGCTTTGATATCGAGTAAGTCGACCAGTTCATCGACTTCTGCTTGCGTGCTAATATGAGGATTATTGCGTAGACCGTATTCGATGTTTTGTTTGACATTTAAATTGGGAAACAGTGCATAGTCTTGAAAGACAATATTGAAGCCTCTTTTTTTCATCGGCACTCGTGTAATGTCTTCGCCGTTATAAGCAAGACGACCGCCATTGATACCTGTCAAACCTAAGATAATATGTAATAAAGTCGTTTTACCACAGCCAGAAGGCCCTAAGATTGAGACAATTTCGCCCTTATTAATTTTGAGGGAAATATCTTCAAAGATAACTTTATTCTCATACTTTTTCGTCACACCTCTAAGCTCTAACATATCAACCAACCTGATCATTTATTATTTGTATTGCCTAGGTCAGCAGTGTAGCCAGTAGTTGTGACATTTTGGTTAAAGAGCCATGACAATACGATGACATCAAACAACGTTAGGGCGTGTCCTCAATTCAATCAATTACTTTCTAAATGGGCTAAACATGGCTAAATTTTGTTAAACATCGTCAAATAGCTTATCAATATCTCGATATTAACGGCGCTATCTTCCTTGTTTGACGGCAATTTATCTCATTTTTATCACCATTTTTAAAATGAGGACACGCCCTAGATAAAGTATCGAAAACAATCCCATGAGCATTTTCCAAAATAGAAGACCTCATTTAATACCATTAAATGAGGCCTTCTAAAAACAGAAAGCCTGCCAATAGATGACAGACAAAATGCGTTAAACGTAGATGTTATTGATGAGAGTCTGTTGAGTAGTCGTTACGCTTCATGAGCCAATTTTCTCAGCTTGTGACGCAGTATTTTTCCGACAGTCGATTTGGGTAACTCATCTATGAATTCGATATGACGCGGGCATTTATAGGCGGCCAGATTTTCTTGGCACAGCGCTTTAATATCATCCTCATTTAAGCTGTCATCAGATTTTACAACGTAGGCTTTAATCGACTGACCCTGTAACTTATCATCGATACCCACCACTGAACATTCGGCAACCTTAGGGTGCTCCTCAATGATGTTTTCTACTTCGTTAGGATAAACGTTGAAGCCACTGACGATAATCATGTCTTTTTTACGGTCATATATTTTGATAGCGCCATGCTCGTTCATAGATGCAATATCACCTGTTTTTAAGTAACCATCAGCGGTAAAAAACGTCGTATTGTCAATATTATGATAATGAGTGATGACGTTGTCACCTTTGATGCACATCTCACCAACTTCATTTATGGCGAGAATATTTTCATCGTCATCACGGATATTGATATCGACACTAGGCAGTGGAAAACCTACATTACCACTATATTCAGTGCCATTAAATGGATTGGCGGTACCCACGCCTAGCGTCTCAGACATACCCCAGCCTTCGAGGATAGGCAGACCTGTGACTTCACGCCAGCGCTTAGCGGTTTCAGGAGTCGCTGCCATACCACCGACTACAGTTAACTTGCATGCGGAAAAATCCAGCTCCTTAAATTTGGGATTCATCAGCAGGGCTTGGAACAAAGTATTGACACCAGGCAATAGATGAAAAGGACGCTTGCGCAATATCTTGATAAACCCTTCGATATCACGGGGATTGGTAACCAGTGTGAGATGCTGACCCACACTCAACCCAACTATTGAGCAGATAAACGCATAAATATGATACAGCGGTAAAGCGACAATGGTATTTATTTGAGTACTATCAGACATGGCGTCATAGAATGGCTTGAACCATTCGACGAACTGATAAGTGGCGGTCACAACATTTTGATTGGTAATCAAAATACCTTTGGCAACACCTGTCGTACCGCCAGTATATTGCAGCATTAATAAGTCGTCCGCGTGAATGGTAGGACGAGAATAGCTTAATTTTTTGGCGCATTTTAAAACGGCTTTATAGCGAGTCACGGTATAATGAGAATTGGATTTCAGCTGATAACGGGGAATGGCTTTTTTGACATATTTGGCAGCGATATTAACAAACGCACCTTTCACTACTCCTAACATATCGCCAATCTTGCTGATGACCACGGTTTTGACAGGCGTGTCTTTGATAATTTTCTCTAACGTTTTACAAAATGGTTCTAATATAAATAATACAGCAGTATCTGAGTCAGCCAATTGATGTCTCAATTCACGAGGACTATACAGTGGATTGATGAGCGTTGTGACCATACCAGCGCGAATTATCCCTATGACAATAGGCAGGTACTGGTTGACATTGGGCATCATGATGCCTATGACCGAACCCTTTGCTAGACCCAGACTTTGAATCCAAGCCGCAATAGCCAATGACAGGCTATCCACTTGCCCATAAGTATAAGTAACTCCCATGTTGGTGATAAATTCATGGCTGGCATATTCTGTTAATTTGTCATCAAACATGTCAATCAATGTATTATGTAGCGGCGCTATCTGTGCATTTATCCCTTTAGGATAATGCTGCGTCCAAAACTGATCCATAACTTACCTTCCTTGGTAATTAACTTATGAAAAACTCAATGGCTTTGAAGCATTTCTCATAAAAAACATAACTACTGAACCTGCTGCCATCCTGACGTTGCATCATACTCATCTTGGTGTGCAAATAAGGGATGTGATTTTGCTTCACTTAGACTAAGCACAGGAGTCACACAGACATCAACGAGTGCAAAAACTTGTTGCCAATGCTCAAGTGTTTGACTGGCAAATTTATCGCTTACGGTCTTAGCCGCCGCTTGGCTTTCAGAGGTATTAGGCATAACACCACGTTGCCAATGGCTATTTTTGAGCGCAGGTAAGTCCAATACTTCACACAATCCTTGCCAGAATTTCAGCTCTAGCGAGCCAATGGCCATATAGCGTGCATCTGAGGTTTTGTATAAGCGATAGCAAGGCAATAACCCACCCAAAAAATCATGATGCGGTGCTGGTTGTTGTCCTGAAAAGCTTTTCACCAGTGTTCCCGTTGCCTTTGGCATGATCATATGCTGATACAAACTGTGCGTCATACTAACCGCAATATGACGACCTTTGCCCGTCCGCTGGGCAGCGAACACCGCAGCCAGTAATGCAATCACAGCGGTATCACTACCACCTGCCAAATCCGCAAATTGAACGTTAGGCATCGCCTGCTCACCACTCGCCGTCTTTAATTGGTCTAAAACACCGCTCATCGCCATAAAGTTAATATCATGACCGGCTTTATCAGCCCAGTCATGATTAATATCAATTTTCGAATCGCTATCTGCCAAACCGTAACCAGTAATCGATACCATGACTAGCTTTGGATTAATCGCATGTAGCGTTTTGGCATCTAGTCCCATGCCTTTTAGGACGCCGGGGCGAAAGCTGTCCAACATAATATCAGCATCTTTGAGATGCGCTTTGATAGCAGCAATACCTTGAGGATCACGGAAGTAGTGTTTCTCGGTGGTTTTACCATGATTCAATGCTTTAAACAATTCGCCAAAGGCTCTGGCAGGATCACCATTTTTGGGTTCAACCTTAATGATTTCTGCGCCCAAATCAGCCAGCAAACGCGTGGCAAAGGGTCCCGGTAAATTACGAGTCAAATCAACGACGCGCAGCCCTTGTAAGCAATCTGCCATCAAGTCCACTATTGAACCAGTGCTCGTATTAGTCACAGAATCAACTATCAGCTCAGTCATCAGAAAACACCTCGCCTTTATCTGCCATGTCTAGCAGAATTTGTGCTGGCTCAAAACGCTCGCCGTATTGGGCAGCGAGTTCACGGCTACGCGTGATGAACGCCTCTAAACCCATCGAATTGATAAACTGTAGCGTACCGCCTTGATGTGGCGCAAAACCCCAGCCAAATATGGAACCGATATTAGTATCAGCGACAGAGCGGACGACGTTTTCTTGATAGCATTTAGCAGATTCGTTGGCTTGGATAAACATCAAACGGTCGATTAAATCTTGCTGTGATGGCTGCTCTGCTTTTGCTGGGTATAAATTCATCAGCTCAGGCCACAAGTATTTGTCGCCATTATCGGTATACTCATAAAAGCCTTTGGCGTTCTTTTTGCCCTCGCGATTGTGTTCTTTGACCAGCGTTTTCAGTATCTCGTACGAGGGACGCACAGCAATGGGTTTACCTTCCGCTGCCATATCCAACTGCTGCTGTTCGCTCACGTGTAGCGCCAAACTTAATGAAACCTCATCTTGCAATGCCAGTGGCGGCATGGGCATACCGGTTTTCATGCCAGCAACTTCGATGCTGCGCGGATGAACGCCCTCGCCTAACATCGCCACGCCTTCTGAGACATAAGTACCAAATACCCGTGACGTATAAAAGCCGCGACTGTCATTGACGACGATAGGTGTTTTACCGATTTGTAGCACATAATCAAAGGCTTTTGCTAAAGTGGTGTCATCCGTTTGCTCGCCCATGATAATCTCAACCAACGGCATCTTATCGACTGGCGAAAAGAAGTGTAGCCCGATAAATTGATTGGGTCGGGTGCTGGCTTTTGCCAATCCAGTAATGGGCAGTGTCGACGTATTAGATGCATAGACAGCAGTGTTAGAAATCACCGCCTCAGACTGCTCAGTACACTTGGCTTTAATCTCACGATTTTCAAACACCGCTTCAATGATAAGGTCATAGTCTGCCAAATCATCATAAGACACTGTTGGCTTGATGCGATTAAGTAACGCTTGCTTTTTCTCTTCCGTGGAGCGTTTACGGCTAATGGCTTTATCCAAAATGGTGGCAGAATATGCTTTGCCTTTTTCAGCGCCTGCTATGTCAGTGTCAAGGAGTATAACGTCGATCCCCGCCTTTGCAGTGATATAAGCGATGCCCGCGCCCATCATGCCTGCACCTAAAATACCAACTTTTTTGGTTTTATAGTGCTCAAAACCATTTGGACGCGATTGACCTTTTTTAATACTATTCAGCTGAGTCCATAGCGTATTAATCATATTTCTAGATTCAGCAGACAGCACACAAGCGGCGAAGTAACGCGACTCAAGCTCAAGTCCTGTATCGATATCCACTAAGCAGCCTTCAAACACGCAAGACATGATATGAGTAATGGCTGGATAATTGCCGTGTGACTTTTGGTTGGCCATGGCAGGTGCAATAGAAAACACTGGCACTATGTTGGGATGCTTACTATCACCGCCGGGAACTTTAAAACCTTTTTTATCCCATGGCTGCTGGGCACTGGGATTGGCTGTAATCCAGTCTGTCGCCTGCTTGAGCATATCTGCTTTGTCAGTGGCAACGGCATCAATTAAACCCATGTCTTTAGCAGCAGTTGGACGCAGCTCTTTACCTTGGGTCATCAATTCTAACGCTGATTGAATACCGACCAATCGCGGTAAACGCTGAGTACCGCCGCCACCCGGTAGTAAACCCAGCTTGACTTCTGGTAAACCCAATTTGGTTTTAGGCGAATCAATCGCGATACGATAATGACAGGCCAATGCCAACTCCAAACCACCGCCAAGTGCCGTTCCACTCATGGCAGCGACGACAGGTTTACCAGATTTCTCTAGTTTGCGTAAACTGGCTTTCAGGTCTTCGACCAGCTCAAACGCTTGTTCAGCGGTTTTAATATTAGCCAACTGATCAATATCAGCACCGACCACAAACGTCTCTTTGCCAGAGGTTAAAATCAAACCTTTGGCGGACGCGTCGTTAATAAAGCTGTCAGTCATCACTGCAAAACTATCGGTGAAACCGTCACCGATGACATTCATTTTGCGGCTGCTTTGGTCAATCGTGACGGTGATAATGCCATCATTATCACGATGGGCAGAAAAGTGGTTCAATGCATTGATGGCGTCTACGCTGTTTGTGCTCATTTCAAATCCTTTTTATATTATTCTATATCGATATCAGTCACTAGAAACTAATGACAATCACTAAAATCTATTAGCGCTATACGCGCTCAATGATAGTGGCAATACCCATACCGCCACCCACACACAGCGTAATCATCGCGGTTTTTAGATCGCGACGTTCTAACTCGTCAAGGACTGTGGTCATGAGCATCGCGCCCGTGGCACCAAGTGGATGACCCATAGCGATGGCACCACCATTGACGTTGACGATATCAAGCGAGAGTCCGAAGTCATCGGCAGTATTCAGTGGAACGGCAGCAAAGGCTTCGTTGATTTCCCATAGGTCTATATCTGAAGCTTGCATGCCTGCTTTTTTGAGCGCTTTTTGGCAGGCAGGCGTTGGCCCTGTCAGCATAATAGCGGGTTCTGAGCCAATGACTGCAGCCATCGTAATTTTAGCACGTGGTTTCAGACCTGCTTTTTGACCAGCAACTGCACTACCGACTAAGCAAATTGCGGCACCATCGACGATGCCTGATGAATTACCCGCATGATGCACGTGATTTACTTTTTCAATGGTGGTATATCTATCCAAGATAACGCTATCAAAGCCCATCTTACCCGGCATAATAAAAGAAGGATTGAGACCAGCTAAAGTTTCGACATTGGTATTGGGACGGATGGTTTCGTCTTTATCCAATAACGTCATGCCATTGATATCCGTGACGGGTACGACCGATTTATCATAATAGCCCTGCTCCCAAGCATGCGCGGCGCGGCGATGTGACTCGGTAGCAAACTCGTCGACATCGGTGCGACTAAAGCCTTTTAGCGTCGCTATGGTATCCGCGCCAACGCCTTGCGGGACAAAATGCGTCGCTTCATTAACCCGTGGATCCATATACCATGCACCGCCATCAGAGCCCATCGGCACGCGGCTCATCGATTCTACGCCACCTGCAACCACCATGTCCTCCATACCTGACATGATTTTGGCAGCAGCTAAGTTGATAGACTCCAGACCTGAGGCACAAAATCGAGATAAAGTGACACCCGCGACACTTTGCGCCCAGCCAGCGTCAATGACCGCAATACGGGCAATATCAGAGCCCTGTTCGCCAACGGGCGTCACGCAACCAAGCACCACATCATCGACCAAACTGGTATCCAAATGGTGGCGCTGTTGCATTTCCTTTAACAAGGTACGAGCAAGCCAAATCGGTGACGCCTGATACAAAGAGCCATCCTTTTTGCCTTTACCACGCGGGGTACGGATGGCGTCATAAATGTAAGCAGTCTCAGTCATAAAAATCCCTTTTTATTTTTTGAATAAATAACCATGATGGATGATGGCAATATAATCGCCATGTTAGAATCAAGAACTAGAACTAACAATTAAAATAGACAATTACATAAAGCGTGACGCCAGCTCTTTCATGATTTCATTGGTGCCGCCGTAGATTTTTTGTACTCGCGCATCAGCATATAGGCGAGCAATCGGGTATTCTGTCATATAACCATAACCGCCAAATAGCTGGACGCATTCGTCGATCACGTCACACTGCTTTTGGGTTACCCAATATTTAATCAAAGACGCCTGTGGTACCGTCAACTTGCCTTCTAACATGGCATCGACAGCGGCATCACACATTGTGCTAGCAGCGAGATAATCAGCGTAGCACTCTGCCATTTTAAAGCGCGTATTTTGAAATTTCCAAATCGGTTTGCCAAAGGCTTCACGACCTTTGACATACTCTAGGGTCAAATTAATCGCCAGCTTCATCGCACCAACGCCCGTTAAAGCAATGATTAGACGCTCACGTGGCAGCTCTTGCATCATTTGAATAAAACCCATGCCCTCTACTGTGCCAAGCAAATTCTTTTGCGGCACACGTACATTGCTGAAAAATAACTCTGAAGTATCTTGTGAGGTCAGACCAATCTTATCGAGATTACGACCACGCTCAAACCCTTCTACTTTGTCCGTTTCTACCACGATAAGCGAAACGCCTTGCGCACCTTTTTCACGATCGGTTTTGCAGGCGAGCAAAATCAGGTTGGCATGCTGACCATTGGTAATAAAGGTTTTTGAGCCATTAATAATGTAATCATCACCATCTTTTACGGCATAGGTTTTGATGTTTTGTAGGTCTGAGCCTGTGCCTGGTTCGGTCATGGCTATCGCAGCCACATACTCACCGGTCGCCATCTTAGGTAGCCATTCTTTTTTCTGTGCTTCCGTACCATGACTCAAGATATAAGGCGCGACAATACCTGAATGCACCATGCCGCCAAATCCTGATTGATTGGCCTCCGCTTGCGCATAAAGAAGCGCTGCTTCATGACCAAAGTCACCACCGCCGCCGCCATATTCCTCTGGAATCGATGCGCATAAAAAGCCCATAGCGCCTGCCTCTTCCCACGCAGCGCGGTCAATCATGCCGTTTTTGCGCCACTGCTCGTCCTTTGGCTCCCACGATTGAAACATTTTAAGCGCGCTATCATGCACCATCTGGTGCTCTTCGGTCATCCAGTTCGGGGTGAATTTTTCAATACTCATATTGTCTATCCTTGACAAGGGGAAGTTGATAATGGCTAGGGCGTGTCCTCAATTCAAACGAGGACACGCCCTAATATAAAATACTATTGAGTGTAAACATATTATTTATGGTAATTTTAATTACCGTTATATACAATCTAAGCATTCTTTATATTTAATATCATGCAAAACTTATACTAGGACAGTAAAAGACAATGCGCAACCTATTAAAAAATAATAGTAATTTATATTACCTATTTCAACTCTAGCTTATCAAGCCGTTAAATAAGACGCTGTAGCACAGTCTAAAAATTCTCACCGCACAGGAATCATCAAGCATGCAATCTACCAATCAGATATCTAGTATGAATACAGCCCGAGCTTTGGCACCCTTATCCGATATGCGCCCTGCTACTTTAGAAAAAATTGAAAAAGCCGTTCGTAAAGTGTTTGCAGGTTTTGACTCTAATGAGGTGACCATGGCACAAATTGCAAAGTCTGCCAATGTCTCACTACAGACGCTGTATAAATATTTTGGTGATAAGCAAACGCTGTTTTATACCATCATGGATATTGTATTGGGCAGGTTGGCGGCGCGCATCATGGATCATTTGCAAGGCATCGATAGCGTACAAGATCGGCTGCGCAAGACATTATGGGTTTGTTTTGACTTTGTAGACTCGCATCCTGATGCCGTGATGGTACTGTCTTCGGTATCGGCATCACGTATACGTAATATTGCGATTTACGAAAATAAAGAGCTGATTGGCGCATTTTTGAATGTATTAGAAGATGGTCAAAACCGCGGAGTACTAAATGACACCGTGCCCCTTTATATACTTTTTGATGTGTTTATGGGTTTTATCAGTCGTCTTGGCTTGATGCATATCATCCGCCAGACCGATACACCCATTAATGCAGAGTTTGATGCGTTATTCGTGATTTTATGGCGAGCCATATCCAAGCCTGACATATAATCAGTTCGATATACAATAACTTGTACAATATTATGAAATATTCATACCAGCCAACTTTCAATTTCACCATAAAAGTTCACAACGAAAAAAGCCTCACTTTGCAGTGAGGCTTTACTTAATACTTAAAAACTAATGCTTAAAAATCAACATTCCTTAGATTTTTTTAGCTTATATTCTTCTACTCTATCAACCATTTCATAATCTTGTTCACTCATCTGCTGATAGCCATTGCTCACACTGCCATAGGATGAATTTTTATTATCATGCTGAGCGTGCACAGCAGCATCTTTGATCTGGGCAATGTCTTCTGCAAACGGCGTATAAGGGATATCCAGCACAGAAAATAGCGCGGCTAGAAATTCTTCAGCGGTAAAATATTTATCCATATAGCTGCCATCAAGCCCAAGGTATTTATTCGATAATACATGACGTAGGCGCTCACAAGCAGGGATGGTATGCTTAATAGGATAACCCATGGCTTTGACAATATCTTGCGAACGCAGCTCAAGTGTCGCTATCTGATTGATCGCATACTGGGCGAGAAGATGACGTGGGTGGTAATGACGGGTATATTTGGATTGGTTAGCAATGTGGCTCATGATATTGAACACCTTAGACTCCTGTAACTCCGACGAAAAATGGTGAAATACGCCCAAATAGGCAAATAAAATCAGGCACAAATGAGGATGTCGGAGTACAGGCTCATGCGCTTTACCAGAATTATTTTATATCGTGCTGGAAGTTGCAAGGTTTGTACGCCACCATTTATAACGATAATGGCTGGCGATAACAAAACTGTTAAACCCACGATAATGACTTAAAGATGATAGCATATCAGATAATAGAAAATAAATACTGATATTAATACGCTTTGGTAATCACACGATTGTTACGGCCTCTCTATCGCCGTTAAAGTCTGAATACCTTTATATTTAAAAACGGTAGAAAAAATCAGACGATGACTCAGCAAAGCTATCTAATTATTTTTAGACATTGACCTGCATGATATAAAGTCAGTCCCAACTCAGTAATGCCAGATTTCATCCCGCCAAAAGAAACTTTTGCCTCTTCTAAGGTCTTAAATGGTAAGGGAATACTGTCTCTATTACCCGTCATTATATAATCTGCAAAGCATTTACCCATTAGCGTGCCTGTGGTAATGCCGCGACCGTTATAAGCCGTTGCGGTCAGCAAGCCCTCGTCGGGCTCCATGACTCGAAAAATATGATCTTGCGTGAAGCCAAAACTACCAGTCCACTCATACTGCCACTTAAATGCTGGCAAATCTGGATAATAGCTCTTTTGCACCGCATTGGCCCATGATTGATAAAAGGATTTTGGTTTAAGCTGTGTACCACCCACCGTTCCCAATAATAGGCGATCGTCGTCATCACGGCGAAAGCTAGACAAGGCCAAGCGTGTATCCCATGCCCCTGTTTTATATGGCAAAATACGATCTGCCGCCTCGCCACTAAGTGGCTCTGATGCAATCTGATAGTAATAAACTAAATAAAAGGTCTTTTTGATTTCTGTCCACTCGCCTTCGGTATAAGCGTTGGTTGCAATAATGACGCGCTCAGATTTCACGCGTGCTTTAGAAGTCCTTGCATACCAATAGCCATCTACCTTTTCTAAGGCTTCAACAGCGGAATGCTCATAAATAGTGACACCAAGACTGGTTGCTACTTTTGCGAGTCCTCTGACATAAGCCAGTGGGTTTATCGTACCAGCCCGATGATCGAGTAACGCTTTATTGATACTTTTGGTACCGCAATATTCATGGCATTTGCTGCCGGTTAGTACTTCAACGTTCGCGCCGCGGCGGCTCAACTGCTCGTATCTAATGTCGACATCGACTTCACCTTTAGCGTTATGTGCCATATGGATATTACCGGCTTGCGTGGCCTGCGCATCGATATTATAACGCTTAATCAAATCAAACACTAAGCTTGGCGCTTGCCCAAGGCCGTCTGTCAAGCGTTCACCTGCTACTTCACCTAGCGCAATATTCAAATCATCAGGGCGCGCCCAAGTACCTGCATTGACGAGCCCTACGCTTTTACCAGAGCCGCCACTGCCTATCGTATGGCTCTCTAAGAGGATAACTTTGACGCCTTTTTCTGCCAAATGAATCGCAGCCGACAACCCTGTATAACCGCCGCCTATGATACAAATAGTCGCTTCAGTATCGCTATTCATCTGGCTGTAAGTATCAATAATAGGTGCGGTCATATTCCACAAACATTGCTCTTGCAACATCTTATATTCCTTCTAAATTACACGTTGTCTACAGTGGAGAGCGCGCTTGAGTCGTTATTAACAATAGGTTCTTCACGGGGAATAAATTTGTCTAAGAACACCCATAACAAACCAAATAGCGGTGATAACCAACAGGCAAAGGCGAATGGTGCATAAGTGAGTGTCGCAATACCTAGTGTTGCCGCGACGAAACTACCGCCCATGTTCCAAGGAATAAGCGGAGATAACAGGGTTCCGGTATCTTCAATAGAGCGAGTAAGCGTGGTACGCTTGTAGCCCATTTCTTGATATTTGTCTTTTAATAAACGACCTGGCAACACCAGGGTGGTATAGACGTCACCGATGAGCGTACCGACACCAAGCGTGCTGGCATACGTGGTCATTACTAAACCAAATCTCGATTTCACCATCTTATTAATTTTTGCCATGATGGCTTTTAGCGTACCGTAATGCTCAATTGAGCCGACGAATGCTAAAGCAAAGATGGTTAAGGTCACGACCCACGTCATCGACATAATGCCGCCTTTAGACAGCAGTTGATCCACGACAGCAAAGCCCGTTTCACTGACAAAGCCATTTTGTAAGACCGTAAAAATGTCATGCACACCCACGCCTTGCATAAAGAAGGCGACCAATCCTGCGACCACCACACCTGATAATACCGTTGGAATAGCAGGCATTTTCATCACCGCTGCAATGACAACGACCACAGCCGGTAATAACGTAATAATACTGAGGTTATAATTGGCCGCTAGCGAAGTTTGAATTTCTTTAATTGAGGTTAAATCGACATTTTCTGCGCCGTAACCCATACCAATCCACGCATAGATAATCAATGCAGTTACCATGGCAGGTACCGTAGTGGGCAACATACCGCGGATGTGCTCCCAAAGATCAACACCGGCAGCGGCTGGCGTTAAGTTGGTGGTGTCAGATAAAGGAGACATCTTGTCACCGAAAAAAGCGCCAGAAACAATAGCACCGCCCGTTAGTGACGGCGGAATACCCAATCCTAGCCCAATACCCATCATGGCAAGACCGACCGTACCAACCGTGCCCCACGAAGTGCCTGTAGCGACAGAAATAATGGCACAGATGATACAGACAGAGACTAGGAATGATGAAGGAGAGAAAACGCTAAAACCATAGTATAAAATCGTGGGAACGGTACCAGCGATAATCCAAGCGCCGATGAGCATACCAACGCCCATCAAGATAATCATGGCTGGTAGACCAATTTTGACAACTTTTAAAAAGCGTTGTTCCATGCCATCCCAGTCACGGCCACGCAGCTTCATAAACAAGCCAGTGATTAAAATACCGCAAGCTAAAGGAATATGAGGGGTAAAATCTTTGAATACAAAAAACTGCACCATTAGAATAATGGCAGTCAACACCAGAGGTGCAATATCTAATAAAAAACTAGAAGACGGACCGTAGCCCTCTTTAGCTTCGTCATAAGGTTTATCATCCATCATAAGATACCTACCTTCCTTAGTAGTGGATACTGCTGTCATAGATATAACAGTAGTGGAAACAACCAATCCATGGCTGCTGATAATGCTGGAAAAAGCGCTGAAAAGGTTACTGCAAAGGGTGTAAAAAGCCTGTTTTGAAATCATGAATAGTTATTCATCACTTCCGCAGGCTTTCAGACCAAAACAATAAATACTTAATAATTGGCTACCAAAACAACTGATAGCTGGCTTGCTAAATAGGCGCTGAGCCTACTTAACAAGCGTCACGTCATATTGTTATTAGCCAAAGTTGATGCCTTGCGCCAGTGGTAGCTCGGTTGAGTAGTTGACCGTATTGGTCTGACGACGCATATAAGCTTTCCATGCGTCTGAACCTGATTCACGACCACCGCCGGTTTCTTTTTCACCGCCAAATGCGCCGCCAATCTCAGCGCCACTGGTGCCGATGTTGACGTTAGCGATACCGCAATCACTACCGCGGTCGCTGAGGAAAGTTTCAGCTTCACGTAAGTCATTGGTAAAGATACAAGATGACAGCCCTTGTGGCACATCGTTTTGCATCGCTAGCGCATCGTCAAATTCTTTATAAGGCATGACGTATAAAATAGGCGCAAACGTCTCACTACGTGCCACGTCATTTTGCTCATCAAGCTCAACAATCGCAGGGGTCACATAATAAGCATCGGGGAATTTATCCATTAGTACACGTTCGCCGCCCGTGACTTTACCGCCAGTATTGCGAGCCTTTTCTAACGCCGCTTGCATGTTATTAAAGCTGTCTTCATCAATCAGTGGACCGACCAAACTGCCTTCGAGCGGATGGCCGATGCTCACCGTCTCGTATGCAGACTTAACGCGCGGTAAGATATCGTCTTTGACCGACTCATGAACGAACAGACGGCGTAAGGTGGTGCAACGCTGCCCTGCCGTTCCTACTGCTGAGAATAAAATGCCACGTAGCGCCAAATCTAAATCAGCAGTGGGTGCCAAAATCATGGCGTTATTACCGCCAAGCTCAAGCAAGCATTTACCAAAACGCTCAGCCACTTTCGGTCCTACTTCTCGGCCCATACGTGTACTGCCGGTGGCACTGACCAAGGCGATGTCTTTGTTTTCAACCAAGGCATTACCGATATCGGTTTTGCCCAATATGATTTGCGATAAATGTGCTGGTGCCTCACCAAATTTTGCCAACGCTTTTTCAAATAATGCTTGGCACGCTAAGGCTACGAGCGGGGTTTTTTCTGAAGGTTTCCAGATGACAGGGTTGCCACAGACGATGGCCAATGCCGTGTTCCAAGACCAAACGGCAACTGGGAAGTTAAAGGCAGAGATGACGCCGATGACACCCAGTGGATGCCATGTCTCACGCATGTGGTGACCCGGGCGTTCTGAGGCGATGGTTAGACCATAAAGCTGACGCGATACGCCCACGGCAAAGTCACAAATATCAATCATTTCTTGTACTTCGCCAAGGCCTTCTTCTTTGATTTTTCCGGCTTCTAGCGATACTAAGATACCTAAATCTTCTTTGTGCTCACGCAGGACTTCACCCAACAGACGAATCAGCTCACCACGTTTAGGGGCAGGAACGACACGCCATTCTTGAAAAGCTTGTTTGGCATTTTGGATTTTAGTATCGACGTCGGCCACTGTATCTAATGTGACTTTACCGATGACTGAGCCATCAATTGGGGTGGTGACTTCAAAGTCGCCATTTTGATAGTGTGCTTCTTCTACGCCCATTGCAGACATATATTGCTTAATCATAATCAATCCCTTGCATATTGGTATAATGGTTTACTACGTCCTTGACTGACTTATAAAATTACCCTGCTACCTACTAAGTTGCAAAATAATAAATTTCTTGCAGTCATTCCTTTTTGGAATGACGTGCTAATAAGTCGGCTATACGCTAGACATTTCTAGCATAATTTGTTAGATACTAACACTAGACAGGCACTGCTCAAGACTTTGAGCTTGCATCGCTTCATACAATGTCATCTCATCGTGAATAGCTGCTCCCAAATCACGCTCAAAACTTTGTTGGCTTGAGTAACCGTCATATTGGCTTGGCTGCGCCTCTTGCAGATTCGATTGAAAGATACCGGCAGCACTGACGGGCAAAAAGTCCTCATAAACGATAGGTTCAATGCGAAGCACTTCATCATTAATCAGAGCGCTCAGCTTAGCATTAGGCAGTTTATTCAAATCATCAGTGGTTAAGGTAGCGGCTAACAACGCTTGACCATCTTCAGAATCTAGGGTGCTATCCGTCAACTGGTAATAAAAATACGCCAGCCCCTCATCGTGTAGAGTTTGATAATCATCAGGAAAAGCGGTAAATACTTCGGCTAAAATTTGATTGTACTGAGCCGCATTATCCTCACTTGGGGTAGCGCCAAGCTGGCGGCGAGCTGCAGCCAATAATTCATCATAAAGCGCGCGACCCTTTTGCGTTAATGCCACACCGCGTTGCTCAATCTCTCCAAAGCGCGCGGTATGATACCCTTGCTCATACTCTTCATGGCTAGCGTCTGAGTTATTAGCAACTTTAAAGCCAACCGCTTCTTGTAGCGCCTTAAAACTGGTTTGCCTTAATAATATAGGACACGCTCTACGCGGTGGCCCTTCGATGATGGCTTTTGAGGGTATGCCTCTGGCTTGCATACCGTGTTGTACGGCATCAATATCCAAGGTTCGAGGCGTTAAATGATTGATATGCGGACCTTTGAAGCCGACCACATCAGCAACAAGTGGATGCTGATCTAGTAAGCGCTGATAGAGCGCTTTTGCCACCGGCGTTTTATCATGCCAACGAAATGTCTCTAGCGCTTCTTGGACAAACTGCTGTGCTTGCTCAGTGGTCAAGCCACTTTGCGCCTCGAAAATCTTAATTAGCTCAATAACTCTAGTAGTGAATATCTGACGCTGCGCCAATGTGGCCGTGGCTTCTTGTTGTAAGGTCTCATCGGCAATCAAATCTAAACGCAATAACGAGGTAAATACTCGAAAAGGACTTTTATGCAATGCGTGCGAGTCAAGCGCACGAAAGGCTGTTGAGTGGACTGGCACACCAGCAGGTGCTAAATCGTAGTAGCCAACAGGGTACATACCCATCACCGCAAAGAGACGGCGCATCATGCTCAGCTCTGCTGCGGTGCCCAGTCGAATCGCCCCGTGGCGCTCCATGCTCAGACGCTCAATCTCGCCTGTATGCAGCAGCTGTGATTTAATATCGGGATGTGAGGTTAATACTTCGGTATTGACCTCACTGACCAAATCAACCAAGTCACCGTATAGCGGCACCTCGTTCTGATACATAGCTGACATGGCCATAGAAAAATCATGGCGGATATCATCGCTGCAGATAAAATCCTTATCTGGACTGACGCTACTATTTTTCACAAATAAACATCCTTGTAATAGAGTTAATAAATTTTTAGCTTAATAATAAGTATTTGATTTCGAGCATTTGGTTATGACGATGCACTATCAATCCTAAGCACGCCTAAACATTCTTAAACGTTCCTAAGCATTAAGCGGCAGGCAATCCATCAGGAAGCGCAATGAGCACCTCTTTTAGAATATCCAACCCTTCTTTTAGGGTGTCAGGTTCTATGGTTAGTGGCGGCAATAACCGAATGATATGGCGATATTGCCCACTTGGCATCAGCAGCAATCCACGCTCGCGGGCTTTGGTTAATACTTGCGCCATGATACTTGGATGCACATCATGCTCAGGATGGCGCAGCTCGATACCGCGCATCGCACCGATACCGGTAAGACCAAATAACCAAGGTGAGATACCTTCTTGCTGCCATTGGCTGATGGTCGTCTCAATCGTCTGGGCATAATGCTTGGCTGACTGCCAAACGTCATCAGCTTGCATGATATCGAGCGTGGCATTGGCAGCGGCGCAAGCCACTGGATTGCCAGAATAAGTACCACCCAAACTGCCTTTGGGTAGACCATTGACCACACTAGCCTTGCCTATGACCGCACCTAAGGGCAAGCCGCCTGCGATACTTTTGCCAAGTAAAATAAGGTCAGGCTCAATCCCTAAATGAGTAAAAGCAAACGGCGTGCCCGTACGACCATAACCGGATTGAATTTCGTCCATGATAAGTAACATGCCGTGCTCATCACAAAACTTACGTAGATATTGCGCAAAGGTGGGCGATAACAACTGAAAGCCGCCTTCCCCTTGTACAGGTTCGACGATGATGGCACCGATATTGTCGATATCTGTTTCTACCATAAATAAACGCTGGAGCGCGTCAATCGCTTGCTCGTCGCTGATATTGTTATCAGGGCTGGGAAAAGGTATGTGATAAACGCCGCTCCCTAATGCACCGAGCCCACGCTTATAAGGCACGACCTTACCATTGAGATTGACTGCAGCCAGTGTGCGCCCATGAAAGCCACCATCAAATGCAATAACGCCTGTGCGACCCGTCTTCATGCGTGCTATCTTTATAGCGTTTTCGGTTGCTTCTGCGCCGCAGTTAGTCAGCATCCCTGCCAGCTCGCCGATAATAGGCACAAGCTCACACAATCGCGGCATAAAGCTTTGATATGGCTGATGCGCTGCCGCATTGTAGGCATAGTGAATCAGCGACTGGGCTTGCTGAATGATGGCGTCAACGATGTGAGGGTTGCAATGACCAAAGTTTAAAACGCCGATACCGCCGACAAAATCGATATAGCTGCGGTCATTGTCGTCCCAAACTCTGGCATTTTTGCCTTTGACGAGCGTGAGCGGATGCACCATCGTAAAGGCATCGGTCACGTTATAAAGCTTGTCCATGATGAATCTCTATCTCTTCCTTGAGTTAGACTCATTTCAACAAAACATCATTCCGGCAGCAAACGAATAATAGTTGTGGTGGCATTCCTTTTTGTCATTACCAGTAAATTAGCTCCCTAAACGAATCCTTTAAAAACAAAAAAACTGCGTATTAAGGCAGTTTTCTTGTTTAGCTTGTTAAATTCTCACAGCAGATAACTTTGTAGAATACAATAATAAGATATAAATTATAAAGCAAGCCCTAACACCTTCTCACGCTGATCTGAAATTGTTAAATCAGCCGTAATCCATTCTAAAACTGCTTTTACCTTATGCGATTGTCCCAAAGAAACAGGATAAGTCACATAATAGCTGCCGCGACCCTTTGCCGCATAATCCCACGCCATCACCAAAGCGCCTGATTGTAGCTCGGGCTCAACCAAACGTAACGGCACTAAGGCTATACCATAGCCCAGTAAGGCGGCAGAAATGCAAGCATGGAAAGTCTCAAAACGTGGACCTACAAAAGTGCCATCGACGCTGATATCTTGTTGCTTAAAATACTCATACCACGCACTTAAGCGCGAGCTTATTTGCAATAACACATAATCATTTAGACACTCAGTACTTAGTGTTTTATCTCGCAAATACTGCGGCTGACAGACTGCAACGCAGTATTCATCGAACAATTTTATGGCCTCCATATTGCTCCACATGCCATCACCATATAAAAAAGCAATATCGACATTTTGGTCTTCAGAAAAAAATGGCCCCGCCAGCTCTTTAATATCCAAGTTAATAAGCGGATATTTTTGACTAAAGCCACTGAGTGCTGGAATCAACCAACGGGCACAAAATGTCGGATGTGAGACGATTTTTAGCAGCTCGGTATTACTGCTATGCGACATCAAATTGGTGGTCGCCACCTCGATATGTTTTAAAATCTCTAACACTTCAAGATAATATGACTTGCCAGCAGGGGTCAGTGAAATCCGGTGCGGCGTCCGATAAAACAAAGACAGGTTTAGCATCTCCTCCAACTGTGCCACTTGCTTACTGATGGCGCTTTGGGTCATGTGCATCTCTTGCGCGGCATTGGTGAAACTCAAATGACGAGCAGCGGTCTCAAAACATTGCAGCGCCGTCGTTGAAGGGTATCGTCTGAAGGCTAATGGTTTATTGGTGTCTGTTTTCATAGATTGTTTTTCTTTTATCCCATATTAGGGCGTGTCCTCAATTCACTCGATAGTCATCTAAATGGGTTAAAAATAGCTAAATCTTGCCAAACATCGTCAAATAGCTTGTTAATATCTCGATATTATCTACGCTATTTTTCTTGTTTGACGGCAATTTATCTCATTTTTATCGCCATTTTTGAAATGAAGACACGCCCTAGTAAAATATCAATGATTATTTAAAATCACGTTATCAGGCATTCCTAGCCTATGGCGTCATCATACCTATATTCAAGCGTAAATAGCGATACCTCACTATAAGCACTATGTAACTAACACTGATGTCATCATCGGATTTACTGAAGCATGAATTTAACAGTCCACTTAATTATTCAACCAATTATTCGGTCGCTAATTTTAAAGACTCTCCTACAAAAAACACCGTCGATTCCTGATAAAATAGCAAGGTCTGATGATAGGCTCTGACATACCGCAACTGACTTGCTATCTTGCCCTCCTCTTTTTCATCATTACGACCTATGCCGCCGTTATTCTTAAACTTATGAATTATTTTTTAGCTAATTTGCACTATTAGCGCCTTCTTTATTTGTATTGGATCATATGAAACATAACCTTGAGGTGAGCGCAAATGCTCGCCGAACTCAGTATTTCCAAGTATTCTTAATGGGCGTCAGCGCCTTTATTATGAATACCACCGAATTTGTCCCCGTTGCCCTATTAAGTGACATTGCCCAAGATTTTTCCATCACTACAGCAGAAACTGGCTGGATGTTGACGCTGTATGCGTGGATTGTCGCGGCGATGTCATTGCCATTGATGCTACTTACCAGCCGCTTTGAGCGCAAAAGCTTACTTTTGGGCTTGTTTGTGGTTTTTATTGCCAGCCATGTGTTGTCAGTATTTGCTTGGAGCTTTGATGTATTGCTGATTAGCCGAGTGGGTATTGCGCTATCACACGCGATATTTTGGTCAATCACCGCGGCGATTGCGATACGCGTGGCACCTGAAGGTAAAAAAGCATTAGCACTTAGTGTACTTGCAACTGGCACTTCATTGGCAATGGTGCTCGGCGTACCACTAGGACGCTTAGTCGGTCAATGGTTTGGCTGGCGGGCGACCTTTGGTGGTATTGGGGTGATTGCTTTTATCGTGTTTATCTTGCAAGCAAGGCTGTTGCCAACCTTGCCAAGTATGTTCGAAGGCTCATTTAGAAAAATTCCAGAATTGCTTAAAAACCCCTTATTGGTTTGTTTGTATCTGCTTATTTTATTGGTCTTTACCGCGCACTATACGGCTTACTCGTATATCGAACCTTTTATGCGTCAAGTCGGCGCTATCAGTGAAAACGCCGCGACTGTTGTACTACTCTTGTTTGGGATAGCAGGTATTGCGGGCAGTGTGATATTCAGTCGTTGGGGTGATCGTTTTAATACCAGATTGATGCTGATATCGATAATATTAATGCTAATCTCTATGCTCGTACTACTGTTCGCCGTGACCTCTATCTGGGCACTGAGTTTCATTGCGTTACTGTGGGGCGCAGCGCTTATGTTGCTGATTATCTCCATGCAAGCTAAAGTCATCATGGTCGATGTCACGGCGCAAGACATGCTGATGTCGATGTTCTCAGGGATTATTAACTTAGGCATTGGCGCAGGCGCACTGTTCGGTGGTTATGCAGTGACGCATATCTCCATATCAAGTGTGGGCTATGTTGGCGCGGCTATCGCTAGTATGGCACTGCTATTGATGCTGTTTATGATAAAGCGCTTTCCCGAGTTAAGTAGAAGACTTGGTTAGCTAAAAATCTGATAGTAAATAAGCATAAAAAATGCCAGCCACTTAAAGGGGCTGGCTTTTTGCTTTATTAAACAATACTGAATAAGCGGCTTATTTAAAAATCTACTTTACCGCGTAACACTTTGGTTTTACCGCGCTGAGTCTTTGCATCAACGCGTTTACGCTTAGCATTTCTGCTAGGTTTAGTCGGCTTTCTGGTTTGATTGACATGAGTGGCTTTTATAATAAAGCTTTGCAGCCGCTCAAAGGCATCTATCTTATTGCGCTCTTGCGTACGAAACTGCTGCGCTTTAAGCACAAACACGCCTTCTTTGGTGATTCGACTGTCTTTACTGTCCAATAAACGCTGCTTATGGATATCACTTAAACTTGATGCATGAATATCAAAACGCAGATGGATAGCAGATGAGACTTTATTGACATTTTGCCCGCCAGCGCCCTGTGCACGTATCGCGCTAATCTCTACATCACTGTCATTCAGGCTAATGGTATTGCTAATGAAAATCATAGAGCTCTTTTTAAATCATAAATAAGTATGATGCATAATAAACCATTATTTGCTTCCCTGCTACTTCGTCAATAACTAACCTAATAGCTGGCGACAACGCTCAATCACTGGCGCGTCGACCATTTGACCATCTATCTCAAACACTGCCTGCCCGCTTCGCTCATACTCCTCGACCACACGCTTAGCAAATGATAGCTCACTCTCTGTCGGCTTAAGGGCGTGCTGCACAACAGCCACTTGTTTGGGATGAATACACAGCATTCCTGACATACCCATTTGTGACCATAGTTGCACTCGGGCATTTAGCCCTACTTCATCATTGAAATCAGGATAAACGGTGTCTATGGGCGCTGCTAGCTCATGTACTTTAGAGGTCAACACCAACTGATAGCGAACCTGGTTAGCAGTGATATCTGCAGCAGGCGTCCCTACTTGTACCCGCAAATCATTGCACAGATCTAGAAAACCATAGCTGAATCCGACCAAGCCCGACACGTTAGCCATCGCATCAATATGGTACAACCCAACCGCGCTTTCTATGAGTGCAATAATAGGCAGCCCACTACCTTGATAGGCTTGCTCGATATCTGATACTTGTTCCGCCTTGGCTAGAATAACTCCTGCAAGTTTGGGCATTTGCTGACAGAGCGCGATATCTTTTATAAATGCCTCACTGCCTGCTTTATTGATACGCACCCAAATAGCTTGATAGTCTGCGCTGTCATGATATTGTTGTAATGCTTTGCGGGCGTCTGCTTTATCTTCTGACGCAACGGCATCTTCTAAATCGACAATGACCACATCTGCGCCACTAGCGAAGGCTTTCGCGACTCTGTCGATGCGAGTCGCTGGCACGAACAGCCATGTTTTATTTTGAGAAATTATATTTGTTTTATGATTGGTCACTGAATCCATGATTGATTTCCATATTATGCAAGTAGCGGTTAGTACCTTCATTATGCCATTACACAGCCTATTTTTACTTCAAATTATAATCTATCGATGCAATGACACTAAAAGGATCTAGACACTCGATCAAAAAAAAATCAAAAAAAACTGCATGGAAATAAATCTCATGCAGTTCTTAATAGTCATGCTTTCTTTTACTGGTATTCTAAGTCTTCTGAGGGGCTAACTAAGCCAACATACCACCATCGACAACGATAGTCGCGCCTGTGGTATAGCTTGATGCGTCAGACACTAGATATAATACCGTGCCAGCCATCTCGTCAGGCTCAGCCACACGTCCTAGCGGAATCGAGTGTAGTGCCATTTTTAAGACTTTATCATTGGTCGTCAAGGCAGAAGCAAACTTGGTATCAGTTAGACCTGGCAGTAAAGCATTGACGCGGATATTAAGTGGGCCACACTCTTTAGCAAAAGCTTTAGTCATGCTAATGACCGCCGCTTTGGTGATTGAGTAGATGCCTTGCTTGTCGCCTGCTACTAAGCCATTGACCGATGCGGTATTTAAGATGACGCCGCCACCTTGTTCTTTCATCATTTTGCCAGCAGCAGTCGACATAAAGAAGTAGCCGCGAATGTTTACCTCAACCGTCTTATCAAAGGCGGCTAAATCCGTATCTAAGATATGGCCATAGTAAGGGTTGGCTGCGGCATTATTGACCAAGATATCGATTTGGCCAAACTCGCTTTTGATATGCTCAAAAATCGCATCAATCTGCGCCATCTCGCCCACGTGACAAGCAAAGGCACTGGCTTTGTGACCATCAGCGATGATGCTATCAGCGACTGCTTGGCAAGCATCGATTTTGCGGCTTGAGACGATCACATGCGCGCCTCTTGATGCCAATAAACGAGCAATAGATTCGCCAATACCGCGGCTTGCGCCAGTAACCAAAGCGACCTTACCGGTTAAATCAAATAAATCGTTCATCATGATTCCTTATATTTTGAATTAGCTATTCAGTTTTCAATTTTTTATCGTAACCACTTAATAAATTATAGTCGAAAAACTGCAAATCCATTACAAGGCAGCTGAGCGTAGATAGTACGCATAGTACATCGAGCGAGGCTAACATCGTAATGCTTTAGCAGTTATTTGACTATTAAGCCAACATGCCACCATCAAGGGTAAACGCATGACCATTCATAAAACTGCTTTCATCACTAGCCAGCCAAGCAATCGCGCCTGACACTTCGTTAACGTCTCCCAAACGGCGTAATGGACTGGCATTAATAGTGGCTTTTTGCGCGCGTTCATCCATTTTTGCCATGGTATTGCGTACCATTGGTGTATCAATGAAGCTTGGGCATACCGCGTTAAAACGAATATTGGCGCGCGCGTACTCATGGGCAGCAGACTTGGTTAGACCCATAACACCATGTTTAGCCGCGCTATAGGCTGAGATCATCGGTGCTGAACGCAGACCAGCAATAGACGCTACGTTAATCACATGACCACCACCATTAGGTAGCATACAGTTGACGGCAGCACGCATACAGTGCCAAACACCTTTTAAATTCACGGCGATATTGCGATCAAAGTCGTCATCGCTTAGCTCATGCATGGGCGAAGGCTTATGGTCGATACCAGCATTGTTTACCACCACATCTAGACCGCCAAGCGTTTCTACTGCGAAGTCGAACAACGCACGTACTTCGTCACCACTGGTCACGTCTACTTTTTTGAAGACGACACTGTTACCAGCATCTTGAGCTTGCTTGGCAACCGCAGCACCCATCTCTTCTGCCATATCCCCAATCACAACTTTTGCGCCGCGACTGGCTAGTAATAGCGCGCTTGCTGCACCGATACCAGAGGCACCGCCCGTGATTAAAATTCGTTTACCCGTTACATCTGATGCAATTCCGTTTGTATTCAGTGTCATGATCTATCCCTCTACCTTAAGTACCAGTTTGCCAAAGTTTTCACCGTTAAAGAGCATCATCAAGGTATCTGGGAACGTCTCGATACCTTCAACGATATGATCTTTTACTTTCATATCACCTGACTGAATCCAGCCAGCGATGTCTTTCATGGCGACTGGATATTCTTTGATATTATCGAATACCACGATGCCTTCCATGCGGGCACGATTGACCAATAATGATAAATAGTTCGATGGGCCTTTGACTTCTGTAGTGTTGTTATACTGACTAATCGCACCGCAAATGACGATACGCGCATGCAGATTGATTTGTGTGAGTACGTCATTCAAGATATCACCGCCAACGTTGTCAAAGTACACATCGACACCGTCTGGGCAGGTTTTCTTCAGTGCTTTTTTCACATCTTCGTTTTTGTAATCAATCGTCGCATCAAACCCAAGCTCATCGACTAAGAATTTGCATTTTTCAGCACCGCCCGCGATACCAACAACTCGGCAGCCTTTTATTTTGGCAATCTGACCAACCAAACTACCGACAGCACCAGCAGCGCCAGAAACAACCACAGTCTCGCCAGCTTTTGGCTGACCTGTTTTTAGCAAACCAAAATACCCTGTCATACCTGGCATACCGAGCACGCCCAAGTAATAAGACAATGGTGCCAATTTTGGATCAACTTTATACAGATTGACTCCATCACTGACGGCATAAGACTGCACGCCATCGTGACCTGCAACATAGTCACCAACGGCAAACTTCTCATGCTTGCTTTCAATCACTTCGCCCACAGTACCAGCACGCATGACGTCACCAATCTGTACCGGTGCAATATAAGATTTGGCATCGTTCAACCAACCACGCATCGCCGGATCGATAGAGATGTATTCAACCTTAATCAGCAGCTGACCATCAGTGATGGTCGGGATTTCTGTTTCGGTATAATCCCAAGTCTCGGCACTAGGCTCGCCTACCGGTCTTGCTTTTAATCGCCACTGTTTATTCATTTTTGTCATGTCTCTGTCCTTAGAACCATTCTGTTTGCATATCAGTGCAAACAGAGTTGGTGTTGGTTAATAATTCGATGTCGCGTTTAACTAATGGTAATTCCCAATTAATGAAGTATTTGGCCGCTTGTATCTTGCCTTTATAAAAATTCTGTTGCTCAGCATCTTGCGTCGTGCTTAATAGCTGCTCAGCTTTACTCGCTTGACGAATCCAAATCCAGCTCAGTACAATTGAGGCAAAAATATTCATCAGTGCTTGAGCATTACCTGTTAGCGTTAATGCTTCCTCTGTCTGTAATACTTTGCTTAAATGAACTAATACTTCATGTAGCTGACCCATATAAGGCATCAGTTTACCCGCCAATTGAGCGCTCTCAGGTGTAGTGATGCTTTCCAAATCTTGTGTGATTTCACGTTTGAGGATTTGAATACCCAGACCACCTTTTTGCCATAACTTACGAAATGACAAATCCAATGCCTGCACACCATTTGTGCCTTCATGAATAGGATTCAGTCGATTGTCACGCCAGAACTGCTCAGCCTGATACTCACGTGTATAACCTGCACCGCCCAATACTTGAATACCCAAATCATTGGCTTTTGGCCCATACTCAGATGGCCATGCTTTAAGTACTGGGGTTAGCAAGTCTAGTAATTCTGTTAGCTCATTTTTTAACGTTTCGTCTTCACAAGTGTTGATACGGTCAATCAAGTTTGAGCCATATAGACATAATG
Organism: Psychrobacter immobilis; assembly: GCA_904846265.1. Classification (GTDB taxonomy): domain Bacteria; phylum Pseudomonadota; class Gammaproteobacteria; order Pseudomonadales; family Moraxellaceae; genus Psychrobacter; species Psychrobacter immobilis_A. Next base: position 3,897 of record CAJHAA010000020.1, on the reverse strand, counting down.
AAATGCCGCCTTCAGAGTAGGCTTTTTGCGCCAATAACATGCGCTTTACGTCACCATGATTGATGATGGCAGTTGCCGCATCTTCAGGTTTATTGTTCGGGGCAATTCTGCCTTGCGTTCTGTCTTTGGCGTAATCTAATGAATACTGATAGCCACGATAGCCAACCATCGATGCGCCAAAACCGACAGCGATACGCGCCTCATTCATCATTTTGAACATATAGCGCAGGCCAAAATGCTCTTCACCGATCAGATAACCATGGCATGCGCCTTCATCCCCAAAGCTCAATGCTGTAGAGGTCGCGCCTCTATAACCAAGCTTATGAATCAGTCCGGTCAAATGTACATCGTTGCGCTCGCCAACAGATAAGTCATCGTTTAAGCGATACTTGGGTACCGCAAATAAAGAAATGCCTTTGACGCCACCCGGACCACCTGGCACTTTGGCCAATACGAGATGGACGATATTATCAGACAGTTCGTGATCGCCGCCTGAGATATAAATTTTGCTGCCTTTGACGCGATAAGAACCATCGTCTTGTTTTACCGCAGTGGTTTTGATATCTGCAAGTGAGGAACCTGCATGCGGCTCTGTTAATGCCATGGTTCCGGTGAACTCACCTGTCAGCATTCGCGGCATAAAGGCAGTTTTAATTTCATCACTGGCAAAGTGTGAGATCACATTGATTGCTGCAGTGGTCAAAAATGGATACGCAGTGGTTGAAGGATTGGCGGCCATAAAATAACCTGCCACGGCTGTCATTACCGTTTCAGGCAGCTGCATACCGCCGTCTTCAAAACTATAGCGACCTGCGATGAACCCTGACTCGCGGAACGCATCAAAAGCAACTTTTACATCGCTTATCATGCTGACTTTTTTGCCATCAAACTGTGGCTCGTTCTTGTCTGCTACATGGTTATGCGGCAAAAACAGCTGAGTCGCAATTTTATTGGCCGTATCCAGTACTGCGTCAAACGTTTCGCGGCTATGCTCTGCAAACTTAGCATGCTCGGTTAAATTTTCAGTGCCCAATACATCATATAATTGGAACGGTAACTCAAAGTCATTGATTAGCGTATCTGCTGCCATAGTATTCTCGTTAACTGATTAAATTTGGTTATCAATCGATATTAATCTAATTTAACGTCTTACCGTATTGTCATTTATGACATAATTATGGTCAAATACGACATAAATAGTACTTGTATTCAGAAAATTCAGATAAAAAATCGGTATTTTTGGTCAACGACGTAAAAGGAAAATAAACATCTATGCCTTATTTCAAACCCTTTAAAGTCATTATTATCGGATTCGATGGTGTGCTCGGCAGTGCATTGACAGGTGCGTTAGACTTGTTTTCATTTACGGGTGTCAGTTGGCAACGATTTTTAGATGAGCCAGTAGAGCCACGGTTCAATGTGCAGATAGCAAGCGTTGGTGGCGTAGATATCAGATGTAGCAACCGCTTAATCATGCAAGCACATTGCGATATTCAGGACGTGGCGGAATGCGACTTGCTATTGATTCCGACGATTGGTGATTCAATCGATAAGGCACTGAGCCAAAATGCAGATTTGATACCCCATCTAACGCGGTTGGCGGATACCAAGTCAGATATAGCCAGCAACTGTAGCGGTGCTTTCTTTTTGGCAAAGGCAGGATTATTAGATAATAGAGTCGCCACCACGCACTGGGGTTACGCCAGTAAATTCAAGGCAGATTTTCCACTCGTTGATTTACAGGAGAACCAGTTTGTCACTCATTCAAAGAGCAAGTCAGAGAGCCAATCGGGTAATATATTTTGTGCGGCGGGTGGTAGTGCATTTTTTGACTTAGGACTGTTATTGATAGAGCGCTATTGTGGACATGAGATTTCTACACAAGTGGCCAAAACTCAAATTATCGATAGCAAGAGAGGCAGTCAGAACAGCTATACTAATGTGACCTTGCATAAACCGCATTCAGACCAACTGATCAAGCAGGTACAAGAGTTTATTGAGGAAAATTTTTATCAGACTATTCAGGTGAGCGGATTGGCTGCCATGGTCAATATCACCCCGCGGACGCTGAACAGACGCTTTCAGTCTGCTGTTGCTATGCGCCCGATTGAGTATATTCAAGCCGTCAGAATTGAGCAGGCAAAACGCCTACTAGAGTTAGGAGATGTGACCATAAAATCGCTTGCCGAGCAAGTTGGCTATGATGATATCTCTTCGTTCACGCGTCTATTCAAACGTGCAACAGAGCTAACCCCGAAAGAATATCAAGATAAGTTTTCGCGGTTAGCGATTTAGTCATGGCAGTGCATAGTAGTTAGAGATTAGCGCTTAAGCATTCTGCCATAATCCTTCTACTTGGATAGCATCAGCTTTAATGGTTGGGTAATCGGTAAATACTAGCTGATACCCACCATCGGTATTAGCCGTTAGCTGACTAGTTGCTCCGAGTGGAAAGCTGTGTTTTTGTCCAATGTGACCAAAGCGCATGCCACTATAAATGGGTAATCCGGTCAATTTATGCAGCTGGCGAATGACTGTCGCGACATCATAACGCTTGTCATAACTGTCCTCGCCTGTACCAGACAACGCCCCGAATACAATCGCCTGTTGATTCTTAAATACACCGGCGAGATACAAGTCATATAGCATGCGCTCAATACGATAGGCCTGCTCGCCCACGTCTTCTAAGAATACAATGCCGCCATCAATACGCGGCAAATACTCACTACCTGCCAGCGCTGATACCACGCTTAGATTGCCGCCCCAAATTGTGCCCGTTATATTTTTTGGCTCAGTACTTGTCAAAATACTCGGTAAATTTGGACTGGTTAAGGTAGCATTTGATACATTAATAACTAGATTAGGGTTGGTAAGCGCTTCCACAAACTGTCGACAGCTGATCTCATCGGGTTTGGTCTTGCCAAATTCACTATAAAGCATCGGTGCCGCAAGCGAACTCATATCACCCTTTGCCAATAGCGCGCACTGAATAGCGGTCACATCACTGAAACCTGCGAGTATCGTGCCGCGCTCCTTCATAATACGTCCTAGCGTCGACCAATCAACCATCGGCAATATGCGCATGGCACCGTAACCACCGCGCACACCAAGCAATAATTTAGGTGCTGCGATAGCACCTGTCGCGATGTTTTGTAGGTCACTCGCTCGCTGAGAATCCGTACCAGCAAAACGCAGGTACTGCCGCTTAGTAATCGTAGGATTATTGACTTTAAAACCCGCACAGGCCATACGCTCCAATGCTAATTCATTACGTTCGTCACTACCCCGAACATTGGAGCTGGCAAACAGCCGCGTCTCAATCGTAGGCGTGATACAGCTGGTCTGCGTTAATGACGTTTGTGGTAATGAGCCATCATCCATAAGCGCAGACGGCAGATCATCCTTGGTGAGCTGCGGACTATTATTAGGGTCGATAGGGCTGGCGGCAAATACCTGAGAAACACCTTGCGTCGCCAATGCCGCAGTACCCGCACTGACACCTACTCGACGCAAAAACTGCCGACGACTTAGCCCAGATGGCGTTTCAACCGTTGCATGACCATTTTTGTTTCTATCATCTGTTAATAACTGACTCTTAAAAACCATCTCTCTCTGCCACCTTATCATTTTTATTTTGATATATTTTTAACCCATCTTTATTTTTGTAATCTACTTGCTTAAACCACACAGCAGCATATTGTAAACACTTTTTTGGCTATGATAGTTGCCTAACCCTTGCCACTATTTAATTTTTCGCCATGCTAGCCATGATATAGTCAGTCTATAATAAAAGAGATACAGCCCATATCCTGAAACAGTTTTGGTAAATTATTCTCCATCCACCCTTGGCGTAGAAACTTAGCCTGTGCCCACTTTTTCTCGATAGGGTTTAGATCA
>CAJHAA010000019.1 GCA_904846265.1 Psychrobacter immobilis | reverse complement strand
GATAGTCGCCCAACGCTTCTATCAGCATGCGAACGGCGCGTTCTTTAATCTCAGGAGTGTAGGTTTGTTTTTTCATTGTCGTATTCTCTCAGAATGTTGAGTCTCCGACAATCCCGGGGCGGTTCAGCTAACATATATATTGTGCACATGTTGCAACCATGAAGAAGCTTGTATAGGTGCCACGTCATCGCACGCATCCTCGAAACTTTTACCAACTACCTTTATTACTCGAGTTGCTTCTTCTTTGTTTCCTTTAACTCTATAATAATCTGCTAAACGAACGCCTGCTGACTCACATCCCCATGGAGAGCTATCTTTAGAAAGCCGAGTTAATCGCTGCTCAAGATCTTCTATCAATTTTTCTCTTTGATCCTCAGATAGATACTTGCTCTTACCTAAAACAAAAAGATCGAAGCAAAACCCCCAAAGTCCCGCTCTACTGTCCTCCGCTATACGATCTTCAAGGTTAATAGCACTTTCAATACACCTTTCTATGAGATCGCTATTGTTAAAGCCAACTGCAACCTTGTAAGCTCTAATAATTTTTTTAATAGCGTCAGTCGGATGCTTACAAAGATCTTTATCTATTATCTCAAGAAGCGCGTTTATATAATCAACGGCAATAGTATATTCAGGTTTTTTGTTAATGGCAGGTTTAGAAAAATCCCATATAAGACCACAATAACGTGCTTTTAATATTGGGTTAGAGGTACTTTTTGATCTACTTATCCAGTGTTCCAAAACTTCTTCAGTAATCGAAGAAATGCTAGGACTTTCATAAGCCTTACCATCATCTCCAAACCATACCATCATAGGACCAAAGTAAGTGCCCCAACCACTCTGTTTATGCTGATAGTCCTCACAAAATCCAAATGCAATCCTCTCTGCAATAGACTCCGAACTTGAATCTTCGTGTGTAACTTCATTAATCTTTGTTGCAATGGATGACTCGGTAAGCTTTTCATCTGACTGATCTAATTCAACCATTAGCTGGGCTAGCTCAATATTCATCGCCATTCTCCGTTAAAACCATTCAACACTTTACTCAGCGAAATAATTTTTTATTTACTTAAGTTTAGTCCTAATAATAACATAGGAGTAAGTGAAGCTTTAAGATATCAATAGTCAATTTGAGGAGCGGTTTAGCCCTGATAGTAGCGGTATCCTAACGCAGACGATGGCGATGCGGACTATGGCTGGGGGCGGTCGCTCGAATGTTGGAACGCCACCAAACAAACTAGTCCGCACGCCATCGACAAGTTAGATACAAGCGGATAGCAGGATTGGCTCCAAAAACAACCATTCCTCGAAAATCTATAAACCCTCGTCCAAACCTCAATAAAAATACTTCGCCCTATCCTCACACCCCAAAACTCCCTACCCGTCCCCATTGAATTCCAACCTTGCATCAGCAACAATGACAGTATCTATTGATAAAACATAGTCTAGAAAAACCATTTAATAAAAAGGACACCCAATGAAACTGCGCATCTTAAAATCTGCCGTCACCAACCCTTGGTTTAACCTCGCGACCGAGGATTGGATATTTAATACGCTCAATCCCGACTCGCACACACTGTTCTTATGGCGCAATAGCGAGACTGTGGTCATCGGGCGCTCGCAAAACCCATGGGTAGAATGCAAAATTGATAAGATGGAAGCCGACGACGTGTTTTTGGCGCGGCGTCAGAGTGGCGGTGGTGCGGTGTTTCATGATTTAGGCAATACCAACTTTACCTTTTTGTCGCCCAAAGACGACTACGACCAAGAAGCGAACTTTACCATTATCATCAATGCGCTAAAAAAACTGGGCATAGACGCGGACTTATCTGGTCGTAACGACATGCAAGTCGGCGATAAGAAAATATCAGGTAGCGCTTTTAAACATGCGGCGGATCGTAGCTTTCATCACGGGACATTATTGGTCAATGCCAATATGCAAAAGCTGGGCGATTATCTGAATCCACATCCGCTAAAACTAAAAGCCAAAGGTATTAAATCCGTCCGCGCTCGAGTGGCAAACTTAGTAGAATTTAACGAGTCGATTAATCACGAAACTTTATCTGATGCGATTATCGAGGCATTTTGCGAATACTATCGCGACAAAGATTATGGCGACACTACGCCCGTAGAAGAGTTGGATGAAGCCAGTCTTGCCAAGCAGCCAACGCTCAATAAATACTATCAGCAAATGGCAGATTGGGATTGGCGCTTTGGCAAGACGCCTGAATTTACCCATCATATTGAGACACGCTTTGATTGGGGCATTATTGATTTGCACCTTGATGTAAAGCAAGCAGTAATACGCGATGTGGTTATCTTCTCTGATGCGCTAAACGTTGAATTGATTGACCTGTTAAAAAACACACTGACTAACGTTAAATATAATAAAAGCGATATTAAAACCAAGCTCGATGAATTAGGCAAAGCGCATCCTGAGTTGGCAGTACAAATTGATGATGTGTCTAAATGGCTGACTAGTGAGATGGAAGGTTAGATTTTTGCTTGTTATTGATAATTAGTAAAGAGTCTCAATTTCTTATTGACGTCAATATTTCAATCGCCTTTATACTTTGTACAGATTAGGCTTGCTGTCTAGGTCACACCCTTAGACAAACTTAAGTTTGATATTTTACGCTTTAGCCATCTATAATGTGATGCAAATAATAGAATCGCTATAACAATCCAAACTTTAAACGTTTAAGCAAGGTAGCACTATGGCAGCCTATATCACCGTCGGCGCAAAGACCTCTCACGGTGGGACGGTCATCTCCGGCTCAGCGCACACCACTCATAACGGCATTCCTGTCGCGCGTAAAGGCGATAAAGTCATCTGTAAAAAATGCAAAAAGGTGGCCACTATTGTTAGTGGTGATGCATCCTTTATCGTTGATGGCGCACCCATCGCACGTGGCGGCGATGTCACCAGCTGCGGTGCTAAGCTGATTGCTAGTCAGCAGTCGTTTGCGGAGTCAGGTTTTGATGTAGGCAGTATTGCGCAGGCAGCGCCTTTGCAGTTTCCGAAGTCGGATATGAGTAATTCGTTCATCGAAACAATAAAAGATGAGTTAACTCCAACTAAAATTCAGCTTCTAAATGAGAATACCCAGGAGCCTTTAGCTGGCTTGAAATACACCTTGATTTTTAAAGATGGTTCAGTTGAAGAGGGTTTAACTGACTCTTACGGTTATACAGTAGAGTTTACTAATAGCAATAAAGAAGTAGTGAATATCGAGTACCCAAATTTTAAAGATTTTGGGGATATCATTAAAGACTATATATAATGGAGTTATTTTATGAGTAATAATATTGTAACTACTACTGACATTACAAGAGGACAGCCTACGAAGGTTTGTCTAGATAAGGGAATATTGTGTAATACATTTATAAAAAAACATAATGTAGCAGTGGTTGAGCCTTACACATTTGGTATGAATAATTATCAGTGGGACTTTCTTGAAGGCGTTTCAAAACTTGAATACAACTTAGCAATAGTTTTTTCTCTTTCAAAAGACCAATCACGTTATTCTGATGGATTTTGGCTTGATGAAGCTCGTATGCATGCTCACCATACACTCCTATATATAGAGTTTAATAATTTTGTTATGAAAGCTTGTCTCAATCGAGCAGCAGTAGCTATCAGTCTGTTACAAACCGCTTCATTAACTTTTGGAACGCCAAAGCTTAGTTTAATGGGAACGAATAGTATTCGTAGCTTTGCGGTAAAATCAATGAGTAATACTAAAGTTATAGAAGATGCAATTATTATTATGAATAATAAAGGACCCTCACTTTTAAATGAACAGCTATTCCATCTAATTTTCAAAAGAGAATATCACAGTGAAACAATTAAACTAAAAAGAAGCAGAAAAGGATTTAAACCTATCAACAGAATTAAAGAAATTGAGTTTATGAAAAAAAATAACTTATGGATGAATAACAGCTGAGGTATTCATGAAAAAAAAATTAATTGTATTATCTCTTCTTACTATGTTGTTTGCATGTACTAGTACAGTATCTGGGAATGATATTAATTGCCAGCATGACGGCAGTATAAGTACTTTGTATTCGACCATAGGAAGTGATAAAAGTCTATACATGGTAGTCGATACAGACTCTGCAAACGAAGTAGCCAATCAAGTTTATAGTAGTTTACTTACTACCTTGATGGCTCTAGATAGCCTTACGCATTTATATGAAATAGATTGGGCAAAAAACACTAACAACCCCGATGAATACTTAAACCCTTTAACTGTTGATGCACTGTGTGTTGGAAATATTTTCCTAGAAAAATATCACAACTTCGGCTTAGAAAAATATGAATTAGTAGGTGGGTACGAAGACATGTACAAGTTAAGTATATCTTATCAGCCTCTTTACAAGGAAATACTAGAAGAAAGCCAACAGCTATCGAGAAAAGCCGGTATGGAGTCTATGATGTCTTTTGACTGTTTAGACCTAATGCAAAAAACATAAGAATATTACTTTGGATAAGTTGCTTGGAAATTAAACATTTTGAGAATCTTCCATTTACTAAGTCTGTGCCTATTACTTACTTTAATAGAAGGTTTCCAACGAAGAATAGCTTACCTAACTCCTAAAACTGGAAGTCAATTGATTGATAAGGAAACGAAACAACCAATTGCTAATATTAAAGTGTAGTTTACGCAGGAAACTGATCAGTGAAAATAAGAGGTAAAGAATATAAGTTATCTGATATTTCACTTATTGCTTTCGTTATTATTTTATTTATATGGACTGTAGACTTAGAACCAAATGAGAAGCGTGAAATATATCAACAAGAATTAATTAAAAAGGAAAGCTGGCTTATATCCGAACTTGATAATATTGCTAAGTTTATGAACTTCAAAGTAAGCGATCATAGTCATTCTAATAAGGATGTGTGGTACACATCCAGATATGCAAGCCCCGAATTTGACAAGAATAGACTATTAAATTTACATGGCTTTCTTCTCAAAGAAGGCTGGGTAGATATGACTGATAAAATTGACAAAAACGATTATATAGCTAATACCTCAAGTAGATCTGATAAAACAGCCAAACGTGCCCGTATTCTATGTAAGGATAAAGCTACCATTTTTATGTATATGACCGATATGCAAAATGATTATCTTATTGATTTATTTAAAGCTCGTACTTTGGTAGAACTTAAATACGATTACAATCTTCCTTGCTACAATTTAAATAAGTAAAAAATAGTACTTCGGGTGATAAAAAATTTAAAACTGCTATATTAAAAATTAAATACAGAAATAGATAACATAATGAGTTATCAAAAGGAATATTAATGTATCACAGAAAAATCACCTCTTTAATTCAGCCTTTATTACTGGCCACGGTATTATCTAGTGGCTTTATAGCTTCTGCTTGCTCAGCGGAATCATCAAACATACAGATATCATCCAATCAAAATACTTCTGCTGAAATATATAAACTCGGGCTAGCCTACTATGAAGGTGACTCAGTCCCTGAAGATGATGACAAAGCTTTTGAATTATTTCAAAAAGCTGCCGATCAAGGCTACGCACCTGCTAAACATTATCTAGGTATTATGTATTATGAAGGTTTGGGCGTAGATCAAAATTATCAAAAAGCATTTGAATGGGTTAAGCAAGCTGCTAACCAAGGAGATTCTGATGCTCAATATCGTATAGGCATTATGTATTATGAAGGTAGTGGTGTTGAGCAAGATTACCAAAAAGCAATGGAGTGGTATGTATTAGCTGCTGATAATGGATCTTTTGATGCTCAAAACAATATTGGCAATCTTTATGAAAACGGCTACGGCGTGACGCAAAGCTATACCAAAGCATTGGATTGGTACAGAAAAGCTGCGGCTCAAGATCTGGATTTAGCACAACTTAATATCGGTGGTCTCTACGAAAACGGCTATGGCGTCCCTCAAGACTATGACACAGCTTTTGAATGGTACAAAAAAGCGGCCGATCAAGGCAATCAAGAAGCCAGTAATCGCATTGGTAGATTGGTCATGAATGGTAAAATTGACGATGAAGGTATCGTTATTTATAGCACACAGGAAACTGGTCTTACGTTAGGCGATATTGAAAACATGAGCCAATGATAATGATGAGCCAGATATTAACTTAGGTAACCTAACAGTTATATGTTTCGTGATACGCTATCTTAGACTTAATTATTTTTTCAATATGCTCAACAAATACTTTTGTCTCAGGTCTACTATCTTCGTCAATAATTAGCAGACCTCCTATCGAAACATAGCAGACACCAAAAGACTTAGTGGGTAATAGATTAGTCCACTTAGATGAAATATCATTCTCTAGTTTTACAGTTTGCCAATAGTTCGATAAATAATAATCTCCTGTCATAGATAGATTGCCACGTGCAAACTTCAGATTCAGTTATGATTGAGCTAACAAGTAATGGGGTTTGAAAAAGTATGTCTTTGTGCAGCCCATCAAATGCTCGGATAACGAAAGCCGCAGGATGGTTCGGAAACTCTTCTCTTTCCCTTGACCGTCGCATACTCTGTGCTTGCTGTGCCTGAAAAGATTGGATAGTGCTGATATCAACCTCGTCAGCCATTTTATACTCTACATCACGTATAGGCTTTGAATACAATGAATCTAAAAGCTCTACATCACTTAATGATATAGATAAACAGCCAATAATTCCTTCGTCGTCTTCCTCTCGTACGCCGCCATACATGCTAACGCCAATGACACAATTATCAAATATCCATTCACAGTGTTCTACTACGTTGCCACTACAGTAATGGCTATCGGAGGAGTAGTTTGACTCTGATCCTAAATATGCTATTAGCTTTTTAATCACTGGTTGTCTATTAAATAGTTGTGTTAGGATGTTGATCCATATTGAATCTATCAATCGGTCATCATCTGCTGCACTAAAATGACAGTAAGCAACTTTAAGAGACCACATTTCAGACAGTTTTATAGTGACTGTTTCAGGCATATAGCTTTCTTCATAAGAATGCGTTACCGTATCTTTTTCAGGAAGCTAAGCTTTTATATCAGATAACTTATCACCCCATTTAAAATTTACGTCACCAAATTGAAAGTGTTCCTTTCTCATACCTCTTAGCCTTTATCCAAATAGTAATTTAAAGATACTTATAGCTTTTTACGATCATATATACACTGAGCAAGTCTATATTATCTAACAAAAAAAGCGGCAAGATAATCTATCTTGCCGCTCTCATTACTTCTGAACTAAACCCTAAATCGCAGCCGCAACCTCAGCCCCATCACGAATCGCACGTTTAGCATCTAGCTCAGCCGCCAGCTTAGCACCACCAATTAGATGGTATTGTGCGTCAGGCGCATCACCAACATTTGGCATCAGCTCAACCACTGACTCTTGACCAGCACAGACCACGACGCTATCGACACGTAGCAACTGGCTTTGACCTTGGTTATTAGTGATCCAAATGCCTTCATTAGTGATCTTATCGTACTGAGCACCTGATACTTGGATGACACCGTGTGATTTGACATGGGCACGATGTACCCAGCCCGAGGTTTTATTGAGACCACTGCCCAAGCGACCTTTAGTACGCTGCATCAAGTACACTTGGCGGATAGGTTTGATGGCTTCAGGCTTAATCAGTCCACCATCAGTTTGATAGTTGGTATCATTAGTCACACCCCACTCTTCACGCCACTCCTCGATAGACTGCGCTTTTGGACGATAGCTTGGATCTTTTAGTAATTCAGGGCCTAGCTCATCAAGCGGCTGACCATGTTTGGCGGTCAGATATTCACTGACGTCAAAGCCAATACCGCCAGCACCAATGACGGCAACCGTATCACCAACGGATTTTTCACCAGAGAGTAATTCCGCATAGCTCATCACTTGTGGCAAATCCGCGCCTTCCAGTTTGCCAGCTAGGCTTCTAGGGACAACACCAGTTGCGACGATGACATGATGGAATTTGGCTTTCTCAAGCATGGTTTTATCGACTTTGGTATTGAGTTTAATCTCAACACCTAAATGCTCAAGCTCATTAATATAATAGCGAATGGTCTCAAAGAACTCTTCTTTACCAGGGATAACTTTGGCGTAGTTAAACTGACCGCCTAAGATATCTTTTGCTTCAAACAAGGTTACCTCATGACCACGCAAGGCAGCAACGTGCGCCGCTGACATACCAGCAACACCGCCACCGATGATGGCGACTTTTTTAGGTTTTTTGGTTTTCTTATAAACCAGTTCTGTCTCATAGCAGGCTTGTGGATTGACCAGACAAGTCGAGCGTTTGTTTTCGAACGTATGGTCGAGGCAGGCTTGATTACAAGCGATACAGGTATTAATGCGATCGGCTTGACCATCTTTGGCTTTATTGACCCAATGCGCATCGGCTAAAAATGGACGCGCCATTTGAATCATATCCGCCTGACCACTGGCGACGATCTCTTCAGCAGTTTCTGGCATATTGATACGGTTGGCCGCCATCATTGGGATATTGATATGCTTTTTAATTTCAGCAGTGAAATCTACAAAAGCGGCACGCGGTACGCTGGTGACAATCGTCGGTACACGCGCTTCATGCCAGCCGATACCGGTATTCATGATGGTCACGCCCGCTTCTTCTAGCGCTTTGGCAACGGTGATAACTTCATCCATCACATTACCGTCTTTGACCAGATCAATCACTGACAAGCGGAATAAGATAATGAAATCTTCACCAGCAGCTTCACGTACGGCTTTGACGACATCGACCGCCAGCTTCATACGCCCTTGAATATCACCGCCGTATTCGTCGGTACGTTGATTCACATGACGCGATAAAAACTGATTGAGCAAATATCCTTCTGAGCCCATGATTTCCACACCGTCATAACCAGCTTGCTTGGCAAGTTTGGCCGAACGGGCATAATCTTTTACCGTTTGTTCGATGTTTTTAATACTCATCTTACGCGGCTTAAAGGGTGAGATTGGTGATTTTATTGGACTAGAAGAGACGACAAATGGATGATAGCCGTAACGACCGCTGTGCAAAATTTGCATGATAATTTTGCTGTCATATTTATGCGCCGCACGGGTCACGCGTTGATGGTTAATCACGTCCACTTTGCTATTCATGGTACCGCCAGCAGGGAGTAACCACCCTTCGCGATTGGGCGAAATACCGCCCGTAATCATCATCGCCACGCCGCCTTTGGCACGTTCAGCAAAATACGCCGCTAGTTTGCCGTAATTATAAAAACGGTCTTCAAGCCCTGTGTGCATTGAGCCCATGACCATACGGTTTTTAAGCGTGGTAAAGCCTAAATCTAGCGGCTCAAATAAATGTGGGTAGTGTTCATTGGTGCTAGCAGTCTCGATGGTATTTGCAGTGCGGCTGGCGGACATATCATTTTCCTTATGAATGGTTTGTGGAAATGCTTATTAAAGCTGGCCGGGCTTTTTAAAAGTTAAGATTTTTAAAAATGAGGCTTTTAGAAATAGTTAAGCGATAGGATTTAACATCACTGGTATCGTAACACACCGCCATTATCATCAGCTATGCAGACAAGCGACTGATGAGTGAACACTATGTGAATTAGGCTAATTGATCATGTGATTCAATATAAGCAAGCGCTAAAAACATACTCGCTTTTCACAGAGCATTGTCTATAATGGACGAACAAATATTTACCGTGAGTCACCTATCGGCGAGTTGCTACAAGGAAGGTCAGCAAAAATATTAATAGCTTAGCAAGCAGTGATAAATAACGAAGCCAACTTTATAGCAGGTTTGTAGCGTATTCACCGAATTATAACAGCAAGATAAAGGACTATCCCCATGACAGACTTCCACACAGGTCTCGGCAAAAATGCTGCCAACCATCAACCGCTTACCCCTATCGACTTTATTATCCGTAGTGCTCAGGTCTATCCCGATAAAACTGCCATCATTTATGACGATTTAGAACACAATAACCTCATGCAAACGTGGCAACAGACTTATGACCGTTGTCGTCAATTGGCGGATGGTCTACGCAAATTAGGCATTGATAAAAACGACACAGTTGCAGTCATGATACCAAACACCCCAGCGATGATCGAGTGCGCTTTTGGTGTACCGATGTCAGGTGGCGTACTTTGTACACTGAACACCCGCCTCGACATCAACGCCCTTACCTTTTGTCTGCAACACTCAGAAGCCAAAGTGTTGATTCTAGACAGCGAGTTTGCTGAACATGCCGAGATTATCGATGAAGCCTTTCCCAATCTCATCGTGATTCATGCGACAGATAAAGCGCTCGATATTGAACGTTTTGGGCAAATGAGCTACGAAGCATTAATCGCCAGCTCAGACAGTTTGGATAATTGGGAAAAGCCACTCGATGAATGGGATGCTATCGCCCTCAACTATACCTCTGGCACCACTGGCAAGCCAAAAGGCGTGGTCTATCATCATCGCGGCGCGACACTCAACGCTGTCTCCAATATTTTAGATTGGGATATGCCCAAGCACCCGATGTATCTATGGACGCTACCATTATTTCACTGTAATGGTTGGTGCTTTCCGTGGACGATTGCCGAACGTGCGGGCGTCAATGTCTGCTTGCGCAAGATTGACGCTGATTTGATTTTGCAGCTGATTGCCAAATATAAAGTTACGCATTATTGCTCAGCGCCTGTGGTGCACGATATGATTGCTGGCGGCAAAGCTGAATATAAAGACGCCATCAATCATGAAGTCAAAGGCTGGGTCGCTGGTGCGCCGCCGTCTGAAACCATGCTCGCTGCCATGGAAGCCATGGGCTTTCATATCTCGCACGTTTACGGTCTTACCGAAGTCTATGGTCCAGTCACCGTCTGCGCGGAACAAGCAGAATGGGATGAACTGGATGTCGCTACTCGTGCGCAAAAGAAATCACGTCAGGGCGTAACGTCACATTTAATGACTGGCTTTGAGCTATTTAAACAAGGCACCACGGAGCCGGTTGCCGCGAATGGCGAAGAAATGGGCGAGCTGGCACTACGCGGTAACATGGTGATGAAAGGTTATCTAAAAAGCCGTAAAGCGACCGAAGAAGCCTTTGCTGACGGTTGGTTCCGTACTGGTGATTTGGGCATTAAATACCCTGACGGCTATATCAAAATCATGGACAGGCTCAAAGATATCATCATCTCAGGTGGCGAAAACATCTCTAGTATCGAAGTCGAGAACGTCTTATATAAAATGCCAGAAATCCAAAGCTGTGCGGTCGTCGCCGCGCCGCACGATAAATGGGGCGAAGTGCCCGTCGCCTTTATCGAGATTCATGAAGGCAGCACCTTGCAGCGCGACCATGTGATGGAACATTGCAAGCAGCATTTGGCGGGTTTTAAAGTGCCCAAATATATTATCTTTGCTGAAATTCCAAAGACCAGCACCGGTAAAGTGCAGAAATTTGAGCTCCGACAAGCGGCCAAGTCATTGGCACATGAGACGCCAAAAGTAACGGCTAGTGCCAAGTAAGACTTTATCATCAAGCCTTAATAATACGGAAGTATCGTTAATATTAATGAAGCATCATTGATAAAAAAAGGGTCAGTCTAATACATTTAGGCTGACCCTTTCTTTTATTGCAATGCTTGTTTTTTTGCATCTGCCATTCGTAAAGCCAATATCAATTAAGCTTAGGTTCTAGCCACTGATACACCAACATCCCGACTATCATCGCTGGGATAAAGACATAAGCCTGCCACTGTCCTGTACCAAGCAGCACAATACCGGGACCCGGGCAAATACCAACTAAGCCCCAACCGATACCGAATAGCATCGCGCCAATCAGTAGTTTTTTATTAATAGTAGTTTTGGTTGGCATCTCAATTGATGACCCAATCCAGCTGGTCTTTTGATGCTTAGCCAATTGTACACCGACTATCGCCACCATTAGACCGCCGCCCATTACCAGTGCCAGAGAAATATCCCATGCACCAAAGACGTCCAAAAAGCCTTGTACTTTAACAGGATCGGTCATGCCTGATATCAGCAGTCCAAAGCCAAATAATAACCCTGCCAGTAATCCAATTATATTTTTTAGCATGTTTTTTCTCGCTGTCTTTATTTTTTCATAATAGTACTAAAATCTATCTTCGCAACGTACTGTCTACGTGATTTTTAAATCAAACCCAAGGCATGACGACCAATGTAAACGGTCACAATACCAAATAACATAAAGGTCACCGTCGCCGCCATCGATCGTGGTGACAGTCGCGCATTACCGCAGATACCATGTCCACTGGTGCAACCTGAACCCAAACGTGTCCCAAAACCAACCAGTAATCCTGCCCCAATAAGCAGTGGCAAAGAGCTACTAATCTCTATATCGGGCAACGGTTTTACCAGACCATAAAGTAATGGCGAGATAACAAGACCAAGTATGAATAACACCTGCCACATCTCGACGCGCTTGGGTTTAAGAAGACTTGAGAAAATACCACTAATACCCGCAATACGACCAATGCCCAATAGCAAGATGACCGTTGCAACGCCTAGCATCAGACCGCCTACCAAGGAAATTGGCGTAAAGGCCTGCCAATCTATTTGTATACTCATAATATTTACCTAAGCCAATTTTTATCAAAACAGTTTTGAATGTCGTTTTATATAAATACATTATATTATAAAATATAATAAATAGGTAAAAAAATACTGAACCCTCGTTACAAGGGCTCAGTATTCTTTTTACTTAAAGAACATCTTACGAGATAAAGATATTATTTCGCCAATACTTCATCAAGTGCAGTTTCAAAACGCTGTACCGCTCCGTCTACATCGGTCAATTTATCTAGACCAAATAAACCTAAGCGGAACGTTTTAAAGTTATCCGGCTCACCAACTTTTAGCGGTACACCAGCAGCGATTTGCATGCCTGTTTCGGCAAACGCACTGCCTTTATGCATATCATCGCGATCGGTGTAAGCAACCACGACGCCTGGCGCTTCAAAACCTTTTGCCGCAACGCTTTCAATGCCTTTAGCGGCTAATACTTCGCGAATACGGTTGCCCAATTGCCACTGCGCATCACGCAATTTATCAAAGCCAATCTCTTTTGACTCTAAAATAGTATCGCGGAATTGACGTAAGCTATCAGTTGGCATGGTGGCATGATAAGCGTGACCGCCGTTTTCATAGGCACGCATGACATTTAACCACTGCTTTAAGTCTAAGCTAAAGCTATCTGATTCTGTATTGTCTACTTTTTCGATTGCCGCAGCGCTTAGCATGACTAAGCCTGCACACGGAGTGCTGCTCCACCCTTTTTGCGGGGCGCTGATGAGAACATCAATACCCAAGTCTTTCATGTCCAACCACACACAACCTGAAGCGATACAATCAATGACCAATAAACCGCCAACGCTATGTACAGCCGCGCTTAGCGCTTTGAGATAGTCTGATGATAAAATAATACCCGATGAGGTTTCGACGTGCGGCGCAAAGACCACTGCTGGTTTCTCTGCTTTAATTTTAGCAACGGCTTCTTCGATATCAACGGGGGCAAATGGTTTTGGTGACTCACCCTCTTCACGATGTGCCGTCAATACCGTAGACGACTTGGCGATTTTGCCTTTTTCTAAAATTTGCGTCCAGCGATAGCTAAACCAACCGTTACGAATAATGAGACAATCTTCATCATTGGCCAATTGGCGCGCAACGGCTTCCATTCCATAAGTACCAGCACCGGGTACAATGACCACTGCTTCGGCGTTATACACGGATTTTAAGTCGCTAGATAAGTCATTCATCACTTGTTGAAAGACTTTTGACATGTGGTTTAAGGCGCGGTCAGTATAGACCACTGAGTATTCTAATAAGCCGTTTGGATCAATATCTTGACGTAATGCAGTCATAGGAAGCTCCTAGTTTATAGTTAGATAGTTTAATTTTTCTCAAGCATTGGCTATAGCAAAATCCAGATACTCTCTTAAAACAACCTGCCTTAATAACGCTAACCAATCTAGACATCTACTGTTCGCCAACTTAGCCAAATAATGCTTCTAATTAGATAACATGGTCGTCAAATAACGTTTTTGTTAAATAATCTGGCTGTCAAATAGCATTGCTGACCAATAGCATAGTCGTTAGATTGCATAGCCGCTAGATACTACTATGGGTAGTATTAACTGAATATTAATATGGGGTAATAGTCGAGAGCATGACGCAGGGTTGACGATATAGCACTTTATCCTAGCGCTATTGCCGTTGGTGATTGTGTTTTGCACGCCGTGTTTTTATTGATTTTAGACAAAGTCGTACAGAACAGGTGCGCCACTATAGGGGCTACGCGGTGGTAGGCTAATAATGGTCACTAACAACTGATGAGATGAATAGGCATCAAGCGAGAACATATACACTAAGGTTTTGGAGAATAACCGCTCGCGTATAACAAAAGATTATCATCGCTTAATATACTCATAACAGCTTGATATTAGCACTGATAATGCAGGTTGACAACGATATGTTTGCGCAATAATAAGGTTTGCGCCACTTACGTTTTTTTGCTCAGTCAATAATAACTATCGACGTCAGCGATGAGCCTCTTGCAGCCCAGACACCACAAAGTCTAGCAACTCACTATCCCCTTCACGGGCAGCCTTGCGCATAAGCTTCGATGGTGCGTGGGTTAGCGTCTGAGTCAGGCGGCGTGACAGCTCAATGATGATATCTTCAGGACTGGCATTATCCTGTTGTAGCTTGGCAATGGATTCATGCAGGAGTTTATCTACTTGGTCCTGCGTATACGCGCGATACTGCTGAATGTCTTTACCGACTTGGCGCACTTGAAAGCTGCGATCCATCTCAACGACTAATTGGCTAACGAGCAGTTCCGCATCAACTGCCGCTTGTCTACGCTGTTCGATATTTCCAGCGATCACGTGTTGTAAATCATCGACAGAGTAGAGATAAACATCATCGATACGACTAATGGTCGAGTCAATATCGCGCGGTACGGCTAAGTCAATCATCAACATGGGCTGATAACGACGATGTTTCAGCGCACGCAAAGTCATGGTTTTATCGATCAACACATCCATACTACCGCTACAGCTACTAACGATATCGGCTTCTGCTAAAACTTGTGGTAACTCTTGCAAAGGTCTGACTTCTACCAAGTGACCTGCGCGGCGCAGCTCCACTGCCAGCGCTTCAGCGCGCTCAGGATTGCGGTTGCAAATAATCACGCGACCTACACCAAGCCCAGCAATGTGGGTAGCAACCAAACGGTTCATCTCGCCTGCCGCGACCACCAGCAATGTGCGACTGGGCAAATCATCGAATATTTGCGTCACCAATTTGGCGGCCGCATAGCTAAGCGATACTGCTTGAGCACCCACTTGGGTCTCATTACGTACGCGTTTGGCAGCAGCAAATACTTGATCAATAATCCAGCCAAGCTGATTACTCAGGGCTTTTTGTTCTTGCGCGAGCTGTACTGAGCGCTTGATTTGACCGAGTATCTGCGGCTCACCCAATATCATAGAGTCAAGCCCTGCGGCGACCCTAAGCCAATGGGTCAGCGCATGAGTGTCACGGTGCACATAAAGATAGGGATCAATCTCAGACAGTGACAACTGCTTAAAGTCAGCAAGCCACGCTTTAATTTTTAAGATATGAGCACTAATGGCCGCCGAAGACGTTTGAGCACCGACCGCGCCATTAGCAGACATAGAGGGAACATCTTGCGGCTCTGCTAACTGCGGCACGAGTGCATAGATTTCAGTACGATTGCAAGTAGAAACAATCACACTGCCATCAGTAAAGGCCTCTAATTGTTTGAGCGCGATATTCACATCGTCACCCACAAGCGCCAAACGCTCTCTCAGAGCGACTGGTGCAGTTTTGTGATTGACCCCAATGACCACTAATCTCATTATTGATAGACCATAAACATGACGCTCACCTGCCAGCCCACGCTATCTCATTATTTTTAAAAGACAGTTGTAGACGACAGCGCTGAAAGGAAGACTCTAAAAGCCGCTTATTATATCATTATTGCTAGCTTTAATTAACACTCAGCTATCGATGATAGCTATTTGCTTGTATCTGGGCACATGAGTAACAAATCAACTACCGATACGATTGTTAAAACCAATATCTATGTTTTAACGAGTGCTTATAGAAATGGATAAAAATCATTCGCTTACTTGACGTTAACTTGTTATATTTTCACAATATTTAGGCTACGATTCACAACCAATGAAAGACCCCGTTGATACAGGTTATCGGCCAATCCTACTTTGTTAGCAAAGATTTGGTAGAGCGGCGGCTATTAATAACGGAGTAACACGGGCACTATTGTTTATCCCATCAGTCTGCTTTTATAATGTCAGGCATGGGTACTCGTTACCAATAGTTAGTTTGAAATGATTAAAATAAAATTGTCTTATCGATATAGATGAACAATGGGCGAATACGGTTATCTATGATTTTTTTTGGGTCATTATTTCGATCACAACTCGCGCATGACGACCAATCTAATCTGCGTGCTCTATTGCATGCGGTTATCGAACGTCTGTGCCAGCGTTATAAGCTAACCTTGTCGTTGGCCTTTTGCCTATGCTTAGGATCGTCTTTCGTTCATGCCAGTCATCCTGATATCTCGCTCGAAACCCATGTACCCAAACTATCCATTGCTGATAAGAACGACAAGGCTGTCAGCATCGACGGCAATGATAATAGCCGCTCAACGCTACCAGCAATTGCTCCTACCAATACACAACCAATAGAAAATGTCGCCAATATTAATGGATTAGCGCCAACTACCTTATGGCAACCTGAGCTCAAAGAGCCTAGCCTGTATGCGCTGCTTGATGCAGAATTTGCAGCAGATCGCGGTGATAGACAACGAGCGATTACTATCTATAAGCAGCAAGCGTTTAAAGACGATGCAACTGCCGTATTTGAAAGAGCACTCAGCCTTTCTTTACGCACTGAAAGGGTTGAGAAATCGTTACAATTTGCCAAGTCATGGCAAGACCAAAATCCGGATCACGTGCCTGCTTGGTTTTATGTGGCGCATTTGGCCCTGCGAGCACACGATTATCTGTTAGCTGGCGAAACCTTAAATCGTATTTTGCTTTATGATCCTAGAGCGGACTTAAGCGAAATCCTTATCGGTATCTATCCAAACAATGATGAAGACAAACGTGAATTACTTGCCGCTTTGCAACCACTAGATAGCGAGCAGAATGCCTCATTGTCGGTACTGAAAGCAGGGTTGCTTTACCAATTTAACGAGCCTGAGATTGCCATTGTCCATATCAATCGGGCGCTAGAACGTCAGCCTGACTATGTACCTTTTATTACGCTAAAGGCAGACATACTGCGCAAAATCGTCACGGCTGAAACCGTCGTCAATTATGTGAGCCAAGCGCGCCTGCGTAATCCCGATAGTAAAAGTCTCTATCTGTACGAGATTCGCTACTTACTTGACTTAAAGCAAAGCCAAGAAGCGTGGCAGTTATTGCTGGATGCCCATAGTCGCTTTGCTGATGATGCCGAGATTACTCTGTTGGCTGCGTTGGTGAGCTTAGACATCGAAGAATATAACAGTGCCGATGAGCTACTCAACATGCTCGCAAAAAACCCCGCTTACCTCGATCAAGCTTATTATTATCTTGGTATCAGTGCCGAGCGTCAGCAGCACTTTGACCAAGCCAAATACTATCTCAACGGTGTCATGCAAGAAGACTTGGTATTAGAGGCTCGTAGAAAAGTAGTGGCTTTTGAATTGCTCAACGGCGATGTAGATGCGGCGATTGCTACTTTAGAAAAATTGCGTAAAGACTTTAACGTCTTTGCGCCAGATACCTTTGTGCTACAAGCCGATATTTTATGGCAGCAAAATGAGTCCGAAGAAGCCCTGCGCCTACTAACCAAAGCTGCTCGCAAGTATCCTGATAATGAGATGCTCTTGTTTGCACGCGCCCAGCTCCTTGACGACAAAGACGACTATATCGTTAAGCGTACCTTGCTCAATCATCTGCAAGCACTTGACCCAACCAACCTCTCCTACCAGCTCAGTTACGCGCAGTTATTGCTAGCCAATGAACGCAGCTCTGAACAAGGATTGGCATTGGCTACCGCCATCATTCAAATTCGCTATGATGACCCACGTTATGACAATGAGCTGCACCTGCAAGCGCTGAATGTGCTGGCTGGCAATGCATTGGCCAATGAAAACTACCAACAAGTCATCGACTACCTGCAAACCCCTTACGATGTGTTTCCTACCTTGCGCTCTGGCAGCTTACTGCTGCGCGCTTATCAAGGTTTAGGTAACAATGAAAAAGTCGAGGCATTACTCGCAGACTTGCAGCAGCGCTTCTCATTTGGGCAACACAATATCAATGACCGCATACAGCTTTACTGACCCGCCGTTTTACAGTGGACAAATCGTTGCGTGCTATGATTACAAGGCACTCATAAGATACTAACAGCCACGCATAACTGAGTAACATACAACCATTAAGCTAATCTATTTTCGAAACAATGATTTCGTAAATTTGTCTATCTTTGAGGAAACATCATGTCAGTATTGGTCCATGCTAATAAGCCTAATAAATTGGCGCTATTCGCTGCCGTGACAACCGCGCTCGTCATCACGTCTGGTTGTCAATCACTAAAAACAGCCAACGCTACTAACCAACCCAGCACGACTTTACAAGGTCAAAACGCTGAGCCACCGCAAAAGCTTGAGAACTTTAATATCACTGGCAAAATCGGTGTAACGATGCCCGCCAATGACACCACAGGCACTCAAGGTGGTAGTGCGTTCTATGCATGGGGGCAGCAGAATGATCGCTTTGCCATTGAGCTGATCGGCGCGCTCGGTATTGGTAAAACCAACATCGAGTATAATGGTCAAACCGCCACTTTAGTCAGCGAAAAAACAGGTACCTTAACTGCTGATGATCCTGAGACTTTGCTCAAAAAGGCCACAGGATGGCAAGCGCCTATTTCACAAATGCCCTATTGGATATCTGGTCGCCCGGCGCCTTCCGATAGCGCACCACAGCTCGATGATCAGAATCGTTTAATCAGCTCAGTCAATGGTGAATGGACCGCAAGCTTCACCTATAAAGGGTCCGATAAGTTACCAAATAAAATCAGTGCCGTGCTGCCACAAGGCAATAAGGTGGTAATGACGATCAATCATTAAGACGTCATTGAATGATGAATAAATATAGTTGAATTCCAATGATTCCGATACAAGGAAGCCGATTGAGAGCTATACATTAGTATGGTTAGCGAGGCTGACGATGTATCGAATTTATATGAACTTGACTATAACTATCAAATCGTCAATATTTATTAACATAGCTGTCTATAACTGATGGTTATGGCGAAAAGTTATGATTAAAAACTATCACTGAGAACAATCATTAAGAACTATGATTAAAAACCTAGCCGCTACGCCTACTTCCACCATCACCCGCTTATCACCGGCAAAGATTAATCTGTTTTTGCATATCACAGGTAAGCGTGCTGATGGTTATCATAATTTGCAAACCGTGTTTCGCCTGCTTGATTGGGGCGATTATTTGCATTTCTCAGTCATAGATGAAGCCGTAATTTTTACAGTAGATAGTGAATCTACGGAAAATAGTAAATTGGATGCCAATAAGCTCTGTCATCAACTGCTAATATTGGCTGGTGCAGAGACTATAACTGTCGATATAGAAGACAACTTAATTTTTAAAGCAGCACGTGCATTGCTAGCGTCTGCCATACAGTCAGACACCTTACCTGAGCAGTTAGCACAGGTGCATATCGCTTTAGATAAGCATTTGCCGATGGGTGCAGGCTTGGGTGGCGGCTCATCCAATGCCGCAACGACATTGATGACACTTAATGAAATTTGGCAGCTTAATTTTGATCAAGATACGCTTATAAAAATTGCTGCCACTATTGGCGCAGATGTGCCGATTTTTATCTTTGGGCAAGATGCGATTGCGATGGGTATTGGAGAGCAGTTAACCGCAATCAAGTTGCCCGACCAGCAGTATTTAGTATTGACGCCCAATGCTCACGTTAATACTGCCCAGCTGTTCGCGCATCCTAAATTGCAACGTGATATCGCTGTGCTATCGGTTGAGACAATTAAAAATAAACAAGCCGACTATGTACAAACTCTGACCACGCCCTATCAAAATGTCTTTACGCCAGTGGTGACCAGTCTTGCTCCTGCCGTCAGCGCAGCATTACGTTACTTACAAGGGTTAGAGGCGCAAGCACTCGGCACAGCACGAATGACCGGCTCTGGTAGCGCAGTGTTTTTACCTTTGGATGCAAGCGTGGCTACTGATAAAGCGCATTTAGCAAAGTGGATTGAAGAGGCGCCTTGTTCTGCCTATTTAGTTCGTAATCTATGAATTAGATTTGAGCTGTAGTGCGAAGATAAAATGATTATAAATACAGCGTAAAGCGCTTTGTTGACCCGATATTCGTTTTTTTTGACCTATTTTTCAATAAAAGCCATAAAAAGGCGCAAATGACTTGCAAAATCTGAAAATTTAATTATAATAGGTCGCCTCAATAGGGGTATAGCCAAGTTGGTAAGGCATCAGGTTTTGATCCTGACATCCGTTGGTTCGAGTCCAGCTACCCCTGCCATTTTTTAGTACGAAGCGTTTGATATGCAGTGATCATAGGTGGTTTATAAATAGCCGCTTATCTTATTGACATTGACAACGTTATCCCAGTTTCGGTATAGTTCGCAATGGACACCGCTAGGGAACAGTTATGTTTTAAATGGTTTATCCGTTTATAATATAGCGAACAGGTCGTGACGCTATTCTAACAATGACTTTTATTAAAAGTTGCTATTAGATATCGACGTACACAGCCTAGACATTACAGGGGTATAGCCAAGTTGGTAAGGCATCAGGTTTTGATCCTGACATCCGTTGGTTCGAGTCCAGCTACCCCTGCCATTTTTTTACTGTAATAGTAGTCATCAAAACTTTTCACCACTCTTTTCTGAATTTGAGCAGTTTGACACTGCTTAGCGGTCGCTGCTTGAGTCAATCAATAGGACTTCTGTCATGCCTTATTTGGCGATTTTTACGGGTAATGCCCACCCTGAATTAGCAAAAACCGTAGCCGATCATCTCCATATACCTCTTGGTAAAGCTGACATCACGCGTTTTTCTGATGGCGAAATCGCCGTAGAAATCAAAGAACACGTGCGCGGTAAAGACGTGTTTATCATGCAGCCAACTTGTGCACCAACCAATGACAATTTGATGGAAATCATGATGATGGCCGATGCGCTGCGTCGCTCTAGTGCGGGTCGCATTACAGCAGTCATGCCCTACTTCGGTTATGCCCGTCAAGACCGTCGTCCACGTTCTGCTCGTGTGCCTATCTCTGCTAAAGTCGTCGCTGACATGCTAAACATCGTGAGTATCGATCGCGTGATGACGGTTGATTTGCACTCAGATCAGATTCAAGGCTTCTTTGACATTCCTGTAGACAATATCTACGGCACGCCTGTATTGCTTAACGACCTACAAAAACAAGATTACGATAACATCATGGTTGTCTCTCCTGACGTCGGCGGCGTGGTGCGTGCGCGTGCTATGGCTAAACAGTTGGGCGATACTGACATGGCGATTATCGATAAACGCCGTGCCCGTGCCAATGAGTCGCAAGTCATGCACATCATCGGCGATGTTCGTGACCGTGATTGCGTCATCGTTGATGACATGGTTGATACCGCAGGTACGCTATGTAAAGCAGCTGAAGCATTGAAAGCAAACGGTGCACGTCGCGTATTGGCTTATATTACGCACCCTGTCCTATCAGGCAACGCACTACAAAATATCAGTGAATCTGCGCTAGACGAAGTCGTTGTTACCGATACGATTCCATTGTCTGAAGCGGCAAAAGCCTGTAGCAAAATCCGCCAAGTGAGTATCGCACCGATGCTTGCTGAAAGCTTACGCCGTATCAATAACGAAGAATCTATCAGCGCCATGTTTGACGCTTAGATTTTTAATGAGCACTTGCTCTACTTTCTGTTGGCAATGCTCGTTATAAAACACTGCTTAAGTTTAAAAAAAAGCGTCAAGTATCTTTACTTGACGCTTTTTTTGCCTATTGGTGCTGCACAGTCATTTTGCGTAGGTCTTTATTATTACTACAAAATCACGTATAATGCGCGCCTGTGCCAACCATTTGTTCGATTTAATTAGGTTGGCATTCTCAAAAGTGCTGATCATGCCCAAAAGTAACGATTGTCATGATAATGACTATCCAAAAAAATCGTTATGATGAGCAAATGGCTACATTTAGCAATTGTGAATTTTATTAGCAATCATAAATGTTAGCTATCATCACGTATTAGTGGATTGGTCGCAAATCCACTTTTTTATGACCAGACACTTCATCATTCTTTTTATAGGATTATATCCATGAGCATTAATCATTTTGAACTAAACGCTGTTGATCGTTCTGCTGAGCAACAAGGTAAAGGTGCGAGCCGCCGCCTACGTAAGCAGAATCTAGTTCCTGCTATCATCTATGGTGGTAACGAAGAGCCAACGTCTATCTCTATCAAGATCAACGAGCTAGTAAAGTCACTTGAATTCGAAGCGTTCTTCTCACACATTTTGACAATCAATGTTGATGGCGTAGAGCATCAAGCAGTTATCAAAGACTTGCAACGCCATCCAGCTAAAGGCTTCCCAATGCATGCTGATTTCCAGCGCGTTGTAAAAGGTCAGAAAATCAACATGAACGTTCCTGTGCATTTTGCTGGTCGTGAAGAAGCGCCTGGTACTAAAGCTGGTGGTGTTCTATCAACGCTAGTATCTGATATCGAAATCGTTTGCCTACCATCACAATTACCTGAATACCTAGAAATTGACGTATCAGGCATGGAAATCGGTGATCTATTCCGTCTATCAGACATCAAACTACCTGAAGGCGTTATCATCTTTGATCTTGACATGGAAGATGCTCACGACCGTACTATCGTTAACATGCAGCCACCAACGGTTGAAGAAGTTGACGCAGACGCTGAAGAAGTTGATGCTGCTGACGTACCTGCTACTGAGCAAGGTACTGAAGACAAAGACGGCGAATAATAAACCACGGTTACATAGAGCACGCAACCTAGCGTCTGCTATGTAATACAAGGTTTGTTTAGTCAAAAAACAGCAGGTGATAAATATCTCCTGCTGTTTTTGTAAGTAAGGTTTGAAAAATAACAGATATGCTATGAATAAATAGCATAATCACAAACCTTATGCCTCATTTATTCAATTTAAGCAGGGTGTTTTTATGGCCATAAAGCTTATTGTCGGTCTTGGTAATCCTGGTCAGCAGTATATGTTTACACGTCATAATGCAGGGTTTTGGTTTGTCCATTACTTGGCTCAGCAGTTCAACATTACCCTCTCTCATGATAAAAAGTTTCATGGAATCACAGGACGTGGGCAGATTCATGGGCATGACGTACGTCTATTGATGCCGCTCACCTTTATGAACAAGTCTGGTCAGTCAGTGGTGCCGATGGTGAAATTTTATGGCATTGAAAATGATGAGTTACTGATTGCTCATGATGAGCTCGATATTCCAGCTGGCAGTATCAAACTTAAGACGAATGGTGGTCATGGCGGTCATAATGGTCTGCGTGATATCACCCCTCATATCGGCAACGACTTCCATCGTTTGCGTATTGGTATTGGTCATCCTGGTCATAAGTCTAAAGTTAGTGGTCATGTGCTCTCAAAAGCTGCGCCCGATGAGCAAATTGCCATTGATAGCGCTCTGACAGCAGCGTTTGAGGCGCTTCCATTATTACTAAATGGCGATATTGAAAAAGCACGTTCACAGATTAATGGCTTCAAACTGCCAGAATAAAATCATGCTTTAACTATAATAGCCTTTTATTTTAGCAAGTTATCCCCCATTAACCTTTTGATTTGAATCATTAATCTCAGTTACGCTAAGGAAGCAACCTATGCTACTTAATATGCTTAAATGCAAATTACACCGTGCTCGCGTCACCCATGCCGAACTTCATTACGAAGGCTCATGCGGTATCGATGGTGATTTATTGGATCTTGCTGGTCTGCGCGAAAATGAGTCTATCGATATCTACAATGTGACCAATGGCAAGCGCTTTCGCACCTACGCTATCCGCGCTGAAGCGGGTTCTGGTATCATCTCGCTAAATGGTGCGGCGGCTCACATGGCAGATTTAGGCGACATCGTTATCATCTGTGCCTATGCTCATTTTGATGAAGTAGAAGCGGCAACCTACCAGCCAAAACTGGTGTATTGCAACGAAGACAACACCGTAAAAGACACAGCAAACATCATTCCGGTACAAGTGGCTTAAAGCACCGGAACATCGAAGATTTTTGGATAAAGCAAGGATAAATAATCGACTAAGCTGTTGAAGTTATTCTTATTATCCAACCAAAACCGCTATGCTAATATGAGAGCTGAATCTCCATTCTGATTCAGTTTTTTTTATGCCATTTTTATATGGCAAATTCACATTTTATACCACTCTTAAAAGATGAAGTCGTCAGAAAAATAAATGTCAGTGCTAAGTTTTTAGGCTAAATGAATTTGACACGGCTAAGCGTATTTTTAGGTTTGGTATTAACACTAATAAGGAAACAGACTGATGTGGTTGGCAGTTATTGCAGTATTGATCGGACTAGCTATTCTTGTTTGGAGTGCAGACCTTTTTGTTGATGGCGCCACTGCCTTGGCAAAAAAATTCAACGTCCCCAGTTTCTTAATAGGTGTGTTGATTTTGGGTGTCGGTACATCCGCCCCTGAGATGGTCGTGTCAGTATTGGCGGCACTAGAAGGCAGCCCTGATTTGGCATTAGGCAACGCTTATGGCTCAAACATCATCAATATTGCGCTGGTATTGGGTGCAACCGTATTGATTAGCCCTATTATCATTCGTAAGGGCATCATCAAGCGTGATTTACCTCTATTGGTATTGATTACTATGGTCGCCGCATGGCAGCTGCGTGATGGGCAATTAGACCAAGCAGATGCGATTGTGTTGATAGCGCTGCTGGTCGTGACTTTAGGCATTCAGATTGTACTAAGCTTACGTGAAGGCAACCATGAGCACGAAGGAGAACCCATAGCAGAAAGCGTCGATGCTGAACATATCGAGCAAACCCTAACACGGGGACTCATCAGCTTAGTTATCGGCATGCTTTTACTGGTCATTAGCTCACGAGCTATAGTTTGGGGTGCAGTAGAATTGGCAACGCTGTGGGGCGTGAGCGAACTGGTGATTGGATTGACGATTGTTGCTGTGGGGACCTCGTTACCTGAGCTGGTATCGAGCTTATCAGCCGCCCGTAAAGGCGAACACGACATGGCACTGGGTAATATTATTGGCTCTAATATATTTAACACCTTGGGCGTCGTTGGTCTCGCAGCGCTTATAGCGCCAATCACAGTCAGTCCAATTATCTTATCACGCGATATAGTGGCGATGGGATTGGTCACCTTGTTACTCTTGGTATTGTGCGGGTTTGCCTTTATGAGTAAGCGTCCATTCGGTCGCACTTCTGGGTCGACTTTGGTCTTATTCTTTGTCGGCTATACTTTATGGCTGATACAAACCGTCAACCTGTAACGCTTAGAGTGTATTAACAGACCTAAAAATGCATGAACAGACTATGGCGAAGATAATGTGGTTTATTTTCCTTGCTTGCGATTTCTAATCACCCGCCATAGTCCTTCATTCTCTGTTTTTGGCATTTTTAAGGTAATGGTATTCGATAGCATATCTTGCACTGCGAGACCACGTGGGTTAAAGAGGCAAAAAGCATAGTTAAAGACAAAGCCCAGAAAGGCACTGGTCAATAAAACAGCACGCGAGCCATCGATGACACTACCAATGATCCCAAATATAAGTGGCATGATACTGGCCGCTAAAATCCGCTTAAATGACTGTCCCCACGTTAGCAAATGACCATTACTATTGACCGTCTTTAACCGCCAAGTCTGCATACCTAATGTCTGCCCACCGCGACGCCAAAATATCCCATAGAATCCGACTAACGTCAGTATAAAAGACGGCGTCATAATCACGTTTTGATACCACGTTGGCAGCGACTGCGCTTGAGAAGAGTCTGTACCGGTATTCATGGTCAGCAATGTACCAATCACGGTTAGCAGGGTACCGACCAAAAATAACAACGCTAAAATTAACATACCATCATAAAGAATGGCTGCCATACGGGTGCCAGGTTTAGCAATCGTTAGCTCTTCAACGTCAGAGGCATGGTGTGCTGATGCTTTCGTTTTAGCAGCAGATTTGGTAGGTCGTTTAGGTAAACTTTTTGACATGGTACAAGCTCATAGCAAGCAGTGAATAGTGGCTCTATTGTACCGTAATTCACGGTCTTATCGTACATTATCCTAAGATGCCATAAGTCATATAACAATGTGGTATAACCATGTCGTATGACTCATCAACTCATAAGACTATCACACAGAAATTGCAGACATAAAAAAATCGCCAAATTGTCATAAGACAGGCGATTATTTTAAGGTTTCTTTAACTGGGTTAAAGAAGTGATAATGCAAATGGTGCGCTTGGAGAGATTCGAACTCCCGACCCCTTAGTTCGTAGCCAAGTGCTCTATCCAACTGAGCTACAAGCGCGTACTTTGCACATCATTTACTGCGTTGTTAAGAAACAATTGCAGCAAATTAGGTTGGTTATTATATAGATAATTTCGCTTGTGTCAACATCTTTTTTTATTAAAATCAAAATAGTTTTTACTTTAATAAAACAGAAGATTATTAACGCTTTTATGCTGCGTCACTACTCTACTAAAAACCGAATAAATGGAGGTGAAGGAGGGATTCGAACCCTCGATACGCGCAAACGTATGGTTCCTTAGCAGGGAACTGGTTTCAGCCACTCACCCACTTCACCAAACG
Source organism: Psychrobacter immobilis (assembly GCA_904846265.1). GTDB lineage: Bacteria > Pseudomonadota > Gammaproteobacteria > Pseudomonadales > Moraxellaceae > Psychrobacter > Psychrobacter immobilis_A. The sequence goes on along the minus strand of CAJHAA010000019.1, from coordinate 36,989 downwards.
ACGTAAGACTTTTTAAGTTCTAAAAAATAGTATTATTGCTGATAATACGTCTTATCCCGTGGGCGAGTATTATAGCAAAGCCAAAACGAATTGCAAGCACTGTCTACAAATTTAATGCAGTTTTTATCATATTTATTTGTTTATATGGTCTCATAGCCTCTTGATCAGCTCAAATATCAATAAAAACCAGTAAAAACGATGTTTAAGTTAGTCAGCACGGTCTGGGTTGTTGTTAATGGATGGATTGGCTATATACCATCTCTCACCTACTATGGCTTTTTTAGCAGTGGGTGTCTATAGTATTTGTTACTCATTTCAGATTATGTCAAAGGAATTTTTATGCGACCAGTGGTACTGTGTTTTTCAGGATTAGACCCCTCAGGCGGCGCTGGATTACAAGCGGATATAGAGGCCATCGGTCAAGCAGGTGCGCATGCTGCCATTGCTTGTACAGCTATTACCATACAAAACTCGCAGCAAGTCTTTGGTTTTGAAGCTTGTGCAGCAAATTTGGTAAAGGATCAGGCCACCGCAGTGCTCGATGATTTGTCTGTTGCAGCTATTAAGTCAGGTATGTTGGGTACGACTGATAATATCGCTATGCTGACTCAATTGTTTGCCGAGCGGCTTATCGCCGCTGATACGCCATTTGTATTAGATCCCGTATTGGTTGCCAATAGTGGTGGCAGTTTGGGCGATGAAAAGACGCTCGTTAGCGCATTTAAGGAGCTGTTACCATACGCGACCCTCATCACACCGAATACTCATGAGCTACGCGCATTAAGCGATGAGCAAGACTTACATATTGGCGCGCAAAAACTATGCGCCCAAGGCACCTATGCCGTGTTGGTAAAGACCTCACACGACTTTGATAGCGGCGATATAGAGCAGTATTTGTATATAAAGGGTGAGATGGTACATAAAAGCACCTTGCCGCGCTTAACAGGCGAATTTCATGGCTCTGGCTGTTCGCTTGCCAGCTTTATCGCTGGGCGCTTAGCAATGGGTGATACGCTTATCGATGCAGTAAGGGCAGCAGACAGCTGGATTACCCAGACGCTGCGTGCCGCTGATGCACCGCACCCTAATAATGAGCAAGCCCAATTAATACCCAATCGTTTTATAGACTTTCAGCATAACCTCTAAATAATCAATAAAAAAAAGGGCGCTCTATATCTCGTAGAGCGCCCTTTTTTAGATAGCTATTGGTAATTTTAGCTAGCGGCTTTCAAGTGACCATTAATCCAGCTCAACCCAACATCGGCATGAAGCTCGCGGCAAAGCCACCAATAAACATCTCAAGCAAAATAAAAGCAATGAATGCGACCATTGGTGATAAATCAATCATACCCAAGTTTGGCGTGATTCGACGAAATGGTGCCAAGATTGGCTCCGCTAAATTGACAATGATACCAATAATCGGATGCTGAGATTGGGTAAATACCACAATCCAGCTGACAATGATGGAACCAATGACGAGATAGCGACACATACGTAAAAAGTCTAATACCAAGCTGATAGTACCAGTGAAAAATAACGGTACAGGAGCGATACCTTTATGTGTCAGTGCTGCTTTTCCAGAGATATCAATCAAACGAATCAAAAACATCAGGACGATAGCCGCAATACTGATACGCCCTTGCCCGACGGTTGGAAAAATACGCCCAAACACATCGACAATGTGCGTTGCTTTGTAGGCAGGCGCAATCATGGGGTTGCTGGCATCCATCCCTGCAAATTGCAGCATAAAGCGAATAAACACCAACATCATGGCGAAGGTGGTGACCAAATCAAAGATTTGAAATAACATGTTGTTCATGAAGTGCTACTCAATGTGACATTATTAACAGGTTTTGGGATGACGACTGTCATTACTAGGTGCTTGGTATTGGTGCTTAATATTGGTGCTTAGTATTACGGCTCAGGCGCGTCATTCGCTTGTAGCAAATAATGCGCCTGATATATGGATGATTATTTACTCATCTCTTCACTCAAGGCTTGGCTACGGTCATAGCAAGCCTGCATAGCCTCAACGATTTGACCACCGATATCATTGGCTTGCATTGACTCAACGGCGGCTTGGGTTGTCCCATTTGGCGAGGTGACCTTGCGACGCAATTCAGCAGGTGCATCCTCACTATTCATCGCCATTTTTGCCGCGCCTAGCATGGTTTGCATCGCCAATGCTGAAGCCTGCTCTTTATCCAAACCTAAAGCCACTGCCCCGTCAATCATGGATTCAATGAAGTAAAACATATACGCTGGCGCTGATCCTGATACGGCGGTTACCGCATGCATGTGTTCTTCATTATCGACCCACATGACCAAACCTGATGCTTCCATCACCGCCGTTGCTAATTGCTTTTGTTCAGCAGAAATATTATCAGTACCGTATAGACCCGTTGCGCCCATTTGAATCATTGCAGGGGTATTTGGCATCGCACGGACGATATTGTCATAGCCACCCAACATGTCAGATAAAAGCTCAGTCGACAAACCTGCTGCCACTGAAATCACCAGCTGCTTGTCTAAGGCATCTGCAAAGCTACTGACTACCGCTTTCATCACTTGCGGCTTGACCGCCAGCACCACAATGTCAGCATCGATAACGGCAGCTTTTGCATCAGCAGTTGGATCAACCGTATTCAATCCTTTAGCAGCCAATTGCTCGCGCGCCTCGCTACTAGGATCAGCAACGATAATTAAACTCGGTTTGACACCGCAGCTGACAAGCCCGCTAATCAAAGCCTGCGCCATATTACCGCCACCGATAAAGCTGATTTTCTTATTATCTAATACTGACATACATGTCTCCTATTCAAAAATTCAAAGGTATTCAAACTAACATAATGATAGGTAAAATGACACTCAGTTTACCATACTGCTACTGGCATCGTTTGATAAATTGACGGCATCTAACCCGGTTGTAAGCTCCGTTGAACCACTTAATTGCCATGGACTATGGCACAACTAAACGGTTAGATTAACAAGGGCATTATATAAAATCAGTGACGGAGAGTAATATGTTTTTCATTCGTAAAGCCAACCCTGAGGATTATGCAGACATTGCTAACATTCACTTCAAAAGTTGGCATGCCGCCTATTTAGATTTGCTACCAGCGTCCTATATCAATGATAAAAACAACTTATGTAATAAGACAAAAATGTGGCAGGAGTTAATGGCGCATCCTGATGTTATTGTCTGGATAGCATATGATACTCATCATCATAATTTGGGGTTTATTGGCTACTTTATTAATAATAAAAATTATGAAATTACCACGTTGTATGTTTTGCCCGACTACCAAGGATTGGGTATAGGCACTCAATTAATGACAGCATCATTACAAGCTCTCTTAGAATCTCATATCCATGCCCATTTTTATTTATGGGTATTAGAAAATAATGTGGCTGCTATTGATTTCTATCAAAAATTTGGCTTTGTAGGTAACGGCGAAAAGAGTGAAGAATGCTACAAAAACATGCAAATAATAGATATTAAAATGGTCAGAAAATTTGATGCCCTAGCCCTAGCCCTAGCCCTAGATAGCTTGACCTCCTAAAAGGTTTAAGTCACAAACATTAAAAAGCGTTATTTATGCTTAGACTGTTACTAATAACACTGTCTAAAACGTCAATATTGTCTGTCGTGTCTGTTAGCGATCTACTCACCCCTAACACCCAGCTCTCAAAAGGTGATACCAGCAATAATGGCCACTCTTTATCCTGCTGTACGGATACGGCACTGACCACCACCAAACTCTCGCGCAACCATACAGGTACACCAAGCGTTTGATATAGTTTCTTGCCCGCTTGTGGACGTGATGCCAATACAGTTTGCACACGCTGTTGACGACCTAATGGTGCAAAGGTAATCTCAAACTTCTCATCACCATCTTGGTCGCTGTCTAATAGCTCTGCCAAGGCATTTGGCATCATTTGCGCTTGCCAAGTCAATTTATTATCCCTGCGTAAGGTAACTGACACAGGCTGGGCAGCCGCTGAATCAGCATCAGCCACAACAAAATCAGATAAGGGTTGAATCTGTTTGGTAAGCGGTAATGCTAACCACTTGCGCCACTCACTGCTTAAACGATAAAGCTGCTGACGGTAGCGGCAAATCGTATAGGACTGCTTGCGACCTTGCCAAAAAAGCGCCGTTTGGTGATCAGCATCTCCACGTTGGCTTAGCATAAATACATCATCGACCAGCTGCTTAGCAGGCGGTAACGGTTCATCTTGACCGAGCCAATGATGCAATAGTTGCCGCTGACGATAAATGGGTAATGCTTGTAGCTTGTCTATACTTAGCACACGCTGGGCAGACGATAGCTGTAATGATGCTACCTCTATCTGCTGTAAATCTTCTGCCGCTTGTGCATTGATTATTAATTGGGCATCACGCAATAGCTGTGCGCTACGGGCGATATTGTCAATGACATTAGAATTATAGGTCGCCAATACTGGCATGATGTCGAGGCGTAGCCCACTACGTACATTATCGCCAGCATCATTGGTTGGGTCATCAATATAAGGGAGCTTTAGACGCTGAGCATAATTGCTGATATTGGCGCGTTTGACCGTCAGCCAAGGTCGCCATAGTGCCATACGCTGTGCGGCCTGCGTTTGGATACGCCACGGCTGCATACCCGACAGACCATTCACCCCAGCGCCTTGAATCAGACGCATCAGCACCGTCTCTGCTTGGTCATCGGCATGATGCGCTAAGAGCAATACATCATCCTGATTGAGTTGCGCTCGCATGACGTCATAACGAGCTTGCCTTGCGGCTTGCTCATCATGACCATTCACTTGCGCATGCAAAATCCGACACGGTATCTGCTGCGCTTTTGCCCAATGAGCGACATGTGTCGCCCAAGTGCCACTATCTACTTGCAAACCATGATTAACATGCAGCAACTGCGGTAAAAATGGCAACTTACCTTGGCGATAGAGCTGCACACACAGCGCAGCCAATGCTAATGAATCACGACCACCACTACATGCCAGCCAAAGCCGTCGACCGTGCAGCTGTTCACCATATTCAACCATACTGCTCAATAATGCTTGTGCCAGATCGGCATCGACAGGCAGGTCTGCGATTGGCTTCATAGAATGCGGGAGGATTGCACTGCTGGTCATAATCAGCCTTATTTATTTAGCATACATACATGAATTGACATATAAATGAATCTGCTCATACGTCAGCTACGACATCAGTTACAGCGTCAGTTAGCATCTATATTAACAGCCACAAAAAAACGCGCCATAAAATGACACGTTTTTATTTTAGCATTAAGACTCAGTCTCTAATATGAAAAGCTTTGTGTGCATGAATAGAGGCTTTGTAACAGAGGTGTGATAGCGACCAATTAAGCAGGCAACATCACTTCTGAGTTAAAGGTTTTCAGCTTCTCATAACGTAGCTCACAACGCGCGTGTGCGTCTAAATCTTTAATCTCATCTAACTGCTCAGCAATCAGTGCTTTCAAGGCGATCATGACTGGTTGCGGCTTGATATGCGCGCCTTCACCTTCTTCAATGACGGCATCAATCAGCCCCATTTGATATAAATTAATCGCATTTAATTTTAAGGCTTCACTAGCGTCTTGTGCTTTTTCAGCTGTTTTCCAAAGGATAGAGGCACAGCCTTCCGGAGAGATAACTGAGTAAATACTATTTTGTAGCATATTTACTTTGTCACCAACACCAATAGCCAACGCTCCACCTGAGCCGCCTTCACCGATGATAGTCACGATAATAGGCACTTTTAGGCTAGAAAAAACGGCGATACTTTCGGCAATGGCTTGCGCTTGTCCGCGCTCTTCAGCACCAATACCCGGATAAGCGCCTTGGGTATCGACAAAGGTCATCACAGGGATATTAAAACGCTCAGCCATTTTGACCAAACGAATCACTTTGCGGTAGCCTTCAGGATTGGCCATGCCAAAGTTATGAGCAATACGCTCACGGGTGCTGCGACCGCGATGTTGACCAATCACCATCACAGGCTGACCATCAAAACGCGCCAGACCACCAAGAATGGCTTTGTCATCGGCAAAAGCACGGTCACCGTGCAGCTCATCGAATTCGGTAAACAGCTGATTGACATAGTCCATAAATAATGGACGCTTGGCGTGCCGTGCAAGCTGCACACTATCCCAGACAGTGCTCATAGACGCTTCCCTTTAATAATTATACTTAATGTATTTATGTTTAAGAATAATATCGTTATCGATTTTTAGATAATGAAAGTACAGTTGTAAACTCAATAGAAGCTATAGTAGCACATCTTAAATGGCATGACATTACTGACAAAGCCGCTTTTGTTACGTTAATCTATAGCATACTCATTACAATAGTAACGGCATCATGTTGATCGTCAGTGCAAAGCAGCGCTGCCTAGCCCTCAATCACGCTCAGCGTCACGCCCCATTTGGCAAACTGCTCAATCTCGGTATGCAAATCCGGCAATAAAAAAGCATAATGCTCACTGTTATTGGCAACGGTGATTTGCCAGCAATGATCGTCCATGGCTTGTAACTGTAATGCTGGTAATTCATAATCGCTGCGGCTGTGATGCGCCAGTACGGCTAAGCGTAGCAGCAGACAAAGATAAACGAGCTGATTACCACCGATAGTACAGGTCTGCTCTAACATATCAGCCTTGAGCTTACGACGATGATTGAGCATCAGCTGTGCCATGCGCTTTTGATCGACTTGCGAGAATCCTGGTATATCAGAATACTCAAGCAAATACGCGCTGTGCTTATGATAACTACTATGACTGATGGCCAATCCTATCTCATGCAAGAAAGCAGCCCGTCTGAGTAAATCACAATCATCATTGGTAAGGGCGAGCTTCTCCTTCACTTGCTCAAATAAATGACGACTGGTTTTTACCACTTGTTTGGCTTGTTTTTTGTCCCCTGAATAACGCTTAATCAGCGCCAGCACACTGCGGTCACGAACATCTTCGCTAGCAAAGCGTCCAAGCATGTCGTACATCACACCTTCACGTAGTGCACCATCTGAGTAAGTAATGGTATCGACACCCAGCACTTTCATGACTGCACGCAGTACCGCAACGCCTGCTGGGAAGACTGCTTTGCGATGTTCCTTAACACCTTCTAAATCGATGTCATCGACGTTGCCAATTTTAAGCAACAGTTTCTCTAACTTTTTGACACCTTTATAAGTGATGCGCTCTTGTTCATCAGCCCAGCCCTTAGAGACCAGCACATTACGTACTGCTTTAATCGTCCCACTCGAGCCAACCACACTACTCCAGCCCAATTTTTGATAACGACCCTGAATCGCTAACACTTCTTTGCGAGCGGCTGATATCGCATTATTAAAGGCTTCTTTCGTGATTTGACCATCGGCAAAGTACTTCTGGGTAAAGGCGACACAACCCATCTGCAAACTCTCGGTCAATAGCGGATCGAACTCTTGACCAATGATAAACTCTGTCGAACCGCCACCAATATCGATGACCAAACGTTTGTCACTACTGGCATTGGTGTGTGAGACGCCCAAATAAATCAAGCGCGCCTCTTCTCGTCCCGCGATAATCTCAATGGGTTTCGGCAATATTTTATTGGCACGGGCAATAAAGTCATTGGCGTTTTTGGCTTGACGTAAAGCGTTGGTCGCAACCACGCGAATGCGTTCGGGTGGTACCGAATCCAAACGCGCCACAAATCGGCTCAAACAGTCAAGACCTCGCTGTGCAGCTGCCGCACTTAAGATATTATTCTCATCCAAACCTGCGGCGAGCTGTACTTTTTCAGACATAGAAACGACTTTTCGCACCTCACCATGGTCAAGACGCGCAATGGCCAGATGAAAACTATTGGAACCGATATCAATGGCTGCCATCATTTCATCATCAGCAAGCGGCGGATTTGTAAGGTAGTCAATAGGCATAAGAGGAATCGTTACCGTGTTGGATAAAAGGGAGAGGATATGGGTTAAAAATCAGATGATTGGGTCATATAAACATCATAGCTGCACCAAATAGTGCCATTTACGCAAAGCGGCTCACGTATTTGACGTAATTTTCGCCATTAAAGCATTTATGCCAAACACTGGCAAGTGACCCAAATGCTAATTAAGCAGCAAGCGCATCTTTAACAAAATAACAAATGCGCCATAAACATCCATTGCTTGTGTTAAGGATAGCGTTTTGCTACATTAAAAACGACCAATATTATAATAAATAACAGTTACTTAATGACCGCCTAGCCGCTTTATTAAAACAGAAAGCCCCCTAATGACTCACCCTAATATCTATACTCAAGAAACGATTAGCAAGGAAGCTAAACAAATGAATCAAACGACCACACAAAACACTACCAAAAACGCTGATGCTCAAGCGGTCAGCAATGCTAAAAAAAGCATGATGACAACCGTCAGTCCAACAAAGCAAAAATTTTATGACTTCTACTTAGCTGAACATCAAAACATGGCTTGCCGCCGCTTACATTTTGCTGGTAGTAGCTTTGGCTTATTGGGACTCGCAAAGTCGGTCAAAACTGCTTCGCCAAAACCATTACTCAAAGGCATCGCTGCTGGATATGCTTGCGCTTGGGTCGGTCATTTTTTCTTTGAAAAAAACAAACCTGCCTCGTTCAAATTTCCTTTAAAAAGCTTTGCTAGCGACTTTCGTATGTACAGTGATGTCCTACGCGGTAGACTCAGCTTAAAAGAACGTAAATTTGATAAAATCGGACGATAATAACTCGCCCCTAGCCCAACTAACGTAAAGACTGACGTAATATTTTTCCTACCGCAGTTTTGGGCAATTCATCGATAAACTCGTATGACTGCGGGCGTTTATAACCTGTTAAACGCTTGCTTGCGAAGCTTTGTAACTCTTCTACCGTTAGGCTCAACTCCTTTTTAATCACAAACGCTTTGGGTACTTCACCGCTGTGCTCATCTGCAATACCAACCACCGCGACTTCAAGTACTTTCGGATGCTCTGTCAATGCCGCTTCCACTTCGTTTGGATAGACGTTAAATCCTGAAACCAGTATCATGTCTTTTTTGCGATCCACCAGCGTTAAAAATCCATGTTCATCTAGCACACCAATATCACCTGATTTAAAGTAGCCATCCTTTGTAAAAGTATCTGCATTGTCTCGTTGCCAGTAACCACGCATGACCTGCGGGCCTTTAATACAAACCTCGCCCCGTGTACCTATTGCACAAGTTGCACCTTGTTCATCAATGATTTTAATATCCATCATCGCAAGGGGCAGACCAACGCTACCGTTGAAACGATCTATACCAGGTGGGTTAAAAGAGATAACTGGTGCAGTTTCGGACATGCCGTAACCTTCATTGATAATCATACCAGTGACTTGTTGCCACTGATCAGATACGGCTTTGATGATTGCGGTGCCGCCACCGATAGATAGTGCCAAGCGACTAAAATCAAGGTTGGCAAACTTTGGATGATGCAGCATACCAATAAATAAGGTATTAACCGAAGGAATGACATGCGGACGATGCTGCTCGATGGTATTGACTAATCCATCGATATCACGCGGATTGGTGACCAATATATCTTCCCAACCACCATAAATACCTAGTAAGCCGCAAACGGTAAATGAGAAGATATGATAGAGCGGCAGCGGATTGAGTATTTTGATCTGCTCGCTACGACCCGCTTCAATCGCATGACCAAACATCGCATAACACTGACAGACATTGGCCATGACATTGTAATGCGTGAGCATCGCGCCTTTTGGCTTGCCGGTCGTGCCACCCGTATATTGCAATAAAGCTAAATCTTCACGCCCGATAGTAACAGGCTGATATTGCTCAGCGTGGTATGCACTCATAATATGGGCAAAGCTTACACTCTGCTCTGAGATATTTTTTGCAGCATTATCGGCTGTGGTTTGATTGAATTGACGAGTAGTATCGGTCGACGGCTCAAGTTGGGTAAGCAAGGCAATATCGTTGTCAGCAGGTGCAGCATTCGGATTGACGGAACAATGTACAACCAATGACAGTTGCGCTTTGACTGCATCATCTAACTGATCGTAAGCAGAGGTCATACCATCGAGGACAATCAGCACACTAGCTTGAGCATCCGTCAGCTGATGCGCCAATTCATAATGGGTATACATCGGATTGACATTCACCAATACCGCGCCTGCTCGCAGACAACCAAGTAACACCACGGCATACTGCAATATATTGGGTAATTGCACAGCAACACGGTCGCCTTTACTGATGCCTTGTGCTTGTAAAAAAGCAGCAAAGCGGCGGCTGGCAATATCCAATTGTGCAAAGGTAAGGACGGCAGACCCCATACTAAAAGCCACAGAATCACTATGCTGATCTATCTTGGGTTGCAACAAATCTAGCAGGTTGTGCTTGTTCTCTAATACATCTAAATTATTTCTTATTCCATATTTCTCATATGAGGCTTGCCATAACGGTGGCGTATTACTGCTAGGCATATCATTAGTGCTTGTAGTCATGAGTTGGCATCCTTGCTCAATTGTCTTGATTCACCTCAGAATAGCATAATTTATTGTTTATTTTGCAATCACCCAAAGAAGGAACTGTCTTAGTATTAGTTTTTTAATTTATGCAGTCATCGTCAAAAAATCTTTATCTTTTATAGTGAAAATCAGAAAAGGATAAATATTGGGCACAAAAAAACCAGCATGATCTCTCATACTGGTTCTTGTAAGTACATACATTTTAAACAGGTCTTAAATAAACAAGGCTCTGAATAAATAAGGTCCTGAATAAACAGTTACGCTTTTGCCATTTCTGCAAAAATCTCGTCAGCGGCTTTAATCGACGCATCAATATCTTCATTGCTGTGTTTAATTGACATAAAGCCTGCTTCATAAGCAGAGGGTGCCAGATAAATACCGCGATCCAACATGCCATGGAAGAACGTGTTAAACACCGTCATATCGCACTCTGTCACGTCATCGAAGTTCTTTGGCGTGTCAGTTTCATTGTTTTTAACAAAGAACATGCCAAACATACCGCCCAATTTATTGGTACGCATGTTGATGCCGTGTTTGTCAGCTGCCGCTTGAAAACCGTCTACTAGACGATCAACTTTCGCTGCTAACTCAGCATAAAAACCATCTACGGTTAAGTCTTCAAACATCGCGATACCCGCACGCATTGCCAGTGGATTACCTGACAATGTGCCAGCTTGGTAGACGCCGCCGAGTGGCGCAATGCAAGACATCACTTCTTTTTTACCACCGAAAGCACCAACTGGCAGACCTGCACCGATGATTTTACCAAAGCAGGTCAAATCAGGATCAATGCCGAAATGTGCTTGTGCACCGCCAAGTCCAACGCGAAAGCCGGTCATGACTTCATCAAAAATAAGCACTGAACCGTTGGCAGTACACTCTGCACGCAAGGTATCATGGAATTCTTGGGTTGGAATGACCATATTCATGTTGCCAGCGATCGGCTCTAAGATCACGCAAGCGATTTCTTCGCCCCATTTCTCAAAGCAATCTTTGATCGCTTGTGGGTCATTATAAGGAATGGTAATGGTGTGCTTAGCAAAATCTGCTGGCACGCCTTTTGAGGTTGGCTCACCGATATCAAGCATGCCTGAACCAGCTTTTACTAACAGACTGTCTGAATGGCCATGATAGCAGCCTTCAAATTTAACGATTTTGTCACGTTGGGTATAGCCACGAGCCAAACGAATTGCACTCATGGTCGCTTCTGTACCGGAGCTGGTCATGCGAATCATCTCAACGCTTGGGACAATTTCGCAAATTTTATCGGCAACAGTGGTTTCAAACGGCGTTGGCGTACCAAAGCTTAAACCATCATCAGCCGCTTTTTTAACGGCATCAATCACTTTAGGGTGCGCATGACCCAAAATCATTGGACCCCAAGAGCCGACATAATCGATGTAAGCATTGTCTTCGGTGTCATAAATTTTGCTGCCGTTAGCACGGTGCATAAAAATAGGCGTGCCACCAACACCAGCAAAGGCACGGACGGGCGAGTTTACGCCGCCAGGAATATGTTTGCGAGCTTGCGCAAATAGCTGTTCGTTTTTAGTGCTCATAATCATTCTCTACTTATTATTTCTTTAATATTGGTTCTGTCTTATTTTATTAAAAATAATTTTGCGGCTTATTGTTAATGCTTAGCAGATTTTTAAAGCACATTTAATAATTTATGCTTTTTTAACAACAGATGATTTAAGCTTCATTGGCCCAAAGCCATCAAGTTTACAGTCAATATCATGACCATCAGAGGCATCGGGCAGCAGGCGAATACCTTTTGCTTTGGTACCAACTTTAATAACAATTGATGAGCCTTTGACTTTTAAGTCTTTAATCACGGTGACGGTATCGCCATCTTGCAGCTCATTACCGACCGCATCACGAATGACCGCGTCTTGCTCTTCAGCTTGTGCCGCATCGGTTTCAGCCGCAGTCCATTCATGAGCACACATGGGACATACCAGTAACGCACCATCTTCGTACGTATATTCAGCATCGCATTTTGGGCAATTGGGTAAGCTCATAATTTCCTCGTCAGCCGTGATAAATTGGGTGTATTCTAGAGCTAACATTGTACCGTAACTCGCCAGCTTTAACCAATCGCTTCGCTCGTAAATGCGGTTCTGTGTCCAATGTATAGATTCACTCATGTCTTACAGCGGACGTTTTTTATCACACGGTGTTTTGTGGTACTCTGCTTTAACTAAATTTGGTTTGATGACCATATGTCTTTAAATGGCAAAAACCTCAATAATTACTTTAACAATTACTTTAACAACTCAGTATTCACCACAATATCTGAGGCTATGGCTACTGATAACGATAGCGACTTATGAATAGGATAATAATAATGACTCAATCAAACGTATCAACCCTCTCATCAACATTGCCACAATTTGTTCAACTAACGATTCAAGGTGAAGATGCAGAAAAATTCTTACAGGGTCAGCTAACCTCTGATATCACCAAGCTCGGACTCAGTTATCAAGCAACGGCGCTTAGCAATCTAAAAGGTCGCATTGATTTTGGTTTGTGGATAAAAAAACAAGCCGAAAAGCATTATGATGTGGTTATCAGTGCCGATTGCGCTGAGGCTTTTCAAGCCCATTTAAAAAAGTTCGGTGCCTTTTCAAAGTTTGATACCAGTACGCCGGCGCCCATTTATCCTTGCGTGCTTGATGAGGTGCCGACCTTTAGCCATCAAGAAGATCACAATACGCCAGCCGATACCCAAGCGTGGATGCAAGCGAGTCTTGCCATTGGCAACTATTGGATAGTTGCTGCCACCCAAGGTCTGTTTCAGCCACAAGAGCTGCGTCTGCATCAGCGCGGCGGTATGGACTATGACAAAGGCTGCTATCTTGGTCAAGAAGTGATTGCCCGTATTTATTTTAAGGCAGCGCCAAAAGCGTTTTTACATTATGTCAGCGGCGCAGGTGACGTGCCAGCAGCCGGTGACAAGCTAGAAAAAATCCATGTGGTTAATGCGATTGCCGATGACACTATTAATGGTAATGGTTTTAAAGCATTGGTCGTTGCCCGTCCAGAGCATTTAGCCGATAGTGAGCTTACGATATTAGACTTACCGCCAGCGCTGCAAGCCGATGTTGCGCGCCAAAAATAGTGCGGCATAATGAATGACGCGTAATAAGCAGTACTCTTCAAAACATTTTTACTAAAAAAGCAGCAGAGTAATCTATGACCCATATTGCGGTACTCGGAGCGGGTGTGGTGGGCGTGACCACCGCATGGTATCTTCGCCAAGCAGGCTACGATGTGACCGTCATTGAGCGTGAACCAGCGGCCGGTATGCAGACCTCATTTGCCAATGGTGGGCAAATATCTGTCTCGCACGCAACCCCTTGGGCAAACCCTGCGGCTCCAATGAAAGCCCTTAAATGGCTGTTTCGCGAGGATGCGCCGCTGTTGTATCGCTTGCGTGCTGATAAGGCGCAACTTAAGTGGGCGATGCAGTTTTTGCAAGAATGCCGGGCAGATAAAGCCGATGCCAATTTGGTACAAATGGTACGCTTAGGATTGTATTCGCGTGACGCTCTACAACAGCTGCGTGCTGATATTGGTATTGATTACGACCAGCAAACGCGCGGTATTATGCATTTTTATACCAATCAAGCGGAATTTGATGCCGCTATTGCGCCAACGGAGCGCATGCAAGCGTTAGGCTGTGAGCGTCATGTCATCGATATCAATAATGCCGTTAACTTAGAGCCTGCGCTTTACCCTATTGCTCATAAGCTAAAAGGTGCTACTTATACCAGCCGTGATGAATCGGGTAATGCCCATTTATTTACCCAGCGCTTAGCCGAGCGCTGCATAAAGTCTGGCGTGAAGTTTTTATACGATACCGAGATTCTGGCGTTAAACGCAGACGCCCATTCTGCTCGCCCGCATGTGCATAGTATTACCATTCAACCCAAGGGCGAAAACGCGCAAACCTTTAGTGCAGACAGCCATGTACTGGCATTGGGCAGCTATAGCGTATCGCTCATGAAACCGCTGCATATTCATCTACCTATTTTCCCAGCTAAAGGCTACTCGGCTACTTATCAAATCAACCCTCGCGCCCCGCATCTGGCACCCTTTGTCAGTCTCATTGATGATGAGTTTAAGCTGGTGACATCACGCCTTGGTGACAAATTACGCGTCGCTGGAACGGCAGAATTTAACGGCTACAATTTGGATTTAAATAGCACGCGCTGTGCAGCCATTACCCGCCGTGTGCAGCAGTTGTTTCCCAAAGGTATCATTGCCAATTCTGTGCAATATTGGACAGGGCTACGTCCGATGACCCCTTCTAATGTGCCGTTAATTGGGCGCGCGCACAGAGGTCAAGTCCGTCATGGCAGTCATAATGTGGGTGCTAGTTTTGATAATTTATGGCTTAATACGGGTCATGGTACGCTTGGCTGGACGCATGCTTGCGGTTCGGCGCAGGCGATCAGTTTATTAATACAAGGTGAGACGCCGCCAGTCGATTTTGATTTTGTTGGCCTAGTAACGTAAGAATAAGAAACGTAAGAATAAGAAACGTAAGAATAGGAAATGTAAAAAAGGCGCTACCAATATAAGTCAGCGCCTTTTTTCTTTATATGAAAGACTTTTATTCTAGAACTATTTTATGCAGCGCTCCCTGATTCCATATCGAAATTAACATCAGAATCAGCCGTCTCCAAATCAGTCGCTTCTGGCGCGATTGCTTGCAGTTGTACCGGTACGCCATTGACTGCCGCATTGCCACTTAGCTGATCGATTAAGGTATCGTCCGTCAAATCGTTAACACTAACGCCAGCATGCGCTTGCGCAATCTTTTGCTTCACACCTTTACGGCCGTGACCCCACCCATGAGGGATACTCACCACTTTGGGCATCAGCTCATCTGTCACTTCTGCTACGATCGTCACACTACCCACACGCGACGTTACTTTCACGTTTTGACCATCCTCAATACCGTACTCTTTCGCTGTTTCAGGATGCAGCATGAGCGTACAGCGCGGCTTACCTTTTACCAAGCGATAGCTGTTATGCAGCCACGAATTATTGCTGCGGACATGACGACGACCAATCAATAGAATTTGCTTGTCATCATAGTCCTGCATCACCTCCTGCACCCGCTCTAAATCTGCTCGATAAAAATCAACATTAAGATGAATCTGCTTGTCTTTGTGTTTTAACGCTTGTGGCAGCATGGTTTTGAGCGATCCCAAATCAATTCCATGCGGATTTTTCTTCAATTGCTTTAGATTGAGACCCTTATAAGGCCCACGTTTTAGACCTTGATTAAGCACAAATTTCGGACCCAAAACTTTTATTATTAGGCGTTCGACTTTGGTTGCAAGTATGGCTTTTTTATCCAAGCGTTTCGCCAGCTCTAAGTAAATTTGCCAGTCATGTTTGGCGCTTCTTTGCTTAGCAAACAATGCCTTTGAATATTTGGCGACGTTATGGACAGCAAAATTGTTAAAGGTGACGTCATAATGATCGCGCTCTAGTGGCGATACCGGCGGCAAAATGATGTGGGCATGACGGCTAGTTTCTGTGACAAAGTAGTCAATAGCGACCATAAAGTCTAAGCTGGCAAAAGCCGTATCTAACTTTTCACCATTGGGCGTGCTGAGTACAGGGTTGCCCGCGACAGTCATAAAGCCTTTTAACTGCCCCGCCCCTTCTACCAACATCTCATCCGCCATTGCCACGACGGGATAATCGCCATTAAAATCAGGCAAGTTACTCACGCGGCTATGGCGCTTACCTAGATAACCTGGACCTGAGTTATTGACCACGTCGACCGCAGGATTGGGGAACATTAGACCACCCACTTCATCCAAGCGACCTGTGACAATATTAATCAGCATGATTAGATATTGACTAAGTAAGCCAAACTCTTGCACCGAAACGCCCATGCGTCCATAACAAACAGAGCTTTCGGCTTCACAAAATTCTTTGACGAGTCGTTTAATCTCGCTTGCCGCAATGCCAGTAATCTCAGCAACGGACTCGGCGCTATAGTCTTTGGCAAAGTCTGCAATGCGCTCAATCTCTGGCGCGAGCGCTGCCGCTCTATTATTGTTAGCACGTGCCTTGCCTGCATAACCTTGTAAATAGATTTCATTGAGCATGGCAAGCAAGAGTAAGACATCTGTCGCTGGGCGGATAAAATGATGCTCGCTAGCAATATCTGCCGTTTCAGTGCGTCTTGGATCAATGACTACCACTTTACCATCACGCGCTTTGATATCTTTTAGTTTTTGACGCATATTTGGTGCGGTCATAATACTGCCATTAGACGCCAGCGGATTGCCACCAATGATGAGCATATATTGGGTACGATTGACGTCAGGCACAGGGATGCGCAGCATATGCCCGAACAGATGCATGCTAACAATGTGATGCGGCAACTGGTCGATGGAAGTCGCAGAAAAGCGACTGCGCGTCTTGATACTGGTTAATAGATGCTTAATGGTTAACATGCCGCCCAAATTATGGACATTAGGATTGCCTAGATAAATACCGAAAGCGTTTTGACCATGTTTTTTCTGTACCGACTGAATACCAGCTGCCACTTTATCTAACGCCTCAGCCCAGCTAATCTCTTTCCAACCGTTAGCCGTTCTCTCAACGGGATGACGCAGGCGATCACTGTCTTCATGCAAGTCTTGCAAAGCAGTCGCTTTTGGACAAATATACCCTTTAGAAAATGGATCGTCTTTATCGCCTTTAATCGATAATATCTTTTTTCCATCGTGCTTGATGACAATACCGCACATCGCTTCGCATAAATTGCAGGTTCTAAAATGTGTTTGTTCATCCGTGTGACTCTTTTCACTAGCCATGGTCGCGCTCCCTGTTATTTTTTACTATAGTCATTCCACTATATAAATTCCGTTTTATAGGTTTTATAGGTTTTATAGGTTTTATAGGTTTTATAGGTTTTATAGGTTTTATAGGTTTAATATGGTTACTAAATTTGCTCATCTTAAAACTATTGAGCATTAGTCAAAGTGCAACATTGATAAGCTGGATGACTAGCCATGTATCCTAAGCCTGTCTTTGGTGAAAAAATGGCTAAAGACGCCATCAAAGTTTTTGCACAATATCTCAATGGCTTGCTGCCTTGAATAACGCTGTTGATGACAGCCCAATATCAATTCATGTACTTGGGCGGCAGCGATATCGATACAGAGATGAACGTCAGATTCGTCAAAAGAGCACTCGGCTGACTGCAATCCCTCTATAAATATCTTGGTCCACTCTTCTCTTATCTCTATGATTAGACTTCCCAACCCGTTACGTTCTATGTTTGAATCAAAGCGCAGACTGTCTTCGAGCAAACGTTGAAATAAGGTGATGTTTTGAAAAGCGGCATCAAAAATCAATGTTAGACATTCCTGACAACGCTCATTGAAACCCTCTTTAGACAGTATTGGATAGTCTTTAAGCATATCTACCCACGCCATGCGCATTGGCGATAAATAGTTGTCTTTAAGCTGCTTGCTTAACACCTGCTGCAACGCATCTAAACTATCAAAATGATTATAAAAACTTGGCTGAGCAATACCTGCACCTTTCGCGATTTTATTCATACTCATACCACAAGTGCCCTCTACGCTATACAGCTGCAAGGCACTTTTGAGTAACGTATGACGCGTTTTCGCCTTTGCCAGCTCGCGATTTGTTTCCGATTTTGTAGCACTTACGCTGTTAAGTACATTCACTATCAACCTGCCCCAACTTAATCTCTAAAACAATTGTTATTTCAACTATAAGGCTATAGCCATTTAAACAAGAAGTCTATTACTAAATATTTAACTCTACTTATTCTTGATGATTCGTTTTAACCCATCCTAAAACAATCATAAAAAATAGCCGCCATATTTATGATGACAGCTACTTTTTTTATTCCTATATTTACAGCGTGTGATGACGTCATTTTTTATAAATCATTGCCAGACTTGTTGTTTCTCTTTACGTATGTCACTGATAAAACACTTCATTCATTACACAAATGGACGCTGCATAACATAGCTGTGCAGATTTCCATAATGGAGCAACACTCTCAACATTGCATATACAGACATGGCGATGGTGAGCACTTATATTAGATATCACCAGTTAGCTGATTCATAAGTACTGATAGCAGCTGAGTAAAATGTCGATTAAAGACAGATGGAATAATTGTCTCAATAACCAACTTTATAATAAAAGAAGGAACATAAAAATGAACGAACATACTCTAAAAGGTGAATGGAACCAAATAAAAGGCTCAGTAAAGCAAAAATGGGCTGATCTTACTGATGATGATTTATTACACGTTGAAGGTAGCCGTGATAAATTGGTCGGAAAAGTTCAAGAACGTTATGGTCATAGCAAAGATGATGCTGAACGTGAAGTAGACGCATGGCGTACTGAACATAAATACTAGTAGATAATCATGCTTGTAAGAAGCATGAAGATAAAAATTTTATAAGCAGATTATTTAAACGAAAACCGCATTATTTTCTAATGCGGTTTTTTTATGCTGGACTTATCACCAACTTGATTTATATCACATAATTTTAAGAGATAAAACTCAAAGTCCAGACACGATAAAACCGCATAGCAATTAACTGTTATGCGGTTTTATTGTTAACCATCCATGTTACCTATCACTACTGTTTCCCATGCATCCTTGCATAATATTCAGTATATTGTGATACTGGGCATCCTGCCCTTTTTACTACAACTACCAGCATTAACTACTGATAGCAGCAAAGGGTATGTGTCCTTACTCCACTTATCATTATCATCCTGATGCTAATAAGTGAATCATTATCCTTAATGCGGTTAACTCAATCCTTGAGTCACATTCCCTAATGCCGTGTGACTATAATGCCTAATTCCTAACCTGATGTTAAGTCGCGTAAGCGTCATTTCGTGTAAGCATATGCTTACATGATTCATATTCGTTACCCTGATTACAACTTATTAACGCAAAAGACACTTATCATCAAGCTTCGTACATTATGATAGATAATGTAAGAAAATATTTCAAAGCGCCTAATGGTAATGACGATGGTAATAATCAATTTGCCAGTAAGTTATGAATACGATTATATGAAAAATTTATAGAGTGCATACGTGCTCGGCTATCACCAGCAATGATGCGACGGGTAATTTAAAAAAATTATAGGATGTTGGATCATGAAAATTCTAAAGCCTTTCTCAATTAAGACCATTATATCTACTGGTCTTGCGGTTACATTATTGGGTACTACAGTTGGGTGTGCCGTCGTCGGTTCAGGGTTTGATAATTACCCAGTATATGGTGGTAATGATGATTATGGTAACGCTGACTACAACCGCATTAGTCAAAAGCTACGCGCTGATCTGCGCCGTAAAGGCTATCAGGTTATGTATATCAAATCCGATAACTACCGTGGCAATCGCATAATGACCGCTTATGCCAAAAAGAACAACCAAACATACGAGCTAAAATACACGTATCCTGATCTAAAACTTATTAGCTCAAATAAAAAAGCTTGGTCTAATGTTTGGCAAGACGATAGATATGACAAAGACCATTACAACAAAAACAAATATAAAAATAATGGCAAGCATAAGAATAATAAGCACTATAAAAATGATGATATCGAAGATAGCATTAAAAGAGACTCGCGTTATCCAGCAATTAAGCAACGTGCAATCAATAAAATACAAGGCATGGGCTATCGGGTCAACGACATTGAGTTGGAAGAAAAGAACGGACGCGGCGTGTTCGAAATTGAAGCCAAGCGCGGCTCGCAAGAGTATGAAATACGACTTGGTTACCCAAACTTAAATGTGATTAAGATTGAAAAAGACTAGAGCATATCCTCCATTCAATTGATAGTTATAGTCAATCCTATATAAATCAGATACGGTGTCAGGCTCGCTTAGTCTACTATTTGTAGTACTTTCGCTTGCCTTCCTTGAATCTAAATTATATTGAACCAGCTATATCCAAGTGCACTAAAAATGAGAGCAGCAAAATAAAGCTATTAAATAAAAATTTTGGCATCATTGACTATTTGATGCCTTTGGTCAAATAAGCCAGCCCTTGGTTTATTTGACCCTTTTTTATAAGATCAGCAAAAACATCTTTGACATCATAAGAGAGTTTGATGAACCACCATACTTTATTAAAAACCACTACTAGCGCTAGTATGATTGCAGTGTTGCTGACGATAACGACTGGCTGTGTCACCGCACCTGGTTATAATGCTTACGGCGACCTTTACGAAGATGTTTATAAAAACAGTAAGGTCTACAAAAAGCACAAGAAGACCATCAACTCCATTGATAAAGAGCTTTATCAACCTGCTATCGAGCAAAGGGCTGCCAATAAAGTCAGCAATATGGGTTATCGAGTCAAAGACGTCAAATACAAGAAAGGTGACAGTAAAATAAAAGTAAAAGCCAAACGCGGCAGTGAAGATTACAAAATCGAGCTTGGCTATCCGAGTTATAACGTGATTAAGATCAAAGAGGACTGATAGCTGACCCTAAAAGTCTAATACTTCAATCACATCATAGGCAGGCGTTTCATAAGGATGCGCCTGCTTTAACGCCTCGACGACCTCTTTAATATCAGCATCAGCCACTACCATTTCTACCCGCCATTCCTCAACGGTTTCCAGTCGATCATGTGCTCCAATATTCGGATTACTGCCTGCCAGTGGCCTAAATTGCCCTGTCCCCTGCACTTGCCAACAGCACTGTTCATAATTGCCAATCGTCCCAGCGCCCGCCGAAAATAAAGCGGACTTTACCTGCTCTAATGCTGTATCTGGAATAAAAACCGTCAATTTATACATGTATTACTTCCTTCCAGTCTATTTAGAAAAACAGCCATCAACTATCAATCTTACTATTTTTTGGATAACGAAGGATGGTCCGTCCAAATGTAGCGTAATAACCACTCTTTTGCCTCGCCCGCATAATCAATGCCAATCCGTGGGCGCAGCGATACTGGCGGCTTGCAACCGTCTTCTTCTACCCATACAGCTGATGCTGGATGAATGGATTTGCCATACAAATCACGGTCGATTTGTAAACGCTTGGTCAGCTTACCGGGACCAGCGAACTGCTTGGGATGAATCAGTTGTTGATCTAAGCTCAATAATTGCTCATCTCGCAGGCGGTCACTATCTTCTGCTAAAAACCCCGCGCGTATCAGCACCGATTCAGGGGAGTCGATAGCAGCACTGATTAAATTGAGCATATGATGGACGCCATAAGTCAAATACACATAAAAAACGCCACCTTGCTCATACATGATTTCAGTACGCGGCGTACGGCTGCCAACATGTGAATGACAAGCGGGATCGCCCGCACCGATGTAAGCTTCGGTTTCTGAGATACGCATACGTAGTATTTTAGGCGTGCCATCCGTATCTAACAGCTTTCTACACAGCACTTTACCTATTAAGTCAGCAGCGACCACACAGGTTGGTCGAGTAAACCATGATGGCGCTAAAATAGTAGGCTCAGTGTCAGTAGTAGATGGTTTTGAAAACGGCATACCATAAGCCTTATTTTTGTATGTATCTTTATTATAAGAACAGTAGTCTCACAAGTCGTGCAAATTGTATAAGGTTTCAGTAATTTTTTGCATAAAAAAACTGAGCACATGGCTCAGTTTTTTTTACGCTAAAGATTGACCTGCAGTGCAGTGCCAATCAAACATCTAGCTTAATGGCACCCCAATACGGTTAGCCACTTCTTCATAAGCTTCAATGACATCGCCTAATGATTGACGGAAGCGGTCTTTGTCCAGCTTCTTCTTAGTCGTTTTATCCCAAATACGGCAGCCATCTGGTGAGAATTCATCCCCTAAGACGATACGGTCATGGAACACACCAAATTCTAGTTTGAAATCAACCAGTATCAAATCACCTGCTTCGAATAACGCCTTTAACACTTCATTTACTTGATGAGTCAACTCTTCCATTCTGGCAAGTTGTGCTTCGGTTGCCCAGCCAAGAGACACAGCAAGTGACTCATTGACCATTGGATCACCCAGCGCATCATCTTTATAAAACAATTCATAAGTAGGCGGCGTCAATGCTTTCCCTTCTTCTAAGCCCAAACGACGAACCAAGCTGCCCGCAGCAAAGTTACGCACCACGCACTCAACTGGAATCATATCCAAACGCTTGACCAATACTTCATCTTCAGACAATTGCTTTTCAAAATGCGTTTCGATACCAGCATCAGCCAGTTTTTGCATGATGAAAGCGTTAAAACGATTATTGACAACACCTTTGCGTGCTAATTGCTCAATACGCTTGCCATCAAGCGCTGAAGTATCATCACGGAAATGTAGAATCAGCAGGTCGTTGTCTTCAGTTTCATAGACAGATTTGGCTTTGCCTTTATACAGCAGTTGTTGCTTTTGCATTATGGGAGTTCCTGTTCGTTCAAGCTTATGTGGTAAAAACGCGCAGCGACCGCTGATTTTTGTATGACAGAATGAATAATATTTACATTAATCACTGTAAAATGTCAGCGGTATAAATAAGGGAATAGCTTTAATTCGAAGGACTACTGACAGCGCGCTCAGGCTTCGGTAGCTGGTACTGATTACCTGATTCGTTCTGTAATTTCAGCGTATTTGCACCAGCATTAGGAGTTGCGTACAAAGGTACAAAAGGAGCTGGTTCTTTGTTAGCAGGCAGCTCTATTGGCACAAGCTTCTTGCTTTGCTGATATTCTAAACTACCATTGTCACGCTTACCAAGTAAGTTTTTAGCACTTTGGCAACCGCTCAATACTAAGGTGCTTCCCAATATTAAGGTCAGCAGCGCAGGAAATATTTTTGCAGTCGGTGATGATGTTTTCATCATATTATCTCTCTGAGTTAGCATTTATACGCATCATTTTATAATAAGTTCGCACGCACCAAGGCGTCATCAATAGTGGCATGATGTTGTTCAGCCAACCATACCAAAGGCAGACGAATACCAGTATCTATCATGCCCATTTTATGAAGCGCATATTTTGCTGGGATAGGACTTGACTCAATAAATAAGTCACGGTGTAAATGCTTGACCACATCATGGACTTTATGAGCCGCATCAAAATCACCACGAAGCGCCGCTGTAAAAGTCTCGCTCATCGCTTTTGGGGCGACGTTGGCAGTGACTGAGATATTACCTTTACCACCGAATTGCATCAAATCAAGCGCCGTACCGTCATCACCAGATAGCACGACGATTCTATCGCCCACTGCTTTGATCAATTGCTCACCGCGAGCGATAGAGCCTGTGGCATCTTTAATCGCAACGATATTATCGATATCAGCCAGACGTTCTACCGTCTCTTGTGCAATATCAACGACCGTACGTCCTGGCACATTATAGAGCATCTGCGGGATATTCACCGCGCGAGCGATAGCCTTATAATGTTGGTATAAGCCTTCTTGTGGCGGCTTGTTATAATAAGGCGCAACCAATAACGCACAATCTGCACCAGCGTCGGCAGCATCTTGGGTCAGCTTAATGGCTTCCATCGTATTATTGGCGCCTGTTCCAGCAATCACTGGTACACGACCTTTGACATGCTGAACAAAGTAGCGAATAACATCGCTGTGCTCTTGCATAGATAGGGTCGCTGACTCGCCAGTAGTACCAACGGCAACGAGACAATGCGTGCCTTGCTCAATCTGCCAATCTATGAGATCCGCCAGACGTTTATAATCAACCGTGCCGTCAGGATGCATGGGCGTTACCAAGGCTACCATTGAGCCTTGTAGTCGGGTTTTGATCTCGTCGTATGCTGTGCTCATAACCGTGCCTTACTGTATTATCCTAGCTTTTTTCAAAGCTGTCACATGATAGGTCGTTGGCAAGTGTCAATGATTACGTCTACGCCTGTACTCACATTGTGTACATTCATAGGTACCATTGGCAATATCTTGCTTGATATTAATGCTGAGTATTTTTTATTATCAATCTTTTTCTATGATAAAAGCGTTCGCAATATAGGTGCCCAGAGCCGTCTTGGCCTTATTTTTGCCAATGACCGACAACGCTTATTTAATACTAAAAATAGAATAATAAAAACGCCTGCTAGTGTAGCATATTTTGATTTGACCGCTATCAATCAATTAACGTTCAATCAATTGAATTGCTGACATGCCATTACAACCTACAAACCAACAGCCTTATTATTCAACTCTCAGTTTAGCGCAATGAACCAGCGCTGATAAGTCTTTTGAGTCATGTTAACGAATCGTCAACACATCGATAGTGGGGCGATACAAGCGAAAAGGCAGCCCTCGTGTGCCAATACCGCTACTGACAAATATCTGC
The DNA here is from genome assembly GCA_904846265.1 of Psychrobacter immobilis. Classification (GTDB taxonomy): domain Bacteria; phylum Pseudomonadota; class Gammaproteobacteria; order Pseudomonadales; family Moraxellaceae; genus Psychrobacter; species Psychrobacter immobilis_A. The sequence goes on along the minus strand of CAJHAA010000019.1, from coordinate 12,118 downwards.
GAACTGCCATATTGGTATAAACCCCGCTGCTTGCCCATGCGGCTATTATTCAACAGGGTTGACTGCTCGCTACTACGTGCGATATTTTTTTGTTTTTGTGCCAACCATATATTTTTTTGAATCGCCTTTGCCGCACCAGTAATCAATAGTGGTCGTGGCTGTAAGGATTTTGGCAAATCGCTAATACTATCAAATCGTGAAGCCAAGATGATGACGGGCTTCGTGGTATTAGCAATTTCAGCACCAAGTGCGGCTTTATCAGACGCATTTGCCTCTTCAATATCAGCAAACTGTTTAGGAACATCTTGCCAGCCGCAAAGCACGGCGACGGTTGGGCTATTTTCCAAATTTTGCTGTCTAAAACCCTCTTTATTATTTTTAGAATAGCTCGCACTGGGCATTACTGGAAGCGCATTAGTAGCCCCAGTACATTTGAGTGGCAGCGAGGTACACTGTTGACCAATATAACTAATATCGAGTACATCAAAGGCACTAGACAACGTATCTTCTAATAGCGGCTGTCCTTGCTTGGTCGTATTAATCGATTGATAACGCAAGTCTGAGGTACTCATCACTGTATAAATAGGCTTATTAACCCCTTTAAACAACATGAGCTGACCCACTAAATCAGCACTTGGATAATATAACCAGTCGCCCGTAATCAGCACCGCATCTGCTGGTAACGCATTGATGGTAGCAACCAGTTTACGAATATGACGCGGCTTGCCGCTATACAAGCCTATGCGTAAATCAGCCAATACGGCAACCGTCAACGGTGTGGATAAATCTAAGTCGATTGCATGATGATCTAAACGTAAACGATTGGGTTGTATCACCACGGTATAAAAATAGAACCCCATTGCAAATACGGCCACTAGCACGAGTGGCAGTGAGAGCTGCGCCAGTATCGGCAGCATGTCTTGCGACCAACCTATCACCAACAGCAAAGCCCAAACGGGCATAGTATAGGCAGCATAATAGAGTGCCAACTTCAACCAAATACGCATAAAACGTTTGGTAGGATTGGCATTGAACGTTTGTAATCCTGACCACAGTATAATATACGCAAGCAATACTGCTACCGTAGAGATACTTAGGATATAAAGAGCATGGTCAGTCATAATTACCTGATGGTTACGGGAGGGTATGAGCCTAGCAACTGGCTTACCCTATATTAGAACGTATAGAGCGATAAATAAATCGCTCCATGAATAAGTTAGTGACAGTGTTAGATTATTTTAAGTCATGGTTAAAAAAATCAGCCATTATAGGGGTCGAGCTCTATCATAGACAAGTAGAATTATTGACGCGCCTGTTATGCCATGCTCAATTGCTGCCCCGACTACCCATTACTCCTACTAAGCTATCAAAGCTATCAAGGATTACTCAATACGTAAACCAATAATCGCGGGAATACCTTGGCGTATAATTTCAATGGTCACTACGCCTTTTTTGGGCAATGATGAAATCGCGCTTGAAAAATCCGTGACCTTTTTAATTGGCTTTTGGTGAAAATTGGTAATCACATCACCTGCCAATAGACCTGAACGCGCCGCCAATCCCGTTGGGTCAACTGTGGTGACCAAAATACCCGTCTTATTATCCACTGCGATTTCTGCTTGCTCATCAGCGGTCAAGTTACGTAAACGCAAGCCTAACTGCACCTCATCATTCTGCTGATCGCCGCCTTGTGCTCTCACATCATTGGGCGCATAAGTGAGTTTGCCGCTGATGGTCATTTGCTTACCATTACGCTGAATCTGTGCGCGGAAGCTATCGCTCGGTTTGGCACGATTGAGCAAGTTTAATAAATCTGAGGCGCGCATAATTTGCACTTCATTATATTGTAAAATGATATCGCCAGGTTTTAGACCAGCTTTTTGTGCAGGTGAGTCTGGTGATACTCTTGTCAGTAGTGCACCTTGAGGACGATCTAGATTATAAGCTTCTGCTAAATTGCGATCGATGTCTTGCGGATAAATACCTAAATAAGCACGTACCACTTCGCCATCGGTTTTTAGCTGCTCGTAAATATCCATCGCCGCATCAATCGGAATGGAAAATGATAGACCCATGTAACCACCAGTACCACTAAAGATACGCGAATTAATACCAATCACTTCACCGCGCTGATTAAATAGTGGACCGCCTGAGTTACCAGGGTTCAATGCCACGTCCGTTTGGATAAATGGCACGCTAGTATCGCGTGAAAAACTGCGTGATTTAGCACTGACAATGCCCGCCGATGCTGAGTAATCAAAACCAAATGGCGAACCAATGGCTAGTACTGGTTCCCCTACTTTCAGAGCATTTGAGTCGCCGATAGGCAAAGCAGGAAATTGGTTGCCCGAGACTTTTAACACTGCTACATCAGAGCGCTCATCACTACCAACCAAGGTTGCATCAAGCTCCGTTCTATCGTTAAGAGTAACAGTGATTTTATCAGCGCCCTCCACCACATGATGGTTGGTTAGCATATAACCATCGGCTGTGACAAAAAAGGCAGTACCATAAGCATGCTCAATCGCTGGCGTGGCAGCCTGATCAGGAATACGTAAACGATCACCAAAGAACTGCCGCAACAATTCAGCTGTTTGGGCTTGGGCAAGCTCAGCCTCGCTGACGGTCTTGGTGACATTTACGCGGGCAACGGCTGGGGTAACTTGCTGCACTAAGTCAGAAAAATCCGCCGTGGTGACGACAGCTTGAGCGCTCGCCATGGCGGTGGCAGTGACGCCAGTAACCATCGAGGTACTGACAGCAAGCACCAGCGCACTACGTTTTAACCAATGCGGCACATAAAACTTAGATTGCGCTGTAAGCATATTGATAGGCATGTTGTCCTCCATATAAGTAATCGTTGTTATTTTTAATGGTTATGTTTTGGCTACTATCGCTAGTGAGGCGTATACGATGTTTTAATTTTAACCAAATCCGTATATGACAAACGTTGCATCGGCACTGAATGTTATGACGGCCAACCTTTTTAGTCGCCATCTAGTCGTTTATTAGATTACTGTTTTTTATACCCTTATGCCATCGACCATTCGCCTTTCCTTATATAAACACCCCAAAACAATGATAATCCTCGCTAGGTGCATGATAAAGACGGCTACTGTATGATAAGTTATCGTGCTGTTTTGTCATTATTCCGATCATGTAGGATAACCCAAGGCGCAATTATTTGACCCAGTTATTGTATATTTTTACCGCTGCCTACTGATATTGTGCTAGATACGGCCTTGCTCAGCATGAAATAAAAGCATGTTATGATAGCAAGCCAAATAAATTTTTAAGCAAACTAAAGTCTATAATTAATCGTTATTGACTATTGTTTTATAAAGCTGGCTATTATCACCCTTATTTTTCATCTTTTGCATCACTAGAATAATGCGATGGTCGATTCAAGATAAATGGATAAAAAAAGTCGCGTGACAGTACTATCAATAATAGACTGAGCGAGCTTGATGCCATATACGATTTATATAAGATTGACGATTTTTTCTAGCAATGCTTTTGTCTTTACTACTCTATAGTAGTTATATCATATCTGGCTCATGTTGTGATTCATGATGGATACCATTGTCGTCGCTTACGTTTTATAGAGATGTGTCTCTATAGCGAGTAGCGTCAACTTATTACTATACTACTGGCAGCCGCTACTCTAAAAAAGCGGTTGATAGCTATAAAATACGACAAGATTATAAAAGGATCAATTTATGGATACCGCCCTATTATTATCTGGCGTGGTTGGGATTGGCATTGCTGCCCAATGGTTGGCTTGGTATTTAAAGCAACCGTCCATTTTATTTTTATTACTGATTGGCATTATCGTGGGCCCAGTGCTGGGAGTCTTCGATCCTGACTTGGTGCTGGGGGAGCTGATGTTCCCCTTCATCTCTTTGGGCGTGGCGATTATCCTATTTGAAGGTTCGCTGACGTTAGAGTTTGACGAGATTAAACAGCATGGCACCGTGGTGCAAATGCTGGTGTCGGTCGGTGTACTTATCACTATTGCTATCGTGGCGTTATCGACTTATCTCTTATTCGATGTCGATCCACTGATTGCTTTGCTGTTCGGTGCGCTCGTGTGCGTCACGGGTCCAACGGTGATTATGCCGCTATTACGTAGTGTGCGTCCCAATAAGACCATCTCTAATATCCTCAAATGGGAAGGTATCATCATTGACCCAATCGGCGCTATTGCCGTGGTTTTGGTCTATGAATACATCATCTCAGGCGGCGAAGCCAGCAGTATCTTATTGTTTGCCAAAATCGTGGTATTAGCGACAGCGATGGGTATGGCAGGCGCTTGGCTGCTTGCCTTCTTGATGCGTCGGCATATGATTCCTGAGTTTTTACGCAATGTCTTTACGCTTGCTTTTGTCTTGGTGTTATTTTCAGTATCGAACCATTTAGAGCATGAGTCTGGGCTATTGACAGTCACCGTATTGGGCGTGGCATTGGCGAATTGGCCAAAATTTCCACGCGATACGATTTTAGAGTTCAATGAATCTTTAACCATCCTTCTTATCTCTGTGCTGTTTATTATCCTTGCAGCACGTGTAGAGCTGGAAAGCTTACTTAGCGTTGGTTTCGCAGGTCTGGTGTTACTTGCTATCGTCATGTTTGTGGCGCGACCATTATCCGTTTGGGCATCGTCTATTGGCTCAAACTTAAAGACCAATGAAAAGCTGATGATTAGTTGGATCGGGCCACGTGGTATCGTCGCTGCAGCCATCTCATCACTGTTTGCTATTCGTCTGCAAGAGTATGATATTCAAGGTGTTGAACTGCTCGTGCCCTTAGTATTCATGGTCATTATTGGCACGGTTATGATTCAGGGCTTGGGGGCGAAAATAGTCGGCAACTTGCTGGGTGTCCGTGAGCCTGAGACCAATGGTATTCTTATCGTCGGCTCAAATCCCATTGCGCTTTTGGTAGCAACTTCTCTAAAAGATCAAGGCTTTGATGTCATCGTCGCACACAACAACTATACCAATATTGCCCGCGCACGCATGAGCGGTCTGCGTACTTATTTTGGCAATCCTATCTCTGATCATGCCGATCATCATCTTGACCTGATCGGTATCGGTCGTCTGTTTGCCATGAGTATGGACAAAGAGATGAATACCTTGTCTGAAATTCATTATCGTCATGAATTTGGTGAGCGCAAATTGTACCGTCTCAAGTTCAGCGACGAAAAGGTCAAAAGCGAGCGCGATGATAAGCAAGGCAACTTCCACTCGCAGTGGCTGTTTGGCAAAGACGTCACCTACACCAAACTTGCCAGCATGCTGTCGAAAAAAGCCCGTATCAAGATTACCAACATCACCGACAGCTACAGCTTTGAGCAATACAAAGCCGACAATAAGCAATTCGTGCCGCTGTATACAATCGACAAAGAAGGCAAGCTACACGTCATTACCGATAAGTTTGATGGCATCGTGCCACGCGATCGCAAGCTCATCTCACTGGTAGTGGAAGATGAAGTACAGCCAAAACCTGTCGACGTGACACCTAAACAAGAGCAGGCGCGACTGGCAGCTGATGCTAACTTTGAGTCCAGCTCAAAAGCACCTGAAAAGCGTAAAGAAAAAGAGCTGAACGATAATAATGTTGATGCAACAGAACAATCCAGTACCACTGATAGCGACAGCGCTAAAGAAATAATCGCTGAGCAGAAAATCACTGAGCAGAGAGGCGTTGAGAAAAATGCAAATAATGAGGTATCAAACCATTCGAGCGACAGTGCTGAAACTAAAACCACGCCAGACACCTTAAATGACAAAGTGATAGCGTCAAAAGATGAGTCTATTGACGTCGTTAATAAAGGCGTCATGTCAGCCAACTCGACAGCGACTTCGAAGGCAATTCCTAAAAATAAGGTGTCTAACAATAGTAGTACGAATGGTAATGGCAACGCACCTAAAACAAAGAAGGGCGCGCTTGATCCAAATCGTTTACCCGACTCTGGTCAAGATAATACAACCAATGCAAGCTCTGATGGCGATATTACTAAAGGCGATATCACTAAAGACAACATCAACAAAGGCAATATTCAGGAAATTTCAAATAATAAAGCGGTGAATAAACAGGATAAATAATCGTTGCCACAGTTTTGATAATATCTTGATGACTGTTTTGATACTTTATAGAATATAACCGTTTATAAAACACAAAAGCCCCAACGCAATGTTGGGGCTTTTTATTTGGCTAGGTGATGGCTGTATAAAATCAGTGACTAAACATCAAATCTGCCTTGTACCGCCTGCCATACTCGCGCGCTCACCTCATCGGCGCTGCCTGATGCGTCAATGCGCTGTATCCGTTCGGGGTGCTGAGTCGCCAGCGTGTTAAAGCCTTTATGCACCCAAGTAAAAAATTCGGTCGCTTGCTGCTCAAATCTATCAGCGGCGCTACGTTTATTAGCGCGTGCCATGCCTTCTAATACGGGCAAATCCAGCCACAATGTCAGCTCAGGTAGTTGCGGCACAAACTGCTCGATAAGTGATTCAATTTTGGCTCGTACCACCGCATCGCCATGTGCGCGCCCAAAGCCTTGATAAGCAATAGTAGAATCGGTAAAACGATCGCATATTACCCACGTCCCACGTTGTAGCGCTGGCAGAATCACTTGCTGCATATGATCGCAGCGCGCCGCAAATAGTAGCAATAGCTCTGTATCATCATTGATGTCGGTCGCAGGGTCCAATAATATAGCGCGCAAACGTTCTGCAAACGGGCTACCACCCGGCTCACGGGTACGCAGATACGCAATATTGTTATCGTCTAAGCGTGTGCACAGCTGCTCTATGGCAGTCGTTTTGCCTACGCCCTCAGTACCTTCAAAACTGATAAAGCGCCCTTGATTGAGTGCGATATCACTGATGTCATTGCTTGCTTTGGGCTGACTTGTTTTGGGCTGACTTGCTTGCGACTGGACTGTTTGAGATACGTGGTCTTGTATAGATGCTGACATGATATGACCTTATGTCATTGATGAGCGTTATGTAGACAGTTGCATAACGCTCAGTTCACGATAGGTTTTGAGAAAAGATAGAGGATTAAATTACTGCGGCGGGGTTTGTGATTTTTTCTCACGCATGACGCCGAGATATTCTTTTACCGCTTGATTGTGCGCCGCCAAGCTATTGGTAAATTTGTGCCCGCCATTACCTGTCGCTACAAAGTACAATGCGTCACTATCTGCTGGGTGCAAGGTCGCTTCGATAGAGGCAGCAGATGGTAGCGCGATAGGTGTTGGCGGTAGGCCATCAATTTGATAAGTGTTATAAGACGTTTTTTCATCAATGTCTTTACGGCGAATGTTGCCTTCATAGCGACTGCCCATACCATAGATGATGGTCGGATCGGTCTGCATTCGCATGCTTTTATCTAAGCGATTTCTAAACACCGCAGAGACCAAAGGACGCTCTTCTGCCACACTGGTTTCTTTTTCGATAATAGAGGCCATCACTAACGCCTCATAAGGCGTCTTATAAGGCAAATTGGGCGCACGATTTTCCCACGCCTCAGTCAATACTTGCTGTTGACGCTTATATAAATCGGTCAGTACCTGCTTATCAGTGCTGCCTTCCCCATAATAATAAGTGTCAGGGGCAAACCAACCTTCAAGATTGTGATTGACGATAGGGTCGCTACTATTAATCACTTCATTTGGCAATATACCAACCAAATCCAACGCTTGAGCAATACCAGCATTGTCTCTATCATTGCCACTATCGTCGGTCAGCACCTCTTTTTTGATGCCTTTATTATCCCGTAACGTCTGATATAAATCTTTAGAGGTTTTGCCTTCGATGATTTGCACCTTTACCATCGATGCTTTTACCCCTTGCCCAAGTATATGTAGCGTTTCAGCAAAGGTAGGGTTTTCTGGTAATTGATAAATACCAGCATGTAAGGGGCCATCGACTTGTGTTTTCATATAGAGCTTGGCAATCGTGGCAGAAAACAGCGGGATTTGCTGTTGCCACTGCGGCAGTAAGCCATAATAGCTCTGACCCTGCTCAATAGTGACCATTTGCTTTGGCTGCTCAATCCGCCCAAACAATGTCTGATAGACCATCACTAAGAAAAACGCAGCGATAAGCCCCAGCACTAGCAACACTTGATAACCACGCTGCATAAAGAACGATTGATTATCCGCTTTATATTCGCGTGGCTTAGCCGCTCCACTGATGAGTGACACATCTGTCGCTGGCGTTTCCTCTACTCCATCAACTGCTGGTTGCGTGTCTGGTAGTGTGGTATCGACACGCTCCTCAACACTGCTATCTGGTTTATTCGATGGCGTTTCATTAGGACGTTCAGGAGGCGTTTCAGATGTAGGCTTGCTCATGGCAACTCGCGAGGCAGAAGTTTGCTAGAATTTAGCACTGAACCGTGCGATTTTCAATGGTATTTGCTTAGCTTATCAATTATCTTGGTATTTACGCCTGCTGATATGGGCTAATATTTCTACCTTCTTTTGGCGTTTTTCCTTTTCTCTAATAACGAAAACTGGTTATGAACCTACATTTTAATCAAAACCTTGCCAAAAATTACAAGTCGCCTAGTCAAATTATTAGAGTACTCAGTGAAGATTGGGTTGCTAAGCAAAGTTACTGCCCTAATTGCGATGCTGAACCATTGGCGGAATTTACTAACAATCAGCCTGTCGCTGACTTTTATTGTGCAAATTGTAATGAGCAATATGAGCTGAAAAGTAAGCAAGCAAAATTAAGCAAAATTATCAATGACGGCGCTTATGACACTATGATTGAGCGTATCAATAGCGACAATAATCCTAACTTTTTCTTTTTAACCTATTCTCAAGAATATAGCGTTAACAACTTCCTGGTTATTCCTAAGCATTTTTTTAAACCGGATATGATTGTTAAACGTAAGCCTTTATCAGTCACTGCTAAACGTGCCGGTTGGGTTGGTTGCAATATTGATTTACGACAAGTGCCCGAATCAGGCAAAGTATTTTTGGTGAAAAACCAGCAAGTCGTACCACGCGATAATGTCACCGAGCAATTTCAAAAAACCTTGTTTTTACGCGAGCAATCTACGACCTCACGTGGTTAGATGTTTGGCAGTGTATCGATAGACTGGATACTACTTTCTCTCTCAATCAAGTTTATGCGTTTGCCGAATTATTAAAGATTAAACATCCCGAAAACAACCATATTAACGATAAAATCCGTCAGCAATTACAAATGTTACGCGATAGAGGTATTATTGAATTTACTGGTCGTGGGCGTTATTGCAAATTATATTAAACGTTTCTCATTGAATCGCTCAGGCCTTGGTTTTCCCTCATTATCACGGTACACGTCTGCAATTAACTCCTCTCTATCGTCCCATAAAGGTAAACGTGCCGTTGCAACTAAACGGCCATGAAACTTATGCGGTGGATACTCTCCATCAATTTCATCATTGATTTTAAAAAAGTGCTCTTCACGATAATCAACGTAAGCGTGCATTCTATTTTTAATATAGTTATTCCAATAGCAGACCAGCTGGATAGCTGTGCGCGCAGGCTGAGTAAACTGTTTTAAATTGACTGTCAGCGCACGTGTGACTGGTTCATCGTTAGGAAAAACTCTAATACGCTGCTCGATAACTTCTTCTCTTGTTTCTGCGTACTCAAACACGCCGCCAAACGCGATAAACTTTTTAAAGTCTTTCAAATACATAACACCGAGCGATAATTCAGTGAATCTTGATAAATGAATAATTTCATCAGGTTGTTTTTTTGCTAATTTGCAAATCTCATCAAAAATTAATAGTCGACGGATTTGTAAAGGTATTCGTTCATCTTCGTAGACGTAGTCCATGGATATCTCTCCTTATCAAAACACTATCATTGATCGATTTTACTTATCGCACAAGGCTTTGTCACAAAAGACGATCACTTCTTTTTAAGCGCCTTTGTTAACTTAGCGGATATGAATGCTAAAGAAATTTTAATAAGGGTATATTGGAAATAGTGATGATAAAAATAGATAAGAAATTGAAGATAGTTTTTCAGATAGAAATTGTTGAAACGCTAAGTAACATCGTAGAAGTTAACGCAGAGAACGAGCAAGAAGCACTATCAAAAGTGCGAGATATGTATCGAAACGAGGAAGTTATTTTGTACCCAGATGACTTTATTGATACCAGGTTTAATATTTTTAAATACGATTAGAATCGCTTAAAATCTCACCATTTCACCCGATAATAACGTCAGGCTAATCATTGGCATGACACCGCGCAGCGCATTACAAAAAAATAGCTTGCTTAAATGCGGTAGATCTTCATCTTGCAATGACCTGATAATGACGGGATGTTTGCTATTAGATAAAGCGTCGATAATAACTTGCCGCATCACACCAGCCACGCCCGATTGCGCCATGGATGGTGTATACCATTGACCTTGGTCTAAATAATTCGGATCATTTTTATTGATGTCTAAATGGCTTGCGGATTTTGAGGATTGCTGCTCTGATAATTGATAAAATACATTGCTCATCGTACCTTCAACCCAACGACCACTCATATCTCGTAGCAGCCCCTCACTGATGCTGGGTTTGATACAGTTTTCAAATACTTGGGTTTTGATGCCTTGTAACTCACCACTTGCCAGCACATTGTCGAGGCGATTGAGGCTTTTGAGTCCGGCTAATGGTGGCGGTAAGCAGGCAAGCTGCGAAGATAGGCAAATGGCAGAACTGATAGGCTGCATGGGGATTAAGCGTCCATCAGGCAAGCGTAATTGCTCAGTCGTAGTGACGATCATCGCAGAGGATTTCAGCCAAACCTCACAAGCGCTACCAGATGCGGTTGGCACATAGCCATAACCACGGACATCTTGCACGGCGCGAGTCACCATCAGCTTCAGCATGCCTTGTTGTATTTGCGCGGCATGCGTCCGTATTATAGCCAATACAGAGTGACTGTCGAATTCAAGTTGTAAAGCTTCAGCATGGGAAATAAGGCGCTGCTGATGATGAGCCAACCACAGTATCTGCCCATCGATGACCCCCATCGTGGTAAAAAATCCATCGCCATATGCCAACCCACGATTGTCTAGCGATACTGTGTCTGAGATATCCGTCGTAGCACTTGATGGATGTATGCATAGCCAATTATTGAGCGGCATGATAGCTAGCACAGCTTACTTCTTATCTGTTTGGGCAGCAGATTTATTAATGACCAACATACAACTGTAGAACTCACATTTTGCCAGTTCTATTTTTTGACCACCGATGACTTTATTTTTGATAATTTGACCATTAAGCATATCAGAAATCAGTTGTCCGCCCTCATCACCCATCAGTTGGCGGGCAAGCTTATGCGCTTTTTCGGCATGGTTTTGACTTATCTCTTTTTCTTTATCAGAGTCAGTAGGATTGGCAAAGTACCAGCCCAGTTCGAGATATTTTTCAGAATCAATCAGATCCAAATACGGCGCATCGGTATCCATAAAGCGATATTTGGCGGCTGGATTGCTGGCATAGTCGAGGCTGTTCTCATCAGTGCTCATGACCTTGCCAAAAGTCGCTTTGATCTCATCTAAATTATCGACGTTCAGTGACGCTACATTTTTAGTGCCCCATTCTGCAACGTCATATTTCACTTGTGTACCTTGCTGAGCAGTAGCGCCGTCTAAATCAGCGTTCGGCGCAGCATTGTCCTGTACTAGCGTATTGTCAGCAACGGTTTGCTCGCTCATATCGGCATCTTGGTTTTGGGCGTCGTCTTTACTGCTATCACAGCCACTGAGCGACACACCGACTGCCATTATCGTACCGACCAAGAGGGTCTGTAGGCTATTATTCCACATGGGCAATTTACTCACACTTTTAGATGATTCTCAAAATAGTATTAACGAGCAGGCAGATAGGCCGCTGATAATGGATATTATATTTGGGGCTGTAGTAGATAAGGATTAAACATCACACCATATTCTCAGAGTTTTAAGCTGAGTAGACGGTTATCCATAGTTGAATCTAAACTCACACTCTTTTAAAAATAAATGGAAGTTCTTCTTATCGATCCCATTATATTTTCTGAGTATTCGTTTAGACTGGTTCCAAAAGTTCTCAATGCCATTGATGTGATT
>CAJHAA010000018.1 GCA_904846265.1 Psychrobacter immobilis | reverse complement strand
ACTGCATAGTACGATTGGTTATGTGTCACCTTTTGATTTTGAAAAGCGGTATTATGATAATTTAACCCTGTCAGGCATCGCTGCCTGACTCAAGTAAATCACTCTCCGATAAAGTCGGGGCGGTTCAAGCTCATCTTTTTCTTGTCTAAGTTTATTCAGTTGCTTTAATAAATCAGTATTATCAGTTGCTTCATTTCCTCTTATCCATCCAACAGCTGGATAAGTTTTAATCGTTTTGGGCAAACTAAGCGCAACTAAACCAGATAACTCTTTTGCATCATCCCAAAATTTTACCAAACGATTAGTCGTTACCTTCTCTCTAAAAATTTGTAGTTTTTGTCGTGCTTCAGAATCCATTTCGACTTTTTCAACCGCTAATTTTTCAGGACTACCGTGAACTAACGCAACAACCTTAATGCCTTGTTTAATTGCGTAGTCATACTCCATTTCTGTATAGCTAATACCTTTTTCAGACAAACTGCCGTATCGACCACCTACGATAAGTAGGTAGTAATCACTATCATCAATAACTTTCTTTATGAATTCAAACTGTTCTTCATCTAGAGCAGGAAATAGCTTCATCCCAGCGGGTATACAGTCCATTTCCATAAGTGTTTGAATAACATTGCTTCGCTCATCTTGTAAATCTGCAAATGTGGAACTCACAAATACTTGGTATCTCTTATCCATATACACCGTCCTTTTATAGTTAATTTTCTATATTTTTATAAAATATTATATTCACTTAATTATAGCTTATGTCAACAATCAGTTCTGATTTTTTAATTTATTTAAATATATCAACTACTTATAAATAAATTACAACTATTTTAAAAACTTGGCACACCCTTAGCATTATATAAAGCAAGCATCCTCTTTCATAATATAGTCGATTCAATTTAAAAGTAGTACAAGGCAACCGAGTGTAGATGTATATGTGATACTTCAAGCGAGGGTAACGCTGTAATACTTTTATAGGGGAATGACTATAAACAAACTTTGCAACGCTAAGGAATACAACATGCAACCAACTACTCATAACATTATTCAAGACGGTGGAACACCTATCAGACTTTGGACCAAGGGCGTGCCTGTCGATCCAAAAGCACACGATCAATTGATCAAAGCATCAAAAATGCCGTTTGTATATAAATGGCTCGCGGTGATGCCCGACGTACACGTTGGGATTGGCGCGACCATCGGTACGGTATTGCCCACCAAAGAAGCGATTATTCCGGCTGCCGTTGGTGTCGATATTGGCTGCGGAATGATGGCAGTGCAAACCACGCTAACCGCGAATGATTTGCCAGACAGTTTGCTTAGTCTGCGTACCGAGCTGGAGAAAGCCATTCCACATGGTCGTAGTAAAACGCGGGGTCGCGGGTCACGCCGTGATGTCGGCGCGTGGGCAAACCCTGACGACACCGTAATAAACGGTTGGGGAACTCTGGTTGATGACTTTAATTATATAACCCAAAAGCACCCTAAACTTAAAAATACTAATAACCTTAACCATTTGGGTACGCTGGGTACGGGGAATCATTTTGTCGAGGTGTGCCTTGATGAAACCAACCAAGTTTGGATCATGCTGCACTCAGGCTCACGCGGTGTGGGTAATGCCATCGGACGATACTTTATTGAGCTGGCACGTGAGGACATGCGCAAGTGGTTTATCAACTTGCCCGATAAAGATTTGGCCTACTTTGCCGAGGGTACAGAGCATTTCGATGATTATTGGTTTGCAGTTGGTTGGGCGCAGCGTTTTGCCTTTAAAAACCGTGAAATCATGATGGAAAAAGCCATCAAAGCCCTACGCCAAATCATACCTAAGCCTTTTGATGCAGCCGTAAAAGCGGTGAACTGTCATCATAACTATGTGGCAAAAGAAGAGCATTATGGCGAGGAAGTATTCGTCACTCGCAAAGGCGCTGTCCGTGCCCGCGTTGGCGAGTACGGAATTATCCCAGGGTCGATGGGTGCCAAATCATTCATCGTACGCGGTAAAGGCAACGAAGAATCGTTTTGCTCTTGCTCGCATGGCGCAGGTCGTATCATGTCACGTACCGAGGCGAAAAAGGTATTTACGGTCGCCGATCAAATCGCGCAGACTGAGGGCGTAGAATGCCGAAAGGACGCGGATGTAATTGATGAGATTCCAGCAGCATACAAAAATATCGATGACGTCATGAAAGCACAAAGTGACTTGGTAGAAGTGGTGCATACGCTGCGTCAGGTGGTTTGTGTTAAAGGATAGGTAGGAACTATTATTTTCTAATATCACAAAGATAAAATTATGGAAGATTCCATCCAGTCTAAGCTTATATATACAAACTTGCAGTTAGATAATGCATCTGAAATGATTAATAAAGGGCAGTTTGAACAAAGCTATAAGTTATGCTTATATTTAAAGGAGCTTCTAGAAAAAGTCCATGATCTCAGTGACCCTAGTTTTTCCTACGCATTTTTTAGACTTGCTGGACTATTTGTTGATTTAGGTAATAGGGATTCCAACCTAGAGTCTTCTCAAATCGGATTGGAAATAATGGAGTCTAATAGCTTTGAACACTGTTTAACTCGTGATAGTTATTACTACTGCTTAGCAAACGCTAAAGGTAATTTGACTCAAAGTGATTCCAATAACTACTGTAAAACTGATGTCAGTAAGATAGAAAGATTTTCAGAAGTAGGGTCATTACTTCTCAAAGCAACTATGATTCGTAGAAAAAATAAAGATGTTTTGTCGCCACAGGTTATGGTTAATATGGGAATAAATCTATATCTGCAGTATAGATTTTCAGAAGCATTAAGTTTGTTTGACAAGGTCAATTGTATGGGATTAGACATTCCAGAATCTTGGGTAAATCGCAGTGAATGTTTAGCACTATTAAATCAGATTACAGAAGTATTCTCGATCCAACAATATAAAGAGGTAGCTCAAGGCTATTATCATGCTAGTGTTTCGAGTGAATTTCCTTATGACTGGCAAAATAACTTTTTCAATAAGGCTAAACACACGAAAAAAGAGATCGAAGATTATTGTTTGGATTTGGGTATAGATATAGAAGATGACAAACATTTAGACGAACAGGAATATCAATCTTTGTCAGAATATCGTAGATGGTGTTTAGATAATTTTTTAAGCCTTAGTGAACATGGTTTATATTGTAAGTGTCATGGAAGTGCGCGTGATAACTTGAATATCCCAGTGCCCACTAGAGCAGTTGCTGGAGATTTTATATTACCGATGGAGAAGGTACTAAATAGGCTTAAATCCGAATTTGGTCTTGCCAGATTAATGTTGTATGAACATCAATCTGATAAGAAAGATAACGATATTGACGATGATGCTTGCTATGCGGAGCTATATGACAACGAGCTGCTAGGAACAAACATCGAAAAGCTTCGTACTGCTTTTCGAATTTGCTTTGGTATACTAGATAAGATAGGTAATGCCATTGCTTTGTTGTTTGATTTACAACTTAAAACCAATAAAGGTAAAGTCAGGCCCTCATACTTTCATACCTTTTGGGAACTTGAAAACGAAGACAAACGTCAAAAGTTCGAAGCTTATGATAATGAAGGTTTGATTGGTTTATATAGCATAGCTTGTGATTTAAATCACAAGCTAGAAGGTGAGCTTAGTTTTTACAAGCAGTGGCGAAATGCCTTGGAGCATAGTTTTGTATTTGTTTATGAGAATGAAAAACCTGAAGATATTGAAACCTCATTAGCCTATTATGAAGAACCAGTTTTTATTTCAGAGTCCGAATTTGTTGAGAGCGCCGAGCATGTCCTGCAATTGACACGTTCAGCCATTTTTTCCTTCGTCTTTGCAGTTAGGATCAAAGCCGAGAGGGAAGCTCTTAACAATATCCCTGATATTTTAATTCAAAATAAGTTTCTTGAACAAAAAAAATATACTTAGAAAATGAAGAATAAGAGAGTACCAAAATGAAGCTCGCAGAGGCCCTACTCATTTGCCAATAAAGATAATAAATACTCATGACTAAAACAAAGCCCAAAACCCTAAAAATCGACGGCAGTACAGGCGAAGGTGGCGGGCAAATCATTCGCACTGCCCTATCATTATCGATGCTCACAGGCACACCAATCGAGATCACCAATATTCGTGCTGGAAGAGCTAAATCTGGATTGATGCGTCAGCACTTGATGTGCGTACAAGCCTCGCAGCAAATATCAGACGCTACCGTGGCAGGTGCAGCGTTGGGTAGCTCATCGTTTCGCTTTGCACCTAATGCGATTCAATCTGGTGATTACCATTTTGATATTGGTTCAGCTGGCAGTACAAGTCTCGTGCTACAAACGCTACTCCCTGCCCTACTTTTTGCCAATACCAACACACAAACGGTATCAACCGTAACAATAAAAGGCGGCACGCACAATCCACTCGCGCCAACCACGGACTTCCTACAGCAAGCGTTCGTCCCTACATTAGCGAAATTGGGTATGCACGTGGGTATCGAATGCGTGCAAGCAGGCTTTGCGCCTATTGGTGGTGGCATGATTAAAGCGACGATAACGCCATTTATGCGCCGTGCGAATACGCCACCCTTACAGCTAACCAAGCGTGGAGAGCTTATCGGTATAGAGCTGGTCGCGAGCGTGCTCAATCTAGAGTACGACATTTGCAAACGTGAGCTTGCCAGCGCAAAAGCATCATTGGTCGAATCGGGAATTGATGAAACGCTGATAACCACTCATAGTCATAAATTGCAAGGTATAGGTGAAGGCAATAGCTGCTATGCACAAGTCACTCATGAGGTTTCTGACACCCAAAATCATAAAGAATATCACTCCGAGGTGTTTACTTTATTAGGAGAGAAACGCAGCTCGGCGGAAAAGATAGGTTGTCGTTTATCAGGCTTAGTCAAACGTTATGTATTTAACACCGACTCACTGGTCGATGAATACTTAACCGATCAATTACTCTTACCGTTGGCGTTAGCAGGCGGTGGCGAGTTTACCGCGCGTGTCGTTAGTAAGCACACTGAAACCCAAGCATGGCTCATTCAGCAATTTTTGCCCGTTGAGATTCAGCTTACAGTGATCGACGAGCAGAAAACTTTGGTACAAGTTGTCTGTTAAAATCACGCCACTAGCAACATCACCAGTAGCACTCTGTTACCCAATTACTGCTATGCAGTGATATCATATGTGTATGATGTAGGCGATAAATCTGAGCGCTTTGTCAGTGTCTAACAATAATGGTCATAAGGGAGTGGTTTTTTCCCTACTCTCTCTTTAAATCATTGTCACCTTTTTAATATTTATGTATTACTGTTGAGTGTAGCCATGCCCCAATCTCGTACCAATCTAAATCCTGAACCTAAAACCAACTCTCCGTATTTGGTCGGCTTATTGCTGCGTTATAGTACCTTTGGCGCTGCCATCTTGATATTTTTAGCAGGTCTACTACTGCTAAATTGGTGGTTAATTATTCTCGGTGGGTTTGGGGTATGCTTGGGGATTTATGACGTCATACAATCAAAGCATGCTATTTTGAAAAACTATCCCGTTGCCGGACATATTCGTTATGTGCTTGAAGATTTTCGTCCTGAAATTCGTCAATATTTACTAGAAAATGACAAAGAGCAAGTACCGTTTTCACGCCAGCAGCGGGCGCTAATTTACCAACGTGCTAAGAACGTCAGCGACACCAATGCCTTTGGTACGTTAGATAATTTATACACCAATGGTAAAGAATGGTTTTTACAATCAGCGATTAGCCAACCTCTAGAAAACAAAGATTTTCGTATTATGGTTGGCGGTGAGCGTTGTCAACAGCCGCATGATATGTCGGTATTTAATATCTCGGCGATGAGCTTTGGCAGCTTATCGGCTAACGCGATTATGGCGCTCAATCAAGGCGCAAAAATGGGCGGCTTTACTCATGATACGGGTGAAGGGGCTATCAGCCCTTATCATCGCAAGTTCGGTGGTGATTTGATTTGGGAGCTAGGTACAGGGTATTTTGGTTGCCGTGATGATAGTGGCAATTTTGACCCGCAGTCTTTTGCCGAAAAAGCGGTTGATCCACAAGTAAAAATGATTGAAATCAAATTATCTCAAGGCGCAAAACCTGGTAAAGGTGGCGTGCTACCCGCGGAGAAAATCACCCAAGAAATCGCTGATACCCGTCAAGTACCGACAGGTCAAGATTGTGTGTCGCCCTCGTCGCATACCGCCTTTAGTACCCCGCGAGAATTGGTGGCTTTTTGGCAACAACTGCGTGAGTTGTCAGGCGGCAAACCTGTGGGCTTCAAACTTTGTGTTGGTCAGCCTTGGCAGTTTATGGCGATTGTGAAAGCCATGATTGAAACCGATAACTACCCTGATTTCATCGTCATAGATGGCGCAGAAGGCGGTACTGGTGCGGCTCCTGTCGAATTCATGGACAATGTCGGCATGCCAATGGTTGAAGGATTTTTATTAATACACAATACTTTGGTCGGCGCAGGCATTCGCGATAAAATCAAACTTGGCGTGAGCGGTAAAATCGTCTCTGGTTTCGATATTGCCCGTATGATTGCCTTGGGCGCAGACTGGTGTAATTCAGCGCGCGGCTTTATGTTTGCTGTTGGCTGTATTCAATCACGTTCGTGCCATACCAACACTTGCCCGACTGGCGTTGCCACCCAAGACCCGTATCGTCAAAAAGCGCTGGATGTACCAAGCAAAGCTGAGCGTGTCGCAAGCTTCCATAAAAACACCCTGAAATCCCTAGCCAGTATCGTCGGTGCGGTCGGCTTACAACACCCAAGCCAATTACAACCGTATCATATCGCGCGCCGCCTCGATGATGGGCAGATAAAACTATTATCGAAGTTCTTTTATTTTACTGATAAGGGAGCGCTACTCAATAATAGTGCCCGCGCAGATGTGTTTAATCAGATGTGGGTCATGGCGAACCCGGATAGCTTTTTAGCCAATGATGATGCCCTCATTGCTTATAATAAAGACTCACGGGATAAAGGTAGAGAAACCACCACATCGGTGGAACAGAGCCTTGGCAACTTTGCAAGTATCACAGGCGGTGGGCAGTTAATCGGTAACGTCAACAATACTTTTCGCGAATTTCCGCCTAGCAGTGATTGAGATTTAGCGATCAAAAATCCGTGAGCCCTGACTATTTGTATCTCACTCCATACTATAAAAGATATATCATTGATGCCAAATTTCGCTCTTCCCTTACCTTTAGGAGCAGTCGCCCTACTGTTGCTAAGTGTCAGTGCTTGCCAACCGATAAGCACTGATGCTGCTGACAGCGAGATACAAAAATGGTCGTGTCAGACTCAAGATGCACTATTTTCTTATAGTGTTTGTAGCATTGATGCTGAAGCTTTGACGGATGGCCGCTACTCATTGAAATTGTTTTGGCAGCAGCCTGATAGTACGAAATCGTTGCTCACCTTTGAGACGTTATTAGCCACATTGCCCTCCAATCAATCGCTGAGCTTTGCCATGAATGCCGGCATGTACAATGAGAACTATGCACCGATTGGCTATACCATCATTGATGGTGAAGAGATCAAATCGCTAAATCTCAAAGAAGGCGGTGGCAATTTCCATTTATTACCCAATGGTGTGATGTGGTGGGATAAAGTTGGAAAAGTACATATCACAGAAAGTAACGCCTTAAACGAGCAGCTTAACAGCGGCGAAGCGAAGCCTTGGTATGCCACCCAATCAGGTCCTATGTTGGTTATCAATAACGAGATACATCCACAGTTTAATCCTGATAGCACCTCACTCAAGATTCGTAATGGCGCAGGTGTTTGCGATGACGGCCACATAAAATTTGTCAATAGCGATGAGCCAGTGACATTTTATCAATTTGCATCGTTGTTTAAGAATGACTTAAACTGTCCGAATGCTCTGTTTTTAGATGGCGGGATTGCTTCGGCATTATATGCGCCTAGCATTGATAAGCATGATAAAAAAGAGATGGGTGTGATGGTTGGATTGGTTGAAAATAAAGATTAGGCGATGTATCCATTTTTAAAATAGTGATAAAAATAAGATAAATTGCACTGAATAAAAAGCACTTGAGACGACTTTGTCATCCAAGTGCTTTTTTTATTAATAGCAACAGTTAATGGCTAACAATAGCTAAAATTAACCGCCCAAACTCATCTTGGGACCAAACGGTTCATAATGAACGCTATCAACACCGTGATCTAGCGTCACTAGCCCATCGATCATGCTTTCCATAAATGGCATCGAGCCACAGACATAAATATCAGCAGGCTTAGGTAATTGAGCAAGCCACGCCTCATCTAATAGTTGTCCAGACTCAAAATAGAAGACATGCTTCTCTACAGTCTCAGCCTTTTCTAACAGCGTCTCCACTTCAGTATTGAAAGCGTGATGCGCATCATTTTGGCAAGCATAAACCCAGATAATAGGTCGTTTTGGATTGGCTAATACTTGTGCCTCCAACATAGATAGCACAGGGGTTACCCCAACACCAGCACTCATCAATACCAGCGGAATCTCATTTTGCTGTACCAAGTCTTGATTGAGCGCAAAGTCACCTGCTGGTGCCGATATTAAAACCGTGTCACCCACTTCTAATTGGTCGTGCATATAGTTAGAGACCAAACCATGATGCTCATTGCGGTTATCGCGTCTGACCGCAAACTGAATGCCTGCATCGGTACTAGCAGAGTACAAAGAGTAATGACGTAGCGCAACATGGTCACTGTCTTTTGGATCTGTTTTCACTGTGATGTACTGACCTGCGGTTAAAGTCAATTTGCTCAGGTCGATCTGTTGATGACTTTCTGCATTATCCTTGGCTGGTACAACTGTAAAAGCAGCAATATCGGTAGCAGCTGCTACCTTTTTAGTCACTACAAAAGGCGCAAAACCCTGCCACATTGCCTCCTCATACATGCCATGTTCAATCTGGATAAATACTGAGGCAATCTCATCATAAGCTTCAGTCCAAGCATTGATAATATCGTCATTGGCCGCCTCGCCCAGCACTTCCTTTATTGCACCGATTAAATGCTTACCAACGATAGGATAATGCTCAGGCAAAATCTGTAAAGCACGATGCTTGTGGCTAATTTGCGTGACCTGTGGCAATAACGTCGCCAATTTATCCAAGTGCTTAGCAGCGGCTAACACGGTCGTTGCAAGAGCCGTCTGTTGACGACCCAATTTTTGATTGGTTTCGTTAAATATGTCCAACAGCTCGGGATGCTCTTCAAACATGTTTTTATAAAACACCGTGGTGATTGCCGTTCCATGCTCTTCAAGGACGGGAACAGTTGCGGTGACGATTTCTAAAGTCTTTGGTGAAGCCATACTGTCTCTCTTATTAGTACCAATTCCAAAAAATATGAGGAGCGCTGTCAAACTCGTTTAGTCTACTGAATGTAGTACTTGCACGCGCTTTTTTGCTACTAAAATGGTTGAAAATGGCATAAGTTCATTACATTGATTGGTTGATTAACATATGAAAAATGAAGTGCTTAAATAAGCAACGACGACTGATTTTTACAAACGATTATCAAATTCTTGTCATCAAATTTTTTGCCTAACCAGTCAAAACGCCTCTATAACATTCATTTAAAATGAATGTTATCATATTTTGCTGCTTATACCAATGCCGTATGACTGCAAAACTGATTATTTTTGACAAAAAAGCAGCCGCTATGCTGTCATAACGGCTGCTATTATCAAAAAATATGGGGATTAACAGGTTTTCTAAGTTAGGGCGTATCTTTATCCACACGTCAAAATTAACGCGCTAGATAATTGGTCATCTCTTCTACCCCATGTAAGGTCATCGGATACATTTTATTGTCGAATAGTTTCTTAATTTCAACGATGGTTTGGGTATATTGCCAGTATGCTGGATCTTCAGGGTTGAGCCAAGCGACTTTATCGAAATGCGCGAGCACCCGCTTGAGCCAAACAATACCCGCCTCATTATTCATATATTCAACGCTGCCACCAACTGTCATCAGCTCATATGGCGACATTGACGCATCGCCGACGAAGATAACGCGATATTCACGACCGTATTTATTGAGCAGCTCAAAGGTAGGCATCGGCGCACTATGGCGACGATTATTGTCCTTCCAAACATAGTCATACAAACAGTTATGAAAGTAAAAAAACTCTAAGGTTTTAAATTCATTTCTAGCCGCTGAAAATAGCTTTTCTAAGGCTTCAACATGGACATCCATACTGCCACCCACATCAAACAGCATCAATACTTTGACACGATTACGACGCTCAGCTTGCATATGGATATCGAGCACGCCTTTTTTTGCTGTGCGTTTAATAGTCTCATGAATGTCTAGCTCATCGGCGCTACCGGTACGAGCAAACTGACGTAGATTACGCAGCGCCATCTGAATTTGACGGGTACCAAGCTGAATGTCATCATCAAGGTTGCGGTATTTACGCTGCTCCCAGACTTTAGCGGCGCTACGTTTACGCGATTCACCGCCAACGCGCACGCCTTCTGGATGGTCACCATAGGCACCAAATGGCGATGTACCGCCTGTACCAACCCACTTACTACCGCCTTGATGACGCTCTTTTTGCTCTTTGAGACGCTCTTCAAGCGCTTTCATTAGCTCCTCTAACGAGCCGTATTTTTTGAGCAGTCGGCGCTGCTCTTCGGTTAGGTTTTTTGGGTCTAATTTTAAGTCAAGCCACTCTTTAGGAATGTCCGTCAATTTAGCCAATAGCTCATCCATATCTAGACTGTCGACGCCTTCGAAATAATCTGCCATTGCTCGATCGAATTTATCAAAATGGCGCTCGTCTTTGACCATACAAAGCCGAATCAGCCGGTACATATCCTCACGACTGGCAAAGGTAGACAGCTCTGGATCTTCCTGCTTTGATGAGACAATTGGCTGCATCATCAGCCCTTGATCTAACGCGGCATTTAGGTCAAGCAGCTCACGCGTACTGACTGGCACACCATAAGTACGTAAGGTATAGAACAATTTGATAAACATAATTAATTCTTCATCATAAATGTTTGGCTAAAATCCGAGTTAGGGTCAATAAGTGCTAAATTCGTTTTCCAAAAATTATCACTCTCAATATTTTGAATGAGCGTAGCTAAATCTAGATTGTTTTTGACAGCAATATCTTCAGTCAACATATCTGTAATAAACATTTCATGTTTATCCAATACTATCAATAACTCTTCAAAAGAAATCTTTAAAAAACCATCAATATATCCATGGTCAAATTCTAACGTAGTATCTACAATCCACGAATGAATACTAAATTTAGCACTATCAAGCCCTAAACTAGGCAAGAAAATATCTCTAACATATGTGGTTTTACGTGCTAGCTGATAAGCTGCTTTTTTGAGAACAAAGTTCCTATACTCATATATTTCTTTGACATTACTTTTGATGTAGCTAGATTTAAGCTCAATGATTAAAACCTTATCATCTGTTACCACAATGGCATCTATCTCACCTACTCCAGATTCCGAAGGCTCATACTGACTATAGACTCTGCCTTTGGATTTAGCTAACAATCCAGCTAAGTTATTTTCCATCAAATCGGTTTCAGACTTCAAACTGGCTCTATTTTTATACATTTTTCTAAAAGTATTTATGGTAGCAGTACTGAAGTTTTTTTGAGCTGACATCCATGGCAGAGCAAACAGATAGTCATCAATTTTATAGAAGGATTTTTCAGTATAGAACGCATCGCTACCATCACGTAAATCCTTTGACCAAAAATCAAGAATTCGACTCATCTCTTTTACTTTTTGGTTGCCACTACCCTCAATTATCCAGTCTGACATCTTGATTGCTTTCTCTTTTTGAGTAGCGAAAGTAATAGGCATTCTATTTTGACCAATTAAGACACCATCTATCATCAGTTTCGCTAAGGTAGAAAATGCGTGTTGGTTATTACTGTCTCTTAGTTTTTTAAACGCTTCAAGAAAATCATGAACATAGTGCGCCTGCGACAGTAACATCGTAAAAACTAAAGCACATAAGTCATAATCTTGTTCAAAAACTGCTTTTTCGATGCCGTATACTTCATATAACTGTAAAATAATACCTTGTGTTTTAGCTAATGCCAGCGCGTTAGATTCTAAATTTTCCCCTCT
Organism: Psychrobacter immobilis; assembly: GCA_904846265.1. Taxonomy (GTDB): domain Bacteria; phylum Pseudomonadota; class Gammaproteobacteria; order Pseudomonadales; family Moraxellaceae; genus Psychrobacter; species Psychrobacter immobilis_A. The sequence continues at coordinate 55,793 of CAJHAA010000018.1, read as the reverse complement.
ATCCAACCGTTCAAAATGAGGGTTGTCTGTTAAGGTATTAACGCCGCGCCACTGCCAATATGCTGATAAAACTCCAAACTTCTCTTTGAAAAAATCTGAATCATGTGCTTCAGTTTCTAATTTCAGTTGACCATTCTCTAAATAGTAATTTGTTGACAACTTATAACAGTAAGCACTGATGACTTGATCTTCATATAAATTAATTTCTATTTTATGAGCGACCAGTCGTTTAAAATCCTCATATTGTTTCATAAGAGAATGATTGAGATTTTCACTAAATAGGAAAGGAGACATTTTAGCTTTTAACGTCTGACCTAACTTCTTCTCTGTTAGCTTATTTTTCTCTATATTTGAGCTTGTTATAATTTCATGAAAAACAGACCAAATATCTTGAACAGAAACGTTGTCATTAGTATCCATTTGATACGGTATTTTTACACAATCAGTATCACTCATCAGATATTCATAAGCATAGAAGCTACTAAATACCATTGCTGTGATTTGATCGAGCTGCAATTGCTTCTTAATATCTTTATATGCATTAATGCGCTCTTGATATTGAGTTTGAATATATCTTACTGTATCCAAAAACCCATCAAACCTTGACGACTCAACTTGATTCGCTATTTCATTTAAAATATGCCACGAATGATGATTAGGGTTTGCAATAGTACCCGATAGGCGTATTGCATTAATGACACTCTCTTCGTCAATTTTAAGAAGGGCTTTCAACGTACAAGCGTCTATAGATGAAGGTGATAACCGTATATATTGACCCAAAGCAAATACAAAATTCTCATTACTCAAATGTCTTTTAGGAAGTATCACAATAAAATCTGAAGACCAAAAGTCAGTGAATTTATTCACTTTGTTTTTAAGTATTGAAGGAGTACTACTTTGAAATAATAAAATATCGATTATCTTTGCCAATGCCTCTTCATAGCCAAAATCGATAACTAGGGCTTCAAACTTAGTTTCAAAGTACGTCTTCATTGTTGACTCATCAGTTAAAAATTTAACTCAATATTTGGATTAACGACGCATCATATTGGCAAAGCGCTGCAACAAGCTCACATCAGCTTCATTTTTGAGCAGTGCGCCATATAACGGTGGAATGGATTTTTCACCACGCAAATTTTCTTCCAGCTCTGCTTGTGCCATATCATCAGCCAGTAGGAGCGTTAACCAATCAACCAGCTCAGACGTTGATGGTGGCTTTTTAAGCCCTTGAACATTGCGCAGCTTATAAAAAATATCGAGCGCATCGTTGACCAGCTTTTCTTGAATATCAGGGAAATGCACGTCAATGATTTGACGCATGGTTTCTTCTTCTGGGAAGTCAATATAATGGAAAAAACAACGACGCAAAAAGGCATCTGGCAGCTCTTTTTCATTGTTCGAGGTGATGATAACCACTGGACGCTGTGCCGCGGTAATGGTCTCACCTGTCTCATAAACATAAAAAGACATTTTATCGAGCTCATGAAGCAAGTCATTCGGGAATTCGATATCAGCTTTATCAATTTCATCAATCAATAGCACACTGCGCTCTTTACTGGTAAATGCCTCCCATAGCTTACCGGGTTTGATATAATTGCCAATCTCATAAACCTTATCATCACCCAATTGCGAATCACGCAAGCGCGATACTGCATCGTACTCATACAACCCTTGCTCGGCTTTCGTGGTTGACTTGATATGCCACGTAATCAGCGGCATACCCAAACTTTCAGCGACCTCCTCCGCCAATAATGTCTTACCAGTGCCCGGCTCGCCTTTAATCAATAGTGGTTTTTGTAACGTCATCGCTGCGTTGACCGCCAACTGCAAATCGTCAGTGGCAATATAATTTTGCGTACCAGTAAAGCTTTTTTTCGTTTTATCAGTCGTGCTCATAATCAAGTCTCAGTTATTGTTATAGATTAGGGCTGTCAAGAGCCAGAAAAGGCTTAAAGGCAATTGATGGCAAATAAATAATCATTTAGATTAGCACAGCATGATTGATTGCCAAAATACTCATGCGTTCGCAGTTGTTGAAAAACAATAGATGCCTTGAACGCTTTTTGACGGTTGATCGGCACAGTCATAAAACGTTTTTTCATAAAAAAAGACACGCATGGTGTCTTTTTTTATGGCGCTTTTCATTCACAGTATTTTTATTGATAGCGTCTTTTATATAGCTACTATAAAAGCAAAGCTCCAATCATCGCTAGCGAAATTTTAATATCATTTTACTGATGGCACTTTATTAATATTACTTTACTACTTATCAAGCTTTTCCATATTAGGCTTTTTAGCTAAACTACTGTCTTTTTTTAAGCTAACGTCTGCTTTAGGGTTAGCCGCTAAAGGCACTTTATTAGACTGTTCAGCAACAGTGGCTTGATCGGTTAAAGTCGCGCCTTCTGTCAAATAATTGCCAGTCGTCAGCTGCATGGTGGCTTGTGTATCTTCTGCAGTACGGCTACGCGCTTTGTCTAGACTTGACTCAAAAGCACCGCGAATAAGCTGCCAGACGAAGCCCACAAACAAGCCGACCACTAACACCACGAGTATCGGCAGCATATTGGTAATCGCGCCAGCCGTGTCTTTCATCATAATCGCATAAACCACGGCGATACTAGCGGGGGCAATCACACTTGGATCGCCAAGGGCAGTGCCTGGTGCCAATAACACAGCAAACAATATCATCCAACTCATACCGCCCAACGGCCGCGGCAGCATACGAGCGACCAGCAACCACAATACCAACACAATAACGACACCACCCAAATACGCGTACATCGGTAAGTCTGCGGGTGGCACGTCTTTTACCAGCTGTCCCCACCAAATAGCAATTTCGCCGAGAATATCACTAATGGCTTCCAGCGGTAAGCTGTTTATAATACCTTTTAACCATTCCATGCGTGTGTAGTTACCTGCGTTTATAAATTGTGCAGCGCGTTTACGCGCTTAACGATAGACAGTGTGCTATTTCAACGAACCATAATATCGAATACATTATCGTCAAAAGCAATTAAGACATAAGCACTTGAAACACGACCTTTTGCCTCGCCACGTATTTTTTGTCTTGTCACTCATATAGCCTGCTAGTTTATCACGACTTTCTACCAAAATGCATGAGCGCAAATGTGTCGTAAACTTTTTCTTGCTGGCTGTCATGCAACATAGTCAAAAGAGGCTGATTAAAAACTCGCTTCAAAAATACCCATTAATCATAAATATTGTCTTGTGCTTCACGCGCACGTAATTCCGCTTGGCGGCGCATCACATCTTGCGGAGGCATTTGTACAAAATACCCTTGCGACTGTAATTTTGCCAGTACCTCTGCTTTATCAACGCGCGCAAGTGTCGGTGTATTGGCTAAGTCCAAGTGCATCACAAATTTACTGCGCCCTAAACTGGCACGGAAATCTTTTGGTAATACGCCAAGCCAATCTTTAATCTCGTCGGTATCATCAGGATAATCAGGACGGGCAATATAGACATACATATCGTTATGTTTGGGGAATTTATAAATATCACAATGCATAATAATGACCTATCAGAAACTATCGCCATAGATTAGCATATTTTGGGTGAATATCAGTAGTCGCTTTACGTTTTGCAATAGGCATTCATGCTAAATTGACCACTGCCTACCAACCGTAAAACGCTTTACTTATCGATACGGTATTGATTATTCTCACAAAAAATCATTTTTGCCAAAATTATTCATTTTAATCGCGTAGATGACTTGTAAAAGCGCCTTGAACCTTTCATAATAAAAGCGTTTTTCAGGAGAGAGTCTTGAGCACAATATTAAGTGCGTTCATATTAATGAGCTGGCGCTGATAATTGCTACTTGACCACCGAAGGCGCATCCACCCTGCCAATCGCTCAGGTAAAAGGACTGAAAAACACATGTCACGACTGTTTCGCTGTCTACCGTCAATTGCGTAGCACACCCAAACATAAGGCATAACAAATCTGGAGAGCGGTAAGGACGGACGACGCCTTACCCACCGAAGGGGAGAAAATGCGACATCATTTAATTTGGTTTTTTAAGGCTGATGCTTTTAAAAACGTGCAATGATGGTTCGTGTTGAAAATCTCAGGTTACAGGACAGATAGGGCTTTTGCTTAAACCGACGTTCAGCGTCTGTTTGGCGGATTGCGCTATTTTTCTGTGCTACCCTTGGTTGCAATGTTTGCACCTTGCAATATTGCTTCTCGCTACTATGATAAGGCACATCAGCCCTCATACTTTGATACTTGTTTTTACGACTGGTTATCGAATGCAGCTGATGTTCACATAAGGATTTGTTATGACCACTACTCAAGATAATACTGCTCAAAGCGCCAACACGTCAGCCCCTAAACGCACCCCTCTTTATCAGTCTCACGTTGATAGTGACGGCAAGCTGGTGGATTTTTCTGGTTGGGAATTACCAATCCATTATGGTTCGCAAATCGAAGAGCACGAAGCGGTGCGTACTGATGCTGGTATGTTTGATGTCTCACATATGGTCGTCGCTGATGTCACAGGTAGCGATACCAAAGCATGGCTACAAAAGCTACTGGCCAATGATGTCGATAAACTCAAAACCGTCGGTAAAGCGCTATATTCTGGCATGCTCAACGAGCAAGGTGGCGTCATCGATGACTTAATCGTTTATCTAATGAACGAAGACGCTACTGAATATCGTATCGTCTCAAACGCTGCTACTCGTGATAAAGACATGGCGCAATTTGATAAAGTCGCCGAAGGTTTTGACATCAGCATCACTGAGCGTCCAGAGCTTGCCATGATTGCGGTGCAAGGACCAAACGCCGTTGAAAAACTGGCGCAAACCAAACCTAGTTGGGCAGATACCCTAGCTGGTCTTAAGCCTTTCGTTGGTGCTGATTTAACAGACGTCGAAGGCGCAGATTGGTTCGTCGCTCGTACTGGCTATACTGGTGAAGATGGCGTCGAAGTCATTATGCATGGTGATGATGCACCAGCGTTTTTTGAACAATTAAAAGCCAATGGCATCAAACCTGCCGGTCTTGGCGCGCGTGATACCTTGCGTATGGAAGCAGGCATGAACCTCTATGGTCATGACATGGACGACAACGTCAGTCCTTACGAGTGCAACATGGGCTGGACACTCGCGCTTAAAGACGAGCGTGATTTTGTTGGTCGTGACGCTTTGGTCAGCAAGCGTCAACAGTCAAAAGACGATAGCTCTGCCATGAAGCAAGTTGGCTTGTTGCTAACGACACGCGGCGTATTGCGTGAAGGCATGACAGTCACCATCAATCAAGGCACTGACAATGAGCAAACGGGCATTATCACCAGTGGTACATTCTCCCCTAGCCTAAAAAACTCAATTGCGATTGCCCGTGTGCCTGCCAGCGTATCAGATGATGATAGCGTTCAGGTCGATCTGCGCGGCAAAGGCACGTTCGTTGATGTGCGTGTTCTTAAGCTACCGTTTGTCCGTAATGGCAAACAGCAATTTGACTCGTAGGCATTATAAACCCTATTATTAACATCCACTATTTTTGTTAACCATCCTCTATCACTTAGGAGAGAGACCATGAGCAATATCCCAGCAGAACTAAAATACATCGCCAGCCACGAGTGGTTACGCTTAGAAGACGACGGCACTATCACTGTTGGTATCACTGACCATGCTCAAGACCTATTGGGTGACGTGGTATTCGTTGAATTGCCAGACGTGGGCGACATCATCGCTGTTGATGACGAAATCTCTGTAGTTGAATCAGTAAAAGCTGCTTCTGACGTTTATGCGCCAATCTCAGGTGAAGTCGTTGCGATCAACGAAGCCCTAGAAGACGATCCAGAAATCATCAACTCTGACCCATATGGCGAAGGTTGGTTCTTTAGAATGAAGCCTGACAACATCGCTGACTACGAAGCATTGCTAACCGCTGATGAGTACGAAAACGAGCTGTAATAGCAGCTTCACTCTCTCGCTTAAAAGCGGTATTTTATTTAAATGCCGCTACTTATAACCTTAAAAAACACAACTTGTTATGACAGATATTGGCGTCAGCTGATATCTGTACGCTTTTTCTTAGAATGTTTATCGCTCAATTTATTGCGTCCAATCGCTATCTGATTTATTCATATCAACTACTTGTCAGGCGCTATTAAAGAGACGTACTCAATACTGCCCCAAGTTGATCACTTAATCTCCAGCATGGATTCTCATATGACCCCTGACACTGATAATCAAGCAAACGCTCAAGCAAGTTCTCAAGAAAAATTTGCCACACCTGATAATACACCGCAGCTGCAAGCGTTTCGCGAAGTGGTTGAATCACGTCGTTCAGTCCGCCGCTTTACCGATACACCGATATCTGATGATGTGTTAGCAGACTGTTTGCGTTTGGCCATGCTTGCACCAAACTCTAGCAATCTACAGCCGTGGGAATTTTATGTGATTGATGATGCGGACAAGCGCAAACGCGCGGTGAAAAACTGCATGAATCAGAATGCAGCGAAAACCGCCGCTCGTTTAATCGCAGTCGTTGCGCGCACCGATGTGTGGCATGACCATGCCAAGCAAATATTGCGCGAATACCCTGATAAGCCAGTACCCAAAAAGGTCAAAGACTATTATACCAAAGTCGTTGCCATGGACTTCTTACGAGGACCTGCCAATGTGGTATCAGCGGCTAAATGGGGTGCGACTCAAGTGGTCAGACGGGTAAAAGGTCCGATTAAATCACCTTACTATACTTTTGAAGACACCAAAAACTGGGCAACCAACAATACCGCCCTTGCGGCTGAAAACCTAATGCTTGCACTACGCGCGCATGGCTTTGACAGCTGTCCGATGGGTGGTTTTGATGAGCCTGCCATGAAGCGCTTATTAAATTTAAGCGATGATCAACATATCATTATGATGATTGGTGCTGGCGAGCGTGCTGATAATGGCGTTTACAACAGTCAGTTCCGCTTTGACCAAAAGCAATTTGTTCATTACGTATAAAATCTTAAACCGTCATTAGTTATTATTACTAGTTATTTTAGCCATCCCTTTATTACTCCCTTAACCAAGGATTGTCATGACTATCTCGCAAAACCCAACGTTTGATACCTTTAAAGGTTTATTCAACGAAGCTGAATTTGTCTATCGTCATCTAGGCTCTAATGAGACCAAGCAAGCTGACCTGCTCAGTGCCGTTGGTTATCAAGACATGGCGAGCTTCATCAATGATACCGTGCCTGAGCCAGTGCGCTTGCATAAAGAGCTAGATTTGCCAGTGGCGATGAGTGAACATGCCGCGCTTGCCAAATTGCGTACCATGGCAGATGACATTACTGTTAATAAGAGCTATATCGGACAAGGCTATTCGCCAGTACGTATGCCTGCGGTCATTCAGCGTAACGTCCTTGAAAACCCAGGCTGGTACACAGCTTATACGCCTTATCAGGCAGAGATTGCCCAAGGTCGCTTAGAAGCCTTGCTTAACTTTCAACAAGTATGTATTGATTTGACTGGCCTTGAGCTCGCTGGCGCGTCATTGCTTGATGAAGCAACCGCAGCCGCAGAAGCCATGGCAATGTCAAAGCGTGTGAGCAAAAGCAAATCAACGCAGTTTTTTGTTGATGACCGTATCTATCCACAAACCTTAGATGTCATTAATACCCGTGCCAAGTACTTTGGTTGGGAAGTGGTGGTTGGTGATTTTGAACTGGCTAAATCAGGTGATTATTTTGGTGCTCTCTTCCAATACGTCGGTGTTGAAGGCGATGTTAAAGACTTAACCGACGTTATCGCTGCGGTGAAGAAAAACAAAACCTACGTGAGTGTCGTCAGTGACATCATGAGCTTGGTATTATTAAAATCACCAGCAGATATGGGCGCAGACGTCGCTTTAGGTAGCACGCAGCGTTTTGGTATTCCAATGGGCTTTGGTGGTCCACATGCTGCTTACTTTGCCTTCTCTGACAAAGCCAAACGTTCAGCGCCTGGTCGTATCATCGGCGTCTCTAAAGATTCGCAAGGCAATACCGCCCTACGTATGGCACTACAAACTCGTGAGCAGCATATCCGCCGCGAAAAAGCCAACTCAAACATCTGCACCTCACAAGTATTGCTTGCCAACCTAGCCGGTATGTATGCCGTTTATCATGGTCCAGGTGGCGTAAAGCGTATCGCTACTCGTATCCATGCGTTTGCGACTGCCTTTGCTGATGTCATCAAAAATACTAACGACAGTAATTTAACCGTGGTACATGACCAATTCTTTGACAGCGTCGTCGTTGATTGTGGCTCAGAAAAACTGGCCACTCAAATTTTCGAAAACGCTGATAATGTTGGTTATAACTTATGGCGTCTTGGTGAAACCAAATTAAGCGTCGCGTTTAGTGAAACCAGCGATCAACAAGATTTTAGCGTCCTAACTCAACTGTTTGTTAGTAAAGCACATGACCTACCAGAAGACGCTCGCGTTTCTCTTGATAGTGCACACTTGCGTACCGATGCTATTTTATCGCATCCAGTATTTAACTCGCATCATACTGAACACGAAATGCTGCGTTATTTAAAATCGCTTGAAGACAAAGATTTGGCAATGAACCGCAGCATGATTTCATTGGGTAGCTGTACCATGAAACTGAATGCCACCAGTGAGATGCTACCGATTACGTGGCCCGAATTTGCTAATGTGCATCCTTTTGCACCACGTGACCAAGTCACAGGCTATGTTGCCATGATTGATAGCTTGCAAAACCAGTTGAAAGCCATTACTGGTTTTGATGATGTGTCTATGCAGCCAAACTCTGGTGCTTCAGGTGAGTATGCTGGTCTGCTAGCGATTCGCCGTTATCACGAATCATTGGGTGAAACTGATCGTGATGTTTGTTTAATCCCTCAGTCAGCGCACGGTACCAACCCTGCGACAGCTATGATGATGGGTATGAAAGTAATCGTGGTTAAAACTGATGACAATGGTAACGTTGACATCGATGATCTAACTGCTAAGTGTGAAGAAAACAGTGCCAATCTAGGTGCATTGATGATTACTTATCCATCGACGCATGGCGTGTTTGAAGAAGGCATCCGTAAAATCTGTGACCTTATCCATAAACATGGCGGTCAAGTTTATATGGATGGTGCCAATATGAATGCACAGGTTGGCATGATGCAACCGGCTGACGTTGGCGCTGATGTATTACATATGAACTTGCATAAAACCTTCTGCATCCCGCATGGCGGCGGCGGTCCAGGCATGGGCCCTATCGGTATGAAATCGCATTTAGCACCCTTTATGGCCAACCATACATTGAGCCCTGTGCATAATGCGCAAAAAGATTGCTCGGCCGTATCGGCAGCCCCTTATGGTTCAGCAAGCATTTTACCAATTTCATGGATGTACATTGCCATGATGGGTCGTGATGGTCTGCTAAAAGCCACTGAGCTTGCGCTATTAAATGCTAACTATGTCGCTGCTCAATTAAAAGACCACTACCCTGTTCTTTATACGGGCAAAAACGGTCGCGTCGCACACGAATGTATCATCGATATTCGTCCCTTGAAAGAAGAGACTGGCATCAGTGAAAGCGATATTGCTAAGCGCTTGATGGATTACGGTTTCCACTCACCAACGATGAGTTTCCCAGTTGCGGGTACCTTGATGATTGAACCAACTGAGTCTGAATCTAAAGAAGAATTAGATCGTTTCATCAGTGCCCTAAAATCTATCAAAGCCGAAGCAATGAAAGCCAAAGCTGGCGAAGAGGGTTGGACGTTAGAAGACAACCCACTAGTCAACGCGCCGCATACCGCGGCGATGGTCACCAACAGCGAATGGACGCACCCATACAGCCGTGACACAGCTGCATTCCCACTGCCTTATATCCGCGCCCATAAGTTCTGGCCAAGCGTAGCACGTGTCGATGACGCTTATGGTGATAAGAATCTCATGTGTTCTTGCCCCAGTATCGAAAACTATATGTAGTTTTCAAATAAGTATGAACAGTTGATATAAAAATAAACCTCCAAGTCAGCAGCTGATTTGGAGGTTTTTATTTTGCGGCTAATATTTAACGCTATAATAAAATGGCTATCAATCTATTCACATTATTTACTTGGTTAGAATTAACTATGCAGAAAAACAATCGCGTCATTCTCATCCATGGTCTGCACCAAACCGCTTGGATCATGCGACCGCTCGCCAAACGCTTGCAAGCAACAGGATTTGATACTCATCAACTCGGTTATCGTAGTATGCGTGATGGTATTAAAACCCATAGCGCACGTCTCAACAGCTGGCTAGAAAAGCATCATCAGCCAGACCAACCGATCGATTTGGTCGGTCATAGTTTGGGCGGTTTAATTATTCGTGATTTTGTCACTGCTTATCCGCAGTGGCAGATAGGACGCTGCGTGACACTTGGGACACCGCATGTAGGCAGTGTGTGTGCAGATTATATTTGGCGCTTGACCCCAGCTGTAGTGGGTCGCTCATACATCGATGCGTTAGATGGCAGCGTAGCACCTTTGCCGGAGCATATTACCCTTGGGGTGATTGCGGGTAATCGCCCCTACGGTTTGGGTCAGCTGTTTTTACAGTATCATAATCGAAGATTGCGTAAGACAAATAATATGCCATCAGTAGAACATCTACTACACGATGGCACAGTATATATAGAAGAAACCAAAATAGAGGCTGCTACAGATCATATCGTATTGCCAGTGTCGCATACTGGGATGCTGGTCGATAAAACAGTAGCTGCGCAAACCAAGTATTTTTTACAACATGGACAATTCGAGCATAATAAGCTTACGTATTGAGAAAAGTATCATCTTTTATCAATGATAGAATCTTATGGCTTATCGAACATTGATACCCATACCCTGCTGCAACTCAGTTTTATGTTTTTTGATGACTGGAATCAAGGTATGCATGACCCAGTCACTCCGCCAGCCTTTTAAACCTTCTGGCAGCTCGCTTAATTCCTTATCAAAAGCAATCACTTCATATAATTGCCCAAGCCACTTTTTACGCATCAATACATTGTCAGGTACGCCGATAGCTCGTGCATGATCATCGATCGCTTGCTGCACTGCTTTTGACAGTACTTTATTTTTTGAGCGATACGGCGGTAATAGGCAATCAGGATATTCAGCAGGGTGCAGGTTTTTTGCTTGATTTATCACTTTTAGCAGCTCTTCGCCGTATAAGCGCAACATACTGCGATGCATCGTGGTTTTGTGCGCAAGCTCTCGCATATTGCTTGGTTTTTCAGTGATGATCTCACGTACTGCTTGTTTTTTAATCACAAACGTACGCGGCTGATTGGTCGAACGCGCCAGCTCCTCGCGCCATGTTGCAACCGCTTGCAGTATCGCCATCTGCTGTGAAGTATAACGATAATCTGCCATTGTTAGGTACATTGCGCTGTCTTCAACATGCTGAGCATCATACAAATCACTGGCATAAAGCTGGCAATCTGCCCATACATAATCGTATAAACCTTGCTTTTTTAACGCATATTCAAGACTTAAATAGAGTGCTGGCAAAAAGCGTACGTCATCAATCGCATATTGCTCTTGCTCATCTGATAATGGACGTTGCAGCCAGTCCGACTGGCTTTGTTCTTTATCAATGTGCATGTCTAGCTGGTCATCAAGCGCTTGCTGATAGCCCATTTGCAACTGACCGGTTAAGTAAGACAACGCAATTTGCGTATCAAATATATTGGTCAACGGCGGACAACCAGAGAGTAGATAAAAAATTCCTAAATCCTCACCACAGGCATGCCAAATCGCTACATCCACTTTCATCAGCGCTTGCCACAATTCGGTCAGTTGCAACTGAGGGGCATCTAATAAATAAATATGATTGCCAGTATTCAGCTGCACCAATGCCAAGCGCGGATAGTAAGTATCACGTTTGATAAACTCAGTATCTAACGCCACCCGACCACAAGTTGCCAATGCATCGATAACTTCAGCCAAACCATTTTGCTCACGCACCCACGTGACAGCAGCTTCGTCGGCACTATCTAGCAGTGCATCAATATCTGGCTCTGAAGGCAGATCTGCTGACTCTATTTTAGAATTGATTGATGGTGCTAATAAATCATCAGAAGCAGCAATCTTAATGTTGTCTGCAAGGTTTGATTGGATGGCAGCAGTTGAAGCTGTTGGAGCATGGTTGGACACGGGCAGATACCTGCATAAATAGGAGAAAATAAAACGCTAAAGGGCGTCTCAATAAAAGTAAATAATAAAATACTAGGGCGTGTCCTCATTTTAAAAATGGTGATAAAAATGAGATAAATTGCAGTTAAACAAGGAAAATAGCGCAGATAATATCGAGATATTAGTCAGCTATTTGACGCCGTTTGGCAAGATTTAGCCATTTTTAACCCATTTAGATAACTATCGATTGAATTGAGGACACGCCCTAGTGAATCAATTATAACAATTTCATGAAATAAAATGGACAAGACTTGGTTTTTATAAAGAAGTTATAGAAAAAATGTCAGTGTGCTATAAAAATGAACGATTTTGTATCGCTTGTCCAAGGGTCATGCTATCAAGATATTCAAGCTCGCCGCCCATTGGCACACCTTGTGCCAAACGTGTGACCTTATTAACATGACGACTAACCGCTGCACTGATAAAGTGCGCGGTGGTCTGCCCTTCGACAGTCGTACCAGTCGCCAATATCAACTCTTCAACAGGCTCTTGCTTGACCCGCCAGACCAGTTGCTCAATATTCAAATCATCAGCGCTAATGCCATCAATCGGAGATAAATGACCACCTAACACAAAATAGCGGCCACGGTAGCCTGCGGTTTGTTCAATAGCCATCACGTCTGCTGCGGTCTCAACCACACATAGCAATGCATCATCACGGCGCGGATCTTGGCACAGCGGACAGATTTGATCATCACTGAAGCTGTGGCAGCGTTGGCATTCGACGATATCGCGCATCGCCTCATCAAGCGCTTGGGCAAGTGCCATGCCTTGTGGGCGTTTTTTGGTAAGCAAATGCAGCGCCATACGTTGGGCACTTTTTTGACCCACACCCGGCAAAATACGCAGCTGTTTAACCAGCTGATCAAATTTGGCTGTCAGCAAAGCATCTTCCTTTATTTAACTTAATTTATAAACCGTAGCTATGAAAATGGGGTCGTATCGTGTCGATAACAACCCCATTTTGTCTTTAATATGTCGTGTTTGGCTTAAAAAATAACGACTTAGAACATACCTTGCATACCTGGTGGTAGACCCATGCCTGAGGTCGCGCCAGCCATGGTTTCTTCGTATAGCGCATCTGCTTGACGAACGGCGTCATTGATAGCAGCAGCGATAAGATCTTCGATCATATCTGGCTCATCTTCAAGCAAGCTTGGATCGATGGTTAAACGCTTAACCACATGGCGACCCGTCATGGTGACTTTTACCAGACCACTGCCCGCTTCAGCTTGTACTTCTTTATTCGCAAGCTCTTTTTTAGCATTTTCAACGTTTGCTTCGACTTTCTTTTGCATCGTTTGTGCTTGTTGCATTAATGCTTGAATATTCATAGTTGCCTCTTTTGTTTTTTAATCATAAATGATTGATATTTTACTAGGGCGTGTCCTCAATTCAATTGATCATATCTAAACGGGCTAAAAATGGCTAAATCTTGCCAAACATCGTTAAATAGCTGGTTAATATCCCGATATTAACCAGCTATTTTCCTCGTTTGACTGCAATTTATCTCATTTTTATCACCATTTTTGAAATAAGGACACGCCCTAATATAAAGTGCTAACAGCGATTATACCGTTATCTTTACAAACTGTCTAAACCACGCGCCAAATCTTTGATGATATCTTCTATATCTTCTAAGCCTACTGACAAACGAATAAGACCATCTTTGACGCCCGCTTCTGCGCGCTCTTTTGCACTCAAGCGAAAATGAGTGGTGGTCGCAGGATGGGTAATGGTGGTTTTAGCATCACCTAAATTATTGGTGATAGAAACCATTTGAGTGGAATCAATGACATGCCAAGCCGCAGATTTCGAATCACGACTATTTGAATCAGTGCTATCGGAAGCCTTTACCTCAAAACCCATGATAGCACCATAGCCACCTGTCATATGATGTTGACGCGTCGCAAGCTCATGAGCAGGATGATCACTCAAACCTGAGAAATGTACGGCACTAACATTGGGATGATTGACCAAAAACTCTGCCACTTGATTAGCATTTTGACAATGCGCTTGCATACGCAGTTTCAGCGTCTCTAACCCTTTGGTAAATACCCATGCGTTAAATGGACTCATACTGATACCGCCTGAACGTACCACAGTAAAAGCCTCTTGCATGAGCTTATCACTGCCAACTAGTGCGCCGCCAAGTACTCGCCCCTGACCGTCTAAATATTTAGTGGCAGAATGAATCACCACATCGGCACCCAAATCAAGTGGACGCTGCAAAGCTGGAGTGGCAAAGCAATTATCAACGACCAATAAGATATCATTGGCTTTACACAGCTGGCTTAAAAAGCCAATATCACAAATCTGTGCCAATGGATTACTTGGGCTTTCGCAATAGATCACTTTAGTATTTGGTTGAACGGCGTTTGCCCACGCCTCATTATCGAAGCAATCAACGTAGCTGACTTCCACACCGAACTTTGCCATATAATTATTAAATAGACCAATCGATGAGCCAAATAATTGATTGGCAGCAAGCAAATGATCGCCCGCTTTCAGATATGCCAAGCACATGGTCAAAATCGCGCCCATGCCAGAGGCTGTCGCCACTGCGCGCTCACCGTTTTCAAGCGCTGCCAAACGACGCTCAAAGGTACGTACACTTGGATTGGTATGGCGTGAGTACACGTTGCCCGTCTTGTCTCCATTAAAATGTGCCGCGGCATCTGCCGCTGAGGTATAAACGTACGAGCTGGTAGTAAAGATAGCCTCTGAATGCTCACCCTCATCGGTACGATGTTGCCCTGCCCGTACAGCAATGGTTTGCATACCATAATCGAGAGCTAAGTTGAGCGCGTCACTGCGCCAGTTTGGATCTAATTTATCTACATTTTTATCATCATGGGCTTGCGACTGACTCATAAATATTCCGTTGCTTTGATTGGTATTTTGATTGATATAAAATGACTGCTTATTCTTCTGATTATTGACCGAACGCATCAGCGTTATCATATCATGTCAACTTATTCCACACAGCTGGTTTCAAGCGATGGCTAAATATTATTTTTGAATACACATCTATCTCTTTCTCAACAACAGATAAAAGAGAGACGATAAGTAAATAATGACTGAATAAGTCGCTGAATCTAACAAAAATAACGTATTTATAATAGGCATAGATGACGACAGCTGATAAGCTTAGCGGCGATTTAATTTTTGCCTTGGGCGATATTGTTATACGCTTCGTAATCAGTGCTATCATCGGTAAAATAAACGATGCACTAGCGCATGTCCTTCATTCAATTGATAGTCTTTTTAATGGACTAAAAATGAGGACATGCCCTCACGCTTACTTTCTAACAAATACTTCTTTATGTAAGGCTCACTAAGGTAATTCATTTATGTCGATGTTCAGTATAGAACCAAGCAACTTATCGTTGAGTCTAACACTCGGACTAACCTTAGGTCTTAGTGGATGTCAGGTTTTGCCAAAACAGCCGCACTTACCTGAGAGCCAAGCATTATCAGCACGAGTACATGACTTATATCAACAAGAAGACAATCAAGAAACTGGACAAAGTGACACAGTAGCAACCAATGATATTGATTTGGTAGCATCGATTAGCGAGCAGAATGATATTCACCCAGATTTATCCGGCTATCACCCCATTGTAACTGGTGCCAATGCTTTTGCTTCTCGCAGTATATTAACGGACATGTCCACACGTAATATCGATGCGCAGTATTATATTTGGCATAATGACCAAGCTGGTCAGCTATTACTGAAAGATCTGTGGGAAGCGGCTGAACGCGGCATCATTGTACGCTTACTATTAGATGATTTTAATAATGATGCCACTTTCGATCAGCATTTATTACGTTTTTCCAGTCATCCGAATATCGCGGTACGAATCATCAATCCGCTGATGCACCGTAAGTTTCAAACATTAAACTACGTCACAGGTCTGCCACGTATCAATCGCCGCATGCATAATAAAAGCATGACTTTTGATAAGCAGATTACCATCATTGGGGGACGTAATATTGGCAATGAATATTTAAGCAATGACCAAAATAGTCAATTTGCGGATTTGGATGTTTTACTCATCGGTAAAGTCGTCGCAGATATTGACAACAGTTTTTCAAGCTATTGGTCGTCGCCTTTGTCATTTGACATCGAAACGCTAGTGAAGCCTGACAACAATACAGCGCCTGATTTCCTAGCGGCACTGGACAAGCTCGGTCAGGATGAAAAAGGTAGCGACAATCATTTGACGGTGTATAAAGAAGCGCTAGAAGAGTCAACGATAGACAGTGACTTGGTCAATAAACGCGTGCCTTTTCGCTGGACAGACATGCAGTTTTTGAGTGATGATGTGGGCAAGCTGACCAAAACAGTACCAGCGGATACCAATTTGGTGCATCAATTGCGTACCTTATTAGGCAGTCCAACCAAAAAGCTAACCATCATTTCCTCTTACTTTGTACCCACCAAAGATGGTGTCAATACTTTAGTGCAATTGGCTGAAGCTGGTATCGAGATTAAGATTTTGACCAACTCATTTGATGCGACCGACGTGACTGCTGTGCATTCTGGCTATAGTCAATGGCGACCTAACTTGCTGCGCGCTGGTGTCAAAATCTACGAGCTAAAATCCACCGCCTCTGAAGAAAAACGCGAAAACAAGCTTTGGAAAGCTCGTAGTCAATCCTCAACCAGTTTACATGCAAAAACGTTTGCCGTTGATGACTATCAAGTATTCATTGGCTCCTATAATGTCGACCCTCGCTCTGCCAATATCAATACAGAGATGGGTGTGATCATCAATGATGATGAGCTGGCAAAACAATTGCATGGTGCGCTGAGCGATGACCTGCTAAACCAAGC
The DNA here is from genome assembly GCA_904846265.1 of Psychrobacter immobilis. GTDB lineage: Bacteria > Pseudomonadota > Gammaproteobacteria > Pseudomonadales > Moraxellaceae > Psychrobacter > Psychrobacter immobilis_A. The sequence continues at coordinate 38,744 of CAJHAA010000018.1, read as the reverse complement.
TTATGAAGTCAAACTATCAGATAATGGTAAGCTACAGTGGCATACTATGGAAGACGATAAAAAAGTGGTTTACGATTCAGAGCCACGCGTCGATATCAGCGATCATGTCTGGCTGACCATCATGTCATGGCTACCTATTGATTGGTTACTATAGTTGCCACCATCAAAAGCACTCTAAAACCTAGTCATATTTGAATAATAACAGCGCTATTGAGTGATTCTTTTGCCCAATTTTTTTAGTTTGAGCACTTTTTAGTTTGAGCACTTTTTCATTTGAGTGCTTTTCATTTAAGCACTTTTCATTTAAGTGCTTTTAACTCCGATGCTTATTGCTCAATAACTTTTAGCTCAAACGTCTTTGTTTTTTCGGCAAATCATTATTTTTCATATTGATTTGTCGTTTTTTATTATAGCCGGTTATCCAGATAATAATCGGCTTAACGAATACTATTATATGTGGATGCGCGACCTATTATGCCTTCTCGTTCTCAATATGCAATGATGTCCTCTAAAGACAGAAACACCGTACTGTTTATCTGCTTTAGCAGCGCAGTCGCGTTTTTTGATTTTTTGATTTATTTATATCTAGCAGATATCATGGCGACCGCTTTTTTCCCTGCTAATATCGACCCAGCTATTACAAAGGTGCAAGGGCTTGGTCTATTTGCAATTGGCTATTTGGCACGCCCACTTGGCGGTATCATCTTTGGTCGTTATGGTGATATCAAAGGCCGAAAACCGATACTGTTGATCAGTATATTAGTGACGGCGGTCAGCTTGTTGGCGATGGCATGCTTACCGACCTATGGGCAATGGGGGTTGATTGCACCAACCTTATTTATAGTCTTGAGGCTGATACAAGGCATGGCATTTGGTCTTTATGTGCCACTCGCTTGGGTTTTTGTGGCAGAGCATGTGCCGCGCCAATATTCGTCAGTATCTTGTAGCTATGTCACCGCCAGTTTTTATGTAGGCGTGCTGTTTTCTAATGCCTTTTTTCTTTGGTTAACCAATTCTATGACGACTGAGCAATTGGCTAATTACGGCTGGCGCTTGCCATTTTTCATCGCGGCCATTCTAAGTTTATTACCATTGTTGGCGTGGCGATGGATAGATGAGTCACCTTTTTTTCTGGAAATGAAAAACTCAAAACCGAGCGATTATGTTGCCAAACCCTTCAATTTACTCTTTAAGCATTGCAAACACTCGTTATTTATCGGTATGGTTCTCACGCTTATTATTTCTAGCATCACGACTGTTGTCGTGCTACTGCTACCCGATTTGATTGAATTACGTTTTACCTTAGACAGCGATTTATTTGGATTTTCACACAGTCTGGGTATTGTATTCATGGTTCTTGGTTGTATTTTTTATGGGATAATATCCAATCACCAAAACTTTGGTAAGATTCTGACGGTTGGCTCTATTCTTTTGATCGCTCAGATGTTTGCCTTTTTTTACCATCTGCAAGCCAGCGGTGACTACATCCTTATTATGTATGCGCTTTTAGGCTTTTGTGCTGGCATCGTTGGGATGATACCTGCCATCCTTGTACAGTTATTTCCGACCAATGTACGACTAACAGGAATGGCTTTTTGTTATAATATCGCCTACGGTATTGTTGGAGTGCTTGTGCCTTTTGGACTGGGTTATGCCACTCTGTATGTGAGTTTCTCACCAGCGCTCTACATTGCATTTATCGGTTTTATCGGCATAATAATGGGTATTTATTTTTATAATTTGCCTGAATTCAAAAAAATCGACCACATTATTTAGCTAGTAGGTAGCTGCCTATTATCTGCATAACGATTGAAATTAAAAAATTAAGGTGCAATCGTATGTCTCATACATTGCACCTTGTTCATTTATTTAAGACACCAATATTAAAATATTAAGGCTCAAAACCATGGTTGATATGACCAACAAACGTCTTTCCGTTGCACCCATGATCGACTGGACAACGACGGATTATCGTTATTTTTCTCGGCTTTTTAATCCGCATGTTTATTTATACACCGAGATGATCAGTACGGGCGCGCTGATACATGGCAATCGTGCACGGCATCTGCGCTTTGATACGCTTGAGCATCCGCTTGTACTACAGCTGGGCGGCGCAGATATTAGCGAGATGACGCAATGTGCTGAATTTGCGCAGCAGCATGGTTATGATGAGGTCAATATCAATGTTGGTTGTCCCTCTGATCGCGTACAGCATAATAAGATTGGTGCTTGCCTCATGGCAGAGCCGCACACGGTTGCCGATTTGGTCAAACACATGCAAGCAGCGGTCGATATCCCAGTAACCGTGAAGCATCGTATTGGTATCGATGATTTTGACAGTTATGAGTTTATGGTGGATTTTGTAGAAAAAGTGGCAGCAGCGGGTTGTACACGCTTTATTGTCCATGCACGTACTGCATGGCTACAGGGGCTTAGCCCCAAGCAAAATCGCGAGATACCACCGCTACGTTATGAGGATGTCTATCGTCTCAAACAAGATTTTCCACAGCTTGATATCGAGATTAATGGCGGCATCGATACTGTTAAAGACATCGAAGCACATTTGCAACATGTGGATGGCGTGATGATTGGTCGCGCGTTTTATCACAACCCTTACCTATTAGCAGAAACCAATAGCTTATGGAACGAACCAGCACCTAAGCGCTCAGATATTCTAGCGCAGCTGTATCCGTATATGGAGGCGCAGATTGCTAAAGGTGAAGCACTGCCAACGATGACAAGACATTATTTAGGGTTGTTTCAAGGACTGACGGGTGCGCGCAAATGGCGACAGGCTTTGAGTGGCAAACCTCAGCTAACAATCGACGATATCAAACGGGCAGCGGATGAGGTATTACTACTAAATCCTGATGCTTAAGAAAATTCATTATTATGATGATAGTTATAAAAGTGCAATGATGCCGAAATAGCCATTGTTTATTCAGGCGGTTTGCGCAATATATTGCCACATCGCCGCTCCATTATTCACGATATGCAATAATATCGGCAGTAACAGCGAGCCTGACTTGATACGCGCGTAGCAAAATATCAATGCCAGTACCACGATGGTACTGATTTCATAAATACCATACTGCACATGGATCACCGCAAATATCAAGCTGGTCACGACACTTGCTACGATCGCCCCTCGATGCTTTGAATAAGTTGACGAGGTAAATTGCTCTTCGATCGCTGACCATAATAGACCACGAAATATCAACTCTTCATAGATTGGCGCGACAATGACCATTGCAAATATCAACAGCCATACTGAGCTGACAGACTGATATAAAGGGTCGACGAAGAGCAGTGGCGATTTATCAAGCAAATAAGTTAATGCCTGACTGCCAATCATAAATATCAATAGCAGCCCAAGCAATCCCATACCCACCGCAAATGAGAACGGCTTTAACGCTAAATACTGCCGGCTATCGCCGCCTCTTACACGGATCACCAAAAGGCTAATAGCGATCAATAGCACGCAGCCTATGATAATAGAGAGGCTGACCACGGTGCCATCGTTACTACCAAAAAAGAAGATATCAGCCATGGTTGAATTTTTAGAAGCCGGTAATACTAACTTGCCAGCAATATACACGCCTAGCAGCTGACTCATAAAAAATGCCATCAGCATACCAACAGTCAGTAGAAAGACACCCAATCGTGAAAATAGCGGCGTGCGCTTAGGCGGCGTATTAAGATTGTGCGAACCAGTAGCATTTTTTAGCATAAAGTCATTACTCAAACGGATATTTTGTCAGCTCGCATCTAGGACGTGTCCTCAATTCAATCGATTATCCTCTAAATGAGTTAAAAATGGCTAAATTTTGCCAAACATCGTTAAATAGCTTATCAATATCTCGATATTATTTGCGCTACTTTCCTTGTTTGACGGCAATTTATCTCATTTTTATCATCATTTTTAAAATGAGGACACGCCCTAGCATAAGCAATAATGAGCAGAAATAGTCATCAGCGATTATGTTGGTAGTTGCTGCTCAATCAATGATAATACTTGCTGAGAGACCGACTCTGGATACTCAAGTGGAAACATATGACCACCGGCATGGGTCTCATAAGGAATATTCAAACGCGACTTTATTTGTTGCGGAAATCGGCGTTTTAAAAAGATACTGTCTTGACCGATAATCAAAGTAACAGGCGGCTTTGGTCCATGATTTGGTGCCAGCCAATACCAAGATGGATTGGTGCGAAAGACAGCGACCTCACTGGCTTTCGGAATCGCCAATGTCACTTTGCCATCCGCACGTTCTTGTAGCCCATGCTCGATATAGCCTTGAAAACTGCGTTCATCAAAGTTTTTGAAAAAGCCTTTGTGCCGCATCTTATCATACGCATCTGCGCGGCTATCCCAGACATCACGGCGATGCTTAGACACGCCAGCTGGTGACAATTTATCCATCAGGCGGTTATTCATCATCGGCAATCTATCCGCCGTCTTTGCCAAATGCCATAGCAAGCTCACTTTGCCATAAATCCAAGGTGGATCCATGAGTACCGCTTGGGCAAAGTACTGCGGCGCACGATACAATGCCTGCAAGGTACACATCGCACCCAGCGAATGACCCACTGCCACTACTTGCGTTACGCCATGCTTCTCACAGGTATTTTTGACACTATCAATAATCTGCTGTGTAAGGCTGCGCCAATGGTCATCGACTGGATAATCAGGCGTTGCACCCAGCATGGCAATATATTCAATGGTAAAAAATTCTGTTAACTTCTCAAAAAATGGCTGATAAACCGCACTTGGCATCCCATTAGCATGAGCAAAATGCAGGACAGGTTTGTTGGTTATTGTAGAGACAGGTAAAGCAGTAAAAGTTGGCAAATTAATTTCATCACTCATGACAAGCTCTCTTCGATTTAAGTCGCTATTTAGGGTATTTTTTATAACCATTGAATCTCATATACAATTAAGGCTGAGCATAATCATACGCTCAGCCTCAACAATCATACACAGTAAATCTCAAACATAAAACGCTTAACGCATCTGCGCATTACCTTCTTCTTGCGGTAAAACATCAAGGCTGACACTAGAGCCAATGCCCGCACCCAATTTAACAGCAAAGCGGTCCATGAATAATTGGAACGGATCTGTTGGGCTATAATTGATGACATTATCCAGCTCTAACTGCTTTTCTAAGCTAGCGATGCTGCCTTTCTTATCGGCTAAGCCAAGTTCAATAGACTGCTCGCCTGTCCAGAATAATCCTGAGAATAACTTATTTTGTTCAGGATTTTTGAGACGATCGCCGCGACCTTCTTTCACCGCATTAATGAAATGCTTGTGGGTGTTGTCCAATACTTTTTCGACATGTTTTTCTTCATAATCCGTTAACGGACGTGACAAACTTAAGATGTCTTTGTATTCACCAGCAGTAATCGTACGATCTTCTACGCCAACTTTATCCATCAAACCTTTGATGTTATAGCTTGGCATAATCACGCCGATAGAGCCAACCAAACTTGATGGGTTCACATAAATCTCATCCGCCGCAGAAGCAATATAATATGCGCCAGAAGCACCCATATCACCAATCACTGCATAGAGTTTTTTGTCTGGATATTCTTTACGCAAATCCATCATAGTCTGCCAAATCTCATCAGACTGTACTGGTGAGCCACCAGGTGAATTGATATCCAATGCTACCGCCTTTGAATTGCTGTTTTCAAAAGCACGGGTCAATGCCTCATTGACATCATAAGCGTTGGCCACATCGCCACTACTAATGACACCTTGTAGCTCAACCACGGCTAAATGCGGCTTGCTCGTGTCGACACCATCTAAACCCGTTGGCGCGCTGCTGCTGCAACTACGACCAAGCGTCAGAAATATCAGTAAAATATAACCAAAGGTCAATAGTTTAAAAAAGATACTCCAGCGACGGGCGCGGCGTTGCTCGACCACACTAGCCAATAAAGTGTTTTCAAGCAATCGCCATTCTTGTCCACTCGGCTGGCTTGGCGGCGACATCGGTACTGGCTGATTTGCCGAATTGTCAGGACGTTTGTTAGGGTCTGGTGGCCAGTTGGGCATATAACTTCCTAAGTCAGAAACAGTCTAAAGCAATAAAAAGAGAAGATAGAAATACAGTCAGTAATAAGGAGCTGCTTCTCACTCCAAATACGGTCACAGTCATCTATATTCATAGGCTGCTAAGTATGGTGGTATTTCAATCATGGTTCAATAGTATAACTGGGAAATATCACTATATTGTAACATTGATTAGATAAGCGATATTTTTATGGCGTCATATTGGTCGTATCTACTGCCGCATTGAGAGACAACGTTGCTTCTGGCATTTTGCCATCATAAGTGATCATTTCATTGATGGTTTGACGATTTATCACCTCAGCAGTTATCTGTGATGTGCTATGTCCTAGCCATGTCACATTATAAAAAGTGCGTGGTTGCTCAGGTGGTTCAACTGGACATAACAATGTCCACATTTGCCAAATACGCTGATGAGTATCTGCATTTAATATCAGACGTGCCCGAGGCATATTGGCTTGATGAGTCGATGGCTGGCTACTTGATGTGAGTGTTTGCGCAGTGGCAGGTGTTGATTTGAGTGGATCAGCCGCATTATACTTTAATACCCTTATGGGCAAGCTGGCATTTATAGCCACCGTACAATCCCAAACACTCGGACTGTCTATTTTGCTCCACCCTGTCAATGCTTGTATGGACAAATCACCATTGCCCAACTGCCACGTTTTGCCTTGTTCACAACGTTGCACACTAATATTCGGAATGTCCTTGGATTGGCTGGTGACTTTATAGGCTTGCTGAAATGCAGACCAATGATCAGAGCGCCCTGCTTGCCAATACTGACTAATAGGTAAACGCTGATTAAGCTGAAAAACCGTCAAAGGCAACAGCTCAGAAGCACTAGCATTAGTAGAAGCAGAAGCATTAGAAGCTAAATACGTCTTATCAGTAGTAAGCGTATCCGTCAATCCAGCACTACTACTCTGCACGACTATACCTTCTAGTGTATCAACTGACAAGCTACCCAGCTGCTGCACCAATGTCATCGACAGCTTATTCGCCGTTAGATTACTGGGCATCGTTCGTGCGACATTGGGTCTGTGGTCAGATAAAAATAGCCAGCTGATGTTGTTCTTATGCGTATCTGTTGTGGATGACTGCTCATTATTGGCAACAGGATACTGCAACAAAGCAGCACTTATATAGGGGTCACCCGTTGGTAAGATATACAAGGTCGGTATCGTCGTTAGTGATTGCTGATTGGCATATACCGTCATCATTAATAAGGTTAGCGGCGGCAGTACCAGCCAACGACTGATAAATCCTCGTGGTAGTAGCCATGGCAACATACTTAATAGTACCATCAGCAATATGGCGACATTCACGGGGGTATAAAGCCACGCTTCTGACAATGCTGGTAATGAGGTTAACCACGTTATCAGTTCATGCAATTTCGCGACAATGGCGCTAACGAGCAGCCAAATACTATCAGCAATAGCAGGTGATAAAAGATAGCAGAGCCCTGCCAACAGATTAAGCGGCACAATCACCCAACCAAATAAACCGATAGCAAATAGATTGATGACAAGACCCCACAGCGACGCCTTGCCAAATAATAGCAATGTAATAGGCAGTAAAGTCATAAATAGCCAAAATTGTAATTTGAATACACGTTTGCCTATTATCCAAACACGCTTGAATGCAGTATTTACTACACTGGCATTATGAGCAGATGCCGTTTCTGATACGACAGCTGATTGCGTATATGATGCATCATCATATTTAAGGAGTAATGCCACTGCGATAAAAGATAGCCAGTACCCTGCCTGCCATAATACGTAGGGATCAAGCCATGCCATCAACACTGCCAAGGCAAACAACACCCGCATCGTACTAACCGGTAATAATGTTAAACGTACCAGACCTATCGCGAATAACATCCATGCGGTACGAGCAGCGGGTACATCAAAACCAGTAAATAGCGCATAAATAAAAGCAGCAGCGATCATCACCCACCAGCGCACTTGCCAACGCGGTACGTAACGATAAACCCTTGGCCATAGCCGATCAAAAAGCAACACCGCCGCACCCGCCAGCATAATCGCTAAAAACAATACATGAGTGCCAGAGATAGCCAGCAAATGTGAAATACCAGCCAGTTGATATAGATCTTTGGTCTCACGATTGATTAAACTGCGATCACCTGTGAGCAAACTTAAAGTGACCGCTTTTGCCTGTTGCGCTGCTGTGGTCTGTGTTGACCAATCTTGATAAAAATGCTGGCGTAATTGCCAACGTCCTTGGTTGATATAAGTCTGAAAACGCTGAAGATATGAAGAAGAGGCAAACGCTGGCTTTGATACCTCAGTATTGGTGACATTTGATGTGCCAACGGTCAATATATTAGCGACTCCATCAATATGACGACCTCGCAGCCAGTGATAACTGTCAAAACCAGATGGATTGCTTGGTGCTTGCTCAGAGGTCGCCAGTGGTGCAAGCGCTAAACTCATAAACAGCTGATCGCCAGGTTGTAAATAATTTAAGCGGTCAAACGGATTGCTGTCCAAATTTTTCTTGGATGATTGTTTTGATGAATTTTTTGGATAAGCGTTGAGCAATACACGGTACGTGCCATCTTTATCGTTATTGTTATTGTTATTTGAGTTATTTTTATATAAGTTATTATTGCTTAGGCTATTATTTTCATCTATTAGAAAGTCACTGGTCATAGCGTCTAAATCTCCAACCGCCAACGCCGATACCAAGGGTGATATATCACTAATGACAGCAACTTGTCGATAGCCACTGTCCGTGGCGACGTCATAAACGCTGTCACTTATTCCTTCGATGGTGACTAATGCTTGTACACGCATTGGCTCAGTGATTTCTGTTAATTCTGCTTGCTGATGGCTAATCAGGGCTTGCAGCGCACTGCCAATGATTAATCCAATTGCCAATATAGCAACTAAAACATGAGTCAAAATACGAAAGAAGGGTTTAGATTTATGTGAAGTATTATATGAAGGATTACGTGAAGAGAGACCAGCAGTATGTTGCGATAAATGGCTGGGTTTTGCAGAAGGTACATTAAACTGGGCAATAAAAATCAGGATAATAGCAAAAATAATGAGCGACAAAGATAAGATAGGAGTATTCAATATATTCATTAACGATGAACTAGTGGGTATCGCCATACTATCTGCGACTGCCAAAACGCCCATCATGGCGATAATAATCAAGCTACCAATCAACCAGTACACTAGCGCTCCTTGCTTGATGAGTTGAATATTAGTTTTTGCCTAAATAAAGCCATTTATTATGATAAATAGCCACTTAATATGACGAAAATGTACTGGAATGCTAAAACACAGATTGATACTCAAACCAGAAACAACAACTGATACGTCATGCAATAGCATTTATATAACTATTACCCTATACTGACTGACATATTGCGATGATGATAATCTGACATCATTATCCTCTATATCCTCAGCTGTACACTTTATGAATAATATTACTTTATAGCAGACCATCAATGCGATTGAGCGGACTGTAGCTAACGATTACAAAAGGCGATCCTGTGCCCCAAAAACGTCTGAAAGACCTGCTTCCTACGCCAGAAAAAATCCTAGAAAGTCGCACCTTAAAACTGTTCGCACCGCATTTGGCTGATCCACGATTATGGCACTTTAATCGACATAGCTTAAATAAAGCGGTCTATATCGGGGTGCTTAGTGCATTTTTCCCATTGCCAGGGCAGATGCTACTGGCTCTAGTTGGCTCATTAATTTTTCGTGCCAATGTTCCCATGGCACTCGGCTTGACTTGGATTACCAATCCACTCACGAGCTTGCCCATCTTTTATGCAGGCTATTATATCGGTGCCAAAATCCTTGACGTACCGATGATTAGTCTGCGGCTTATCGGCAGGATGATTGCTGATTTTAGCTTATGGGCACTGTCAGATGGTGCAAATCCATTTATTACCTATCGCGGCACGGTATCGATTGCTGCTTTTTGCATAGGGTTGACGATATTAGCGATTGTGACCAGCATCGTTTGTGGACTGGCATTTAAGGCTGTTTGGCGCTATAAAACCGTCGTGAGCTGGCAAAAACGTCAGCAAGAACCTTCTGATAAATCGCCTAAAATCTAATATATGCTGCTGTTATCAAGTCATGGTAACCATAACGTAGCGAACCACCCTTTACTACTAACCATTCGCTAACGATAGCAATCTAGGTTACCATCTGTCCTCGATTATTCTATGCTATGTCTCGATATCACCTTCTGGCTATGACCTAAAAACAAAAGCCATTTTCTTTGTTGATACCAATCACTCTGCTTCTTTATTCTTTTCTATGGCCGCAAAGATGTTGTCCGTAAGGCTAGTGTCCATCACAAAAACTTCAACCACTTTTTCATCTTTAAGTAATGTATAGCGTTTGCCCGTTGCACTGTCTTGAGCTTTTAGATCATAATCAACGCCAGCCAAAGTAATGGCATCAAAAACGGGTGTTAACAGATCTATTTGTGCCTGTTTATCAATTGTCTCGAATAACGTCACATCCATATAGGGTTTTAACGGTTCATTGCCTTCTTCGGCACTGCCAAAAGCAGCGATTGGGTCGTCATCTCTATCCATCATAATAGTCCTTCTTTAATAAATTGGTGGCATTTTGCAGCCCCATTTTGCGTTTATTTTTATTAAAACTTAGGGTCTGTTGAACATAATATTGTCGTTCTAGGGTATATCCTCATTTAATAATGGTGATAAAAGCGAGACAAATTGCCGTTAAACAAGAGAAATAACACAGATCATAGTAAATATTAATCAGCAGTTCAGTTCAACGACGTTTGATAAAGTTTAGCCCATGTAGATATCCATTGACTTAAATCAGGACACACCCTACTACTTAGCAACCATAACCATTTACGCTATTAAACTTAAAACGTTAAAAAATACAGCGTTAAAAAACAGTTAATACTGCTCCCAATGACCATTACGTAGCAATAACTGACGATCCGCCAGCGCTGCTAGATTGCGATCATGTGTCACCATTAATAGTGCGGTTTGCATGGTATTTTGCAGCTCTGATAATAATCCAAACACGCTTTGCGCATTGTCATAGTCCAAATTACCAGTTGGCTCGTCTGCCAAAATAAGCGACGGCTTCGTAACCAAAGCACGGGCAATAGCCACACGCTGACGCTCGCCGCCCGATAGCTCACCAGGTCTATGCGCCAGACGGTGCTCAAGTCCGACACTTTCTAGTATCGCAATTGCTTGCTCTCTTGCTGAAGTCGTTGAGACCTCTGGTCGCATCAGTAACGGCATCGCAACGTTTTCAATGGCAGTAAATTCGGCTAATAAGTGATGAAACTGATAAATAAATCCCAGATGCTTGTTACGCATGGCACCGCGCTCAGTTTCATTCATGCTATTTAACAATTGACCATGTAGCCAGACCTCGCCGCTGGTTGGCGTATCAAGACCACCAAGCAAGTGTAGCAAAGTGCTCTTGCCTGAACCACTGGTGCCAACGATGGCGATGCGCTCGCCAGCATGGACGGTCAAATCCAAGCCAGTCAGTACTTGCGTACTAACCGCCCCTTCATCATATATCTTGTTGATATTTTTCGCCTCTAAAATGGCAGACATGGCTTTTCCTTTATTCTATTTATACTGGTATTGATGCTTTATTCAGCGCTACATACAATTTATCAGCCTAAACTTGCACTAAAATTAATTTTACCTAACAAGCATTGTTAATAACTTAAACTGTATATAAAAACTTAAGCGGCATATAAAATCATTTATTCATAACGTAACGTCTGTGCTGGCTGAATCTTAGCCGCTCGGCGTGCTGGATAAATAGTTGCCAAAAAGCTCAGTACGAAAGACGCACCTGTAATCAATACCACATCTAGTACACGCAACTCTGATGGTAAATAATTAACAAAATACGCATCAAACAAGTTCAAATTAAAGACTTGATTAATAAAGCCTAAAATATCACTCACTGTAAGCGCAAATATCACGCCCAGTATCGTGCCAGCAATCGTACCAATCACACCGATGACCACGCCTTGCACCATAAACACTTGGGTAATCAAACGAGGAGATGCACCAAAAGTTTTTAGAATCGCAATATCCGCTTTTTTGTCGGTAACGAGCATCACTAGGCTGGAGACAATATTAAAAGCTGCTACTAAGATAATTAAAAATAGCAGCAAGCCGACCATGGCTTTTTCCATTTGAATCGCACCAAATAGGTTGCCATGCGTTTGTGTCCAATCATTAGGATACAATTGCTGAGGGGCAATAGCGGCGGCTTTTTCTGCTGCCATCGGAGCGGTAAAGATGTCATTGAGCTTCATACGCACACCCTGCGCGCCATCTGGCAGACGCAACAGTTTTGCCGCATCACCCATCGGGATAAATGCCATGAGGCTATCCACTTCTGGACTGATGGTAAAAATACCTGTCAAGGTAAAGCGCTTGAATCGTGGTATCACGCCAGCTGGTGAAGGCGATGCCTCTGGCAGCACTAGCGTCACTTTATCACCCAGTTGCAGCCCTAGAGACTGTACCATCTCTTCACCTAGCACAATATTGAACTCACCACTTTGTAAAGTATCAATACTGCCTTGAACCATATGTTCATTGATAATAGAGACATCTTTTTCGTATTCAGGATCGACACCAGTGACCATAATCCCTGCAACCTGACCGTTTGACGTCAACATCCCTTGCAGTTGAATAAAGGGCGCTACAGCTGCCACTTCAGGATCTTCTTTAATTTTATCAGCCAATTGCTTCCAATCACTGATAATCTCGGTGGAAACGACCGTTGCTTGCGGGACCATACCCAAAATACGGGTTTTTAACTCCCGATCAAAACCATTCATGACTGATAGCACCGTGATCAATACGGCAACCCCAAGAGTCAAACCAATCATCGAGATAAGCGAGATAAAGGAGATAAAACCATTACTACGCTCTGCTCGGGTGTATCGTAAGCCGATAAACAACGCTAAAGGACGAAACATATTCAAACTCTTTATCTTATCTACGTGCGACTTTATATATACTATAAAACGAGCAACAGCAAATGCATCTCACACCTGCACTTGCCATAGTCACATATAAATCGAACACAAAAACAGGGTTTCAGACGAGCCAAAGACAGCCGTCAAAAGGGAGGTAGTTTGACACAATTTGGCGGATATGTGCCAGTCATTAGCAAAAACTGGGCGTATTTTTTAATAAAAAACTGGCTTTTGTTACTATTTTTTATGAGGGGCTTGCTATTACTTGCGTCAATACCTATATATTGTATGCTAAGGACAATTGTCATTAACCATTCATTGTGGTTTGTTGACCCTTTACTGATGACAACGTTGCCAACTATCATAAATCTATCGTGTTAAATAGAGTCTTATGATAGCCAGCAATAGCCGTTTCAGGTCCAAACCTCACGCTGACTAATTTTGAGTATCTTCATGACCATTAATTATCAATATAAAAACGTCCAATCTCCCACCAAAATCACCATGACTGATGAGCAATCTGCAGGTCACGCCGATCATTGGCGTATTCTGACCGATGATATGAGTCATGACGTGCCAGAATGGCTACAAAAAATGATCGAAAAGGCGGCCATGCCTAAAGGTCTCAATAGCAATGTCAGCGCTCAAGACAGTTGCCTATTGCTGTCTGAAAATCAGCCTTGTCATATCAATCAAGTATTAGCCATGAAAAATGGCAAGCCTGAATGCTTTATCAATGCTTATCCTTGTGTCGATAGCCCGTATGGACTCAATTGTAAGATTGAGCGCATCATTGCCAATGACAATTCACACGATGCTGTATTACGCTTGCGTACCGCTGATGGCAGTATTATTTACGCCTTTGACCAGCTCTACACCACCAATCGCCATTTATATCAGCGAGACACGTCTTACTTTGTGAACTTTAGCGCTTGGGCACATGAGATTAAGCTAAGTGAGCAAAACGAAGTCATCATGGTTGAAGATCAAGAAGCGATCCGCTACCACCGTGCATTTAACGACATCGTTGCCGCCAATGATGGAAAAATACCCGATGATCTGCAAGAGCAAATCAAAGAATGGAAACCAGAGACCAAAGCGCAAATGGCGCCAGTTGAGATCAACTTAGGTCACATGTGTGCCTATCTATTCGGTGATACTTTGGGACAAGAAGATGAAGCATGGTGCCAAGGTCAGGTGCTCGGCAAGCAAGAAACAGTATTTAATGATAAATCCATTATTCTGTTTGATGTCGTGATACTACGCGAACAAGATGCCGATCCTTTCGTGATTCGTATCGGCGCGCTCAACACGCCAGAGACGGCTTCTATTAAAGTGCATGACTACGTACAAGCGAACGTCTGGCTACAAGCTGCCATCTATAAAGAAAATCAAAAAAGTGCAGCGCAGCAATCAAAAGCCAGTTAACTACTTTACGCGTCATCCGCTACTTTTAAGAATGATCATTAAATGTATCATCAAATAAAAAGCCCCTAATAAGCATTAGGGGCTTTTTGTCTTCTTACAATCGTCGGGATAAAACCCTACAAATATAAAATTAAGCCATGGTCGTCATTGATTTAATACGAGTATATAGCTCTTTTTGTTCAACACTTGGGCGTGCCGTTTGTACTGCCATCAGTTGTGACATATCGCCTTCAACGCGAATTTTACCACCCATAAAGGCACCCATAATTTCATTGGTATCGAAATCAGTGATAATTGATTGCAAGATACTGCGGTCAAGCAACAATGTGGTTGTCGCGGCGTCGTTCAAGCCGCGATGCAATAAACCGTTTGCAAAGTTCGCTTCGATGTCTTGCTCAGTGTCAGAGACTTTTAGATTGACGATCATATTCGCCAGTGCTGGCGGCAAATTTAGCTCGCCTGCCTCATTACCCATTTGCTCAACTTGCTCAAACCACTCATCTGTCAAAAAAACTGCCATATTATTGTCCTTAATTGATGTTATTTCAGGCTACCGTTGTTTGGCTCACTCGCCTGACTGGATATCAAGTGATAAAATAGTTGCTCATAATAGCAGTATGACAACTGCTATCATCACTTATATTTAGCCTCATTATAAGGGTCGACTTGCTGATAAGTAAAACTTATTTAGAGTGCTCATGCGGCCATTGTTACAAAAATGCTGCTGGTCATGATATCTAAGCGCAGTAATTACTGTCCATCTATCACCAAAATGTATTCCTAGAATCGTGATAAAATTGGGTATAAAATAGACAAATTGCATAGCTATAATAAGTTGCTTGCTAAGATTTTTACCAAAGAGTTTGTATTTTGCCGCATAGTTCTGATGATATTTGATTAGGATTGCGTTACAATACCCTTAAACAGAGTCGGGAGTTTTAACTAAACATTACGCAATCATGTTTTTTTGTCAGCCGCCGCTAGCATACGTCTATGGTCAGTACCTTTTTATGGCCCTATGGATATTGGTATCTATCTTCATTAGTACAGCATTTTTGGTAATAATTAAGATAAATACTTCACCTCTTTAGATGTTTGATGCTCAAAAACGGCGCACCTTCTTATTCACCTTAATGATTTATTAACAATCCTACTATCGACCAGCTGTGAGTGTCGTGCGTTTAAAACGCCTTTATGCCTCAATACCAGCTGATATAAAGCGAAAGCTTAGATTGATAATTAATAATATTATGGTGATAAGCGAGCCAAAAAACAGCATGTGCCGCGATTCTATTTTTATCTGACTATTACTTTTATGATGCAGATAGCGCGGAGAGTTAGTTAATTCTGTTGATAATTCGGGCTGTAAAGGAATCATCCAATGAGTTTACAAAACACAGCAGTCGCCCCAGTTGACCGTGAGTACGAAATTACTATCGTAAGATTCTTTACGATAATGGCCGTGGTATGGGGCATCGTCGGCATGAGTATTGGTGTGTTCATTGCTTCACAGTTAGCATGGCCATCACTTAACTTTGACATTCCATGGCTGACATTTAGTCGTTTAAGACCGCTACATACCAATGCGGTCATTTTTGCGTTCGGTGGCTCTGCCCTGTTCGCAACGTCTTACTATATTGTTCAGCGTACCTGTAAGACAAGGTTATTTGCGCCTTATTTAGCTTGGTTTACCTTTTGGGGTTGGCAAGCCGTTATCGTATCAGCGGTTATTACCCTACCTTTAGGTTTAACATCGACCAAGGAATACGCTGAGCTTGAGTGGCCAATCGATATTTTGATTGCCTTGGTATGGATCTCTTATGCCATTGTTTTCTTCGGTACGCTCATCAAACGTAAAACCTCACATATTTATGTGGCTAACTGGTTCTTTGCAGCCTTTATTATTACGATTGCATTACTGCATATCGTAAACAGCATGGCGATTCCTGTTAGCGCATTTAAGTCTTACTCGTTATTTGGCGGTGCAACTGATGCGATGGTGCAGTGGTGGTACGGACATAACGCGGTAGGTTTTTATCTAACGGCAGCTTTCTTAGGAATGATGTATTACTTCGTTCCAGTACAGATTGGTCGTCCTATTTATTCTTACCGTTTGTCTATCGTTCACTTTTGGGCACTTATTGCGTCATATATGTGGGCTGGTGGTCACCATTTGCATTATTCAGCGCTTCCAGATTGGACGCAGTCTCTAGCAATGGTATTCTCAATCATCCTGTTTGCGCCATCTTGGGGTGGTATGATTAACGGCGTGCTAACACTATCAGGTAGTTGGGATAAGTTACGTACCGATCCGATCATTCGCTTTATGATTGTTGCGTTGTCGTTCTATGCGATGTCGACCTTTGAAGGTCCAATGATGTCGATTAAGACAGTGAATGCGTTATCGCATAACACAGATTGGACAGTCGGTCACGTACACTCAGGTGCACTTGGTTGGGTAGGTATGATTACCATTGGTTCGCTATATGTACTGTTACCACGTATTTATAACAAACCTAAGATGTATTCTATCAGCTTAATCACCACGCATTTTTGGTTGGCGACAGCGGGTACTATTTTCTATATCGTATCTATGTGGATTTCAGGTATTGGCCAAGGCATGATGTGGCTGGCTACTAATCCAGACGGTACGTTAGTATATAGCTTCGTTGATACAGTTGAGTTCTCACATTTCCCATATATTGGTCGTGCTTTTGGTGGCCTATTGTATGTATCGGGTATGTTTGTGATGGCATATAACGTTTATAAAACACTTAAAATGCCAGAAGGTAAGCCTGTCGATATCGCAGATCCTACTGATCATGAACCTAGTGTTGATAAACCTTCAGCAGCTAACGTATAAGGAGCGATCATGTCTGGTACACCGCATGAAATTATTGAAAAAAATACAGGCTTGTTGGTTATCGGTATCGTTATTGCTATTAGCTTTGCAACGCTAGTTGAAATCGTACCATTGATATATGACAACAAGGGTCCTGAAGAAGGTGGGGTGAATGCTCCCCTGCCCTCTATGGAGCCATGGACTGCACTAGAATTTGAGGGTCGTGACATCTATATTCGTGAAGGTTGTCACGTTTGTCATACTCAGATGATTCGTCCACTACGTGCTGAAGTTGAACGTTATGGACCTTACTCACGTGCTGCTGAATCTACGTGGGATCACCCTTTCTTATGGGGTTCAAAACGTACTGGACCTGATCTGGCACGTGTTGGCGGTCGTTATTCTGAAGACTGGCAAAAGCAGCATTTGATTGCGCCACGTTCACTAGTACCTGAATCAGTAATGCCTGGCTTCCCGTGGCTTGCTACCAACGAAGTGAATGGTGAAAACGTTCAAACTAAAATGCGTCTATTCCGTGATCGCTTTGGTGTACCTTACACTGAAGAAGATATCGAAGGAGCACCAGATGCTGTACTTGGTGCCACTGAACTTGATGCTTTGGTTGCATATCTACAGCAACTGGGCACCGCGATGGAAGGACAGCGCTAATGGGTATTGGTGAATTACAAACAATTGCGACCGTTTCTGCCTTTGTTGCCTTCGTAGGTGTTGCATGGTGGGCGTATTCGCCAAAAAACAAAAAACGCTTCGAAGAAGATGCACAACTTGCGCTTGATGACGAGGATATAAAATCTCTGTCTGAAGAGCAGCGCAATAAGGATAAACGATGACATTTTTTTGGAGTTCTTGGATTACCATACTAAGTATCATGTGTTGGGCTGCTATCCTCGGTGTCTTACTAATGGTATTGAAGTACAAGCCAGAACTAGAAGATGACGGTACAACAGGCCACGCTTATGATGGTATCAAAGAGTACGACAAGCCATTACCTAAATGGTGGCTCGTAATATTTTTTGGCTCTATCGCTTGGGGTGTTGCCTATTGGGTATTTTTCCCAGGTATTTTCCCATCAAAATGGGAAGGTATTGCCACTGTAGAAGTCGATGGCGAAACGGTACCGTGGACCTCTAAGAACGAGCTATATAGCGAGCTTGAGAGTAATAACAAAGTATTTACGGATAACTTTGAGAAAAACATTTTAGCAAAAGCGGATGCTAGTGGTGCGACAGAGACCTTAGCGGCACTTGCTGAGTTACAGGCAACGATGCGCCGCAGTGAAACACCACCAGCAGATCTGCAAGCTCAAATTGATGAGAAAACTGCAGAACTATCACCTTATGTAGAAAAGCTTTCAGAAAACCCGAATGCTTTAAAAGTTGGTAGTCGTTTGTTCTTACAGAACTGTGCGGTCTGTCATGGCTCTAACGCCAAAGGTGCGGTAGGCTATCCAAATCTAACTGACAATGACTGGTTATATGGCGGAGAAGCGTCAAACATTTTGACCACGCTACATAAAGGTCGAGTTGGTGGTATGGCTGCATGGCGTGATCAAATCGGTGAAGATGGGGTACGTGCGGTATCTGAATACGTGCTATCAATATCTGGCAACCAACCTGGTTACGAGCTTGATAAAGCTCAAGTCGCTCAAGGTGAGGCAATCTTCAATGAGCCGACTAACTGTGTACTTTGTCATGGTGCAGATGCAAAAGGTATGACTTCTACTGGCGCGCCAAACTTGACGGATGACATTTGGTTATATGGTGGTGATCGTGAGACCATCCGCGAAACCTTACGTTATGGTCGTGCTGGTGTGATGCCCGAGTGGGAAACCAAACTGGGTAATGAGCGTATTATGCTGCTTGCAGCTTATGTTTACTCATTATCAGACAAAACCCCTCAACCTGCTGCTAAAGCACCAACCGCTACTCAAGTAGCAACCACTGTAGAAACGACGGCTAACTAATATTTAAAGATGGTTGTCATAGCATCAGTGGATAAGATTTGATAAAGGGAGAACTGTTATTGCAGTTCTCCTTTTTTTATAAATTCTTTAATGAGAGTTTATTAACTGCTACCGCATTATCAAAATTTGAGTAGTAAATGAAATGCGGTTTAATACTGCATATAGCACGATCAATATATCGATCATTATGCTGATATATTGATTGGTTTTTAAGATTATTACCCCATTTATAATAGGGAGAATGCTAAAATGACAGTACCTAAAAACCACTTATTAGTGGCGAATTTAGAAGATAGTCACCCATTCTCATTAAGCTATTTGCAATCGATCATTTGGTAGATGGGTTAAAATATTTTTCTGTTCAATATTTTATCCGCTACTTACTGACATTGATAACATCACACACTCATACATCTGATGATTAAAGATGTTTGTTCATCATGCCAGCAAACTGATTCTTTTTTAAAAGAGGCACGTTTATGTCAGCACCACAACCCAATAAAATTCCTGTACAGCAAATTGACCTTGATGCGACCAAGCATCGAGTTCACCCTAGGTTTGTCACCGGTTTTTATCAAAACATTCGTGTCGTCACGATGTATGCGCTTTTAGCCGCTTTTCTGCTTTTGCCGTGGTTACGTTATAATGGTAGGCAAGCAATATGGCTTGATGTTCCGTCGCAGCATTACTATATTTTTGGCATGACTTTTTTGACCCAAGATTTTTACTTCATTGCCGCCTTTGCGATTATTGCCGCATTCACTTTATTCATGGTGACTGTGTATGCAGGGCGTGTTTGGTGTGGCTATGCCTGCCCTCAGACGATTTGGACACATCTTTATCAATATGTTGAAAAGTGGGTCATTGGTGATCGTAATAAGCGTATTAAGTTTGATAAAGAACCGATGAGTGCAAAAAAAGCCTTTAAACGTTCTTTGATATATTTTATTTGGTTAGTATTTTCAGTGATTACCGCGGCAACCTTTGTCAGTTACGTCGCTGGCACAGATTATTTATATCAAAGCTGGCAAACCATTGGTTTTATTCCTATTCCTGATTGGCCAACATGGGTATGGGTATCAATGTTTATCTTTACCTTTGCCACTTATGCCAATGCGGGCTACATGCGCGAGCAGATGTGCGTACAGATCTGTCCTTATGGTCGTTTTCAGAGCGTTATGTTTGATAAAGATACGTTGGTTGTGTCTTATGATTATGAACGTGGCGAACCTCGCGGGGCACGTAAAAAAGGCACCCATCCTGAACATTTAGGGGATTGTATCGAATGTACCATGTGCGTACAGGTTTGTCCGACTGGGATTGATATTCGAGATGGCTTGCAAGTTGGTTGCATCCAATGTGCTGCTTGTATTGACGCTTGTAATGAAATTATGGATAAAGTCGGCTATCCACGTGGGCTTATCCGCTATACAACAGAACGACAGTTGTCAGAAAAAGAAAATACCCGCGTCATCAGTCCACGTCTATTTGCTTATTTAGCCGTTATTACTATTTTATGTGGTGGCGTTATTTATGCATTGACGGACCGTGTACCGTTAGAGATTGATATTCGCCGTGACCGTAATCAGTTGTCTTCAGTGAATAATCAAGGCATGATTGAAAACAGCTATATTGTCAAGCTGACTAATAAGACACAAGAGCCGCATACCTATACAATAACCCTTGCTCCACAAGAAGGTTTGAGCTTGGCGCTGCGATTCAACGATGTACCATTAGAAGCAGGTGAAAGCTTTGATATGCCTGTGAGTATTTATGGCGATCCTAAGGTCATCGATTTTGAACAAACATCAGTGACCCTAAATGTGACCAGTGAAGATGGTCAGTATAAAGTCAGTAAACAAAACGTATTTACTACTCAAGGGCAGTAGGTTTTTATAAGTGCTTGATAGCTTAGCTAGGGCGCGTCCTCATTTTAAAAATGGTAATAGAAATGCAATAAATGGCAGCTAAACTGGGAAAATAGTGCAGATAACATCTGTATATTAACCAGTAGTTTGGCAAAATTTAACCATTTTTAATCCATTTAGGTGCTTTCATTCAGACTTAGGATGCGCCCTAGTATATAATTCTATATTTCACCTGTGAGTCAGTGGCTAGTAGGTGGACGATTTATCATTAAACTGGCAGCTGTTTCGTTGTCAGCTTATCCATTGATACAGTTTATAGATATCTGATAAACAGATATCTGATTAATAGGTATTTTATGTCTACTCCAGCATCAAATTTTAAGCATCAAGATACTCAGCCATGGTATAAGAATTACATGGTGGTTATTTTTGTTATTGGCATGCCAGCATTTGTCGTAGTGGCCTGTATCTTTTTTGTTTATTACTCTTATCAAATTCGGGATAGCGTGGTACGTGACGACTGGTATATGGATGGTAAGACGCTTTATCATGATGTGTCACGTGACAAACTGACTTATGACTTAGATTTGCACGGCGAAATGCAGTTTGCAGATAATGGTGATGTTGTATTC
Source organism: Psychrobacter immobilis (assembly GCA_904846265.1). GTDB lineage: Bacteria > Pseudomonadota > Gammaproteobacteria > Pseudomonadales > Moraxellaceae > Psychrobacter > Psychrobacter immobilis_A. The sequence goes on along the minus strand of CAJHAA010000018.1, from coordinate 16,915 downwards.
TATCTAAATTATCCTGAACAGAGTCTGCAATCAGGTAAACTGCTGAATGGCAATCCTCTGGCTTATCCTGAAAAACTAGATCTGTCTATCTCGCATGCAACCGACATTAAAAAAGATCATGATGTCGTACTTCAATATGTCGAAGGCAATAAATACAGTGCGCAGGTAGATATAGATCCTTTAAAAGCAAAATATTATCTACAAGTAAGTAGTGATGGTAAAGATGACTGGCGCATGCAAGATGTGGCGAAATTACCACGTTCAAAAGTTAGCTTTGACCCATTACCTGTTTTTGCAGAAAGTTGATTTTATAGAAACTACTTTTATAGACATTGTTAATATTCAATTTATTAACACATAAAAAACCAGCCATTTATCAATAATGAGCTGGTTTTTTATACTAACGGTTTACGCTATTTTTTATAAATGTCATTTAACGATATCGAATAAGCGAATCATTAAATAACAGGATTTATTGTTGGAATCTTCTGATTCGTATGCTTGTTTTCTGCTGAATTATCAGACTCTGTCGAAAGCAGCTTACTATCGAACTTCGGATTGAACGCTTGAGTTTTTGGCGATACAGGTAAGCCAATTTCAGCCAAGCTCTCGGTTTGCCCTGCTTGGATATTATCCCCTTCAAACAAACGCTCATTGTCATCACGATCAAGACTTAACTGCTCAAAATCAAACAATTCACGGTCTGCTAGTTGCGACGGTGCCACGTTTTGCATGGCTTTAAAAATAGAGGCCAAACGCTGCGGATGAGCATCATCCCATTCCCGCAACATATCGTTGATAATGGCCCTTTGTAAGTTGGTTTGGCTGCCACATAAGTTGCATGGAATAATTGGAAATTCTTTTAAGCGAGCATATTCAATGATGTCTTTTTCTTCGACATAAGCCAATGGACGAATAAGTAGGTTTTGCTTGTCATCACTGAGCAATTTCGGTGGCATCGATTTAAGAGTGCCGCCATGAAATAAATTCAAAAAGAAAGTCGCCAACATATCATCGCGATGATGACCCAGCGCAATTTTGGTTGCGCCAATCTGCTTAGCAAAACCGTATAACGAGCCGCGGCGCAGACGTGAACATGCCGAGCAATAAGTTTTACCTTCTGGAACCACGCTCTTAACGATACTATAAGTGTCTTTTTCTAAGATATAGTGAGCAATGCCCTGCTCGTTCAGATATGCTGGCAAAATATCTTCAGGGTAACCGGGTTGCTTTTGATCGAGATTGACCGCGACGATATCAAAGTTAATCGGGGCGATACGCTTGAGTAATAGTAAAATATCCAGCAAGGTATAGCTGTCTTTGCCACCTGAAACACAGACCATGACCACATCGCCGTCTTCGATCATATTAAAATCACGAATCGCCCAAGAGACTTGTCTACGCAGCTTCTTTTGTAGTTTACGGAACTCTGCTGATTCAGTAGACGTTGACGGTGCAGCGGCGATACTGTCTTCATTTGTATGATCGTCAGCAACATCCTCATATTCTATACTATCACCATCAGTGTCCCAAGCATGATTATCCAAACCTGTATCAGTTGATATATCATCGATTTCAGGCGTAATTTGTGGCGTAAACAAGGTTGCTGCGGTCATAAGTTACTCAATATCTTTACAAAGGAATTTTGCTAAAAAATGGAAGAATAAAGCCTTTAGCAAGGAGGTAATAGTACAGTGGCTCTAAAAGCAGCGATTATAACAAAATTTGCTAACAGATTGAAAAGATGAGATTAAACTATCAGATTAAATATTCAGTCTTTTTTATGGCTTAGCTTAAGGTATGGTGAACATTCAACCATAGCACTGCTGATAGCTCCACACTTTTATAAACAAATTTCTCTTTTGAGCTGATTAAGGTTTCATATCGTATTTATAGTAAAAGAAACAAGAATCCGCTACAGTATATAATATGGCATACTCAAAAGACTACCGACAACTGATCCTCAATAAGCTGGCAGAAGGCTATAGCATTCGACAACTTGCCGAGGAATATCAAATTAGCACCAACACTATTCAGCGTTGGAAAAAATTTCCTGAGCGTAAAAAACGTCAGTTTACCCCAACTAAAATAGACGATGCATTACTGAGAGCGGATGTAGAGGCTTATCCTGATGACTATCAGCACGAACGAGCTCGGCGTTTTAATTGTACTCAAAGAGCGATAGGAATTGCATTAAAACGAATCGGCATCACTCAAAAAAAAGAGCTTAACTCATCCAAAAGCAGATGATAAAAAACGTTTAATATTTCTTGAAAAGTTAGCGCAATTTGAGTTTGATGATAAGCCTATTATCTATCTTGATGAAAGTGGCTTTAAGTCTCATGAAAACAGGCCTTACGGTTACTCTAATAGAGGTACAAAATGCTTTGGACAATACAACTGGCAGCTTAAAAACCAAACCAATGCGATAGGCGCTATTTACAATAATCAGCTGTTCGCTGTTGGACTTTATGATCGCAGTGTCAATAGTGATGTATTTCATAGCTGGGTTGAACAACTGCTGCTACCAAGCTTACCAAAAGACAGTGTAATCGTTATGGATAATGCAACCTTCCATAAGCGCAAAGACACAACTGAACTTATAGAAGATGCAGGGCACACTATTTTATGGCTGCCACCTTACAGTCCTGATTTGAATCCTATCGAGCAAATGTGGGCTTGGGTCAAACAAAAACGTAAGGAATGGCGGCTAGATTGTGTTGACACACTGTTCTTTTATTTCTTATGGCTGTGTGGCAATTTATAAGTTCTTTGACTATATAATGGCTTCGTGGTTCTGTAATGCGCGTATTTTTGCTAAAATAGGCGTTTTTCGCAAACCCATTTCGCAAACCAATAATAGATACCACTATGACTAATGTTACTTCGCAAAGCGCCTCTAATAATCAAGCCTTCGATACTGACTTAAATGCTCTGCATAAAAGCCAAAATGCCGTTGTGCTACTGTCAGGCGGGCTTGATTCGGTGACTTGTTTGTATTGGGCCAAGGCACGTTATGCGTCGGTGACTGCGGTCAGTTTTAATTATGGTCAACGCCACAATAGTGAGCTGGTCGCGGCAAAAGCCATCGCTGAGACTGCCGAGGTCAATCATAGAATCATTGATATTGATATCGCTCAGCTTGGTGGCTCTTCGCTGACAGATCACAGTATGATTGTTCCTGATGGCGATACGGATAAATTTCCTAATAAAAAGCGTGATGAGATCGATAACGACGCTATTCCCAACACCTATGTGCCTGCGCGTAATACGATATTTTTGTCTTATGCGCTAGCCGTCGCTGAAGTGACCGATGCCAATCATATCGTCATTGGTGTCAGCTCAGTCGATTACTCAGGCTACCCTGACTGTCGTCCAGAGTATATTGCCGCCTTCGAGCATATGGCCAATCTTGCCACCAAAGCGGGCGTTACCGGTCATCACTTATCCATTCAAACGCCATTACAGCAACTGTCAAAAGCAAAAACCATTGAGCTTGGATTGTCATTGGGCGTCGATTATGGGCAAACCATATCTTGCTACCAAGCCGATGCACAAGGTCTTGCTTGCGGTGTATGTGACAGCTGTGCCCTACGCCGTCAAGGATTTGCTCAGGCGGGCATCACTGACCCAACCCATTATCAATCTTAATGAATGATGGGATTGCACTTGCATGAAAGCGTGATAGCAATCAACATTAGCGAAACATTCGCTTGCATTAACACAGCACGCCGCCGTTGTATTTTAACTCACATACTTGTTATGGTATGAGCGATTGCATTTATCACAAGATATAAGTAACCACATTAGTCAACGAACTATGAGTACTTTTGCTTTACTTTGAGTACAAAATTTAGAAAATTGATGCTACCCGTAAGAGGATATTTATGAAGTTGTTGCCATTATTACCCCTAGCTTTAGCTGCCATTTTTGTGATGCCACAAGCAAACGCTGCCGATATTAAGCAAAATAACATCAATACCTGCGTTAATGGTGCGGTCAAGTATAAAGTCGCTGACAAAAGCAATGCGACCAAACTATGCAATTGCACTATTGGCGTGCGTAGCAACATGACCATCGGTCAGATGTGGGAAATTGAGAGCTATGCCCGAGACAAAAAAGATCCGTCTGGACTGCCTTACGTCAAAAAAATGCAAAAAGATTTGCAGCAATGCACCGTTGGCTTAGATTTAAAACAGCCACAAAAACCAGCGTAATACACATCTCATTTGATATACAAAAGACTGGCTATTGCCAGTCTTTTTTGTTGTCAATACAGGCGCAAAGTGTAAAACTGATTATGAATCGCTGCTAATCTGCTTATAATAAGCACACAGCATAGATTACCAATCGACATAAGCACTGACATAAGTACTGACATAAACAAAAATGAATAAGGATTTTATAATGGCAAAACCAACCACAGAAAACCTAACCTTACCTGACTTTCCAGTGACGATAGTACGAAAGCTTGCAGGCAACTTTATCCATGATGAAATAAATCTCAAAGAGATGATTGCCAATACTGATAAAGGACTTATTTTGTACTTTTATCCAAAAGACAGTACGCCAGGCTGTACCACTCAAGCAACCGAATTTACTGCTCACCTCCATGAGTTTGATGATTTAGGCTATGACATTATCGGCGTCTCACGTGATAGTGTTGAATCTCATGAGAAATTCATCACCAAATATGATTTAAACATTGCCCTTATCAGCGATACTGACGAAAAATTATGCCAATACTTTGACGTTATTAAAGAAAAAAATATGTATGGCAAAATTAGCTTAGGTCTTGTACGTTCAGCGTTCGTTTTTAACAAAGATGGCGAGCTGACCCATGCTCAGCGAAATTTACGTGCTAAAGGCTACACTGAACGTTTGCTTGAAACCTTAGCACCTTAACCAATAAAACCAAGAGTCATAACAAGCATTTTAAAATAGACGCTAATAATCATTACGATAAATACTGGATATCAGAGGCTGAAAGTAGTTTTTGAATGACTATCTTTTAGAGGAATCTCTTAAAAAAACCATCTAAAAAACGGCCCTGAATACTAAACATCTTATAACTTGAGAATCATATGAATAGACAATCCGATACTGCAGCGGATAACACAGCATCCAAAGCTACTCGCCAAGTATCTGTTGCCGTTATCGGTGCAGGTACTGCTGGGCAAAATGCTTTTCGTCAAGCCAGTAAAACCCATGATGATGTTATTATTATTAATGACGGATTCTGGACGACCACTTGTATTGCGGTCGGCTGTATGCCAAGCAAACTATTGATTGCCGCCGCTGATCGCGCTTATGAAGCCAATCACTCTGCTGAATTTGGCGTCCATGCCACTGTCCAGATAGATGGAAAGCAAGTCATGCAACGCGTTCGAGACGAGCGTGCTCATTTTGCTAGCTACGTCAAAGCTCAAGTAGATAGCTGGCCTGATCACAAAAAAATCTCAGGACGCGCTCATATCAATAACCAAGGATTCATTGAAGTCAATGATGAGCTGATTACCGCTGACAAAATCATCATCGCCACGGGCAGCTCTCCATTTATCCCAGATGGCTGGGCAGATAAGCTTGGTGACGCCATGCTCACCTCTGATACGATCTTTGAACTCACAAATTTACCAAAAACAATGGCCGTCGTCGGTACAGGTGCTATCGGATTAGAGCTAGCGCAAGCCTTTAAACGCTTAGGCGTAGAAGTAACTTTGTTTAATCGTGTCAAACGTGTTGCAGGTCTCAAAGACGATGATATCAATCACAAAGCTATCGATTGCTTGAGCCGCGAATTGACCATGCATTTGGGCAGTAAAATCAACGATGTCGGCATGCAAACAGCAACGGATAATGACCATTCAGCTGCGTTCATTGATTATGAAGACAGTGCCGGAGAGTTGCAACAATGGCAAGGTGAGTATGTACTGGTTGCGACTGGTCGCCGCAATAATATCAAACCGCTGGGAGTCGAACATTTAGGCGTTGAGCTTGACGACAAAGATCGTCCAAAGCACCTGAATAAAAAAACAGGTCAGATTGGTGATTTAGATGTCTATATCGTTGGTGATGCCAACGCCAACCTTCCACTATTGCATGTGGCCAGCGATGAAGGCTATAGCGCTGGAAGTATGGTCTGCGAGAATGAAGACGCCGCTCATATTCGCCCGCCCGCCACGCCCTTCTCGATTGTGTTTTGCTCACCACAAATCGTTAACGTCGGCATGTCTCTACCAGACATTCAGCAGGATACAAGCTTAGAATATGTCATCGGTAGCGTTAGCTTCGACAATCAAGGACGTAGTCGCGTGATGGGCGTCAACTGTGGTCTGCTACATATCTATGGCTGTAAAAAAACTGATAGAATCTTAGGCGCTAGTATGGTGGGTCCTGATGCCGAGTATATTGGACATATTTTAGCGGCAGCGATTACCAATGATTTGAGTGTTAAGGCCATGCTCGATACGCCTTTTTATCATCCTACGATATTAGAAGGCTTACGTACCGCGTTACGCGATATTCAACACAAAATGGCAATACCTTATCAGTACCAAGACACACAGGAAGATAGCTTTTAAGCATCAGCTCAGCTACACTTTCAAAACAAGGATGTGTCGTATTAATCATCACTCATGTTGTGTTTGGTAGCACTGACGACTTGAGGTACTTTAAAAACTCTGCATGGACCAAAAAATGGCAATCGCTAGTATTACTGATTTTTTTAAAGAGATTGTTCGTGACCTGCATACTAGCCTCTACCTTGCGCTTGGCGGCTCTGTCGATGAAGAGTCACTTGATTGGTCGTCTCAAGCGGTAGAGCTCGCTAGTACTGCCATCAAAATCCTAATACTGCTGGCAGTGTTGGGATTTTTTTATTGGCTTGCCATTTACATCCTTAAGCAAAGTAGGACAAAAATCCGCCTGAATGAGCGCCGTACTAAGATTGTCCGTTCAGTCTTGCGTTATATCTGGATAGTTGCCAGCTTGATTGCCATTATGAGTCAGATTTATTTTGAACCAGAGACTATCAAAGCTACTGCAAAAGCCAGTACATGGGCGGGGATTTATTATGTACTTTGGGCGTCATCTGGACAGATTATCCATAGGGTGTTACAGCATTATGGTCTCAATGCTTCTATAGAGCAGCTGCTTCAAAATATCTTGTCAGTGCTGCTATTGGTACTCGGACTTGCCAGCGTCATGGCGCAATTTGGTTTCGATATCGTCTCATTAGTCGCGGGTTTAGGGATTGTGGGCTTGGCAGTCGGTTTTGCTGCCCAGTCAACGCTTGCTAATTTCATTGCAGGTATTACCATTTTACTCGAACAATCTTTTCAGGTTGGCGACTGGATTCATATCAATGACAATGAGGGTCGCGTCGTACTCATTGCGTTACGCACCACCCATATTTTGACGCGAGACAACATCACCGTCATTATTCCCAACTCTAACGTTGCCTCCTCTGAGGTGACCAATTTAACCTCCAAGAACTTCATACGTTTCGATATTCGTGTGCGTATCGCCTTTGAAGATGATGTCGATACTGCTCGCAAGGAAATTTTGCAGGTTCTTACTGATACCGATGTGGTACTCAGCCGTCCTGAAACCTCGGCCACCGTGGATGAAATTGGTGAGTATGGAGTGTTTTTTATTGTGCGTTTTTGGGTCAAGCCTGCTGCTGTCGCGCGCATGCCCAAAATTAAAGAAGGTCTAAAAGAAGATATCAAGCGTGCCTTTGATGCCGCTAATATTTCTACTCCTTACCCTCATATGCGTCTGCTTATGCCAAAGGATGTGGATTATCCTATTGCCACTAAACCTTTTGCAACTACAACGCAGGTCGTGTCAGAAACGCCACCACTGAGCAAAGCGGATAAATAAGCTCATTAGATTATTTATCCCTTGGACAATTTACCCCACAATTTTTAGGCTCAAGGTTTTCATCTTTAGTATGATAAGCATGATTTTGTGAAAGGTAGCGTTGCTGAACCTCTCTTTGATAAACACCACCACTTTAAACCATCCTGCCCTGAATTATGGTAAAATTGGCGGTTAAACATCTTATTTTATGATGTGCATTACTTATCAATTTAGCCCACAGGTATCCGTATGACCGAAACAACCGCGCCCGCACCTCTAACAGCAGCTTCACCAGAATTGTCGCTTGACCTTATTATCACCTGTGCCGATGGGCTTGAGGCACCACTCCAAACTGAGCTGACAAGTTTTGGTATTGCAAGCGAAATCAAAAGTACAGGCCGTCTGGCAGTTACTGGTACTTTGCGTGACTTATATAGTATTTGTTTGTGGTCACGTGTCGCCTCGCGGGTATTAATGCTCATTAAACGCAAAAACATCAATGCCGAATACGATGTGGCTGAGCAACTTTATGGCTTGGCAAAATCGGTCAATTGGATTGAGCAGTTTAGTTTAGAGCAAACCTTTGCCATTCGTCTGTCGGTCGACAAGCGTGTCGCCGTCAGTCAACAGTTTGCGATGCTACGTATCAAAGATGCGATTGCAGATACGTTCAATGAAGTTTATGACAGCCGTCCTAACGTTGATAGTAAAAATCCAGACTTTTCTATATTTGCAACCGTGAATGATAAGCAAGCTGAGCTGTATTTAGATTTATCAGGTACCAGTTTGCATCGCCGTGGGTATCGTGTGGCAATGACTGAAGCGCCACTCAAAGAAAACTTGGCAGCGGCTCTACTTTATAGTGCAGGCTGGCACAAGAAAAATGAAGCTGGCAATGCACCTTTTTATAATGCGCTAATTGATCCAATGTGTGGGTCTGGCACCTTTATCATTGAAGCACTACTCATGCATTGCGATTATGCTGTGGGTATCGATAAAGCCGCCAATCAATTTGGTTTTTACCAATGGCAGCATCATGATGATACGTTATGGCAACAGATGATCGATGATGCCCAGACACGTTTTCGCGAAGCCTTAGCAATTGCTAATGAGCAACCAGATACATTACCGCTGATTTTGGGTTTTGATGCCGATAGCGGCGCGATTTTAGCAACAGAGAAAAACCTGATTGCCGCAGGTTTGCAAGATTTACTACCACTACTTGATCTTGAGACGCGTGCGCTTGACCAGCTGAGCACTGTCCTGAAGCCACTAGTCGATGACGGTCGATTGAGCAATCCTCTAATCATCACCAACCCACCTTATGGTGAGCGTTTGGGTGACGAAGAGATGATTAAGCCGTTATATCAGGCGATTGGACTTATTTTGCAAGACAGCTTTGCTGGTAGCGGCATCGATCCGATGCTTGGCATATTGGCATCTAATGTTGAGCAAGTTGATATCTTACCTATCAAAGAACCAAAAACCTTACGCTGTCATAATGGTGCTATCACCGTTTATTTCCGCTATGGCACGTTGATTGCGGGACAAACGGGTAATTTGGTCAGCCGCTTCGAAAAACGTGAGATTGAAGTGGAAGAGGGACAAGACTTTATCAACCGCTTGCAAAAAAACCTGTCCAAGCTGAAGAAGTTGGCTAAAAAAGATAAGGTTAGTAATTTGCGCGTTTACAATGCGGACTTGCCCGACTTCAAAGTCGCCGTCGATTTATATGGCGACTATGTACACGTGCAAGAATATGCGCCACCAAAAACTATTCCACCTGAGACGGCTAAAAAACGCTTCAACTTGGCATTAATGGGTATTCGTGAAGTTTTTGGTATTAACCGTGAACAAATATTTATTAAGACCCGTGCACGCCAGTCTGGTAATGACCAATATAGCAAACAGAACACCACAGAAAAGCGTGGTAAATTTCATGTTGCACGTGAAGATGGTGCTTATTTTTACGTCAATTTTACGGACTATTTAGACACAGGTTTGTTCATTGATCACCGTAATATGCGTGCCCGCATCAAAGACAACAGTCGTAATAAATCCGTACTGAACTTATTTGCTTATACCTGTACGGCAAGTGTCCATGCGGCATTGGCTGGCGCGAAAAAAGTCACTAGCGTTGACTTGTCACAGAACTATCTAGACTGGGGCAAGCAAAACTTTGTATTAAATGGTCTGGACGTTAGCCGCAATAAATATCAATTCGTCGCAGCCGATATCTTTGAGTGGATTAAAGACAATACTGAACAATTTGATGTCATCTTTATAGATCCACCGACCTTTTCAAATTCGAAAAAGTTCCAAGGTACCTTTGATGTGCAGCGCGACCACTCTGCCCTCATTAATCGCGCGATGAACCGCTTGACCTCTGACGGGACTTTATATTTTTCAAATAACTTTACCCGCTTTGAGCTCGATGAGCAGTTAACCGAGCGTTATGATATTGTCGATATCACGCAAAAAACCATTGGTTTTGATTTTGATATTAAAAAGCCCATTCATCAAAGTTTTGAGATTCGTCATCGTCAGGGCTGATAATTTAAGTTTATGGATGGATATAAAGGTTGACCACCGCATTTAGACGCCATCTTTTATAGTCAATCTTGTCATACACATAACAATGACCCAATCGGCTTTGATTGGGTCATTTTTTGTTGTTATGATAGAGCGTCATTAAGCAATAGTTTTGCAGCTATAGTCAGAGCACTTTTAAACCGCTACGGTGTTACCCGCCCTAGATGTACTCAGTGTGCTATCTTCGGTCGATAGCCTTGTAGCGATTCTAAAATTCCTTGACTATATAATTTTTCGACCAGTTCAATCCCACTATCGATTTTGCTACTTTAGCTTACGTTTGATAGCTTGCATTGCTATTGCTTTAATATTGCCCCTCTCCCTACTCTAATAACCTTTTACTTTAATAATAAGGACAATCCCATGGCTTTATCACTTAATAAAGGCGGTAACTTATCGCTCACCAAGACTGACCCAAATTTAACCAAGTTACTTATCGGTCTTGGTTGGGATGAACGCGCAACTTCTGGTGCTGAGTTTGATCTTGATGCCAGTGTGTTTTTACTGAATACGGCAGGTAAAGTACGCGGCGACCATGACTTCATTTTCTATAACCAGCTTAAGTCTGATAATGGCGCGGTTGAGCATACTGGTGATAACCGCACTGGCGAAGGTGATGGAGATGATGAAGTCGTCAAAGTGAATCTAACTCAAGTCCCAGCTGATGTGGATAAAATTGTCGTCACTGTTACTATTCATGATGCGGCGGCTCGTAGTCAAAACTTTGGTCAAGTTGCCAATGCCTTTATTCGTGTCGTGAATGAAGAGACAGGCACTGAAGTGGTACGTTTTGATTTGGCAGAAGATTACTCTGTTGAAACGGCCATGGTATTTGGCGAAGTCTATCGTCACAACGGTGAGTGGAAATTCCGTGCCGTTGGTCAAGGCTATTCAGGCGGCTTGCAAGCCATGTGTCAACAGTATGGCGTTGTTATCTAATGTGATAACTTATTCATGCTTAGACTACTATATGACAATTAAACTCAAAATATAAAGCAGGTATTAGCCCTCTATTTGTACTCACCATTAGCAATGATAATGGCTGTAAAATATGGTTGCAAAATAGTCACAATTATTCATAGCTAAATGACTAGTAATGCTTTATGTTTCGTTTAGAATTATGCAAAAAAAGTGGTTAGCGATAACCGCTTTTTTTGTGGTTTGTGCCTATAGTAGGCCGACCTTAGCTTTATGCAACCAGACAGGATGTGTCATGAGACATTTTTATTTAGACTTTATTTTCACAGCCATCGCCCTAGCGGTCGCGGCATGGTGGGGATATTCACATGGCGGTATGGGCGGTATGATAACCACCCTATCTATTACTGCTATTTTGGCCGTCATGGAGATTTCATTATCGTTTGATAATGCGGTGGTCAACGCCTCAGTCCTTAAAGGCTGGGACGAGTTTTGGAAAAAGATATTTTTAACGGTGGGTATTTTAATCGCCGTCTTTGGTATGCGCTTGGTATTCCCTATTGTTATCGTCGCTGTTACTGCCGACCTTGGTATGATGCAAGTAATCGATCTGGCTTTGAACGATCCTAAAGAATACTCAGCCAGACTATTGGCGCATCATGCCGAAATCTCAGCATTTGGTGGTATTTTCTTATTACTGGTTTTCTTAAACTTCATCTTTGATGAAAAAGAAGTACACTGGTTCGATTGGCTTGAAAGCCGTCTGGCAAAATTAGGTAAAGTCGATGCCATGAGCGTGTTTGTCGCGCTTATCGTCTTGATGATTGCCGTATCATTTGCCAAGCCTGAGCAATCAGCTGCGGTCCTAATCGCTGGCGTATGGGGTATCTTAGTTTACCTTGGCGTACAAGTGGTCTCTGGTATGTTAGAGGGTGACCTTGAAGAAGAATTAGATGCTCAAGGTAATAGTACTGGTGCTGCAACTAGCGCGATTATGAAAGGTGGTATTATCGGTTTCTTATATCTAGAAGTCCTTGATGCTTCATTCAGTTTCGATGGCGTGATTGGCGCATTTGCGATTACTAATGACGTAATCGTAATCATGCTAGGTCTGGCTATTGGTGCGATGTTCGTACGTTCGATGACTATCTTCTTGGTCGACAAAGGCACCCTTGATGAATATGTCTATCTTGAGCATGGCGCGCATTATGCTATCGGTGCTTTAGCTATCATCATGCTGCTATCAGTGAAATTCCATGTACCAGAGCTTATCACTGGTCTGATTGGTATTACCTTTATTGGTTGGGCGTTTGTCGCTTCACTCAATTATCGTAAGCGAGAAGCTAAATCAATTACTTGATGCTCGTTCGATGTTAAAAAACCAAGCAAAAATTTTTAATATCAAACAGTATAAAGTGGATAGATAAAGTTAGTTTAAAAATAGACAGGTTGTACCAAAGCAGTTGGTATGACCCGTTTTTGCTTTAAAGCACTTATTTGACACCCGTTGAATAAGTGCTTTTTTATGTTGCACTGCCTGACGATCTAATTTACTTTTTGATAACAACACCTTAACGACTGTTGCTCGGACGGTTAAAAAGTATCAGACTTGCAGCATTGATATGTCCCTTAGTAATCATATCGTAATCACACAAAATACGCCTTGCTTAGTAAGCAATCGCTTAGTATAGTAAATCGTAATGATATGCAGGGCGTGGCATACGAGTAAATTTATTCATTGTTTGCATTTATATATCGACCACTGCACTATTTTAGTTTATTTTTTTATCATTCAATCCACTCAATTATTAATCAAAAGGATATTTATATGGCTATTAGCTTAACAAAAGGCGGCAACGTAAACTTATCAAAAGAAGCGCCGGGTTTAACCAATATTACAGTCGGTCTTGGCTGGGATCCACGTGCTACTGATGGTCAAGAGTTTGACTTAGATGCGATTGGCTTTTTGGTCAATGAAGCAGGCAAAGTACGTAATGACCAAGATTTCATCTTTTTTAACAACTTAAAGTCGGACAATGGCGCGGTTGAGCACACAGGCGATAACCGTACTGGTGAAGGCGATGGCGATGATGAAAAAATCAAAATCAATCTTGCTAGCATTCCAGCTGACGTAAGCAAAGTCGCTATCTGTGCGATTATTTATGAAGGTCAAAGCCGCAATCAAAACTTTGGTCAAGTGGGTGACGCTTACATCCGTGTCGTTAACGACAATGGCGATGCTGAAATCGCACGTTATGACTTATCAGAAGACGGTAGCACCGAAACTGCGATGATTTTTGGTGAATTATATCGCCATAGTGGTGACTGGAAATTCCGTGCCGTTGGTCAAGGCTTCAGCGGTGGTCTTGGACCATTAGCGGCTTCTTATGGCGTTAATGTTTAAGAGCTGACTAACATTTAGCGCTAATAATATAAGCCCGAAAAGCCATCAAGTGTGCCCTACTATCGCATTTGATGGCTTTAAAAGTAATAGGCTAGCGAAAATCTATGGTTAAGCCGACTTACAGACATAACTTACAAACATATAGAATACTGATATAAGGATTCGCACCCTATGACCGCCACGTTTAGCTTAATCGGTACCATTGAACCATTTCTTCATTGTAATCTCAAAAAAGGTGACTCTATCTATTGTGAAGCCAATGCAATGGTGATGATGGAATCAAACCTTGAGCTAAAAGGCAAGCTACAAGGCGGTCTGATGCAATCACTTATGCGTCGTTTTGCCAACGACGAGTCACTATTTCAACAGCAAATCGAAGCAGTCAATGGAGAAGGCGATTGTTTACTTGCGCCAACGCTCGACGGTGATATGCAAATCATTGATTGCGGTGCGCAGCAATATACATTAAGCGATGGCGCATTTGTCGCGGCGCAAACGGGTGTCGATGTGAAGGCTAAGATTCAACGTAACCTAGGTGGCGCCGTCTTTGGTGATACTGGCGGCTTTATGGTGATGCAGACGCAAGGTCAAGGTCAGGTAGTGGTATCGGGTTTTGGCTCATTGTTTGAGATTGATGTCGAACCTGGTAAAGACGTCATCATTGATAACGGTCATGTGGTCTGTTGGGACTCGCGTTTGGAATACAAACTCTCAGTCGCCACCAGTAAGAAAAAAGGCTTCATGGGCAATATCATCAATTCGGTCACCAGTGGCGAAGGTATGGTTTTAAACTTCTCAGGCTCAGGCAAAGTCATTATCTGCTCTCGTAATCGTGATAGTTACCAAGGCTGGCTACAAAGCGTCTTAGGGACTAGCTCCGGCGGTCGCGGCGGCAATAGCGGCTTACTTGGCAATATCTTATAGCTATTATTATGTTTTTAAAGCTTTATGTTACAACGACTCCTCGTCATCATAGACTTTATTTAACCCTCTACTCACAATTACTATAACACTGTAGTATAAGGAATATCACATGGCAGTTAGTTTACAAAAAGGTCAAAAAATCTCCCTAAGCAAAGAAGCGGGCGGCGAGCTTACCCAAGTAAAACTGGGTCTAGGCTGGGACGTTGCTCAAAACCCTCAAGATAAAAAAGGTGGGTTCTTGGGCAAATTATTCGGTGGTGGTAGCGGCGGCGACTCGATTGACTTAGATGCCTCGTGCATCATGTTTGATACCAATAAACAAGCCATCGATGCGATTTGGTTCAGTCAGCTGAAATCAAAAGATGGCAGTATCGTTCATACTGGTGATAACCGCACTGGCGACGGCGATGGTGACGACGAAGTTATCAATGTCGATCTTTCAAAAATCCCTGCCAATGTCGTCTCTCTAGTATTTACGGTCAATAGTTTCACTGGTCAAACCTTTGAAACGGTAGAAAATGCATTTTGTCGTATCGTCAATGCCAATAACAATCAGGAAGTCGCGCGCTACAATTTATCAGCGCAAGGTGGGCATACCGCGATGATTATGGCAAAAGTATATCGTCATAATAACGAGTGGAAAATGCATGCGATTGGTGAAACGGCTTCTGGTCGTACTTTCCATGACTTGATGCCTGCCATCACGCCGCATGCTTAATCTTTGATCTATTTACAATTAAGAAAATACGCTGCTGCATAGCTCAACAGCGTATTTTTCTACAGTCATTTAGTCCTCATTCATGATAGAACTGAGCGACTACTCCATCTACCAAATCATCAAATGTCATAACCTCAAAATTATTATAATCAGCAACTATCTCTCTCCACTCTTCTCTATCAAAATTTGCTCTACGTCCGATGATCAAGATACGTCGGGGCTTATAGACGTCTATACCATACTTTTCTTTTACCCATATTCTATTATTTGTATCATTAAAATAATTAGCATACGTTCTAGTCTGTGCTACATAAGAGTTTAACTGAGCGCAAAAAGACTCTCTATTTTCTCTACCTACAATAGAGCTACTTTTCATAGTAGGGAGTTTAAACTCTACAATATCGACTCTATGAGGTCGTTTGATAAAAAAATCAGGTCTGATAGGTTTTTTGTCTTCTGTCTGCCAAATACATTCTTTTTCAGCATATATATCGGTAGCACCAAATGCCATTTTTAAGATAAAACTATTTTCCTCTAAGAATTTAGTTATCTGTGGCTCTGATGTTTCTTCATTACCCCAAAGCTCAATAAATCTATTAATCTTTGGCAAGTGAATATTTTTATACTCTTCAGGCAAGGGATAAACAGTATACGCATTCTCAATAGCTATTTTTCTTATAAGTCCCTCATTAATCTTAAATGTATCATGCCTGCTGTCAGCATCATCATAAATAATAGGAATGAAATTCATCCATTTTATGTGTCTAGTTTTCAAACCCGTTTCATTAGCATCGAAAAAGAAAGAATTTATTAGACTACATGCGTTACCTGAGACTATTGTTGGTATAGAAGAACCCATTATTAACATCATATCTTGAGCGAGATAGTTCCATCTTAATTCTCTAAGCTTATAGTAACCATTGTCAGTCGCCCATACTAAATCAAATACATTACCGAGAATTGGAGGAGATAATCTATTACTATAACTTTTATCAAAGCCTAAAATATTTTCTAAAAGAGTGCCATCATTTAGTGAACAGTCAAAAAATCTTACTTCAAAGCCATAACGCTCTTTAAAGTCTTTTCTCAAAATTTCCGAGCCAGAAAACTCTACTGCAATATGCTCCTTACCCATATATATCGTAACAACATCTGGATTTATTATAAGCCCAGCAATCGTATTTTTCAAATTAGGATTTATATCTATCTCATCGAAAATAACTTTAAAATAGTTATTCTCTAAAACTTTCATCAAAAAAAGGATAACTTCATTTACAGTTAAAGGCTTTATCTTATTCATTATTTTCTCCAAGCTTTCTTGAATCCGCTATCTGAAATCGAGGTGCCTCCAATGATACAACTTACTTACTATAGTTAGTCTTTTATAAATAAGATACAATACTTTTAAAATAAGCGACACGGCAGAAGAATACATGACCTATTCAGCAGACTTTCGAGCGCAAGTGATCAAAAGTGTCCAAAACAAAGACATGAGT
>CAJHAA010000017.1 GCA_904846265.1 Psychrobacter immobilis | reverse complement strand
CACTAAGCTGATGGCTTCAAGCTTGAATTCTCGGGTATATTGATTGCGATTGTTGGTCATACTAGTTTCCTTCTTTGGGTTATTATAACCTCTTAGAAGCTGTCCAATTTTATTATGCCACTACAAATCAATCGTTTCAGAACCGATAGTAACCGTTTTCTTTTTAGACGTTAGACCTTTAGTTGATGCATCTTTTAGGTTATAAGCCCACTCAAAAATACTATTAGTATTTCTATCCCTATCATATTCACCTACTACAACACGATCGCATAATGGTACATCTACATCACCAGGGCTTCCATATTTATTGTTTTTAGGAAGAACCAACGAGCTGATCCCCATCGAGCCTGAAGTATCGATCATCATCATCAAGTTAGTACGCGCAGCAGAAGCTGGCTGATAAATACTTAGGTCGCCGATACTGCTTACTTTGCCATCTTGATTGACAGCGGCTTGAGACATGCTCATACACATCATGCCGAGTACAGCAGCACTTAAGCTAGAGACGCGCCACCAAGAGTTAATATGTTTTTGAGCAGCGGATTCGATAGCTGTCACTTTGGGCGCGCGATAACGATTGAGGTGTTTGAGTTTCATAATGTTATCTCCTGAGCACGGCTACGATAGACGTGACGATATAAATATAGTAGCTTTTAAATCAGTTATAGATCTATAGCAGCGATTCAACTATATAACCGCTACTTTCTTATATGTCCCTATCAAATATCTCTACATAAAGGGTTAGTGCTGTCTGTTTTACCCCCACTACCAAAGTAGTCACATAGCTCACTACTTTGAATATTGGCCAAATCAACTTGCTCTACCAACATCTTGTTAGGAATATTATTGTCTTTCATACATTTCATCACACCATCTGTTTGGTCTGAAGCATTTTTTGCAAAACATTCTTTGACTTTATCATCCTTCGCCTTTCCATACGCAGGTAGCACTGAAGTCGAATAAATATCGAACGTAAACATTTTTGCGGTTTTCTCATCAGAATCTGTACCGAGATTCATATGCTCAAAATTACCACTATTTGCAGTAGCACTAACGTTCTTTATCATAACTTGCGTCATTGTCGTATTACGATTACTGGTATAGTCAGTAGCTTTGGTAGGGTCACAATAACCTGTTGTATTGTCGACCAACTTACCCGTATTACGACGTATAACGGCATCATCAATATTGAAAAAAGAAGAACGTGGACGGTAACAAAAATCGATAATATCATCGTTGTTATCTTCTAAGATATAGTAGCCAAATATCCCTGTAATACCCATAATTTGCTTATATTGCTCACTGGCTGGAGAACCATTAACCGATATTTCAATCTTATTATTGACACTGTCCGCAGACTGCAAAAGCAAAGTGTTTATCTGATCGCTGGTTGCAAGTTTTAAATCGGTATTACTGTTGCGTACCGCTATGACTCCAACGAGCATAATCAGTATTAAAAACAGTAAAACCACAATCAATACTGCCCCGCGCTGGCTGGAATCTAATGAAGGATAAGTATTAGAATGACTGATATTCATGGCAAATTTTCACCTTTATTCATACGTACAGGACAGAGAGATTATCAACCTTACTTAACTAACACTGTTAATCACATTCACAATTCTAGCATTACGTAACAGGGTATTGGTTTCATAAACACGGCGTAAATATTTTGGTGCATTGGTTTCTGATTTTAGTGTCTGTGTCGTGCCAAGTATACTGAAGGCACTTGCACTATCATCAGGACTATTAGAGGTACTGCGGGTTAATAATGCGACTTTGATATTGGTAATATAGGGCTTTTCTGTCGTAAGATTCATGTAATCTTTTACACTCATTTCAGTATAGCTATAACTTACTACACCACTATTAACTACTGAATGTTTGACACCTAAACGAATATTAAATTGATCGACATTTTTTATAATAGTTTGCCCTACTTCCATAAAGTTAGTAAGCACTCCATTACTTGCTATACGCCCAGCATCACAGTTGAGATTGAGATTTTTTCTATCTTTGTTGGTTTTTACACTGTCTTCGGTTAAAAAATAACGGGTAATGACACGTTCGTTTAACTCAATTTTCTCACCTTCACAGTCATACAATATTTGACCCGTTGTGTTGGTATACTGGAATGTAAGCTGATCACTTTTCTCACCAGTGTTAGATAAAGAACCATCCCATTTATGAATCCCACCTGCAGAATCCATGTCATGACTGCGCGTCAAGTAACCTTCTTCTAATTGAGTACTTGTTACAACATTTACTGCATCAGCATTGGTTGCGCTTGCCGTCAGCACAACTCCGCCCATCACAGTTTTATCATTAAGAGGCACGCCATCATTGCCAAGATTGGCAAGCCTTAATTGTTGTTCAATAGATTGAATGCCAAATACTGCTGAATCCTGAATCTCAGAACCAGCACTCTGTACACGATCCACACGTTGGCTGGTAATAAATACTTGAATGATAGCAGCCGATATCAATAACCCTAAAACCAGCGATATCATTAGTTCAATAAGTGTAAAGCCTCGCTGATATTTGATATCTTGTATCATTATGTGTTTCATTAATACGTCTCCACAATGATACAGTTACTGCCGCTTTTATAGATACCAGATGCATCAGCACAAGCATTTGCATTAGTAGCATCCATCGCAGCGGTAGTGTCGCCCCAAGCTGCTATGATACATTTCACTTCAGAGAAATTAGCTGTTCCAGGACAAGTTACCATTTTCACATTAATACCATAGCTGTATAGCTTATCGTATGCGTCTTTAGACTCATTAATGGCTATTTGCTCAGCGGAACAATCTGTACAGCTTTCACGAGTTTTAGAAGCATCATTAATGGTAACTTGATAGGTAGCAATTTGTTGTGAGTTGGCACGCATATTTTCTGCTAGCCCCCGAATGATGCTTAAAGCTTGAGTACGTATTAAGCTCTCATCAGTTGCACTTATAGCACGCATCTGCAATGCACTAAATCCTAATACGGCAACAGATAGCAATAAGACAGCGACTAATACTTCTATTAGTCCGACACCTTTTTGTTGGCTAAACTGACTCATTAACATGATCCTCCAAGCTTGCTACTCACAATGCCTAGCTTAGTGATATTGACTTGTTTAGAATTAGCAGCTGCATTATCATCGCAGATAGTATATATCCACCTGCCTGAATCAACTGTTTTATTCGGTTTGAACTGAACCTGATTATTATTAGGTTTTATCTTACTTTTAACATCATACTTATAAGTTGAAATAACATTTGAATTATTATCTGTTATTGTAATATCACCCATATTATTTCCATTATTCTTATAAGAAAGTGTCACTTCTTGGCGACGAATAATGCTCTCATTACGAGACTCTTTTAATGCATTTTCCAACATTGAGGCGGTTGATTTGACTCTTTGATTAGCCAACTGATTACTGATGCTGGGCGCGGCAATACCGACAATAATAGCAAGCACAGCAATCGTTACCATCAGTTCAATCAGGGTAAATCCTGAGTTGGTTATTCGTAGCGTAAGTGGTAGATTGTTTGTAGATGCGTTCACATCAAATCCCTATTTATAACGGCAATTTTATAATAACTATTGTTTGTCTAATACCAATACTGGATTAAAAACATCAACAATGAATTCATATTTTCGTATCATTTTTGCCAGTCTTTTTATTGTCATTTAATCAAAATTCTGCAATTTTTGTTCCACAATATTTAACAAAATTTTTGCATAGAGATAACAATAGCCATAACAGTTATGCAAGCTATTTAGAAAATATCATTTTATAAGCAATGCTATTGAGTGATAAGCACAATATTTTATAAATTAATAACAAATAAACATATATTATTTTAATAATATAGCGTTAAGGCAACATATTAGCAACATATTAGTGATTATCAATCGAGAGAAACAGATTTTAAGACTGATTTCCATGCGCCACAGCATAGGCAGAAAGATGGTATTTATGGTTGGTCTGAATATCTGACATGGTGACTGTCTCAGACGAGGTAAGCAGTGTACGTCCCAATGCTTGTAAACTGGCACCCGTGGTCGCAACATCATCAAACAATAATAAGCGTTTCACAGGAGGCTTTTCGATTAAAACAAAAGCATTGTCTAGATTACTCAGGCGCTCAGCACGTGTAAGCCCTTGCTGACTGACAGTGTCGTCAATACGCTTTACACCATGCCATAAAGGTATCTGCCAATGCTTAGACAATTGCGCGGATAAAATACTGACAGGATCGAAGCCACGTTTGACCAGTCGTTGCTCGGTTGTTGGCATGGCGACAATCACGCTATTATCATGATGACAACCATGAGGACGTGGTAGCTGACGTATAGCATGTAACAATAACGGCAATTTGGTCATGTCTTCATGATGCTTAAAAGCTCTGATCGCTTGACGCAGCGGATACTCATAATAAGTCGCCGTTTGGATGGATAAAACCGTACCAGCAGCAATATCAACATTGAAGGGTTTCGGCAACCACGCGATACTGTCATGACAATGCGAGCAAAGTAGTCCGCTGTTAAAACGGTGGTTAAATTGCTGGCGCAAATTAGCAAAAAATGAAGGATCGTTTGGCAGGGGTTTTAGGGAGTGCGGTATAGAATCAGCCGTTGGCAAGCTACTAATATTTGATAAAAGGTAATTTTGAGATAGCTGAGATTGTGGCGTGCTGCGATAAACACGGCACAACTGGCAGCGTATATCGAGATACTCTGCCAGCCATAGTCCAGTTTGATAAGGCGCTAAAAGTCGCATGGACAATTGTCAAAATGTGCGCTGATATTAGAAACCTTTCCAATCATTCAGTACGATACCAAAGCCAATAGAGGTATTTTCGTGGTTGTAATCGATGATGGATTCGCCATAGCCTTGGAAAACCTGCACAAAGCCATTAACATTTTCTGATAATGGATAAATATAATCGACTTGCGCCGCCCCTTTATTGGTGCTTGGATTGTAGCGCAATGTACCGCTCAGGCTCTGTTGATCAGGCAAATCATATAAGAATTTGATATCACCATAACCCATGTAGTCCTCGATATCTGGATTGTCTTCACTGCTGCTGCTTTCACTATTCACTCGAGCCCACAGGCGCGGTACGATTGATAGCTTACCCCACTCTGCCCCTGCCATGAGATAAGCACGGTTCCATGAGCGTGATAACGGATCGTCTTGTCCATTAGAATGATGAATGGCACCAGCACCAAGCATACGAAGACGACCACCAAAAGGTAAATCTGCGGTCACTGGCTGAGTCAAAAATATTTCAGGCTGATAGTCGGTGGCACGGAATGGTCGCGAGTTGTCTTCGTTATAAACTTGCCAATGTGACTCTTGGGTATAACCAAACCACAAATCAGCACTGGTATCGAATAAGTCTTCGGCAACTTTGGTCTTCAAAGACAACTGAAATTTTAGTTCAGTATTGCGTATGTCATTAGAAGTAAAGGACTCAGTTTCCTGTGACGGTGTGCTTGGATCTAGGTTAGGGTCAAAGGTATAAAATACTGGCAATACATAGGTTGGTCGGTATGGTCTGACGGTCCAAGTCCCACGCTCACTGTTTTTATCAAGATCATAGGATAAGCTAAGCGGTGTATATTTTTCGATATCTTTTTGAGTGACCCCAACATTTTCTAGAACTTGTGCTTCTCTTTGCGTTAGCCCAACGGTGTCTAAACCGTCATTAGTAGCAGGCGCGCGCGCAACTGAGTCAGTAGCGCCATTATTAGCACCAGCAATGGTAGACTTTTCTTCTACAAAGACAACTTGCGGATTACCTGAAAGCGTACTTTGAAAGGTTTTTGCCAAATCTACTGGCTGCTTAGTTGTGGTGTAGCTCGGCGTTTTACCTTCTTCGGCTACTTTGTCAAAGCAAGCCAAACGTGCGGCACTGGTCTGCACTTGGGTACATTCAAAAAACAATTTTGCTTGCTGAGCGATAAATTCTTTACTGACTACTTGGCGATCTTGCGCAGCTGTATTGGCATCCTGTGATACCTGATAGTCTTCAAACTCAAACGCTGCCTCCGGTACTGGTAACTCATTATCGCCCTGAGTTTTATCGGCAGCTTGGACTTGCACGGTCAAGCAGGTTAGCGCTAGACCAACAGCAATATTCAAATAATGCTTTCTTGTCTGAAATAAAGTGTTTTTGCGCGCTGTAATAAGAGGCATAGGGCGGCGCTGTGCGGTGATATGGGAAAACATAAGTGTCCTTTATCTAACTGACATTATCGCCAGAAGAGTATATAAGATAATGAGTATGACCATTAGCGTCATCGCTAAAATAAACCCAATGACATTCAGACATAGAAGTCAGCAATTACAACGAGTAATGCGCCTTCAGCATTGTTGCTTTATTGTAATGAAAATGTGTGTACTATACTAGCGTTATCGCTGCCCTATACCAATGTAAATATCAATAATCAACGCTAAACCAAATGCTTAGCATCAGGATGTCAGGTAACCATTGGTAAAAGTAAAAGAGCCAACGTACTGTATGAATAGTACATTGGCTCTTTTGTATTGTTAAGCCTTTAGAAAAGACTTATTTGTTTTATTAAGTATCAGTTATTAAGCATCGTCAACGTTTGCTCAAATTCTGGACGATCAATCTCACCTACTTGTTGATTGGTCAACTGACCGTCTTGATAATACAGCAATGCTGGCGGACCAAACAATTTATAGCGCGCTAAGATTGCTTTAGAATCGTCAGTAGTTTCTGTTATATCCAGTCTCACCAACTGCCAATCCTGCATCTGCGTTGGACGATTATGAAATAAGTTTTTATCCATAATACGGCACTCGATACACCATTCAGCAGTGACATCGACAAGCACTTTAGGGTTGGCGGCGATAATGGCATCTAACTCAGTCAGCGTTGTGACGGTTTTATCTGTTGTATTACTCATGGCTGGCTGACCAGTCGTCTGCATCATCGGAGCAGCACTTAAAGATGCCAGCGGATGCAAACTATCATCGTTACCCAACGCCGCGCCGATGATTAAACAGGTGGCCCAAATACCAGCGATTAATCCCAATGCTTGGGTCAGCATACGACCTTTACCCAACCAACTCCACGCCCACATCGCTACAACCATAAACCATAACGCCCATACCATTAGCATCACGGGTGAGATAAAGACGCGCTCAATTAATAATAAAGCAACGGCAAAGAGCAATAAGGCAAAACCTTGCTTGACCCAGTTCATCCACGCGCCCGCTTTCGGCATAATTTTACCTTGGGTGGCACCAATTAAGATAAGTGGTGCGGATAAACCAAAACCCAGCATAAATAAAGCTGCAAACCCAAGTAGTGGACTACCAATCGTCGATACGGCAAGCAGCGCCCCAAATAATGGCGCAGAAACACAAGGCGATACGACGAGCGCAGATAAGAAACCCGCGATTAAACTACCGCCCGTACTACCCAGCTTGCTATCCCCTGCTTGACTCAAACCTTGCATTTTATTACTAATAAATCTCGGTAAGCGGATACTAAACACACCCAGCATATATAGTGCAAGTAGGACAAATACAATCGCAAAACCAATCAGTATAATGGGGTTTTGTAGCCAGCCGATAATGCCTAATGATTCACCAAACACGGCGATGACTGCGCCCAAAATACCATAAGCCGTTGCCACGCCAATAGCGTAACTGGTGGTCAGAATAACACCGCGTTTCACCGTTGGATTTTCCTCACGGGCAACGATATTGGCAACGATTGGCAACATTGGTAGTACGCATGGTGTCAATGCCAAACCCAGCCCTGCTAAAAACAATAATACCAATGCCAACCAAGGATGAGAAGCCAAACCAAAAGGATCGCTATCAGTGGCATTATTTCCAGCAACAGTATTGTTGGTTGTCGCAGGCACTTCACCTATTGCAGTGCCATCGACGCCTTGTTTATCTGCGCCAGAAATCGTATTGGTAGCGCCAAGCTCTCCATCTAAAGCCTCATCATCCAACAAGGCATAATCAATCACCCCATCATCAGTCAGCGCTTGCTCTGCTGCAAGACTATCGGCAACCGTTGCACTTGACTCGGCGGTATTTTCATTACCTGTCAGACTGTTGTTGTTAGCAGCTTCTTGAGTAGAAGTACTGGCGCTATTTCCTGCAATTTGTGGCGTTGCAGCAGCGATATCAATTGTCGTTTTAATTTTTTCGGGTGGATAGCATAGTCCTGCTTTGGCACAACCTTGCCAGCCAATCACCACGGCGGCATCGTTGACGCTTTTACCATTACTACTGCTCAAGGTCGTCGTAGCCACCATATTCGCTTGGTCAAACACCAGTACTTTTCCGAATGTCGGATCATCGATTGAAACTGGCTTTTGACTAAAGGTAAAAGGCGCAGCGGTCACGCCAGCTGGCAACGTCAGTTTGATTTGGTCTTTATAAACATAATGCTCAGGCGTAATGTCAAAATTAATGGCTAAGCGCGTGCCATTATTGGTAGCTTTACTGCTATCGCTGACTTGGAAGGCTTTGTCGACTGGTAAAAACTTCGTCTGTGCCGCACTTTTATCACTGCTAAATAAATCACCCAGCCCTGCCGCATGAGTCATCATGGGCATCGCAGCCAGTCCTGTAAACAACGAGCTACTAGAGACCGCAAATGCTAGTAGATAAGATTTTTTGGACGAGCGATGTACCGTTAGCGATGGTTTTTTTTCTATTGTCTTGATGGACATGAAGAGCTACCTATTTATTACCTAATATGCTATTTATTACCAATATTTGAGTCGATCGGCTTGTGGTCTATTTGCGTGTCACGGCGATATCAACCGTGGTTTTGATTTTCTCTGGCGGATAGCACAGCCCAGCTTTTGCACAGCCTTGCCAGCCAATGATAATCGGTGCATTTTTTGCGCCTTTACCATTGTTAGTAGTCAGAGTCGTGGTTGCTACCATATTTTTTTGGGTAAAAACGGGAACCTTACCAAAGGTTGGGTCGTCAATGGAGACCGGCGACTGACTAAAAGTAAAAGGGGTTGCACTCACGCCTTTAGGAAAACTGAGAGTAAGCTGATCTTTATAGACATAATGACCTGGCGTAATATCAAAATTAATAGATAAGCGCGTGCCCTTAGACGTAGCTTTCGTGCTGCTAATAACTTGAAACGCTTTATCGACAGGCAAAAACTTCGATTTGGCGGCACCATTATTAGCAAATAACTCGCCCAAACCTGCAGCTTGAGTGCTCATAGATGCCATTGACAACCCTATCATCAATGAAGTACTCATGATTGCAAGTGCGTGAGGCAACTTAGAGACTCGTTTATTTGTAATGACGGCTTGTGAATTGAGTTTGTTGGTAAACATGAGTAATGACCTCTACTGGCTGATTTTAATAACAAATGAGCGGGGCTATATGACTGGTATCAAACGTATAGCTTGTTGGAAAAATGGATGGTTTGACACTTCCTATGGAATACCACGCCATTTATTTACTGATATAAAAATATCAACCAATAAGGTCTTATTGGTTGATATTTAAGAGCATTAGAGCGGCCGTCACTAATAAACATACTATTGAGCAAGGGATTGTTAGCTACCCATATTTTAACTGCTCGTCAAGCTAATACTTATAATTGAGCATAAAGATCAGCATCTTGACCTTCGCCGCCTTGCTGTCCATCTGCACCCAGCGAGAATAAATCATAAGGACGACCTTCACTGCCTGGGGCGACATATTGCATCTCATTTTCCCAGCCATCTGTTGGATAGCCGCCTTTGATATAACCACCATCTGGGTAGTTTTTGGCCTCTGCTGGCGGTGTGGTTAATGCTTCTAAACCTTGTGCGGTAGTCGGATAACGCGAATTATCAACCTTATACATATCAAGGGCGTTGGATACTGTAGCAAGCGCTGTTTCAGTAGTCTTGACGCGAGCTTTATCACTTTGTCCCACCACTTTAGGGACAACTAAGCCTGCAAGAATTGCCAAGATTACAATCACGACCATGATCTCGATCAGAGTAAATCCAGACTGGTTATTACGCATAGACAGTGGCTTGTTGGCTCTCGTAGGAGCTGGCTTGTTGGCACTTATAGCACTTATTGGCATAGCACTTATTGGCATAGTAGTTACTTGAATTTTGTCAATTATAGTCATCGCTTTTGTCATCGCTTTTGTCATCGCTTTTGGCATCAGGGTGATGTAAATAGGAAAAGTGGCGTTCAAGTAACATTAATGATCGGCGTATTAATGAGTACTGAAACGATTATCACTATAAACCATGATTTTATTTTTATCTAGGGCGTGTCCTCAATTCAATCGATTAACCTCTGAATGGGCTAGAAATAGCTAAATTTTGCCAAACATCATCAAATAGCTTATTAATATCTCGATATGATTTGCGCTACTTTCCTTGTTTGACGGCCATTTATCTCATTTTTATCACCATTTTTAAAATAAGGAAACGCCCTAGCGCCGCGAGTAGATTGTTATGAACCTTGACTTTTATAAGCATCAATACTGAACCACAGCATGACGAGTAATATAGTCGTTCCTATATAAATTAGATACTGTGTCAGGCTCGCTCAGTCTACTATGTGTAGTACTTTCACTCACCTTCCTTGTATCTAAATTATCTTGAACCGACTCTATTTATAAGGATAACTTTTGACTGACGCTTACTATAGCTTGATGGCTGGCTTTACCCTAGTAAAAACCTGGCTCAGTCAACAATCTACAACAGTAAGCAAATCTTAAGAAAGCTAGCGTAATATTTAGTAAGATAGCTACAATAGAAATGTGAGCGGGAGGCACACAAGCTCAGAAGATTTGAGTGCTCATTATCCTGCCAGATCATTCATATTGACAATCGGCAGCATCACTGCCATCACGATAATCATGACTACCACGCCCATCAGCACTAGCATCAACGGCTCAAGTAGCGATAATAAGGTACTGATAAAGTTGGTGGCTTCTGCTTCCTGCATATTGGCGGCGCGGCTGAGCATATTCTCAAGCTCACCTGAGTTTTCGCCACTTTTAATCATTTGCACCATCATCGGCGGAAAGTAACTGGACTTTTCTAATTGACTCGATAAGCTTGAGCCTTCCGTCACCCTATCAGCCGCAGTGATGATGGTTTTTTGAATGTGTAAATTGGTCGTCACCGCCGCACCAATATGCAATGCCTCAATCAACGGCACCCCTGAGCGTACCAATATCGCCAATGTACTGGCAAAACGTGCTGCATTCAGCCCTTTTGATAACCGCGCCAATATTGGTAGTCTTAGCACGATGCTGTCTATCGCTAACTTACCCGCTTGCGTCTGCGCAAAACGATAAAACAAAAATGCCGTTCCTGACAATACTATCAGCATCAGCCACCACCACTGCGTAATGAGGTTAGATAGGCTAAGAACAATTTGGGTAATCAGCGGCAATGCCTGTTCAGACTGCTCAAACACTTTGACAATTTTGGGCACCACAAAACTCATCAAACCCATAATAACGCCAATTGCCATCACCATCAGCACAATCGGATAAACCATTGCGCCTTGGATTTTCTTTTGCAATGCAAAGCGGTTTTCGGTGTAATCTGCCAACTGGTTCAAGATTAAATCCAAGTGACCTGACTTTTCCCCTGCCGCAATGGTCGCGATATATAGTGGTGGAAAACTGGCGGCTTGCTGCAATGCTCGCGCCAAGCTCAAACCTTCTAATACATGAGAGCGCACGGCAAGCATGAGAGATTTAATGTGATTTTTTGGTGACTGTTTGGCGACGGCGGCAAGCGTTTCCTCTAACGGAATACCCGCTGCCAATAATACCGATAATTGACGGGTCAGCAATGCTAACTCGTAAGCAGACGGTTTTTTATAGCGGTTTTTATTCTGGTTTTGTCTATCATTGACGGCACTGACTTCAACGGGCGTCCATTGTTTATCACGCAGCTGCTGGCGAACTTGCCGCGCAGAATCGCCTTCGAGCAAGCCTTTTTGCACATTGCCATGGTCATCTAACGCTTTATAATGATAAGCGGGCATAGCAGCGAATATCCTAAAGTGATCAATAATAAAAGGTAATAAACAAGGACTTATAAAGGCGGTCTATCGAGATTTAATGGCTTAAAAAAGCGGCGTAGAATCGCTACTGTCTGGCATCAAACCTTGCAATAACAAAACATCTAAGTGCTGCTGCTGCAGTTTTTTATCGAAGTCGTTGACCTCAGCAATGAGCATTCTCTCGATACGCTTGTCACTGGCAAAAACACTCAATCGTGCACAGATAACTGCCAACTGATAAATACGTTTTTTACAGTAGCCATCCAGCCCTTGTAGTAGTCTAACCATATATGGCGTCTCAAGACTGGCGTAATCGTAATCAGCTATAACCTGCGGACCAAGTGCCGTAACACCATAGCTAATAGATAGATGGGCACAAAAATAACAGCTGAATAAGTAGCCAACGACATGTCCAATATAATAGCCGCGATCATAGGTAAAACTATTCACGCCGAAGTGCCCAAGCACATAGCTATTTAGACTGCCTTGATCACGAATAGGCTTACTGTTCTTTAATTTGCCAACGGTGGCAAAGCATAGCGGATTTCGGCCATCCTGAGTAGTCAGTTGCCAACCTGCTGGCTGCTGAGCTGGCATATGACGGACAATATCAGCGATGATGTCATCGACCACATGCAGCTGCTGCCAAAGACGCTCTAATCCATCGGTATCCATCAAGCCGCGTTTATCAAGCTGCTGTGCCAACAAGTATTGCTGATGTTCTGCAAATTGTGATTTGAGCGTTTGTACCAAATAAGTAGGTCGCGTGGCAGCGGATGCCATATATAATAATCGCGTACGCTCATGCTGGGTACGATACAGTGCCACGCGCTGCTCGGCAATATTCATCTCGCTAGCAGCAGGCTGTTGCACCCTGCTAGGGGTATTAGACAACTCATCAGCGGCGGCTTTAACGACCTCTTTAACGACTGTCTCTTTAACAACTGCCTCTTCAATATCTGGCAGCGTAAACAGTGCCAATAACATGGCTTTGTCAAGTGTCGCACCCGCCTTGTCTTTTCGACCACGCTTGACGTTGCTTGGATTCATATCGCTTTGTTTTTTAGCGGACACAGCTGAGCCTTGTTGGCTATTGGCTCCTGCGCGTGGCTTTGCGGTCGGTTCAGTCATAACATACCATCAGCAGCAAAAATAAATATCATTTAGAACAAACGATCTGACCACCATACAGTGACATATCTTACGCTAAAAACAAGCGTTTGCGCCTAGATGACTCATTATTCCATAGTACCTGAACACAAGCACATTGTCAGCTGTCCATCGTCAAAATACTCCGTGTCGACACCTGTCAACCATAGACGAAATATCTCCATAAAAGTCTCATACTTCACCATGAGAAAACAAAAAAGCGTTAAGGGCCTAATGGCAACCTTAACGCTTTTATAGTGTATTAACGATACGTTATGCGATGTTTTCTTGTTGATATTGTTGGCGATAGGCTTTTGGTGATACCCCATAAACGCGCTTGAATGCTTGACTAAAGGTCGAGTCTGACGCATAGCCAACCAACTCACTGATACGGCCAATACTGTTTTGCTGCAAGCGTAGATAACGGGCCGCCAAGCGCAAGCGATAATCAATGAGATAGGTCAGCGGCGGCATACCAACTGTATCTTTAAAGCGCTGCGCAAAGCTTGAGCGTGACATTCCTGCGACTTCAGCCAGTTTATGAATGGTCCAGTTTTGATTGGGAGCTTGATGCATCGCTGCTAACGCCTTGGTCAAAAACGGGTCTTTCATGGCTTTTAGCCAGTTTTCTGTGGCCTCAGGCAAACTTTCAATATAAACCCGCAAACATTCAATCATCATAATACTTGCCCAATGATTGATGATCGCGGTCTTGCCCATGCGCTCACGCTCGGCTTCTAAGGTCAGCAGCTTAATCTCGACATCAATGACCTCAAATCTACCGTCAGACTCATCGTTGATTTCAGGCAAAATCGCAGGCAGCACAGACAGCAAAGGACGTATCATTTCTTTGTCATACTTGCATTCAATCAATATCAAAGACGAGTTAGGATCACCGTTGCCATCGATATCAAGGGTGTTTTCCTTACAATGAGTCAGCAACTCATCTAGCGGTAGCGCATCGTCACCATTATGATCTAAGGCATAGCTCACATGCTTATGGGCACTGGGAATCATAATCATATCGCCTGCGTGCGCCTGTCGCAAACCATTGCCAACATCGATGCAAAAGCTCCCAGACATCACTAAATAAAACAAAATCGTATCTTGTCTAGTGATGGAATAAGACCAATTACCAGTCCCATTCAAACGATAATACTTGGTTTCAAACAAATGCACGTTTTGTAGCAATACGCTCAATGCGTCCATCAATCACTTCCTCAATAATATAAGATCCATAGCAGCGCATCTCAGACAAGCACTCACATCCCTACTATGGTCTTAGGCTTACTTAATCTATTCAATATATTTTTTAACTGACCTTTGGTTTTCTGAACACCTGCATCATCTTCAATGGATCACTTCTTAATGGATGACCTAATATATCAACGGGCTTTAAGACCTTATCATGATGCATCACTAAAAGCGTTGCCTTTGTTATTCTATATTTTGTTATCCTATATAAAGACTGTTAAAGAATAACAAAGCAGGTTTAAGGCACGTACAGGGATAGCGAGCGTCTCGAAAGAGAACCCATAATAAAAATAAATGAGACAAAAGGCCAGTAAATCAATAGACAATCAAAGGGTTGATGAGTCTACAAATTTTAATCGCAGGGGGTAAGATAGGTTAAAACCAATCATACAGGCACAAAAAAAAGCCAAAAATGGCAAGTATTATTATTTAGAACAAGGTTTTTATAATGAGATAGAACAAGAAGAGGAAGAGGAAGAGGAAGAGGAAGAGGATAATGCAGAATAAAATATGGGGCGACTGATGGGACTCGAACCCACGACAACCGAGATCACAACCCGGGGCTCTACCAACTGAGCTACAACCGCCATAACTATTGCCTGATGAGGCAAGATTTGCAGGCTAAATGGTGCGCCTGGCAGGATTCGAACCTGCGGCCACCTCCTTAGAAGGGAGATGCTCTATCCAGCTGAGCTACAGGCGCTCTTAGAGGACTTTTATATACTAAAGCAAGTTTTAAATATATCAAAAACCAAACCGTTATACATAAAAAAAAGCCTGTAAGGCTCTTAAAAATAGATGGTCGGAGTGATAGGATTCGAACCTACGACCCTCTGGTCCCAAACCAGATGCGCTACCAAACTGCGCCACACTCCGAAATGTCTATTATCACGATAGTTTGTTGATTAACTCGTTGTTGGCAATGCCACTAACTTGTTAACGTTCCTTGCTATCGAGGTGCACATATTAAGGGGAAAAGCCGATGGTGTCAACACCTATTTTTAATTAATTTAAAAAAACTGCTAAATTACTTAAAAAACGCTCATTTATCATAAAAACCACTATGATAAATCCTTTTCTCCACGATGCTAAGTGCTACTTACTCATCGACAGCGCTCATTATACTCTATTCCAATCAGGAAGCAAGCTGCCGTTTATCGTACCAGTAAGAACATTGAATGGTACGAGCCACAATGGCGCAGGACTCACTTTTTCATCAGTAGCATTATGGCTATTATCATGGTTGTTAGCGCCATCAGTCTTTTTATAATCATGCACTTGTTGGCTGAGCGCAACTGGTAACCGCTCATTATCTTGTACTGGGTAAATCAGCCACACCTGCCCTGCTTGATAGGCCTGAGCGTAACTCATCAGTTGATAAGCATCACTGGCACTAATGCTGGCTGTCTGCGATAAATGCTTCCATTTAATATCGATGACATGGCTATAGTGACCTTTTTCTCTAGCTTCAATAACCGCAGTGCCATTCTGATTGTGACAATTATCATTAGCATTAGTTTTATATATGAGCAAATCAGGTCGTATAGACAGACATGCGCGCCCTTCTGCATCCGTTAGCCAGATACTTTGCGTTTGATATAACGGCTGATATTGTTGACTCACTTGCTGAAACATCGAGGCAATGCGCAGGCTTGCCCATTGCTCAAAGGCTTGATTCATATCAATCAGCAAGCATAAACGCGGAGAGGACAGATTTTGCCTAGATGGTTTATTTAGCGCAATACCATTACCTGTTGTCACATTGGACTGCCTTAGTAACCAATAAGCCATATCTAACAATTGCTGAGCAGCCTGTAGTTGCGGTGCTCGAAGCGGTTGCACGGCTAACTGACGCTTTGCTTGCTTGTATATCGACTCTAACTGTGTCAGCTCTTGATAACTCAACGCCGCTACTCGCTGCCAAGCCTGCAAAAATTTAGGCGCATCTGCTTTCGATAGCGTTGATTGAAAAAATAAAGGTGTCAGCAAAATCAACGTGCTCTTAATCAGCCGATTACCTAGCATGTCTTGGCTCAGTATACTGCTCTCACAGACAAACTTATGCGGCTGCATGCTGTTGTGGCGCATTTGTTCTTTGATGAGAAGTCGACCTTGTATCGATGCTTGATTATCGACCTGCGTCTGATAGTGTTTGCTTGGTCGATAATGAGCCAGCCGCTGCAAAAACTGCGTGATAAGCCAATCTGACAATGGCATTACAGCTATCGATAGCGGCGACAATTGACTGCTAAATTGACCTAGATTTTTTGTATTGGGTAGCTTGTTTTTGACATGACTGCTATTGGTCAAATCCGATAGCATGCCCTGCACCCATTGGCGAGCTTGCCTGATATCGGGGCGATGACTGGTATTCTGTGAAAGGTATGATTGCTGCGCGACTTGATCGCTAGAAGTTTTTGCCGCAAGTTTAGGTAAAATCTCAAGCGTCATGCCGCTAGGCAGTAAAATAACCCCTATATAATGTCCGACTTTTAACTGCCATTGTCCCTGTCTTCGCTTAATGCTAAATACCGCAAACTCTTGCGCCATCAACCAATGGAAATCAGATACCCGTAAGAAGTCATGCGCTATTAGACGCTGATGCTCAAACACAGTGATGATATTGGTATCACGCGCATTAACGTCGGTACTGTCAATATTATTGGCTATGACTTTATGACTAAAGCTTTTATTTATCAACGCTGAGCACCTTTATGGATATAAACGTTGATAGACAGTAGGTGTGGCAAATTCACCTACCCTCGCAATGAGGTCGGCATTTATCTTATAGCCAGCAGTGCGCATAGACTGACCGAAAAATGCGTTTTGACCAGTAAACAGCGGATTTTGACTATTAGCATTCACTTGATCATTCACACTGTCATTGATGGATACATGACTATCATGAATAAACTGCGCTCGCAGTGGCTGCTGCTCGTCTCTAAAGATATATTGCAAAGTACCCTCTTGCCCACCCGTCGCTTGCATTAACTGCGGAATAATTTGTTCAACCAACGCCGCTTGCAATTGTCCAAGATCCGTCACTGACCATAAAAAAGCATGACCCAATTGCGCTTCCATTCCCACTGTTTGCGTGATGCGATCATTCAAACCAGCTAAGAGCTTTGCCAAATCTATCGTTGCTGCTGGACTGTCAGTTTCTGAGTTTCGGTGTACATGAATCATCGGTAATAACTTGGGCTGCGGAGGACAGTCTATAAAACGAAAGCGCCGACGTAATGCCATATCAAGTGGTGCTAACGAGTGATCTTGGATGTTCATCGTGGCATAAATATCGATGTTAGCAGGGATGCTAAAAACCCGTCCAGAATAGGCCAAATGAACGGCCATCGCGTTTGCCATGCCAGCCCGTTTGTCTGGCTCAATTAGACTGAGTAGCTCGCCAAATACTCGTGACACGTTGGCGCGATTGATCTCATCAATTAAGATGGCATAACGCTGCTCTGGATCATTTGCTGCCCTTTGACACAGTTTTAAAAATGCACCATCTTGAATGGCGTAATTCATTTGAGATAAGCTACTTGTTGTATAATTAGACGCTGCCATGACAGGACGAATGCCTTCGACAAACTCTTCATAGCCATACGCTTGATGGAAGCTAACCATGGTAAAGCGCTGCTGGCTAAAACCTTGATTTGGATTAGCTTGGCTTTGGTTGACACTGTTATCACGCTGCGCTTGCTGAAATTCGGCAAGTTGCTGCGATAGCTCTGTTAATAACTCAAAGCTTTCTGGCAGCAAATACCACGCACCGCCCTCATCTTTATCAAAATAGGCTTGGCTGGCACGGTTTTTATAAGTCACAGTTTTTGAATTGGTAGGGCTATGCATTTGAAGGACAGACCAAGCCGTATTGCTTAAGTTTTTTTCGCGGGCATTCTGTGCGGCTTTCGCGACAAAGAACGCATGATTGACGATTTCAGGCACTTTTACCAAGTCTTGGTGTTTAGATTGAAAATCCAAAAGTACCAAGCATACGATTTCACGCCAGCTAAGCGCTTGCAATAGCTGCCCTAACAAATCTGCCTCATCGGCTCTCGGCAGATAGTCGGTATATCGCTTAGCAATTTGTAACAGTCGATAGGTTTTTCCCGTACCAGCAACGCCTGTATAAATGATATTGGTCGGCACATGAATTGACGTGTCAGGCATAGCTTCATCCAGCATAGAAAAAGGAAATAAGAAAAATAATCAATAAGATACGCTAAAATATCATCATTATAGCGTGGCTGTCTTTATGGCATCCAGCAGCACTGTTTATGAAAGCATCTAAGTGATACGATGTTGCGTTGAGCGATAGCATTCCTAGCATCTAGAGTATCATGACGTTAGCCCTATTTTATAAGCGCAACAGTTCATGCTAATAATAGTAGGCAGACGGCGGTTAATGTACCATAGTGAGCATGGCAGCTTGCACAATAGGCATCCTATCAGCTGCTATGATGAAATATGTAACACTCAAAGCGTCATTTAATCTATCTACATTAAGGAATTTTGTATGTCAGGATTATTAAAAAAACTCCCTAGCAAGCTAACCAATAAATTGCCAGCCAAAACCTCTGACAGCACAAGATCGCCCGTCGAAAAACCCAACAGCACGCTCAAGCCCATCAGCAATCAATTTACCAAACTGTTATCTATCACCAAGTACTTACCTGCCAGCGCACGCTCGAGCATCTTATCCAAAGCCTTTGGTAAAGTGGTTCCATATGTAGGCACAACGGGCGTCTATTATGAAACGGTCGAACCCAACCAAGTCGTCGTGAGCTTAAACAACACCAAAGCAGTGCAAAATCATATTGGCTCTATTCATGCGGTCGCCATTACCTTACTTGCCGAAACAGCGACTGGTTTTATTTTGGGTTTAAACCTACCCTCTGACCGCGTACTATTGATTAAATCATACTCGGTTAATTTTTATCGCCCGATTAAAAAAGGTCAAATTGCAGCAGTGGCGTCTTTATCGGATGAGCAGCGCTTAGATATCCTAAATACACCAAAAGGCGAAATGGTAATTCCGTGCGTCATTCATGACCGTGAGTCTGACAGTGATCGTGACCCTATCATGGTTGAGATGACATGGGCTTGGATTCCTAAGTCTGAATTAGAAGCCCGCCGTCAAGGCAAAAGTAGCGAAAAGCCGCTAGAAGCTGACACTGAATCTAAAACAGAAGTCGAAGCTGAGCAAAACGACCAATAACTGGTTAAGCATAAGTAAGACATAATGTGTCATCTAGTGTGATGAGACATTATGTTTGTTAAACTTGTATAGTGAATTTAAAAAAATTGTGAAAAAAACTTATAATAAGGAGACAGCGATGTCCAAGATTACCCATAAATTGACTACCCATTTAACTAAGGCGTTGCTCGTGGGCGCGTGCTCACTAGGCCTTGCTATGACAGCGAATGCGGCGCCAATGGCAAATACCGCAAGTGTGACTAAATCTAGCCCTGTATTTCTTGGTGATGGCGGTAATTATCCTTTTTCAGAAGCAGTACGTGTGGGCGATACGCTATACATGTCTGGACAAATTGGTTTTAAAGATGGCAAATTGGTCAAAGGTGGTGTCAAAGCCGAAGCCAAGCAAGCATTGGATAATATTAATGAAACCCTGTTAGAGTACGGCTATCAAAAGTCAGACATCGTCAAATGTATGGCGATGCTGACAGACATGGATGACTTTGACGATTTTAATAAAGTCTATAAAGCAGAATTGGCCAAACCTTATCCGGTACGTTCAGCCTTTGGCGTCGCTGAATTGGCGGCTGGTGCCAGCGTTGAAGTTGAATGTATCGCTGCAAAATAATAATGACGTCACACGTTAAATTATTAAAAGCACTGAACTATTCAAAACACTAAAGTATTAAAAACAGTAAAGAATGACCATCAAATAACTGGCTACCATAGCCAGTTATTTTTTTACCTGCTATGCAGACCCTTTGGCTGAGGTAGATTAAACCATCACCAATGCACTCTAGACATTTTATACAAGTATTGTGTCATCAGCTAAGGCACTCTCTTTCGTCACTCGTAGCACTTCCTCTAACGTCGTACGACCTGCAATGACTTTTTGCAACCCATCCGCACGAATCGACGGTGTCTGCTGACGTGCGTACTCCTCTAGCTCATACTCGGCGGTATTACTATGAATCATACGGCGCAAGGTATCATCAACGGGCACCACTTCATATATCGCCGTCCGTCCTTTAAACCCTGATTGATTGCATTTGTCGCAGCCAACTGGTCTGGGTAGATTGATAGGTGTAGTTGTTAAAGTTTCAGCACCATTCTCTGAGACTGGCACAATACCAATTTCAGTAAATAATTTGGCTTGCTCACTATCAGCCACTTGCCAACCATGACAATGCGGGCATAACGTACGCACCAAGCGCTGGGCGACGACACCAATCAGCGATGACGATAATAAAAATGGCTCAACGCCCATATCTTGCAGACGCGTGACGGCACCAATGGCGGTGTTGGTATGTAAAGTTGATAAAACCAAATGTCCAGTAAGCGACGCTTGTACGGCAATTTCTGCCGTTTCTAAATCCCGAATCTCACCAACCATCACCACGTCTGGATCTTGACGTAACATCGCACGTAAACTTTTGGCAAAGGTCATATCGACTTTATTATTAACCTGCGTTTGCCCAATGCCATCGAGCTGAAACTCAATCGGATCTTCAGCGGTCAAGATATTACGGGTTTGGTCATTGAGATCGGTCAATGCTGAATATAGCGTCGTGGTTTTCCCTGAACCTGTCGGCCCTGTCACCAAAATAATGCCGTGTGGGCGATGAATCAAGCGTTTTAGCTCACTGTAATCGTTATCAGATAGCCCTAAATATGTCATATTCAGGCGACCTGCTTGCTTATCTAATAGACGCATGACCACGCGTTCACCAAAGCTCGATGGCAATGTCGATACCCGCACATCAACCTCACGCCCTGCCAGCCGTAAGCTGATACGTCCATCTTGTGGCACGCGTTTTTCGGCGATATCGAGCTTGGCCATGACTTTGATACGCGATACCAATAACGGTGCTAATTGGCGTTTTGGCGTAATGATTTCTTTTAATTCACCGTCGACACGAAAGCGAACGACCAAGCGTTTTTCAAAGGTTTCAATATGGATATCTGAGGCGTTTAAACGTATCGCTTCGGACAACAATGCATTGATGAGACGAATGATAGGCGCATCATCTTGTTGATCCATCAAATCTTCAGTTTCAGGGACACTATCTGCCAAACTATCGAGATCAGGATGGTCTTCGAGCCCAGCGGCAATATGTTGCGACTCACCAGTATTGCCTGCATAAGCGGCGTTCATGCGCTTTTCAAAGTCATCGGAGCTGATGCTTTCATAAGTGGGCACACCGCGTACCCCTTGCTGCTGTAAAAATCGCACTGCCTCATTAATCGCTGATAATGGCGTGGCTTTGGTCAGCACCAAAGTCGCTGGCAGCTCAGGATCAATGGCAAGTATGGCCAAAATTTGATGGCGTTTCGCAAAACTGTACGGCAGTTGCATCATAAAAGCGACCTGATAGATAAAGATAAACTCAGAAAGAAACTCGTGTCAAAGCGTGGCAAACGTATTATGCTTAACTGGCTAAACCAAAAAAGACTGCAAGTAAGATTGCGTGATTTTGTTATAATAGCATTTTGTTTTACTCGCCATTAGGATTTTCAGTTATGTCAGAGAACACAAGCACTGCTACTCATCCGACGCCCCTTTTACAAGACACTTTTACGGTCGGGAGTCGTACTTTTTCTTCTCGCCTGTTGGTCGGTACGGGCAAGTATAAAGATATGACTGAAACGGGCGCCGCCATTGGCGCGTCGGCAGCAGAGATTGTCACCGTTGCTATTCGTCGTACTAATATTGGGCAAAACAGCAATGAGCCAAATCTACTTGATGTGATTTCCCCCGATAAATATACCATCTTACCCAACACTGCTGGTTGTTTCGATGCCGAGACTGCCATTCGTACCTGTAAGCTTGCTCGCGAGCTGTTAGGCGGGCATAATCTGGTTAAGCTTGAAGTATTGGGCGATGAAAAGACCCTCTATCCGAATGTGATGGAAACGCTAAAAGCTGCCAAAGTATTGATTGATGATGGCTTTGAGGTGATGGTTTATACCTCAGACGACCCTATCGTCGCTCAAGAATTAGAAAGTATGGGCTGTGTGGCAATTATGCCACTTGGTAGCTTGATTGGCTCAGGTCTTGGTTTACTGAATCGTCACACCCTCAGCCTTATTATCGAGAATGCCAAAGTACCGGTATTGGTCGATGCAGGCGTTGGCACGGCCTCTGATGCAGCACTGGCTATGGAGCTTGGCTGTGATGGCGTCCTGATGAATTCGGCGATTGCCAATGCGCAAAACCCAGTCATGATGGCCCATGCCATGAAGCATGCCATCTGGGCAGGGCGCGCAGCGTTTTTGGCGGGTCGTATGCCAATGCGTAAAATGGCGACTGCGAGCTCACCGCAAACAGGATACTTTTTTCAATAGCTTTTAAATTTAATGACCATTATTAAATTCATAGTATTTAATAAAAAGTCAGCTATAAAATAATAATAAAAGAAGTAACTCTTACTCAACTTATCGTCATAAAAGGATTTATTATGCGGCTTCTCACAGCAGTCGACCAGTTGTTTTTACTTCTTGAGTCGCGTAAACAGCCCATGCATGTTGGAGGTCTATTCCTATTCGAATTGCCAGAGAATGCGGGTAGCGGTTTTGTTTGCCAATTGGTCAAACAGATGCAAGATTCTGATGTGTCGCCTACCTTTCCTTTTAACCAAGTGCTTGAGCATTTGGTTTTTTGGAAAAAGGACAAACATTTTGATGTTGAGCATCACTTGCATCATGTTGCCTTACCAAAGCCTGCACGGGTTCGCGAATTGTTGATGTATGTTTCAAGAGAACATGGTCGGCTGTTGGATCGTGCCATGCCATTATGGGAATGTCATGTGATTGAGGGTATTCAACCAGAAAACGAAGGCGACCCTGAGCGTTTTGCCCTATACTTCAAAATTCACCATTCATTGGTTGATGGCATTGCTGCCATGCGCCTTGTCAAAAAATCATTATCACAATCGCCCACTGAGCCAGTAACGCTACCGATTTGGTCATTAATGGCACGCCATCGCAATCAAGTCGATGCAATTTTACCCAAAGAGCGCTCCGCATTACGCATCATTAAAGAGCAAATATCAACCATTAAACCTGTATTTACCGAACTGCTGGATAATTTGAAAAATTATGGTGATGACAGTTATGTCGGTACTTTTGATGCGCCGATGAGTGTGCTTAATAAACGCATCTCAGCATCACGGCGTATAGCCGCGCAGTCTTATGATATTCAGCGTTTTAACGATATTGCTGAGCGACTAAATATCAGTAAAAACGATGTGGTGCTGGCGGTATGTGCGGGTGCTATTCGTCGTTATCTCATCTCCATGGATGCGCTGCCTAGCAAGCCACTCATTGCTTTTGTACCGATGTCGCTGCGTACAGATGACAGTGTGGCAGGCAATCAATTATCCTTTGTACTGGCCAATTTGGGCACGCATTTAGATGACCCTTTAAGCCGAATCAAACTGATTCATCGCAGTATGAATAACGGCAAACGCCGCTTTCGACGTATGAATCAAGCTCAAGTGATTAACTACAGCGTGATTGCCTATGCTTGGGAAGGTATCAATTTAGCGACCAGTCTATTTCCCAAAAAACAGGCGTTTAACCTGATTATCTCTAATGTGCCTGGTTCTGAAAAACCACTATATTGGAATGGTGCACGTTTGCAATCGTTGTACCCTGCGTCTATTGTCTTCAACGGTCAAGCAATGAATATCACCCTTGCTAGTTATCTAGATAAGATTGAATTTGGGATTACGGCTTGTAGTAAGGCACTACCACATGTGCAAGAAATGCTGACGCTTATTGAAGAAGAGTTGCAACTGTTGGAAACCACCAGTAAAGCGCTTAAGTTTCAAGGCATTACGGTTGAAGACAAAAGTAGCTATAAAGGTAATGGTAAAACAAAAAAGCTGGCTCCATAATGGAACCAGCTTTTTAGTGTTAAGTTGTTTTGATAATTATGCTTAAGTGGTGCTTAAAATGCATCACCCCACGTTGGGACAACCACTTGCATCAATGGCTTCAATAACTTAATGTTACAGGCGAAAATAGAGCCTGAAGTCATTGAGTTGTGTGCACCTGTATGGTCAACCACCACACCACGTGCTTCGGTCACGATAAGCTCGCCTGCCGCGATATCCCAAGGCTTAATTGACATCTCAAAATAACCGTCAAAACGACCAGCAGCGACATAACATAAATCAAGCGCAGCTGAGCCTAAACGACGAACTTGACCGCCTGCTTCAGAGATTTTTTGCAAGCTTTCAAAATGCTGCTTGGCATAAGAGATGACTTCGCCATTGCGTTTACGCTCAAGCGGATGACCAGTGGTAAATAGACCGCCATCAATCGTTTTGCGCTCGCTCACTTGCATACGGCGATTGTTCAAGCGCGCGCCTTTACCACGGCTAGCAGAGAACATCTCATCACGGACAGGATCATAGATCACGCCATGTTGGGTTACGCCTTTATGCTGTACGGCGATAGACACACAAAACTGCGGCACACCATGGACGAAGTTTTTGGTGCCATCTAGCGGATCAATAATCCAGCACCAGTCTGCATCTTCACCGCGACCTTCTTGCATACCAAACTCTTCACCCAAGTACGAGTGATTTGGATAGCTGGCTTTTAGGGTTTCAATCGTCAGCTCTTCGCTAAAACGATCAATACGCGTAACCAATCCATCAAGCCCTTTTGACTCAATATCCAACTCGATTTTATGGCGGTTTTGATGCGCATATAAAATCTCTTTACCAACTTTTTCAGCAGTACGTGCTGCGATGACGACCATGGGTTCCATAAATAACCTATTTGCTTGATGAATGAATGTCAAAAATAAGACGAACTCTGTGCCCACAACATGCCAATCAGCCGCTGCATCACACTGTATTTATACGATTAAAAAAATGCGCCATTTAAAAGCGATGATCGCATTATACTAAAATTGTTCGATAAAAAACGAAAAAAACCATGACGTTCGCCAAACCAACCCAAATTTTGGTGGTCATCACAAACTGCGTAAGTTGTAAAAAAGTCAGCACCTACGACTAAGTAGGCGTTCGCTCTATCGATCGAGCTTTTATCTATTTAACCAATACTCTGTCCAAATGACAGTTTAAAAACTTAAAAACGTTCAAAGGTATAACTTACGACAGAAGCTTTTCAAGCTGCCTTACCACACCATTAACATCTAAACCACAATCAGCCATTTGCTCTGCTTGTGAGCCATGGGCGACAAAGCGATCTGGAATGCCGATATTAATAACGGCAGGATGGTTGTTTTTAAAGGCTGGCGATTCGTTAAGCAAATACTCATTTACCGCACTGCCCGCGCCGCCCATAATCATGTGCTCTTCCAAAGTCGCAATGTGTGTAATACCTTGCTCTAATAACTTTTCTAATAATGCCGTGTCTAAAGGTTTTACCCAGCGCATATTAATGACATGTACCTGACAGTCTGATGCTATATCATTGTCAATTAGGCTTTCTGCCGCTTGCTGAGCCGTCGCAACCATGGTGCCAAATGCGAGTAGCGCCAGCTTTTTAGGCGCATCCTCACTACCTAATACCGACTCTATCACTGCCTCGCCAACGTTATAAGTCTGTGCTGGCGATGCAATAACTGCGCCAGTACCGACACCACGCGGATAGCGTACTGCCGTGCAGCCTTGGTACTCATAGCACGTATTAAGCAAATGGTAGCATTCGTTTTCGTCTTTTGGCGCGGCAATCAGCATATTAGGCACGCAGCGTAAAAAGGCAAAATCGAATACGCCGGCATGCGTTGCACCGTCTTCACCGACTAGGCCAGCACGATCAATAGCAAACATCACATCAAGGTTTTGCAAAGCCACATCATGAATCAGCTGATCATAGCCACGTTGCAAAAACGTCGAATAAATCGCCACAATCGGTTTGACGCCTTGGGTTGCCATACCAGCAGCCAATGTGACTGCGTGTTGCTCAGCGATGGCTACATCAAAAAACCGCTCCGGAAATTGACGGGCAAAATCAATCATCCCCGAGCCTTCTTCCATAGCAGGTGTGACGGCAAGCAGCTTATCGTCTTCAGCAGCCTTATCACATAAGAATTGCCCAAATACTTGCGAATATTTTAATGCCGGCTTCACTTTTGAAACCTTAGCTTCCGAATTACTCGCTATTTTATCTTTTGCTTCATTATCTTCGGCAGGCAGCTTGCTGATAGCATGATAGCCGACGGGATCTAACTCAGCTGGGGCAAAACCTTTGCCTTTGGTAGTATAAATATGGACTAAAACAGGCCCTTTTATCTGCTTGGCAAGTGACAATACCCGCAGTAGCTCAGGGATATTATGACCATCAAACGGACCAAAGTAGGTAAAACCAATCGCTTTAAATAAATTGTCTTCTAACTGCGGCACATCACGCATTTCTTTGTGACGCTTACGGCGATCAAAGCCTTGCATATCAGGGCGTTGGCATAGTACTGGCTCGCCTGCGTCAGAGATATCAACCTGATATCCTGACTCCCATAGCATCGCTAAATGCCGTGAAAAACCACCGATAGAACAAGAGATCGACATATCATTGTCATTCAAAAT
Source organism: Psychrobacter immobilis (assembly GCA_904846265.1). Classification (GTDB taxonomy): domain Bacteria; phylum Pseudomonadota; class Gammaproteobacteria; order Pseudomonadales; family Moraxellaceae; genus Psychrobacter; species Psychrobacter immobilis_A. The sequence goes on along the minus strand of CAJHAA010000017.1, from coordinate 42,430 downwards.
GACCAATAAATCCGCATCTTGTTGCACCGCATCATTCATCGCTTCAAACGCCATACCACCAGTCATTGCACCATCACCAATGATACAAGCGACGGTTTGCGCGCGACCTTGATAACGCAGTGCTAAGCTCATGCCTAAACCAGCTGAGATTGACGTCGATGAATGACCAACGCCAAAGGTATCGTAAACGGATTCTGCACGCTCAGGAAAAGCAGTCAAACCATCTTTCGAGCGAATCGTCGCCAACTGATCACGGCGACCCGTCAAGACTTTATGGGCATAGGCTTGATGACCCACGTCCCAAACGATTTGATCTTGCGGCGTATCTAGTAAGTAATGCAGCGCAATGGTCAACTCAACCACGCCCAAATTAGCACCAAAATGCCCACCGCTTTGACCTGCTGAATACAATAGAAATAGCCGCAGCTCATCAGCCAAGGTGATAAGTTGAGCGGTTGTCAGAGTATTAAGATCAGCTGGCGCTGCAATGCTATCCAGCAAAGGCGTATCAGGACGGACGCGTGGAATCACAGTATAAGTCTGCTGTAAATTCGACAGCTGGGCAGCAGAATCGACAGCTGGCATAGATACGGACTGAGACTGTGGGGAATGAGGTGACTGCTGCATAAACCGTACGATACCTACCAATCTGCTGACAAGACAGCCTCTTAGTGCATAATGCTACCTAAGTGACGTCAATAATATCTACACCATTATTGGTGTAATCGACCATATAACTGTTCATAAATTTATTCAGGCAGCCTCTATGTCTTTATATAAACATATAAAGAGCGGCGCTGCACCGAATAGCACATACGCTGCCGTCATAGACAGCGATGGAGCTTTGCTTTGGCGCTTTCATAACAAGGGATAATATTATGCCTTATTATTCTGCATCAATATCGGATGTTAGTGACGACATAGTAATGTAAGGGCAAAGACTTGTCACTGTATCCGTCAAAATAGTATGGCATAATAGCATTTATTTTTAATTGTCGCTTTAATCATCGTGCGTCGTTTGTGAACTTTGTGTGTTTTTATAATAAAGACAATCAGCATGCACTCTTTACGAATGAATTATACTGGCATTATCCTACTTTCATCATGCAGCTAGGATGTCATCGCTGTTTTAATATGGTTAAAAAAGACCCTCTACCGCCACGCTTATCGGCTTATGCAGGACATTAATGTCATATCAATTTATTACCAGTGCCAAACTACCTACTCGTCATGGCGAGTTTGATATTCATATCTTTGAAAACGACGAAGGTCAAGAGCATGTGATGCTGACTGTCGGTCTGCCTGTCGTCGACCAACATATGACGGACAGCTCACCGAATCAAACGGACGCCACGCTAGCAGAAAAAACCATTCCATTGATTCGTATTCATTCAGAATGCTTGACGGGCGATGCTTTTAGCTCATTAAAATGTGACTGTGGGCCGCAGCTCAACACAGCGATGCAAGCAATACAAGAGACTGGCTGCGGGGCGATATTATACTTGCGCCAAGAAGGTCGCGGTATTGGTCTGACCAATAAGATTCGTGCTTACGCCCTGCAAGACCAAGGTCATGATACTTTAGATGCCAATCTTATGTTGGGCTTACCTGCTGATGCGCGCATTTATGATATGTGCGGCCCGATGCTCGCTCATATCGGTGTTGATGCGGTCAGACTGATCACCAATAATCCAGACAAAGTGGCTTATCTAACCGAGCACGGTATTAATGTCGTGGAACGCGTGCCTTTATTGGTTGGGGTAAACGATATGAATGCTGAATATTTAGCGACCAAGCGCGACCGCATGGGTCATTTGTTAGATAAAGATTTCAATACCGCGTTACATCTTAATAAGTAGACATCAATACACTAAATAAATAGATATTTTATGAGTATTTCAAATACAGATAATAAGACAGAGCTATCAGCGACAGACTTAACAGTGCCAGCCAATAACGACATCATGCGTGTGCGTGAATTTTTGGTCGATTTGCAGGCTCGTATCTGTCAAGCCTTAGAAGCGCAAGAGCGCGATGGCAGCAGTGATAGCCAAACGTCGGCGGTCTTTGTGCCTGATGACTGGGAACGTCCTGAAGGCGGCGGCGGTCGCTCGTGTGTCCTAGCAGATGGTGAGGTGATTGAAAAAGCAGGTGTGATGTTCAGCCACATTCATGTACACAATCTGCCAGCGTCAGCAACGGCACGCCATCCCCATATCGCTGGTCGTAAAGCCCAAGCCATGGGTGTCTCATTGGTTGTCCATCCCAAAAACCCGAATGTCCCAACCAGCCATGCCAATGTGCGTTTGTTCGTTGCTGAAGCTGAGGGCGAAGACCCTATCTGGTGGTTTGGTGGTGGTTTTGATTTGACGCCGTTTTATCCCGTACTCGCTGATTGCGTGCATTGGCATAAAGTCTGTCATGATCTGTGCGCGCCTTTTGGTGACAGCGTCTACCCTGACTTTAAGCAATGGTGTGATGAGTATTTTCACCTACGTCATCGTGATGAGCAGCGCGGTATCGGTGGCTTGTTTTATGATGATGTCAATACAGAAAGTCGCGGCTGGGACTTTGAAACCTGTTTTAATTTTATGAAGGCGGTCGGCAACGGTTATCTTGACGGTATCATGCCCATCTTTGAACAGCGTAAAGATACCCCTTATACCGAGGCACAGCGCGAATTTCAACTTTATCGCCGTGGTCGCTATGTTGAGTACAACCTTGTTTATGACCGCGGCACGCTATTTGGACTACAAAGCAATGGCCGTATTGAGTCTATCTTAGTCAGTATGCCGCCGCTTGCCAGCTGGCATTATCGCTTTGAGCCGACTGAAGGCTCGCCTGAGTTTGCATTGACCGATTTTTATCTAAAACCACGCGATTGGTTGACTCTATAGTTTGTGTGAATATAATAAAGGCTAAGGTATTTATTAGCTTGTCTTTAGAGAGTATCAAGAAGGTCAGCTATCCACGCTGACCTTTTTATATGAGCGATAATTTATATGAGCGAAAGTCACTGACTCAAAAATTACGATGATATAACAACTAAATTTACGTTCACTGCACAGATAACCGTTACAATGAAAACTATTGTTGGAAAAATCCTTTAGAAGCGAATGCGTTTCCAAAAGATGATGAGATAATTTTTATAACAATACGCTTTATTTAAAAGCAGTATTTAAAAGAAACCTTTTAATTTAGAAGAAGCCTTTAAGGGCAGATACTTAAAAACAGTATGTAAAGCCAGCGTTTATAAGCGCGCCTACTACTAACCAATTTTACAGGAGTAATTCACATGGCACAGGTTCATACCAACCAATCATTAAAAGCTATCTTTGGCATCACCTTGATGGCAGCCGCCCTAGGTCTAACAGCGTGTAGCACTGCCACTGACCCTGATGTAAAAGCCCGCCAAGATAGCATGAAAAGCTATGGTGATGCGATGGGTGTCATGGGTGATATGATTAAAGCACCTGACACCTTTGATGCCGCCGTATTCAAAGAGCAAGCCGCATTTTTAGCAGAAGACGCTGCTACGCCTTGGAGTCATTTTGAAAATAAAGAAGCTGTTGGCAATGCGACTGATGCCGTTTGGTCAAATGCCGATGGTTTTCGCGCAGAAGCAGAAAACTTTCAAAAAGTCACTGCTGAGCTGAACGCTGCTGCACAAACAGCCACTAGCATCGATGATGTCAAACCAGCCTTTGGTGAAGTCGGCGCCAGCTGTAAATCATGTCATACCGATTTTAAAGTCAAAACTGACTAAATTGTCATAAATTGATATCGTAAAAAAATCCGCCATGTCATTTGATATGGCGGATTTTTATTTCGAAAATATTGTGTAAAAGGTAGTTCTTTAAAATAACGCGCTAAACAAATTACTCTGCCGCTGCTTTATTAACATCGTTATTAACATCGATCGCCTTTTGCTCATGCAATTTATTCACAATTGATGTCACTGATGGATCACTCAAATCTATCGTGCGTATCGGGAATGGAATGTTGACGCCTGCTGCATCGAGTGCGCTCTTAATCTCTACGATCACTTGATGAATCGACGTCACTTTGTTGGCTTGAGTGCCATCTTCGATAAACCAACGTACCATCAAATCTATCGTTGAATCACCAAAACCCGTAGCAATCACACTTGGCTGCGCTTTCTTCGATACGCTTTCGACTTTATCTAACGCTTGTAGAATCTCAGCTTCTGCTGCTTCGATATCATCTTCATAGCCAATACCGACAGCCACTTGCAAACGGCGCTGCTTATAGGCGGTATTGACAGTCAATGCTGAAGTATACAAATCAGAGTTGGGAATAACCACTTGCCGACCGTCATACGTCTTAATAGTCGTGGCGCGTATTTTAATATCCTCAACCGTCCCTTCATAGTCGCCTGAGACAATCTGATCACCGATACGAAACGGCTCTGAGATCAGCAGCAAAATACCAGAAAGCAAGTTTTGAAAAATATCTTTAAAGGCAAAACCAATAGCGACGGAACCAATACCGAGTGCACCAATCAGCTTAGCAGGCGTAAATCCTGGCACGGCAATCACCATAGCAATCATAAAACCGATAAAAATGATGAGTGCGCCGCCTACTCGCTGAAACACTTTAACCAAGTTCTGATGCCGACTGCGACTGCCTAAAAGTTTATATACCACTTTTTTGAAGACAATCGATAGAAACCAAAAAATCAGAATAACAATAATTGATGCGATAAAATAAGGAATGCGTTCAACAAAGCCAACCACTATCTCATTTGCTGAATCAATGATGCTTTGATATGTCAGCACATCCGTTGTCACTGGTTCAGGCGCTATATTGGTATTTACTGTCGTTTCTGCCTCAGAGGTAGGCATCTAGACGTCACTCCTTTGGTTGGTTGGCTTTATGCTTCCATTCACTCGATTAATTGATTGTTTGACTGGGGTATGTCCTAGATTAACTGACGTATTGACGTACCAGCCTGTCAAGCTAGCCCATTAAATCTGCTTGTACAATTTCAATCCAGTAGCCATCAACATCTTTGATAAAGGCAATGTTTTTCATGCTGCCATCTTCTGGACGTTTTTTGAATTCGACATTATTTTTATCAAACCAAGCAACCGCTTCATCGAGACTAGGTACGCTAAAACAGATATGTCCAAAACCTTGTGGCTCACCATTACCATCATGATAACTAAAGTCAGCTTTCGTTTCGGTACCATAATTATGGGTCAATTCTAAGATGCCGCGTTGACGAAATGCAAAGATTTCCAAATCATTACCCGCGGGCAAATTGTCGCGCTCGCTTTCGGTTAACTTGGCTAAAAAGTACAAATCAAAACCCATGTCAGGGAATTTTTTGACTGCCAGCAAAGTCATACCAAGGACACCGGTATAAAACGCCAACGACTTGGCAGGATCTTTGACACGTAGCATGGTGTGGTTAAAAGTAAAACCTGTCGTCTGTACTGAGATAGGCTGCACACCATCGGTATTGACGCTGCTCGTTGGTTGAGCGATAAGTACTTCGTTATTATTATCAGTGGCTGAGCCAGTATTTGCTATAGACATAGTCATCCTAATATTGACAAAATAGAGAGTTTAAAAACAAGCGCGTGAATATTTTTTACGCGCTTGACCCTTTATATCATAATAAAAAATCGCGAAAGCATTGAGTGGGTTTTGTAAGAGCGCACACTGGGTGCTACCCATTTAACCGATTAATTAGCTGTCTAAGAAACGTACTTTTCCTGTCTCTAAATCATACTCTGCACCAACGACCAGCAATTGACCGCTATTAGTTAAGTCCTCTAATGCCCGCGAGCCATGTTTGAGCTGGCTAACTGACATACGGACGTTGGCGCGGATAGAGCGATCGACCAACTCGTCTGCATCGACATCTTGACCATTAGCAGTGGCCAGCTCATGCAAATTATAAACGCTTGGGCGAATGCGATCGACAATCGACTGCAAATTGGGCGAATAGTTTTTCTCAGGATTGATCAGTGTCTCAACACAAGCCGTGACAGCGCCGCAATGTGAGTGCCCAAGCACGACCACCAATTTTGTACCGAACTTTTCGGCCGCAAACTCAATCGAGCCAATCTGTGAAGGCGCGACGACATTACCAGCGACTCGAATAACGAACAAATCACCCAAGCCTTGATCAAATACAATCTCAACTGGTACTCGTGCATCCGAGCAACCCAAAATAATGGCCAAGGGATCTTGATCTTTAACCAATTCAGGTCGTCTTTGCATTGTTGGGTCAGTGGTGGTCAAACTATCTATGTAGCGCATATTGCCTTCTTTTAAAAGCGCAAGAGCTTCTTGACCAGTTTTCGGGCGTGTATCGTTAGGCATAAGACATCCTTTATCATTAATAATATTAGCGTTATAAACAGCTTTCCACACATGTATTCAAACATAGATTTGCGAATGGCTACTAACCTATCAGGCGCATTGTGTTTGTCTGCCATACCGTGATTGTATAGGAATAAAAACCAAAAAATGATAAAAAATTTTGTTTAAATATCGTCATAGAATGGCAGTTATTGCCAATCATACAGAATTATAAAGTTGGAAGTGAAACTGAAAAACAGAAATGCATTAGCCAAAACCGAGCATCAAACAGACAACACCGAACTATCAAGCATCAACAGCCATTGACAGCATAACCGTGTTGCTCGCAGAACTTATAACGAACTTGCACTGATTTATATCAAGGGTTTGTTATAATACGCGGCGACCAAATCGGGTTTACACCCATCGCTTATATCCATATCAAATCACCTTGACCACAGTGTCCTAAATAAATAGCTGTACTGCGATGTCGGACACGTAGGAATAAATATTATGACCAATTCACCGCCAAATATGCACAGAGCCTCTGCATCAGCTCAAGATGACAAAGTACTACTGCAACTGACTGGTCTAAAAAAAACCTATGATCAAACTGAAGTATTAAAAGACATCAATCTTGATATCAAGCACGGTGAATTTTTGACGCTACTTGGTCCATCAGGCTGCGGTAAAACAACCTTACTGCGCCTAATCGCTGGTTTTGAGCAGCCAAATGCTGGGGCAATTTATCTAGACGGCGTACAGATGGCTGGCTTGCCAGCGGATAAACGTCCCGTAAACACAGTATTTCAGCAGTACGCCTTGTTTCCACATATGAGTGTCGCGCAAAACGTTGCTTACGGGCTTAAGCTCAAAAAAGTACCGAAAGATGAGATTCAAACCCGCGTGCGCGAGATGCTCGCCATGGTACAGCTGGAGCATTTAGCCAATCGCAGGCCACAAGACTTGTCTGGTGGTCAGCAGCAGCGTGTCGCCATTGCACGGGCGGTCATCAATCGTCCTAAACTGTTGCTACTTGATGAGCCCCTATCTGCGCTCGATCATAAGCTGCGTTTACAAATGCAATCTGAGCTTAAACGGCTGCAACGAGAGCTTGGCATCACTTTTGTATTTGTCACCCACGATCAAGAAGAAGCGCTATCGATGTCAGATCGTATCGCCGTGATGAAAAATGGCACTTTTCAGCAAATCGGCACGCCTATTGAGATTTATGAAACACCCGCGAATTTATTTACCGCCAAGTTTATCGGTGAGACCAACTTGTTTAAAGCGGAAGTCAGAGGTGTTTATCCTAACCAACCAGATCGCGACGGTCGCGTGACCAATGGCCGTATCGAAGTCGAAGTTTGTGAAGCACAAGCGCAAGACGGTCCGACCACCTTACGCAATCTACGCCGCCCTGATTTTGCTAACGATGTACAAGTGGGCGATATCGTTAATTTATTGCTACGTCCTGAAGATTTGCGAATTTATGACCCCAATGATAAAGAACATGGTGGCTTACTCGGGCGAGTGATTGAAAGCAACTATAAAGGTAGCACCCTAGATTCGATTATTGAATTAGCAAACGGTCACATTATTAAGGCTTCTGAATTCTTTGATGAGGATGATCCAAGCTTTGATTACAAGTTATATGAAGGCGTTAAAGTATCATGGGTCGATGGCTGGGAATGGGTACTACCAGAAGACGGTACGCTTGATGATGAAGCCAATCATCAAGCTGCCAGTTTAGCTGCTCAAAAGGATATTAGCTGATGGCAGGTCATAGCTTAGGCAGCAAAAGTCCTTTTCGTACCGTAACGCTCTGGCTGATTTGGGGTTGGTTGCTGATATTTGCGCTATTGCCAAATATCTTAGTCATCGCTGTCAGTTTTTTGAGCCGCGATAGCAGTGCTTTTATTAGCTTGCCTGTCAACATCGACAGCTATATACGCATGATTGATCCGCTATATTTTGGCGTATTTATTCATTCGTTATGGATGGCAGGCATCACAACCATCATCTGCTTGTTACTTGGCTACCCTTTTGCTTGGCTGATAGCCAAAGCCAAAACGCGTTGGCAGCCGCTACTCATGATGCTGTTAATTCTACCATTTTGGACCAACTCGCTTGTGCGTACTTATGCGCTTAAACTGCTATTTGCCAATAACGGTTTGATTAATAAATCGCTGCTGGCAATCGGTATCATCGATGCCCCGATTGATATTTTATACACGCAAGTGGCGGTGATTGCTGGTTTGACGTACTTATTGTTCCCATTTATGGTGTTGCCGTTATACGCAGTATTTACCGATTTGCGCAATGACATACTACTCGCTTCACAGGATTTGGGCGCATCAAAGACCCAGACTTTTTGGCATATCATATTGCCATTGACGACGCCTGGCATTATCTCAGGAGTATTATTGGTGCTGCTGCCTGCAATGGGTATGTTTTATGTGGCAGATATTTTGGGTGGTTCACGCAATTTATTGGTCGGCAATATCATCAAAAACCAATTCTTGGATGCGCGTGACTGGCCATTTGGCGCAGCTGCCAGCGTGTTATTAACACTAGCAATGGCAGTACTATTACTCGCCTACCGTGCCAGTAGTCGCCGCATTGGCAAGACCGACTTTAATGAGGTGGCCTAATGTCTGATAGTTCACTGAATCATCAACTGAATAGCTCGGCAACTAAAAAAAGATCGTCTATTAAGATTGGCAGTATCGCGGCTAAAGGCTATCTTAGCCTCATTTATACCATGCTGTATTTGCCAATTATCGTCTTAGTCGTCATGTCCTTTAATAAATCAAAAGTCGGCTATAACTGGGGCGGCTTTAGCTTAAAGTGGTATGAGTCGCTGCTGAATAACCAAGCGATGCTCGATGCTTTTTGGCATTCTATTGTATTAGGATTGGTCGCAGCCACCGTCTCAACTTTGATAGGAACGCTAACTGCTCTCGCGCTACATCGATATAACTTTCGCGGTAAAGGCTTATTAAATGGGCTGTTATTTGTATTAATGATGTCGCCTGAAATTGTACTCGCTATTTCATTATTGGCATTATTCTTATTAATAGGGTTGCAATTAGGGTTCGTCTCGCTATTACTCGCGCACATTACTTTTTGCTTACCGTTTGTAGTCATCACGGTGTTTGCACGATTGAGCAGTCTGGATGAACGCTTGATGGAAGCCGCACGCGACTTGGGCGCTAGCGAATCAACGATGGTGCGTACGGTATTGATTCCTGTCATCTTTCCAGCCGTGATGGCTGGTTGGTTACTTGCTTTTACCTTATCACTCGATGATGTGGTGGTTTCTACCTTTGTCACGGGCCCTAGTTATGAGATTTTACCGCTACGAATTTATTCGATGGTACGGGTAGGACTCAAACCAGAGGTCAATGCCATTGGGACGATTTTACTGGTTGCCTCGCTGATATTGGTGATTATTTCACAGCTATTATTACGTCGACGCTAGTTTGCCATTGCTCATTTAGCATTGCTGATTAAAAATCAGACTTTGAATGAAAATCAGCGCTATATCGATTATAATGAATTTTTCTCACTTTAGCGGTTAGGTTTTCTTATGTTAGAGCTTCGTCATCTCAATACCTTAACCGCGCTACGAGCGCATGGCTCATTGGCGGCGGCTGCCGACGAATTGCACGTCACAGCGTCTGCGGTCTCGCATCAGCTAAAAGAGCTGGAAAATTATTACGATATCAGCTTGGTCAATCGCCGAACACGCCCGCTGACTTTTACGCCAGCTGGCAAGACGGTATTGGCATTGGCAGATAGCATCATGCCACAAGTCACCCGTACCAAATCCAACCTCAAACGCTTAGCTCACGGTCAAGCGGGTAGATTACGCCTAGCCTCTGAATGTCACAGTTGCTTCGATTGGCTAATGCCGATACTCAATCATTACCGCCGCGAATGGTCTGATGTAGAGCTAGATTTTGCGACAGGTTTTGAGCCAGAGCCGCACCACTTATTGATGGAAGGTGATATCGATTTACTCATTACCACCAGCGATTTACCGATAGACGGCATCAGCTATCAGCCGTTATTTGAGTATGAAAGTCGCTTGGTGCTATCGCCAACACATGATTTGGCGGCGCAGAAATTTATTAAGCCGGATGACTTAACCAATGAAACCCTGATTGCGTATCCAGTGGAAGCCAAGCGCCTCGATATTATTGCCAACTTTATGACACCAGCGCAGGTAAGCTTTGATAGCATTCGTACCACAGAGTTGACAGCGATGCTGATTCAATTGGTTGCCAGTGAACGCGGTGTGGCGGCGTTACCTGATTGGGTGGTTGCTGAATATGAGAAAAAAGGCTGGGTCGTCTCGCGTCCATTGGGTACGGGTGTGCATTGTCAGCTATATGCAGCGACGCGCACATCGAGCCAAGATACCGCTTATATGCAAGGTTTTGCGAGTTTATTAGAAGGTATTGTGAAGCCGGTGTAATATTTCACTATCTACTAAATTATTCCAATTAAGAAATATCATCCGCTCTCTTACGCTATGACGAGCGTTATGGTAAATAACGGTACCCTAGTGAGGACTTGAACCTTTGGCTGTAGGCTAATGATGGTAACGAATTTAGTTATCTAAATAGTGGCAGTGTACTTTCTGAACAGTTTAAGGCTGTATCTACAATAAAGTACTTATTATAAAGAGTGTGCGAAATTTCATTTAAGCATTAACACAAGTCAGCGATAGGGACACCTTTTATAAGGGTTCTTATTTATCGTGGGTGATTACCGCTTGCGACTATTCTACAAACTCAATCATACTTCATAAAATTTGACTGCTTTTTAAAGTCAGATTTATGCTTATACTCATTAATGGAATTTGAGGATGTTGCTCTCTCACTGGAAGCAATAATCCTATGATTCTCAATTGTTATACTATTTTCGGTAGAAAAAATATCATCAGCCGTTAGGGTTTTTTCATCATTAGACGCAGTGAAAGATGACTCAGATTGGAAAATTTCCGATGCCATGGGCAGGATGGCAAAGGTAGAGGTGACGGGCACCATGGCTAAAATGAATAATGTTAAGCTAAATAATATTTGGGATTTTATACGAACCAAATTATTCTTCATGAGCGCGATCCTTTATATATACCATTGCTCATCATAATGCTGATAAAACAATATTTTAAGCCAAACCTGTCTTTTTTAATTAACGATGACGGTTGTGGTTCTGATTTTGATTATATTTACCTTGGTTGTGACCATTTTATTTATCACGTTTTGCTCTATTTCCAGCTCTCATTTTTTCTAACTGATTACGCTGTGATACGGTCAGTACTTTTGAGATTGCCGCATGGTTATTTTTATAACCGTTTTTACCATTGTTATGATTTGATTTTTGAATCGCTTGAATTTGGCTTTTTTGTTTTTTGGTTAGGTTCAGTTTAGACAATGGACCATCATTTACATTCATTCCATAGTGAGTAGGGTTATACGGTGCCGCGTTTGCCTGACCAACCATGGCTAGGCAGGTAGAGATTGCTAATACTGAGCCTACGGCGATTTTTTTAAACATAATAATTTTCATCGTTATTTCCTTTTTAATTGACACTGGCTATAAATCTTAGTTTTTGTTATCCATCTTTTTTTGAGAGAAAGACGCTCAAACATTGTGATCAAACTTCGTTCTGTCGACAAAGGAAATGATAACGGATTATGGTGTTACGTAGATTTATGAAAGTTAAAGAAGAGTAACGACTGTGGCTGAATAGCGCGTACTTATTACCTGTCTGATAATGTCTCGTTAAATATAGGTAATAGGTGAATGAGGGTTTGGTTTTGTAATGATAAAAGAGAGATGCGGCTTCATAATATGGCACTTATACATAATACTAATAATACGGCGATAACCGACACGGAATTCACTTGTACCATTTTTGCCGCATAGCGACCAAACCAAATATCGAAGTGATTGGGACTAATAATATGGACAAGATCGAAGGTAACTAAAAGTATACCCCAAGGGAACCAGCTAAAAAGTCTCGAAAACCTATTAATAGACCACTTAAAACAGACTGATATAATGGAACCACTTATATTAGACCATTATGCGAATGACATCTATCAAAGCTTATAAAACCAGCTTAAAGAAGTAAAATCCGATAGCCGTTGCTAGCAACGTCAGTCCCAGATGTAGTCCGATCAATCCCAAACCTGCTAATAATTTACCAGCGTTGATAAAGGTAAAAACTTCTGCACTAAAAGTACTAAAGGTGGTCAATCCGCCCAAAAAACCGGTAATCACAAATAGTCGGACATTGGGCGATAAACTGCTACCCACGCGCTCAAACCACACCAGTGCCAACCCTATTAATAGTCCACCCAATACATTAGCACCAAGCGTCCCAAGGGGTATCCAGTGATGCAGCGGATTAAAGCGAGCCAACCATGCCCGCAGGCAAGCCCCAATGGCAGCCCCTAGTCCAATAGCAAGCCACTGCATAGTTCATCCTTAGGTTTAATAAAGGTTAACGGAGATAGTATTAGTATTGAGCAAAGCCGTCTTACACTGCTGGTAGCTCAGTCATCGGCCAACGCGGCACACAGCTCACCGCTAAATCATCAGACTGCCCTGCCTGCAAGCGCTCATAACCAGCATAAGCAATCATCGCCCCATTATCAGTACATAATGCAGGCGGCGCATAATGCACAGTGGCATTTATCTTGGCAAGCTCACTCTCCAAAGTTTCACGCAAATGAGTGTTGGCACTGACACCGCCCGCAATCACCAATCGACTCATCTCTACTTGCTTTAGTGCTTTCACGCACTTTCGCACTAGCGTATCGACGACTGCATGCTGAAAGCTGGCGGCGATATCGGCGCGAACTTGCGGATCGCTGTCCGTATTATTCCCTGAGCCACCTGAACCATCGGTGTCTTTAATAAGGTTATGCACGGCGGTTTTCATACCACTAAAAGAAAAATCTAATCCGCGATGTAGCATGGGTCTTGGCAAATTGTAAGCAGTTGGGTTGCCTGTTTCAGCCAATCTGGCAATATTGGGACCACCCGGATAGGGCAAACCTAACATTTTGGCGGCTTTATCAAAGCATTCACCTGCGGCATCATCGATCGACTCACCCAATATCTCATATTGCCCGACACCACGTGCGGCGATGAGTAATGTATGCCCACCTGAGACCAATAACGAAACAAACGGAAAGGCGGGTGGATTGGCACCCATCAGCGGTGCGAGCAGATGTCCTTCCATATGATGGATACCAATGGCAGGAATATCCAAACCATATGCCAAACTGCGCCCAAATAATGCGCCCGTCATCAGAGCGCCAATGAGTCCAGGTCCCTTGGTATAAGCAATGGCATCAATCTCGCTTTTCTTCACATTACACTGCTCTAACAACTCATTAAGCAAAGGCACCAACTTACGAATATGATCGCGACTGGCAAGCTCAGGCACAACGCCACCATACAGTGCGTGCAGCTCTATTTGTGAATACAGGACTTGTCCAACCAGCCCTTGATTGTCACTATTCATCTGCTCACTGTCAAAAATCGCCAGACCTGTCTCATCACAAGAAGTCTCTAAACCCAATACTTTCATATTTTTGCCTTTATCATACTTTGGTCTGCGTATTATTTTTTACAACGCTGCTATCTTTTAGGTCGTGTCGTCTTTTTAAAAATGGTGATAAAAATGAGATAAATTGCCGTCAAACAAGGAAAGCAGCGTAAATACTATCGAGATATTAATAAGCTATTTGACAATGTTTGACAATGTTTGACAATGTTTGGCGATGTTTGGCGATGTTTGACAAAGTTTAGCCATTTTTAACCCATTTAGAGGTTAATCGATTGAATTGAGGACACGCCCTAGTATCTGCCAAAAAACGTGCATAAAAAAACCGCCATTGTCAGTCACAATGACGGTCAGTTTAACAAATTTCAATGGTCAATATCTCTTAATATACCGGATCAGCTAACTGCTTCAATCATGTAATCTACAGCTGCGTAAACTTGGGCTTCACTGACCTTATCGGTGGCTTGGGCTGGCATCTTATTAAAGCCTTTTGCCGAATGCATGTGCAGCGTCTCTGTGCCTTTAGCCAGACGCGGCTCCCACGCGGCTTTATCACCATATTTCGGCGCGTTCAGCAGCCCTCCTTCATGACAAACCTTACAGTTGGTCTCATAAAGCTTGGCGCCTGCATCCGCAGCCAACACTTCAGGCTCCGCGGAGATTTCCTGCACTGGCTTATCTTCAATGACCGTCGTCTCGGTATCTGCCACAGGTTCAGGTGTAACGACTTCAGGTTCGACTATAGGTGCGTCTTCTACCACTGCCGTTGTATCGGCAGATTCATTGACAACAGCAGGCTCTTCAACCGCTGCATTGTCACCACTACAAGCAGTGATTGCTAATAGCGCACTTAAACTAATGGCAGATAAGACCAGTTTATTCATACGCTGCTGTTTACTTATCATGATCACACCTCTATTCGATATTTCATGTTAGCGACTGTTTATGACAGCGCATAAATTCAAAACCTATCAACCCACAAACCGTGATTAGTTCGTAGCTGGTTCAGCGTCAGCAGTAAGCGTTGCCGCCGTATCAGCAGCTGGCACATCTGCACTACTAGCTGGCATAACTGCACTGTCAGCGACAGCAACATCGCTATCCGTTGCATCTGTCATATCAGTAGCAGTCGTCCCTGCTTCAGCAGCTGCAGCACCATCTACTGTGCCATCAGCTTCAGTTACTGGCGCTGGAGCCGTTTCTGGGAACTCCATTTTTTCAGCTTCAGGTGCGTTTTTGCGAGCCAGCTCAGCGGCTTCATCAACGCGATCTTTTGCCAATACTTCGTGTGATTCGCCTTCTTTTTCACCACTACAAGCGCTAATGCCAAAGCCAAGAGCAAGGATAAATGCGGTGCTTAGCGCTATATTTAGTCCTGTTTTTTTCATTCCAACATCCTCAATAAAATACACATAAAATGGTTAATATGCTGACTATTATATGCAAATTATCATAGCATAAACTCCAACCAAACCGTTATAGACAGTAGGGTTTTTTATTCATAGTAATTTTATACTTTGCATTTATAGTTTCATTAAAGCGGGAGCAAAAACCTGCGTTCTAACTACTTTTCTAATTGTCTCTGCGTATTGTACCTTGCAACTTAATGATAAATATGGATTAATGTGCTAAAATCATTGACTTAACTGACATTTTTTATTAAAATGCTTGCCCTTGTGCTCATGCGCAAGATTATCCTAGTTTGAGCTGATGCCTGTAATCTTGAGATATTACGGCTAAATACTAATACACAGCCAGACTAATGCCCTTATATCTCATCCTAATCGAGGAGTCTTCATGCCTGCAGTTAAGGTTAAAGAAAACGAACCAGTTGACATCGCTATCCGTCGTTTCAAGCGTGCTTGCGAAAAAGCTGGCGTATTATCAGACGTACGTAAGCGTGAGTTTTATGAAAAACCAACACAAGTACGTAAGCGTAAAAAAGCTGCTGCCGTAAAGCGTTATAAGAAAAAATTACAACGCGAAACTATTCGTACCACTCGTATGTACTAATCGATAATTCGATTAATTAAGTACAAGTGCTACATTAACGCCACTGTTATCCATTGATATCAGTGGCGTTTTTTATGCTACAATTTTTATTATTATTGCTTAAAAATTTGAATAAATACCTCTTAACAAATAAGGATAATAACAATGAGCCAACTTAAACAAACTTTATCAGACAATGTCAAAGTGTCTATGAAAGCGCGTGAGCTTGAGCGTGTCAAAGTACTACGTAACGTGCAAGCGGTTATCAAGCAAATTGAGATTGACCGTCAAATAGAGCTTGATGATGCGCAAGTCTTAGATATACTGCAAAAGCAGCTAAAACAACGCCATGAGTCATTGACTATTTTTACCGAAAACAACCGTGATGATCTGGCAACCAAAGAGCAGTTTGAGATTGATATCATCAATGAGTTTATGCCAAAACAAATGGATGATGCTGAACTTGCGGCCTTGGTCAATGCGGAAATCGCTGCACAAGGCGCGACATCTATGCGTGACATGGGCAGTGTGATGGGTGTATTAAAGAACAAAACCGCAGGACGCGCAGACCCTGCGCTCATCTCTAAGCTGGTAAAAGATGCGCTGCAAGGCTAGTAATTAGTGTCATCAAAAGCTAATGACGACATCGTAAAAATAACCGCCTAAGGCTCAAAGTCTTTGGCGGTTTTTACTGCTTTGATTTCTGCATTAATATTGGCAAGCAATGGACGGGCGCTACTGGCTTGAGCCGTGGTTTGTAGTTTTTCCGCCAGTTGTTTGGCTTGGGTCAGTGACGTCAACGCACTCTCGTAACGACTACTCCATAGTTGGTCATGACTGCGATAGCGTAGCGCGTTAATGGTGGCAATATTTTTCAGGGACGCAGAGTCGGTCGTTTTTGCCAGTTTTTCATTGGCCAGTTGCAGACTTTGCCAAGCATAACGGTCGCTTGGCTGCTGCTCGGTCAGTGCTTTAAGCAGCGCTTGGGCTTTGATTGGCTGATTGCTATTGGTGAGCGCTTCTGCTAAGTAAATACGCAAATCACGACGCTCAGGATAAACACGCTGCTGGCTGGCTAATACGTCCGCCGCTTGTGACCATTTATTCTGCTCCGTTAGAATTTGGCTATGAGTAATTGATAGTAAAGGCTCTAAATTTTGGCGCTGCGTAGGCGGCAGTCGATTGATTTCAGCCAATAAATCGACTGCCTCTGTAAAGCGTTGCTGTTCACCATACCAGTTCATCAAAGCCAATTTGGCACCTACGCTATTTTTAGCAGCCGTCATTAGCACTGTCTCTGAGGCATGTTTACCCGTACTTTGGACACGCCAGTAGAGCAGATCAAATAAAGCCTGATGGCGCTGCTGCTGATTTAGTGACAGTGAAGGATAATGCTGGGCACGACTTTGCGCTTCACTTAAGCGCTCGTTACTGAGTGGATGCGAGCGTACGAAGCTTGGTAAAAATCGATTTTCAATTTGGTTGAGCTGGCTGCGTTGATTCATCGTGGCAAAGAATCGCGGCATCGCCCTTGGGTCGTAGCCTGCTTCGGTCATGATTTGCATGCCCACCCGATCGGCTTCGCGCTCATTATTTCGACTAAATGCCATCGTGCTATTCATCGTCGCCGTTTGGCTACCCATCATCACTGCCGCCGCTGCATCACCATCGACCGCCGATGCTGCAATCGCAGCCAGCATACCGCCTATCTGCATCAGCAAGGCCTTTTTGCGCTCATCAGCACCACTTTCGTAATGGCGCTGACTGATGTGAGCAACTTCATGCGCCACCACACTGGCAAGCTCATCCATACTGCTAGCGGCCAGAATCGTCCCTGTATTGAGTCCAATGACACCGCCTGGTGCTGCAAAGGCATTGATACTTGGGTTATCAATGATAACCAAACCCATCGGCGCTTGCTGCCTTGCTTGCGCATTGAGACGCCAAGTCATGTCTTTGACCGTTTCTTGAATCCAAGGATCATGCTCCATTTTGATACGACCATTGACATTCCGTAACGACCATTCGCCGAGCAATTTGTTTTGATATTGCTCAGCGAAGCTCAAGCCTTGTCCGCGCAAATTAGGCAGATTTAGCTCTTCTGAGCCGGTGGTTTGCCATGAATTATAATTGGATGCCATCGCTTTGCTGCTCGTATTAGCATTATTAAGACTATCCTCACTCATGGCAGCAGTGGTCATCGTCATTAGTACCGCCGACAACGCCAATTTAATAGCGCTCGATAATGCCATCGAACGCTTGGCACTTTTACATTTTTTTTCCTGGGTCATGGGCGCATTACCAAGTATCGATTGTCTATTAAAATGGTTCAAGTGCGTATCCTATGCAAGTGAGTAATGATACTGTTTTTGAAATAAGGTTTTTTCGACTGGTCTTTTAACTAAACGTTTTTCGACTATACGAGCTTGCTGATATAAGGTCAATTCTAGTCTGCATTCGACTACCAATAACTCAGCTGCCCGTCACTATTGCGCAACATGGCTTTAGTCAATCCCATATAAAATGGATGTGGTATCAGGCGCGCTCAGTCTACTATTTTTAGTACTTTTGCTCGTCTTCCTTGTATCTAAATTATCTTGAATAGACCATAGGTGATTCTAATGAACTGAATGTGACGTTGATTATATTCAACTTCAACTACATATCGGCTATTTGGTATAATGGCATTTCATGACTATAGGGTCTGGCCACTGCCGAGTGTCTTTTATGAATTACAGGCACTGTCTTTGCGTGTTTGCGAATGTTCAATACAATCTAGGGCGTGTCCTCATTTTAAAAATGGTGATAAAAATGAGATAAATTGCCGTCAAACAAGGAAAATAGCGCACATAATATCGAGATATTAAGAAGCTATTTGACGATGTTTGGCAAAATTTAGCTATTTTTAGCCCATTTAGAAAGTAATCGATTGAATTGAGGACACGCCCTAGTACAAATCAAAATATTTATAAGGTTTATTTTATGTCTGCTGATCGTCAGTCAACCACCGTATATTCGCCTTATTCTATAAACTTATCAGCAGATTTGTCTGATACTGAGCAGCAAGACATCAACAACCTGTTAGACTTGTTACCAGCGCATACTGTCACTACAGATAATGAGGCGACTGAAACGCAGCCTATTCATGTTCAACGTTTCGTCGATGGTCGCGGACTTGCTTGTCCAATGCCGCTGTTAAAAACCAAAGTAGCACTACGTGACGTCACAGCTGGTGGTTCATTATATGTGGTCGCAACTGATGCCAACTCACAGGCTGATATCACCGCTTTTTGTCAACAAAGCCAGCAAGCAAATGCCGCAAGTCAACTGCGATTAATCGTTGATAGCATGACGGATCAGCCATCAGCGGATAGCTTATCAGCACAGCGTTTCGATACAATATATCACTTCATCATTACTAAAACTGATAGCAACTAAGTGTCGCTATCCTTTACAATTACAACTATAAAGATTTTTATCTGACTATTTGCGTCACTATTTAATCAAGGTCAAGAATATGGCTAATAATTCTACTGATACTGCAAAAACGAATAAAAAAGATGAGGCAGCTCCTATAAAAAACGAAGCACGTGATGCCGCATTAAAAGCTGCCGCCCAACGTCCACCTTATGATGCTAGCGCCTTAGGCGATACTAGCACCCGTGACTTAGTGCCAGCGATGCCGACTCATTTGTCAGCGCCTGGGGTCAATTTGGGCGCTTATATCAACACGGTGCACCAAATTCCAATTTTGACACCAATCCAAGAGCAAGAGCTGGCGCATCGCTATTATGACGAAGGCGATGTAGAAGCGGCGCGTTTGCTCGTGATGTCGCACCTGCGTTTTGTGATTCATATTGCCCGCAGCTACTCGGGTTATGGTTTGCCGCAAGCAGACTTAATCCAAGAGGGTAATCTGGGACTAATGAAAGCTGTAAAACGCTTTGACCCTAATAAGGGCGTGCGTTTGGTGTCATTTGCAGTGCATTGGATTAAAGCAGAAATCCATGAATTTGTGATTCGTAACTGGCGCATTGTCAAAGTCGCGACCACCAAAGCGCACCGTAAATTGTTCTTTAACTTACGTAGTCTCAAAAAAACCAACAACCAGCTCACGCTAGAAGAGGCTGATGCCATTGCCAAAGACTTGAATGTCACACGCAAGCAAGTGTTAGAAATGGAGTCGCGGCTTACCTCTTATGACGCCTCGTTTGAAGCGCAATCTAGCGATGACGACGATGGACGTTATGCACCGCAGCTATTTTTAGAAGATGGTATCGATCCTGCAGAGCAGTTAGAAGAAGCAGATTGGGAAGAAAGCAACTCATCTGCATTGATCGCGGCAATGGATACCCTTGATGAGCGCTCACGCGATATCGTGGAGCAGCGCTGGCTCTCTGAGCAAAAATCAACCTTACACGAATTGGCAGCCGTCTACTCTATCTCAGCAGAACGCGTGCGCCAAATCGAAAAAAATGCCATGGACAAAATCCGCGAGGCAATGACCATTGATAGCGTTATTTTGCCAGACGATATTCAGTAGCAATTACCTATCAGTAGTGCCTGTCTTTCACCAGCGGTAGTTTTTAGATAATACGAGTTTGTCATGTTAAATTGGATAGGTATTGCGGCGATCAATATGGCCATTGCTGTCGCTTTAGGAGCGTTTGGAGCGCATGGCTTAAAAAACATCGTCAGTGCTCAACAACTCGAATGGTGGCACACTGCAACACTGTATTTATTTATACACGCGCTGGGTTTATTACTGGTTGGTCTGTTGATTCGCCTGAGATATGCCACGCAAACTACTGCATGGCTACTACAAATTGGCATTATAATATTTGCTGGTAGCTTATATGCAATGACACTTGGCGCACCACTTTGGTTTGGCGCGATTACGCCTATCGGTGGTGTACTAATGATTGCAGGTTGGCTATGGTTAGCAGTGTCATCATTTAAGATGAACAAATTGGTCGCAAAATAACCAATCGATCAAACAATAAGTAAGTTGCACTCTATAGCGTATCCTCATCTTGAAAATAGAGATAAAAATGAGGACACGCCTTAGTACGCACAAAAGGATAAAAAATCATTAAGGAGTATATTTTATGAGTACCATTATCGTTAATGGTAAGACACTACAGACTACCCATCAGACCGTGCAATTGGTCATCAATGAGCTTGGTCTTAGCCAAGGTCGTTATGCAGTAGAAGTCGATGGCGAACTGATTCCAAAGAGTGAGCTTGCTCAATTAAGTATCGCTGAAGGTATGAATATCGAAGTGGTACAAGCAGTCGGTGGTGGCTAATTAGCTAAAATGATGATCTATTGATCTGAAAATAAATGTGCTTAAAGAAATGTATTTAAAGGTGAGTTTTTAAAAAACAATTGCTCATAAAAAAGACCTCAACGTAGCAAACGTTCGAGGTCTTTTTCCGTTTTAGGCAATGTCATTTAGAGATATCTAAAAATGCGGCTATTTATACTATTTATTATTTCATCAGCCAGTAATCAGTAACCTTTAAATATCCTAAACTCTATAACATTAGACTGCTGGAGCGGCATCATCTGTCATCAGCTCTTCATAGCGTCCATCACGCCCAGCACCCTGAGTCTTTTTACTCTCCAACTTAGTTTTGTACTTGCGTACTTGTCTATCAAGTTTGTCTGCCATCTCGTTAATGGCTTTATACATATCATCGTCAAGCGCTTGGACAAACATCTCTTTACCCGAGACTCGCATAATCGCTTCAGCCTTATGGCTCTTTATAGCACCGCTGTTATCTAATGATAAAATGACTTGAATACTTTGAATTTGATCAAAATGACGGCCAATTTTATCAAGTTTTTCTTGAACAGCTGCGTTCATAGCGTCGGTAACACTGATATGGTGACCACTGATAGAAACATTCATATTGTTGTCCTTTTATTATGACTTACATTGTTGCCTACGTTGTTGCTTGCGTTGTTACTTACAATCAACAGATGAGCCAGCATTCCTGCTTTTTCACCCTGCCTTACCAACAATGAATGGGATGTCTTTATTAATTAGCGCCTTTAATAATCGATGCTTTTAGCAAAAATCGAACGTGTCCTTTCGTTGTCATTTTGATTAATGAGATAAGTAAATACGCTGAATCGACACTTAGATTTCGTTGTTGGTATGACTCTAATTTGTCATGAATATCGAATAGTAGCAAGACAGTAAAGTGTAATTAAATGTAATAAAAACGGTTGTTTCCTCAATGTTTCTATATAATCAGAAAATTTTATTTTTTATATTTATCAAGAAATATATTAGCGATAGCACGATTTTTCTCTTAACTCATTGAATTATGACATTTAATATTTCTGTTTACGCTGAGTAGACGAGCCAATATTCATTGCTTCACGATATTTGGCCACGGTTCTTCTGGCGATATCAATACCTTCGGATAATAGACAATCTTTTATGCGACTGTCAGATAATGGCTTTTTGGCATCTTCGTCGGCTATCAGTTGCTTAATCATGGCGCTAATGGCAGTCGATGAAATATCGCCGTCGGTACTGCTGACATGAGATGAAAAGAAATGCTTGAGTGAAAATAATCCCTGCGGCGTCAAAATTGTTTTACTGGTGGTTAGACGTGAAACGGTCGATTCGTGCAAATCCACTTCTTCGGCAATGGCTTTTAGAATAAGGGGTTGCATAGCAGTCGCGCCATGCTGCAAGAACTCTTGCTGATAACGCACGATACTGGTTGCCACTTTTAATAAGTTTTGATTACGCTCTTCAATACTACGAATAAACAAGCGCGCATCGGTGAGGTTTTCACGCAGATATTGATTGTCGGGGCTGTCATCACCGCGCTTCACCAAATTGGCGTATTCTTGATTGACTCTTAGCTTTGGCATGGTGTCAGGATTGAGGCGCACATTCCAGCCGTCCTCTTGCGTCGATTTATCTGAACTCGTCTGACTCTGATGGTGACGTATAGGCATGACCAAAACATCAGGAATATCATAGCTGGCTGGCGACTGAGTATAGTCTGGTTGGCTACTTTGAAATAGCAGGCCAGGTGACGGATTCAAGGTACGCAGCAAGTTAAGCGCGGGGGTAATCTGTGTAGGCGCGAGTCCAGTCCGCTCAGTCAATGCTTTGATGTTATTGCTCACCAAATGCTCACTGGCGGACAATAATGCTTGCGCTTCTTTTAGATGGTCAGTATTTGCATCGAGCTTGGACAACTGAATCGCTAGGCACTCACTGAGATTTCGCGCCCCCACACCCAGCGGATCACAAGACTGAATAACACGTAAAACAGCCATGACTTCATCGTGCTCAACAGGCTCTTCCCATTGATAAAAACTTGCCATCGTATCGAAGCTTTGCAACAGCTCATCGATATCAAGCCGCACAAAACCCATGTCATCCATAGAATCCATCAGATAGGTTGCAATCAACATGTCCGCTTCTGAGAGATGCTTAAAGTTCAGCTGCCAGCGCACATGGTCTTGTATGGTGGCAGAAGTGCCGCCTTGATAAATATCCAAATCCTCGTCGCTTTTGCTCCCCGAACTGCTTGCCGTAGATGCATAATTACTGCTATCAACACTACTTTCAAAGCTACTATAGTCGTCACTATCCATCGTATGATTGTCTATGGCACCATCATCTATACTGGCTTGCTGTAATTTGTCCAAGCTGTCACTAAATTCTTCATCTGGTTCAGAGGTATGGGTATTACCCTCAGAGGTTACGCTAAATGAATCAGTATCAGTACTCTGGTTCCAGCTATCAAGTGTCAATGACTCATCTACTCTATCGCCGCTGCCATAATCGTATTCATCTTCATCATCCTCAATACGTTCAAGCAATGGATTACTATCCAGCTTGGCCTGAACTTCTTGCGCAAGCTCAAGACTAGAGAGTTGCAGCAATTTAATGGCTTGCTGCATTTGCGGGGTCAGTTTTTGTGAGGTGCTCAGCGTGGTCGCCAATCCGAAAGACATACTCATGGGTGGCTTATTACACTCCGATACTGGTGATAGTCTATATATGTTGCCACTTAAAGTAGCGATTTAACGTTATCAGGACATGACGATAGCATTTTTCGTGGCAATTTTGCTATGATAATTTATAGACGGCCCAATACGCTTATTACTCTCTACTTATAAAATCCTATAAATTTGACCGTTTTAGCATGAACCGCTAAAGAATAAACAACCAAATCTTGTTGATAATAATAAGGCTGTATAAAAAACACAAGGTACATGACACAAAACCTTCGAGCCAATTGAATCACTCTTAACATTAACCGAGAATAATACGATGAATGACCAAGCAAATAAACCACACCTTATCACTGCTGCGATTCAAATGAATAGCCAGCAAAACATCGAAAAAAACGTAGCGGCTATAAAATCTGCCATCAGCGATGCCAGTCATCAAGGTGCTCACCTTGTTGTCTTACCAGAAAACTGCTGTAGCATGGGCGAGCAATTTGCCACCGCAGAGCGCTTTGATTCGCTATCAGCGACGATAGCAAACTATGCCAGTACTTACGGTGTCTATGTGCTGGCAGGCTCACTGCCCTGCCCTTATCGCCCTGATGGCGTCATCGTGCCTGATGGCAGACTGCGCCAAGTCAGTCAGCTATTTGCCCCTGACGGCACGCGAGTGGCACGCTATGACAAAATTCACCTATTCACGGCGACGGTAGCAGATAAACATGGCAGCTATAATGAAGCGGCGACGTTTGAGCCCGGCACACAGACTGTAGTTGCAACAGTAGAGAGTGATCATGCTGCTTATCAACTGGGTATGATGGTTTGTTTTGATTTGCGTTTTCCCGCATTGGCACAGCGCTTACGTCAAGCAGGCGCTGACCTATTAAGTGCGCCATCGGCATTTACTTACTTAACGGGGCAAGCACACTGGTCGCTGTTACTTCGCGCACGGGCGTTAGACAGTCAGTGCATGGTCATTGGCGCAGCACAAGGCGGCGACCATGTTTATAAAAACGGTGATATCCGTCAAACGTGGGGGCATACCACTATCACAGCTTTTGATGGCACGGTTATTAACAGCTATGAGGATAGTGAATTAAACAACGCTATTCATAAAGATAATAAAAATTATGCTTTGATCTTGGCAACCTTAGATAAACAGACTCAACAGCAAGGCCGCCAAAAAATGCCCATTTTTGACTGTCATCGTTTGGCGTAAGTCAATTTCCATATTGAGTATTGAGTATCGAATGTTAGGTGTTGTCCTTTTCGGTCCGTGTATGAGTCGCGCGCGGATGAGCGCGATCATAGACTTGTGTGAGTTTAGCAAAATCGACATGAGTATAAATTTGCGTGGTACTGATATCGCTATGCCCAAGCATTTCTTGCACCGCGCGCAAATCACCACTGCCCGACAGCATGTGCGAGGCAAAACAATGACGCAATAGATGCGGATACATATTTTGTGCGATGCCGGCACGGGTAGCCGCAACTTTGAGACGCTGCTGCACTGCCCGTGTTGATAAACGTGTACCTAGTTTTTCACTAATAAATAATGCGCTGTCCATTTGCTCCACCCACAGATTACGATGCGGTAGATAACGGCTAATCGCTTCTGCTGCCTTGATACCTAACGGCACCAACCGCGTTTTATTGCCTTTACCTGTCACGCGCACGCGCAGGTCTGACAAATCCACATCGGCCATATCCAACGCGACCAACTCACCTACGCGCAGACCGCTGCTGTATAGCAATTCAAACATCGCTTTATCACGTAGCCATAGGCGCGCTTGTTCGGGTGTGTCAGGCATCTCTTGGTCAAGCAGCTGAGTGAGCAAATCAACATCAGCGATAGACGGCAGCGGTCGAGGACTACGTTTGAGCTGATAGCCAGTCGTTGGATTGATACGTGCCAAGTTCTCTTCTATCAACCAGCCATAAAAATGGCGAATGGCTGACAGCTCTTGCTGGACGCTGGCAAGTACCAGCTTGTCTTCATCCAAGCGTTGACTAATATGCTGGGCTAATTGGCGCTTATCGCAGCGCGTCCACGTCAGGCGTTTCCCACGTAAAAATAGCGCCAATTGGTTGAGTCCTGCAAAATAAGCGGTCAACGTATGCGGCGAGTGATTGCGCACCGACAAGACATTAAGCCAACGATGTACGGGCGCTAACAAATCACGTAATGCAGCATCCGACTCTATAGCCGCGGCGTGCTCGACTGATAGCCATGCTTTTGCCTCAGAATCTGAAGTAGGCTCCATCGTATGATTGTTTTTATTAGACATAGCCCTATTATCCATTAGCCTTCTGGATTGGGCTTGATGCCCGCTTGTGCCATCAGACCATCTGGGCTAAATACGCCTTCGTAAACAAAGGCAGTCGGACCGGTCATCATCACTGAATAACCCGGCTGCCATTTGATGATCATACTGCCACCATAAAGCTGCGCACGCACGTCTTCGCCCTCATCGAGCCAACCTTCGCGGATACCAACCGCTACTGCTGCACAAGCGCCTGTACCACAGGCTTGCGTCTCACCGACACCGCGCTCATAGACACGCAGACGAATATGACGCTGGTTCATCACTTGCATAAAGCCGACATTGACGCGGTCGGGAAAGGCAGGATGCGATTCGATGGCTTTGCCTAAGGTTTCAACGTCGGCATCGAGCACGTTATCAACTTTGATAACGGCATGCGGGTTGCCCATATTGGCAACATAAAGCTGTACAGGAGTGCCATTTACATCGAGATGATAGGCGTTTTGAATTTTGGTCGTGGCTCTGGGGGTAAAAGGAATCTCGCTTGGTTCAAACTTGGGCTTACCCATATCGACTTCGACCCAGCCATAACGATCAGTGGTCAATGAAATGATGCCGCTCGCCGTCTCAACGCGTAGGCGCTGTTTAAATGACAGTTTACGCGCTTGCACAAAACGGGCAAAACAGCGCGCACCATTACCGCACTGCTCAACTTCTGACCCATCAGCATTAAAAATGCGATAACTAAAATCAACGTCAGGACGCATCGGTGGCTCAACGACGAGCAGCTGATCAAAGCCAATACCCA
Source organism: Psychrobacter immobilis (assembly GCA_904846265.1). Taxonomy (GTDB): domain Bacteria; phylum Pseudomonadota; class Gammaproteobacteria; order Pseudomonadales; family Moraxellaceae; genus Psychrobacter; species Psychrobacter immobilis_A. The sequence goes on along the minus strand of CAJHAA010000017.1, from coordinate 15,452 downwards.
AATGACGGTCACCCAGTAACTGTACCAAATCCTTGGTCAAATCTAAGCGCTGAGTCACCAAATCGATGACCATAAAATCATTGCCCAGACCATGCATCTTCGTAAATTCTATTAGCATATCCTTGTTATCCTATCCTATTTTTATGTATGTCTTATATTAGCACGCTGCCAGATACAATCATAACTATCACCGCTATCAAATACTAAGTTAACACGATGCTAAATCCACCTTGTACAGCCAAACTGATATCTCTCATTAGAGCACGCCATAAAAAAGCCCATCATCAAAGACAACGGGCTTTTTATCTAGGGCATGCCCTCAATCTAAACGAAAACGCCTAAATGGCTAAATCTGTTGGTCACCGATTTATTTACCTTGCCACAATACTTCGTCTGCATATAACGCTTCAATGGTTTCGCGTTTGCGAATCAGTTGATGGCTATCATCTGCTACCATTACCTCACTAGCACGCGGGCGTGAATTATAGTTGCTACTCATGGTAAAGCCGTACGCACCAGCGCCTGTGATTGCTAAAACATCGCCTGCCGCGAGCGACAATAAACGGTCTTTCGCTAAAAAATCACCCGTTTCGCAAATAGCGCCAACGATATCCCATGGCTGTGTGCCATCAGTGTCGATGCCATTATCAGGCAAAACACTTGGAATGACTGCCATTTCAGCTTGATATAACGCCGGACGAATCAAGTCATTCATTGCTGCGTCAACAATGGCAAAGTTCTTATGTTCCGTTGGCTTTAACACATCAACCTTGGTCAATAATACCCCAGCATTTGCCACAATACTGCGACCCGGCTCAAAGAATACCGTTAAGCCAAGCTCGCTAAGTTTCGGTAATAAAGCTTGGGCAAACTCGTCGATAGGTACTGGTGTCTCATCGATATAACGCACACCCAAACCACCGCCCAAATCGATATGACGCAGCTCAATACCTTTATCACGTAAATTGTGTATCAGCTCAATCACTTTATCCAATGCCGCGACAAATGGCGCAACTTCAGTCAACTGCGAGCCAATATGACAGTCAATACCGACGATATCGATATGCGATAACTGCGCCGCTTGCTCATAGACGGCAACCGCGTCTTCGTGGGTGATACCAAATTTATTGTCTTTTAACCCTGTTGAAATATACGGATGCGTCTTGGCGTCGACATTGGGATTAACCCGTAGTGAAATTGGCGCAGGTTTATCCAATTTCTGTGCCACATCATTAATCAAAGTCAGCTCGCTGATTGACTCAACGTTAAAACAACCAATACCTTGGGTCAGGGCATACTCGATATCGCTATAGGTTTTGCCGACGCCTGAGAATACCACACGTGAAGCGTCACCACCTGCCGCCAATACGCGCATCAACTCGCCACGAGAGACGATGTCAAATCCTGCCCCTGCTTGCGCCAATATACCAAGTACCGCAAGGTTAGAGTTTGCTTTTACCGCATAACAAATCTGGTGCGTTAAACTGGCAAAGCTATCGCTATAAGCTTGATAAACATCCAAAATGGCTTGTTTTGAGTAGACATAACAAGGCGTACCATAGTGTTTAACCACATCATCAATGCTCACCTGCTCCATATACAATGCACCATCGCGATAATCTAGCGCGGGTAAATGGGCGGTTAAAGCTTGAGGATTAACATACAAGCCTTGCTCAGTTTGGATCGTGACAGATTCGCCAGTTTGTTGCTCAGAATGACTCATATAAACATCTCTAATTTCATCAGGTTACAAAGTTAAAAAATCTTAGGGTGCACACCGAAATCTCGTTGACGGCATTGAGTTTTTAATAAAAATCAATAATCATTAGGGTCTTCACTGGGTTCCGGTAGCTTAAAACCATCCATTTCTTGATGACTATCATCTTGTGTCGAATAGGTACTACCCTGTATGCCAGCGCTATCCGTAGCTCCTTGAACCGTCTGGCTACTAGCGTCGGCGAGGTATAGATTGCCTTTTTGACCGCAACCCGTCAAACCCATTATAACCACCCCACTAATAATAAAAGGGGAGATAACACGGCGACCAAGATCAGCGACATTAGTGTGCTCAGTTTTCGAAAAGCGGTTAATAGTAAACATAGAATAGAGAACCTGTGACTTTGCAATGGCATGAGGATGATAAAAAGCACGAGTCATAAAGGCGATAGATCAAACCCTATAGACAGCTAAATAAAAGCTATCTTCATCGCTAAAAAATGACAATATGACTGCTTTGGATAATAGCATTATTACATAATGCTGTGTGCATACTGAATGTCCCTAATCAATAAATTTGGACGAGTTTGGTTTTGCTAAGTTTTGCTAAGCTTTACTAGACCGTGCGACTGCCATTTACTAAGCGAGCGTTGATACTAGCGGTCTTAATGTATCGCTATAATGGTAAAACAGCCTATTATATTTACTTAGACAAATTTTCTTACAATTTATTATGAGCTACTATATTTGGCTGTAGCAGCCGACAAACCCTAGCGACACTCGGTGTACAGTTGTATTGTCTATACCACATTCTATCAATTTAACCCTTATAGTTATCGTGGTATAGCCATAAAACTATGGTACATTATGTGTAGACCTTGCGACTGTGTTAAGGCGCTAGCATGCGACTTAACAAGCACTGATCAATAGTGCCAGCCCAAGAGTGACCAGAATCAGCAATGTACTTGCTTGACCTATGTCGGCATGGATGCGGCTGGTTTTTGTTTATTCAACCGGTACTCGTCTGTGATGAGTCACCCTTTACAAAATACAATCTAAGGACAGAGTATGAGCGCCAGCCTAACCACCACTTTTGATGACAAAAATACCGAAACATCGAATCTAATCAATCCCACCTTAGTTCTCAACTGCGGTTCCTCATCTATCAAATACGCGCTGATTAGCGAAGACAATTCTATTCGTATCACTGGTTTGGCCGAAAACTTAGGACTCGATACTGCTCGTATCAAACACACGACGTTGAATGGTGATAAGCTGGAAATCTCTATCTCAGGTGGTCGTCATCAGTTAGCATTACAAAAAATTCTTGAGCTATTAGAACAGTATCATTTCATCGCCGTTGGTCATCGCGTGGTTCATGGTGGCCGTGAGTACTCTGCAGCAGTCCGTGTCGATGAGCATGTACTGGACGAAGTAAAACGCTTAAAAATACTCGCGCCACTGCATAACCCTGCCCATGCTTTAGGTATCGAAGCGGTACAGGCGATTTATCCTGATATTCCTCAAGTCGTCGTCTTTGATACGGCCTTTCACCAAACCATGCCTCCTGTTGCTTTTCGCTACCCACTACCAAAAGCCCTGTACGAAGAACACAAAATCCGCCGCTATGGCTTTCATGGTACGTCTCATGCCTATGTCTCAGAGCGTGCCAGTGAAATTACTGAGTCTAAAGGCCCACATGGCTGGCTTACAGCGCATCTGGGTAATGGCTGCTCGGCAACTGCCGTTTATGATGGTAAAAGTTTCGATACCAGTATGGGTCTGACTCCGCTTGAAGGGCTCATGATGGGTACGCGTAGTGGTGATGTTGACCCAAGTCTACACATACACCTAAAGCGCCAGCTCGGTATGAGCTTGGAAGAGATTGATGCCATGCTCAATAATGAAAGTGGTCTATTGGGTGTCTCAGGCTTGTCTAATGATTTACGTACCGTCGAACAAGCGGCGAACGAAGGTCACGCAGATGCTAAGCTCGCTATCGAGATGTTCTGTTACCGCGTCGGTAAATATCTTGCCAGCTTAAGCTGCGCGCTGCCAGAATTCACAGGCATTGTCTTTACGGGCGGTATCGGCGAAAACTCAGTCACCACCCGCACCAGTATCCTAGAAGTGATGCGTCATTTCGGCATAAAAGTAGACGCTAACAAAAATGCGAGCTTGTTTGGTGGTAGCGAAGGCAGCTTCCACGCAGACGATAGCAGCATCGAGCTATGGGTTGTGCCAACTGATGAAGAGTGCCGTATTGCTCAAGAAACACGTGAAGCATTGGGCTTACTCTAAGCTCGACACTTTTTATAAGTTGCTTATATTATAAATTGCTTATAATTTTCTCATAAGCTTCTATTCGTCTTATAAGCTTTTATTCATTAGACGTGTTAAGTTATTTTTTTGCCCAGCGCTTCTTATACATAGCCTATGATGAGAAGCGCGACGTTTTACTCATTCCAGCAAGGATGAAGTGAGCTTTAAAAATATAATAAACCGTAGGATACTTTATGCAAACCATTTTACTAGTTCCCATCAGCCGTGGTATCGGCGTAACGTCAGCAGCGCTTGGATTGATTCGCGCTCTTGATTACAACGGTATCAAAGCGGGCTTTATGAAGCCATTTTTGCAAGATGATACACTTGATAAGCAAAACAGTTTAGACAGCTCAAGCGCGTTAGCAATGCATGCTTTTGGTCTGACGCCACCTAAATCTATCAGTCGGCAGCGTGTCGAGCGTATGATTGGTGATGGTAACCTTGATGACTTGATGGAAGAAGTGGTCGTCAATTATCATACTCTTGGCGATGATTATGATGTGGTGATCTGTGAAGGCTTAGTACCGACCACAGAGACCTCTTATGCCTCACAAATCAACCGTGCGATTGCTCATGCGTTAGATGCTAGGATCATCTTTGTTAGCACTGCTGATACCAGTAAACCTGCTTATCTGGCTGATAAACTTGACGTTCACGCTCGTGAGTTTGGCGGCATCGCCCATGAGCGCACGCTCGGCGCGATTTTGATGCGTGTACATGACTTGCCAAATGCGCAAAGCACCGTAGAAAATCAAATCGTTGCCCCTGGTGAAGCGGTTGTGAGTTTAGATGACGGCTTTATGCAAGAAGTCCAGCGCCTATCACCGCATTTTAATACTGATGCGTTCCGTTTAATCGGGGTAGTGCCATTCAGTGACTCACTGTCCGTGCCTCGTACCTGGGATATCGCCACTGAGCTTGATGCCAAATGGCTCAATGTCGGTGAAGCTAAGTCACGCCGTATTAACCGCATTAGCCTAACCGCACGCTCGGTCGCACGCGTCGATGAGGTGTTTAAACGTGGCACCCTTATCGTCGTACCGGGCGATCGAGATGATTTACTATTAGCAGCAGGTTTGGCTTGTATCAATGGTATCCCGCTGGCAGGATTGGTATTAACTGGCGGCGTCGAGCCGAGTGCAACCGTCGCTGAGCTATGGCAATCTGCCCTCAAAACAGGCATCCCTGTCATGAGTGTCGAAAGCGACAGCTATGAGACCGTACAAAGCCTCATGCACATGAGCGCAGAGATTCCAAGTGATGATACTGAACGTGCTGAAGAAGTGGCTCGTTATGTCGCCGCCCATTTAGATCTTAGCTGGATTAAAGACTATTTTAGTCAAAATCATGAGCCGCGCCTCTCACCATCTGCATTCCGTCATCAAGTGGTTAAAAAAGCACAAGACGCCAAAAAACGCATCGTGCTACCAGAGGGTTCTGAGCCGCGTACCGTTGAAGCCGCTTGTATCTGTCAAAGCCGCGGTATCGCCAACTGTGTACTACTCGCTAAGCGTAGCGATGTCGAGCAAGTGGCTAAAAATCTTGACTTAGTTTTACCTGAAGGTCTTGAAATAATTGACCCCGACACGCTTGATATGAGCAAATATATCACTGCAGTGGTCGAACGCCGTAAAGGTAAAACCAGCGCAGAAGTCGCGGCTGAATACTTAAAAGACACCGTATATCTAGGCACGACCATGCTACAGATGGACGAAGTCGACGGCCTCGTTTCTGGCGCGATTCATACCACTGCCAATACTGTCCGTCCAGCGTTTCAGTTGATTAAGACCGCACCGCAATACTCGCTCGTATCATCAGTATTTTTTATGCTGCTACCTGAGCAAGTGGTTGTATACGGTGACTGTGCCATTAATCCTGATCCAAATGCCGAAGAACTGGCTGAGATTGCCATTCAATCAGCACAGTCTGCTGCCGCCTTCGGTATTGATCCAAAAGTTGCGATGATTAGCTATTCTACAGGCTCATCAGGAACTGGTGCGGACGTCGAAAAAGTTACCCGTGCAACCCAAATCGTCCGCGAGCGTGCGCCACACCTAAAAGTCGATGGACCGCTACAGTATGATGCCGCTTCTGTCATGAGCGTCGGCAAGCAAAAAGCGCCTGATTCACCGGTTGCTGGGCAAGCCAATGTCTTTATTTTCCCAGACCTCAATACGGGCAATACCACTTATAAAGCCGTACAACGTAGCGCCAATGTAGTGAGTGTTGGCCCAATGCTGCAAGGTTTGAATAAGCCAGTAAACGACTTGTCTCGCGGAGCCTTGGTCGATGATATTATCTACACCATCGCCCTTACCGCTATCCAAGCTCATAGCGACGCGATTTAATTGCATTAAAATGTAGGACTAATTGCACTATAAGTAACCGACTATCAACATGATGGTCGGTTTTTTATTGGCTATATTCATAACTGACTTTTTTAAAAATTTTCATCACGGATAGCTAAGCGCTCATTTTACCTAGTATTTCAGCGCTTTTAATGACAGATGCCCGCTTGCCCTCTACAATAGCGCTACCATCGAAGCATTTAACCTAAAAAGGTCCGCTGATAAAAGGATAAAATGCATCAACGACAACGTGCCTCTTATCTATTTTTACGCATTTATTTATGCCAAATACCAGCAAAAATTCTCAAAAAAATACACCTGCGCCAGCCATTCGTGCTTATCTTGGCGGCTCATTTGATCCCGTACATGAGGGTCATCTGCAAATGGCGATGACTGTTTATCAGCGTTTGCTACCGCTAGCCAAGCAGCAACAGCGCGCGCTGCACGTGTCACTATTGCCCAATGCGCGCTCACCCTTTAAAGAAAAAAGTACTGATCCTAAACATCGTCTGGCGATGTTAAAGCTTGCGACACTCCATACACCGCTACAAATTAATGAGCTTGAGCTGTGGCAAACACCGCCTGTTTATACCATCGATAGTGTACGCACGTTGCGCCAGCGTTATCCGCATGACAGTCTAATATTCATCATCGGTATGGATAGCGCGCTGAGTTTGAGCAAATGGAAAAACGGTTTAGAGCTTACGGATTATGTCAGTCTTTGGGTGTTTAATCGTGATGACTTGTCTGATATTAATAATAAAAATAATCGCCTGTTGGCAACCACGTCTCATTGCGCGAACAAAACGTTAGTCGCGCAGGATACGATGAACTTGCACGCCCAATTACCTGCGCAGCTGCAATCTTTACGCATCGATGCGCCGATTGACTTATTACAGCCCACCTCTCAAGCACTGACCGATAGCCGTCTCTTGAAAAACGCCCATCAAGGCCACATTTATATAGACTCGCGTCCTATCGCCACGATATCCAGTACACAGATACGCCAACAGTTGCAGCCGACAGACAATCGATCGAATATAATATCCGCAGCGGCAAGGCAAATGACATCTATCGCACCAATAAATGATATCATAGACAATACTGCACCCAATCCATTAGCTAAATGGCTAAATCCTGCTGTTTATCAATATATTATCGCCCATCAGCTATATTCTGCTGCTCAATTCCGTTAAAATCGCCTTATCTTTGTCATTTTGCCCATCCAGTCTCTACAGCTGACTGGCGACATCTAGTCCATTCGACAATGCCAACGCATGCAAATTGACGATTTACCTTTTTATTTTTAATATTGACGATTCAAGAGATCAAAATTTATGACCAACACCATGACTGAAGAACGCTTAAAAGAATGCTTAGCCGTTGTTGAGACCGCTCTAGATGATATGAAAGCGAAGAACATCACCGTAATGAATGTAGAAGATTTGACTGACGTAACCGAACGCATCGTTATCGCTGACGGTACTTCTAAGCGCCATGTACGCGCGATGGCTGACAATGTTGGCGCTGAAGCGAAGCAAGCGGGCTTTATGCCACTTGGTCGCGAAGGCGGTATCGACTCTGACTGGACATTGATTGATCTGGGTGCTGTCGTCGTGCATGTGATGACGCCACAAGCCCGTGAGTTCTATGACTTAGAAGGTCTATGGTCATCACCTGAGCAATTGGCTGAGCTGGTCGCTGTACCGCGTGAAAAGAAAACCGCTGGTCGCCGCAATAAAAATAAATAATTTCATTTATTTTTATAACGCTGTGAAAACCAAAAAGACCAGATATCTATTCTGGTCTTTTTTTGTCTAAAATTTACCGTTCTAATACCCTTTCACCTACTGCTAAATATTAAGCGGCTGAATGCTTAGCATTAGATGAATGATTAAGCTAAGATAATACGCATTATTAATACCAGTATCAAAGTAGCCTCTCCCCTAATAAATCCCTATAGATTAGGAAAACCTATGAGCTTAGAACCTATAAATATAGCAACGCTAACATCCTCTACCCCAAAAAATGTAGCCGACTTTAACCAAACCCTGCCGTTACATATCGCCAATCTAACCTGCGTCCGCGCTGGCAAAGCCATGCCATTCACTCGTGAAGAAATGAGTGCCATCGATAAAGTGCCAATTAACGCACCTGTCGCGGTCAATTTCATGGGATTAATTACTGATGAACAAGCCGATCGCAAGCATCATGGCGGCCCACTCAAAGCCGTGCATCAACTGGCACCTGCAACTTATGACAAAATCAATGCAGAATTTGGTCTAAAAGTCCGCGTCGGTACATTGGGCGAAAACCTCACGACCGAAGCCGCCAACGGTCTACCTGAAATGACTGAGTCTACGGTTTGCATTGGTGACGTTTTTGAGTATGGTGATACGGCTACTAGTACAGATGATGTTGATAATTTACAACTGCGTATCGTGCAACCGCGCCGCCCCTGCTACAAGATCAATGATCAAATTGGACAGTTTACCAAAGTACCGAATATCGCGGCATGGGTCAGCAAACAAGGTATCGCTGGTTGGTATTTCAAAGTGGTACGTGATGGTATGATTAGCGCTGATTTGCCCGTCTATTTAATCGAACGTCCCTATCCTTTTGCGACACTTGAGACATTATGGCAGCTATCAAATTCAAAAGAAAAATTTGCAGCGGAAGTCATTGAACCTTGGCTTGCGATTGAGTGTTTAGAAGACAGTTGGAAAAAGGTATTGGCTAAAAAGATTTGCAAGAATTAAAAAAGCTTTCAAAGATATCTCGACCTCATCTATCTACTATCAATAAAAAAATAAGGGCAAGTATAGTCAATCCTATATAAATCAGATACGGTATCAGGCTCGCTTAGTCTACTATTTGTAGTACTTTCGCTCGCCTTCCTTGTATCCAAATTATATTGAAACGACTATATCAAAGCTCACCTTTATTCACACAGAGCATTTCATGGTAAAAAATATCTTTTTAGCGTTTGGCCTAACACTGCCCTTGATTGGCTGCGTGACCACGACTTCTCCAGTAGCGACCACCAAAAGCTACATCGTGGATAGTAAAACCTATCAAGCCACTGGCAAAAGCGAGCGCATCAAAACCATTGTGCTGCACTACACGGTGTCAGATAATGACCGATCGATCAATACACTGACCACAGGCAAGGTGAGCGCGCACTATCTAGTGTTAGATAATGACGATGATAAAATTTATAATCTAGTACCAGAAAACGAACGCGCTTGGCATGCAGGTGATGGTGGCTTTGCGGGTAGAACCATCTTGAACGATACCTCTATCGGCATCGAAATTGTCAATGCAGGGATTGCGCCTGAATATAAAGATGCGCTAAAGAATGGCGAACTCGACTATCATCCTTATGACCATTATGTGGCATTTAATGAGTGGCAGATTAAAAAGGTGGCGGAGTTGGTGCAAGATATCACCGCCAGATATGACATCTCACCAAAAAACATCATCGGTCACTCGGATATGGCACCCTCGCGCAAGATAGACCCCGGTGCCAAGTTTCCTTGGGAGCAACTGTATAAGCAATATGGCATCGGCGCTTGGTATGATGATGCTGATAAGCTTGCGATGATGGATATAGAAGCATTTGCAGCGGCTACGATACCTGATCTGAAGCAGCAATTTCGCGAGTATGGCTATCAAATTAATAGCAGTGATGAATGGGACAAAGCCAGTCGCGATGTCGTCTATGCCTTTCAGCTGCATTTTAGACCCCGTAACCCAACAGGAACGGTAGACTTAGAGACTTATGCTATTTTAAAGGCATTGAATAAGAAGTATGCTGATACCAACGATTTTTATTAGCCATTAATAACCAAAAATATATCCATAACAACAATGAGAAAGGAAATACTATGAGCACATTATTTAGCGTAAATTTGAATAAATTGGCTTTAATCCGCAACTCGCGCGGCACTGACTACCCTAACTTATTGTACTTTGTGAAAAAGCTGATTGACCTAGGGGTTAAAGGCTTTACCGTACACCCGAGACCCGATGAGCGTCATATCAGATATCAAGATGTCTATGATATCAGTGCATTTTTAAAGGACTACCCAGAGATTGAGTTCAATATCGAAGGCAATCCAAACGAGCAGTTCTTAAAGATTATCCGTGAAGTAAAACCGCATCAATGTACGCTCGTGCCAGACAGTGACGATCAGCTGACCTCGGATCATGGCTTTGATATCATCACCCATCATGAGTTTTTATCAACGTTGAGTAAAGAGCTGCAAGCCTTTGGTACGCGCTGTGCGGTGTTCATCGACCCTGATATCGAACAAATCAAAGCCGTCATCGAGAGCGATGTACAAACGATCGAGATGTATACCGAAGAATGGGCGCGCGCCTACAGTAATGGTAAGAGCGATGACAATATTGATTTCGATGAGGTCAAGCAACGCTTTAGCGACTGTATTAATCTAGCTAATCAAAACGGCATCCGCGTCAATGCGGGTCATGATTTGAATTTGGAAAATTTGGCTGACTTGCTCGCGCTTAGTGATATCGCTGAAGTGTCGATTGGTCATGCATTTACGATTGAATCATTGGAGCAAGGCATGGATAATGTCGTGCGTCAGTATTTAGACATCTGTGCTTAACCCGTATTAATAAGCAAATAGTTTGGTTCTATCAGCAGTCCTAATATCTGCATTATCAATGCAAACGCTAATAATATTAAAAAAGGAATCTTTATGTATCAAGACTTTCAGAAACATCTACAACAAGAAATCAGCGACATACGCGCGGCAGGACTGTATAAAAATGAGCGCGTGATCACCTCTCCGCAAGATGCGCTAATCAAGATCACTGATGGCCGTGAAGTGCTTAACTTCTGTGCCAATAATTATCTTGGATTGTCTGACCACCCTGAGATTAAAAAGGCGGCTATCGAAGCCATCGAAAACTCAGGTTATGGCATGTCATCGGTGCGTTTTATTTGTGGGACGCAAGATTTGCATAAGCAGTTAGAGGCGTCAATTTCTAAGTTTTTTAATACCGAAGATACGATTCTTTATGCGGCCTGTTTCGATGCCAATGGCGGTGCCTTTGAGCCACTACTGACCAGTGAAGATGCCATTATTTCTGATTCGCTAAATCATGCCTCAATCATCGATGGTGTACGCCTATGTAAAGCCGCGCGCTATCGCTATGCCAATGCGGATATGCAAGATTTAGAGACGCAATTACAAGCAGCGCAAGCACAGCGTTTTCGTTTGATTGTGACCGATGGTGTGTTTTCGATGGATGGTAATGTCGCACCAATGGATGAGATTTATGCGTTGGCACAAAAATATGATGCCATGGTAATGATTGACGAGTCGCATTCAGCAGGTGTGGTCGGTCACACTGGTGGCGGCGTGACTGAATTGTTCAATCTACGTGGTGATATTGAGCTGATTACTGGCACCTTGGGCAAGGCATTTGGCGGTGCTATTGGCGGCTTTACCACAGGTAAAAAAGAAATCGTTGAGATGTTGCGTCAGCGCTCACGCCCGTATCTGTTTTCAAACTCCATTCCTCCTATGGTAGCGGCGGCTGGGGTAAAAGCGTTTGAGATGCTGTCGCAAGACAATACCCTACAAGATAAATTGCATGAGAATACCGCCTATTTTGTGAAAAAAATGCAAGATGCAGGCTTCGATATCAAGCCCACCGCATCGGCAATTTGTGCGGTTATGCTTTATGACGCCAATGTCTCGCAGCAAATGGCAGATGCGCTGCTTGAAGAAGGCATTTATGTGATTGGCTTCTTCTACCCTGTCGTACCCAAAGACCAAGCTCGCATCCGTGTCCAACTCTCTGCTGCCCATACTCGCGAGCAGCTAGACAAGTGTATCACCGCCTTTATTAAAGTCGCCAAGCAAATGAAAGTGATTGATTAAGCATCGTTCGGTATTTGTTCGATATTCACTCGCTAGATTCAACCATTAAGTACAACACCGTTAAATAAGAGAAAAGTATGAAAGCACTGGTTAAAGCACATGCCAAAAAAGGCATCTGGATGCAAGACATGCCAGAACCCACTGTTGGCATCAATGACGTTAAAATTAAAATTAAGAAAACCGCCATTTGTGGTACAGATTTGCACATTTACAAATGGGATGAATGGTCAGAACGAACCATCAAGACGCCGATGATCATCGGACACGAATACGTCGGTATCATTAGTGAAATAGGCGATGGCGTCAAGCACTTTGAACTGGGCGACCGAGTCACTGGCGAAGGACATATCGCTTGCGGGCATTGCCGTAACTGTCGCCGTGGCAAGCTGCATGTGTGTGAAAACACCATCGGCGTGGGCGTCGACCGCGATGGCGCGTTTGCCGAATATTTGGTGATACCTGCCGATAATGTCATCAAGCTCGATGAGCGTATTAGCGATGAGATGGCAGCCATTATGGACCCCTTTGGCAATGCCACGCATACTGCCCTTTCATTTCCTGTCCTTGGTGAGGATGTCCTGATTACGGGTGCGGGACTGATTGGTTCAATGGCGACAGCGATTTGCCGCTTCGCAGGGGCGCGTAATATTGTGGTCAGTGATATCAGTGATTATCGCCTAGCGCTTGCCAAAAAAATGGGCGCGACGATGACCATCAACCCAGCCAAAGGGGAAACCATCGAAGGTGCCATTGCTGAGTTAAAAATGCACGGCTTTGATATTGGGCTTGAGATGTCAGGCTCGCCTCAGGCCTTTGATTCGATGATTAGTAATATGTATAACGGCTCTAAAATCTCTCTCTTGGGTATTTTACCTAACACCACCACGGTGGATTGGAGCAAGATTATTTTTAAGGCATTAACCCTAAAAGGTATTTATGGCCGTGAGATGTGGGAGACGTGGTATCAGATGGAGCAAATGCTGATTAGCGGTATTGATCTATCGCCCATCATTACCCATCGCATGCACATTGATGACTTTCAAGAAGGCTTTGATATCATGGAAAGTGGGCAATGTGGTAAAGTGATTTTAAGCTGGGATTGATAATGTGCTGCGTCAGTATTTGAGGAGTCGTGATTAGGATTTACATTGTCACGACTGATAAAACGGCACTGATTTCAGTGCCGTTTTTTATAGGGTAAAAATTATATGGGGGATAAACTATGAGCGATTCTGAAGCCGATAAACTTGAAAAGTATTTAGCAGAAAAAGCCAAGCAAGATAAGGAAAAAGAGCAAGAGTCCGAACCGCTCTCTGCTTATGATGCTTGTGTGCTGAGGGAAAGTGCTCGGGTGCGTGAGTTGATTGCTGGGGCTCAGAGAGAGACTGTAAATAGTAACTTGGAACGTGAGTGAGTAAATCAAATTACAACGCATTACCAGATAAATCGCTCACACTAAAACCGACATCATAAAGTGATATTTCATGGTCAGCACTACCTATACATTCTACTTCAGGAATTTGAGTTTTTCGACGTAAACCCAAATCGATACGACCTGAAAAAATTTTGTTACTTTCTATATTCAATATTTTGGTTATGTCAATTTGTATCTTCACTCTTGATCCTGCAAAAATCATTTCCGAATTATGAGCATCTGATCTTTCAACTCTAGCTAAATCTTGATAGTCATGAGAGCTTTGCGAAAATGTCATTAGCGATGGAAGCTCTACAACCTCTTTCATAGAATAAGTTGTCGCTTTCACCTTAACTTTTTTAATACTTTTATCGAATAAATCAATACATCCAGCATCAATTTCTACTTGTAAATCATATGGGAAAGCCTTTATATCTTCATTTCCATTTATTGCGTATTTTAGCTCATTAAAAGTGGTCTCGATGAAATCATTCTTAACTTTGAAGGCGCTTGCAACTTCTTGAAGACTGGCTTTTGGTAACTCATCAAATACTAGCTGTATATCTAAGGGATGAAAACCATAATATCCAATCTCAAACTTAGATCGACGACCCCATGTATGGGCTATGTCAGGTGAATGTTCAGTTAGAGTATGAAGAAAAATACCACGTTTTTCAGCTTTTTTAGTTGCACCTTCGGTAAAACCTGAGCTAGATACCGCTATCATCGCAGAAGCATCGAGACTCAACTTTCTACCTATTAACTCTTCAATCCATTTTACGTCTTGGGGTGCGCTATGATGCCTGCACTCAATATGACTTTTTAAACCGTCATGATTAATCGCAATATCGATTTGTCTGATCTGCTTTGAGTTATCAGGATCAGGAATTTTATCATTCCAAACTACTTCGTCACCTGATTTAACCATAATTGAGATTATGCGACCAACTATCTGTTCGAACTCTTTTGGAGTCATTAATCTATCCCCTACCTTCAGATAGTCTATATATATTATGATCTAACTCATCTATCTCATAACCTAACCCTTCTATTTGAGAGATTACTTCTCCAACAATATCAAGATCCTCGTGACTACTACTCTTAACTTTAATAAAGAGCTTCCCTGAGTTAAAACTTACTTTTTCTATAAGAAAACTAAATTCCGCTAAGACATCTTGTAGGTTTATAGATAACTCGTCTTTATCTCTAATTCCGTCAAGATAAAACTCTAAAATATTGGGTTCTTCATGACCATAAAAATCTAGTTGGTGTGCTGACGCATTTCTTATAAACTGAGTTTTGTTGTTGTAGTTTATGGGTTTAGAGCTCATAGAATGAGAGAGGCGACTGACAGATACTTGAAGATCTTTAAGAGTATCTAATACATATCTATCAACAGAAACTGTTTCTTCGGTAATTAATGGAGCTTTAAAAGCACCATAGTTTTTTAAGAAGGTGGAGTAATTTTCAGGGTCATTTTCATATGCCTTATAAGTCTTTTTTATTCTATCTTTTAAATTTTCTTTGAAGATTTCAATATCATGATATCTTAAGTCTTTTGGATAACTTAAATGTTCAATAACAGATGTATCGAAAGAATAAGGTGAACCGCCCCGGGATTGTCGGAGACTCAACATTCTGAGAGAATACGACAATGAAAAAACAAACCTACACTCCTGAGATTAAAGAACGCGCCGTTCGCATGCTGATAGAAGCGTTGGGCGACTATCC
>CAJHAA010000016.1 GCA_904846265.1 Psychrobacter immobilis | reverse complement strand
ATCTAAACCCTATCGAGAAAAAGTGGGCACAGGCTAAGTTTCTACGCCAAGGGTGGATGGAGAATAATTTACCAAAACTGTTTCAGGATATGGGCTGTATCTCTTTTATTATAGACTGACTATACTTGCACCTTTTTTATTTCAAACTATATATACAAAGCAAAAATTTTAGTACAAATGTAAGAAAAAATTCCAATAAAAATTAATAACTAAAGTAAGCAAATAGATATGATTTATATAATAATTTTAGTTGCTGTTTTTTTCATAATAGGTGCTTTGTCAAATGATGATGAAAGTGTTTCAGATAATACTGCCACTAGAAACTATTCCTACACTACGAAGCTAGAGGGCAAGTATCTACACTTAAGTATGGATACTATTCCTTATGGAACAGAAGTTGTTATTCTTGAACTTGCTTATCAGGGACAAAATGTAAAAAGTTATTATGATATTTTTAATGATGAAGAAGGCAACTTTATAACTGGTGCTCGCAATAACGATAATAATGGTCCTTACTCAATAAGTGTGCCTATCAATGCTTTAATTTTGCCTAGAAATAAAGATATCACCTTAGAGTTTAATATTACGCTTTTAAAGGATGGCGTTATTCTCGATAAACTCAAATCTCAAGAGGAAATTCGTATAAGCTCTAGCTCTTTTTTACTTATGGAATGGTTCATTCCTACAATAAAAATCTTGGCTTACTACTCCATAAAAAAAGGTGATTCTAATGATTCAAAATCTTGGTCCAAAGACAATATCAAAGTTATCAAAAATGTTTTTTCAAATCACATAGAAAGCAATCCAGAAGAACGAGATTTTTTAAAAAATCAAATGAAAATCTTATCAGGTACTTCAATAGATTTGAGAGAATGTGTTAAGGATTTCAATAATAGAGCAAATACTACTAATGACAAGAATACTGTTTTCTATGCATCAGCTCGGATAATAATCAATAACCTAGAGTCAGGAAAATGGTTGCATATAGAAAAAGGTCTAGCAGAGATTAAAAATCTGAGCAAATTAATGGGCATTAGCAATGAAATATTAGAGGATGTTTACTCTGGTTTTGAAACCCTTAAAAACCAAGACAAACCTACAGAAGCTTCTGATAATCTAAAAGCATTAAAGATTCTTGGTTTGTTAGAAGGAGCTACTATCGAAGAAATGCGTAGAGCTTATAGGTTAAAGATCAAAGATTTTCATCCTGACAAATACACTCACTTACCTGAATCTGTAAAACTGGTACTTCAAGAAAAAGCTCAAGAACTAAACCTTGCAAAAGAAACACTACGATTTTAGCACTCAATAACGTTGAAACCTTTATATGACTACAAACAGTATTTCCATGAAAAAAAGCTATGTCTGCACCATTACCCTACCACGCGGCAATCTTGATTTAACCTATCAAACCAATTCAGCCACTACGAAAAATGGGGCAGAACCAAGTAATGATTATCAATTAGAAGACTTACTTGGATTTGCACAACGCATTAACCCAAAACGTGCCTTTTTGTTTGTCTCAAAAGTATTAGGTCGTCATATTCCAGTGGCTCCTAGTACCATGCGTCATGCTTTTACTGACTTGGCGAATTTGGTTCCTAGCGATTTGCCTGAGCCGATTTTAGTCATCGGTATGGCAGAGACGGCGGTTGGCTTATCTGCGGGGGTACATCAAGCGCTACAAACGCGTTACCCCAAAGCCTTACTATTGAACTCTACGCGGCATGCGCAACATGATGACAATAAGGACAGTAGCAGCGACTCTTTATTAACCACTTTCAGCGAAGACCATAGTCATGCCAGCCAGCATCTCATTTATCAAAGTGCAGATACAGTGACCCAAGCGCAGTTATTAGCGAGCAAGACCTTGATTATGGTGGATGATGAAGCATCGACAGGCAATACTTGCGTCAATGTCGTCACTGCCCTTCGTAACGCAGGACTTGACCAACTAGAGCAAGTACATCTTACCACTTTGGTTGATTGGTCTTTAAACCAGAAACAGCATGCAGCCGATGCCAATGAAGCTGTATCTGACCAAATCGCAAAACGCCTGCCTAATATCCACTTTCAACGCCATCATCTACTGTCTGGTGCATGGACTTGGACGGATGCGCCCAATCCTGAACCGATCACGATGCCGTCGGTTGATACAACTGAAGCAGGCAGTCAGGCGCTAGGTAATACTGGCAATTGGGGACGTTTCCCAACCCTAGATAGCACCGATGGGTTTGATCATTATCTTTTGAGGTTTCAAACTGCCTTTAACGTTTTTAACAAGCAAGCTCAACCTGAGAAAGAGCCGTTTGAGAAAGAACAGTTGCCACAGCGTATCTTAGTATTGGGCAGTAATGAGTTTGTTTGGTTGCCGTTTTTATTGGCGGAATGGCTTGCGCAACATACGCATGTAGAGAATAGTAAGAATACGGTTAATTTTAGTGCGTTAACCCGTTCACCGATTGCGCTTGGTGGCGCAATTACCTCGATGCTAAGTTTTAATGATAATTATGGGCTTGGTATGACCAACTTTGCGTATAACGTTACACCTAGCGATTGGGATTTGATTGTCTTGTGTGTGGAAACGTCCACCGATAGCGTTGATGCTATGTGGAAAGGTTTGGATAATGTATTGGTGGTGAGTCCGACGCTGTAAATTATTTTATAAGAACTGTCCTCTTAAAACCATCCTCTAAATCCCGCTCTGCTTTTCACATTCAACCCTTACGGACACCTTTATGACCACCCCATTTTTTCAAGCCAATCCTGATATCGTTAAGCCTTACGCGCTAATGGATTTGGACGATACGCTCTTTCAAACTCAGCGTAAAATTGACGTATGGGACTTACCCACCACTGAAGCTGAAAAATTGATTTGCGCAACCGTTAACAAACAAGGCGAGCCATTAAGTTTTATGAGTCAGCGCCAAGCCACGTTTTTTAACTGGCTACTTGCTAGCACTGATCTAATCGTAGTGACGGCACGCGACCGCAGTGAAATCCAGCGCGTAAAACTGCCTTTTGATAGCTGGCAAGTTTTGACTCATGGTGCGATTATTTTGACGTCTGATGGGCAGTTACTAAGCGAATGGCAGCAGCATATGTATAGCAAGCTTGCGCCATTGCAAGAAAAATTGCAGCAGCTGAGCCAGCTATTCGCGAATCACAGCAAAAATGACAGTAGCCAGCTGGTCTTTACACCACATATCGATAGCTTTAGTAATGGCGCTGATAATAAAGAATTAACCATTTATCTGGCTATCAAACATGCGCAAAAAGACCATCAAGCATTAGTAGATCTCGCTGCAAAACTGCCAACGTTAGTACGAGACTTTGAGCAGGATTTTTATGTGCACGTGAATGCGAATAACCTAGCGATATTGCCGCACGCAGTTCATAAGCGCCATGCGGTACAGTTCTTGTTAGCTAATCATTTAGACAGTCAACGACCAAGCTTTGGCTTTGGTGACAGTCTGGCTGATTTACCATTTTTACAGCTGCTTGACTGGTATGGTATGCCCAATCATGGTCAGTTACATGAACGACTTAGCTCTCAGTCATTCTAAACACTTAATCTCTCCTAAATAAAAACAATAATCGCCGCCGTTTATAGAAGTAGAAATTATTTTATGACCCATCATATAACAAACCCTAATGTTCAAAAATTAGCAGCATATGGCTCAGGCAGCTATCTTGCCAGTGATGTGACCGTACTGCTCGATATAGTCGCTAAAGACGCGGTCGCCGATGTGCCTGTGAGCCAAAAAGAAGCACTTATTCAAAGTGGGCAACGCCATTATTCTGATATGTTGACCTTGGAGCAAGCGCCTACTGCTATGCATGAGCAGCTATACACGCAAGCATTAGAGCAAGGAACTGAGAGGACTGCCACTGATATTGCTAATTTGGCTTATACACTACATCATATTTTTCAAAAATCTCGAAATGAACATACTGTGAATGCTGAACGTCCATTAGTTTTAGTCAGTTTGGTACGCGCAGGTTTGCCAGTTGGCGTTTTGTTGCAGCGTGCATTAGCAGACGTTAATAGCAGCTCTGCTTTACCGAGCGTGCATTATGGTATCAGCATCATTCGCGACCGCGGACTTGATCCAGTTGCGTTACAAATGATATTGAATGCTCATCCAGACAGTCCTATCGTATTTGTTGACGGCTGGACAGGCAAAGGCGCGATTTATCAAGAGCTTGCTCATAGTTTAGAAAAATTTAGCGATCCTAGCCATGCAAACTTTGCCAATATCTTTCATCAAGGTGCAGGTGTTATTCCCTTATTAACGCTGGCTGATCCAGCTGGCGTTGCTTGGCTTGCAGCTAGTATCGATGACTGGCTGATTCCTTCAGGACTATTAAATAGTACGGTGTCGGGGCTTATATCACGTAGCTTATATACCGAGCCAGCATTAGGGCTACACCGCAGCGTGTTTTATGATAACTTAATTGAGGTCGACCATAGCTTAGCTTTCATCGCTCATATCGATGCAGCGTGCCGTGCATTAGCCCCACCTTTGCAATGCTTGCCGACGTTTCAGCAGCCGCGCTATCAGACAGCCGCTTTAATCGACAAGCTGGCAGCAGACTACGCTATCACCAATCGTAACCGCATTAAGCCAACGATTGCAGAGGCAACACGGGCGATATTGCGCCGTGACCCTGAACGCATACTATTAGCCAGCGCTGATCATCCTGATACCATACTGCTAAGACATTTATGTGCCCAGCGAAATATCATTGTTAGTGTATTAGGTGATAAAATACATCCCTATCAAGCCATCACGCTTATCAAGCAACGTAGCGAAGACCATTAATCATTGCTACACTCGCGGTTTTTATAAACCAGACCCATCTCAAAATCAAAGCAGCGAAAGAAAAAAGTACAAGTACTCCTTCTTGTCGGCTAAACGAATTTGACATTACCAAACGTATTTTTGGTTTGCAATCATTGCTGCTAAGCCATACCGCTTGATGATACTTCTTAGATTTTATAACCATTCACTTATCACTATTGATGATGCCAATTATGTCAGATATGCAAAACAACGAGTCTACTCTTTATCAAAACACCCAGTCTTACGCTCACCTTATTACTGAGCGTCATGCGATGCTCAAACCACATGCGCATCACCCGTATCAGTTGGGGGCTAGCCTATACATGCCAGCAACTCGCCAAGATATTTGGCAAGTCATTAAGCGTGATAAATTACCAACGATTAATAGTATTATCATCTGCCTAGAAGATGCGGTTAGCCATAATGATGTTGAGCTGGCACTTGAGCGCTTGCAAACGTTGCTGCATACATGGGCGACGCATGTCGATAGCATCAATGACCCATCAAAACATGCCGACATTCAGATTGAGCAACCAACACGCCCGCTGGTATTTATACGCCCGCGTCACCCAGCGATGTTAGAGCAGCTCTCAGGTTTTGACCATATCGATTTGATTGATGGCTTTGTTATGCCAAAAGTCGATATGTATAGCCTATCCAATTGGCGTATGGCTTGTCAAAATCTGAGTACTGAGCAACTATTGATGCCAACGCTTGAAACCGCAGCGCTATTTAATCCACATCATAATCAGGAATTGGCCATTGGTTTTAAAGAAGCTTTTAGCCAACCTGTATTTGCCTTGCGTATCGGTGGCAATGATTTATTTGCAGCATTGCGTTTGCGCCGTCCCAAAAACAGCATCGTTTATGATACTCCTATCGGCACCCTTGCCTATCAGCTGCTCGGCTGCTTTGTGCCGCATGGCTTTTATTTAACAGCGCCCGTCTTTGAATATTTGGACCAGCCAACGCTATTTATGCAAGAGCTAACCCGCGATGTTAGCTTAGGATTGGTCGGCAAAACAGTCATTCATCCAAGCCAAATTGCGCTGGTGCAACAAGCCTATTGCGTACCATTGAGCATTTTAGATGAGGCGCAAGCAATCTTGCATAGCGAGGCAAAAGCGGTGTTTAAATATAATAATACGATGCTAGAGCCTGCTACCCATCGCGCGTGGGCAACAGAGATCGTCAATCGTGCCGAGGCATGTGGCACCCTTGATGACGGTAATAATGACTATACGGCACGGTTATAAATAGAAATTTTAATATTACCGCTCTTTAATTAATGTTTTAAATGCACTCTCTTACATGCGCTCAATAAAAAAGCCGTTATCACATTCAAGATAACGGCTTTTTTTAGCACAAAGATTTCATCACTCTATTACTATTAAAACGATGCCTTATTTAGGGCTATTTCAAGACCAACTCAAAATTAGACACAGTCCGCTAAAAAGGTGTTAATCACTCGATTGACCTGCTCAGGCTCTTCTACGGTGGCGGTATGACCAGCGCCCTTGATCACTGCCAATTTAGACCCTGCTATCGCAAAATGCATACGTTCAGCCTTTGAATAAGGGGTTGCTGTGTCCTCATCACCGACCACAATTAATGTCGGCACCGTAATACTTCCTAGCTGATCGTAGGTGCCTGACCGCTCAATGACACCCATGGTTGCCTTAATGACTCCGCCTTTGCGATTGCCTTGTAGCATCGTTAACCACTGCTTACGATCAGACTTACGCAACTTATCTGTCAAAAAAGTATTGCCAAACATAATAGGCATGACCTTGTTACTCACGCGTTTGAGACCCAGCCAACGAATGGCTTTGACCAGCTTACGATACTGCGGCACATTTTTGGGATCTTCAGGATCAGCAGAAGTCTCTAACAGGGTAAGCGACAGCAATAGCTCAGGGCGTTTGAGTGCGACACGCTGGGCGACAAACCCGCCCATCGACAACCCTAACAAATGGCACTTATGAATATCTAGTGCCTCTAATAATGCCAATGTATCCTCGGTTAAGGTTTCCATATCATAGCCAGACTTGGTTATTTCAGACTGACCTTGTCCCCGAAAATCAAACGTAATACAGCGATAACCGGCTCTAAAATACTCGACTTGCTTATCAAATAAGTGCGTATTCCACAGCAGACCGTGGGCAAATACCATGATGGGTTTTTGCTTATCGTTTGGCGCGCTGTCTTCATAATAAAGTTCAACATTATTGACATGAATAATTGGCATAACCACTTCCTTGTTGGTTTAATAAATAAAAAATCAGTCTTTAAAACCTGCCTTCTAGAGCGTGTCTTCATTGTAAAAATGGTGAAAAAAATGAGATAAATTGCCGCCAAACAAGGAAAATAGCACAAATAATATCTAGATATTCATCAGCTAGTTGACGCAGTTTGGCAGAATTTAGCCATTTTTAGCCCATTTAGAGAATGCTCGATTAAATTGAGGACATGCCTTAGCATAATTCAACCTTTCTACAGATAGTAGCCTTATTTTTGAATGGTAGGTTTAATAATTTTAGCAATATGATAGTAGCAAAAAACACCATACCTGAATCATGTCTTAAGCGCGCACAGATCCTGCTTTTATAATAAGCTCAAACTGCTATAGTATTTGGCATTGCATTATTTGTCACATTTACTGCCAATAGCTAGTGTTACCAAAAACGTTTTATAGAAAACTCAATTAAGGATATCAACCATGTCACAACCTCTCGTCGAATATCAAGTAGAAAACTATATCGCAACCATCACGATGAACGATCCCAAAACACTGAATGCCTTTAGCACAGTGCTAAAAGATGCCATGATGAATGCATTGACGAATGCAGATGAAGATAAAGACGTCAGAGTCATCATCCTGCAAGGCGCAGGCAATAACTTTTCAAGTGGCGGGCATATCGGTGAGATGTTAGAAAACGGCATGGAAAGCGAGGCGCTGTCGAATAAGCTAAATTTTATGGTTGGCGAAGTCGCTGAGATTAGCTTAAAGTTGCGTAATATCCATAAGCCTATTATCGCTAAATTAGAAGGCGCAGTGGCAGGTGCTGGCATGAACTTGGCACTGACTTGTGATTTTCGCATAGCCGCTGATAATGCCAAATTCGTGCAAGCCTTTGTCAATATCGGTCTAATACCAGATGCTGGCGGCATTTATTTACTAAATCAATTGATCGGTGTGGCAAAAACCACTGAGATGGTCATGCTTGGCGATAAACTCAAAGCGGAAGATATGGCACGCTTAAACTTGGTTAATGATGTGGTCAGTAGCGACGAGCTGGATGCTAGCGTATTAGCCTTAGCAACGCGCCTGAGCAATCTGCCCGGAAAAGCATTGGCGTCAATGAAGCATATGATTAACACGCACGCTTATATGGGTCTCAATGAAGCGCTCGATATGGAAGTAGATCAACAGACCATGCTTGCCAAAACGGATGATTTTAGAGAAGGTATTACTGCATTTATGGAAAAACGTAAGCCAGTTTATCAAGGTAAATAATAACCTTATAACACTCTGTTTTGCGCTATCATCAAAAAGGCTGCCTAATGGCAGCCTTTTTTTTAGGGTCATACAATATCAAGAAAATTCTGTATTAAGCATATCTTTAAGTAACACTTTTAACTCTTAAGAATCAGAGGCTGTCTTATAGTGATGCGGTAAGGTAAATATCTTGTCAAAACCCAAGGTAAAGATAAAGGTATAAACCAAGAAAAATAGCAGTAACGCCGCTTCCATCATAAAGGCTTTGATTAAACCAACGTCATACCAAATCATATATAGCGGTAAGCAAATCAATACTAATCCGCCTTCAAATCCTAATGCATGCGCACTGCGAATGAGTAAGGTACGCTTTGCCACCTGCTTACGACGTTCCCACGCTTCAAAAGCTGTATTGTATAAGAAGTTCCAAATCACCGCTGCTAATGACACCATCACAGCAACTGGTAAGGATTCTGCCGCGTCGCTACCGCTCAGCTTCATCAATACGAAAGTAGAAGAAATGATAGCGATAATCTCGAAGATAGTCACATAGACGATACGACGTTTGAGTGGGGATAAAGTAATCAACCAAGACTCCAGAGCACTTGAGCGTAAACAAAAAGTGCCTATCAAAGTATCGGTCCGTCCCGAGATAGAAAAAATAGATTCAGTACAGAGCCACGGTTTCCGCCTGCCCTTATATTATACAGAAGATAGGTTAAAAAATCAGTTATCACATTTGTAAACAGGTATAAGCAATTCTATTAACGATTGGCACCTGTTTTCAAACGGATTATTTTGCTGGCGGGCCCCATTGATTGATTTCAGGCTTGGTATCGCTTGCTAAAAATACCAGTAGTATAATGGAGCCTATCAGTGGGACAACGCCTATCAAAAACCACCATCCTGAGCGGCTCGTGTCATGTAAGCGGCGGATAGTGACGGCAAGCCCAGGCAGAAATAAACCCAGCGCTGCGACTATATAAAATAAACCTGTCTCTGAGCTGAATATGATGGCATCTAGTATCATAGCAATGATGACCACTCCCATCTGTACTAGAAAAAAATACCAATACTCTTTGCGCCTTGCGCGACCTGAGAAATTGGTATAATTTCTCAGGCCTTTTTTGAACCAGTCGATGATGCCATAGTTTGCTTCAGCGCTATGATTATTAGCCATTACAGAGTTGTTCAAAGGTGGCGGCGTCGCTTTATCAAGCATACTTCTACTTTCTATCGGATTTGTCATTTTTAGTCTCTAAAGGTGAAAGTCGCTGATTAAGAATTAATGAGCAGCTTGCATTATAATTACTCAATAAAAGTTTGCAAACACTTATTGATATTTTTGAACTTTTAACATAACGAAAAACCCCGCATCATCACGATACGGGGTTTATTTTTATCTTACTAATTAGCTTTAAAGCAAATATTAGGTCAACTGAGCAACGTTAATTTTGTCGGCTTCTTCAGTATAAGAATCCATACGATCGAAGTTCATGTACTGATACACTTCCTCGCCCATGCTATCAAGCATACCAGCGTACTGCTGATATTCTTCGTTGGTTGGCAACTTACCAAGTACCGCTGCTACGGCTGCAAGCTCTGCAGAAGCTAGGTATACGTTAGCGCCTTGACCCAAACGGTTCGGGAAGTTACGAGTTGACGTCGATACCGCCGTAGACTTCGGTGCGATACGTGCTTGGTTACCCATACATAGTGAACAACCTGGCATCTCAGTACGAGCGCCGGCTTGAGCGTAGATGTTGTAATAACCTTCTTCCATCAACTGACGCGCATCCATCTTAGTCGGCGGCGCAATCCATAGACGAGTTTTCAAACTACCTGCTGGTACGTCTTGTAGCAGTTTACCCGCAGCGCGGAAGTGACCGATGTTGGTCATACATGAACCAATGAATACTTCATCAATGGTATCGCCAGCGACATCAGCCAATGTTTTTGCATCGTCTGGATCGTTCGGGCAGCAAAGGATAGGCTCTTTGATGGTGCTCATATCGATAGTCATGTCGATAGCGTATTCTGCATCAGCATCAGCACGCAATAAACTTGGGTTCGCTAGCCATTCTTGCATCTGCTCGATACGACGGCTGATAGTACGCGCATCGCCATAGCCTTCTGAGATCATCCATTTTAGAAGGGTAATGTTTGAGTTTAAGTACTCAGTCACTGACGCTTCAGACAAAGTGATGGTACAACCAGCAGCACTACGCTCAGCTGAGGCATCAGATAGCTCAAACGCTTGCTCAGCGGTCAAGTCTTCTAGACCTTCGATCTCTAAGATACGACCATTAAACTCGTTGATTTTGCCTTTCTTATCAACGGTCAATAGACCTTCTTTAATCGCTTGATAAGGAATCGCATGTACTAGGTCACGCAACGTGATACCAGCCTGACGTTCGCCAACGAAGCGGACACGGACAGATTCAGGCATATCAAGTGGCATAACACCAGTCGCTGCTGCAAATGCCACTAGACCAGAACCTGCTGGGAATGAGATACCCATTGGGAAACGCGTATGCGAGTCACCACCAGTACCAACGGTATCTGGAAGTAGCATACGGTTCAACCAGCTATGAATGATACCATCACCAGGACGTAAGCTGACACCGCCACGGTTCATGATAAAGTCAGGTAGTGTGTGCTGAGTTTCAACGTCAACTGGCTTTGGATAAGCGGCAGTGTGACAGAATGACTGCATCACTAGGTCGGCTTGGAAACCTAGGCAAGCCAAATCTTTTAGCTCATCACGAGTCATGGGACCAGTCGTATCCTGCGATCCTACAGTCGTCATTTTAGGCTCACAGTACATGCCCGGACGTACGCCCTCTAGACCACAAGCTTTACCGACCATTTTTTGCGCTAAGGTAAAACCTTTACCCGTATCAACTGGCTCTTCTGGCTTAGCAAAGATATCTGAATGTCCAAGACCCATGTACGCGCGAGCACGATTGGTCAAACCACGACCAACGATCAATGGAATACGACCGCCAGCACGAACTTCATCAAGCAAAGTTGGTGAGTTCAATTTGAACGTAGACAGTACTTCATCAGAATCATGCTTAGTGATTTTGCCTTCATACGGATAGATGTCAAACACATCACCCATGTTTAGGTTATCAACGGCTACTTTTTCGATTGGCAATGCGCCAGAATCTTCCATGGTGTTAAAGAAGATAGGTGCAATATTGTTACCAAGTACTAGACCGCCGCCACGTTTGTTCGGCACGTTAGGGATATCATCGCCCATGAGCCACAATACTGAGTTGGTTGCAGACTTACGGCTAGAGCCTGTACCTACCACGTCACCAACATAAGCGAGTGGATGACCTTTTTCTTTTAACGCTTCGATTTGCTTCATTGGACCGACAACGCCCTCTTCGTCAGCAGTGATGCCATCGCGAGAGTTTTTGTGCATAGCCAATGAATGCAATGGGATATCAGGACGGCTCCACGCATCTTGCGCAGGTGACAAGTCATCGGTGTTGGTTTCGCCAGTCACTTTAAACGTCGTGTAAGTGGTCTTTTCTGGTACGGCATCACGGTTTAGGAACCATTCAGCGTCAGCCCAAGATTGAACCACTTCTTTAGCGATAGCATTGCCCGCTTCTGCTTTTTCAGTCACGTCATTGAACGCGTCAAACACTAGCAACGTCTTTTTCAACGCTTCAGCAGCATCTTGTGCCACTTCCGCGTCATCCAGTGCCGCAACCAATGGTTGAACGTTGTAGCCACCTTGCATCGTGCCTAGGATTTGAACAGCTTTTTGCTTGCTAATAAGTGGTGAAGAGGTTTCACCCTTAAGGATCGCTGCTAAAAACGCCGCTTTAACGTATGCCGCTTGGTCAACGCCAGCAGGAATACGGTTTTCTAGCAGGTTCATCAAGAACGCATCTTCGCCTGCTGGTGGATTCTTTAGTAGTTCAACCAATTCTGCTACTTGTTTTTCATTCAGTGGTAGCGGAACCGTTCCTAGCTCAGCACGTTCTTCGACATGTTTACGATAAGCTTCTAACACAATAGTCGTCCTCGTCAGTTGGGAGTATTAGTACATTACGTGGGTAGTCAGCATGACCGCCTGCGTCTATATACTAGATGGAATAATTATTGGTGCAATCATAGCTTAAAACGCTCTAAATGTTAATGGCTCAGCCTTTAAAAGGCTCATAAAGCGGTTGTAAAGGGCTCATATTGAACATTTATTATATAAATAGTACCATCAACAATATGATTGAGCAGCCTTACACAATCGATATACAGCTTGTCATTTTAGTCAAGCACCGCTCGGTTTATGATTAAATAAATACGCTGTGCCTGCTAGACGCTTTGTAGGATATTATTTGATAAAATGTCATCTTGATACGATAGCTTAGAGAGAATATCACTTAAAAAAAATAGCGCTTGAAAAAACAGCTTTTATTAACCATATATTAAACGAATAAATATTAAGGATGATGATATGGATAGTAGTGCAATGGAAAACAAAAATAGGGAAAACAGCCATATAAAGAGTAACGCTAATTATCAAAACGGTCTCAAAGTTCGCACCGAGGTGATGGGTGAAGCGCATGTCAAACGCTCGCTTGACAGCACGACTGGATTTACCCAACCATTACAAGACTGGATTATCGAACACGCTTGGGGCAGCACATGGCAAGATGACTCAGTACTGCCGCGCAAATACCGCTCCTTAATCACCATAGCCTTTTTAATTGCGCAAAAAAGCCCAACTGAGCTTAAAGGACACATTCGAGGTGCCATCAATAACGGTGCAACTGTCGCCGAGATTCGAGAAGTATTAATGCACAGCTTGCCTTATTGCGGGGCACCTGCCACTCAAGAAGCGTTTCGTGCTGCCATAGAAATCCTGAATGAGTTGGATATTGATATAGATATTTAAAACTATGGTTGCGAGACAAACCATAGTAGCCTTAATTATCCACCTCAAAATGATCAGTTAAACATTATTCATTGAAAATTAGCCCCTAAGTTTCTGCTATAATGTCCTCACTCACAACACATTCTAATAATTCCATAAACCCTTATACTATAAAGGGTTAAGAGATACTTTATTATGACAACTGCCGTACAAACACATGTGCCTGCTGCTAAGGTCAAACCTAAAAAAGCCATTCAAGGCGAAAAACTACGTGGCTACGATAAAGTTGCCCGTATCCCAATTAAAGTGATTCCGACCATCGAGGCCAAGAAAAAGCCAGATTGGATTCGGGTTAAAATGTCTTCGCCCGCTGAAGTAGCTCGTATCAAAGCCACCTTGCGTGAGCAAAAGCTCTATACCGTTTGTGAGGAAGCGGCCTGCCCTAACCTGCCGCAGTGCTTCGCTGATGGCACCGCGACCTTTATGATTATGGGTGATATCTGTACCCGTCGCTGTCCGTTCTGTGACGTCGGTCATGGTCGTCCTAATGAGCTAGATGCAGATGAGCCGCGTCACACTGCCGAGACTATTTTAGGTTTGCAGCTTAAGTATGCGGTAATCACCTCTGTGGATCGTGACGATCTAAAAGATGGCGGCGCGATGCATTTCGTTGAAGTGCTCAATGAATCTCGCGCACTTAGCCCGAATTGCCTCATTGAAATATTGGTACCAGATTTCCGTGGTCGTATGGAAGTAGCATTAGACTTGTTAACTGAAACACCGCCAGATGTCTTTAACCATAACATCGAAACCGTGCCGCGCCTGTATAAAGCCTTCCGTCCAGGCTCTGACTATCAGCATTCGTTAGATTTGCTCAAGCTCTATAAAGAACGTCGCCCTGATATCGCCACCAAATGTGGTTTTATGGTCGGTCTTGGTGAGACTGAAGAAGAGATTTATGCTTTGCTTGATGACCTAAAAGCGCATAACGTGGATATGATTACGGTTGGTCAGTATCTGCAACCTAGTAAAAACCACGCGCCTGTAGATCGCTATGTGCATCCAGACGAGTTCCAACGCTACATGGACTACGGTAAAAAGATTGGCTTCTTTAATATTTGGGCAGGTCCTATGGTACGCTCAAGCTACTTTGCCGATCGTCAGTACTACGGCGAAGACTGCCCAGCGCCAATTCGTAGTAAAAAGGCATTGGCTGCAGAAGGCAAATTGGGCTGTTAAATGTCAGGCTTTAATAAGCTAAAGCTGAAAAATTAAGCGAAGCATGTAAAAAGGGTGAATAACAGATTCTGTTATTCACCCTTTTTTTAGTTTTGATAGATTTTTAAAGCTTTAAAACTCAACGCTTTAAACGGTTAAAGTTGGCGTTGGCTTTGCAGCTGTTTTTATATTAAATACAGCAATACCCAGAACAATAATGCCGCCTGCAATACCTGTGGTAAGCTCAGGATAAATCAACAATAAGGCACCAATGGCCAAGATAATACGCGTTACTGGATTCATGACACCTTTAAAATACCCTTCCAGCGCTGAGCTTAAGGCGATAACGCCCGTGACCGAAGTCACTACCACTGCGATGATATCGATAATAGGAGGCAATGGGAAATCTTTGGCCGTTACTGCCAAGCCCGTTGGATCTATCATCAGCATCGTTGGATTATAGATAAACATAAACGGCACGATAAATCCAGCTAGCGCCAGTTTGAGCGATAAGAACCCTGTCTTCATCGGATCGCCACCGGATATGCCCGCACCAGCAAAGGCGGCTAGACACACAGGCGGTGTAATATTGGCAAAGATACCAAAGTAAAAAACAAACATATGCGCTGATAAAATTGGAATATCAAAGCCAGCTAAGGCTGGTGCTGCCATCGTTGCTGTAATAATATAGGCAGGAATAGACGGTAGTCCCATGCCCAATACCATCGAGGCAAGCATGGTCAAAATGAGCGTGAAAAATAACGACCCTGCACCAAGTGTGACAATTGATGAGGTCATCACCGTTCCAAAGCTAGTTAGACTCACGACTCCGATGATAATACCGACGACTGCACAAGCAGCCATTACCGCTAGCGACTGGCGTGCGCCATCTTCTAATGCACCCAAAATGTCAGAGAAACCCATCCTAGTTTCTTTACGCAGCATACTAACCAAGACGGTAAAACCAATGGTATAAGCCGCTGCATAACCAACGGGCACATTTCTGATTAATAAGAAAATCAAAAATACAATCGGTAGCAGCATATGACCGCGGGCTTTTAAGACCTCTTTGACAGCTGGTAAGCTTTCTTTAGCGATACCTTTTAGATCACGACGACCAGCGCGAAAATGCACTTGCGCAATGACGCCCAGATAATACAATATCGCTGGCAATAAGGCTGCCAACGCAATTGTGCTATACGGCAAGCCTGTTGTCTCCGCCATGATAAAGGCACTCGCGCCCATAATTGGCGGTAATATTTGCCCGCCAACAGAG
The DNA here is from genome assembly GCA_904846265.1 of Psychrobacter immobilis. GTDB lineage: Bacteria > Pseudomonadota > Gammaproteobacteria > Pseudomonadales > Moraxellaceae > Psychrobacter > Psychrobacter immobilis_A. Next base: position 54,936 of record CAJHAA010000016.1, on the reverse strand, counting down.
GCACTTGCCTCAACGGCACCGGCAAAATCTTTGTGGTAACCAACCTTTTTCATGAGCGGAATGGTAAAGGCACCAGTACTGACCACGTTTGACAAAGCAGAGCCATTAATACTGCCCATAAAACCACTAGAAATCACCGCTACTTTTGCCGGACCACCTTTTTTATGACCCGCAATTGCCAATGCCAAATCATTAAACAGCTGTCCCATTCCCGAGCGCGCTAAGAATGCACCGAAAAGAATGAATAAGAAGATAAAAGTGACCGATGCACCAATCGCAACAGAGTATAAGCCTTCGGTTTTTAGGAATAATTGACCAAAGATATCACCCATGTCATAAGGACGCGTCAGCAGCCTATCGGGCATAAAATCCAAATGGCTGACAAACGGATACGCCAAGAATATGCCTGCCAATATCGGTAAAATCCAACCTGTGATACGGCGACTGCCTTCTAATACGCAGACCACTGTAATCAGCGAAAATATCACATCCATCTGATTGGCCATACCGCCACGTGAGGTCACGATATCTTGATATTCATATATCAGATAAGCCATGCCAGACAATGACAGAGCAAACCAAATCCAGTCATACCATGCAACGCGCTGACGGCTGCTTTTTTTACTTGCGGGGAAAATTAAGAAAATTAAGGCAAAACCAATGCCCACGTGTACAGAGCGCTGTAGCAGCGCTGGCATGGGATTAAAGGTGATATATAAATGAAACAGTGAATATAAAATGCAAAGTCCAGCGATAAAATACTTCACTGGCCCTTGAGTGATGTGCCTTGTGATGGATTCTCTATCATACTTTTCTAATATGGCTTTATTGTGGGCTTGCGCCTCAAATTCAGCGTCGACATGAGTATCAGCATCCGTGTTGGAATGTATAGGCAAGTCGTTATTGATATGGTTATCTGACATCGTTGTCACATTATTGTGATCCATCACTTGGGAGTTCATGACACAAATCCTTGTTAAATCTATCAATGAAACCATACGTTTTCGGCATGATCGTTACTTCAGAATAGTCTGGCACCCAGCGATGAATGAGCATCTGGTAATTACCATAGTCAATCTCACCTTTGGTAAGCCGTGAGACCACCCAATTAAGCTTAGGCAATTTCTCATTGATTTGATAACCCAGATAGCCAGGTTTTTGTATCGTAGCAAGCGCTTCGGTTGAGGGTGTGCCCGCCCCAAAAGCTTCAAAATAAGTGGTGGTCAGCAGCAATTCAGCGTCTTCTGTACTGCTGCTTTCTATACGTTGGTATTGCTCTTCCCACCATTGTTTTTCTACAGAGTGTATCCAGCGCAATTGAAAATTTGGCTCGACAAAATAGCAAACTTTATCATTAGCACCATCAACGCCTGCAACACGCACTTCCACCACAGGCTGACGAACAAAGAGATGCCATAGCGTAAAAAAAACCAGCGCGGCAATGCCTGCCACGCCAATTAATAACCCTAATCGCTTATTTAGCTCCTTGCTCATCATAGTACTTTTTAGCGCCAGGATGGATAGGTGCGACCATACCTTCACGAGCGGTTGCTAAGCTAATATCATTGGCCGCTTGGTGCGCTGTTTTTAGACCGTCTAAATTGTCAAATAACGCTTTGGTCAGCTTGTAACCATCTGCTTCAGACAAATCAGAGCTAACCAATAGAGCATTCATGATTGCTGCGGTTGGAATCGCGGCGTCATTGCCATAAGTGCCAGCAGGAATCTCAAAGGTCTTAAAGTAAGGCTTAGTCGCAATGATTTCTTTTAGCTTGTCTTGATTGATGGTGATTAATTGTAAATCTAAACCCTGCTCTAGCTCCATCAATGAAGAGTTTGGCAGACCACTACTAAAGAAAGCCGCTTCAATTTTACCCGCTTTCATACCGTCCGCTGCTTCCGCAAAGCCTAAATAATCAACGGTAACATCATCATATGTGATACCAAACCCTTCTAATAGCGTCCGAGCATTTACTTCTGTGCCAGAGCCTTGATCGCCCACAGCGATGCGCTTACCACGTAGGTCTTCAATATTTTTGATGCCAGATTTTTTGGTGGTGACAATTTGCACCACATTAGGATACAAAACTGCAATCTGTTGGATGTTGGTTATCGGCTTATCAAAGTTGTTTTTGCCTTCGATCGCATCAGTGACCACATCACTGAGCGCCAGCACCATATCGACCTTACCTTGGGTTAATAGGTTGACGTTTTCGACTGAAGCGCCAGTGGTTTGCGTTTTTGAGTTGACCCCAAAAGTTTTGACATAGACCTCTGATAATGAAGTGCCGATGATGTTATAAGGGCCAGATGCTCCGCCAGTGGCGATGGTCAGAAACTTGGTATCCAACTTATCGGCAGCAGTGTCAGTAGCAGCGCTATCTGTTGCCGTACTGTCAGTACTTTCTGAACTTGGTGATGAGCATGCCGTCAGACCTAAAGTGGCGCTTAACATTGCTGATAAAAGTAACGGGGATTTTAGAGAGTTGAGCATTGAATTCATCCTTGAAATAATCGAGTTAATACACTTAACGGCATCAATATATCAATAGTGATGCGTTACAGACCTGTAATAATATAGCAATTCTTGCTATAAATAAACTGCCATCCAGATTCCCTCTACACTCATACTTTATATGCGAAGCTATTTAAGTAAAGGAGCAGCAGTTCTTATAATGAATCAATAGCCAAATATAGTTTTTCTATGCGGAACAATGTTTCATAATACAATTCATTTAACCAAAGTCTGTGTCTATTGTAAACCTTTATAATCATCTAAATATAAACGAGGTTATTTGACCAAAAAATACTGATATAAAATGACTAGATGGTAGCTCTTAATGCACTTTTACCATACTGTAGGATTGATTATATTTTATATATAAACCCTAAGCGGTTGTCTTGTAAGGCAGCTCACTTAAAGTAGATCCCGTCTAAATTTATAAATTCGTCACCACATATCTTGGCAACGTTATCTGTTACTCTAAAAATAGGGAAAAACTTTATGACAATATCTAGTGTAGAAAAGTCAGCGGAAGTATCGGTATCGGTATCCGCTGATATCGCCATCATTGGCGGTAGCGGTCTTTATCAGATGCAAGATTTAACCAATAAACGTAGTGTCAGCATATCGACGCCTTACGGTACGCCTTCTGATGATATTGTCTTAGGTGAATTAAATGGCGTGACGGTCGCCTTTCTAACTCGTCATGGTCAAGGTCACAAGCTCACCCCTTCCGAAGTGCCTTATCGTGCCAATATTTATGCCCTCAAAACTTTGGGCGTACGTTACGTCATTTCGGTATCGGCAGTGGGCTCATTAAGAGAAGCGCTTAAGCCCTTAGATATGGTCATTCCCGATCAAATGATCGATATGACTAAGCATAGAAACAGCAGTTTCTTTGGGGAAGGTGCAGTGGCACACGTCGCGATGGCTGATCCTTTATGTCCTAAAGTCGCGGATATTCTAACGCGTGCTTATACTCAGGCGCAGATAGCCGAAGGTCAATGTCATGCAAAAGCCACGTATGTCTGTATCGAAGGGCCACAGTTTTCCACTCGTGCAGAGTCACACTGGTATCGGCAGATGCAAGCGGACATCATCGGTATGACCAATATGCCAGAGGCTAAGCTTGCTCGTGAAGCGAGTATGGCTTACGCAACGCTAGCATTGGTCACAGATTTTGATAGTTGGCATCCTACCGAAGAAGCCGTTAGTGCAGACTATGCCATAAAAAACCTAATAAAAAATGCTGAAAACGCTCAAGCAGTGATTAAGCAGGCGGTCGCCCTACTAGCAGCAGAACAGCCTGACTCTATTGCCCATACAGCTTTAGCTCAAGCGTTAGTCACGCCTGTTGAGGCGATGAGTGAAGAGACTAAAACCAGACTTTCAGCATTACTGCCTTAACGATACCAATTTGTGATTATCGAAAAGCCATCGAACTATAATCAACCTCATAGCTCGATGGCTTTTTCATACCTAAAAACCTCGAATGATAAGGCATTCTCAATTCTTAATAACTTTATAACCATCAAGCCAGCCATTTGGCAGGTACTGTAAATCTTCAGGCTCATCGATATCAGGCAAAGGCGCTAACAACGCTACAGACCAGCTCAATTCTGCTAAGCGCTGTTGAGTAACCTTTGCTACGCTCGCCGTACTCCATTCGATAGTGCTAAATAAGCGAGCAGCAACTTGCTTAAAACCAAACAGCACATAACCACCATCAAAAGCGGGAATCATCACGCTATCTTGTGTTTCTAACTGCTGGGCAGCTTGTCGAATACGAATGGTTGTAAGACTAGGACAGTCCGTACCTATCAAGATAACGTGCTCGAAACGTGCTAATGCTTGCTGACTGGCGGTTAACATACGCAAACCCAAGCCTCCCTCTGCTTGCGCTGAACAATGCAGTGAGTCAGGCAAATTAAGCAGTTGCCAGCATGGATCAGTTGGCGCAGGACTGACACATAACTCAACCGTGAAGCCAGTAGCGACGGCTTGCTCTATACTATGCAATAGCAGTTTATGCGCCATTTGCGCGGCACCTTCAATACCAAGAGCTGGCTGCAAGCGCGTTTTTGCCATACCCTGTGCGGGGAATTTGGCAAAGAGAATAATGCAAGTTTGTTGGTTTTGATTCATGGTAAGAGCTTATTCTTTGTAAGAGCTTATTCTTTTATTTATAATAACGCGCTTTGATATTATCAGCTGATACGCCGCGCCAATAATCAAAACGTAGATGCCACATCAAAATAATCGTCCGCCAAGTGCCATGCTGTTGCCAACGTCTTGCCGATGTGATGACTTTACTTTTTAAACAAGCAGGTTTAGCCATACCTTTTAACTGCTTACCTTTTAGCTGTTTGCAAAGCTCAATATCTTCCATTAAGGCTTGGTTAGGATAATTACCGATTCGCTCAAATAAAGACTGGCTAATAAAAATGGCTTGGTCACCTGTCGCGATTCCGCTCAACCGTGAGCGCCAATTAATCATTTGACTGACCAATCGCAGTGTCGGTTGACGACTGGCTATTTGCACATCAAAACGTCCCCACTCTGCCCGTTTCATCGCTTCAGAAACGCTCTCGATAGCATTCATTGGCAATTGCGTATCGGCGTGCAAAAATAGTAATACATCGCTAGTTGCTAACGCTGCGCCTGTATTCATTTGCAGCGCGCGCCCTGCTTTAGACTCAGTCATTTGCCAATCAATTTTACGATCATTATCAGGCTTTAACTTATTAATAAAACTTTGGATTATGTCAATAGAATCATCGTTTGAACCACCATCGACCAATATCACTTGCTGCGGGTTTGGCTTTAGCTTGTTGATATTATCAAACAATAAAAGCAAATTATCTGCCTCATTGAGCACTGGAATAATGATAGAAATCGTCGCAATAGCCGTCATAGTTAATAGTACTCTTACTTGTTGTTACCATTAGTTCTTATTAAGGCTCCAATTGTAATCAGTATAACCAATCTTCATTTTACCCGCTTTTAGATCAGTGTTTTGCGATTTATTAAGCCCCAAGGAAGAACTATAACGAGCCAAAAACCCTTCTAAATCATTAGTGCCGCGCCAGTTAGTCTCAAAGTCTTCTTTATACCATTTAAAAATTGGTGATACCTCTAACGTATTACCTTTGAGACGGTTGCGACTGCTATTCGCGAGGAATTTACTCGTCACTTGCTCTAATTGTTTATCTAATTTACTCCCTGTAAAAGCATCATCTGATAAGGCTGGACAGCCGATGCTCGCACAGTTCACTGCAAAGTGAATACGCGGTTCGTTGTAGCGTTTAGAGCCACGGATTAGATTGTGCTCGATGTCATCAAGCGATCGCTTCTTGCCTAATAGCGTGACAAAATCCTGTTTCCATGGCGAACCAAATATTCCACCAATATCTTTAATCGACTTGATGTTAGGATATTTAGTCAAGACTAGCTCTACAGTGCCAGCGTTATAGACGTTGATCAAAAATGCCAATTGCTCATCTTTACTCCAACCATTAAACTCTGATTGACTGACTTTGCTAGTTGCTGCCATGTAGCTATCAAGCTTGCTCTTATCGGCTTTCATACCGTTGTAATTAACGACTGAGGCTTTGCCACCATTGGTCATAGTGACGTTTTTATTCAGTAAACTATCCCAAGTGCTGTGATTAAAATCCGCATAACTTGCCATACTGGCTAACAGGATAGAAGTGGTCACTGCCGTTTTGATTAATAAACCACTGCTTAAAAAAAGGCTTTTACTATTAAGTCTTGTACTATTAAATCTTCGGCTATTCAATACTGACATGAGTCACTCCATTTAAATCAATGATATTTTTTCTATCGTCTGATCTGTTGTCTCTTCTTCTAGCGCACCACCGCAGCTACTTCCTTGCCCTGCCGTACAGCCATAGCAATGATCTGCAATAGCAATATCATCGCCAGCAGGATTTTGTGTTAATAAATCGCTTAGATGCCGACGGGACTTGTTGGGCACTGGAATCTCTAATTGCTGGTTAAAGTCACAATCAAACAACTCTCCTAACCAATTAACGCTGATGGTCGATCGGCACATGACTTCGGTTAAATTGGCAGCCACGTAATTGGCTTTGAGCAAATCCATATAGGGATGGATTTGGTTTTTAGCCAATAGCACCGCACCAAAACGCTGAATGGGCATATTGGTCAAGGCAAATAACTGATGAAATTCGATATCAAAATGCGCTTTTAACTCGCGCTTATAATCCGCTTCGAGCTGCTGTTGATTGGGCGGCAGCGTCGCATCTTGCGGGTTATAAACGAGGTTAAGCGTTAAGTTTGAACCCACTTTGCCATAACCTAATGCATTGAGTTTACGCAGTCCCAATATACTGTCATCAAATGCGCCTTTACCGCGCTGCTTATCGACGTTTTCTAATGAATAACAGGGCATTGAAGCCACCACTTCGACCGCATTGTCTGCCAAAAACTGTGCCATGTCCTCATACCCGTCTTTCATCAGGATAGTCAGATTACAGCGATCAATCACTTTTACACCCAAGGCGCGCGCGGCTGTAACCAAATACTTAAAGTCTTCGTGCATCTCAGGCGCACCGCCCGTTAAATCAAGCGTATCAATATTTTGTGCTTGCAAGACTTCTAGAATCAACTCAACCAACTCACGCGACATCATCTCTGTGCGGTAAGGACTGGCAGCCACATGACAATGCACACAAGACATATTGCATAAGTAACCCATATTGACCTGTAGCGTGGTTAACTCACGACGTTTGATCGCTGGGAAATCCGTGTGCTCGAGTAATTCGATAGTTGATTTCATAATGGTATAAAACCCCGTTGGTAGCACCTCTAAAGCAAAAAGGATGACGCAAAAATAAAAGGTTAAAAAAGACAAATTCACACGCAAGCAATTGCTTCTTATGACTATTTCATAAAATTACCATCTCATTTTTAGCCTTGTCACTTTACGTTTTATCTAATTAATCATACCTGGTTGTGAAACGGTATTGACAACTAATATCGTGATTTTCGTCTTTTATGCCAAATGAGCATGACGTCTCGTAGGATGTCATACATCACTTCTCAATTTGGCTTTTAAGATACTATATTTGGCAGCTTTATAGATCGACCTTCTCATCCAATTGGCAATACCACATTTGTCAGTGCAAAACTCTTAAATAGCATTGACCGTACAAGGCTTTATCGCTAAATTGGTTGCAATATTCCTATCTTTTAAAACAACAGTCACTGATAAAATATGAATACTTTTAGAATATAGAAAGCCCACCACGTCCCAATGCTTATGACACACGGATGTAAGCATCAAATCACCTTTAAGGATAACGTAATGAATATGAGCACATTACTAAAACCAACTGTACTGAGCATTGGATTAATGAGTGTCATAGGTTGCACTACCATGCAGACCGCGCCCAAGGATATGAGCAACTCAGCAACTGTCTATTACAATGGCAACATCATCACGATGGAGGGCGATCAGCCACAAATGGCTGAAGCCTTAGTCACCCAAGCGGGCAAGATTGCCTATGTGGGCAATTTACAAGAGGCGCAATCGAAATATAAAAATGCCGCGCAGATTAATCTACAAGATAAAACCTTATTACCCAGCTTTATCGATCCGCACAGTCATTTTGATATGGTGTCAAACACCATGGGTCAGGTCAATCTCAACCCGCCGCCCATCGGTCAAGTCGATAGTATTCCAAAAATGATGCAAACGCTAAAAGAGTATAAAGTGGACAATAACATTGCTGATGGCGACTGGATCTTTGGTTGGGGTTATGATGAAACTCAGCTCGCCGAGGGGCGTCATCCGACCAAAAGCGAGATTGATAAAGTACTGCCAAACAATCCAGTGTATTTACAACACACAAGTGGTCACATGGGCGTCGCAAACAGCAAGGCGCTTGCCATGATGAACATCACTGCTGACAGTAAAAATCCAGCAGGCGGTAATATTGCTCGAATTAAAGGCTCTAATGAACCAAACGGTCTCGTACAAGAAACGGCGATGTATCCGTTCATGCGCAATATGCTAGAAGTGTTAGCGCCGAATCAAGGCAAATTCTTTGAGCAGACGCAAGAGTATTATGCAAAGAATGGCATAACGACGGCACAAAATGGCTCAACGGCTCGAAACACCATTCAGTTTTTTCAAAAACAAGCCGATGCAGGTAAACTTAAAATTGACTTGGTCGCACTGGCAGGAGTGAGTGACTTAGATGAGAATTTGGCTGATAAAAACTTCGTATGGAAAACCTATCAAAATGGTTTTAAAGTACAGGGTACCAAAATCGTCGCAGATGGCTCGCCACAAGGCAAGACCGCCTATTTTAGCCAACCTTATCTCACACCAGTTCCAGATTGTGAAAAGGACTGCCGTGGTCTACCAAGTGTCAGCCAAGATGAGCTGAACGAGATGTTTGTCAAAGCCTATGCTCGTGACAATCAGCTCTTTATTCATAATAATGGTGATGGCGCAACCGATATGCTCATCAAGGCACACGAGTATGCCGTCAAAAAGACTGGTCAAGCAGCTGATAAAGATCGCCGTACTGTGCCCATCCATGCTCAATTTGCCCGACCTGATCAGCTAGCAGCATTCAAAAAATACAATATGGTGCCGTCCTTCTTTACCAACCATACTTACTTTTGGGGAGATGTACACGTTAAAAACTTAGGTAAAAAACGTGCCGACTTTTCAAGCCCGATTGCCACTGCTGATAGAATGGGACTTAGATACACCAATCACTCTGATGACACAGTGACACCTGTTGACCCGCTATTTACAGTCTGGTCAGCAGTCAATCGCACTTCGCGCTCAGGTAAAATCATTGGTAAAAATGAGCGAGCGACGCCGTATCAAGCGTTAAAAGCCATTACCAGCAATGCTGCTTATGAGTATTTTGAAGAAGACAGCAAAGGCACTTTGACGCCAGGGAAACTGGCTGATTTGGTTATCTTGGATGCCAACCCATTAACCATAGAGGCAAGCAAGCTCAAAGACATCAAAGTCATCACAACCATTAAAGAAGGTCAAACGATTTACCAACGTCCAGTACAATAGTTCATGGTAAGCGCCGTATAATAAGCCAAATTTTAGCAGGCGATTTCAAATCATCATGCCTGCTATTCATTAAGATGATGAACCGTTAAAGCTATTTATTAAAAACATTCATTAAAACTGTTTAAGGAACCCTATATGAGTATCAACACCGATACAGGTAACGACCACATTCTCTCCTCCGATAATATTCATTACTTGCATCATAGTTTTTTTGAACCAAGCCATGAAAACACAGCGGTAAAAGCCACATTACTAATTGTTCATGGTATGGCAGAGCATAGCGGACGTTACGCAGACTTCGCTCAGTTTTTAGCGGATAATGGTATCGCAGTGGCAACTTATGACCATTTGGGACATGGAAAGACCGTCAAAACATCAGCAGATTTAGGTTTTTTTGGTGAAGAGCATCCAGTACAGTCCCTGCTAAAAGACGTCATTGTCATGGCAGATAGCTTAAAAAACCGCCATCCTGACGTGCCACACTTTGTAATGGGTCATTCTATGGGCTCGTTTATTGTGCGTAATGTCCTAAAGCACCATGCACACAATTTTACAGGTGCTATTTTGATGGGTACAGCAGATGCCAACCCCTTGACTAAAGTGCTACTCCCAGTCAATAAAATACTGGCAAAAGTAGCCCCTAAAAAACCAAATGCAATGTTTGCCAAGGTGATGAATAAAGTCTTGAATAGTAAGCTTGAAGATCGCATCTCTTCATCAGAATTTGCATGGTTAACTGAAAACCCTGCCGCCATTGAAGCCTATGAAGCAGATCCACTGACGGGATTTGATTTCACCAATAATGGCTTTATGACACTATTCTTTCTGATGGAAACTGGCTTAAACAAAGGCTGGGCAATGACTATCCCAAAAAACTTCCCGATGCTATTTATCAGCGGCGAAGATGATCCTATTGGAGATATGGGCAACGGTATCCGCAAAATTGTCACGCGCTTAAACAAGCAAAACTTCAGTCAGGTAGATATCCAACTCTATCCAAATATGCGTCATGAGCCTTTGCATGAAAAAGACCATCAAACCGTTTATGAAGATATCTTAGAATGGATAGAAAGCCATAGCTCAGGCAATTAACAGCAGCGCTCATCTTGGCAGTTAACTCGTTTGCTAAAAGTCGCCAAATTAGCGACAATACGGCAAGCAAGTTTTTACGCCAAGTCATGCGAGTTATTTAACGATAATATATGCTTTACCTTCCACTAACTTTAGGAACCTTTATGTCATTACAACAAACCATCGAACAAGCCTTTGAAAAACGCAACGAATACAGCCCAAGCACGATGCCACAGGACGTGCGTGATGCTATTAATCAAGTACTTGAGCAATTAGATAACGGCACATTGCGCGTTGCAGAAAAAAAGGATGGCGAATGGGTCGTGAACCAGTGGGCAAAAAAAGCCGTTTTGCTCTCTTTTCGCTTAAACGACAACTATGTTCAGGCAGCGGGCGAACATGTGCAATTCTATGACAAAGTGCCGACTAAGTTTGCCAACTGGACCGAAGCACAGTTCAAAGAATCAGGCGTACGTGTTGTACCACCCGCTGTTGCTCGTAAAGGCTCGTTCATCGCAGCAGGTGCGGTATTGATGCCATCGTATGTCAACATCGGCGCGTATGTCGATCAAGGCGCGATGGTAGATACGTGGGCGACCGTGGGTTCATGTGCCCAAATTGGTAAAAACGTCCATTTATCAGGTGGCGTTGGTATCGGCGGCGTATTAGAGCCATTGCAAGCGAATCCAACAATCATTGAGGACAACTGCTTCATCGGTGCACGTTCTGAAATCGTTGAAGGCGTAATCGTCGAAGAAGGTGCTGTTATCTCGATGGGTGTATTTATTGGTCAATCAACGCGCATTTATGATCGCGAAACGGGTGAGATTCATCGTGGCCGTGTACCAGCAGGCTCTGTTGTCGTACCGGGTAGCTTGCCATCAGAAGATGGTACGTATAGCTTATATGCTGCTATCATCGTCAAAAAAGTCGATGCACAAACCCGCGCTAAAACATCAGTCAATGAGCTATTGCGTTTAGCTTAGTATTTTTAATACTTAGAGTCTCGTACCCAAACCGTACGGACAGCGACAGATCCTCTTTATTAAAGACGCTGAAGAAAACTTCAGCGTCTTTTTTGCAGCTTAATAGAGGGTGGTGCGTTATAATCCCTTTTTTTGGTTTGGCTTTATCCAAACGCAAAACGCCCATACCAGAACCTGCCTTTTTATTACGATTGATAAATGCCTCATCCCATTAGCAATCTTTAACTGTATTTGACATATTATGAGTGAATCACTATTACGCACCGCCGCCATTCCTGTCACTGATCCTGAAGCCGGTCTACGTTTGACAGAAATTTTTTATTCTTTGCAAGGTGAAGCGCTGACCTCAGGCTTGCCAACGATATTTGTACGCTTGACCGGCTGTCCACTTCGCTGTGTCTATTGCGATACTGAATACGCCTTTACTGGCGGCGAGCGGCAGTCGCTAGAAACCATTATAGAGACCATCAAAAGCTATCCTTGCAAGCGTATTTGTCTGACTGGCGGCGAGCCTTTAGCTCAGCCGAACGCCATTGAACTAATGAAGCGCTTACTGAGCGACGGTTATGAAATCTCGCTTGAAACCGCAGGCGCGCTCACGGTAGCAAACGTGCCAACAGCAGTCAGTAAAGTCATGGATCTCAAAACGCCAAGCTCAGGTGAAGTCGATAAAAACCTATGGTCAAACCTCACTCACCTCACTCAGCATGACCAAATTAAATTTGTCATCATGAATCGTGAAGATTACGACTGGGCGAAAGCCATGTTGATCGAGCATGAGCTAAACGATTTGGTCGGAACGGTTTGGTTCTCTCCGATGTTTAATGTCGCAGAGGATATCGACGACGAAGTCAGCCCCGATGTACCTGTGTTGGCGCGCGAACTTGCAGAATGGATGTTGGCTGACGCGCTGCCCGTACGCTTCCAATTGCAACTGCATAAAATCATCTGGGCAGATGCTAAAGGTAAATAATAGCCCAATCATCTAAACGGATATTCAACATAAATAGCGACCCAAGGATAGGAATATAGGTATGGTCAAACTCATTTTATTGGGCTTATTATCGGGGGCATTTTTTAGCTCGACGTTTGTGTTAAACGAAGTTATGAGTGCGGCTGGTGGGCATTGGTTTTGGTCAGCTAGCCTTCGCTATGCATTTATGTGGCTAATACTCACGGCTATTATAATTATGCAGCATGGTTTTGGGCGTATTACAGAGCTGATGACTATATTCCGTCAACATTGGGGCTTTTGGTGTATTACGGGCAGTATTGGTTTTGGAATTTTTTATACAGGAATATGCTACGCGGCTGATCATGTCGCAGGCTGGGTAGTCGCCGCGACCTTTATGTTTACAGTGGTTGCAAGCCTACTCGTTTTGCTAGCATTCGGACAACGTTTTGATAAAAAATTCATTGCATATGCGTTATTAGTATTTGCTGGTGTGGTACTGGTCAATATCAGTGAAGGACTGCATGCCGCTTCTTTGCTAGATACTGATGCAGTGCCTATGAAAGATATGCTGCTTTATGGTGCCGTGCCTGCCCTAGTAGCCGCCTTTAGCTATCCCATTGGTAACCAGTTGGTTTGGCAGGTATCTTACAATGCGCGTAAGCGTAGTGCCGAGCCTACCAGCACTCAAAAAATTGATATCCAAGCCAACGAGATTAGTAAAAAAACTACCTCACTTATTACAGAAGCACCTGCGTTGTCAGCTGATATGACTTATACGGCGGACGCGGTCGATTCCTTAAACCTTAACCACCCCACTCAAACCTTGCCGAGCTCTTTGCTGCAAACTTTAATCGCACGTATACCTGCTATCAAAACCACCCTCCTACAAAATGCCTTTAACAAAGTATGGTTAATGACCTTGGGCAGTTTGCCATTTTGGTTGGTTTTGGGTCTTGTCGTTCATCCGGATTTGCCTGATACTAAGCAGGTATTCAATACCTTACTTGTGGCTCTATTGGCAGGTGTGGCGGCAACCAGTATCTTTTTATATGCCCGTGAAAAAGCGGAAACTTCAAGCGAAGTGGCTGGGGTTGATGCCACTCAGGCAAGTGAAGTGATATTTGCCTTAATTGGCGGTATGCTATTGCTCAATAATACCCTGCCATCAGCGATGGGCTTAATAGGTATTGCTCTGATTATCGTTGGGCTTATTCTATTTGCAAAAGATGGCTAAACTACTACCTAAAGTTAGGTTAACTCTACTTAAATTATTGATATAAACAACTTCAGAACTAGTCCAGCCCAGCCAATCTATTTTGATGGCCATTATATTGGTAATATAATCATGGTTAATGATTTAATTTTTCCTGATATTTTATTATATTTATTAGATATGGTTGGTGTGATTGCTTGTGCGATCGCAGGTACACTGCTGGCACAGCACAAAGGCTTTGATATTGCTGGCTGTATCTTGGTTGCGATGGTCAATGCTATCGGCGGCGGTACACTACGTGATATGGCGCTAGACCGTCATCCACTATTTTGGATGACTGACCTCAATTATGTGATCGTCATCACAGTGACATCGCTTATTTTACAAATATTCTTTCATCTGTATCATAAGATTGATAAGGCATTGAAGCTGTTTGATGCCATTGGGTTGGCGGCTTTTAGCGTGATTGGTTTTAAGATAGCATTGACACAAGATATGTCAGCTATTATCGCTATTATGATGGGGGTTTGGACGGCTATTATTGGTGGTCTGCTACGCGATATCATCTGTAATGAGATACCACTGTTACTTCAACGCGAGATTTATATCTCTGCTAGTATTGTAGGTTCGATCACTTATCTGCTGCTTGATCGTTTGGGTGTAAATGCTGGACTGAATGAATTTATTATGCTGGGCGTTATCTTTGCTGTACGGATGCTAGCATTGCGTTTTGATTGGCACCTGCCTTCTATACGTTTGGTGAAATAAGACCGATATATATATGGTTTAAACACTAGGGCATGTCCTCAATTCAATCGTTTACTTTCTAAATGGGCTAAAAATAATCAGACAATCATCATACAAACTTAGTGAGACTTGCTCATGCTGGCTATCGCATTGAACCCTTCAGCATTAATCACTACGTTTGACCCACGCTCTCTCATTTATCTTTTTGATATGATTGGTATTATCGCTTGTAGTATTTCAGGCACGATACTGGCAAAACACAAAAATTTCGATGTTTTTGGTTGTTTACTGGTGTCTATTGTCACCGCTATCGGTGGCGGCACTGTGCGTGATGTCATTTTAGATCGCCATCCACTATTTTGGATGGTAGATATGAGCTACCTGACTGTTATTACCATCTCTTCATTAGTGATGCAAATATTCTTTCACCCCAACTCTAAACGCGTTAATAAGTTCCTCAAACTCTCAGATACTATTGGACTGTCAGTTTTTACCTTAATCGGTATCAAGGTTGCCGATAGTATGGGTGCAAATGTGCCCGTGGCGTTATTACTTGGGGTAATCACCATTATTGTCGGCGGTATCATCCGCGATATGATCTGCAATGAGATTCCGCTGGTGTTGCAGCAAGAGATTTATATTTCGGCAGCCTTGGCTGGCGGCATCCTCTATTTCGCCCTACACAATCTGGGTGTGACAGCTTGGATTGCTGACATCGCTACTATGGGTACGATTTTTACCTTACGCATGCTCGCCATTCGTTATGACTGGCAGTTTCCAACCATCGAATGGAAATACTAAAAAAGCGTCAACCTTAAACAAAGTCGACGCTATATTTGATACTGGTTGAGTATCTTATAATAAGATAATGCCATCATTCCTGTACGACTGCTAAATCCCTTATCATCAACTGTAGACTTTGTTTGCCGTTCCACTCGTTGATGTCTAGCTGAAATAATACATGCACTTTTTCCGCACGATAATCCCATATCTCGCTATCAAAGTTAAAATAAATTGCTTCAATCGGATATTGCACATCAGGGTAACGCAGCGACAGTTTAAGGTGTTTGTCTTTTAATATCTTAAAGCTTAACACTTCAAAGACCCCGTCAAATATTGGCGGTGCAAAGCCATGACCCCAAATATTAGCATCAGCTAGGTGTTCAGCAAACCACAAGCTAAAGTCACTCGCCTGCAACGCGCCATCAGTGAATTTTTGCTCAGCAAACACTTCATTATCCATCTGTGCCATGACGTCATTAAAAGCCATAACAAACCCATCAAAGTTACGGCGTTTGATCGTTAAGCCTGCTGCCATCGCATGACCACCAAAATGACTGATTAAATCAGGATAGCGCTCGGCAACCTGCTCAATCGCATCACGAATGTGAACGCCAGCGATAGAACGCGCCGAGCCTTTGATAGGGTCATCTTCAGCGGTACGCTCTGTATCCGCGGGCGCAAAGACGATACTTGGCAAATAATGACTTTCTTTTAACCGTCCAGCGACGATGCCGATGACGCCTTGATGCCAATCATCTTGGTATAAAACGATACTGCGTTTATGATTATTATTCGTCTTTTTCTCAGATCTATTTTGAACGATAATATCGCCGCTTTCATGGTTATCCGCTGTAGCCTCATCGTCCATGTCTGTATCAGCAGCGGCTAATGCCTGTACGATGCTATCCGCTTGCGCGCGCATCTCACCTTCTACCTGCAGACGCGTCCGGTTTAACTGCTCAAGCTCTTGCGCCAAGCGCTGCGCCGTACTCCAGTCATCCGTCAATAAACACTCAATACCGATGCGCATATTGTCCATACGACCAGCGGCATTGATACGGGGTCCTAAGACAAACCCAAAATCCTGCGCCTGCAACTGCTTAGGATCTCGCCCTGCTTGTTCAAGGAGTGCCAAGATACCGAGCGAGCAGCGCCCTTGGCGGATAGCCGCCAGTCCATGATGTACTAAAATGCGATTGTTTTTATCAAGCACCCCAACGTCAGCAATCGTCCCTAATGCCACCAAATCCAAATATTGACTCACTTGCACGGTAGATTTACCGGCTTCGCGGCGCAGCTTGGCTAAGCGTCCAAGCACATAAAATGCCACGCCCACCCCTACGAGCGCTTTACTGCTAAAGTGACAATCGAGCTGATTGGGATTAACCACAGCCTCCGCAGGCGGTGTTTCTTTGGTCGTCAAATGATGATCAGTAATAATCACAGTGATGCCATCGGCTTGCGCACGTGCCACGCCTTCATGGCTTGAGATACCGTTATCGACGGTCACTATCACCTCAGGATTATACTTCTCAATACCCAATTCGACAATTTCTGGTGTCAAACCATAGCCGTACTTAAAACGGTCGGGCACTAAAAAGTCAACGACTGCGCCCATTTTTGTAAGCGCACGCATCATTAATGCGGTACTGGTCGCACCATCACAGTCAAAATCACCCACGATAAGGATGCGCTGACCGTCATCGATGGCGACGTCTAATAGACGCACTGCTTCGGTGACACCATGCAGCATTTCGGCTGGCAATAGCGCAGAGAGTTGCGTCTCTAGCTCATCAGGCTGAGTAATACCGCGACCTGCATACAGGCGGGCAAGCGTCAATGATTGGGCGGCAAGTGGTTGCAGCGCGGCGGGCAACTCGTCGATGCGAGTGCTGGTATAACGGGGGGTTAAATTTAGCATGTGCATATTCTACTGGCTTTAGCAGAGGGTCACAATGACAATTTTTGGCGGCTTGGTTTATCGTTTTTTGTTGCAGTACATTGTGATAAACCATATTTTAATACTAGCATAGAGCAAATAATTCATACTCTGTGCATATAATATGCATAATATTTCATTTACAAAAACGGTGTATAGCGACTGCATTTTTCTGCATTTTGCTACAAAGCAATGATTGTATGCCGCTCAGAAATCCATAAAATGGTAAGCAACTGAGATACTTGCTATCTATTGAGATTTTTTATTTGATTTTTTGTTTTAACCATTTATAAGGATGCTTTATGAAAACCACACCACTGGCTGAAAAACTACCAAACACTATTGACCCTAGCTTGGATCTCGAACAAGTAAAAAAGGAATGTCAAAAGTTGGTCAAAAAACGTGCCAAATATTCTGCTGGTGTTGCCATTGTTCCTGTACCATTTTTTGATGTCGCAGTAGACGCTGGTATGCTTACTCAACTATTACCTGACATTAGCGAACGATTTGGCTTACTTGAAGATCGTAAGGCGGCAGTTGATTTAGAATCACGAGCCATTCATTGGGGCGCATTAAAAGATCGTACTGTCGATTTTGCAGGGTTGATGGCGACACGTGGTATTGTTAAAAAGACCGTACAAGGCTTTGGTGGTCGTATCGCTGCTAAACAAGTAACGAAATTTATCCCACTAGGGGGTCAAATGGTTGCTGCTACAATGGGCTATATGATTTTCAAAAAAATCGCCAATGACCACATCAATGAGTGTTACAAGCTTGCAAAAGATATTCAGCAAAAGCAACACGGTAAAAATGTCTAAAACAGTTAAAAAACTGACAATAATTTTATAAAATAAAACCAGCTAAGAGCCATTGCCTTAGCTGGTTTTTTTGTACTGAGCTACGCATATATGGGTTTGAATCGGCTGCTTATAGCAATACTTCATGAATATTTCACCTCTCTCGGTTAATGAACTCGTTAAAGTAAGATGAATTTTATTCTTGGATTATGGTATGCCAAACTTTAGCGTAGATAGTTATGAGCTCACCTCAACACTGATATTGCTATTGGGTTGCCTCATTCTTTTCATCGCCAGTATTTCTGCGACTTTTAATGACCGTTTTGATGATTGTTCGTGGGAACACCTCACCACTTGGTTATTTATCGTCGGTGGTTCATTGATGATTGTCGGCTATATTGGTTATAAAGCCTATGCATATTATCACCCTGATGCGCGGCTGGATTGATAACGTCAAGCTTTGATAAAAAAAGCTTTATTCAATACTAATAATAGTTGGTGGTGTTATTGATAAGTTTTGCTGATAATATACGACCTGCTTGGAAAAAACACATGTCAATTAGCAAACATCAACTCGTACCAAATGCCAGTTTCTATTAAGCATAAACCTTAAAACCAATAAAAATCTTAAAGGATCAGACCCATGAAAAAAATCTTAATATCAATGGCTATGCTCGCTACCCTCGCTCTATCTGGATGCACGACGACTGGTGGCATGAATAATAACGCAGGTACTGCTATCGGTACTGCAAATGAGATTGGTATGAATGTCTTTAAATCAGCGATTGATAACCAATGCCGCAGTCAGATTGAAAAGCAAACTGCTTGGCGTGTGGCTAGCGTGGCTATGACCGACACACAACAAGAAGCTGTAAAAAGTAATGTTTGTGGCTGCGTCAGTGAGCAAGCGCCGCAGCAAGTGACGCTCGTTGAATTGGGCAATGCTGCTATCGATTCGCAATATCGCACACAGCTGGTCACGAAAGTCGTCGCAAAATCTCTACAAAGTTGCTATACCAGTTTTATGAAATAAAATATGATATATCTACTGATGTGTAGTAGATATAGTTGTACAACATTCAAGTTTTAAGACATTAAAATAAAACCATAAAAAGGGTGCGTTATAAATAACGCACCCTTTTTATTGCTAAGTCTTTGTACCATCACTTATCTTATTAACTTGGCTTAGAACTTGTTTTTGTCAACTGGATTCTGTGACAAAGCTGCTGTAAAAGGCAGTATTTTACTGCGGCTAAAATACTTAGAAGAACCATCAATAATCTTGTCTACTTCTTTGATCAACTCATTAATAACGTCATCATAAACGCCATGATATAGTTCAGTTTCGAATGCCGTAAAGGGATGCTTACGTGATGCCGAGCCGACCTCTGTCACGCCTTGCTTACTATAAAAAATATCGACTCGACCATCACTGTTGAGTACACAGTTTAATACTCCGCCCTCCAGCTCCATCTCTACTCTCTCAGGCATAAAAATATAATCATCTACATTGATGAGTTTTTTTTCTACTTCTCTCTTAAAAAATGATTTGATATCAAACATGGATATATCCCTGGCCTTAAAATTACAATATACGTTAGCACGACTGATTTTATGACTATCACCAAGCATTCAACTGCATGCTTGTTCGTTCGTGCTTTATGAATCAATACTATAAGATGACGTGATATTTTTTAAGACAGGATATGTAAAACTGCGTTTGATGTTGGTAAAAATAGAATATTAGCTGTGGCTTCTTTATCCTATTGCAATAAGCAAAAGAAGTCGCAAACTAGGCAACTTTCCTTTTCTAATGATGAAACTACTCTATCTGGCTTAATCACACCCAGCCTTTTTCACGAAACGATTTCAACACCTCAACAAACACTGCCATCTCATCAGGTCTGCCAAGCGTCAAGCGATTAAAGCCAGTGATAGGCGCAAACTCGCGACCAACAGCGATGCCATGGTCGCACATTCTATCGATATAGGTTTGTACATCGCCCTTGATTTCGTGAAATATAAAGCTGGCTTGTGATGGTAAGTAGCGTAGTCCAAGCTCATCCAGCGTCTGCTCAACCAGCTGACGCGATTGATTGGCAGTATGCAAACTCAACGCCAAAAACGCCTCATCATCCAAGGTTGCTATCGCAGCGACAGCACCAGACAGATTGGTATTATCTACTGAGATAAACGCCTCTAGCTCAGTAATCATTTGCGGACTGGCAACCGCATAGCCGACACGCATACCCGCTAGCGCACACAGTTTGGAGAAAGTCCGAACCACGATAATATTGTCTGAGCGCTGCTCTCTTATCCACGCAATCCCACTCTCAAAACTTGGGTCAGTGACATATTCTGAGTAGGCTTCGTCTAGCAAGAAATAATGATGGTCTGGTGCCGTTCCTACCCACGCTTTTAACTCATCTGTGTCAGTAATCGTCGCTGTAGGATTGTTGGGATTGCAGAGATAAAATAAGCTTATACCATCAAAATCATCAGCCACTTTTTGCATATTTTGTAAATCAAAAGAATAGCTTTCAGGCATCAGTGCTACTTTTACCACGGGCACATTGATAGATGTTGCATATAGTTCCGCATAAGCAAAGGTTGGGTGCGGCACAATTACTTGAAAATTTCTGCCTTCCCTTAACGCTTTGTTTTGCAGCATTTGTACGACGGTGCGGATATTCTCACTGGAGCCGCTGCCTAGAGATATTTGACTTTCAGTCACGTCATTAATTTTCGCAACCTTAGTGATTAAGGCTGCACGCTGGTCATCTGGATAACGAAAGCCGATATCTAAAGCATCGATAACCGCTTTTTTGGCAGAGTCTGCCATACCCAGTGAGTTTTCGTTAGAGTTTAATTCTATTAATGGATTGGTAAGCACAATAGTAATACGCCTAATTGATACCCATACCAAATATGCGATGAATAATGTCAAACTCGCTCAGCCAGCGGACGTAGCACTTGCGCTCGTCTTTTTTGCTACTCTGATTATTTAGTAGGGTTTATATATGGATGGTGAGATGCATTCGGATAATAATGGTTATGGTAAGTGGCATTTACCCTGATTACAAGCGCTCTGAGCGATGAAACTCGTTAGCAGCTGTTATGAGTAAGATGCTCACTTATTGATAGTGTCCGTTAAATAAAAAATAGCCACCCTATAGGCAACTCACTTTGTAAAATTCTTAACATGTTTGCTAATACTAGGCCGTGTCCTCATTTTAAAAATGGTGATAAACATGAGATAAATTGCCTTCAAACAAGGAAAGTAGCGCAAATAATATCAAGATATTAAGAAACTATTTGACGATTTTTGGCAAAATTTAGCCATTTTTAGCCATTTAGCAAGTAATCGATTGAATTGAGGACATGCGCTAGTCTTGCTAGTTTATCGATATTTCAAATTAGCAATTTTTTAATGCACTACTTAGACCCAGCCTTTTTCACGGAACAGCTTTAATACTTTAATAAATGCTGCCATCTCGTCAGGTGTGCCAAGCGTCAAGCGATTGAACCCTGTCACAGGTGGGAACTCGCGACCAACCTTGATGCCATGGTCACGCATTCTATCGATGTATGTTTTTAAATCACCCTTTATTTCATGAAAAATAAAATTGGTCTGTGAGGGTAAATAACGTAATCCAAGGTCATCTAATACTGTCTCAATCATCTGGCGCGACTGATTGGTATTGCGTAAGCTGAGCGCTAAAAACTCTGCATCATTTAACGTGGCAATAGCAGCAACCGCACCTGACAAGTTGGTGTTGTCCATAGACATAAACGCTTCGACACTCTCAATAGCTTGAGGGTTAGAAACTGCGTATCCCACTCGCATACCTGCTAAGGCACATAACTTTGAGAAAGTATGGATAACAATAAGGTTATCTGATAACCTTTGTTTCACCCACTCAATACCGCTCTCAAAGCTCGGATCTGACACGTACTCCAAGTAAGCTTGATCTAGCAAGAAGTAATGGTTATCTGGTGCATTACTTACCCAATTTTTGAGCTTTTCCGTTGATGTAATAATGCCAGTTGGATTATTTGGATTGCAAATATAGAGCAGGCTGATGCCATCAAAATCGTCAGCTACTTTTTGTAATTCATCAAAATCATAATCATGGTTTTCAGCAGTTAATGGTATCTTGACCACAGGCACGCCAATGGAATTTGCATACATCTCTGCACAATCAAACGTTGGCACAGGAATCACCATTTGAAACTGTTTGCCCTCTTTTAATGCTTTGTTTTGCAACATTTGTAAGGTAGCTCGAATATTTTCAGTCGAGCCATTGCCTAATGAGATTTGGTTTTCTGCCACACCATGGATGGTGGCAATTTTGCTAATGAGCGCTGCGCGTGGATTATCTGGATAACGAAAGCCCTCGCCTAAAGACTCTATAATGGCTTGTTTAGCAGAATCTGCCATACCTAGTGAGTTTTCATTCGCATTTAATTCTAAGAATTTATTATTTTGCATGATCGATTATATGCCTCAACGTCCGTTGTTATAAGTTCATATTGCTCATTGATATCATATTAAGGGGCATTTGTTATAAACACAAGTTTTGATATAACCAATTATTAGTTATTAATAATCTCGAACAAAGGCGAGGTTGTTTTGCTGATAAAAAGACTATAAAAAAGGTGAGCTGCACCGTTGGCAACTCACCTTTTTGTTAGATACAAACTGATATTAACGGCAGTTCAAATAACCTATTAGATCAAATGCGCTTTTAACTCTAGCACTTTATCACGAGTCTTCGCTGCGTCTTCAAATTTTAAATCACGAGACATCTGCTTCATAAGCTTTTCAAGACGGTTGATTTCTTTCGCCAGTAAATCAGGACTGCGTAAGATACTAATATCCACATCAGGCAAATTACTCTTGATAGGAATCACTTGATTGTCATTGGCATTCTGATCGTCACCCGTATCGATTTTATCAGTAATACTGCGACGCGCCCCTTTTGGTGTGATGTTATGCTCAAGGTTAAATGCTACCTGTTTTTCACGGCGACGATCCGTCTCATCTATCGCCTTTTGCATACTGTTGGTAATACGGTCGGCATAAAGAATAGCTTTACCATTGATATGACGCGCAGCACGACCAATGGTCTGAATCAAGGCACGCTCAGAACGCAAGAAGCCTTCTTTGTCCGCATCAAATATTGCGACCAATGACACTTCTGGCATATCTAAACCTTCACGCAATAGGTTAATACCGACCAGTACATCATGCACACCAGTCCGCAACTCATGAATGATTTGCATCCGCTCAACGGTATCGATGTCCGAGTGCAGATAAGCAACTTTGACATCGTATTCTTTTAGATAACTGGTCAAATCCTCTGACATGCGCTTGGTCAAGGTAGTTATCAGCACGCGCTCATCTTTTTCTCGGCGCTTGGTAATCTCTGATAACACATCATCGACCTGCGTCAATACAGGACGAATCTCAATCTCAGGGTCAATCAAACCCGTTGGACGCACGACTTGTTCAACGACTTGCTCGCTGTGTTCAAGCTCATACAATGCAGGCGTGGCACTGACATAAATAGTCTTAGGCTTGATACGCTCCCACTCTTCAAACTTCATCGGACGATTATTCATAGCACTTGGCAGACGAAAGCCATAATTGACCAAGTTCTCTTTACGTGATCTATCGCCTTTATACATTGCACCAATTTGCGAAACAGTGACATGTGACTCATCAAGGAATAACAACGCATCCTCTGGAATATAGTCAAATAAGGTCGGCGGCGCTTCCCCTGATGGACGACCAGACAGATGCTGCGAGTAGTTTTCGATACCATTACAGTAGCCAAGCTGTTGAATCATCTCAAGGTCATACTGAGTACGCTCTTTAAGACGCTGTGCTTCAATCAGTTTATTGTTTTCACGGAAATACTCCAGACGCGGCTCTAGCTCAGCACGGATGGTATGACTGGCAGCTTCTAGTTTATTGCGTGGCGTCACATAGTGCGATTTTGGATAAATAGTAATACGCGGCACGCTACGTACCGTCTTACCTGTTAATGGATCAAACCACGTTATTTTCTCCACTTCATTGTCAAATAAATGCACACGTACCGCCAGCTGCTCAGACTCAGCAGGATAAATATCTAACAGCTCGCCACGCAGCCGATACGTACCACGCCCAAAATCGAGCTCGTTACGCGTATATTGCATTTCAACAAGACGTTTAATGGTAGCAGTGCGATCAATTTTGTCCCCAACGACGACGTGCAGCAGCATTTTTAAATAACTTTCTGGATCACCCAAACCATAAATGCACGAGACCGAGGCGACGATAATTGCATCACGGCGCTCTAGGAGTGCTCGCGTCGCTGACAGGCGCATCTGATCGATATGATCATTAATAGCGCTGTCTTTTTCGATAAAGGTATCACTCGCCGCGACATAGGCTTCCGGCTGATAATAGTCATAATAACTGACGAAATACTCAACGGCATTGTTCGGAAAAAACGACTTAAACTCACCATATAACTGCGCGGCAAGCGTTTTGTTATGCGCCATGATAATGGTTGGACGCTGCGTCTCAGAGATGACCTTTGCCATGGTATAGGTCTTACCAGAGCCTGTTACACCCAGTAGTAACTGCTCATCCATACCAGAATTAATACCGTTGACCAGCTTTTCAATCGCTTGCGGTTGATCGCCTGCTGGCTCAAATTCGGTAACCATCTCAAAAGCACGACTTGATATTTGCGTCCCAGACGCATTGACACCACTAATTTCAGCTTCACCTTGGAGCTGAGTGGCCAATTGATTTAACTGACGCGACGAGCGCGGTTCAGGCATTCGCATAATGGCTTTCTTCTTCTGAAGGTTTATAACAATGTGGGGTCTAAGCTAGGGTTTTTAAAGGTAATTAAGGCTTTTATCTTGTCATCTTCTCTTACAATATTAGCATCTATATATGACGTCACACGCCCTATTTATAACGAATAAATAGTACCTTCGTTATAAAAAACGCACACAGCAACTACTAAATTTACAAAGCTTTTCATGATTAACAAACTCATTACACGACCACCTAATAAAGCCTAAAGCTTGAGGCTTTCAATCTTCATTTAAGCTGCTATTATTTATAACGAATCAACAAGTAGTTCATTAGTAAGATACCAATAACAACAAATGAGATTTTCATTAAAATAATACACATAACGGAGTAGAACATGAGAGAACGTTACGCAAGTGGAATAGATGACGCAACCGCAAAGAAAATGATCGACTTATTGAACGCTAATCTAGCGAATCTCATTGATTTGAGTATGGACAGTAAGCAATGTCATTGGAATTTGCAAGGTACTGGATTTATCGGTGTGCATCAGTTATTAGATGATACTTATGGTCGCTTGACTGAAGCTTATGATACGGTTGCTGAGCGTATTGTTATCCTTGGCGGTAAAGCCAATGGTATCTCTAAACGCGTCGTTGAGGACTCTATCCTCGAGACTTACCCTACTGATATCACTGAAGTCGATCAGCATGTTCGTGAGCTTACCAATCGTTATAAGACCATTGCTGCGTCTTTGCGTGAAGGGATTGATGCTGCTGGTGATGCCGGCGATGAAGATACCGCTGACTTATTAACGGAAATAAGCCGTACTGTGGATAAAGATGCTTGGTTCATCGGTGCCAATGCGCCAAAGAAATAATATCTTTGTACTCAAACCAGTCCAGTTATATCAATAAGACAGTCTATATCAGCAAAAAAGGTCACTTTTATAGTGACCTTTTTTGTGTGTACTAACTTATGTGTAATGATTTATGTGTAATGATTTATGTGTAATAACTTTAAGATTCACGCTCAGAAACGGGCTTTAAAATAGTTAAATTATCAGTTATTAGCTGTCAGTTAAAAAACACCTTGGATTATTTGTTGCATCTGCGGTAAAAGCTCATCCAGCTGTGCCTCAGTTTCACTAGTATCATCAGGCAAGGATTGCTGTAAAAAAGCGGCGGTAATTTGTGGTTGCTTAGCAAGAATACTTTGCCCCATTTCTGTATCATAAAAATCAATTTGAGCATCAACTTCCGCTTGCGTATAGTAAGTTTTTGCCGCGTTAATATATGCTTGCGTCAACGTCTGCTTGTCAGTGGTATCGCCGATAGTATTGGTCATTATCTTGGCATATTGACCCAGCACTTTTTGAATCTGCTCTTGTAGCGCCTGTTGGCGTTTATTTAAGTTACCATCACTTACTGACTCAGTACGATTTTGCGTTTGTACATTGATAGCATCGATAGCCGCTTGTTGCCCGTTAACGATAGATTCTATTTGCTCATCAATGTGCATCACTTCCATCAGCTTAACGATAGACGTATCTGTTGGGGAGATATTATTCATAAAAGTATTATTGTTAATAGAAGCGCTATTCGCACTTATTCTATTGATACTTACGCTTTGCTGTTGAGCAGGCTCATTATGAATTACCAGCTCAGCCTGTGCTTGAGTCAGACTGGCTACTGCGCTAATAGTGATAACGGCCATACTTAATGAGCGAACCATGATTGAACGCCCAACAGGGCTCTCTATAGCAGACTGAAGACTTAGTTTCATATTAGTTTCTCTTTATCAGGCATCTTGATTATAACTATTGGGTAAGCTCAAAGTTTCAGCATTGGGTACAGATAATGTCAGGATAGCTTCCTGAAATAAAGGATTGGCACGGAACTGACTTTCAATAATTTCGAATTTTTGGGCAATCTCTTTTTCTTTTTGATTGCCAGCAATATCGACTGCTGCCACCATAAATATCTTTTTGGGTCCCACCCACTCCAAATGTAAGTACGACACACTATCGATATCTGGATGATTGAGTAACTCGGTCAATGCATAGCCATGTATCCTCTCTGATACTTTATAACCGACCAAAAAGTCACGGTTACGGCTAATTAAAAAGATGGCTACCGCACCCAATAATATTCCGACAATGATAGAGCCGAGCGCATCCCAAAACGGCTGTCCCGTATAAGCATGCATACCCATGGCAGCAGCAGCGACAACCAAGCCGATGACAGCTGCCAAGTCTTCAAAGAATACACCACGTAAAGTTGGGTTTGACGTATCGACCACATAACCAATGGCACTAACATTTATCGCTTCACCATGCTTTTTGCTTTGTAAATAAGCTTGCCCTAACGAAAACCCTTCGAGCATAAACGCAATCGCCAATACAATGAAACCGATGGTATAGTTGGTCTCGCTTTCCGCAGCATTCCACTCGGTGATACCGGTATAAATGGAGACAATCGAACCTGCCATAAAGACACCAAAAGCGGCAATCATCGACCAGACATAAGCTTCTTTACCATAGCCAAGGGGATGGCTTTCATCAGCAGGTTTGATCGCCTTTTTCTCGGCGACAATTAATAAAGTACCGTTACCTGCATCTGCCCACGAATGCGCTGACTCTGCGATCATAGAAGCAGAGCCCGTCATAAATGCTGCAACCGTTTTGGCAATCGCAATGATAATGTTGGCTCCAACGGCAATTAATACCGTTACCAATGAAGCGGAATGTTGCTGGTCTTTATTGGTGGTCGACTTAGCAGAATCGTCTAATACAGAGTGGGAATTACCATCAGAAGTGGCGTCTTTAATGAGCGTGCCAGCACCCCTAGCACGGCTATTATGCGGCGCTGGCTGATGAGAAATAGGAGTATGTGACTCGGCTTCCGATGGTTTTAAGCTCATAATAATCTCGATATAGGCCTTTTGAACGCAGATATATATATATTTAACCAGATCAATAGACCGTATATTGAAAGCATTTTAACTGACTATACAGGGTCTATTCATCTTAACGATCATGAGAATTAGCCAGCTCACCAACCATATCCCCGATATCACAACTGGGTCGATGTGAGCTTTCCAGACGCAGGTTTTTACGCTCTAGTGCGGCATCAGCGCGGCATTGCTGCATGGGATTTTTGATATCAAGTGGCGGCGCAGGTGTGGGCTTGCCATTATCATCGATAGCGACCATCGTAAAATAGCAGCTGTTGGTATGGCGTACGGTACGGGCTCGTACGTCTTCTGCTTCGACGCGAATGCCGACCTCCATCGAAGTATTCCCCACATAATTAACACTTGCCGCAAAGGTGACCAATTCGCCAACATATATAGGCTCACGAAACATCACTTGGTCGACAGACAGCGTCACCACATAATTGCCGCTATAGCGACTGGCGCAAGCGTAAGCAACTTGATCAAGCATCTTAAGCAAATCACCACCATGCACATTGCCAATAAAATTCGCCATATCAGGCGTCATGAGTATCGACATATATAGCTCATGATTTAATGGGGCTTTTTTGGCAGTTGAGCTGGTATTGTATTGCGGCATAAAAATCCTTGAATGATTTAGGGCGTGTTGATAGTAAGTATCATTTATACAGCAGCGCACAAGAGAGCACAAACGGCACTCTGTCATTGAATGGTCTAGGTTATGTAAATTTTGAACTATTTAACTTTAGCTCAACCAATGAAAACGATAAGCAAGCCAAGCGACAATGGCGCTCACTGAACCTGTCAAGATACCGCCCCAAGCAAAATCAACCAACGCTGTATCCAGTGTAAAACCTTTGTACAACGCTAAACTGGTAAAGTCATAAGTACCGTAGGCCATCAGCCCTATTAGGCCACCAAGCAAGAATATATGACCAATCGAAGCGCCTGCTTTGATTTGTGGATATAAAATCAAGACACAGAGAGCCAGTAGATAAAACATATAGAACACGCCAGCAGCAATCATGTTTGGCTCATCGGCAAGCAGATGCCCGATACGCTTTTCATAAAATAAGCCAGTCATAGTCTTGAGCCAAACTGCGTCAATACCCAAAAATATAAGCACAGCAGCCAGATATATAAATACATAACCCATAACCACATCCTTTTAATTAGCGTTTTTTAATCCCAGCTTGTTTCCAGCATCGCTTGTTAAGTCAGTGCTTGTTAAGACACTGCCTATTGAAACGCAACTTGTTAAGACGCTATGTTTCGTTTGGAGGCGTCTTGGCCATCACTGTTGGCATTACCGCTTTCATGAGAATTCATAATATCGTGAATCAGGCGGCTGCTTTGCTCATCGGTGAGGGTGTCATGAGAAGACAAATCAGAGAAATGCATCACATCAATATTATCCGGCTTCACTGCGGTCAACTGCACCACGCCGATGGTGCGCTCTAAAAACCCACCTTCACAGTAACAAAAGTAAAAATCCCACAAGCGAATAAAGGCATCATCATAACCAAGACCCTTAATTTCTTCACGCTGTGCCATGAACGCTGCACGCCAGTCGCGCAAGGTATGAGCATAGTCAAAACCGTAATCATGTAGCTGCTTGATGACCATGTCGGTTTGTTCCGTAAACTGTGTATTTAGCTCTTGATTAGACAGCAAACAACCACCAGGGAAAATGTGCGTTTGGATAAAATCGACTGAATTAACATAATCTTGGTAGTTTTGATCGTTAAAAGTAATCGCTTGCAGCACCATCAGCCCTGTGGGTTTGAGCAAGCTATTACATTTGGTAAAAAACGTCGGTAAGTACTCGTGCCCAACGGCTTCAATCATCTCGATACTGACTAGCTTGTCGTACTGCCCTGTCAGCTCACGATAATCTTGCTTCAGCAGGGTGATTTTATCAGACAGTCCTGCCGCATCGACTCGGCGCTGCGCCTCGTCATACTGGGCGTCAGAGATGGTCGTCGTCGTTATGTGACAGCCATAATGTGTGGCGGCATAAATAGCAAAACCACCCCACCCTGTGCCAATTTCTATCACATGATCATCAGGCGTCAATTGTAATCGCTGGCAAATGAGCGCCAGTTTATGCTGCTGCGCTGCGCTCAGTGATACATCAGGCGTACGATAGACTGCCGCTGAATACATCATCGTATCGTCCAAAAACCGCTGATACATATCATTGCCCAAATCATAATGCGCTAAAATATTGGACTTGGCACCAGACTGATCATTACTGCGTAGCCGATGCTTCGCTTTTTCAAACGCCTTACTCACACCTGCAAAGCGGTTCTCTAACTTATTCAACACCGCCAAGTTACGCGCTGCCAACCGAATCAGCCCGGTCAAATCGTCCGTATCCCACTCACCATTGATATAGCTGTCTGCTAGCGCAATAGAGCCGCCAAGCAACAGCTGCCGATAGACAGCAGGATCATGAATCATCAAGGTAACGTGTAGTGAATGGCGACCCACTGCCGAACTGCTCGCGACACTATCGGATACTTTACCGAAGCTAACGGTATTAGGTGCTTGCTCATCGAATGCTTCGACTATAGTCAAGCTACCAAACTGGATATGCGCTAATGCGCGAAAGATGAGTTTTCTTGCCAATTGATTCATTCCCGTACTGACGGGCTGAAAAATGACGCTCTCATTGACGACTTTACTCATCTGTGCGGTCAATTTTCCTAATGTTGAAACGGGTGCTCGGTCGGTTGGTCGTGCTGACATCGTATATTCATCCTTGTTTAAATGCTCTATGCTTAAGCGTTAAGCTGATAAATTTCTTTGGCTGATCGTTAGCCCTTCAACTATCAAAGAATATCTTTTGGAGTCGGTGCTTTGTTCTGTTGGCTATCGGCCAGTTTTTCATCATAATGAATATAAGGCACTTTTTTGATCGCATAAAGCTTGAAAGCATGCCAATAAATACGGGCTACAGAGGTCATGTTCATTAGCGGGTTTTTTCGCAAACTGTTGCGAATCGTTGTGGCGGTCATTGGAACGCCAGCCATTTTTATACCTGTTTTTAATACCTCACCGCGCTCATCGCTGATATCAATAGCAATACGAACTTGCAAGCAATTATCCGGCTGATTTTTTACCTTAACCTGCCAACGATATAGCTGATCGATCGGGTTAAAAGGTGAGACATGAAAATCTTTATTATGACAAAATTCAGTATTTGCGCCATTGAGTGTAAACCCATAATAATGGCGCTTATCCCATGGTGTATTAGAGACTTCAGCCAATAAATGGGACGGTATCTGCTGCTCATCGAAACCTAAATAAAAATTGACTGGACTAAAATATATGCCCGCATTGCGGCAAACGAGCATTCCAATAATATCGCCTGTTGGCGCACTACCCGCTTGCTCAGTAAACGCTTGGTTTAAGCGATGATTAAGTGCTTGAACAGAATTTGAACGACAATTATCCTGCTTATCACTCATTGATAAATTACTTAGGCTATTTAACTCTTGTACAGGTAGACCTTGTAAGTAATCATCAGGACAAAACTGCTGCAAGGCTTTTTTCTTTGCTGAAAATAATGGTAATCCTTTGACCAGCCACCTTTTTGAAAGCAACTTTTTTAAAAGCTTATTTTTGCTACTCATACCTATACTTACTTCAGGAAGCTCCAGCCCTTTAGCCAATGCGCTGATATTGATGCCCCAATAACGGTATGGGTACGCAAACTTATGCACACTTGGCAGTAACCGACTGTGCCAAGTCGTCCCATGAAACAACTGATGGGGTAACAGCTTATTAGGCGTGTCGGTTTCAATAGACATAGCACTTTCTTCAATAGTGTTCGTTGATTTCACTGCCAAAATCACTGCATTTTATGACGGCCAAATAAGCGACGCTTTCGCTTTGGTTCATCACTTTTAACAGTCGGTTGTAAACGTTCAATATACTCAATCAGCTCCTGATTGGTGAGCGCCGTGACCACCTCACGCTTATTAAGTGTGCGCAATTTGCTATCTGCCTTTACCGGTAGGTCCTTATAACGAAACGGCGTATGTGCGCTCTCGGCATCAGGCAGATGAGTCGGATCAACCTCGTCCTTTATCGCAATATCATAGCCGAGCGCTTGACAAACACGTAGACCGCTACGTACGCCATCTTCATGAAAACCATTAAACCAATAGGCACCGCAAAAATGTGTGTGCATGTCGTTACCAGAGATACTCGACCATCTGCTTTGCGCCTTAATCATCGCTTTATCAAACACAGGATGGCTATAATCGATGCGCTTGATGACGTGCTTATCATCAACATTTTCATGAACGGTTTCTGGATTCAGCGTAACCAAATAATTGTGCTTTTTGGTCAGGCGTTGCAGAATATTCATGTGATAAGTCAGCACTGGTTTTGCTGATGTTTGCGCTTTTTGATTTGCGAGACTCTCATCAATCAGATAATTCCAGCTGGCCCACGCCAATGGCTTGTTCGGTAGGACACTGACATCGGTATGCAGTACGGCGGTATTTTTGGTAAAGCGAAAATGACTCAGCACCTCATTTTCATCCTTACTGGCGTCTGTTAAAATTTTGAGCGCGGTGTCTGCATGACAAGCAAAGATAACTTCGTCAAATACCAATTTTTCGTTTAAGCTTTCGATATTGTTGTCAGTAATGCTTTTATTTTTAACCGTCAATAATACTTGCTCACCATCGCGAACCACAGACTGGACTGGACTGTTTACTCTCACCTTACCGCCCACTTTGATGAAGCGTGGAATCAACTTATTGACGTACTGTTTTGAGCCACCTCTAATCGTAAACCACTGCGGACGATTAACCACATCAAGCAAGCCATGATTGTCAAAGAACTGTGCAAAAAACACCAGTGGGAAGTCTTGTACTTCATGCAGACTGGTTGACCAAATGGCAGAAACCATTGGCAGCAAATAGTTATCTATAAACAGCTTGCCATAGCTTTTTTCTGTGAGATAGCTGCCCAGTGTTTGCTCAGTAAAAATGCTAACATCTTGCCCTTTAACACGTGCTATTTCGTAGTCTTGGCGTAGCTGCTTGATATGTTTATTGAACTGTAGAATATCTTTGATAAATTGCCAAAACTTTGGATTGAAAACATTCTTACGCTGCGATAATAAAGTATTGAGCGTGTGACCATTGTATTCAAAATGGCGCGCTGTATTCTTTACCGAAAAGCTCATGTCAGTCGATTGAAACGGCACTTGCAGCTCATGCAGTAGACGAAAGAAATTGGGATAAGTACGCTCATTGAAGACGATAAAGCCAGTATCTATGGCACTGTTTTCCACATTGCTGCTCTTTGCTTTTTTGCCGTCTTGTAGCGCCACATCGATGGTATTTACATGACCGCCAATATAATCATTAGCCTCAAACACTGTCACTTCATGTTGCGCCACCAGATAATGAGCGCAAGTCAATCCTGATACACCTGAGCCAATGATAGCAATACGTTTTTTAGCTTGAGCGTTAGTCGTCTGTTTTGAGAGGCTGCTGGCTTCATGAGAGACTGTCTCTAGGTTCTTACGTTTACGGCGGTTAAACAGCATTGATGCGTTCCTTTCCATATTTTTAGTAATTTATTTTTTGCCATTTTTCAATATAAGCTATTTTTTATTAATTTTTTCACTGACTTGCTGCCACACCAAATCTGGCAACGTACCCAATACCTTTAGCGGTAAAGTGAGCTTTTTGGGAAATTCAATCACATCGTGACCACTCGCGATACCATCACGAATAGCTTTGCTTGCCTGCGCTGTTGTTTGGATAAAGGGCATGGGAAAATCGTTTTGCTTAGTCATTGGCGTCTCGACAAAACCAGGCACGACCAAGCTTACCGACACATCATGCGGTGCAAGGCTAATTTGCAAAGTTTTCATTAGGTAATGGACGGCAGCCTTTGAGCTGCCATAAGCTTCGGCACGAGCAAATGGCACATAAGCAGATGCTGAACCAATGCCCACCAAGCGACCTTTTGAGGCGATTAGCTTTGGCAATATCCCTTCGATAGCATGTGACAACGTACCCATATTTACCGACATCACTTTCATAAATGAGGCGCTATCGAAGTTTGGCATGTCCAAATATTCGCACATGCCAGCGCCACAAATCGCCAAATCAACCTCTTCAATTTTTCCAAAAGCGTCGATAACTTTATCCCGATCCATGAGATCTAAGTCAACCGTTTCTGCGCCTAATGACTCAAGCTCAGCCAATGCGCTATCGTCTCGACCAACGGCATAGACATGATGACCGTCTAGTAGATAGTCTTTTGCCAATTGATTGCCAATACCAGACGTCGCGCCAGTAATAAGTATATGTAATTTCTTAGTAGAGTCAGTCATCGTAAACGTCCTTTTATTTGTGCTGATAGTACAAAACTTACCATGCATTCAGGTGTCAAACACTTGCGTATCATCTTTAGTCAGCTGATGGCATTAACCCTTTTTCATTAAGGTATCATCCATTTTATTTATTAAATCTAAACAATCATAGCGTAAGGCTATCGATTTATTGTTGTGGTTTCGCAATCAATGCGTCTCTAAATTGACTGAACCTGTCTACTCTCGCGCACTGGAAAAATTGCTCTTAGGTCTGTCGTTTTATGTTACTAGCCTTATAAGACAGCGTAATTACGGCATGCTACAATACTAAAAATCAAAAATATATTTGAATTAAAGGGCTGATTAGTCAACGTATTTATCATGAAAATATTCAACCTGTTAAAAGCGCTTATGTTTATTAACGGTTATTTATTTTCAAAAACTTCCGTTGCGGCAGTTTTTGAAACTGCCTGATATCGTGTCCTAATGACATCTCAAACGTTATACAATTAATGATAGTGCTTCACCAATCCCACTCCACTATAAAAAGGATCTCTCATGAGCGAATTGCAACTGTCTGACCGCGTCAACAACATCAAGCCATCACCTACACTAGCGATTACCAATAAAGCCAAAGAGCTAAAAGCAGCTGGTAAAGACATTATCGGTCTGGGTGCGGGTGAACCTGATTTTGATACGCCAGAGCACATCAAAAAAGCAGCCATCGATGCCATTAATGACGGTTTTACCAAATACACCGCTGTCGATGGTACGCCAGAGCTCAAAAAAGCCATCATTGAGAAGTTCAAACGTGACAATAACATCAGCTATGAGCCCAATGAAATTTTGGTATCGGTCGGTGGTAAACAATCATTTTTTAACCTTGCGCAAGCCTTTATCAATCCAAGTGATGAAGTCATCATTCCAGCACCTTACTGGGTCAGCTATCCTGACATGGTCATCATTGCAGAAGGTGTGCCAGTCATCGTCAAATGCCCCGCTGAGCAAGATTTCAAAATCACCGCTGAGCAATTAGAAGACGCCATCACTGACAAAACTAAAATGCTGGTACTAAACAGCCCCTCTAACCCAACCGGTATGATTTACACGTTGGATGAGCTAAAAGCCATCGCTGAAGTGCTGAAAAAGCACCCACAAGTTTATGTTGTGTCAGATGACATGTATGAGCACATCAGCTGGACGGGCGATAAGTTCTACAATATTCTGAATGCAGCACCTGAGCTAAAAGAACGGGCGATTATTTTAAATGGCGTGTCAAAAGCATATGCGATGACTGGCTGGCGTATTGGTTATGCTGGTGGCCCTGCCAAGCTGATTGGGGCAATGAAAAAAGTACAATCACAGTCAACCTCATGCCCAACATCGATCAGCCAAGTTGCTGCTGAAGCCGCTATCAGTGGTGATCAAAGCGTGCTCACGCCGATGGTAGAAGCCTTTGAAAAGCGTTGTGATCTAGTCGTTGATGGTTTGAACGCGATTAAAGGTATTACCTGTCTGCGTCCTGATGGCGCTTTCTACGTGTATCCTGACATCAAACCACTCATCAAAGCTGCTGGTCTGTCATCATGTACTGAATTTTCAGCATGGTTGTTAGAGAAGGTTGGCGTCGCAGTGGTGCCTGGTGACGCCTTTGGTCTTGGTGGCTATATGCGCATCTCTTACGCAACTGATGAAGCAACGCTAAAAGATGCCTTATCACGTATCAAAAAAGCGGTGGCTGATCTAGACGTTGCTGAATAAAGACTAAACAGCCACTGTCTTAAAATTACTATGCTTAGACATGTGCTTAAACATGTGCTTATAAACGAAGACGCCACCTATCCCTTTATGTGGCGTCTTTTTATTCATCTCACAATTGGGAGTTTTTTTGGCAAAAAACCTCGAAAAAAGCCTTATCCCCTTATTAAAATAATTATCTTTGATAATTATGCAAAAAAGGCTTGACGTATTTTTTATTTTTGCTAGAATACGCCCCACTTAGCAAGAACTCGTTAGAGGCTTCTAAGGCTCGTTGTAAGGTTTTAAACACTTGCAGCTTATTCTCCAATAGCTCAGTTGGTAGAGCAACGGACTGTTAATCCGTGTGTCCCTGGTTCGAGCCCAGGTTGGAGAGCCACATTTTAGTTGTAAATTTCTTGAATTATCTTTAATTCAATTATGGCATTTGCCAAAACCCTCATCTCTTTGATGAGGGTTTTTTTATTGCTGTTCTTTTCATTGGCATAAAGAAACTTATATAAAACTCAGTAGAAAAATAAGTAGCCAACGATATAACAATCGGGGCTGTCCTAACAGTTTCTATTTCAGCACAACGTATGCAGCTGAAATAAAAACTGTTAAAAAAGTTAGCATTTAAAGTAAGGAAAATAATTAAGGTAGAAAAATTGAGATATGAGCTTGCTCTTTGTTTTCTTGAATCACATTGTCGTATGCTGACAGCTGCTCATTCGAGAAACTATTGGTAAACTGCCATATGGTAGCAAATATCGCGGTCAACAACACTGCCATGACCGTGAGTATGACCCATAGTGGCGTTTCGCTCGTGAGCGTGTGCTTGATTTGGTCCGGTATCGCCCAAAAAGGCGAAAACTCGTTCTTATTACCCCGTAGATGCTCAATTTCATCCCCTAAGCGTGAGATAAGATAACGAATTTTCTCTGGCGCCTCTAAACGATACTTTCCTTGAAAGCCAAGTAGCATCGCATAGTGATAGACCTCCAGAGCAGGTAGACGCCTCTCTCCTTGCTCGCGTAGACCATCTAAACGCTCAAAGAACTCATTACCAGCAATTTGTGAGCCAAATAAATCCAATTGCAAAGGATTTAGCTCCCAAGCATCTTTGAGGGTTTGAAACTCTGGCTCTTGCGAGGTCATGATGGTCTCATCAATCAACGCACAATACGCATACTTAGCTTCATGGATATCTTCTGACAGAAATCCTTTTTTGCGCGCATTCATCTCGAATTTATCTAAGAAATCATATATTTTTTGACGAAATTGTCGCGGCTCTGTACTGAAATAATGATTGCGCAATAAAAACACCAAGTAAAAGCCGTCATACATGATGTCTACCAGCGACTGACTACTGATACGCTTATCTAGACCAGTTGCTGAGACCTTTGAAGCCACCTCGCCTGAATCTAACAACGAAGGTGCAGAACCCATTGAATTATTCCCTGACATGATTATTCCTAATACTTATTATTTCAAATACTATTGAGGGCGTGTCCTCAAAATGAGAGCGCACCCTAGTGCATACTCATCTTGCAACCTCAGCACCTCTAGAGACAAAAAGAACTACTGTACGATAGCCATCAGCTCTATTTTTAAATCATCAAAGCCATTTGGCACATAAATACAGATAGATTCAGATTTGAGCATTTCGTCATATAGCTCGCCTACCGGTTCGATGGTGAAGTAGCTAAAGCCTGGTCTCACTGGTATCGCACTGGGTACTTGGCTGACATGTGAAATAGAAGAGCCTGGCAGCGCTGACAACACACGTTTCTCTACTGAGTCAGGCGTCGCAATTTTAAATCGGCGTGGTACGATGTCGATGAGCTCGTGCATCGGTAATGATGAGCTAACAGACAGATACAGCTGTGAGCCACGCGTGATCTTGTCACTACTTAGCTCGCCTGTATAATAAGATGGCTTATTCTGACGTAATGGAATCGAAATAAAGTTACTGGCAATGACGGTATTGAGTAGCTCACGAATGATTAAAATGATACTGACAAATGAGTCATTGGCATTATCGTGATGATAAGAAGGTAAGTCGCCCACCTTATATAATGAGCTAAAAGTAGCCAATTGGCTGGCGACATTTAATAATGCTTCATAAAGGCGTTCTGGATGTAGTTTGGCATTATTATATAGATGACTGAGCTGAGAGTATGCGGTATTTAGCGTATGCAATAGCCAAAAAGAGGCAATATCTGAGGATCGAAACTCCAGTAAGTCATTGTTAGACTGACGATGATGGTCATACAGTGACGTGGACTTGGTATTAATCATCGTCATCAAACGATATACGTGACCAATAAGCGCAGGGTTACTCGTAATATGCACACTTGGGACGATATAATCATCATCGACTTGATAGATGCCTTGAGTGGTACGCACGAGCTTGGCTACCAATAAGGACACGGTATCTTGGCTAGGCGCTTGCGCAGAATGGCTTAATTGCAAACTTGGCGACAGTTTAATCACGTCAATGACTGCTTCAGCCGCTTGGCTATATAGATCTTGTGCCTCAATAGCGCCCCTTACATAGCGTGTTGGGTTGTCACTACGATCCGTCTGTATATTGCTGCCGCCACTATGGACAATCTCTAAACTCAAAAATACGAAAACTTCATCGCCATTGTCTTGGGTATCTAAGGTAATGGCTTTCGGTAAGGTGTCGGTACGAGGCGCATGATATATCGTACCATCTGGCAATACCGCATAAATACTTTGAAAGCTTAGTAAATTGCTTTCCAAAAGTTGCTTATCAATCTGAACATCAGATACGCCATAAGCATAAGGATGCACCAGCATCATACTCAAAGCTCGTTGCGAGTCATGATAAGTGTCTTGAATCTGAAAATGTTGGGGTCGCAAAAACAACCCTTCTCCCCATAATACCCTGTGTTTACTCAAGACAATCTCCTAAGAACAGCTGACTAGTGGCTGCTGATAATATTTAAGTTTGGTGGTAAATGTAGGTGCCAGTGCTGGGTCAACACCTTCAGTAATGCTGACATCGCATCCACCAATATTGATCGCCAGTGGCGTATCAAAATTGAGACTGGCAAGTGGGATAAGAAACTGTGAGCGCTTTTTGGTATATCTCAGCCCCACTTTAATAGCGATAAAGCGCGCGTCTTGTGGAATGTTCACGGTCAGACTGCTCTCACGATTTGGAATAATACTGATCTCTTTGGCAGCCAGCGCTTCAATATCCGTAAACTGACTCTCCTCCTCCAAAAATGCGATATAGGCAGTACTTGCTGTGCCTACTTTGGTACGCCCTGCATTGGCATTAGTGGTGGGTTTGATATTTAGGGTAATCTGCTGACGCTTCAGTTTTTCATGTAATGCTTGCTGCTCAGCACTCATGGTCGCTAGCTGCTGTTGCTGCAGCTCTAGCTGTGCTTTTAAACTTTGCAAATCGGCACTATTTTTGCCATTATCAACGATAGGGCTCATGGCATCTATAGTAGGAGTCTCGCCTGCCAATGCTGATACCTTGTCATTTGACTTGCTCAATTTATCAGTGCTGCATCCGGCGATCGCACCACTTAACAAGCAAGTGGCGGTGATTAATGATACTGGCAATGTCATACATTTATTCATACTTTCAGTTTACCTTAGCTCATTATTATCATTATTGACTGGTCAAAATCTCAGCCATTTCTGGGCGACCGAGCACGCCTTTTTTGCGCAGCTCGACATGCCCAAGATCCATCATACGCCAATCACCACCCCACACAAGTCCGGCAGATTTGGCTACTTTACCATATAATTTATAGCCTCGCATTGCCCAAGGATCCTTTTCGCTTATGACAATTTTACCATTTCTGATAAAGGCGCTATCGCCCGCCAAACCAAACTGATGATAGCTCTTGTATGATCCTGCCTTCGTTACATGAGTGCCTTTTTTCAATAGTCTTGCTTGCCTTGCAGGGCTACGATAGCCTTCTAACAGCACCATGTCATAGCCATATTGGTCACTCATTACTTTATACACAGTCAACAGCCGTTGAACAAAATCTGAGTTCATTTTTTGCCAATTACGGTCAGCATTCTTAATATTGATATGACCGTTGTTTAGATGTGTAGCCAACATGTCACCTGAATAGCCAGTGCTATGATCTTGCGTGTTTAAGTCAGACAAATCAGGCTCAGGGAGCATGAGCGGTCTATCAGTCTGAGGTATATTTGTCTGATTATCCGGCCAATAGCCTTCCTCTGTCTTGTCAGCTTGGTAGCTTGCAATCTCAGCTTCTAGTTCAGCAAACAGCTCCTCTGGCGGAGGCGACGGCGGACGCAGACGCTCTCCTATGAGTAGTTGACTGATTTGCAGATTTGTCGTGCTAGCCACGGTATCGTTGGCATGATAAACCTCCAGAGAATGATTGGTAATCAGGGCATAACACAATCCAACCGTTGCCATGACAATCAAAAAAGACAATGCCGATATCACTGGAATACGAGAAACATCTATATCTGAAATAAAACGAATAAACTGCTTGATACGATAATGAAATGCCTTCTTTGGTGTCTTTATTGATGGACGCTTGAATTTTAGGCTAGGCAATCGATGAAAAAATACCATTACCTTATCTAATAGTCGTCCACATAGCTGCCGATCAAAAAGCATGACCATCATGAGGATAGAGAGCAATGTAAAGACCGATACAGTCAAGTAAATCATAGGCAAGAGTCAGCGACAGTTGAGACGATAAAAACAAAATAACAATAAACAGGCGTTGATAATTACGATTTCGTCAGTATTATATAGACAAATCATCCCCTTTTAAAATAAAGCTAACTTAATTACACTAATTTTTATTTATTGCTATCCATTAGCTTATCTATAGACAGCTTAAAAATACCATTTCATTATAAAAATTTACTTAATAATGCTTAGAAGGCTTACTGGTTATCGATTTTATAGTTTAACAACGTTTTCAAAGCGATTCCTATCATTACAATCGAATCATAAAAAAGACAAATAAAGTTAACTAATATAGTAAAAATAAGCTTATAGATATCATAAAATTTGGATCGAAAAGCTTGTCTACATGGTAATAATCATAATAACAACCCAACAAATAGGGAGTTTAAATAAGTGGGCGCAAAAAAAATACTGTCATACGGCCGATCTGTTTTAGTCATGCTTTTGGTGTTGTATCTCATTTTGGTCTGGATGTACTTTAAAGACAATGCGCGACAGCTGACCTCATCTGGTTTATTACTATGGTTTGTTACCACCCCTTTATTGTTTCTTGGCTCTATCATGGCGCTCTCATGGTGGCAAAAAAAACTGGATAAACAAACAACCGATTCACCAAAGATACTTGATGGAACAACAGATAAAACAGACGCTATTAAGCCGCCCAATACTTATCAGTTATTCATCTATAGCCGTGTCTGCCTACCAGAAGGAGACTGTTGGTCTGAGGTGGTGGACAATGATGCAGACCTAACCGTATTGAGCGAGGATTTGACAGATATTGATGGTATGCCAATGTTGGTCAAACCGATTGCAAGACTCTTTGATGCCGCCGCCCTACCATATCCTAGTCTGTCTGATGCCTACTCAGCAGATTCAGAGTTTGACGACAGCTATTCAGACCATTATTTAGATTCGAACAGTGATTTAGACAGCAGTTTAGACAGCCATCTCGATGATGAGAGATTTACTGAACGTAAAGCTGCGTTAAATGATACTACCTTGCGTTTACAGGCATTAATTTATGAGCAGCTAGTCTTGAGCGAGGAGATGCTGTCTAGCCTTGCCGAACACTTTTACCAACATCACCAACAAGATACGACTCAGTCCAACGCAGCCATTCATATTCATCCCGAATGGCAGCAACATTATTTGGTGAGTGCCAACGAAGTAAGTAGTGAAAATAACAGCCGTAAAGAGAACAGTGATGACAAAATGACAGCAGCCTCTGCTGGTCATTTAACCAATCTTCCTATCTATTTATGCTTACCTGCCAGCGCCGATTCAGCATTTTTGATCGCGACCATAAAAGAACAGTTAGCAACTTACGGTATTCCTGATACACGGCTTGCTATTACGACCATCATAACTGACAGCACTGACGTCGCAAACACCGTAGCAAATAATGGCGCTAACAATACCGCCATTGCCACACCTACAGAATTCATCAATAGACATCTGCTGCCTTTATCTAAATCAACTGCGCCGGATCTTTACTTAATTCTCATTGCAGATTCACAGATAAGTGAAGAATGGTTAGACACTCATTTGTATGCTGAGCAAATGACCAATGTCATTCCTACTGAGGCGGGTGTGCTGTTGCTATTCTCGAATCAAGCGGCTCAAGAGCTACTCAATATTGACGCTAGTACCCGTATTTTATTAACGGAGATAGCTACAGCTCATCGCACTGAGCTTTTGAGTGATAAACGTCGCTATTTGAATCATTTAACGACTATCAAAAACCTATTAATAGACAATATGCTTTCACTGTCGCCGACCGATACGACCACGCTAAAAACCACCGATAAACAGATAGTAAAGCCCGAAAAAAAATCGTCTGACATCAACAGCAAAGAAAAAAACAAGACTAATGTTTCTATAACAGACATATCCATTACCGCCATGTCTGACATTAATCCATTAAATCAGCCTTATGACTTATCAACGTATATGAGCTTTCTTGAAGCATTTATAGCACAAGGCGCTCTAGTAAATGAGCATCATTTAGGGCATTATATGCCATTGAATAATTGGTTGAAGCCATTCATCAGCCTATCACTATTCATTGACTTAGCCAAAGAAGACCAACAAGAGTCAGACAGATCGTTTTTAATTACTCAACATAAGCACTGCAATATGCTTTGGTTGCTAGACTCTTCTCAAACATCTGAGTCGTAGTTTTAATGGTGTTTTGTCGTGGTAAATACTCGTTTTATTATCTTAAGTTCATACTAGGTAGCACGCATGTTTTCAAGGTTTTTTCATCTTATCTATAACCCAAGAGTATTATTGGCGCTGGGGCTCATAGTCGCCCTAGTCTTACTTTATGATTATGTGACTATTAAAACCTTTGTCATAATCATTGGCGTTCTAATCACATGTACGGTGCTGGGGGCGCTTGGCTATTACCTGTGGAAAAAACGTAAGCTTGCCTCAGATGAGCTGGCAAACTTAGTGGAGGATAATGGCAACGAGAGCCAAGGTGACGATAGCCCTCATGTGGCCAAAGATGAAAACGCTCAAGAAGTGCAGGCGCTACGTCAGCAAATGCAAGATGCCATTAAAACCATTCGCAAGTCTAAGATAGGCGATCAAACAGGCAAAGCGGCGTTATATGAGCTGCCGTGGTATATGGTCATTGGTAATCCAGCCGCAGGCAAAAGCTCTGCAGTGCTACACTCTGGCTTAAAATTCCCCTTTATGGAGCAAGGTAACAAGCTATCCGTTAAAGGCGTCGGCGGTACACGTAACTGCGATTGGTTTTTTTCGACTGAAGGTATTTTGCTCGACACCGCTGGACGTTACTCCGTTTATGAAGAAGATCGCTCAGAATGGTTGTCATTTTTAAGCCTACTCAAAAAGAATCGACCTAAAGCACCGATCAATGGCATCATCATCGCGGTCAGTATCGCCGAACTCACCAAAAACGATCCAAACTATGCCTTGGATTTGGCCAAGAATCTGCGCAGCCGTGTGCAAGACTTAACTGAACAGTTAGAAGTTTATGCGCCTGTCTATGTGGTCTTTACTAAAATGGATTTGATTTCAGGCTTCCGTGACTTCTTTAATGACTATGAGCAAGAAGAGCGCAGCCAAGTATGGGGCGCGACCATCCCCTACCCTGAAGACCCAGAAAACATCAATATCACTGACGTATTCGAAGAGCATTTTGGCGTCTTGGTCAATGGTCTAAAAGATTTGAGCACCACTAAGCTATCCTTGCGTCATCAGCGCACGGTATCTCCCAGTCTAATGACTTTCCCAATGGAGTTTCAGTCATTACGTCCCATGATACGGACACTGATGCATGCTTTGTTTGAGGACAACCCTTTCCAATTTAAGCCCATATTGCGTGGCTTTTACTTTACCAGCGCCTTGCAGGACGGGCAAGTTAGCAGCCAAATGACGTTACAAATGGTACAAAATTACGATTTGCACCCACCTGCGATACCGCTCAATGCGCAGCAAGAAGCCGCAGACAAGCCTT
Organism: Psychrobacter immobilis; assembly: GCA_904846265.1. Classification (GTDB taxonomy): domain Bacteria; phylum Pseudomonadota; class Gammaproteobacteria; order Pseudomonadales; family Moraxellaceae; genus Psychrobacter; species Psychrobacter immobilis_A. The sequence goes on along the minus strand of CAJHAA010000016.1, from coordinate 10,784 downwards.
ATTTTTTACAAGATCTATTTTCTAAAGTCATTTTAAAAGACAAGCATTTGGTCAAGCAGCATAAAAACCGACACAAGCGCAGTCATCGTGCGCTTGCGACGCTAGCTGCTGTCGTGACTTTGTGTGCGGCTGTCGGTCTGTGGACATGGTCTTATGCCAATAATAAACAGCTCACTGAGCGTGTCGTGGCTGACTTACAGCAAGTCGCAGCGCTACAAAAAAATTCTAACGGTGATTTACAATCGCAGCTTGAGTCGCTCAATATTCTACAAAGTCGAATCGAGCAGCTTGAAGGCTATGAAGACGACAAGCCGCTGTCTTTGAGATTTGGCCTCTATCAAGGCGATAAGCTTAAGCAAAAATTGCTAGCAGAATATTATAACGGCATCAGCATTATCGTCTTAGCGCCAACCAAACAAAATATCGAAACGTTTTTGACCGAAGTAAATACCAATGCCGATCAATTAGAAGTCCGTACAGAAGACTCAAGCACTGATGACACCTCTGATGCTGCCGTTAATGATGCTTATATCCAGTCAGACCCCACAGACGTTGAAGATGCTTATAACGCGCTCAAAGCTTATCTCATGCTTGGCAATCATGACAATTTAGAGGCCAGTCATTTGAGTGATCAGATGACCCGTTTTTGGCGCAACTGGCTCGAAGCCAATCGCGCTGATATGCCGCGTGACAAGATGATTCGCCAAGCTGAGCGTATCTTGAGTTTTACCTTGGCTCATGTCGACGACCCCGCCTTTCCATTGATCCAAAATGACTTAGGGCTGATAGACAAAACCCGCAGCAATTTATCCAAGGTTAGCAAAGGTCAACCTGCTCGTGAGCGTGTTTACTCTGAGATTAAAATGCGCGCATCTGCCCGCTTCCCATCGGTCACGGTTGCACAGATTACGCAAAACAATGCTAATGAAGCACTGCTTGGTAGCTATGTCATTTCAGGCACTTTTACTAAAGAGGCATGGGAGGCTTTCGTCAGTGATGAGATTGATAAAGCTGCCACCACAAGAGTGGTCGCCGATGATTGGGTGTTGGCCACCAGCAGCCAAGATGACCTTACCTTGACGGGCAGTCCTGAACAGATACGACAATATCTGGTCAATCGCTATAAGCAAGAATATATCAGTGAATGGAAACGTTTTTTATCTCAAGTATATGTTCGGGATAGCACAGGCTTCGATGATCATGCAGTCTTATTAAATCAGCTGTCCAATGCCGCAGAGTCACCGTTAAAAACCCTGTTTGAGACAGTAGATCGCCAAACTCAATGGGACAATAAAGCGGCTAATCAAGCAGCTGGCAATGGTGGCGAATCTCGTCGCTCATTTGTCAATTGGTTTAAGCAAACCATCCTGCGTCAAAGCCCTGCTGAGCTGCGGCAAGCAGAAGCTGCGATGAATAATGGTGGTAGCTCTAATAACGCCGCGCCTGTAGCACAAGCAAGCTCAGGTGTGATTGCGCAAGAATTCTCCTCTATACATGCGCTAGTAACGCCAAGAGAAGAAAATCAGGATCTGTCATTATTAGACAGCTATTTAGTCAGCTTAGGCGATATCAGAACCCGTTTTAACAATATCGCTCGTAGTGACGACATCGGCCCTGATGCTTTGTTGTTTGCCTCACAAACCCTCAGCCCCGAAGGCTCAGAGTTAACCAAATCTCTACAGATATTAGATGAGCAGATCCTAAGTCAAGCCAACTCTGAAATAAAACAACTGGTTCGTCCGTTGTTGAGTGAGCCACTGACTCGTTCATTTAATATGCTGCTGACGCCTACCAAGGCAGAGATTAATAAAGTTTGGAAAGCGCAGGTCTATAAGCCTTTCCTCGATAATTTAGGCAGTAAGTATCCCTTTACCGCCAATGCAAACTTAGAAGCGACGCCTGCAGAGATCGGTCAATTCTTCGGCGAAGATGGCTATGTGGCGCGATTCGTCAACGAAACGTTATCGCCCTTTATCATTCGCCGCGGCGATCAAATCTCCAGTAAAATCTGGAATGGTGCAGGTCTGGGTCTTAATCCGCAGTTTGTCGCTGATTTTGGCCGTTACTTTACCAATTATACGGGTAGTAATAGCCCAGGTGCTGCTGGTGCGAATAATACTGGTGGCGCTGCCAATCAAACCACTTTTCAAATTATGCCATTACCCGTCAGCGGTTTGACTGAATATACCATTGTAGTCGATGGTCAACAGTTGCGTTATCGCATGGGTACTCAAGCGTGGACAACGTTTGTATGGCCAAATCCAAGTAGCCAACCTGGTGCCAGTATTCGAGCCAAGGACTATGATGGCAGAGACTTTACTGTATTTGAAGAAGCAGGCAGCTTTGGGGTAGAAAGGCTCATTAACAGTGCACGCCGTACTGAACTTGGCAATGATATCTTTGAGATGGCATGGTCTGGTGACGGTATCACTATCTCTGTACGCTTTAGAATCATCAGCGGCAGCGGTACCACTACCGGCCAAGGTCGTTCTACCAATCCCTTTACCGGCATGAAACTACCAGAGGAGGTTATTGCCCTTGGTGTCACACGTACAGCAAGGCCAATTTCTAATGATAATGCTGTTGATGGCGATACTCTCAATGCGGGTTCTGGCACCAATCAGCCAGTACCGACTGGCGAGCAAAATACAAGCAATGTCACGCCGCCCGCCCGCGTATCTACTGTAGTCCCTAATACCAATAGTGAAAACAGTCCACCAGTACAACCGCCTACTGATACCACGACGGCTACTGATGATCGTTCAGCCATGACTGAACAGCAGGAGCAAACGCCATGACTCCAGACTCCTTGCCTTTAGTATATTTTGGAAAATTGCCTGCTCGCGGGGACTTTGTACGGGCGCGCGCTCATATCTCTGAGACCAATGCCATTGATGAATGGGTCAGCCAAGCGCTAGCCGTGTCGGAAAGTGTATTTAGCGGAATTCCGATAGACAATGTCAGTAATCATAACTTTGCCTTTTTAAATTTCAGTCATATCGATACTAGAGCTAATGAGATTATCACCGGTGTTTTGATCCCTAGTCACGATAGTAGCTATAGAAATTACCCATTGATAGGTTTTGGCGTGCTTCATCTCGATAAACCGAAAAACTGGATGAACTATCTGCCCGTCAAGTCATCAGCGCTTTGGAATGACACTTATGAAGTTTTAAGTATGGCCAAATCCAAAACTGACAATAGCGATCTGATGGAGCATCTCAATCATAGCCAACTCAGCATCGATAACAATGCCAGTACTTACTACTATGATTTTATCAATACCACTACGTTGCATGATATAGCGATCTTAATGAACATCGATAAAGCGCAACTGATACAGCAAATCATTGCCACTGGCCTGTTATTTTTACCGACCTTTACTAAGGGTTTCCATGGCTTGAATAAAGCCATCTGCTGGTCACTTACCTCTGATAGAGAAAACTCGATACACATGGCCACTTTTTGGCACGATCTCATCAATGGTTTTTATCAGCCACACCAGCTCTACTTGAATACCTACTTATATCGTGTCGCTAATTGCTATCGCCTGCTCATGAGTTTTACTAAACCCGATGGACGTATACTCAAGCAAATATCAGAAAGTGAACAAACTTATCCTGAAGATTGGGTAGTCATCGCTCATAGCGACTGGACTCAAGGCTATATTGATGAAGACATTGGATTGACCCGTTTCAATAAAGTATTGTTACAAGACAATTTATCTCTGTATGATACTAGGCAATTGTTTAAAAAAACTTTTTTAGCACAATAAATAATAGCTCACGATAACTGCTGATTCGTAACAGCTGATAGTAGCCGCCATGCATCATACCCCTGCAATTAGTCACTGCTCAATAATAGACAGATTAAAAAGGTACTTGAATGAAAGTCCTCTCCAGAATGACAAAACCCAAGCTAACAAATCACACGAAAAACCTGCTATTAGCCGCCGCTATCACCCTTCCTATGAGCGCCGTTGTATTTGCAGAACATAACGACGCTCATGTGACAAATAACTCACAAAATGTGCCAGTGGTCATCAAAGGTGTGGTCGCTACCAGTTCAGACAAACAGCAATTGCTTGACAAGCTAAAAGCACAGTATCCTGATAAACCTGTCAGAGATGAAATCGAAGTACGTTCGAACATCAGTATACCGACCAACTGGCAACAGATAGCCACGACTATCATTGATAGCGACATCTCTAACATTCGTCAAGGGCGTATTGACATTCATGGTACGACCATTAGCTTACATGGCAAGGTAAGCAGCCTTGAACAAAAGCAAGCCATTCAAAACCGTATTCACTCGCGCCTAACTGATCTCTATCAATTAGAAAATCAGCTGGTCGTGGTAGAAGGTGAACAACGCCTCATAGACGAGACTTTAGGCAACCGTATCGTCGAGTTCGAGTCTGGTAGCACCAATCTAACGCCGATGGGCCTTGGTATCTTAGACGATATGGCAGGGGTGTTACAGCGGGTCGGTGATAAGCCTGTTCTTATCACCGGTCATACCGACAATGTCGGCAATTCTACTGCCAATCTTGCCCTATCAAATAAGCGTGCAGAAGCCGTCAAACAATACTTGATCGGTCGAAATATCAATGCGACTCGTCTCAGTACTACTGGCAAAGGGGACTCAGATCCTATCGCTAGTAACGACAACGAAGAAGGTCGCACTCGCAATCGCCGTATCGAATTTACCCTTAATGAATAACATCGCTATGTAGAACGTATGACGATAATGGTCACTAAGCAATGACGGTTAAGTGCTGATAGCTGGTTTGATAATGCTGAAAAACATACTGTCATTGCTACTAGAGATATCGATGCTACAAAAAACACCAATGCTAAAAGAGAGCCACTGCTAAAAAAATAGGGACATAACTATGCTACGCTTGACCAATACCGTGCTGCCTATGCACCCTGATCGGCTCTATGCCAGTGAAGGCAGCACTCAAGCGCCCTATCCGAGCGCTCGCCAAGACATCAATGCTCATCGTGCGTGGCAAGATAAGCTCATGCATAGCGCTGATGAAGCCGATATCATTGCTCAACTAAACCCCAGTGGTAATTGCCAATACCAGCAGCACGGTATCGACACTTATGTGCTACACGTTTATATCCATGAGCGGCATCACCCTCCCTTTACGCCATTAACCAATCTCATCGGTAGCCCTCTGACCTTGAGCTTTGATATTCCGAGTGGCCTAAGCTTTCGTCATCTGTATATAACGGCTGTGCATCAGCTAGATCATGATGGCAGCTACGGCTATTATCGCCTGCTTGTACAGCCCATCACTTATCGCCTGCATCAGCATATACGCAGTCATATTGATACTCATTTGACCGTACAAGCTATGGTAGCAGAGCGCACGGCTACGCTGGATATAGAAATAATCGATGACAGCAACAATGGTGAAGATGCTAACTGGTCACCAGCACGCATGACCCAGTGGCAAATAAGCGACTGGACACATATTTGCGAGCGGCTCGCGCGTCAAGGGCTGACAGCCTATCTACGCCATGAGCAAACGGACGAGCATAGTCCACCAAAGCTCGTTATTACATCGCATAGTCCAAGTGATAGCGATGGAATTAGCTTAAATATTGGCGCGCTGCGTTACCAGCAAGTGTTACATGACCGTGTCCATGCACCAGTATTGGCATTGAGTGAGCAGGTCATCACCCAACCAAACTCAGTAAAGATGCAGCGTTTTAATAGCAGCAGTGTTGCACACCCAACGCAGTCCGCTGACGTTGCGATGAGCCGTAACCCTGATGACGTAAGCCATTCGAATAACCACACACTCACATTAGACACGCCTGCTGCTTTTGCGCCAGTAACCGATACTGAAACCATAGACGCAGCAACCATCGTGGCAAACAGTCATCAAAATCGATATAACATCTATCATGCTCTAGCCCATGCTACGGATTTGAGTGTTGCTGATACCTTTATGCTTGTCGATCACAGTACGCTCAATCAGCACTACCGTGCTACCCATATCGTGCATCTGGCTCGCAATAGTCTAGCGCATGTCACAGGGCTGACCCAAAGCTCACGCCACCAACAGCGTCATGCCTCCTCTTTACAAGCTGGCATTCATTTAACTCAGCTGCGCCTCATTACCGCTGATACCCTATGGGTCGGTCATCTATACAGTAGACAGACTCTACCGCCGATGACAGGTATCACCGAAGCGCAAAGCGATATCGATAGCCGTAACCATATGACGCCCACGCGCAGCTATTTACTGGATAATCCAGCTCAGCCTATCAACCGATTGGAGGCGCAAGCTGGCGCGAACTACGGCACACATTTCACCCATAGAGCGGATGACCAAACCCTCATGCAATCTATTGGTGATAGCGAGCATCTGATTAATACTGGTAGTTTATTGTCATCGACTCGCCCTAGCCTATTTGCCACGGACAACGAACAAGCGATTGAAAGCGGTTATCGCAACACGGGCAACGGCCTGTCTGAATGGGTGACTGACCACCGTACAGAAAAAGCTTACTCTCAGATAAAAATAGACAGTGCTGGGATATCTGCCAGTCTAAAGATGGGGGTCATCAATCCATCAGGCACCGCCAAACGCGAAGGCATCAATGCGACTACTAACGCTCAAATCAATATAAAATCAGGCGAAGCCCTCGTCCTTTCCACTCAACCGCAAACTCATACGCAATCTGGACAGCACAACTACCAGCACCACACCCCGACTCTGACTCAAACTGGTCTTGGCGGTCAGCACTTAACTGAGCGGTTAACGCAACTGGCAACAGGGCTAGGCAGAAACGTTAAAGACCATAATGCGATTAAGATGCAACTTGAGACTATCGCAGAAGAACAGCAAACCAATACCCATCAAACAAACCCCTACACGCTGATCGATAGCGCAGCAGACACAAGCTATGTCAGTGAAGACACGCTGATTCACAGAAGCATGGGTGAGATGGCCTCCACCACGCAGCAAGATATGGTGATCAGTAGTGGAGAGAGTCATAACCAGGTCAGTAGCGAGTCTCTAAATATCATAGCCGATGGTCAGTTTAGTATGACCAATGCCAAAGAGAATATCACCCTCTCTGCCCATACGGGTAAGCTTGAAGCCACTGCAAAGCAGGATGTGAACGTGGCGTCTTCGACCAAAGAGGTTGAGATAGTAGCGACGAATAAAATTACGCTGACGGCTGGTGGTGCGAGTATCACGCTTAATGGTGCTGATATTACGATAGCGGCTAAGCAGTTTACGGAGAAAGCTGGTAAGCATAGTAAGGCTGGTGGGGGGATGGATGGGTTGGGATTGGCGGGGTTGCCCAGCTTGATAGCTGGTGCGATGTTTAAAGCGCAATTTAAGTTCGCTGACGATGATGATATCGCCTACACCAATACACCATATATTGCTATTAATGAGAATACAAAAGAAACATTCGAGGGTGTAACTGATGCTGAGGGAAATACTGAGACGTTCTACAGCTCTGATCCTGATGAGATTAAGGTTCATTTGAAATTAGATAACTATACTGCTCAGTTTAGGTTTGCTGACGATGATGATATTCCCTATAGTTTCGTTGATTATATTGCGCAGGCTGAAATAACGGGTGAAGTGTTTGAAGGTACGACTGATGAAGATGGCTTTACGGACATGATATATACCTCTATAGAACAAAATATAACTATCCATTTAAAAAACGATTCAGATAAGGAATAATATATGCCTAATGAACCTAGCAATAGAAATCAAACATACCCACCTGGATACAATCCATTTGCAGTTCTTCAAAGTCCTAACACATCAAGTTCGAGAACCTCTTCGAACAATAGAACTCAACAAGTAAATATTAGTAGAGATACATTGTTCAAAAAATTGTGGCGAAACTATCCTGTCAATAAATCTGCTCCTGATACTTATAAAATGGTCGGTGGACAAGCATATGCACTGCATAAAGAGAACCCAGCATCCTATACAAACGCATGTGCTTTAAGGTTAAGTAGATCTTTAAACTACTCTGGATATAGAATAAAAAATAGGGAATCTGGATTTTATACTGTAAAAGGGGAGGATAACTTTAGCTATTTACTGCGTGTTAAAGAAATGATAAAACTAATAAAGAGTAAATTTGGTAGCCCAACATCTACTTTTCTATCTAGTAATACCTCTATGGCTAGCGTCAGCGGGAAGCTCTCTGGAAAAACAGGAATAATAATCTTTGATGTTAGTGGATGGAGTGACGCTACTGGCCATGTTACTTTATGGAATGGAAGTGCTTGTGGCGACAGCTGTTACTTTGTGCCCCATGCTCCTGCTACAACAGATAGAATACTGTTTTGGGAAATAAAATAATGAAGCCATCTAGTTACTTAACAATAATATTGCTATCGCTATTCAGCCAATCTTGTTATTCACAAAACGATGAATATATAAAATCCTCTAGACTATCCCTACAAAACTACGGGTTTTCTTATTGTATGAAGAGAAAATCAGAAGAAAAGAACTTACCTTATCTAGATTACTCTAGAGCCTTAGGTATTTACCTTAATAACGGTAATCATAATAGTCCAGATGTATACAATTCAGTCCATTCCTACATAACAGAAAACATTAAAAGCAATAACTTTAAATCTTTTGATGGTGATAACACTACATTCTCTTGTCTAGAATTATATAATAGCAAGAGATATGAAGAATTCATAGAATCCTTAGATAGTTATATAACACCAGAATAGAACCCTCCCTAAAAAATATTTCACTGCTTACAAACATTGAACTGCCTCGTAATTGTCGGTATTGGAGACCCAAGTATAGGAAAGGTTACGACATACTCACGTGACAGTTAACGCCCAGAATGGATGCTTTTATGGATATTATGTCTATTAGAAACACAAGTCCTGAAACAAGTAACCTTCATTAATCAATGAGTTTAGACATAAGTGATCTAAACGAAGTCATTAAGCAAATAGTAGGAGCGGATTACAGAAACTATTGAGAAAAGAAGTATGTCAAATTGTATATAGAAATACCTATATGTAGGCTACAATTTGAAACTCAAGCCATCAAAATGGGCTTAGACGTTCAACAAGATCAACCCGACTACACCCTCCCTCTGATATTAGAGAAAACAGGGATTGATACTAGCAAGTTTATTTCTATCGACCCTTATAAAATCACTTATGAAGAGTTTATGCAGCGTTCTGAGGCGGGTGAAGACATGACGCCTTATTATGAGAATCAAACCAAACCCAATAAACCCGAAATCACTAGCCAAGCAAAGGGGCGTTGTCTAGCAGGACAACCTTGCTCAAAATCAGGCTACTGGTTTACTTTAGCCAAAGCAGACAGCCGTAGTTACTTTAGACAAGGCGAAACCATGCCAGACTATCCAAACAACAACTGGAGTGATTTGGCAGTTTGACGGTGAAGAAGGATAGTTTGTTATTATTTTACTTAAGCCACCTTCGGGTGGTTTTTATATTTATGACTCTCAAATCAAGCTCGAACTCCAATAGCAAACAGGACAACTACCAGTATCATCCTGCTACTTTGATACAACTAGGGCTTGATAGAGAAGTAAATGACCACAGGGCAATTAATAAGGCATTAGAAAACAGTAATAATAAATAGCAAGCCAACACCTACCAACAAATATCATTGACACTGATTAATATGTACAAATAAACATCTAAAGGATAGAAAAATGAGTCACTTTATTATTGATGAAGGATTTGATTACTTTTTAGAAAAGTTTGGTCAACCTGACTGGCAACAGCCTGTTGAACAAGCTACCTTGGAATATTATCGTGGCAAGTTGCCTGACAAACTTCTTTTCTATTGGGAGAAAATGGGCTTCTGCCGCTTTAAACAAGGTCTATTTTGGATGGTCAATCCTGCTGACTATGAAGATGAGCTCGTGCTTTGGCTAGGTGAAGACATTTTAAAACAAGACAATTATTATGTGATTGCTCGTAGTGGCTTTGGCAAGTTATACGTTTGGGGTGAAAAAATGGGTCATGCCTATACAATTACTCCAACTCTTGGTTGGGTTTATCAAGAAAAAGGGGAAGCGAAAGATATTGCAAAAGGCCTAGCAGATAGAAAAATTGAATTATTTTTTGCTTTTAAAGAGACAAAATATGTTGATATGGTTGATAACAATAGCAAACCCTTATTCAATCGCTGCGTGAAAAAATTTGGAGCACTTGAATACGATGAAATGTTTGGCTTCGTTCCTGCCCTTGCCATAAGTGACAACGCGTCTATCAAAAATGTCGATAAAATGAATATCTTTGTGCATCTTAGTCTCTTACCTGACTTGATTGAAATCCAATACATCGACTTTAAGAAATTAGGACAAATGGCATTCGGTGTTGAAGATTCATCAAATCTACCTGATTTAGATGACTTAGTATAATTAATTATTTAAGCCACCTTCGGGTGGTTTAAACACAGTTATATTATCCTAGCAAGTCTTACTCATATCAATGGCGTACCTGAGAGACTTAAGCTTTTAAGGCTTATGGTCGACAAAGGTGGCGACGCGAATATTGATACAGGCAAGGGCGGAATTTTAGAGAAGATTAAGAAATGTAAAGTAGAAGAAGCAGTACCTTAAGAAATATAAGACACTGCTTTTTATCTAAAATACTGAACCGCCCCGACTTTATCGGAGAGTGATTTACTTGAGTCAGGCAGCGATGCCTGACAGGGTTAAATTATCATAATACCGCTTTTCAAAATCAAAAGGTGACACATAACCAATCGTACTATGCAG
>CAJHAA010000015.1 GCA_904846265.1 Psychrobacter immobilis | reverse complement strand
CGTCCAGTAACTGATATATAGGGTATTTCTCTTGCTGTTTAGCCTTAATCCCTTGCGGGTCAAGCTATCTAGCGAGCCGACTATCTTATCATAATGATTTGAATTGTCAAGCTTTTTTATGTTTTGTCTTAGCTTGGTAATCTAAGTAATAAGTTGGTTAACTTACTGCTTAGCTTCCTTTGCTGTGGGGCGTATTATATAGATTCTGACAGGGGTGTCAACCGCTTTATCAGAGGTTTTTAGGTTTATTTGAGAAGATTTTTAATAATGCATAGTTTTCAATGGGTTAAGGGCAGTGGTTGTTTATTTCGCTTAAATAATGACTCAGCCTTAAACAGTATCTATCGATATTCATTAATTGTCATCTATAGCGTTGCCATTAAGAACTTACTTTAAGCTAAAACTTTGAAGCTCTATACTGACTTTTTGACATATTTATCTGCTTATTGATAATTGCCTTCGCTGTGTCCTTTAACTATGATTTACCCTTCTTGATATTCGTATAGATAGCATCTATATATAGAAGCCGACCTAATCCCTTACTATCTAGTGTTGATACACAGTTTTTGCTATAATAGCTGACTTTATAATATTGCTTAATGGCATTTCTTATTAGCCTTGATTGTTCAACGGTTGATTGTTTGAAATTTTGCCTTTAAGTGATATCTATCTCTTATAACATATCATAGCAGTTGGATATAATTGACGCAGTCTTGCGGTTATATGATTGATGGTTGCAATCATCACTGCCAACGGACGCAAAAAGGTGAATAGATTATGGTAGCGATTACTTTACCCGATGGTAGCGTAAAAAACTTCGAAGGTAGCACCACCGTCATGGAAGTGGCACAAAGCATTGGTGCAGGATTGGCTAAAGCAACGGTCGCCGGACGTGTAGATGGTCATCTAGTTGATGCGCACGACCCTATCGCTCATGATGCTAAAGTTGAAATCGTGACACCAAAAGATGATGACGGTGTCGATATCATTCGCCATTCTTGTGCTCACCTATTAGGTCATGCGGTTAAGCAGTTATATCCTGATGTAAAAATGGTGATTGGTCCCGTTATCGATGATGGTTTTTATTATGACATCTATAGCGAAACGCCCTTTACACCAGAGCATATGGCAGCCATTGAAAAACGCATGATGGAACTCATCAAGCAAGATTATGACGTTATCAAAAAAATGACGCCACGCGATGAAGTCATTAAAATCTTTGAAGAACGTGGTGAAGACTATAAGCTTAAGCTGATTAATGATATGCCAGGCGAAGAAGCGTTTGGCTTATATCATCATCAAGAATATGTCGATATGTGCCGTGGTCCACACGTGCCGAACACCAGATTTTTAAAAGTATTCAAACTGACCAAAATGTCTGGTGCATATTGGCGCGGTGATGCCAAGAACGAGCAACTGCAACGTATCTATGGTACAGCATGGGCGGATAAAAAAGATTTAAAAGCCTATATTCAGCGTATCGAAGAAGCTGAAAAACGTGACCATCGTAAAATTGGTAAAGCGTTAAATCTGTTCCATATGCAAGAGCAAGCGCCGGGTATGGTGTTTTGGCATGCGAATGGTTGGACGATATATCAAGTACTTGAGCAGTATATGCGTAAAGTACAGCACGATAACGGTTATGAAGAAATTAAAACACCGCAAATCGTTGATCGTAGTCTGTGGGAGCGTTCTGGACATTGGGGCAACTATGCTACCAATATGTTTACGACTGCCAGTGAAAATCGTGATTATGCGGTAAAACCGATGAACTGCCCGTGCCACGTGCAAGTTTTTAACCAAGGCCTAAAATCTTACCGTGATTTGCCATTACGTATGGCAGAGTTTGGCTCATGCCATCGAAACGAGCCATCAGGTTCGCTACATGGTCTGATGCGCGTGCGCGGCTTTACCCAAGATGATGCTCATATCTTCTGTACACAGTCACAAATCCAGCAAGAAGTCGCTGACTTTATCAAGCTAACTCTTGCCGTTTATGAAGACTTTGGTTTTGATAATATCATTATGAAACTCTCGACTCGCCCTGAAAAACGGGTCGGTAGCGATGAATCTTGGGATTTTGCCGAAAAAGCTTTAGCCGATGCATTAGATAGCTCAGGATTAGATTGGGCTTATCTGCCCGGTGAAGGCGCATTTTATGGTCCGAAGATTGAATTTAGTTTAAAAGATTCTTTAGGTCGCGTCTGGCAGTGCGGTACGATTCAGGTTGACCCAAACATGCCTGAGCGCCTTGATGCCGAATTCGTCAATGAGCAAAACGAGCGCGAAGTACCTATTATGTTGCACCGTGCCATCTTAGGTTCATTCGAGCGCTTCATTGGTATTTTGATTGAAAACTACGCTGGTTGGATGCCCGTTTGGCTAGCACCGCAGCAAGTGGTGGTGATGAATATCACTGATAAACAGGCAGATGCTTGTGAAAATGTGGTCAGCGAACTCAAAAAGTCAGGTTTGCGAGCTATTAGTGACTTGCGTAACGAAAAGATTGGATTTAAGATACGAGAGAAAACATTAGAACGCGTTCCCTATATGCTAGTATTAGGGGATAAAGAAGTCGAATCGGGCAGTGTCAATGTCCGTACTCGCGAAGGTGAAAACCTTGGCGTGATGAGTGTTCCAGAATTTATTACATTAGTACAGACCGCTGTCAGCAACAAAGGCCGACAGACCCCAAAAACAGATGAGGAGTAATACCTATTAAACAGTCAAACCGTTTGAACATCAACGAAGATATCACAGCCAAAGAAGTCCGTCTCGTTAAAGAAGACGGCGAACAGATGGGCGTGGTCGATATCGAAACCGCGATGAAAGCGGCACGTGAGGACAGTCTAGATTTGGTCGAATTGGTTCCTGAAGCCAAACCGCCAGTATGCAAAATCATGGATTATAAGCATTTCCTCTATGATCAAAAGCAAAAAGCGAAAGAAGCTAAAAAGAACCAAAAGCAAACTCAGCTAAAAGAGATGAAGCTGCGTCCTAGTACTGAAGAAGCTGATTATCAGGTTAAACTGAAAAAAATCGTCAGCTTTTTGGAAGACCAAGACAAAGTTAAAATCAGTATTCGCTTTCGTGGCCGTGAAATGGCGCACCAAGAGATTGGTCGCAAGCAGCTAGATCGTATTATCGAAGATACTGCTGAGATTGCTAACGTTGAGCAATATCCTAAGATGGAAGGTCGTCAGATGGGTATGCTGCTTGGGCCAACTAAGAAAAAGTAATCTGTTTATTAGATGGCTGTTAGTCAATATAGATATGTATAACCTTAACCATCAATATACTGCGGGATATTGATGGTTTTTTATTGTGTACATAGATACATATCTCTTTTAAATATGTTTAGTCAGATATAATTGGCTGACTCTATTTTACAAAACCTACCTTCTCAACCATTTGATTACGCGGTAATCTAAAGGTCTGTTTTATATTTGCTAATCAGCATTTATTAAAAATTTCTAGTAAGTGTATAAAAATAACGTATATCACGACCATCAGAGTCGTTGACAAAAACACTACTTTTATCCAATATTGAAGGAAATTTCATGCAAGAATTGACCCCACCAGAAAACGCAACGACGCCAAGTATTTCTCTAACCGCGCCTGAACCTGTGAGAGAAATACAAAAAAGCGAAGCAGATCAAATGGTCAAATTGGATGACAGCCAAATCCCAGAGCTTGATGCCAAGGTCGATGCCTTTGTTGATCATGTGATTAATAATTCTGTACACAGCGCTGAATTTCAGCAAAATGTGCAATCGATTCATAATCTCGGTACCAAAGAGATTCGTGAATCTGCACAAGTATCTAATCGTATGCTCGACTTACCCGCAAAAAGTCTCAATGACAGCTTGTTTGATAATTCCCCTATCGCCAAGTCATTGACTGAGTTGCGCGGTATCGTCGAAGATTTAGATCCGAGCAAAAAAGAGCTGACCAGCTCGCGTAAGCTATTCGGTCTCATCCCATTTGGCAATAAAGTACAGGATTATTTCCGTCAATACGAATCTGCACAGTCGCATATTAATGCGGTTGTTACCAGCCTATATAATGGTAAGGATGAGCTGCTCAAAGACAATGCGATGATTGAGCAAGAAAAAGTCAATATGTGGGAGCTGATGCAATCCATACGTCAATACGTTTATGTCGGCAAAAAAATTGATGAGCAGTTAGAACAAAAGGTTTATGCGATAGAAGCGATCGACCCAGAAAAAGCACGCATTATTAAAGAAGAGATGTTGTTTTATGTGCGTCAAAAAAACACCGACTTTTTAACCCAATTAGCCGTGAACGTGCAAGGCTATTTAGCGCTCGATACCATTCGCCGCAATAATTTAGAATTGATAAAAGGCGTTGATCGAGCCACCACAACCACCGTATCTGCACTACGTACAGCGGTCGTGGTTGCCCAAGCAATGACCAATCAAAAACTGGTACTTGATCAAATTACTGCTTTAAATAAAACCACCAGCAGCTTGATTGAATCGACCTCAGCGATGCTCAAACGTCAGTCAGGTGAAATCCATGAGCAAGCAACCAGTAGCAGCATTGAGCTTGATAAATTACAAAACGCTTTTAATAACGTCTATGATACGATGGATATGATTAGCAATTATAAAATTGAAGCGCTAGAGAACATGAAACAGACGGTCAATACGTTGACTACTGAAGTCGATAAGGCTCAGAAATACTTGGATAAGTCTAACCAAACAACAGTATTAGAAGTGTCGAAAGAAATAGACAGTAAAAAGATAACCAATAAATCAAGTACAGTCGATATCGACATTTGATTCGTTTTAATAGTTGTTGCCTATTAAAGGGTGGCCACTTCCTGCTACCAAATACACTTAAGACAATTGACGCAAGATATTGCAACGTCGTTCGTGTTAAGATAGCCATTATTAATAATTTTAAAAATAGATACGGTAATTTATGAGTTGGAACGATCCAAACGCCTCAAGTGAGGCAAAAAGATATGACAATCCTATCCCTAGTCGCGAACTGATACTCAGTACGATTAATGAGCATGGTGAAGTCACGCATCAACAATTGGCAAAAGCCTTTAATATTGATGACCCAGACCAGTTTGACGCTTTAGGCAATCGCCTAAAAGCGATGGCACGTGATGGACAGGTAAATCGCGACGGTCGTCCTTATCGCTATCGCACAGTGACCAAGCAAGATGTCGTCAGGGGTACAGTGTCTGCACATCCTAAAGGCTTTGGCTTTGTATTATTAAGCGATATGCCAGATTTGTTTTTGCATGAAAAGCAAATGCGATGGGTTTTCAACGGTGATACCGTAGATGCAGTCGGTACATCGACAGACAATCGCGGGCGCACAGAAGGACGTATCGTCGATGTCGTTGAACGTCGTCAAAATAACTTCATTGGTACATTAGTACGTGATGAAGACGGCTACTGTGTCGAGCTTGGTAGTCCAAATAATCACCAGCCGATTACCGTCACTGAAGAAAATGTACAAGCTTTGAATGCCAAGCAAGGCTCTCCTGTTAAGGTTGATGTTATTGATTGGCCCAATCAGCATGAATTTGCGACGGGTAAAATCACCGAAGTACTGTCTGATGACAATGACCGCGAACTGATTATTGAGACCACCTTACTCAATTATGACATCCCATCAGATTTTAGCGAAGCAGCACTGAAGCAAGCCAACGATTATCAAGAGCCGACTGAAAAAGATTTAAAAGGTCGTAAAGATTTGCGTGATTTGCCGTTGGTGACTATCGATGGTGAAGATGCACGTGATTTTGATGATGCCGTATTTGCCGAAAAACGCTCTGGTGGCAACTATCGTGTCTTAGTTGCGATTGCGGATGTCAGTTATTACGTTACACCAAACTCGCCACTTGATAAAGATGCCTACGAGCGCGGTACGTCCGTATATTTCCCGCATCGTGTGATTCCAATGTTGCCTGAAGTACTCTCTAATGGTCTGTGTTCATTGAATCCTGACCGTGATCGTCTTTGTATGGTCGCCGATATCAAAATATCGCGGGCAGGCAAAGTGACTGGTTATGAGTTCTATCCTGCTGTCATGCACTCACAAGCACGTTTAACATATAATCAAGTAAACGCTTATCTTGAGAACCCAGAAGATAAGAGCGTACCTACCTCAATCACGGGTAATAAAGACGTCAAAAAATCTGTCGATACCTTACATCAATTGTATGAGCTACTGCTGAAAAAGCGTGAAGAGCGCCATGCAATGGAGTTCGAAACAGTTGAGACCTACATTAAGTTTAATGAGAAAGGTGGTATCGAAGCAATCCTACCGCGTACTCGCGGTGATGCTCAAAAACTCATTGAAGAATGTATGCTGCTGGCCAATACTTGTGCAGCGAACTTTGCACTCAAGCATGAGCTTCCTGTCTTATATCGTAACCATGACAAACCTGATGGCGAAAAATCAATGCGTATTCACGAATACGCAAAGAACTTTGGTTTAAGCTTCCCAGAAGAAAATCCAACGCAAGCCGATTATCAGCGCATTATTGAAGCCACCAAAGACAGACCCGATGCGATTAGTATCCACAGCATGCTGTTGCGCTCAATGATGCAAGCAAATTATGCACCTGACAATATCGGTCACTTTGGGCTAGCTTATGACGAATATAGCCACTTCACCTCGCCGATTCGTCGTTACCCTGATTTAATGCTGCATCGTGCCATCAAAGCAAAAGTGACCAATACTCAGCAGCCAGTGATGGACTTTTCTCTCGAAGCGGCTGGTACGCAAACCTCAGATACTGAGCGCCGTGCCGAAAAAGCCTCACGCTATGTAGAGTCTTGGCTCAAGTGTCACTATATGAAAGATCATGTTGGTGAAGAGTTCGACGGTGTGGTTACTACAGTCACAAGCTTCGGTTTGTTTGTCACCTTGACTGACTTATATATCGATGGTTTGGTTCACATCTCTAATGTCGGTGATGACTTCTTTGTTTACGATGAGCAGCAACAACAGCTGATTGGTAAAGACAAAGGGACATTGTTCGGA
This sequence comes from Psychrobacter immobilis, assembly GCA_904846265.1. Lineage (GTDB taxonomy): Bacteria > Pseudomonadota > Gammaproteobacteria > Pseudomonadales > Moraxellaceae > Psychrobacter > Psychrobacter immobilis_A. The sequence continues at coordinate 75,418 of CAJHAA010000015.1, read as the reverse complement.
CTGGGCGATCGCGTTAAAGTGAAAGTTGCTGGCGTCAATATGGATCTGCTACAAATTGACTTTGATTTAAAAGCCAAATTGCAATCTAGTGAAATGAATCAAACGAAGAGCGCGCCTTCTAAGAAAGGCACTGATAAGAAAAGTACTGATAGAAGAAGCCCCGCTAAAAAGACTGGCAGCCGTAGTAAAGGCGCAAGTAAGAAAAGCTAGTGTTAGCAAACGCTTCAAATAATAAAAAGGCCAACGTCATCGTTGGCCTTTTTTGTGCGTGATATTTTATAACGACTACTTAAATCATTATTGCGCATTACTCATCTGGTCTAGACGTTCCTTGTCTGCTTCCTGCGCCTGATCTATTTTCGCAGTAGCATTATCGAGTATGGCTTTAGGCTGTTTGCCAAGTGGCTGGCTTGCGACATCTACTGAGCCACTTTCTACATCATCCGTATTTGGTAACGCTGTATCGGGAGATTGCTCAGATCCTGCGTCACTTATGACTACTTCTCTATTTTTATCACGTTGATTGCCATTAATGAGGTTAAAACCTAGTAACGCAACCATACCCACTAGGGCGAACATAATCAAGTGTTTCATTTGCATAAAAAATGTCTCGTATTTGAATGATAATCAGATATATGTTTCGTTGCATTTTTTATGCCTAGTTTTTGGCAGGTTTTGCAAATTATTCTTGCGGGCTATTATTATTCAGTAAATCAGTCTCGTCAGAGCTTTCTGCAATTTCCTGTTCAACTTTTTCCATGAGTTTTTCGTCGGGACGAGCGTTAAGCACTTCATCAGCATTGCGACCTTGTAAAATCAATTTGGCACGAGCCTTTGCTTGTTTTTTGTCCTTATCATCAACGCTATTATCTTCATTCTGGTTTTCATCGGTCAATTTGGGCGTGATTGGCGTAATCGTCATGTCTGACTTAGCACTATCAGTGTTAGCCTGCATATGCTCAAATGCTTTTTCTAAGTTACTATTAAAACGCAAACGATAAATCGGTTCAGGCAAGCTGAAGCCTTCATTTTCTAACGCATGCTTGGTCTCACGAATGGCAATACTGCGTGCTTTTGAGAAATCCGTATCTGATTGATCCACCCAAATTTGAAATTCCAAAATGATATTAGAGTCGCCAACATTGGTAATGACAGCCACTGCTTTTGGCTCATCTAAAACGAATGCTAATGTATGTATCGCATCCAGTCCGACCTTGATAGCCGCTAATGGATCATCATTGGCATCAACGCCTAACTCAAAGGTAAATCGACGTTCTGGATTTTTGGTGTAGTTTAAAATCGTTGCTTTAAATACTTCAGCATTGGGAATGCGCAACTGGTTGCCATCTAAAGTCATCAGAATAGTCGCACGTGAGGTTAGCCGTACTACAATCCCCTCTTGATTATTAATCAAAATATGATCACGTGCGCGAAATGGTTGGCGAATACTGAGCATGAGCGAGGCAATGTAATTCTCAATAGTGTCTTTGACCGCAAAACCAACGGCAATACCGATAACGCCTGCACCGCCAAGCAAAGTGCCTAAAATGGTTTCGGCGCCTATCAAACTCAGCGCAAGAATCAAACCGAAAATAATAAAAATGACTTTAACGGTTTGTGACAGCAATTCGGCGACAAACGGATTGGGCGTGAGCCGTTGCCACATTTTTTTTCGATTAGACAGCCAACTACCAAACCATGTCACCAATGCAAATAGGACAATGCCGACCAATAGGAGTGGCAAGGCTTTGACTAGATTTTTGGCTTGGGCTTTAAGACCTTGATAAACGGTAGTGACATTGTCTTGAACATCAAGGGTACGATCAATCCGATCTTCGACAGTGACCACATCTGTCAGACGGTTGGTCAAATTAATGGCTTGTTGCGCTTTTTTCTCGTTCGGCGTCTCTCCGGTTAAGGTGACAACACCTTGCGTAACGCTGACATTGACGGCCTGCAGACCTTCTATTTCAGAAAAAATACCCTGAATACGTTGACGAATGTCATTGTCTTTTTGCGGAGTAGGAGTGGTTTCGATTTGCGCATTATTGGTGCTCTCACCACTGATTATGGGCGGTGGTGCTGGTTCAGGTATGACCACTGGAGATGCTGAAGCTTCCTCTTCTGATGTCGCATCAAGTAAAGGTTTGTCAGCTGCCGGATTTTCTGCTGTATCTATCCCCAATGCAGTGGTGATACCAGTCACCTCTTCACCGGTCGCATACACTGGAAAGGCAAAAAGGATGCTTAGTAACAACAGCATTTGACCGCACGCTTTTATAAAATCGCGCATCGTTGAACGGTCAAAGTGAGTGTTCATAAGCATCCTTTGCTTATTATAGATTTTCGTACTCATCTTTCTTTACTGAATGTTCAATAATCATTAACTGTCCAAATAAACTTGTGCCTCGCCCAAGTTTAACGTGCCTTCATAGATTGCGCGACCAGTAATGATACCTTCAATACAATCGCCATAAGGTTTCAGCAGTTCGATATCTTTCATATTGGTCACGCCGCCTGAGGCAATCACAGGCAAGCCGCCTTCACGTGCTAAATTGACAGTTTGTTCAACGTTGACGCCTTGCATCATGCCATCGCGGTTGATATCGGTGTAGACAATCGACGATACGCCGACATCTGCAAAGCGCTTTGCAAGCTCGGTCGCCTTGGTATCCGTCACATTTGCCCAACCATGGGTTGCTACCATGCCATCTTTTGCATCGATACCTACAATGATATGACCCGGAAATTCGCGGCAAGCTTCTGCGACAAAATCCGGATCTTCGACTGCTTTTGTACCAATGATGATATAAGTCAAACCAGCCGTAATATATTGCTCAATGGTGTTCATATTGCGCACACCGCCGCCCAACTGAATAGGCAGATTCGGATACGCTTTAGTAATGTCATTCACCACTTGTCTATGAACGGGGACGCCGTCAAATGCCCCATTCAAATCAACCAAATGCAGTCGACGTGCACCTTCCTCTACCCAGCGTGCTGCCATAGCCACTGGATCATTAGAAAAAACCGTATCGTCCTCCATACGGCCTTGTTTTAAGCGGACACATTTACCATCTTTTAAATCAATAGCCGGGATAATGACAGGCACAGCACACATATAGCATTCCTTATAAAGCACAACAATAAATACATTTAGAAAAGTAAATTCAAAAATCAGGGTGTATTGAACGTTCAACACCCTCTAAACACGCATAAAAACATCAGTCAAAAGTGACTTAATACACAGACGAATCAAAAGCTATCCATGATAGATCCAAAATCCGCTTCGATAGATAGAAATGACCATAAAAAAACGGTCAATCATAACCATAAGTTTTAATACATTCAATCACTGGCAACATTAGATAAATTCAATTACTGACTGGCAATTTTAGGTCAATTTAGCGTATAATCCTAGGTAAATTTTTATTTGTTTCTATGTGATAGTAACCATGCGCTGCGCTTTTTATTGAGTCATTTATGGCTTAGTGTTGCATAGCGGTCAGGATGAGTCGAGCAGCAGCTAAATGCATCTTTTTGATGTTGGCTGACATATTGCTAAGAAGGGTTATATTAGAAATTTCAACTGGTGGCCTCTAAACAGTCTACTCTACAGCACTAAACTCTAATGACGCCTCTTTCTTTTTTATATTCTCTATCGTATCTCTATCACTAGCTAACTATTTTAGAACAGTCATTACTAGCTGTATAGCCGCTTATTGATGTGAGTGAAATCTACTTAATAATGGCTTCGCTAGTTTGTCTGTTAACCAGTTTATCATCTATTTCGATAGATCATCTTTTGGCTGCATTCTTATCTAATTGCGTATCTATTAACAAGATACCAAACCAATAAGGTTGGTCAATTGCGCTGGTGTTACAAGCTTTAATTTTCAATGAAACGTATGATAGAGCTATTGTCTACACAGTCATTTTCGCTAAAGGCTTGAACGATTGTGTTTGATTTGATGGTTTTAACATACACCTTGGTAGCCAGTCGCCACTTTGGTCATTCGAATAAGACATTAACGTGTTGTTAAGGAGTCTAAGGTCAGCGTTAATACTCTTACTAGTAGTTATGATCATGCGTTATTTTCAGAGATCCTTTGTCACTATCCTACTATAGGAAGAAAGACGTGGGGGCTTTATTGAATGACGCAGATGTTCATGCTACCGATATACCAAACAGGACGTCTGGTATCGTTTTAGACTATGGACTAAGTTTTCGCTTATGATTACCATCAAAAAAGGTTTGGATTTGCCCATCACCGGTGAATCATCCCGCGAGATATCTGAGCACCAACCGACACATGTCGCCGTTATTGGCTATGATTATGTGGGCATGAAGCCCACGATGAATGTCAAAGAAGGCGATATCGTAGCAAAGGGTCAGCCAGTTTTTGAAGACAAAAAACGAGTTGGCGTTATCTATACTGCCCCTGCTGCTGGTAAAGTCGTCGCGATTAAACGCGGTGAACGTCGTGTGTTTGAGAGCCTTGTGATTGCGGTCGACCCAAACGGTGAAGAAGTAGACTTCGAGCGCTATGACTCCCAGCAACTTGCTGACCTAGACGCTGAAGTTGTTGAAACCCAACTGCTTGCCTCTGGCGAATGGACCGCGTTTCGCACGCGCCCTTATAGCCGTGCGCCAGAAATCGGTGCCCGTCCTCATGCTATTTTTGTCACCGCTATGGATACCAATCCATTAGCATTTGACCCAATGCTGCTGATTAACGATCAGTTGCAAGCGTTCAATGACGGACTTGCTGTCTTATCGACGCTCAGCCCCAAGACCTTTGTTTGCCATCATGGTGATGCCCAGTTGACGCCAGTTGCCAAAACGGCGGCTAATAATGTCACTGAGTATCATAGCTTTACTGGTAAGCATCCTGCTGGTCTGGCTGGCACGCACATTCACTTTTTGCACCCAATCATGCGCGGCGTGACCGTATGGACGATTGGCTATCAAGACGTGATTGCGATTGGTAAGCTATTCACCAGCGGTCGCTTATATACGCGCCGTATCATTAGTTTGGCGGGTCCTGCAGTCACCAAGCCACGTTTGGTGGCTACTGAGCGCGGTGCTGATATCACTGCTCTGACCAAAGGACAGCTGGCGGCTGGCGAGAACCGTATTATTTCTGGTTCGGTGTTGTCAGGTCGCAAAGTGTTTGACAATACTGCTTATCTTGGTCGCTTTCATAATCAAATCAGTGTGCTGCCTGAAGGGCGTGAACGTCCAGCGTTCCATTTCCTAAGTGTCGGCACCAACCGCTTCTCTAAGCTGCCTATTTATATTTCTAAGTTTTTTGGTAATAAGAAATATAACTTTACGACCACGAGTAATGGTTCACCGCGAGCGATGGTACCTATCGGGGTTTATGAAGAGGTCATGCCGCAAGATTATCTGCCTACACAGTTACTACGTGCATTAATTGTCGAAGACATGATTAGCGCCGTAGATTTGGGCGTGCTCGAATTGGACGAAGAAGATTTAGCATTATGCACCTTCGTATCTCCTGGCAAATATGAATTCGGTGATATTTTGCGTGATAACTTGACACGCATTGAGCTGGAGGGCTAACCACGATGAAATTTTTACACAATATGTTCGATCGTATGGAGCCGTCTTTTACCAAGGGTGGCAAACACGAAAAATACTATGCTATCTTTGAGATGTTTGATACGTTTTTGCGTCAACCAAGCTCAACCACATACTCAGCATCACACGTACGCGACGGTATCGACCTAAAGCGTATTATGATTACCGTATGGTTATGTACTTTCCCAGCCATGTTTTGGGGTATGTACAATATCGGTCATCAAGCACTAACGGCGATTGCAACCCTTGGTTTACAGCCTGAAGGCTGGCGTACCGTTATCACCAGTATGGCAGGCTATAACCCAGACAGTATCTGGGCAAGCTTCGTCTACGGTGCTATGCAATTTTTACCGATTTATATCGTCACCTTTGCGGTCGGTATTCTCTGTGAGATTATCTTTGCCGTAGTACGCGGCCATGAAGTCAACGAAGGTTTCTTTGTGACCTCAGTGCTGTTTGCGCTTTGTTTACCACCAGATATCCCTTTATGGCAAGTTGCCCTCGGTATTATCTTTGGTGTCGTAGTCGCAAAAGAAGTGTTCGGTGGTACGGGTAAAAACTTCCTGAACCCTGCCCTATCGGGTCGCGCATTCTTATACTTTGCTTACCCTGCTTATATGTCTGGTGACTCAGTATGGACTGCCGTTGATGGTTTCTCTGGTGCGACGCCACTTGGTCTTGCCGCGTTAGGTGTCGTTCCTCAGGACTTCGTCGACGTCTATGGTAATGCCATCACTTGGGGTGATGCGTTCTTAGGCAACATGCAAGGCAGTATCGGTGAAGTATCAACACTGGCTATCCTAATGGGTGCCGTCGTTCTACTTTGGACACGTATTGCTTCATGGCGCATCATGGCAGGTTGTGTGGTAGGTCTGATTGCTACTTCTCTTGTCTTTAATATGATTGGTTCTGAAGACAATATGATGATGAACTTGCCGTTCTATTGGCACTTAGTGATCGGCGGCTTTGCCTTTGGTGCCGTGTTTATGGCAACCGATCCTGTATCAGCGGCGCATACCAATAAAGGTCGCTGGGCTTATGGTATCTTGATTGGTTTTATGACGGTATTGATTCGCGTCGTGAACCCAGCTTTCCCAGAAGGCATCATGCTGGCCATTTTATTCGCCAACTTATTTGCTCCATTGTTTGATTACTTTGTGACCCAAGCAAACATCAAACGCCAAACAGCTCGGAGGGTTCGTTATGTCCAAGCCCAAAAGTAATAATGCGAAAACTATCAGTGTGGCATTGACGCTATGCTTGGTGTGTTCCGTCTTAGTTTCAGCAGTAGCGGTTGGTCTAAAACCTGCTCAAATTGAAAACGCACGCTTAGACCGTAACAAAAACATCTTGGTCGCCGCTGGCATGTACGATGCCGAGTCTGATACAGCAGATGATGTTGCTGAACGTTTTAAAGATTTCGATGTCGAAATTATTGACTTAAGTAAAGGCAGCTACGTTGATGATGAAGCGCTAAAAGCCGCTGGCATCCCTGATCGTAATGCTTATGACGCAAGCCAAGCGACTAAGAATAAAGCACTGAGTGAAGATTTAGGCAACAATGACCCTGCTGGTATTGGTCGCAAGCCTAAATATGCCAAAGTCTATGTTAAAAAAGATGACGCAGGCAAACCTGAAATGGTTGTTTTGCCGATTCAAGGCTATGGACTATGGGGCACTATCTATGGTTTCTTAACCCTTGAAAGCGATATGAATACCATTAAAGGCATCAGCTTTTATGAGCATAAAGAAACCCCAGGTCTGGGTGCTCGTATCGAAGAGCCAGAGTGGCGTGCGAAGTGGAGCGGTATCCACTCATATGACGAAAACGGTAATGTTGCCACGGGTGTGACCAAAGCGGGTACACCGAAAGAGAACTGGGTCGATGGTATCAGTGGTGCAACCTTGACCGGTCGCGGTGTCAGTAACATGATTCAGTTTTGGTTGGGTGAGCAAGGTTATAAGCCTTATTTAGATACGCTACGTAAAGAGAGTGGTCAAGCAATTGATAATGCGGCAGATACACAAGCTACGCAATCAACGCTGAGCGCTCAACCTGAAACCGAACTGGCAGCCAAACGACCAGTAGCAAACGGCAAGGAGGCATAACATGGCTGACACTAAAAGTATTTTAACCTCGCCTATTTTTGATAATAACCCCATTGCCCTACAGATCCTTGGTATCTGTTCGGCGCTGGCTGTCACCACCAGCATGGCCAATGCCATGGTAATGTGTGTGGCGTTGACCTTGGTCACGGCGTTTTCAAGCTTTTTTATCTCGATCATTCGTAAGCAAATCCCTTCAAGCATTCGTATTATCGTACAGATGACTATTATTGCCTCATTGGTTATCTTGGTCGATCAGGTGCTAAAAGCCGTTGCTTATGATGTGAGTAAAGGCTTGTCGGTCTTCGTTGGTTTGATTATCACCAACTGTATCGTGATGGGTCGTGCCGAAGCATTTGCCATGAGCAATCCACCAGTGCCAAGCTTTTTAGATGGTATTGGTAATGGTCTTGGCTATTCTGCGGTTTTGCTGTTTGTTGCGACTATCCGTGAGCTACTTGGCTCAGGTACGTGGTTTGGTATCACCATCCTACAGCCTGTCACTGATGGCGGTTGGTATATTCCGAACGGTCTATTACTGTTGCCACCGTCAGCATTCTTTATTATTGGTTTGTTCATTGCCATTATCCGTATCTGGAAACCTGAGCAGGTTGAAGACGCTGAATTTGTAATGAAGCCGCAGTCTAAAGGCATGGCACATGGAGGCGGTCACTAATGGGACATTATGTTAGTTTATTTATAACCTCAGTCTTTATTGAGAATATGGCGCTGGCCTATTTCTTAGGTATGTGTACTTTCTTGGCGGTATCAAAGAAGGTTTCAACCGCTATTGGTCTGGGTGTTGCCGTGGTCGTCGTGATGGCGATTACCGTACCGCTAAACAACTTACTCTTTCAGTTCATTCTCAAAGATGGTGCGCTGGCATGGGCAGGTTTCCCTGATATCGACTTAAGCTTTTTGGGCTTGCTCAGTTATATCGGCTTGATTGCTGCGACTGTACAGATTCTAGAGATGTTCCTCGATAAGTTCGTCCCTAGTCTGTATAACGCCCTTGGGGTGTTCTTGCCACTTATCACTGTAAACTGTGCCATCTTAGGTGGTGTACTGTTTATGGTTGAGCGTGACTATAATTTCGGCGAATCTGTCGTGTATGGTGTGGGCGCAGGCTTCGGTTGGGCATTGGCGATTACCGCATTGGCCGGTATCCGTGAAAAGTTAAAATACTCAGACATTCCAGCACCGCTGCGTGGTCTTGGTATTACCTTTATCACAGTTGGTCTAATGTCACTTGGCTTTATGTCTTTCGGCGGTATGTCAATTTAGACCGCTAAGCTTAACAGCCTATTTAGCGATTTGACCTATTTAATTCATTTATTCGGTAGGGGTTCAGGAAACACGCAATGACGTCTTTTCGCACCCCTACTCCATAGATTAAGGATACCTACCATGGATTACGCTACGGCGATTGGTGGCGTTGCTATGTTTACCTTGATCATCATGGGCCTCGTTGCCATTATTTTGGCGGCGCGCTCAAGACTGGTCAGTTCAGGCGATGTTACCATCCATATCAATGATAATCCCGATAATGACGTCGTGACCCCAGCAGGCGGTAAATTACTACAAACCCTTGCAAGCGAAGGTATTTTCTTATCTTCAGCCTGTGGTGGCGGTGGTACTTGTGCGCAGTGTCGTTGCCGCGTTATTGAAGGGGGCGGCTCTATCTTGCCCACCGAAGAAGGCTATTTTACTCAAGGCGAAATTCGCAATCACATGCGTTTGGCTTGTCAGGTAGCCGTTAAGCAAGACATGAAAATCGAGATTGACCCTGAGTTTTTCGATGTACAAAAGTGGGAATGTGAAGTTCTCTCTAATGACAACGTTGCTACCTTTATTAAAGAGCTAGTCCTTAAGATTCCAGATGGCGAAGAAGTGAACTTCCGTGCTGGTGGTTATGTGCAGTTAGAGGCGCCACCGCATGAAGTGCATTATAAAGACTTTATCATTGACGAAGAATACCGCGAAGACTGGGAAAAATTTGGTATTTTCAACTATGTCTCAAAAGTTGATGAGCCAGTTATTCGTGCTTACTCGATGGCCAACTACCCTGAAGAAAAAGGCCTTATTAAGTTTAATATTCGTATCGCTAGTCCACCGCCACGCGGTCCTGACGGTATTCCACCAGGCAAAATGTCCTCATGGGTATTTAGCCTAGTACCTGGCGATAAAGTTACGGTTTCAGGTCCTTATGGTGAATTCTTTGCCAAAGAAACTGAAGCTGAAATGATTTTCGTTGGTGGTGGTGCTGGTATGGCACCGATGCGCTCGCACATCTTCGATCAGCTTAAACGCTTACATACTAAGCGTAAAATCAGCTTTTGGTATGGTGCACGCTCTATTCGTGAGATGTTCTATGTTGAAGATTATGATCAACTAGCAGAAGAGTTTGATAACTTTGAGTGGCATGTGGCTTTGTCTGATCCATTACCAGAAGACAATTGGGAAGGTCCAACCGGCTTTATCCATAATGTACTACTTGAAAATTATCTGAAAAACCATCCAAACCCAGAAGACTGTGAATACTACATGTGTGGGCCACCGATGATGAATGCGGCGGTCATCGACATGCTGCACAGCTTGGGCGTGGAAGATGAAAACATCATGCTTGATGACTTCGGTGGTTAAGTGGGTCATTGAGTAAAAAAAGATATTTGAAACGATAAATGAAAGAGAGTCTCAACCGAGGCTCTTTTTTTGGCTCTGACTAAATGTAACCCTTGCATAATAAGCCTACAAATCTAAATAGCAGACCACCTGCCCTCTACTATATTATTAATTGTTTATTGCCTTAAGAAAGGATTCTTATGAAAACCAACATTAAAGATTTGACCATTTGGATTACTGGTGCTTCTAGTGGTATCGGCGCAGCATTATCTATCGCCTTTGCCAAACGTGGTGCCACCATTATTTTAAGTGGACGTGATGAGGCAAAATTAGTAGCAGTCAAAAACCGCTGTAAAAAAAGCAAAAACCATTTCATCATCCCTTTTGATATCACCGATGCTAAACAAGCAAAAGACGCGTATAAGACAGCTAAAGCTCAAGCTGGAAAAATTGATTGGCTTATTAATAATGCTGGCATCAGTCAACGCTCGCTTATTATGGAAACCACTGAAGAAGTTGAGCGCCAAATTATGGAGATAGATTATTTTGCGCAGACACGTCTTACTAGACTGGTATTGCCAGATATGGTCACACAAGGTGGCGGCAAAGTGGTCATGGTATCCAGTGTTGCAGGTTTATTAGGCACGCAATATCGCGGCGCTTATGGAGCAGCCAAAGCCGCACTTCATATGTGGGCAAACAGTCTGCGTGCAGAACTGTACGAGCAAGGCATAGAGGTGGCAACGGTATTCCCTGGATTTATTCAGACCAGTATTTCTATTAATGCCTTGACTGGTGACGGTAGCGCGCAAGGAACGATGGACGAGGCGACCAATAAAGGGTTAACCACAGCTACCTTTGCCAAACAGGTCATAAAAGCCATGATTAAGGGTGAAGAATATATCATCGTGGCAGGTAATAAAGAAAAGCTGGCGACCACGGTCAACCGCCTATCGCCACCAAAACTATATAAGCTCATCCGTGAATCAAAAGTAAAATAAATCTAGTCGTTTAAGCCACTAGGTCTTAAGTCGATGATTGGCGTTATGGGTAACAAGGGGTGTAAAATGGGCGACGCTAATAGAACGTGCCACTCACCCTTTTGCCATAAAAGCCATTATGATTAATATGAGAAAACCAATAATGCAAAAATTAGCCCCACTCTCATTGTCTAACAAATCGATGAAAACCACCTTATTGCCCGTTATGGCTATCAGTGCTGTATTCAGTCTTAGTGCTTGCCAGCAAACGCCAGATTATGATTATCTCAGCGGTGAGACCATGGGAACGAGCTACCATATCAGTTATCAGCTACCTGCGGATGCAGATGAAGCGGCCATCCAAGCGTCGATTGATAAGCGCTTGCAGCAAATCAATGACAGTATGTCTACCTATCAAGCAGACTCTACTATCTCTAAGTTCAACCAGTTAGGTAAAGACATCCCCCTCACTATCGATGCAGATTTTGCTCACGTGCTTGATGTGTCACGAATCGTCTATCAGCAATCTGGTGGCGCCTTTGATCCTACCGTCATGCCATTGGTAGAGACTTGGGGCTTTGGTAGCACCATGACCGTTGAGCGCTTGCAAAGTCCGCCAACAGCACTTGAGATTGCTCAAGCAAAAGCCTTGGTAGATTTTGAGAGCATTATACAAAAAGAGCAGAGCATTTATAAAACTAAAGACGGGGTCGGGCTTGATTTCTCAGCAGTTGCTAAAGGTTATGGCGTCGATGTGATTGCCGATGTGCTCAGAGATGACTATCAAATTCGCAACTACATGGTAGAGATAGGGGGTGAAATTGCAACCTCTGGGGTCAATAACCAACAGCAGCCGTGGCAAATTGCGATTGATGCGCCTATTGAGGACAGTACGGTCAGCGAGCGTCAGACAATATCAGCGATTCGTCAACCAATCAATACTGATAATCAGATGTATTTGGCAACTTCTGGCAACTATCGTAATTCCGTCATATTCGACGGTCAGCGCTACAGTCATACGATTGACCCAACCACTGGCAAGCCTATCGCGAACGGCGCACCATCGGTAACCGTTGCAGCAGACTCAGTCGCACTAGCAGATGCGTGGGCAACCGCCCTCACTGCAATGCCTTATAAAAAAGCCCTTGCAACAGCCAAAGCACAAGATATATCTGCCTTGTTTGTTGTTTTAGCTGATGATGCAAAGGCGACGGATTCTGATAAGAATACTGACCAGTGGCAAGTGGTACAAACACCAGCAATGCAAGCATTACGTGCTGACAAACAGCCTTAGAACCTAGTCGCAATAGAGCTTAGTCGCAATACTGTAAACGGCTCTATAACCATCAACGAGCCATACAAAAATTTGCTATACTGATCTTGCTATACTATTAAGGTATTACCCTAGTAAATAGCCACACTATTTTTAAAAATCGAGGTTTCCTCTATGCTTAGTCAATTGCTTCCCATGCTTGCCATTACCTTTACCGTATTCGTCCTGTTCTTTATCTTTATGGGTATCGGTTATATGGTTAAAAAGAAGCCGCTTAGAGGATCTTGTGGCGGCGTTGCTAAACTAATGGGTGATGAAAATTGCTCGTTTTGTGGAAATGATCCCAATAAGTGTGATTCAATCGTGGCAGAACAGCAAGAAAATGCCCTTAAAGCCGCTCAGCTAGGCAAACCTGTATAAACTAAATTGTATAAATACCGCGTTTGTTACTATACGCTGGTAGTATTTACCTAACATCTGTTCTTATAATAGCGTCTAGTCCTTTGCAAGGGACTGGCGCTATTTTTAGTTGTGCCAGCCGCGACGTATCTAGTTAGCATCGCTTTAAGATATCTTGGATATAAATACGGCACGTGCAAGGCCTGTTAATAATAGTAGACTAAATAAATCTAATACCGTATCCAGTTGATAGGCGATTGAAGATAAGCGCGCTTTCAAAATGGTTACTCATATATCTTGTATTCTGCAAGTAATCTCTAGTTCTAATTTACGATTCTAATTAATGATTTTAGTCACCGTCTAGGTGCGTTTTCTTTGGTGTTATTTACAAGCGACGATGCTTCGGCGCTGTTTAATGACGTGTCCTTTTTCTTATTCTAATAGTCGTGCTGCTATGTCTACCTCTGCTGATTTGCCACCTGATGTGCCATTACAGTCTCATTCAGATACGCCGTCACCGTTTGAGCTGCCCTCCTCACGCTTCACTTTTTGGCTCATCTTATGTGCCATGATCTTGCTCGCCACCAATATGCGTGCGCCTATTGTTGCTCTTGGCTCTATTGCCCCTGTCGTACAAGATGCACTCAATATCTCTGAGACGCAGATTGGTTGGCTAGGAGCAGTGCCCATGCTGACTTTTGCAGTGGGCGCACTGATCGCGCCAGCCATTGGTAAGCGTTTTGGGCTTGAGAATACGCTCATTGCGATGATTGCGTTATTAACCACTGGTATGATGATTCGTACCGTTATTCCCACTTGGTCTGGGTTTTTGATTGGTACGTTATTGTTGACCTTGGCTATCGGTTTTGCGAATACCTTAGCTGCCCCTGTTATTAAACAGCGTACGCCCCAGCATATTCCACTCATAACAGGGCTATTTAGTCTAACGATGACGGTAACGGCAGGCATCGTCGCTGGAGTTGTACTGCCATTATCTGAGCAAGTGGGCTGGCAATGGGCACTGGGTGGGTGGTCGCTATTGGGCATTTTTGCGATCATTATTTGGATATTTTTGCGGTTGCGTCTGGGTTCGTCTAGTCATCAAGCAATTGTGCCACCTACCTCTGGATCTTCTGACATCTCCATGTGGCGTACGCCTTTTGCTTGGCAAATTGCGGTATTTATGGGGCTGCAATCACTATTATTTTATACCGTTGCCAGTTTCTTACCCTCTATTTGGGTCAGCAAAGGGCTATCTGCAGTGCAAGCAGGACAAATGGCTTCAGTGTTTCAGTTTATGGCGCCAGTCTCTATTTTGAGCCTGACGTGGCTGATCAATCGTGGCCGCCCTATTCAGGCGCTGGCGGTGTTTGCAGCGGTGCTGAATGTTATTGGTATTTTAGGAATCAATTATTTATCTACCGACCTCGCGTGGTTGTGGTCAGGTCTGATGGGCATTGGCTGCTCCGCTATTTTCACCTTGAGCATGATGCTGTTCTCCTTACGTACTTATACGACCAACCAATCTAGTGAGCTGTCGGGTATGGCGCAATTCGTCGGTTATTTGATTGCATTTTTTGGTCCCTTAGGGACAGGTTGGCTACATGAAGCGACTGGCAGCTGGGATTTACCGCTATTCATTATGCTCATTTTGATGGTTATCAACGTCGTCATTGCTTGGGTAGTGAGTCGTCCAGTGATGGTCGATGGCAAAAAGCTTTAATATCAAAAACTACAGTAACCTTAGGATAATATTGGTGTCTGTCTTATTTTGCTACACTGGTTTGATTGCTTATAGGACAGAATAATCATGATGAATTTATCCATTAGTTTCGCTCGACACTTACCAACATTGGCTATTTTAACAGCCGTAATGGCGCTCGGTGGTTGCCAAAAACCATCTGAACCTAGCACCGATAATGGCATGCAAAATAGCACTCAAACTGCCGAACCTCAAACGACAAAATCTGAGCAACCGGTAACATCCACTGCACAGCAAGCGCCATTAACGATCTTGGCATTGGGCGACTCCCTGACAGAAGGTCTTGGGGTGGATAAAGATGACAACTATCCTGCTCAGTTAGAAGATCGTCTGCAAGTAATGGGTTACGACAATGCCAAAGTTATCAATTCAGGATTGAGTGGTGAAACCAGCACGGGATTGGTCAATCGCTTAGACTGGGTGTTGCAAACTAAGCCTGATGTGACAATTTTGACCATTGGTGCTAACGATGCCATACGCGGTATCAATGTGGCGACAGTTGAAGCCAATATTAGTACCGCGGTCAAACGTCTACAGGATAATGGCAGTATCGTCATTTTGGGCGGCATGCAAATCTATGACAACCTTGGCTCTGAGTATGTGAAGTCATTTGCAGCGATATATCCTCGCGTCGCCAAAGACATGAACGTGACGCTGATTCCTTTCTTTTTGGATGGTGTGGGCGGTGATCCTGCGCTCAATCAAGCCGATGCCATTCATCCGACGAAAGAGGGCTACGAGATTATCGTCAATGACAATATCCTACCTATTCTAGCGCCTAAACTAGAAGAGCTAAGAACAGCTGATGCAGACAATACAACTGAAAATGCTCAAGATGAAACGACAAAAAATACGATAAATGAGACTACTTAACGAGACACTGTAATGACATCATCACCTTCGATTGCCGCTTCAACGCCACAAGCAGATTATAAAAAAGAAGTCCTACTCACCGCTAATAAACTCAATAAAACTGTGCAAGTCGGTGAGCAAAAGCTGTCCATCATCAAAGACGTAGATATGTATGTCAACGCTAGCGAGTTTGTAGTCATCATGGGCAAATCAGGCTCAGGTAAATCCACCTTGTTAGGTTTACTGGCAGCATTAGACTATCCCGATAGCGGTACGGTGTCGCTAGCAGGTCAAATGCTCAGCAGTCTTGACGAAGATGCGCTGGCGGTCATTCGTCAACACGACATGGGTTTTGTCTTTCAGTCGTTTCATTTACTACCAACCTTGACAGTCGCCGAGAACATCGCCTTTCCACTTGATATTGCCAGACGTCCAAACCCAGCACGAGTAGACGAGCTAATTGATGCCGTTGATTTGGGTCATCGCCGTCATAGCTTGCCCAATCAGTTGTCAGGTGGTGAGCAGCAACGTACAGCGGTGGCACGCGCACTGGTATCGCATCCAAAGATTGTCTTTGCTGACGAGCCAACCGGTAACTTAGATGAGCAAAATGCCGACCAAGTCATGCAGCTGCTATTGGACTTACGCCAACAGGTTGGCTCGGCACTAGTGGTGGTGACTCATGACCCTGCACTTGCCGAAATGGCAGATCGTGTCATCACCATGCATGATGGTCGAATTGTACCTACATGAATAACTGGATTGTATCTTAATGAATAGTAAGCCCACAGACAATAAACCACCAGCTGATACAAAAAAGACTGATACCAGTATGCGTCAAGAGTCCAGCTATCCTAGCGGTATCCTAAACCAATTATTTACCCGTACCCTAGGTTTTCAAACACTGGGCTCACAGGCACTCAGCCGTAGTTGGTGGCAGCGCTGGGTGTATCCCGTGTTGTTTCTGCTGACATTAACCCTGTCGCTTGCCACTTATTTAACCCTCGATTCTGTGCAGCAGTCTGTCGATCGCTATATCAATGACAATCAGCGCGCGCTCGTTGGTGGCGATTTGATTCTAAACAGTAAGCAAGACTGGCCAAGTGAAGTATTGACGCAGGTAGAAACAATCCCCGATACGCAGACGGTGTATGACTATCAGTTTAGCGCCATGCTGGTCAATGATGAGCAAACCTTGCTTGCCAGCATTAAAGCGGTCTCGCCGTCGTATCCCTTATACGGTAAAGCGGAGCTTGCCTCAGGACAGCCGCTGTGGGAGCAGCTAACCTCTGACAGTGTCATCGTCGCGCCAGAAGTGCTCAGTAGTCTACAGGCCAAGGTCGGCGACCACATTACCATTGGCGATGCGCAGTTCACAATAAGTGATGTGCTGACAAAAGAACCTGATCGCCCGCTGACCACCTTTGGGTTTGGTGGGCGTGTCTTAATGCATCAAGACTCGCTTGCAGCGACCAATCTGTTGGGTCAACGTAGCCGCATAAACTATCGTATTGAGATGGCAGGCGATCCCGAACTGATAACGACGCAGCGTGATGCGCTCACAGACATCCTGACCAACTATCCTGATATCGAGCTCTCTGACGCAGAGTCCGCAGACACTTCGGTCTCGCGTATCTCTGATAATGTACTGATGTTTTTAAAGTTACTGGTCATCGCAGTGTTGCTACTTTCTGCGGTCGCCATGTACGGCGTCATTAGCGCGTTTGTCACCAAGCAGCAGTCTAATAATGCCATTCGTTTGGCATTAGGTGAACCGCTTGGCTCACTCAAGCGCAGCTACTATCAATTGCTTATCATCACGACTGCCATTGCTTGTGTCGCCGCGATTATACTGAGTCTAGGTTTGCTTAAAATTGGTCAGCCTTATCTGGTGGCTATCTTGCCTGCCGACGTTGGGCTGTCCATCAATCCAATCAGTGCCATCAAGACCATTGTGATTGCCTTAGCCCTGACGTTACTGATTGCGCAGCGTGGTTTGAGCGCGCTAAGCACGACTAAACCCGCTACCCTACTCAATCAAGGGGCGAGCACCCAGACACAAAACCTGCCTTGGTATCGACGCGTGCCGCTACTCTGGTATGGCTTGGTACTGGTAGGGCTATATGCGTTCTTTGCTTATGAAGTGGGCTCGCTGTCATTAGGGGCGCAGTTATTGGGTGGCTTGATCGGCTTCGTGGCTATATTTTGGCTACTGGCTCGTGGGTGGCTCTGGCTACTTGCCAAATTGGCGAGCAATACCAAGGTCAGTTGGATGCAGCGTATCGCTATTCATAACCTTGCGCGTAAAGGCAACCAATCAGCGTTGTTCTTTGTCACCTTATCGCTATCGGTCGCAGTGCTGACGCTCATCACCACACTCAATCACAGTATCAATGCGCAGTTTATTAATGCTTATCCTGAAGATGCGCCCAATTTGTTTTTGCTCGACGTGCAGACCGATCAGCACGACAAGATAAATAGTATTCTTAAAGCACCCGTCACTTATTATCCCGTCATTCGTGCGCGTGTGGAAACGGCAAATGACGTAGCGGCAAAAGATATTGTGCCTGAAGATGGGTTTGATGATCCCACGCGTGTCTTTAATTTGAGCTACGCAGATACGGTCATGGAGACCGAATACATCACTGAATCACTCACAGATGACGCGCTATACACCCCTATCGATGCGACAGATGAGCAAGTCAAACCCTTGTCTATTTTAGATACTGCCGCCAGTATGCTCAATGTCGGCATGGGTGATCAGGTACGATTTAATATTCAAGGTATCGAAATTGTCGGGCAGATTACCAGTATTCGCAAGCGCTATGAGCGTGGCCCAAGCCCGTATTTCTATTTCTTATTTGAGCCGTCTGTACTGTCCGCTGCCCCGCAGATTCAGTTTGCTACCGCCCACGTACCAGAAGATGCAATTCCAGAACTACAAGGCAAACTGGTACGTGAGTTCCCTGCTGTCACCACGATTGACGGCACTGCCATTGCCAAGCAAATCCAAGAGCTGGTGGTACAAATGAGCCGCTTGGTCTATGTGTTTACCTTGCTTGCCCTACTCACTGGCGTCATGGTGCTGATCAGCTCGCTGCTGTCTACCTCACAAGATCGTATGAAGGACAGCGCGTCATTTAGATTACTAGGCATGCAAAAGCGTGACCTATATATGCTCAATATCTTAGAGCTGGGCGTACTTGGTATTAGCGCGGCGACCTTTGCGGTTGTCATTGCCAGTGTTGGCGCATGGGCGGCTATCACGCAATGGTTTAATCTACAGTTTAGTGTGCCCTGGACGAGCTTGGCTATTGGCGGCGCGGCATTAATCGTATTGCTGTTTGCAATTGCCATTATTTATGTGAGATTGGTGATTGGACGCGGGATTATGGCGAGAGTTAGGGCGATGGTTTAGGATTAGTAGCAAAAATTTTATGAAACTGCACTTATTTTTGGCTTTATAAAGAAAAACCCCTTGATTGGGAGTTTTTCAATTATGTATTATCTAACAGTATGAGTGAAGTATTAACTATAGTTTGATGAATCTCATACTTACGTAGCCCTACTAAAGCCTACTGACCGTAAATCACTCAATATACAAAGATGAATTTCTTCATCAGAAGTACTCTTGCGTACTGGCTGGTTTTTCTCGATTAAAGAAGTCTTACCCTACTACAAAAACATCATATAGTAGACGAGAAAATCTATTACCGTAATGTACACACTACTTATTCAGTATACATAAAAATTAACACTTCCTATTAGAACTATTTTTTTAATTCATTAAGAATATACTTCGTTATCGAACCAAAAAAAATAAATACAAAGAAATAAACCAAAGTAATTAAAGCATATTTATAGAATAATTTATTAAAACCATAATCAACTAGGATTAAAACAGATGTCGCAAGTAATATCCCAGATAAAGTAGAACCTAAACTAAAGACTAATTGAGGAGTACTCCTAACAATATTATCAAGACTGTTTTTCATTATACCTATTTTTTTATCTTTAATAAAAAACCTTATTACTAAAGCTATGATAACATATATAACTATGGCTCCAATAGCATGATAGGGAGACTCTCCATTAATATATAAATTATGAATATTAATAATCCCTCCTGAACTCTGAAACACAATAGCATATAAAATCGAAATGAAGAAAAATACCACTGTATTTATTATATACATTGGGATTTCAAAATTAGCTTCTTTGAAAAAATAACTTAACATGATAATCCAATTATTTTATTAGATGATAAGTAAAAATATGAAGAAAAAAATTATTATAATACACTCTAGCTTCAAACACTATTTTCTATACTTGACAGGTTTTGTTTATATTTATCAATTACTTTGTTTGTAGGTATTGTACGCCATAGACTGCCAACTATAAGCATAAAGCGGGATTAGCTATCAACCCTCTTACTACTCAAACCAAAAAGCCTTCTACTCACCTAGAAGGCTTTTTTTGCTTCATAAGCTGTATAGACATATAAGTCAATATCTGCCCCGCACTTTGCTTATTTTATAGCCCTCATTTGCTATACTAGCCCAACTTTATCGATTAATAACCCCTTATAACTCTCTCCAAAACAGCATGGTAGCCTTATGAAATTCTCGAAGTTCGGTCAAAAATTTACCCAGCCCACTGGCATCTCACAATTAATGGACGATTTGGGCGATGCACTAAAAAGCGATCAGCCAGTTAATATGCTGGGCGGTGGTAACCCTGCCAAAATTGATGCCGTCAATGAGCTGTTTTTGGAGACTTATAAAGCGCTTGGTAATGACAATGATGCTGGCGTACCCAATAGTAGTGCGATTATCAGCATGGCGAACTACTCTAACCCACAAGGTGATGCGGCATTTATCGATGCCTTGGTTGGCTTCTTTAACCGTCATTATGATTGGAACCTCACCTCAGAAAATATCGCCCTGACCAATGGCTCACAGAATGCGTTTTTCTATCTATTTAATCTATTTGGCGGTGCTTTCGCTGATGAAAACAGTCAAGATAAAACAAGCGAATCTATCGACAAATCCATTCTACTGCCATTGACCCCTGAGTATATCGGCTATAGCGACGTGCATGTCGAAGGTCAGCATTTCGCAGCGGTATTGCCACATATCGATGAAGTGACTCATGATGGTGAGGAAGGTTTCTTTAAATATCGTGTCGATTTTGACGCATTAGAGAACTTGCCAGCGCTAAAGAAAGGCCGTATCGGCGCGATTTGCTGCTCACGCCCGACCAACCCGACTGGCAACGTGCTGACCGATGAAGAAATGGCGCATTTGGCCGAGATTGCCAAACGTTATGACATACCGCTTATCATCGATAATGCCTACGGTATGCCCTTCCCGAATATCATCTATTCTGACGCGCATTTGACGTGGGATGACAATACGATTCTGTGCTTTAGCCTGTCTAAAATTGGCCTGCCAGGTATGCGTACCGGTATTATCGTTGCCGATGCAAAAGTGATCGAAGCGGTCAGCGCGATGAATGCGGTCGTGAATCTAGCCCCAACACGTTTTGGTGCAGCGATTGCCACGCCATTGGTAAAAGATGACCGTATCAAGCAGTTAGCCGATAATGAGATCAAGCCGTTTTATCAAAAACAGGCGACCCTTGCCGTGAAGCTGTTAAAAGAAGCATTGGGCGATTACCCGTTGATGATTCATAAGCCTGAAGGCGCGATATTTTTATGGCTGTGGTTTAAAGACTTACCGATTACTACGGTTGAGCTGTACGAGATTTTAAAAGAAAAAGGCACACTCATCGTACCAAGTCAGTATTTCTTCCCTGGTGTCGATGTCAGCGATTATCAGCATGCGCATGAATGTATTCGTATGAGTATTGCGGCTGATGAGCAGACGCTGACTGATGGTATTGCAGCGATTGGTGAAGTAGTGCGTGAGTTGTATGATGGTCGGTAGGTTTTGCAAGTGAGCTGAGAATTATAGTTAGGTCTAGTGTAAAAGTATTCGAAAGTCTCTACGCCAGTTACAGCCATCACATTATTTTAGGAATAATTAAATGAGACTTATGTCAGCTATAGTCTTACTTCTAATGTCTGGTTGTAGCGCTGTACATTCCGATGACGCCAACTATAAAGTTTTGATTCATGGCAATGAGGAATGCAACTATGACTATGGTGTAGAAGACTTTTGCGACGAATATAATCAAATATCCTATAAAAATACTGACAAGACTGTCAATTTTGATAAAGATAAAGTTTTAGTGTTTCCGGAAGATAACTTTGGTTATTTAGTTGTTATAAACCCAGAAACTCAAATAGCTTATCCTTTTGGATACTTAGTTAATTATAAAAAACTAATTTTTTCTAAAGATTCTAACGAATTCTGTATAGAGGGAGATATCTCCGCTTATCGTGATGAGGATAGTGGATACTTCTGTTTTGAGTTTACTGAAAACAACTTTGAGCGTATTTACGATGCTACTCGCTAGTATTTAGCCTAACAATTATAAATCTACCTTTATCCTAATATATTGAAAAGTATCATTAAGATCATTAAAGTTGCCGTTTTCTTTCCAGAAGGCAGCGCTATGAGTAACCGCTAAATATAAATAGCCGTCTCTTGCCCAAAATATGTCTCTTGGCTCCTCCATAGGCATCCAATGCCTAAAGCCTGCACCCATAACCGGGATGATGTCTGTTCCCTTAATTCTATACAGCTCTAGATCGGTGTATTGCTCATATGGGTTGGTATAGGCTGAGATGATATATTTTTTATTGGGCGAGATATGAGGATAATCTATAAACGTCTGCGTCGTCTCACCCGAATTTTTATCAATCATCTTATAGTCACCGCTTTCCCAGTAACCTCCACTGACCAAATACTGATTTAACGGGGCAATCTGACCTACATACTCAAAAATCTGATACCCATCATTATCTACATTCTTATCAGTGAACGTTACTACCTTGCCAGCAGTTGGAATAGATATCACCCCATTTCTCTTTTTAATACTTTCATCTTTTGATAAAAAATCAACGGCAAGTGGACGTTTTTTCTCAAAAAAAGCCTTATCAATCAGCTCTATTTTCAGGTAGTCGTTAAGTACTTTGCCATTTTCAAAAGACTCGTAATCTTCGCCGACGGATAGATACGCTAGTATGTTTAAATCTTTGGACGTTAGCGAGGCAGGTATAGTAGAACCCGTTTGCTCTTTTCTCACAAAGACCTTTTCCCATTTAACAACGTCTGTCTCTACAATGCCATCATTGTCCTCGTCATACTCTCTACGAATTCTGTCTTGCACCGCATACCAGTCCTTTCTATCTTCAATGACTTCTAATTTCTCACCAAATGCATAGCTTTTCACCTTTCGAGCAGCGCCGCTTGGTAACTGACGTGCGATTGCCCCATCTTTTGCCGTCACGTAGACTTGCTTCAATACAGTCGTATCATCGTAGTCAATCTCGATACCATCACGATTATACTGCGCCAAAAGTGCTGCCGATATGGGTTTGTTTAGGTCAATGATGACGTTTTGACTTGCCACTGCTGAATGATAGCTAAACGTCGTTAGGGATAGAATGATAGAAGAAAAAATGTAAGTAGATATTTTAAATGAAGACATAATATGGTCTGCTATATATTTTATATTATAAATTTTACACCATAAAATCCTACTTAAGTTTACTTTTTTGATATCTGAAATAAAATCACTTCAGAATATTAGCGCTGCTTTAACAGTTTAGTAGACGGATTGAATGAACTGAATATCTTCGTCCACTTATTCAGCGCATAGAGCACGTAAGGCAGCAGGCAGGTATTGATCAAATCACGGAGGCTGGCGACCAGCTGTTCGTGGCTTAAGCCCACCATGCCTGACGCTTCAATCGTATTTCGATTATCTAAATACTCGCCCAATAAAGCAATGCCCGTCACGACGACTAAAGCCATGAATGATCTGATGCTTCGGTTTTTAATGATAGGACGCAGCACAAGCAGACACAAAAGATAGATGCCGACGCCGACATAGATATGTAAGGCATCTTTGGCAAGTCCAGACACTTCAATAACATTGATTTTAAAAGCGGTAAAATCCACTGAGATATTCCAAATATAAGCAAGTAGAAAACGACTGAGAGTATCACTAAACCATGATGGCTAAACTATAGTCAGAGCACTTTTAAACCGCTACGGTGTTACCCGCCCTAGATGTACTCAGTGTGCTATCTTCGGTCGATAGCCTTGTAGCGATTCTAAAATTCCTTGACTATATAATAACTAAAGAGTGGCAGCTACAAAGTGATGGCTGAGCATAAAAAAGGCAGATTATACAATTGATAATCTACCTTCTACTAAATTAAATATTCAATTCACATTTATCGTCTATTTACACATTCCACTCGACGAAATTTTTCAACAACTGCAAGCCAGCAGTATGACTTTTTTCTGGGTGAAACTGGGTGGCAAATAAATTGTCTTGGATGACACTGGCACAAAACGGTTGACCATAGTCACATATCGCCGCCACTTGTGAGCTATCAGTAGGCTCGCAGTAATAGCTGTGCACAAAGTAAAAATGCGCGTTGTTTTGAATACCATGCCACAATGGATGGTCAAAATCCATACCGCTAATGGTGTTCCAGCCCATGTGTGGCACTTTGATGGTAGTGCCCTGTTGATCCTTCCACGTAGGGTCAAACGCTTCTACAGTGCCGTTTAAGATACCCAAGCAGTCTGTACCACCATTTTCAGCGGACTGCTCAAACAATGCCTGCATGCCCACACAGATGGCCATAACAGGCTTATTAAACACCGCATGGCGTATGACGTCATCAATCCCTGCTTCATGCATGCCAGCGATACAGTCACGCATCGCACCAACACCGGGGAAGACGATCTTGTCTGCTGCCGCGACGACTTTAGGATCATTGGTAATAGAAACATCCGCCCCAACTACCGATAGTGCTTTGCTAGCAGAGTGCAAATTACCCATGCCATAATCTAGTAGCGCTACTTTGGTTACTTTAGCCATTAAAACGCCTCTTTAGTCGATGGCAGAGTATTGAGTGCACGCTCATCATATTCACAGGCCATACGTAGCGCACGAGCAAACGCTTTAAAGGTAGACTCGATTTGATGATGGCTATTTTTGCCTTTTAGATTGTCTAAATGCACCGTCATCCAAGAATGGTTCACAAAACCATAAAAGAATTCACTAAACAGGTCAACATCGAAATTACCGACGTGCGAGCGGGTAAAGGGAATGTCCATGTGTAAACCCGGACGTCCTGATAGATCGACGACAGCGCGGGTCAATGCCTCATCTAGCGGCGCATAAAAGTGCCCATAACGACGAATGCCCTTTTTATCGCCCAATGCTTTGTTAAATGCTTGTCCAAGGGTAATACCAGTGTCTTCAACGCTATGATGGTCATCGATAAAGGTATCACCGTTGCATTTAATTTCTAAGTCAAACAAACCGTGACGCTTGATTTGGTCAATCATATGATCCAAAAACGGTACGCCAGTATCTACAACCCCTTGACCCGTACCATCAAGATTGACGGTACAAGTCACTTGGGTCTCAGCAGTAATGCGCTCAACGGTCGCAATACGTTCAGGGCGACCATGTAGATTTAGGTTTTTTGGTGCATTTTGCTCAGGTGTATCAGCAGTCGTCATTGCATTGGCGGTCATGGCTACTCTCTATCAGTTTTTATCAGTGAAAAGCGGTCAATAAATAAGGCGAAACATGTCTAAATATTTTACTAGTGTCTGGGTCAGCGCTAGCAAAAAATGTATTAGAAAATGATATATACAAAAGATATCAAGGTATTAGGGCGTGTCCTCATTTTAAAAATGGCGATAAAAATGAGGTAAATTGCAGTCAAACAAGGAAAATAGCGCAGATAATATCGAGATATTAGTCAGCTATTTGACGCCGTTTGGCAAGATTTAGCCATTTTTAACCCATTTAGATAACTATCGATTGAATTGAGGACACGCCCTAGGGTTTGTACGTACTAAATATCATCTAGCCTCATCATAGCAAACCCTAACATTTACTGCCACGACCAAGCGGTAAACCACGCACAAAATTACCTCATTCTGCTAAAATAGTGTGTTCAGTATTATTAATCATGATTTGCACTGACTTTTAGATATCATATTCTACAGCCTACTTTCTATGACTTTTGCCGTGTTATAACTTTGTGCTGTGTCATACTGCTACTTTATACGATAGAAACTCTCTGTTTATAGGAACTGCTATGCCTTTAGAAGCGATCGCCATTAATAGCTTGGATGTACCACTTATCAAAAAACCTGCTCGTGACAATGAGCTAGCAGAGCGCTTGCAGGCATTATACGATAGCGATGACGCGCAGCCTGATGGTATCGAGGTATTAAATATCGTTGAGCAAGGTTTTAAGCGTGGTCAGTATCTATACGTCGGTATGTTTAATGATAAACCTATCGCCGCTGTTGGCTGTTTTGATGATGGGCAAACCGATGCCAAGCGTTTGCAATATTTAACGGTGCATCAGCAAAATCGCGGTCGCGCGATCGATGCTAAGTTTATCAAACTGGTCTATGATGCCGAGGTCAAAAAAGGTGTGCGTGAGTTTGTCCCTGCCGATGCAGATATTCATCGTATTATGAGCGAGTATGATTTACTGCGTGTTAAAGATTAAATCGAGAGCAGAAACAGTTAATTTTGCCAATATTTGATTATTTATCGTCTTTTATCTTCTATTATGCAAAAACTACTTGACAGCAACGCCTATATTTAGTTTAATAGCGCCTCAACGAAGACGGCTCGATAGCTCAGTCGGTAGAGCAACGGATTGAAAATCCGTGTGTCGGCAGTTCGAACCTGCCTCGAGCCACCATTCGTTTAAGAATTCTAAAAAGCCCCAAACAGCAATGTTCGGGGCTTTTTTTATGTTTTTCTTAACTCGCTACCGAACCCAAAGCGAGCTATTGGATTCGGTCAGGTCAGCAAAAATCTAAAATATTAACTAGGCTTTCTTCAACCCTTTATCTTTGAAATTAATAATCTTACCGAAATCGTTTTCAAGATAACGACTAGGTAAAGATAATATATCTTCTACATCATTTCTACTTAGCTTAGTTGTACTCAAAATCTCCGATTTACTGAAATCACCTTGTTCTATTAATCCGTCAATAACTTGCCGAAATAGAACAGGAGTTTCTAGAGGAATCTCGTTATCATAAGGTTCAATTTTTCTCCATTTTTTCCTAGCTAATGTTCGCCATGCATTAGTTGCTCTAGCTTCATCTATTAAATCTAATTGCTGAGCTTTGAACAACATAGCAGCGAGTGAAAGTTTCCATTTACGCTTTAAAATTAACAGGGAGTCTATTGAAGGGTAGATTAAATCATCAATAAATTGACTTGATGGGTAAATAAGTTCAGATGCAAAAAGATTCGCTTGGGATTCAATTAATTTGTAAATCTCAGGTTTTTTATAATCTGATTCTGGTACATACTTGTGAGCTATCAAATGGAATAATTCATGAGCTAAATTAAAACGTCCTCTGCAAGCACTATACTTGTCAGTATTTAAATAAATAAAAGGCTTATTATTGTACCAAAATGACAGACCATCCATCTTTGGATAGCCTAGCTCCTCTTGGACTATACATATACCTGCCATTTCACAAGTAAACATTAGATCGGAAATTGGCTTATTATCTAAATTCCATAGCCTTCTACAGTCTTTAGCTATTTGAATTATATCTTCGTCATCTAATCTAACCCATTCTTTATAGGAATAAACTTTGGGTAAGTTAACTTCTGGATAATCGACCCATTCTGAAAAAGAGAATAATATCTCTGCTGCCCATTTCAAACGAGCTTCTGCAACTTCTCTTCCCATTTTAGTTGAGCTAGTATTAGTTCTAAAAAAAGATACAGAAGTTTCACCTAAATCTTCTGACACTAACCACTCTATAGGAACATTCAAAATATTAGATATATCTCCAAGACGTTCATTAGCATTTCTAGGACTATGATTACCATTAATCCACTTGCTAATGGTTCCTTTGCTAACATCAAGAATGGAAGCCATAGCAATCTGTGTAAGGCCTCTTGCATTCATAGCGTTTTCTAATCTTCGAGGATTGAGCATAATTATACAATTATCTCCTATTATTCATTGACTGCTTCATCTGTAGCTTTACTAAGTCTTTTCTTGATATTAATTAGACTATGTTTAGTTACTGCTTCATTGTTCGACAAAAACTCTTCAGAAGACTGCGATATACTCATAAGCTCTTTGTAGCTAAGCGAAGTTAGAAATCCTGTATTCCTAGAATTAGGTATACTAAACTTAAAAAATGCGTGAGGATTGATGATAGAAGAAGGGTTTTCTTTAATTTCACTCATTGTGTAGAAAGCTTCAATAACAATAGTTATTTTGTCATCTATATCTGTTGAATCCAAAGCTTTAGAATACATCTCATCATCGTAATCTAGTCTTAGCTGTTTATCTTCTAAAATTTTATTCATACTAGCCCATAAACTTTTATATTTTCCTCTATGCTTGTTTGCCGCTTGGCCTCTAACCAAAAGCAGATTAAACGACTTTGATGATAAAATTATATATTTATCACTAAGGTGTTCGTTAGATAACAAAACAGGCTTTAACTTATGTTTCTCTGCTACTTGATGAAGAGCAGCTTCAGCAAGGTATAACTGAGCATTAGCGAACATCCTTTGAGCAGCATGATCATGATTGTGGGTGTAAAAAATATCTCGAATACTATCGATACATGCCCTATATTTAAGATTAAGTAGCTGGTTAAAGTCGTCTAAAAACTTAGGTTTGAGTTCAATCGCCAGTAAATTAAGGATGTCGTTTCTAAGGATTTCATTCATTAAAGTGCCTCCATGCAAGTTTCGTTAATTGTATTTTAACTTAAAAAAGTTTCGTTTTATAGTCTTATTGTTAATTTATAAATTAAATACAATTCTTGCGCCTATCCCTATAGAAAACTGATCAATTCACCTTATTACGTAGCAACACCTCGCAACGTTCACGCGAGTCTAAGTCATAAACCGTCGCGCGGTAATCGATACCATGACGCCCTTCAAAAAATATCACTCTATCGCCCACTGCTAAAAAACAAGACGTGCGCGCATCATAAATGAAACCATCAATCACGAACGCCAAATCACGATCTATCTCACGTACCGTATAAGTTTCTCCTTGCGGAATCAACTGCTCAAACCATGCGCTATGGGCAGCATTGGTGCTTAATACGCTTATGAGCAGCAGCACCGATATCATAAATATACTTTTTAACGATATCGTAACAGTCGAGCCAGCTAGACTGATTCTATTGAGGATGTTTTTATTAACTGTCATAACTTTAACCTACTCAGACCTGCTCAATGATTAATTCTCTTTGCTATGCTTCTCATGCTAAACGCTTACTGTCACGGTTGCATAACATTTTTGTGCTGTTTTTTAGACAGCGGCGCTCAGTATACTCGATAGTATTGATAATGATAAATTTGACAGATGACGAATACTAATAGGGAAAAGCGATGAGAGCATTCGATTACGATTTGGATTATAAAAACCTAGATTTGCGCGCGCAGCCAGAGCTTTATCGGGTCGGTCGCGGCGAGCAAGGCGTATTATTGGTAGAGCCATACAAATCCGAAATCCTGCCACACTGGCGCTTTGCGACCCCTGACATTGCGCTTGAGAGCAGCGAGACAATTTATCAGATGTTTTTAGATTATCTGGTGGCCGATGACTTTGTCGGTGCTGATATGGCGCGCAAATTTATTCAAATGGGCTATACCCGCGCCCGTCGTTATGCCAATCACAAAGGCGGCAAAAAGTATAAAGGACCAGTACCCGATGATAAAAAAGGTCAGAGCGGCGCACATGGTCGTGAAGAGTTGCCACGACAAATCGAAGACCCAGTCAAAGCAGAGTCAGCACGCATATTTAAACAAAAATGGGACGAGTGTCGTGAGAACGAAGATTATTTAAGAATGAAAAAGGAACATCGCGAACGTTATAAAGAGGTTGAATAAGCATAAAATATATCAATAAAACATTACCCTCAGCCTGAAAAGATAGAAACATTTATAATGACAGACTGTTAAATAATTGAATTCATGATTTGCTGTGCTAAGGTAATGAGGGCTTGGAGCTAACACTCCAAAAAAGTATAAAATATATAGCGTGGGTAAGTAATAATGACTGTAGGTATTAAGCAACTTTTGATTTTTGATTTCGATGGCACGCTCATTGATAGTGTGCCAGATTTGGCTGATGCGACTAATGCGATGTTAGCCACGCTGGGCAAAGAGACTTACCCTATCGAGACCATACGAAACTGGATAGGCAACGGCTCAAGATTGCTGGTAGAGCGCGCACTAGTAGGTAAGGTAGACGTGTTAGAAGGCGAGTTTACGGTCGAGGAAGCCAATCACGCAGAGCACCTGTTTTTTGAGGCTTACAAAAATCTCAGTGGTAGCAAAACCGTTGCTTACCCAGATGTCGATAGCGGACTAAAAAAGCTAAAAGCAGCAGGATTTACGCTGGCCTTAGTGACCAATAAGCCGATTCGTTTTGTACCAAAAATATTGCAATCCTTTGGCTGGCAGGACTTATTCAGTGAAGTATTAGGCGGTGATAGTCTCTCAACTAAAAAGCCTGATCCAGCACCGCTACTGCATGTCTGTAAAGCGTTGAACGTCACTCCAGAAAAAGCTGTGATGATTGGCGATTCTAGAAACGATATCTTAGCCGGACAAAACGCCAATATGGATACTTTCGGGCTGTCTTATGGCTACAACTACGGACAAGATATCCGTGAGCTAAACCCGACCGAAGCCTTTGATGATTTTGCGGCATTAGTAGAATATATTTTCGAAAATTATAAGATAGACAGCTAAAATTTGAACATTAGAATGATTCATTTAAGCCATTCTTTGAAATCATTATTTGCTCCGATAACTGAGCGCCTCAGACACATGAGCGCTTGTAATATCGATACTGTCAGCCAAATCAGCAATGGTACGCGCCACTCGCAATACTCGATGATAACCGCGTGCCGATAAATTCAGACGCTGCTGAGCGAGCTGTAATAGTTGCTGTTCACCCTCTCCTAGTTGGATATATTTATCAATCTCGCTAGGGCTAAGCTCATTATTGACCTTTTGTTGCCGCTGCATCTGACGTTTATGTGCGGCAATAACTCGAACGCGCACTTGTTCGGAGGTTTCGCCAGCTTGAGCATTTTGCAAATCGGCAATTGGCAGCGCAGGTACAGTGATATGCAAATCAATGCGATCAAGCAGTGGACCTGATAGTTTATCTTGGTAACGTTTAATCTGTTCAGGTCGGCAGCGACAACGCCCTGAGGTATCGCCATCATAGCCGCATGGACATGGATTCATGGCAGCGACCAATTGGAAATTTGCTGGAAAAGTCATCTGCGAGTTGGCACGGCTAATAGTGATTTGCTTGGCTTCTAATGGCTGACGCAATACCTCGAGCACACTCCGATCAAACTCTGGCAATTCGTCAAGGAATAATACGCCTTTATTGGCAAGGGTAATTTCACCCGGTTTTGGTCGTGAGCCACCACCCACCAAAGCCACGGCTGATATAGTGTGATGAACCTGCCTAAACGGTCTTGTCCCATAATCGTAATCGCTGTCTGCCACTGAATAAGTGCTGGCAACCTCTAATGCATCTTCATCACTCAAATCCGGCAAGATAGTCGGTAGCCGTGACGCCATTAACGTCTTGCCTGAGCCGGGTGGCCCTGTAAATAACAGCGAATGTCCACCAGCGGCGGCAATCTCTAGCGCGCGCCGTGCATGATGCTGTCCTTTGACATCAGCCAAATCCACTTGATAGCCAACATACTGCTGTGCTGGACTCGGTTGTACAACGTCCAAAGAGTCATAGGCTGCGCTTGGGTTCGCTAACGACTGTAAGTGGTCACAAACTGTCTTTAAGCTTTGCGCGGCTAGTATCGTCACGCCATCCACACGGCTGGCCTCAGCACCATTATCAATCGGTACGATAAGCTGCGGTGTTTGTGGTTTTTGCCGTGGCTCGATCAGCTCCTGTTCAGTGATATTTGCCACCTGCAATACTTTGGACGCCAGCGCCTCAGCTTTGATCGCTCGTGCCACCGATAAGCTGCCTGTCACTTGCCGTAAATTCCCATTGAGCGCTAACTCACCGATAAACTCAAACCCTGATAATACTTCTGGATCCAATTGATCACTGGCTGCCAAGATTCCGATAGCAATCGGTAAATCAAGACGCGCGCCATCTTTAGGCAAATCAGCGGGGGCTAAATTGATAGTGAGACGACGATTAGGAAATTGAAAGCCAGAGTTCAGAATCGCAGAGCGTACACGGTCTTTACTCTCACGTACCGCCGCCTCCGGCAAACCGACGATGGTCAATGCTGGCAACCCTTGTGACAGATGCACTTCAATAATGACCTTGGGCGCATGCAGTCCGACGACTGAACGGGTATAGACTTGGGCAAACGACATCAGCATTTTCCTAATATAGGGAATAATTGATAATAGAGCATTATGTATCAGTGCGCAAATGTCGTGTTTTATTGTCTCATTTTATTTACTAGCATAGTTATCAACAGTTGTTATATGATAAACGGATGCTCTTTCGCTCAGTCTTATTCGGCTATGCTGCTCCAAAGATTATCCAAAAATTCTCACGCCTGTTAACCACATTATTAACGTATTGGATAATTTTAATCGTGCTATAAAGCATTAAAGATTAGCAAGAGTATTGGCAATAAAAGGATTTTATTGATCATATAAAGTTTACTGGCGGCTTTTTGCTGCAGATTTATATAATACCTACTACCATGGACGGATAAGCTTATGAGCATAAAGATGCATAATCGGCGTGTGCCCACACTCACGCTACTGACAGTAGCAGTCTCTTTAGGACTATTCGGCTGCTCAGACAGCGACAATAATTTCAATGACGATGATGTCATACTACCTTCCACTAATTATGAAGCCGATATTCAGCGCACTGAGTTCGGTATACCGCACATCACCGCAAAGGATTACAAAGGCCTTGGTTATGGCGTCGGTTATGCATTCGCAGAAGATAATTTCTGCTCACTAGCGCGTGAAGTTGTAGTCGCTAGCGGTCAGAGTATGCTGTATCTAGGCGCTGACGGTAATTTGGCTAGCGATGCTTTTTATACGTGGTACAACACTGACAAGCGAAAAGCTGAATTTTTAGCAGCTCAAGACCCTGAAGTCATTGATGCTGTGACAGGTTATGCTGCAGGCTATAGCCGTTATTTACGTGACAAAGGCGTGGCTAATATCGATCCCGCTTGTGCCAATGCTGAATGGGTACGAGAGATTACTCTCGATGATTTATTGACGGTCTACGGTAAAGCCAATCTACGTGGTGGCTTATCTAATTTCGTCGGTCCCATTGTAGCAGCGGCACCGCCTTCTATTACTGGCGTTCAGGGTAGCTCAAGAATGCGTAGTGTTCCAGTCGCAAACCCTGTCGTAGAGTCAGCACCTGCATTCAATATGGATACGATTAATGCGATGAGTGGCGGTAGTAATGCCTATGCCTTTGGTAAGGAGGTGACCGGTACTAATAGCGGGGTCATGTATGGCAATCCGCATGAGCCATGGGATGGCGTCCAACGCTTCTATCAATTTCACTTAACGATGCCAGGTGAGCTGGATGTGATGGGTGCAGCTCAGCAAGGTCAGCCTTTCCCTAACATCGGTTTTAATAAAGACGTAGCTTGGAGCCATACCGTATCCACTGCCAAACGTTTTACGCTTTATCAGCTGAGCCTAGTTGATGGAGATCCTCTCAAATACAATTATACTAATAGCGCTGGTGTGACTGAGCAGCGCGATATCGAAACCGTTCCTGTCACTATTCAGCTACCAAATAATCAGACGCAGGTTCACAATATTTATGTCTCACAATATGGACCTATGTTAGCGGTCAATTTGCTCAATGGTCAATTACCAGCATGGGGCGCTAATAATCTAGCTTATACTATTCGTGATGCCGCCTCTGAAAACCCAAGAGCACTCAATCAGTGGCGTAGTATGAATAAGGCTACGAGCGTTGAGGACTTAGTCGATAGAATGCAAAGCGTCCTTGGTCTTGGATTTGTTAATACTATTGCTACCGACCGTAATGGTAAGGCACTCTATGCTGACATCTCAACCGTACCAAATGTGACCAAAGCTAAGCTTGAAGCTTGTAGTAGTGCTGCATCTGGCCCCTTCCTTGGTGCGTTAATTGCCTCTGACTTGCCAGCACTGAATGGTAGTACCGCTGCCTGTGAATGGGGAGTTGATACAGACTCACCGCAAGCAGGTATCTTTGGGCGCTCAAACTTACCTTTCTTGATCCGCGATGATTATGTTGCTAACTCGAATGATAGCTATTGGTTAAGCAATTTAGAGCAACCACTGACTGGATTTTCACCGCTCCTACGTCGTCGTTTAGCCCCCTTCTTAGGTGCTAGTCCAGCAGATGGTGTTCCATTGCTTATGCGCTCACGTATGGGACTGGTTCAAATACAAGATCGATTCAGTAATAAAGATAACTTAGGCGGTACTAACTTCAATTTAAACAATATGCAAGAGGTCGTCTATGGTAACCGCAGTTATGTCGCTGAGTTGGTACTCAACGACGTATTAGCAGATTGTCGAGCGAATGCTAGCATGCCTTTGACGGGTGGCTCTACTATTGATGCAACCAATGCTTGTAATATCTTGAGTAATTGGGATCGTCGTAATAATTTAGATAGTAAAGGCGCTCATGTCTTTAGAGAGTTTTGGCGTAATGTGGATTTCAATGAAACGACGGATACGATATTCAGTGTTAAATTTGATGCAAAAGACCCAGTCAATACGCCTCGTGGTTTAATTATTAGTGCGGATACACGTACTGCTTTAGGAGATTCCATTAAGTTCTTCCAAGATAAAAACATCGCTCTTGATGCGTCTTTATCTGATTTGCAGTATATCGTTGATGCTAATAAAAACGATGAGCGTATTGCTATGCATGGTGGCTTTGGTCGTGAAGGTATATTCAATGTTGCAGAAACGAGAGGCACAAGCGCTAATGATGGCGCAAACTACCTCATTAATTTTGGTCCGACATATATGCAAAGCGTTACCTTTGATAGCGCTGGCCCTGTAGCAGAAGCCTTATTAGGTTACTCGCAAGCTTCTGATACTACTCGACCGTTCCATCGTGACCAGAGTCGTCGCTATTCAGCTAAAGAATGGATTCGTCTACCATTCAGTGCTAGTGACGTTAGCAACCAAGCCGTTGGCAATAAAATCCAGCTAAAAGAATAAGCTTGATATAACTTAATTAGTGATAGCTTAAATTAGTGATAAAAAGACCTCAGATATATGCTGAGGTCTTTTTTATTCTATGGAAGCAGCCTGTTTGAATATCGTCGATTCATCATGATGCTAGCACTTAGCCAGCTAACCGCAATAGGGGTATGAGTATAATTGCCAAAATCAAATGGACTTATCATAGACAGTCTGTATGTAAGAAAACTCACCGACCACCCCACTGTAAACAAGGATTTGTTATACTAGTGCTTATTGATGGCTATAACTTTAGCACCATATAGCGCTGTGAAAATTATTATTGATAACAAAGTTATTATGGTTATTAACGATCTATCAAACACCTACTGGCTTTTAAATATTTGGTCGTTAGAGATGTAAGAACAGTAATACTCAAGGTCAAAACGAGGAGTACCGCATGACAGAACATTCAGAATCAAATACTCAGCAACCTTACAATCGTGCAGGAGAGCAACCGACCACGACACGCCCTGTTATGCAATCAGAAAGTCCTTATGCCAGTACGCGTGGCAGTATGATGAGTAAGCAGCTACCTGCCTTTGATGAAGCTATTATTAATAAATACAATCGTTCAGGACCACGTTATACCTCCTATCCGACCGCTTTAGAGTTCTCACCCATCTCTGATGGTCTTGAGGCAAAGATCCTTCAGAACCGTGAAGCTCGTGCACCACTGTCTTTATATTTTCATATTCCTTTTTGTCGTCACCTCTGCTATTACTGCGCTTGCAATAAAATTATCACCAAGAAAAATAGCGACTCAGGCGATTATTTGCAGTATTTAATCGCTGAGATTAAGCACAAACGCCGCCTGCTATCTGTCCCAGAAGGTAGTAGTAAACCCCTCGTTAAACAGCTGCATTTGGGTGGGGGTACGCCAACATTTTTGAGTGATGAAGAAATGGTTCAACTGTGGCAGTTTTTACAAACTCAGTTTGAATTCTTACCTGAAGACAAAGGCGATTACTCTATTGAAATTGACCCACGTGAGCTGAGTGGCGAGACATTGAAAGTATTACGCAACCTTGGCTTTAACCGTGTCAGTTTAGGCGTACAAGACCTCGATGAAACGGTACAAATCGCCGTCAACCGTGTACATTCAGCAGAGCTCATTGAAAATGTGTTAAATGAGGCGCGTGATCTAGGTTTTCACTCTATCAATATCGACCTAATTTATGGTTTGCCGCATCAAACACCCGCAACCTTGGATAAAACGGTACGCCGTATCATCGAGATGTCGCCGGATCGCTTGTCAGTATTTAATTACGCACACTTGCCAGAACGTTTTAAAGCCCAGCGCCAGATTAAAGAAGCCGATTTGCCAGACCCAGCAGCCAAGCTTACGATGCTTGGCAATACCATCAATACGCTGACCGAAGCTGGCTATCAATATATCGGTATTGATCACTTCGCCAAGCCTGATGATGAATTAGCCGTGGCGCAGCGTGAGGGCAAACTGCATCGTAACTTTCAAGGTTATACCATCATGGGCGATTGTGATTTATTGGGCTTCGGCGTCTCCTCTATCAGTCAAATTGCCAATGCCAATACCCGCTATATTTTGCAAAATGATACAGATTTATCAGTTTATCAAGCGAGCATCGATGCTGCACAAAGTAACTCGGCTGCCATGCCTGCGGTAAAAGTTATCAAAACATCTATCAAAGATCGCTTGCGTGAATATGTGATTATGAATCTACTCTGTCACGACTATATCGACTTTAAAGACGTCAATCAAAAATTCGGTATCGATGCCATCACTTACTTTATCAATGAGATTCAACAGCTTGGCGCCATGCAAGAAGACAAGCTCATCGATATGGACGCGGCTGGTATTCGCGTGCTACCAAAAGGTCGATTATTAGGTCGTAATGTCGCCATGGTATTTGATGAGTATCTTGAGAAAAAACATAAGAATCGTTTCTCAAAAGTTATTTGATTGAGTGATTCCATAAATTAAAAGCAGTCATAAAAAAGACCTCACTTGAGGTCTTTTTTATGGTGTTTAATAAAGCTGATGATTGACGAAAAATACCTCTAGGGCGTGTCCTCGTTTCAAAAATGGTGATAAAAATGAGTTAAATTGCAGTCAAACGAGGAAAATATCGCAGATAATATCGGGATATTATCCAGCTATTTAACGATGTTTGGCAAAATTTAGCCATTTTTAGCCCGTTTAGATATGATCAATTGAATTGAGGACATGCCCTCGCCTACTTAGTAGCCATCACCACATTCAAAAGGCATCACCATATATAGCCTATTTGCATCTTCTATTGTTTTTTCACTGTCTAAATATTTTTGCTCAATTGTGCTTTTAGCATTGGCAATCATCGAATCCGTCATCGCAAAGTCATCGTCATTCAGCAAACCCAATGAGCCGTCTTGACGCAACCACAAACCTTCTAACTTATCATGCGGATACTCTACAGTCGCGAGAACGTCGACCACCAAGGTTTTCTTGACTGGTTTGATTGCCAACTCCTTCAGCAATTGCCAATTTTTTTCATCGGCTGCAATAAGCTGCTCAAGTGTTTGTCCATTGATCGTTAAACCCAATACATGATCTTGCTTGATATTATCTGTATTTAAAATATTCTCAATATCAGTCGCCTGCGAGAGATCAATTTTATAAATGAGCTTTTGCGCAGACTTGTCTTGTAGCGGAAACTTGCGATCATGTTCAATCAAATAAAACTCGTGATTGTTAATCGCAACGATACCCGAAGTCACATGGTGAGCATGATCGAGACGATACAAATACTGTGCTATTTGACCAGAGTATAGATTGATAGTGACGACGCGCGTCAAACTGGCGACACGACCTGAGTGATCAGGGTTGTCCATAGAAGACTCCATAATACCCACCAGTGTGCTCTGATCTGGAGTAATCGTTAATGCTTCCATACCACGATTTGCACGACGTTTGGTAAATTCTGCTGGTAGTAAAATCGGCTGACCATTAGCCATCACATTATTGCGCTCATCGCTCGCAAAGGCATTGATACGCTCAATCTCCACCCCCTGCGCATTATAATGAACCAAATGAGGACCATACTCATCACTGATCCAAAAACTACCATCTGTGAGCGCAGCAAGACCTTCAGGATCTAAACCATTGATATCGTTTTTGATAGGATTGGTCACTGCATCAAAAGGTAGGTTGGGATTCATGGTCATCGGCTGGCCGTCGACATCGTAAGGGACTTCATTAGTTCCGCCGAGTGCTTGTGGATTCGGTAGCCCAGAGATAGGATTGCCATTTGCGTCCTTTAGCAGTATCTCTTTGATCTTAATAATCTGCCCAGTTGCTTGTAGCTCAAACAATCCGATGCGCGGTGTATAGTCAGGTACTAAAAACTGTTTACCCTTGCCTGCACTACCTTCGAACTCCGCATTGGGACCGCGATCAGTGAGCACATAAAATTGATTGGCATTGGTTGGATGAGCCGCTGCATCTGAGCCAAAACCACCCCCTCTAATCTCAAGCTTCCTCTCAGGATACGCAGCATTGATATGCGTATCATCGAGCACGGTATAAGGTAGTGCAATGCCTTGGATAAAGTCTTTTATTTGAATAATTTCTGTATTAATATTTTGTATCGTCATTTTTTATCCCTGATATATATTTTATTCTTGTTAAACGAACCATATGAGTTATTTATTAGATGTAGCGTTCAGCACAATTGACAGTCGAAAAAATAGCCAGCGCCTAATAAGCTCACTGACCATTTTAAACATTAATGCTATAGCACATGGCTATACATGACTGATTAAACCTTAAGCTTGTCACCCACCATACCTTTGATGGTACTTAAAATATCAGCAGGTAATACCACCATTTTTGCATTGTCAGACTCTGCCAGCTCACGAATCGCCTTAATATATTGCTCACCAAGTAAGTAGACAATAGGCATCTCTTCCTCGCCCATTGCATTAGTAATCAAGCGAATAGACTCTTCAGAACCTCTCGCCAATACCACTTGTGCTTCGGCATCACGACGTGACGCCTCTAGACGTCCATCTGCTTCCAAGATAGCAGCTTGCTTTTGACCATCAGCACGAGTCACTGTCGCACGGCGTAGGCGCTCTGCCGCCGCCTGCTCTTCCATTGATGCTTGCATCGTTTGCGATGGATTAATATCTTGAATTTCTACTGTCTTTAGGGTGATACCCCAGTCCGCAATATCTTCTGATATCGCATGCTTTAGCTTCATTTTGATTTCATCACGGCTAGACAATGCACTATCAAGATCCATCTCACCAATAATTGAACGTAGTGACGTCTGCACCAAATTACGAATACCATATTCATAATCTTCAATGCCATAAACGGCCTTATCTGGGCGCACGATATTAATATAAGCCACGGCGTTGGCAATAATAACGACGTTGTCTCGCGTAATGACCTCTTGTGAGGGAATATCAAGAACAATGTCTTTGGTCGTCACTTTATAAGCGACATCATCAACGAAAGGAATAATAAGGTTTAAACCCGGCTCTAGTGTTTGGCTATATTTGCCCAATCGCTGCACCACCCACTTATAGCCTTGTGGCACGATTCGAACGCCTTTGAAAACCGTAAAGACAACCAGTGCAACCAAAACTACCATGACAATGCTAAAGCTTTCCATAATTCTTCCCTATTATTATAATTGCATCTCTTTATTAATCGCTGCCTGCGATTTCATACTGCTCACAATCAGCTCATTACCGACAATATCGGTCACCACCACTCGATCGCCGACCGCCACCGGCTCACCCGTAGTGCGGCACATCCACTCCGCTGCCCCAACAATAGGAACACTGAATCTGACGGTGCCCGCTCTATCTGGCTGCGGCTGGACGATAATCATGCCAGTTTCACCAACGATAACACTACCACCCAAGCCTGCTTTGGTGCGATCTACTGATAAGGGTCTAATAAACTTGAACCATGCCAGCAAGAATATGGCAGAAAGCACCAACCAAATAATAATTTGCACAGAGACAGAAATAGGCAATAGCCACGAAAGCGCGGCAACGATGATGGCAGCGGCACCAAACCAAAGGCTGGCGAATGTCGGCACAAACATCTCAATGATCAGCAATATAAAACCTAAGACTAACCAGTGCCAAGGTTCAATCAGCCACAGCATCTCCATCATCACTACATTCCCTATCTTTATCATTCTAACTTTTAATGTAGCACATTTTTAGTATTAATAATTTCTTAAAAATCATCAATATATGATGTGTGTACTTCGAAAAATATGAGAAACACATATTAAACTTAGAGCATAAAAAAACGACCGCCAAAGCGATCGTTTCTCTTTTCTTTAATCAACTTATTAAAACTTAATGTGAGCACCTAAAGTCAATAGAGTAATATCTTCAGCAACATAATCATATTCAGCTTCGACGCTCATGCTAGGATTAAAGTTGTAACCCAAACCAATACCACCAGCAACACCACTATCGCTATCGCTTTCACTAACAGTGTTTCCAAGTACGTCACTTAAAGACGCATCAATCTCAGCTTTAGCAAACCCTAACTTACCTTTGGCATATAAACCAGTATTAGGGAATTGATAACGGTAAGTACCGTAAGCACCATAAGTTTTAAGGTCATATTCACCCTTAAGAAGTCTGGTACCTGTATCAACATCAGTGTCACTAGAGCCTACATATTCAACTTCAGCACCAAAGTTAGGATCAAAGTTATAACCAGCATAAATACCATAAGCAGTAGGATCATCTAGACCATCAGCATCTACCATTAACTTACCAGCTTTTACGCCAACATACGGCTGACCTGCATAGTTAACTGCCGCTTGCGCGCTGACACTCAATAAAGAGCCAACTGATAGGGCGATCAAAGCTTTTTGTAAAGTATTCATATATCTTCCTGTTAAATAAAACTAAAAATACCATCTGAATGAAAATAACAGAGCATATAAGTTAGCTGAACTATTGTCGAATTCGAGATATTAACAGAACATTATTTCAAATGCACTCTTTTTTAATGACGCTTACAGTGCTTTTTATCGTACAAAAAAACGCACCCTTCGAGGTGCGTTTTTTAGTTATCATACTGCTAATCAAAAACTTAGAATTTTAGCTGAGCACCAACAGTCATTAGATCTGCGTCGCTACCTAACATGTCATATTCAGCTTCGACACTGAAGTTTGGGTTAACCGAATAACCAAGGCCTACACCACCTGCAAGGCTGGTATCATCGTTAGAAATGGTTTTTCTATTAGAGTCTTCAACGATATAGTTACCTTCGATTTCAGTCTTAGCAACACCCAGCTTACCTTTGGCATATAGCGCAGTATTTGGGAACTGATAACGATAAGTACCATACGCGCCATAGCTCTTGGCATCGATATCACCGTTATAATAATCGGCATCGCCTGAACCTACATATTCTGCTTCGATACCAAAGTTAGGATCAAAGTTGTAACCACCATAGACACCATAAGCAGTTGGCTTGTCAGCACCGTTTACATCTAGGTCAAACTGACCGACTTTTACACCAACGTATGGCTGACCAGTGTAACCGTTGCCATAAGATACGGCGGCTTGTGCACCCATGCTTAATAAAGAACCAGCTGCTAATGCAAGTAACGTTTTTTGTAAAGTTTTCATAGTATTCCCCTAGGGTTATATTTTTAATTATTTGTCTATAAAGTATCTGGATGAGAAAAGATTATTATTGCCATCTTCTCTCACTCGTTTAGCTGATAAATCGTTTTGGCTTTAGAACTTCAACTGAGCGCCAACAGTAAGTAGTTTGGCATCGACATCACTGTCCATCATTGAGTATTCAGCTTCGACACCAAAGTTAGGATTCACTGAGTAACCAAGACCTACACCACCAGCAAGACCTGTGTCGCTGCTAGAGTTCGAAACTTTGACTGGGCC
Source organism: Psychrobacter immobilis (assembly GCA_904846265.1). Taxonomy (GTDB): domain Bacteria; phylum Pseudomonadota; class Gammaproteobacteria; order Pseudomonadales; family Moraxellaceae; genus Psychrobacter; species Psychrobacter immobilis_A. The sequence continues at coordinate 33,493 of CAJHAA010000015.1, read as the reverse complement.
AACGGTGTAATCACCTTCTACTTCAGTTTTAGCAACCCCTAGCTTACCTTTGGCGTATAAGCCAGTGTTTGGGAACTGGTAGCGTGCAGTACCGTACGCGCCATAAGTTTTGGCATCAAGATCACCGTTTCTGTAATCAGCATCATCTGAACCTACATACTCTGCTTCGACACCGAAGTTTTGATCGAAGTTATAACCACCGTAGACACCATAAGCAGTTGGATCATCTGCATTGTCAATATCTAGATCAAACTGACCGACTTTGACGCCGACATACGGCTGACCAGTGTAACCGTTGCTATAAGAAGTAGCGGCCTGTGCGCCAACAGTTAACAAAGAACCAGCTGCTAGTGCAAGTAGCGTTTTTTGTAGAGTTTTCATTATTAGCTCCTTAAAATCAATTTGGACAAACAAGTTATCTATTTATATTGGCTTTTATAGCCCTATCGCCTTGTTTGCTAACGATGGGTATATAGTAACAAACTATTTCAAGTCGTCTGTCAGTGTTTGATGGTATGAGAGTTAAGATTTGCAAGTATTTATCAGTGCTTGGGTTACAAAGGCAAAGATATGAAATCTTTTGTTACAACCACTGAGTTTATGCAATAATCCCTACTCATTTCATCGCCTTTCTCGCAGAAATAAACATAAAACAATAAGAGATACCGAATATTTTAAGGTAAAAATAATGACTGGACGTATAACTAGCCGCCTACAAGAAGCGCTTACAGTACTCAAAGCCACCCAACAATACCGTCAATTACCCAATCTCCATCATCATGGGCGATACGTTATTAGCGGTGGTAAAACCTTACTCAATATCGCCAGTAACGATTATCTGGGCTTAGGCGGCGACACCGAATTACAAAACGAATTTCTCAGTCAACTAACACTGCTATCAGTCGCACAAATGCCTAAGATGAGTGCGACGTCCTCACGCTTGCTCACTGGAAATGATGCACAGCTACAAGCGCTAGAGTCTGAGCTGCAGGAATGGTATCAAACCGCTGTCGGCAAACGTGATATCTCTGCCTCAAAATCGGTATTGGTATTGAATAGCGGCTATCATGCCAATCTTGGTATATTGCCAGCCCTCACAGCCTTGCCAGTCAAAACACTGATCTTAGCTGACAAACTGGTACACGCCAGCATTATCGATGGGTTGCGTTTGAGCCAAAGCAAACTGGTCAGCTATCGTCGTTATCGTCACAATGATTATGAACATTTGGCTATGTTTATTGAGCAAGCAGCGCCAGACATTGAGCGCATCATTATTGTCACTGAGAGCATCTTTAGTATGGATGGTGATCGTGCGGATTTATGTCAACTGGTACAATTAAAAGGTAGCGATGCTCGTATCGAACTGTATGTCGATGAGGCTCATGCCATCGGTGTATTAGGTCATACAGGATTGGGGCTAGCGGAAGAAACGCAGACATTGGCTGATATTGACTATTTGGTCGGTACTTTTGGCAAAGCGTTTGCCTCGGTGGGTGCTTATATCATGTGCGATGATGTCGTCAAGCAATGGCTAATTAACCGCATGCGTCCACTAATTTTTAGTACTGCACTACCCCCTATCAATCACGCATGGACGCGATTTATTTTAGCAAAAATGCCAATGCTAAATAATCAACGGGCGCATTTAGCGCGGTTGTCTACCAAGCTTAGTCAAGCCATCGACCCAAGATACCGTGTGTCCCAGAACACCCAGCATCCACACTATGAATCACCGATTGTGCCTTACATCTTGGGTGACAATGCCAGCACGCTTGCCAAAGCACAACAATTGCAAGCAGGAGGTTTTTACGCCCTGCCTATTAGGCCACCCACTGTGCCTGCAAACACCGCTCGTATCCGTTTGGTCATGAACGCCAAGCTGACAGATGAAGACTGCGAACAATTGATACAACAATTATAAATCTGTTGTTAGACATCAGCGACGTCAGTCCTGCTATCGATTGATAATTGGCTCACTTGGATATAATAAACCGTATGAAAACACTCGCCACGCCTGATAACTTTAGCACCAGAAAACAAACTATCGCTCGTCATTTTGCCAATGCCGGCGACTATGATCAGCATGCCAATGTTCAGCAGCAAGTCTGTCAATATTTAATAGACAAACTCACTCACACTGAACACGACAGTGTGCTTGAAGTCGGTGCAGGAACCGGTCAAATGACGCGCCTACTCGAAGCACACATTCAAAGTCAATATTGGCTAATCAATGAATTATGCGCTGAACAAGCGGCTACTTTACAGTCCATATTGCCCAATGCTGACATAGCAATTGGCGATGCTGAAACGATGGACTTTGAGGATGAGCATAGCTTAATAATCAGTGCCAATGCTGTGCAGTGGTTTGATGACCCCTTAAACTTTGTTGCGCAATCAGCAATGCTTTTGCGAGCTGGAGGTCAACTGCTGTTTAACACTTTTACGCCAAATAACTTTTTGCAAATTAAAAGTTTGACCGGTCAAGGACTCTATTACCCAGATATCATTGAGTGGCGACTGGCACTGATCAGTGCGGGTTTTGAGAAAATTGAACTGTCCACTGAGCGTTTCGAGTTACCGTTTGCCAGTCCTTACGCCATCCTAAAACATATGAAGTTGACGGGCGTATCGACCAATCAGACGCAAGTAAAAGCCAACAGCACCCAGCCCTTTATGTGGACCAAGGCACGCTTGCAACAGTTTGAGTCTGATTATTGGCAACATTTTTCGGCGCAAGATGACGCCGGTCAGCCTATCGTTCATTTGACTTATGAAGTACTGATAGTGAGTGCCTTTAAATCATGAAGACAAGATATAGACTGGTAGTATATTTCTTATAAATAACAGCCATAAAAAAACGCATCCCGAAGGATGCGTTTTTTGTTTTAACTGCGTTTAGTTACTAAATCACAATTATTTTTTGTCTTCGTCTACTTCAGTAAACTCAGCATCAACGACGTCATCATCAGCTTGGTTGTTATCTGCTGCATTGTCCGCGCCTTGTTGGAACTGGCTTGGATCCATGCCCTCGCTACCTGCGCCTGCATCAGCATAAATCTTCTGACTAACTGGCAAGAAAGCATTGTCTAATGCTTCAAGCTTGGCTTTGATGTCATCATGATCATCTTCTTTCATTACCGCTTCAAGCTCAGAGATAGCAGCTTCTACTGTTGATTTCTCTTCAGCAGTTACCTTATCTTCAGCGTCTTTCAACGCTTTTTGTACCGCATGAATACGACCATCTGCTTCGTTACGAACTTGCGCTAAGTTAGCGAATTTTTCGTCTTCTGCAGCATTGGCTTCTGCATCACGAACCATTTGCTCGATTTCTTCATCCGTCAAGCCAGAATCTGCTTTGATCTGGATGCTTTGCGCTTTACCCGTACCTTTGTCAGTTGCTGAGATATTCATGATACCGTCAGCATTGATGTCAAAAGTAACTTCAATTTGAGGTAGACCACGTGGTGCTGGTGGAATATCCGTCAAATCAAAACGACCAAGCTGTTTATTTTGGTTAGCGATTTTACGCTCACCTTGATAAACCTGGATGGTCACAGCTGGTTGGTTGTCTTCCGCCGTTGAGAATACCTGTGATTTCTTAGTAGGAATCATGGTGTTTTTCTCAATAACTGGTGTCATGACACCACCCATCGTTTCGATACCAAGCGTTAGTGGCGTCACATCAAGTAGCAATACGTCTGTTTTTTCACCAGACAATACCGCGCCTTGAATCGCAGCCCCTGCCGCTACTGCTTCATCAGGGTTCACATCTTTACGTGGCTCCTGACCGAAGAACTCTTGTACTTTTTGCTGTACCAGTGGCATACGAGTCTGACCACCAACTAAGATAACATCATCGATGTCACCAATTTTTATGCCAGCATCTTCAAGCGCAATCTTACAAGGACCCATGGTACGTTGTACCAACTCTTCAGTTAAGCTCTCAAGTTTTGAGCGACTGATAGTGACCACCAAATGCTTAGGACCATTGCTGTCTGCAGTAATATAAGGCAAGTTCACTTCAGTGCTTTGGGCACTTGATAACTCAATTTTCGCTTTTTCTGCCGCTTCTTTTAGACGCTGCATCGCCAATGAGTCACCTTTCAAGTTGACATCTTGGTCTTTTTTGAACTCATCAACCAAATAATCAATCAATGCTGAGTCAAAGTCTTCACCACCAAGGAATGTATCACCATTGGTTGCTAAAACTTCAAACTGCTGCTCGCCATCAACGTCAGCGATTTCGATGATTGATACGTCAAAAGTACCACCACCCAAGTCATAAACAGCAACAGTGCTATCGCCTTGCTTCTTGTCCATACCATAGGCAAGAGCCGCAGCTGTTGGTTCGTTGATGATACGTTTTACATCAAGACCCGCAATTTTACCCGCGTCTTTGGTTGCTTGACGTTGTGAGTCATTAAAATAAGCTGGTACGGTTACAACCGCTTCAGTAACAGTTTCACCAAGATAGTCTTCTGCTGTTTTTTTCATTTTTTTCAAGATTTCAGCAGAAACCTGTGGTGGTGCTAATTTTTTACCGTTAATTTCTACCCATGCATCACCGTTATCCGCTTTGGCGATTTTGTAAGGTACCATGCCGATGTCTTTTTGCACGACTTTGTCATCAAAACGACGACCAATCAAACGCTTAATCGCAAACAACGTATTGTTTGGATTGGTGACCGCTTGACGTTTGGCTGACTGACCCACCAAAATTTCATCGTTTTTATAAGCAACGATAGATGGCGTTGTACGAGTACCTTCAGCATTTTCGATGACTTTGACTTTGTCACCTTCCATCACTGCGACACACGAGTTAGTCGTACCTAAATCAATACCAATTACTTTACCCATAATTATTTGCTCCTAATTTGTTTTAAGTATTTATCTATTCAGACCGTGGTTGATCTCTTGTTGCTATATATATCGGTTTACTTATGGATTTTTTCAAGTCAATCATGATGCAAAATTTGTCTTTCGTGTGACTTTTTGTGAAAACCCTTAATAATAGTAGGGTTTAGCACATTAAAAATCCAATTTTTAGTACTACTGTCCAACACGTACCATGGCTGGGCGTAATAAACGACCGTTCAAGCTATAGCCTTTTTGTAATACAGTACCGACAGTATCAGCTTCCGCTTCTTCATCGATACCGACAGCTTCATGCAGATCCGCGTTGAATTTCTCGCCTTGTGGGTCAACCATTTCGACGCCGTTCTTATTTAATACGTCCAATAACGCTTTGTGCGTTAGTCTCACCCCTTCTGTAACAGGGTCATCGGCATGGGCGCTTTCAATGGCGCGTTCTAAATTATCGACCACTTCTAATAGCTCTTTGGCAAATTTCTGCAAGGCAAAACGCTTACTCTTATCCGCCTCTTGCTCCATGCGTTTTTGTGCATTGTAAGCTTCAGCATTGGCACGGGCGGTGACTTCTTTAGCTTGCTTTACTTCACCTTCTAGCTCAGCGATACGCGCTTTAAAGGTGTCGAGATCGATTTCATTTTCGATGGTCATCTCTTCACCTGAGTTATGCTTTGGATCAAACTCTTTCATAGTTTCTTCTAAAATACTGTCACTGTGTTCAATATTGTCATGCGCCACATTTTGCTCAGGCGATTCGTGGTTGGTATTTTGCTCGCTCATGATAGCTCCTTAGAATTTTAATAATGACAATTTATATAAGAGGCAACAAGTTCACTATTTGCTAGGGATACTATGCTCTTATTAAGGAATTAACCCGTCTTACACATTGTTTTTATGAGTACCTTCTACTAGCTGTTTGATAAAGGTGATGAAGGTAAATTTCAAGCCTAAGCCAAGGGAATTTTTCTAATTTACAACAAATATTGCCTAAATCTGGACTAAAGTGCTCAAAACATAATTTTATAGGTGGTAAATGGCTACCCATGTTCGTTAACACAAGCTACAAGAAAGCAGTACTTATTCCAAAAAACTTACCATTGGTACATAAGCCATTACCAAACAATACTCAACTTTATTTTTGATTACTCTATTATTGCTACAAACAGTATGGCTCATGTCAAAGTGAACGCTCATATATGACAACGCATACTGACAATCCTTAACGAGAAGTGTTATGTCTAAATCAACCGTGTTATCAATCAACGCGCTATTAAATAAAGCGCTGATGACGATAAAGCTCGCATCAACAGATCGTATAGATAAGGGTATAAGAGAAGAAAATGGCACTCAAGAGAATCGTTTGACCGTCAAACAAAAAGTGCTTAGCTATAACCCGTTGACGACTTGCCAGCCGCATACCTTGCACTATGCCATGAAAGGAGTCGGCTATCTGCCAACGCCACTATTAGAGAGCTTGGTTGGGTATTTAAAAGGACCGACCTCAAAACAATACCTGCACGCCGATGCTCACCTGCGTTTGATTCTCGCTGTGAATAGTAAGCTTAAAACGCCTCTTGAGCTGACACCAATGCATGAGCTGCGCGAAAGGTTCGCCGCTGACGCCGTGGCGATGCAAGCGCCGTACGTATGGCAGCAAACAAGTGACAATGTCATCGGCAACATGAAACGATTTACGAAAAAAAATCAGAAACTTGTGCATTGGGAAGACAAAGTGATTGCCAACGCTGATGATGGCGATATGACCATTCGCTGTTATCAATCAGACGCGAGCTCTCATGGCTTAGGGTTCAAAAAAGCGGATACTCATAATTCTGATGAAACAGTACTGTTATATTTTCATGGGGGTGGATTTTGTATTGGTGATGTCAATACCCATCATGAATTTTGCCACACGGTTTGTGAGCAGACGGGCTGGCCGATAGTCAGTGTTGATTATCGCTTAGCACCTGAGCATCCAACACCAGCCGCATTAAAAGACTGTATCACTGCCTACGCTTGGCTGGCTGAGCACTGCCATACCTTAGGCGCTTTACCCTCGCGAATCGTGCTAGCAGGCGATAGTGCTGGCGGCGGATTGTCCACTTTGATTGCCCAACAACTTACTGCGCCCTCGCAAGTCGCATGGTCAGATCTGGGCAGTACAGGTCAAAAAATGTTCGATTTATTAGAGCGCTTACCAAAGCCGCTTGCACAAATGCCTTTATATCCTGTGACGGATATCGAAACGGATTATCCAAGTTGGGAGTTATATGGTGAGGGATTATTATTGGATCATGCCGATGTGGCTGTATTTGATGCTGCTTGTTTAGATAACAGCCCCTTGCCACGCCAGCATATCCTTAACTGTCCGATGCTTGGTGATAATAGTAAAGTATGCCCGACTTATATTGTCGCCGCAGAATTAGACGTATTACGTGATGAAGCATTTGCTTATGCAAAGCAATTAAAGGTGCATGGTATAGCAGTCGAGACTCATACCATTCTGGGTGCGCCGCATGGTTTTATTCATTTTATGAGTATTCATCAAGGTATCGGACAAGCAACAGACGATATTATTAAAGGGTTTGCGAGCTTTGTGCGTGACGTTATCAATACCCAGTCACAATTAGCGGCATAGTTATCAACACAGTTGTATAAGAGAGTGCTGGTTTATTTATAAAATAGAATGGTACTGCCATTATTTAAACGTTACTTTTTTAAGCATTGTTTTCTTAAATATTACTTTCTTAAACGTTATCTTCAACCTGACCATTCAAAGTGATCAGCCAAATCTCTGAGCGCGAACCCAAGCGAAATGGAATGCCCCAAAAGCCGTAACCAGACGACACCACAAAGTGACTATTATCGATAACCTCATAGCCATAGCCCAAGCGATTGATAGCACTGACAATGAAGTTGGCGGGGAATATCTGACCGTTATGGGTATGCCCAGAGAGCTGCAAATCAATCGGCATTTGGCTGTGCTCGGCAATATCACTTGGTCTGTGGTCTAACAATATCAATGGCTCAGCGCTATTGACCTGCGTCAACAGCTCAGTCGTCGGGACGCGCTGACGCTTATGGTTGTCGAAGCGTCCCATCAACCAAAGTACTTGCCCTTGGTGTGTGAGACGTATGACTTCATCATTTAACAACTGCACGCCAGCAGCACGCAACGCTTGGACAATCGGCTGCTCGTGCCCGTATAAATCATGATTACCTAAAGTCGCATAGACCCCATACGGCAAGCTTTTGCATAACTCAGCCAAGCTTTCTGCCATTTTATATTTAGTAAATGCCTGTATATTGTCATCCATGATGTCGCCCGGCATCAGCAATATGTCTGCTTTATGCTGCACAATCAGACGATGCAGTCTATCTATTGCGCCAATCCCAAACAATCTCCCGATATGCAAATCGCTAGCGACCGCAATACGTAGCGGCTTAGCCAAAGGCTTATCAATATAAATAGATAACTCACGTACCACAGGCGCATAAGCGCTATATAGGGCATAAACAAACAATCCGATAAACACTGCCAATGCCAATATGCGCAATCCAAAATCGACTGGCGCAGATGTAGCGAGTACATCACCGGTTAGCGATGTGACCAACCAATATCCACCATAAAATAGGCTGGTAACTAATGCTGTCAATAACATAAAATGCATGACCAACATCCAACCACTGATCCAGCGATAGCTATTGGCAAATGCTCTATTGACACTGAGTAGCAGCAAACCGTTGGTAATAATGAATATGATGACCCATACCGAAGTTTGCAAACCTGCTGTCTGCCAAGGCTGTAACCACCATTGCACGCTTAGAGCTGCACCGACACTAAACAACTGCAATAGCGCAAAAATGGTGATAAAAAATGCGTAGCGCATGAAGAATCCTTGAGTATGATGGCGTCAATGCAGTATGCTTTTAGCTAATTAGAAGAGCAAATAAAAGCCTCTACCATTTAGATATGGTAAAGGCTTTATCATAGGGGTAACACTGTTTATTTAAATGGCTCATACACCAGACTGCAACGTAATTATCCAAATCTCAGAACGCGTTCCCAGTCTAAATGGTACGGGACCGATACCATAACCAGAGGTCACCAAAAACTGCGTATCGACTATTTTTTTGCTGCCATAGTTTAGCTGTGTCAACCAATTCATCAATAGCGTTAGTGGAAATATCTGCCCGCCATGGGTATGCCCAGACAGATGCAAATCGACTGGCAGGGCGCTGACCTCATCCATCGCGCTAGGACGATGCTCCAAAAATATCACTGGTTTATCTGTTTCTACTTGTGTCAATAATTCCTCGGCTGACAGTCTGGTACGATCAATATCGTCTGAGCGCCCCACCAGCCATACTGAATCATCTAATAGCACACTCTCATTATCAAGCGCTTTGATGCCAGCCTCTTCCACCGCCTGTGTGATCTGTTGGTCATAACCGAAATAATCGTGATTGCCTAAAGTCGCATAGACGCCAAGCGGTGCCTTTAGCTTTGATAACTGCTCATGCATATTGGTATTATCGTAAGCAATAGTATTGTCATTCATAATGTCACCAGCGATCAACACGACATCGGGATGTTGCGCATCGATAAGGCTTACCATCTTTTTTATCTGTCGATTACCAAACCATCTACCCAGATGCGTATCAGAGACAAGCGCGATATCCATTGGCTTAGCTAGCGGCTTATCTATAATGACTGTTAGACGATGTACGACGGGCGAGTAAGCATTAAATACCGCTAAGCTAACAATGGCGACATAAGTCGTAATAGCAAAGGCGCGCAAAAGCATTGGACGAGATTTTCGCTTGATGACCTGATAAACGAGTAGCGCCACCGTAGCGGTCATCAAACCAGCATAAAGCATAAAACCTTGTAAAATACTAACGACCAGATAGACATGAAAGCGCTCACCCCAAAACTCAGTCAAACCATAAATGAGAGCCACATTATTAAGAATAAAGACAGCAGCTATCAGCGCGATTTTAGCAGACGTAGTTTTTGGCTTTACAAACCAGCAGAGAAGAACGCTGGTCATAACAGCTAGCAACTGAGTGAAAATGATAAAGAACCACATAATAAGGTCTAATCAGATAAAGAGGATGCTATCTTACGTTAAAAGCTGAATGCTCTGAACATAGCGTCTTTTTTTTCACGAAAACTTCATATGCTTTTCTTCTAAAGTGCTGTTATCGCAAAACTAAATTATGGCCAATAAAAGCCCTTTAACGTTTATCTGGTGCTATTTTACAAACGCCATTGTCACAAGCTTGCATCAGCGCTTTGCCATAGACCAACTTGGTCACCCAATTCGGAATTCTATAACGATTGCGCGCGACATAAGGATAAGCCAAGTCGCCAAGTTGTTTGACCACTGGCAAAAACAATAACGGTGACCATTTAACGCCGCCAGTCCTGTAGAGCAGCCGCACGGCATCCATGTGCGTATACCAATTGCCGTAGCTGTCTTGCACACACATATAAGTCATCGCATCCTCACGGCTGAATCCTGCGACGGCCAACTCATCAAGCCCCTCTTCTACAGGAACTAAGCGTATCTTCTCGGGCTTACGAATTTGCATATTGTGTGCCTCGGTACTGCATATGACGCAAGCATCATCGTAGTACATGGTGATGGATAAATGTGCTTGCTCTCTATAACTGTTGATATGATTTTGAATAATCATGTTAGAACTCCTTTATAAGTGATACCTCAGCATCGAGGCTATTAGATTTTTCGTTCATGCTCACTATGTTCAATCATGTGTACTACTGGATACTTATTGACTGGCGCTAAAAAAGGAATGACGGACTGCTGTGTCCACTGCGGTGCAGCGGTATCTAAGCGCTTAGCCAGTATTGGTAAGTGATTGGTCGGCACTGCTGGGAATAGATGATGCTCGATGTGATAGAGCAAGTTAAAGGTCAGTAGATTAATCAACGGATGACGCTCACTGCGGGCATATACCACCTCATCACAGCCATGATGGACGCTCCATACCGCAAAGAAACCAACCATCGTATTGGCCAATATCATCACCAATACGTGATACATCAAAACTGGATGCATCGTGATACAAGCAGCGGCAATCACTGCAAAAATAAGCAATATGTCAAAGGCAACGAGCATACGATTGCGGCGGCTACCATGCGTCAAACCAAACCACTGAATCATAATCGAAAAAACACCACCACCTAATATCGCCTGATACCACGGCAGGCGTGCCCAGTTACCTTCGACATCACTGTCTCCAAGCGGATCTCTATGATGGTTAAGATGAGTATGACGAATGGCATGCGTACTACAGAGCATCGTGATACTCAGCATAAATAGCATGAGCTCTGTGGCGACTTTACTCACACCTAAAGTGCGGTGATAGCAATCATGGGCTTGTCTAAGTGCGGCGGTAAAAAAGAAAAATGTCGCAGCCAGCGCAAGTAGCCAAAACTCCTGCCACGCGCTCCACCATGACAGCAATAAAAAAGGTAACGATAAAAAAATATTATAAACGGTCTCGCTCAGACTAAGCTGACGCAAATCTTGCCATTCAACACTGGCTAACGAAGGATGACGCATGATGTTCTCCTTACTTAGTGATAAGCAGTAACTGTCTTGCTGGCGCGACTACTTAATTTAGCTACATAGTTTTGATTTATTTTGTTTCTGTCAAAAATGAAATACTTAGGTAAACTTTATTTATGTTTAGGTAGTGCGATCAGACCCGTGATGATAGCGCTGACACCGCCTGTCAAAACCTGCATAATAAGAGGTAGCTCTAGTAAAGATAGAAAGGCAAAGCCCATAAAACCACCCGTAATTAAAGAGATAAGAAGGCCTTTATAATTACAGTAAGCATTTACTTGCGCAAGAATCCAGCCTGTAAATAACGAAGGTAACAGTCCTAATATAAATCTAAAAATTATATAGAAAATCAGCGCAAACCCTAGTAGCCAAACTACATTAAATGCAGTGATGAAATAGACGTTAGTAATATTGAACATTTCGGGCGCACCAAAATTATAATCATTAAACAAGACATCAGGTACTGCTACGCTTAACCATAGAAATATCCCACCTATCGCACCGCCTAATAATCCATAAGTTCCTATCACCTTACCTTTAGGATAGTTGGTTACAGTAATTGTAGCGTTGATATAAACTTTACTCATAAAAACCCCTCTTTAGGTTTCACATGAAACAAAGAATCCTATGATGACAACTACATTTCACATGAAACAACCTTCATAAGTATCTATGACTTTTGCTCTTCTAAAGCTTGCTTCAGTGTTGGCTGTTTAAAATCATAACCTGCGTCCTGTAATGCTTGCGGCACTACCTTTTGACCATCAATTAGTAGCGTCGACATCTCACCAAATATCAGCTTAAGCAGAAAATTGGGTAAAGTAAAAAAGGTAGGACGGTGTAGCCATGCTCCAAGCGTTTTGGTAAAAGCATGATTGGTCACTGGATTAGGCGCAGTGAGGTTATACACCAGCACCGGCGTATCATTGATAGTTTCTAACGAGTGATCATCGATAGTCTGAGTGTCCGCATAATTAGCAAGATGCTTTTCAATGATGAATATCACCGCCCCAACCCAGTCTTCACGACTGATCCAGCTCATGATTTGTTTGCCATCACCTAACTGCCCACCAACGCCCATTTTAAATGGGGTTAATAACTTACCAAGCATCCCGCCATCAGGATGGATAACCACCCCAGTGCGCACGATAGCCACAGGCACGCCATGTTTAGTGGCTTTGAGCGCTAACTGCTCCCATTCATGACATAATTGATGGGCAAAATCAGTTTCAAAACCACTGCTTTCGGTAAGAGGTTTATCGCCTTGTGCGCCATACCAGCCAATCGCAGAGCCGCTGACCATTAGCTTGGGCTTAATACTGGTGCGCTTAATAAATGCCAATAAGGATTCGGTAGGCTTGATACGGCTGGCGAGCAACTGCTCTTTGCGCGCATCGCTCCAGCGCGAGTCAGCAATGCCTGCGCCTGCTAGATTTAAGATAACATCAAAGCTTTTATCCGAACTCGCTAGCTCATCGTAGGTCATCATGCTGATCGCGTCAGGATGCGTTTGGCTGCTATCGCGTGTTAGCCATGTAATGTGTAAGTCCTTATCCTGCGTACGATAGCGTTTGATCAGCTCGTCACTAAAAGCACTGCCTAAAAAGCCTGAGCCACCACTGATTAAAATATTCATGTCCTACTCCCTATATTTTTCGCTTATCGTTTAGTAAAACTTAATCCGTTATAGCCATCGTCTACTTTTTTAGTACTAAGATCAAAATGACTTTTACGTACTTTTGGTAAAGCAATGCGGCTGGCAATCGCTGAATTGATTGCGCCAAACAATCCTATACCAATCATAAAGGCCAGTAGCACGCCAACCTCCATCCATGAGTTGATGCCTAAATATAGGATGATTGCACCCATATAACCTGCTGACGTTATAAACCCCACTAAAAATGTCGTGCGTAGACTCTTGTGATCACCGCGCCATATCTTCTTATAAGCGACGATAACACCCGTTAATAAAGCAGGAATAAAACCAAGCAGACCAACATAGAGTAATGGCTGGTAACCAATTTGGGCAAAATCCGCATTCCTAAAAATGAACAATAAAGCCAGCTCTGCAATCACTCCACCAACTAAGCTACCAAACCCTGCAAACAAAATAATCACTTGTAGATAAGGATACGCACCTAACTCATTATTCGTTTTCATTCTATTTATCCCATTAACATTCATCGTTAATTCAGTATAAATACGGCGTTGCCAAAGCCAATGAAATTCCTGTGGATAATTGGTGGATAAGTATCTTGATTTTATTTAGCCTACTGATTAAGCAAAACGCTTACGAATAGGACAGTCACTATCATTACTATTTTGAGATTTATTCTTTAATTTGTTCCAACGATAATTAATAAAATCTATGACGTTAACCATACTTGGCAATACATGTGCTTTGGTCAGATGTGGCGCTGTTGCATCTAAACGCTTGGCAAGCTCAGGTAAATGATTGGATGGCACAGCAGGAAAGAGATGATGCTCTACGTGATAAAGCAAATTAAAGGTCAGCAAGTTGACCAAAGGATTGCGCTCGGTGCGAGCGATTGTCTCATCACAATCATGGTGTACGCCCCACACCGCAATGATGCCGACACTGGCATTCGCCAACATCATGGTCAATATGTGGTACATCAATACTTGCGCTAATATCGTAAGAGTAGGAATAGTAAATACGGTCAGTACGAAGGTAACCAAGACGACTAAAGCAATCAAGCCAAATTCTAGCCAAGCCAAGCTTTTATTGCGACGGCTACTTAAGCGCAATCCTTGACGATAAATATCGAGTCGATAAGTTATTCCGCCGAGCAGCGCTTGCCACCATGAGTCTTTTGCTAGACTGCCTTCAATATCACTATCGCCCAATGGGTCACGATGATGCGCCATGTGCGTGGCTCGAATGCTGTGCAAACTGGTCATTAATAGTACGCTGAGCAATAATAATATGGCGGTGGTTGTACGTTTTCCTGTACCCAAACTATGATGATAGCCATCGTGCGCTTGGCGAAATGCGGCAGCAAAAAACAAATAAGAAGCCCCGCACGCCAATACATACCATGATTGACTAGTAAACCACCAAGACAACAACAAAAATGGATAAGGCAAAATAACGTTGTAAGCGATTTGACCGCGCGTTAACTGGCGCAAATCCTGCCACTCGACTGCAGCAACAGCCTTTTTAATGGCTGGCTCTTTATTAGCGTGTGTCTGATTGACTGTCATTTTACACATCCATTTGTTATTACTATTTTTTGTTACTGCTATTTTATAGAAACTTATCTCACTTAAACTTAACTGGCTTTTATATTTATTACATATATTTCTGTCAAAACAGAAATTGTATTGCAAATTTTTTATTTTAAATTACACAGCTATTAACGTAAAACCTTTTTAATACTAGCGCCTAGTTTTAGGACTTTTTTGAGGATGCTTGTGGGCAGTTTAAGCATCTCAGATGACCATGTGGTTAGGGTACTAACGAATTCTTGGGTATCACGAATACGTGACTTTACCTCATTATTTTCATGTTCAAATTCAGGACTGTCCATGAGTTCTTGTAAAAACTGTACAGTTGGCTCAAGCTCACGCTTTTGTCGTTCAACCACAATGATGCGTGCCAGCTCCCAAACGTCAGTATTGGTCGTGAAGTGATCGCGACGATCACCCAATATCGAGACCTTTTGTACTAAGCCCCAATGCTGCAACTCTTTAATACTGTTTGAGACGTTAGAGCGAGCAACACCAAGTGTTTCGGTAATTTCTTCAGCATTTAGTGGCTTACCAATTATGAATAACAACGCATGAATCTGTGACATGGTGCGATTGACGCCCCACTGCGAGCCCATTTCACCCCAATGTAAGATAAATTTTTCGGTCACAGGATTTAGTTTCATGATTAATATGTACTCTACTTCATAAGTTTTGATTATTTTATCTACTTATCTTGCGCTATTCTTTTATTTCTGTCAATAGTGAAATCAATAGATAACACTCATCGCTTGGTTGACTGTCATGCGCTAACGAATCACTAAACCCGTGGTTGCGTCACGAATTTGGCTCGGTAAAGTATAGCCTAGAGTGTTAGCCTGCAAGTAGCTGATTTGCTCGCCGAAATATCCATAAGCATCAGTGAAAGTCATAGCAGGCGGTTGTCCTGATGGATTACAGCTTGTGGAAACCAATAGCCCAAATGGGTTTTGAACGTCGACCAGTTGTTGGCACAATTGACGAATCATAGGATGCGCAATAACTCTAACCGCCACTGTTTGATGCTGCCCTTTGATCCAAGGAGGGATAGTCGTTTCAAGTTTCTGAGGGATAGGCAGTAGCCATGTATGGGCTTGCTTACCTTGTAGCTCTATACTGTCAGTATCTGCCTGCCAACTCTTGATGATTTGTTGGCGCAGACCTTCTTCTAAAGGCTCTAGTAACGGCTTTAAACGCTCAGCGCTGTCAGTAATGACGATCATGCCTTTGGCTTGTGGACGCTGTTTAATGGATAAAATACATTGAACGGCTGCTTCGTCATAAGCGTCACAACCAATACCCCAAACGCTTTCGGTGGGATAAGCAAGTAGCTGTCCTTCTTTAAGCCATTTGGCAGCTTGAATGACAGAGTCAGTAGTAAAAGATGTGTATTTTTCCATGGCTTGAAGGCTTCAAAAAGGTAGAAATTTAAGCACTCATCATAACATAAGACTAAGAAAAATTAGGGCAGCGAAGTTTAAAGCGACCTTATTAGCAGCTACCTAGGGCGTGTCATCAATTAGCACATTAGTACGTTTAGTGGTCTTAAAATGGCTAAATTTTGCTAAACATCGTCAGCAATTTTGTCAATATGTTCATATTAACGGCAATTACTTCCTTGTTTATCTACAATTTTTCTCATTTTAAGCCTCACAATCTAATTGATGACACGCCCTAGATTGTACTGTAGTCAATCACTTGGCAGTAGATAAGTGAAAAGCCTAAAGCGATAGAAAGTACGATTTTAGACGCGCAAATACCTTCCGCCTTGCACACTAATGACGCCTAATAATTCAAGCTCCATTAACTGTCCAATCAGCTGCGGTGTGGCAAGTTTGGTAGCGATAATCAGCGCATCTAAATCCTGCCCGTGCCAATCAAGCTGCTCATACACAAGCATCAAATGCTCTGGTACGACGATAGCGCTGGGAGAAGGTTTAATATTGGATGATGCTAGCTTGCCAGTATCTGCAGTAGAACTACTAATGTTTTCTGAAGGGTTTTCTTTCTGACTAAGATTCAATGTAGATAAGACATTTGATTGAAATGAATGACTGTTATATGGCAACTGACTATTGATATCCTCTAGCACTTGCTGCGGATGATAAATTAAGGTCGCGCCTTCACGTATCAAATGATGACAACCTTCTGCATTGCTATTCTCAATATGACTTGGAATGGCAAAAACTTGCTTACCCTGTTCCGAGGTTAAACGCGCGGTAATCAGCGAACCACTCTGAATGGTTGCCTCCGTCACAATCGTTGCTAAGCTCAATCCAGCGACCAAACGATTACGCCGTGGAAACGTATGCTTATGTGGCATTGTATGCGGCAACAATTCACTAATAATACAGCCGCCTTGTTCAATTATCTGGGCAAACAATTTATCATGATGATTGGGATAATTGACCTCAATACCTGTACCCATGACTCCAATTGTTCGACCTTGATATTCAGCATTCGCCTGTGCTAACGCGCCTAGATGTGCTCGCTTATCGACACCCATGGCAAGACCGCTGGTAATGATATAACCAGCTTGCGCCAAATATTGCGCGATATCAAAGGTAATTTTTTGGGCATGGGCGGTGGGTTTTCGGCTGCCAACAATAGCGACTTGTGCCTGGTGCAAGCGAGCTTTATTGCCTCGGTAAAATAATACAGGCGGTGGGTCATAGATTTGCGAGAGCTGTACGGGATAATCAGGCTGGTCAGAAAATAGCAGACCGTAGCGTCCTTCGATGAGCGCTTGCTGAATTTTATCAATACTGGCTTGCGTTTGCTCTGACTGTTCATGACGGGCAAGATGGGTATGATGAATACCCAATTGCCGCCACGCATCTACTTTGGCGTACCAAGCAAGCTCTGCCGTGCCAAAAGAAGTAATGAGCTTATGATAAGCAGATAATGATGCATTCACCTCAGTCCACAGCGCCAGTACTGCGCGTTGCTCATCTGATAAAGAAGAAGTAACTGCCATCATAATCATCTAGCTCGTATAGGCTAAGTTAGTGTGTCCCGTCCAAAAATAAGCATGTTCTCACTTATAGTGTACTCATTTATAGATATGGCGGTGGTAACAGCTGGTCGCCGACGTTTAATGGTAGCTCTGAATCAAGCACATAAGCATAGCTAATATTATCGAAAGTATTGAATACCATGACCATACCGCTTGGCTCATTTGGTAAGCGTACTGGCGTGTCATTGTCTTTGGTATCGCGGATCAAAGCCCCTTTTTGATAGACAGTCAATACATCACCAGGCTTAGCACCATGGGTACTACCTAAGTTGATAGCAACAACACTACCCTTCGCTGCTGAGCTGATTGAGTCCATGACGCGGACAATCATGCCACCACGACTGACCGTTGCAGGGGCTGGATAAAACACAGGTGGAATAGAGTTATTCAATTCAACAAATACGCGATCACCTTCACGCACTTCTTTGTCGTAACTGTCGGTGAGCTGCAAACTGCTGACGCCGTTGGTTTCTGTCGAAGTAACCAAACCCGTCGCAACTTGCGTGACCTCTAAACCGATAACTTCTTGGGTCTTTGGCTCAACATATAGCTCTCCTTCACGGTAGATACCATAACGCTGACCGACGATCAGTGGCACACCTTTGGCATATACTTTATCGCCACTGGCGGTAATTAAATTGCCTTTTTTAGAGGCCAATATATAAGGGGTGGTATTAAAATCTTGTGGATTAACGATGACTGTCTTATCTAACCAGTGTTGAATAGCAGACCACGGAAGTGGTGGAATACTGTTGGCTGTTGAAGTGACTGAGACTGTGCTAGATACCACGTTACCCGTTAACTGCTTTTCAACTCCAGCACAACCTTCGCCAGTATCAACACCAATTAAGGTTTTACCTTGAATCACACATAAGATAAGGATGTCGTTAGGATAAATAAGATTGGGGTTTTTGATTTGCTTATTGGTTGCCCAGATTTCTTTCCAGCGCCACGGACTGTCTAAATAACGTCCTGATATGTCCCACAACGTATCGCCTTTTTTGACGATATAGCGATTGGGCGCATCCGCTTTGATGGCTGGTGGTGGATTGTTAGCGTGGGCAGTACTCATTAGCATTGCACTACTAAATGTCGTGATTAACAGTGCTTTTGCTATCGTTTTTAAGCTCATCTTCATTGTTATATCCACAATATGTACCGCTGTTGTCGCCACAATTAGTACCATTGAGATCTATTACTTAACCTTAATCTTTGACTGTCATTAAAATAGTGACAAGCAATGAGGGTCGTAAAAAGACTTAATCGTACGATTATCATGACGCTTATAGGGCAGCTGTTCAGTGTAATTGGCTGGTATGATTACTAAAAAAGCGTCTAGCAAAATGATGAGTCGCCGACGCTGTTTCTAATATTACAATTATATCTACCATAACACAATCATAAACACTTTATTACAATGGCGTAACTTTTATATGAATATTATTTCTATAGTTCGTCATTGAAATTTGTAGAGTTCCTCATGAAAATAAGCATTAAAATCAACTCTGATTTATGCTGGATTTGGTATCACATGCTGACGAATTTGCTCAGCGACTAATTCGGCATCATTATCAAGCACCACCACATGCTGCGGTAACGCTTCTAAGCCTTCGGTATGGGCTGGGCGTGCGATTTCTATCGGTCCAATAGCTTCGATGATCGTATCGGCAAATTTCACTGGCAGTGCGGTTTCGGCACAAACAATCACCTCACCTTCGCGCTGTAGCTCTTTGGCAACCTTGATACCATCAGCGGTATGCGGATCAACCAACTCTCCATGCTGCTCATACAGCGCTTTAATGGTTTGTAAGCGGTCACTATGGGTCGATTTACCCGCAGCAAAACCGTAGCGAGTGTTGACCGCCTCCATTAGGTCAGACAAATCAAAGCCTTGACCAGATTTCACCCCTTCAAATAACTCATGAACGCGGGCGCTGTCTTTATCTAATAAGAGATAAACAAAACGCTCAAAGTTAGAGGCTTTAGAGATATCCATCGATGGGCTTGAAGTGATATAAGTTTTATCAGTCGGACGCGGCTGATAAGCACCTTGATTAAAGAAGTCGTTAAGCACGTCGTTTTCGTTGGTTGCGACGATTAGACGATCAACTGGCAGCCCCATTTCACGTGCAATGTGACCGGCACAAATATTACCAAAGTTGCCTGATGGCACGCTAAAACTGACTTTTTCATCGTTGCTTGTAGTGACCGCAAAATAGGCTTTAAAGTAATAAACAATCTGCGCTAGGATACGACCCCAGTTAATAGAATTAACCGTACCTAAATTATAAGCCGCTTTAAACTCAGCATCTTGCTGTAGGGCTTTGACGATGTCTTGGCAATCATCAAACATGCCGTCGATGGCAATATTATGGATGTTTTTATCAGTCAAACTATACATTTGCGCACGCTGGAATTCACTCATTTTGCCATGCGGTGACAGCATAAAGACTTCGATATTTTCTTTACCACGCAAAGCATATTCTGCCGCACTACCTGTATCCCCACTGGTGGCACCAATGATGGTAATACGCGCGTCTTTTCTTTTAAGCACATATTCGAAAGCATTACCCAAAAACTGCATGGCAACATCTTTAAACGCTAACGTCGGACCGTTTGATAATCCTAGAATATATAAATTGTCTTCAAGCTTACGGACAGGAACAATCTCATCAGAGCCAAATACCTCAGCGGTATAAGTGCGCTTAATAATGTCTTGCAAATCAGCCACAGGAATATCAGTCGCAAAGCGCTGCATAATCGCCATCGCCAGCTGTGGATAGCTTAGCGTGCGCCACTCAGTAAGCGTCGCACTATCAATATTCGGATAGTGCTCAGGCAACATCAAACCACCGTCTGGGGCAAGACCCATTAATAACACATCACTAAAATCCATCGGCGCTGTCTGACCACGGGTACTGATATATTTCATTAGATTGTCCTGTCTATAATGAGATTATTAGTTAAAACGGTTTATTCAGCAGTTTTTTGCAGCAAGGCATAATAAAAGCCATCGCCGCTCTCGCTATCTATTGGTAAGCACTGACGACCGATTGCTTGTTCGATACCCCAATTGCAATCGTCGCTAAATTCAACGGCTACTACATTATTATAGTGAGTCATGAAATCTTGCATCTGCTCGACGTTCTCTTGCTTTAGGATAGAGCAAGTGACATACAACAGATAACCGCCAACTTTAAGTTGTGGCCATAGATTGTGCAAGATATCCGCTTGTAAGAGTGCCGTTTGCTCAACGTCTTCTTCGGTACGCAAGATACTGATATCAGGATGACGACGAATCACGCCAGTCGCTGTACAAGGTGAATCTAATAATATAGCGTCAAATACGAGTTTGCTCTTTTTCTTACCAGCGCCTTGCCATGTCGTTGCGTCAGCACAGACAATATTAAGCTCAATATTTTTCTCAGCTTGCTGCAAGTCGTGCTGACTTAGGTTTAAGCGCTGTAAATTAGTATGAATACGCTCGATACGTGGCGCCTCATTATCTATCGCAGTAATCTTAACTTTCGAAATCACAGGCGACGTTTCAGCATCGTCTTGTTTCACGTGAAACAACGAAGACTCATTTGAGCTGATTAATTCTAACCAATGAGCAAGCTTACCACCCGGCGCTGCACAAGCATCTAAAATGCGGATCTCGTTGTTATTGGTGTCTATATCGCCGTCTGCATCGTCGTTTTTAACACTCAGCTTATTAATTAAAGCGTTATGAATAAGCGGCGCGGCAAGCTGAGCATGCATATCTTGTACACTAGCCGCACCTTCAGCGAATTGCGGTAAGGCATTGACTGCGGTACTTTGATGTAATCTTAACCCTTTGGTTAATATGCCATTAGATGCGGCTGCATCCGATGAGCTGGCTAAATTAAAACCACTTGTTAGCTCAACCAGATCTGCTTC
Organism: Psychrobacter immobilis; assembly: GCA_904846265.1. GTDB lineage: Bacteria > Pseudomonadota > Gammaproteobacteria > Pseudomonadales > Moraxellaceae > Psychrobacter > Psychrobacter immobilis_A. The sequence continues at coordinate 11,839 of CAJHAA010000015.1, read as the reverse complement.
AACTTCAAATTCCACCAATGCTTGCTGATAGTCCTCTATCGAAGTCACCGCTGTATTCACGCGCAAAAACATTGGTGCAGGTTGACGTAAACCCTGCATCAGGTCGTCATACTGCTCACTCCAGTCTTGCTTAAGCTGATAGGCAAGCCAATTCGGTAAGCTGTGTTTTTTATCACACTTCTTACGGAATTTACTTGGGTTCTTAGCAACTTTACGCAAAATGGCGTTGATTAAACCCGTCGCATGCGCAAACTCAATTTCTTTTGCTGCTTCAACCGTTTCATGAATCGCCGCATGGTCAGCCACTTGCAAATAGAGTAGCTGCGTTAGACCTACTTGAATAGTCGTACGTACTTCTTTTTCATCAATAGAGTTATCAGCCAGACTATCGAGTAGACGCTCAAGGGCGTACCATTGGCGCAACGTCGTCAACAATAGCGCATGAGCAAAACCTTTATCCCCGTCATGCAAACTGTTTAGTAGCGGATCAAGGACGCTTGCAAGCGACTGACCATTTTGAATCGCCAGTAAAGTGCGAATGACGCGGACGCGGACGCTACCATTCATGATAAGGTTGCTTGACGGTTTGAGCTTATTGTTTCTTGGTGCAGTGCTTCTCATTAAATTGAATTTCCTTGACGCCTAATAGTTAGCGTCTGATAAAAGTTGGATTGTTTGGTATTAAATGACGAATATAAAAATAAATAAGGTTAAGCGGTATTAAACTGATTTAGAAGCAATTATTTTGAGTCTGCTGTGAACTGATCACCATCATTCAATTGGTTACCATGGCAGATTTGCTCGGCTGTCATTGGTTTACCACCAGCAAACTGTAATTGGGTGATAGCTAAAGTGCTGGCTTGCGGTTTTTCGAGACCATTATCAATATTACTGTCATGACCACAAGCTACCAATATCGCTTTGCGTCCAACGCTGATGACCGTACCAGCAGGCTGATTGGTTTGCTGCGACGGATTCACAGGTAAGCTGGCTAAAATCTTGACACGTTGCCCTGCCAAAAAAGTATAAGCACCTGGCCATGGCGTCAAACCGCGAATTTGTCGTTCGATAATAGTCGCTGATTGTGTCCAGTCGATTTCACCTTCAGTTTTGACGAGTTTTTCAGCGTAATTGGCTTGACTGTCATCTTGAGCGATTGCTTGTGCTTGATAATGTGGCAAGTCCTTTAGCACGGTAATAATAGCCGTTGCACCAAGCTCAGCCATTTTATCATGGAGGCTGGCAGCCGTATCATCAGCCTTAATAGGTGCGCTGACTTTATAAAGCATGTCGCCAGTATCAAGCCCTTTATCCATCTGCATAATGGTAATGCCCGTCTCGCTATCACCCGCCAATAATGCACGGTGAATAGGTGCTGCACCGCGCCAGCGTGGTAATAAGGACGCATGAATATTGAGGCAACCATAAGTCGGTGTGGTCAATACACCAATCGGCAATATCAAGCCATAAGCCGCGACAATCATCACATCTGGCTGATAACTACGCAGAGTCTCACGTGCGATCAACCCTTCACTACTAGATTTTTTAAAGGTGAGAGGCTGCTCAACTGCAATATCATGCGCCAATGCGACTTGCTTTACTGCAGAGGCTGATAATTTTTGACCCCGTCCTGCCTTGCGATCAGGTTGCGTATACACAGCGACGATGTCTATATTCAACGCTTCTTGCTGGCTGATAAGAGCCTCAAGACTAACGGCGGCAAACTCAGGAGTGCCAGCAAACGCAACTCTTAAGCGCTTACTAGATGAGCAATCTTTCGTCGTAGATGGCATGGATAAATCGAAGGCAGAAGCAATTATAGTCATAAACAGGCATTATATAGGGTTGGTTGACTCATTATAGGTGAGTTTGCGATGTTGTGCCATGGTTGTAATAACGGTAATCGAGCGTTACCAATGATACGGTTTGTCTTTATAATAGAAAGCAAGCAGGGCGCTCTTATTGATGAGTTTATTTACAAAACAATGCGTGATTGAGCGATATTCCACTGCCATTCACCATTTTTTTCTAGATAATAGCTGTAAAACCGTAAAAGTTAAAACGACTTGAATAAACCAACTACTGTGCCAAACTGATTACTTACTCACTATGTTTCTTGTGTCGATATAGGACCACGCTTTCATGCAACAGTTTCAGTCCTTACAGCGCTTACTCATATTTTATGCACTGACCTTGCTGGTCATGTTGTCTATCTATTATTTTGCGCTGTTTCACGAGATGAAAAAACAAAGTGAACAGCAAAGTATCGATACTTTTCATACATTGCAGTATGAAGTTACTGAACGTGATGATCTTCTAAACCCTGACATTAAAAGGATTTTAGAAAAACCCGTATTTGGAGACATAAGCTATCAGCTGGTTTTTATGATGCCCTCTGGGCAGACTTATATCCATCGCCATACTCAGCCCAATGAGCGTACTTTTGCTAACGTTACGTTTCCTATCATTAGCTCATCCCCTTCTAATAATGGCAGTCATAGTGCTTACACGCTCAATAATCGCAACTTAACCGGCACCATTAAACTCAAAAGTGGTCATCAGCTTTATATTATATTGCGCCATAAACCGCTTATCATTGACTGGATATCATATCGCTACTGGTTGCCATTGATGGCAGCGATCATGCTGTTTATTATCGCTTTGCTGTATATGCTCAATCGTCGCACCAATTGGGAACAGCTACTGATTTATACGGACAATCTAAGTAGCCACGCAAAAGAAGCCTATAGTCCGCCGCCTTTTTTGCAAAAAAAATCTACGCCTGAGTTTCTGCGTTTAGGCCATGCGCTGAGCCGTGTCAGCTACCAGCTGCATAATGACTATCGCCGCATTAAAACTTTAACACACCGTCTTGAACGTTTGGTTGATCAATCCCCTTTACCAATGCTGATGATCATGCGTCATGGTCAAATCAGCTTTTTCAATAAACGCTTTGAACAAATATTCATGTCTTTACCGCAAAGCGATAGCAACTATGAACTGACGGATTTTATCGCGGGTAAAGATGAATCCACGCAACGATTGCTGCAAACGTTATCCAACCTACGCGTCACTCGTACCTTAACAGTCTATGGGTTAGAAAATGAACAGGCTTACCAATTGCACGTTACGCCATGGTTTGGTGAACATGGTCAGGTTCACGGCTTTACCGTACTGCTGAATAATGTTAATGAATTTGCCAGTCAAATAGGGCAATTACAGCAACAAAATCAACGGCTACAACGCCAAATTGATGAGTTTAATACAATTAAATCGACGATGGGTCATGATTTGCGCCTTCCATTAGAAGCAATGATTGACACGCTAGAACCGATTGATCCTGAGACATTGACTGCTGCGCAGAATGACATTTTAATATCTTTAATTAAAAGCAGTCAGAGTATGCTAACGACACTTAATGATGTGCTAGACATCGAGGAGATAGCGGTAAGAAAAACCCGCCTAAGCATTGAGCCTGTTGATATTTATAGACTGGGGCAACAAGTCAGTCAGTCATTTATAGAAAGGATAAGGCAGCAAGGACTTGAGCTGCTGTATTTTTTTACACCTGACAGTCCGCGTTGTATTGATACAGACCATCAGCGCCTACAGCAAATCTTGTACGACTTATTAGATAATGCAGTGAAATTTACCACTTCTGGCTATGTATCTCTGACCATCGAAACGGTCAGTAATGCAGAGCTATTAGCAACAAAAAACCGAAGCTTAGTAAATCTTAATAAAGACCTTACACTGATTAAAAGTAGTCAAATCAATAAAGACAATCCCAATCATGCCTCACACGACTGGATTCGTTTTAGTATAAAAGACAGCGGTATGGGCATCGATATAGCGAAGCAACATCAACTGTTGGTTCAGCTTAATAAAAGCAGCAATCAAAACACCCATCGAAACGTTAATTACATTCAAAAGAACACGACTGGGCAAGGCCTAGGGTTAAATAACGTCAATAGTTTTGCGCGATTATTGGGTGGTTTTATTGAAATAAAAAGCACGATGACTAAAGGCAGCAGTCTGAATCTTTATCTGCCTTGCAGACGTCCAAATTATCAGCCTATTTATCATCATAGTCAGCATTTGACTCATATCCATCTAATAGCAGTGATTAAACAACCCCTACGTGCCAAACATCTGCGCGATTTTTGCGCATATTTATCGATGCCAGCTACTATCTATACTTCTATAGATAAATTAGATCTACAACAATTAAACGCAAAACTGGCGCAAGACGAGCAAAGACACGCCCCTATCTTGCTATTAGATTACGAATATTATGAAACCCTGTCTATTGCTTCCGCTAATCAGGCGATAGGGAATGATGATAGACAACAAGCATTAAATACCCTACTCGATAATCCGTCGCTACCAAAGATACTACTTAGTATGAAACCTGAGCGCCGTATTCCCTCTATATTATTAGATAAATATGAAGGATTTTTGAGCAAACCATTAGATGCGACTTTATTGCTCTCTGAATTACTGCGCTTAACCTTACCAGCGAGACAGAAGCTGGTTCAAACCATAGAGATAAAAGAAGAGAATAAGCAGCTAGCAAACGAAGCAGATAAAGCTGCCAACGAGAATGTATTGCCACTTATCTTGGTAGTAGAAGACAGTCCAACCAATCAGAAAATAACGTGCAAGATATTGAGTAAACTTGGTTATCGTAGTGTGGTCGCAGAAGATGGTCAGCAAGCGTTAGATATGCTGCAACAACAGCGTCAAGATATCTCACTCATTTTGATGGACTGTCGCATGCCTGTCATGGATGGGCTTCAGGCTACCCAAGCGATTCGTGCGCAAGGCGATAAAATTGCGATTGTGGCGCTGACTGCGAACAATACCAAAGAAGATCGCGACGCTTGTATAGAAGTAGGAATGGATGAGTTTTTAGCCAAACCTATCAACAAAAAAGAACTAGAGTCGGTTTTACAGAGCTTCATAAAATCATGACAATCTGTAAAACCTACTTTTTAGGTTTAAACCAATTAATTCATAAATCAGCTACTTCATAAATCAGCTACTTCATAAATCAGCTATTTCATAAAACCATTATCTGCTAAAAATGCTTCTGTAATTTGGCTTTGCGGACTTGGCGTATTCATACCACTGGTTTGCGACTTATTTAACAAACGTTCTAGATAGCGCGCGACGATATCTACTTCGATATTGACTTTATTTCCAACCAGCCAATGCTTAGCGATATTGGTCACTTGTGCGGTATGTGGAATGATATTTAAAGAGACAATATTGTCTCGTACAATGTTGGTCGTCAGACTAATACCATCAACCGTGATGGAGCCTTTGGTCGCTGTATAGTGCGCCAGCTCTTGTGGTATCTCAATCTCGATATAGATAGAGCGCGCATCTTGTTGCAGCTTACTGACCACGCCGACGCCATCAACGTGACCCGCGACGATATGACCACCAAAACGCGTGGTTGGTAGCATCGCTTTCTCTAAATTCACTGTGTGACCAGCTTTTAAAGTTTCTAATGCGGTACGAGCGATAGTTTCACGTGAGACATCGACCGAGTAATGATTACTCCCTAGGTCTACGACGGTTAAGCAGATACCATTGGAGGCAATAGAATCTCCTAGCTTCACATCACTAAAATCCAAACCATCAGACTCTATCGTCAAACGTATATCACCGCCCGTAGGCTGCATGGACTTAACCTTTCCAACACTCTCTATAATTCCAGTAAACATATCGACCTCATTTCATTATGATATTGTCTTTATAGACAACATATCTTGATCTATTAAGATTGTGGCAGCATTTGTCTAAGCCAGTTTTTTATGGCAACTTGGGCTTAATTGAGCCTATGATGGGATAGATTGTGGATAAGTACTGATAAATCAACTCATAATGTATTAAAACACGCATTTCCGTTAAGTTATCCACAGAAAACAAGATATTGACTAACATCAATAAAGCTTAGTAATAAAACCTAAGTTACTGATTATATTGAATTAATATCAATTTTTTTATAAAAGACCTAGTTTTCTGTTTCATGTGAAACAAAGTTATGCACAGTTTCATGTGGAACCTTGCACAACACTGGCTGTTTATCCAAATTGAGCAATTATTTAGCACAAACTGTGGATAATCTGTTTATAAATAACCAGTTATAGCGGTAATAAAGTTAGTTTAAGGTCAGGACTTAATGTTTCATGGCTATAAATATTAAAACGCAACTGCTGAGCTAGAGACAATGGGTTAAAATCAACCATCGGTCTGGCTTGCGCGCCCAACAAACAAGGCGCCTGATAAACAATCAACTCATCTACCAATTGTTGGCTTAAGAAACTACCAGCAACACTAGCCCCTGCCTCTACCAACACGTCATAACACTGATGATCACGGACTAATTTTTTTAGTAATTCAGTCAAGTTATCTTCGCGCCAATAAATCGTATCCGGTCGACGGCATAATTGATAGTCAGACTGTAAGCTGTGTTCTAAGCGCTGCCGCCTATCGAGTACGACAACCTTAGGAGCAGGAACTTGTTCAGGTGGCACAGCTAATTGGTTGGAACGTACATTAAGCTGTGGATTATCCGCGATAACCGTCTCACTACCGGTAATAATCGCGCCACTTTGTGCACGTAGCTTCTGCACATCTTCGCGGGCAGCCGCTGAGGTAATCCATTTTGACTCGCCAGATGCCATCGCGGTACGACCGTCAAGGCTAGTGGCAATTTTAAGTCGTACATAAGGCATCTGGGTGCGCATTGCCTTTAAAAATCCACGATTTAAAGCTTCTGCTTGCTCGGTTAATATACCGACTGTCACTTGAATCCCAGCCTGCTCTAACAGTTTTACACCGCGTCCTGCCACTTGCGGATTGGGATCGAGCCCTGCGATTACGACACGTTTCACACCAGCACTAATAAGACCCAAAGCACAAGGTGGCGTACGCCCCGTATGACTACAAGGCTCTAAAGTCACATAGGCAGTTGCACCTAAAGCCCTCGCACCCGCTTCTTTTAGCGCAAATACTTCTGCATGAGGCTGACCAGCTTTCGGATGAAACCCTTGACCGACGATCGCTTCTGCTTGCACGATGACACAGCCTACCGCTGGATTAGGTCTGGTGGTATATAAACCCTGTTTGGCTTGTTCGATCGCAAGCATCATAAAGTAGCGGTCTTGCGCATTCTGAGTATGGTTTGAGACTGGCATAAAAGTAGACTTCATTAATGATTACAGAAAATTCTATCTAAGAAAAAAAATTGAACTAAAGAGTAAATAGGTAAGATTCGATTGTATTCATCAATTTACTTATCATTTGGACGAATATTTGCAATCTCTTGATGAAAAGCATCAATATCTTGAAAGTCGCGGTAAACACTAGCAAAGCGCACATAAGCAACATCATCTAACGTTTTAAGCTCACTCATGATGATCTCACCCAACACCTTGCTACTGATTTCGCGCTCACCCATCTGTCTGACACGCTTCTCAATACGACTGATCATCGCTTCTTGTTCATCAATGGTGATAGGGCGCTTTTGCAATGGTAATAAAATAGAGCGGCGCAGTTTTTCGTTATCATAAGGCTCAATTTTACCGCTTGACTTGATGATTCTTGGCATCACTACTTCTACCATCTCAAAAGTAGTGAAACGCTCTTGGCAGCTATTGCATGAGCGGCGACGACGGACTTGCGCACCTTCTGCTGCCAGACGCGAATCAATAACTTTAGTTTCTGACGCGTTACAATATGGGCAGTGCATAGCGTTTCCTTATTTTAATATTAAGCGCAAGAGTCACAAGTCACAAGTCACAAGTCACAAGTCACAAGTCACAAGTCACAAGTCACAAGTCACAAGTCACAAGTCACAAGTCACAAGTCACTACTTATAAGACCAAATTTTCTGAGAATTGACGAGTTGTATCAAGCAATTCAAAAAAATCGGCTGGTTATTTTCCAATACAGAAACTACCAAAGATTTTGCCCAACAAGTCATCCGCACTAAACGCTCCCGTAATCTCACCCAAACTGTTCTGAGCCTGACGTAAGCTTTCGGCGACTAATTCACCTGCTTGAAACACCGTTAACTGCTCGTGCGCCTCTGCTAAAGAGTCGGCTGTGCGTCTAAGTGCATCTATATGACGTGTGCGAGCAATTAGGCTGTTTTCTGGCGGATGAAAACCGACCTTAGCACATAAGGCTTCGACCAGATTATCGATACCAGCACCTGTTTCACATGAAACATTAATTTGTTCATAACCACGTTCTTTTATTGCGATTTGCGAGACAGAGGGTATTTGACTGCTACTATCATCTAGTAAGTCACTTAACAAATCACTCTTATTAGCAATAATCAATAAGCGTTTGGCCTCTGGTAACTCACCAAATAATTGTTCTGCAAGCTGTAGCGGCGTACTTTCTTCTTCAAGATCACGAGTCACATCGTAGACCATCAGCAGCATATCAGCTTGGGTAATGGCTGTACGCGCACGTTCAATTCCAATACGCTCTACCGTGTCTTCTGTGTCACGCAGACCCGCCGTATCGGTAAGATGAAGTGTCAAACCGTTGAGCACCACGGTCTCTTGCAGCGTATCACGAGTCGTACCTGCAACGTCAGTAACGATAGCGCGCTCTTGCCCTGCCAGACGATTCAGCAAGCTTGATTTACCCGCATTTGGTCTACCTGCTAAGACCACATGAATACCATCACGTAGGAGCTGACCCTGCTTGGCGGTCGCCAATACTTGCTGTATCTTGTCTTGCGTTTGCTCCAGTTTACTTTGTATGACGCCGTCTGATAAAAAATCCACGTCTTCTTCGTCAGGGAAATCAATCGCCGCTTCAACATGCAAGCGAAGATGAATAAGCTGCTCTAATAGCTGATTAATCTTCTTTGAAAACTCACCACTTAGCGAGCGAATGGCACTACTCGCAGCGGCAGCACTGGTCGCATCAATGGCATCAGCGATAGCCTCTGCTTGTACCAAATCCAATTTATCATTATCAAAAGCACGATAAGAGAATTCCCCAGCACCCGCTTGTTTTGCGCCCAGCTCAAATACCCTTGCTAGCAGTTGGTTTTGTAGAATCATGCCGCCATGCCCTTGCAGCTCAATCACATCTTCCCCTGTGAACGAATGCGGGCCTTTAAAGTACAGCACTAACCCTTCATCAATTACTGTACCATCAGCCTGATAAAAACGACAAAAACTGGCCATACGTGGCGTAAAAGCAGACTTACCCGTTAGTGTACAGGCAATGTCATAAGCACGCGCACCCGACAGACGTATAACACCAACGCCACCTCTTCCAAGCGGTGTGGCAATAGCCGCAATTGTGGCCAAGCCAGATGCTTTAGGTGGTTCAGATGCTTTAGGTACGTTTGACGCCATCTCTAGGGAATCCACAATTACTCTCAATAGCTAAAAACTCCATTATAGACGGCTGGACACAGACTGACAAAGCAAACTTTAAATAGCCATGCTTTGCGCTTATTTTATTTCAGATCAGTGAGCGATAATAGAAATGTCACACATAAAAAAACCACCGCCGTAGCGATGGTCTTTTATCAATTGATGAGCTACTTAGTCCAATACTTTAACAGTACGACGCTTTTGCTCTTCTTCGACTTTTTTATTGACAATATATTGCTGAGTCATACTAAACAAGTTGTTGACTGTCCAGTATAGTACGAGACCCGCTGGGAAAAACAGCATGAAAGCAGTAAAAATGATTGGTAAGAACTTCATCACTTTCGCTTGCATCGGATCAGCTGGCTGCGGGTTTAGCTGCTGCTGTACAAACATCGAGGCACCCATCAGCAATGGTAAAATAAACCAAGGATCCATCGCCGATAAATCCTGAATCCATAAAATCCAAGGCGCATGACGCAGCTCAACACTTTCAACCAATACCCAATATAGCGCTAAGAAGATAGGCATTTGCATCAAAATAGGCAAACAACCTGCCATTGGATTGACTTTTTCTTCTTTATAAATAGCCATCATTTCTTGCGACATCTTCATTCGATCGTCGCCATGCTCTTCTTTAAGTGCGGCTAATCTTGGTGCAATCGCACGCATCTTCGCCATTGAATAGTAACTCTTATTCGAGAACCACATCAGAGCAATTTTGACTAAAATCGTCAATACAATGATTGACCAACCCCAGTTACCTATGACTTTATGAATACCGTCCAAGATGGCAAATAAAATTTTCGATATTGGCCATAACAACCCATAATCAACCGTTTTATTAAGGCCTACTGCCACATCTTTTAGCTCAGATTGTACTTTAGGACCAGCGTATAACGTGGCATCTAATGTCACTTGTTTATTTGGCGCGACATTGACAGGTTGACTGTTGAAACCGATGAAGTAATCATCGCCTGTTTCACGGCTAAAGAAAGTAGCGGTAAAGTTTTCAGGTATCCATGCTGATACAAAATAATGCTGCACAACACCAACCCAACCTTTATCGCTACTAACAGCTAGCTCACCATCATTAAAGTCTTTAAATTTGAGCTTATTGTATGGATCATCAGGAGTACCCCAAGCACCGCCTAAATAAGTCGCCATACTAAGCGCACCTTTATCAGACATACCTGGATCTTTACTGTCATCACGTTTCAACTGGGCAAATAGCTGACCTTGCCACGGTTGTGTAGAAGCATTTTGTATTTGATAGCTAATATCAATCGGATATTTATTTTCAGTAAAGGTAAATGTCTTAGTAACGGTCAAGCCATCTTTTTTATAAGTAAGCGGTACTGACAGCGTCTGTTGCCCTGCTTCCATGACGTAATTATTAGCAGTATGGCTGTATTTGGCACGACCTTCTGCAGTATCAATACCGTTAGGACCAATAAGACCAGACTGAGCCACATACACGCGATTACTATTATTCTCTAGCAATACGAAAGGCTTATCGCTATCGAGCGTTGCGTCATACTGCTTAAGAGCAGCATAAACAATATCGCCGCCTTCTGGATTGATCTTTATATCATAGCGATCGGTAGTGACCGTGATTAATCCCGTGTCTTTAGCAGGCGTTGCCGTCACAGCATCATTAGCGACTGTATTGTTATCAACAGGCAATGTCTGTACCGGAATATCACCTGCGGCACCAGTTGTCGAAGGGATGTCAGCACCTACTGAAGCAGTGGTTTCTGACACCGCATCTACAGCTGGCGCATCGGCATAATCATCTCGCCATGCCAAAATCAGCAGATAAGCGGTGATTAACATCGCAATGATGATCATCACCCGAAATATCTTTTGCATAAACCTTTCCTAGATTAAAAAATTAGGGAATGAAAAATTAGGGCATGTGTCATGACCGTACAATTATCATCGTATGTGACAACAGTATTGCCAGTCATTTACATAAAATGTGCATCATTTTACTAAAAATCTGCCTTAAATGATACCAAGAGTGTGGATAACTTGTGGGTAACTAAATAGATATCCACAACTTCGCAGTCTATGATGAACGTTACGTTATTTTCATCATATGGTTTAAGCGAGACACATAGCTTTTATTATCTCTAAAAACATATAAACCTTGAACTTTGACACTAGTAGCTAGTTCGCTAAAAGGTACATATTGATAATGATAAGAAGATAACGGTAGCGGCACAAAATCAATGCCGTGTCCACCCAAAGGATGACAACTGCCGATACGTTTTAATAATAACCAACTGCCTGCTCGGACACCATGCCATGCCAAAGCTTGTTTACCATAATTCGAGCACGTAGGGTAATAGCGGCAACGAGCAGGTAATAGTGGACTTATTAATTTTTGATAAAAAATAATAAAATAATAAATACTCTTATAA
>CAJHAA010000014.1 GCA_904846265.1 Psychrobacter immobilis | reverse complement strand
ACTGCATAGTACGATTGGTTATGTGTCACCTTTTGATTTTGAAAAGCGGTATTATGATAATTTAACCCTGTCAGGCATCGCTGCCTGACTCAAGTAAATCACTCTCCGATAAAGTCGGGGCGGTTCAGATTTCGCCGTGCGTGCTCGTCTATTGATAAACAGTTCTCTTATATGATAGGCATTTTGCTTATAACACTCGCCTATTCTGCTTGCTGCAAATTAGCCGCTAGCTGGGCACGGTTAGGCACACGATGATAATTAATCACGGGCACGTTACCCAACAGGCGCTGACCTGAAGCAATTTTCTTATCCATCGTAATCATTGCAATTTTTTTATCTTGTTTACTGAGCAATAAATGATTGGTCTTGCGTGTGACTCGATAATCAGGAAAATACTGTTTGATCAGCACGGATGTTTTTTGCAAATCGTCATTAATAGGTTTTTTCACGCTTTTAGACGATTTATTATGAATTGTCTCACCCACTTTTACGCCGCGTGACTTTGCCAACAACCATAAAGCGGCAATAACAGCAAACAATATGACAAGCCACCAAATTCCATCTATCATTAGAAGAGATATCCATTATTAGCAAGGGTTGGCTCATGTTAGCAGAATTATCACCAGCGTTAATAGCAGAAGTAGAACTTGCTGCTAAATTATTGACATCCAAACAGCATATTTGCATCTTAACGGGTGCAGGGATTTCAGCAGAAAGTGGCATTCCAACTTTCCGAGATAAGCAAACAGGCTTGTGGGAAAACTATGGTGTGGAAGAATTGGCGACACCTGAGGCGTTCACTCGTGATCCAAAACTGGTGTGGTCATGGTATCAATGGCGCAGGCAATTGGTCGCAGATAAAAAACCGAATCCTGCACATTTTGCCCTAGCGCAGTGGCAATACCATACTCAGTCGTCCAATCAATCATTAACACTTATCACTCAAAATGTTGATGATTTACATGAGCAAGCTGGCAGTACGGTAACTCATTTGCATGGCAATCTGTGGCATAACCGCTGTAGTCAATGCGAAACAGTCTGCCAAAGTCAATCGAGGGGTTCGTATCATAGCGAGGATACAATCAATTTTGATGACACACTGATGACCTGTCGCCATTGCGATGGCTATATCAGACCAGATATCGTTTGGTTTGGCGAAGCATTACCAGTACAAGCATGGCAAACGGCAGAAGATGCGGCGGCGAACTGCGAGGTATTTATCAGTATTGGCACCTCCAGTCTCGTCTATCCTGCCGCTGGACTCGCACAGTTAGCGAAGCAAAATGGTGCCAAAATTATTGAGATAAATCCCAATCCAACGCCGAATACTATTGTGGATATCACCTTAGCAGAAAAAGCTGGTGTGATTATGCCGTTATTAATCCAGAAAATCACTGCGCTCTAGCCGCTTGAACTTAAGTCGCTTAAACCTAAGTCAGTTGAACCTAAAAAGCATACCGTGTAAAAAAGAAAAGGCTTAACGATTGATATCAACCGTTAAGCCTCGGGTACTAAAACCTAATCATAATTGGTTTATTTTAGTGCCAGATCAACTTTCGCCAAATATACTGCTTTTAATTCATCACTAATAAATGAGGCATTAAAGGAATTCTTTACCAAAGTAACAACATCATCTTCTGTCAGCGGTAAATTTTCGCATATATTTATAAAGTTCTGATTCATATAACCTTTGAAATAGGCTGGGTCATCTGAGTTTATGGTGATATTTAGACCATAATCTAGCAGCTCTTTGATATTGTGTTCTTTGTAATTATCAAAGACTTTCAGCTCAATATTTGAGTTCGGGCAAACGGTCAGCGGCATTTGCTCATCTTTCAGTCTTTGCATCAACTCTGGGCTTGTTATCGATTGCACACCATGATCGATTCTATTGATATTTAATAAGTCCAGTGCTTCGTAAATGTACGAAAAATCTGCTTCTTCACCAGCATGGGCGACCAGCTTAAAACCTGCTTCTTTAGCTTTTTTGAAGACATTTTTGAATTTCGATGGTGGATTGCCCAGCTCTGACGAATCAAGACCGACACCAATGATGTCATCTTTGAATGCCAGTGCTTGCTCTAAGGTCTCAAACGCTTCTTCTTGTGATAAATGCCTTAGGAAACACATGATAATACAAGAGGTGATACCATATTTTTCTTTGGCATCTGCAAGCGCTTCTTTGATACCTGTTATCACTACTTCAAAAGGTATGCCTCGTTCAGTATGCGTCTGCGGGTCAAAAAATATCTCTGTGTGAATGACATTATCTTCAACACACTTAAGTATATATTCCCACGTTAAATCATAAAAATCGTCTTTAGTGATCAGGACATTTGCGCCTGCATAGTAGATATCTAAAAAGGTTTGCAAGTTGGTGAAGTTGTAGGCGTTGCGCACATCTTCTATGTTTTTATAGGGAATCTCTATCTGGTTCTTTTTGGCCAATCTAAACATCAGCTCAGGTTCTAGTGAGCCTTCAATATGTAAATGCAGCTCAGCTTTTGGTAATTTCTTTATTAAATCAATCATAGGGTTCCAGTGACGGCTTTTTGTAGTAGAGTACTTTTGAGAAGTGCCTTTATAAATGCAAAGCCTGTATAGACGCTTGAGCAATATATCAGTCACCCTCGATTTCTAGAGGCGCTATTATATTGTAATTGATGCCAAAACCCCATAAAAGAACACGATGCTAGCAAAATAACAAGCCATCAGATTCCCTCATCAAAGTTACTTCAGAAACACCACAGTATCAGACAACTCATTACCCGCTGGATCCTGCTCCAAATGATAATACTGACGCAGCACTTGCCCAACTTCATCTAACAATTCAGCAAGGCTTTCTTCGGTTTTTTGATTGGCAATACCTGACACAGCCTTATCACACATCGCCCGCCAAACGGTGGGGCTGACATGAGCACTGATACCACGATCAGCTACGATCTCTAACTGGTGCTCGCAAATATTGACATACACCAAGACGCCCGTATTCTCTTCAGTATCCCAAACTCGATACTCACTAAACAGCTCAATCGCACGTTCGCGACAGCCAATATAGTACGCCTCTTGAATCGGCAGATGGTTTTCTACAATCAAAAACACCTCACCCCGATGCCCTCGCTCTGCACGGGTCACCTCGTCTGTTAAACGTGCTTTGGTTGCTGCTGTTAACCATTTACTATGCAATATAGGAATAAATAAGACTTGACGCCACCAGCGGGCAAAACTGGGATTTGACGCGTTGTTTTCTGACATTTTACTATTTCCTCAAATACGTCATTGCTGACGGTCGTTTAGTATCTGTTTTTACTTAAGCATCTACCAAGCGTCTACCACGAGCCACCAGCACCGCCGCCGCCAAAACCGCCGCCGCCACCACCGAAGCCGCCGCCGCCAAAACCACCACCGCCAGAGCCGCCGCCCATACCGGGTAGGAATATCATGCCGCCGCCTCTACGACCGCCGCCAGACCCACCTTTACCACCACCGCCGCCACGTGAAATCAAAAATAGCCATAAGAATATAGCCATGATAACGGTCATAAAAAAACCACCGCCTAAGGCTAACGATCCCGCAAAAAACCCACCAGCAGTAATAATAGAACCAAATACACGACCAAAAATACTGGTAATAAAGCTTCCAAATATCATCGCCATAATAAATAAAAATATGGGCGATGGTAGCTCGTCTGAACCTTGTTGTGCACTACGCTCGGCTGCTTGCGCATCGGCACGAGCCAATACCTCAGGATCAGCAGTCAGCCGCGTTTTGAGCGCGTCAACGCCAGCTATTATCCCAGCGCCATAGTTATTTTGCTTAAATAACGGCGTGATATCTTCACGAATAATACGATTGACGGCAGCATCTGGTAAAACACCCTCTAGTCCATAACCCGTCAAAATGTACGTATCACGGTCATTGACGGCGACTACCATGAGTAAGCCATCATCAATGTCTTTATTGCCCAGCTGCCATTTCTCAGCTACTTGTAGAGCATAGTCAAAGATAGGAACACCATGGGTCGTAGGCACGATAACCACCGCTGCTTGGGCAAGACCTTGCTGATAAATATTTCTAAGCTGCGCCTCTAGACGCTGTTTTTCTTGCGGATTTAGAATATTGGCCTGATCAACCACAGGATTATTTAATATGAGTTTATCGGCATCGACACTGGGTGCATTTGACTGTATAGGAGAAGGATTTGCGGCTGTTGACCCAACTGTGGCATCATTATTAGCCGCATTAGGGTTGATCGCCTCATTACCTAAAATGGCATCATTGATTGCATCATTACCCAATACAGCGTCATTGATCGCTTCACTAGACTCGCCCGCTTTGGCAATCGCTACCAAGCCACTTTGCATGTCTGAGGTGCTATCAATGGCTTCATTAGGCGCAGCATACAACACAGGCGCACTACTGATGCTGAGTGTGAACAGTAATACTGATAGGATTGCTTTTGAATTGTTCATCTAATCTATACCACCTCAAGTGACATCTGTACTGAGTGAATCTACGTGATACCATTCACAAAAACTAGCATAGCAAAGAAACCAAATTTGACATAGCTAATCGTACTTTTTGGATTTGGTATTAAGTTTAATAGGCATTCATATCCATCAATACCTTTAAAAATGTGGCTAAGCAAACTAGTGGCTAACTGAGCTAAACGATAAAAAATTAAACAAACAGAGCGGCAAATCCCGCTCTGTTTTCATCTCTATTTAATCACCCCTACTCAGCTGTCGCTGACTTGTCATCACCGAAGTCAACACTTGGTGCGGTTGAAATAGCGTCTTCATTCGCCACGCTAAAGTTTGGCTTGGCATTCATACCAAATACTTTTGCTGTAATGTTGGTTGGGAACTGGCGCACCGTCGTATTATAGCTTTGCACTTCTTGAATATAACGGTTACGAGCGACGGCAATACGGTTTTCAGTGCCTTCGAGCTGGGCTTGTAAGTCTTGGAACAAAGCATCTGACTTTAGCTCAGGATAACGTTCAGAGACAGCCATCAAACGTGATAGTGCACCTGTCATCTGTTCCTGTGCAGCTGCATAACGCTCCATCGCTTCTGGATCATTCAGTACCTCTGGCGTCACCGTAATACTACCAGCACGAGAGCGTGCCTCAGCTACTTGAGTAAACACTTCTTGTTCTTGCTCAGCATACTGCTGCACGACTTTGACTAAGTTTGGCACCAAATCAGCGCGGCGTTGATATTGGTTCACCACTTCTGACCACGACGCGGTAACTTGCTCATCTTGAGCTTGCAGGTTGTTGTAGCCACAACCGCTTAGACCGACGGTAGACGTCGCTAACACGGCTGCGAGCAATATGGGTTTTACAATTGATTGACGAGTCATCATTGTTTCTCCTAATAATGGTAAATAATAAATAACCAGTAACACTTTTTTAATAATTTTTTAAAGCTTGTATTTTGAAGCTGATACATGAGGTCATGCAAATGTATGTCTATTTATATTGAAGCCGCATATTTTTTATAATTTTTTATAATAAAGGCACATCACTTATATTAAAGCCACACTAAACATAAGAACAGCAGTTAATGAGTACGATAGCAATCGTATGCCGCTCTACTAGAGTCTCGTCTTATCAACGAAACGAAACTATAGGATAAGATATCTTACACAATGATGGCGCTATCTCGGTATTTTTACAATTAGCCGTTACCAAAACACAACCGCAAAACCACACTGCTATCCCATGACTATTGCTCGTTTTTATTACCTGTCATTGATAACATCTACCTCACAAATATCATCGAACCACTGACGTTATCTTTAGTGCATACCTTGTCCAGTATAGAGGAGTGATAGATGAGCGCTGAATAACCGCTCTATTTTTGTGTAGTCGATGTGGCTTTATCTATTGATTCGACATCTAACAACGGTCAAAACATACGATATTTCATCGTTATTTGTAGTCATATCTGCCTGACTCAATATGAATATATATGCTTCTGTACAAAGAAAATTCTAGTAATTACGACAAAAATATGGCAAATTGCAGTTACGTAGCCGTACGGTTTGAATACATTTGGTAGTGGACTTATGGCTTGATTAGTATTAGCGAGTTGTTGATTTCTATGTAAAATATTACTCAATTATTAGAGATTCGCTTAATCGTTTCAATCAGCCACACCAAGCCTGTAGTCAATCGATACCGCTCACCAAAAGTTGAATGCTATCGGCATGATAAGTATTTAATATTATAACCGCCTGTTTTATCCACCGGTCTACTGAACATTCATCTCAGATATTAAGTGAAGTGATAAGATAAATGTCGCAGTAATTGAGACAGCTTACGCCTTGCAACTATGCTGATACGCATATCGTCGGTAATAAGCATAAGCAAACTGTCAATATTACTGATAAACCAAGCGGATAACTACAGACAACTACAGTCCATTCTTAGTGGCTAAGCGCGTATGAGACTTAACGGATATACATGAGTCGATGTAGATAATTTAACTGCTTAACTTAAATAAGTAAGTTAACCAGTTAGCTTACTCCTAGCATACAGAGCCACTTTGAGACAGTACTAGGAATATACATATGGAAGGTTTAGTTAACTTAGTAAACGGAATTATCTGGAGCCCCGCACTGATCTATCTGTGCTTGGGCGCGGGCCTATTTTATTCCATTATGACGCGCTTCGTACAAGTGCGGCTGTTCGGTGAAATGATCAAGTTACTTTTTACTGGTAAATCTAGTGATCAAGGTATTTCATCATTTCAGGCACTTGCCGTATCACTCGCAGGACGCGTGGGTATGGGTAACATCGCTGGGGTAGCTGCGGCTATCGGCTTCGGTGGCCCAGGTGCCGTATTTTGGATGTGGGTCGTGGCCTTCTTAGGCGCATCTACTGCTTATGTTGAATCTACGCTCGCACAGATTTACAAAGAAAAAGATGTCATCACTGGCGAATATCGCGGTGGCCCAGCTTACTATTTTGAGCGCGCACTTGGCCAAAAATGGTATGGCATTCTCTTTGCAATCTCATCTATCCTCGCTTGTGGTATATTTTTACCAGGTGTACAGGCAAACGGCGTTATCAATGCTTTCGCACAGGTAATGGGCGAAGGGTCTGTTATGAGCATTGGCGCCTTAGAAGTTGGCTCAATGCGTCTAGTAGCCTTAGCCATTATCCTTGTGGTATTAGGTATTATCATTTTTGGTGGTATCAAGCGTATCGCAACGTTTACCGAGTATGCCGTTCCTTTTATGGCATTGGGCTATATCGTTCTTGCACTGATCATCATGTTTACTAACTTTGATATGATTCCACAAGTATTCGGTCTAATCGTTAGCGATGCATTTACTGCTCAAGCAGGTTTTGGTGCAGCGATTGGTTGGGGCGTAAAACGTGGTATTTACTCAAATGAAGCAGGTCAAGGTACAGGTCCTCATGCTGCTGCTGCTGCTGAAGTTGAGCATCCATCACAGCAGGGTTTGGTTCAGGCATTCTCAGTATATGTCGATACCCTATTAGTATGTTCTGCTACTGCCTTCATGATCCTAACCATGGGTACCTATAACATTCAAGGTACATTACCAGACGGTCAGTTCATCGTACAGAATGTCGCTGCTACCACTGAAATCAACGCCCCTGCATTCACGCAAATGGCGATGGAATCTGTTTATGGTGGTTTTGGTAACACCTTTATCGCTATTGCTGTCTTCTTCTTTGCCTTTACCACTATCTTGGCTTACTACTACATCGCCGAAGTGAACGTTGCTTATCTAACGCGCTTTGTCGGTCGCAGTGCCAACAAGACTGGTCTATTCTTAGTCAAAATCTTAATCATGGTGATGGTTGCTTACGGCGGCCTAAACTCAGCTGGCTACATTTGGGCTATTGGTGATATTGGTGTTGGGCTTATGGCTTGGTTGAACATCGTTGGTATTTTGGTCATCTTCATTGTGGCTCGTCCAACGCTTACTATGCTAAAAGACTATGAAGCACAGCGCAAAGCAGGTGTTGAGCGCTACAGTTTTGATCCTGCAAAATTCGGCATCAAAAACGCCCCTTATTGGGAAGAGCGTCATCTAAAAGAGCAACAAAGAATGGCAGCAGATCCACTACGTAAAGAGCATAAGTAATATTCTATAACGTAGCTACTATTCTTTAACATGATTATTATTCAAACCTCCAAAACAAAAGTCCGAAACAATCGTTTCGGGCTTTTTTGTTTCAAACCTTTGCATTCATAAGCCTCCAATAAACGTCTTATATAAGTCATCATTACTCTTTAAACTTGCATTAGTGTGAACCAATGAGAGGCTATTTATCTTACTCTCCACTACATTGAACCGTTTTCATGCGACTGACTTATATCAATGCTATGGTAAACATTAGGTATCCCCCAAACGCAAAAAAGCCCAGCTCAATAGCTAGGCTTATTCGACGTCATCATTTAAATAATTAATTAATCATCAATAAAGAGGCTATAGAAACAACTTACTCAGGCATCAATACTGCATCGATAGTGTGAACCACACCGTTCGTTGCCATGATATCTGTACCAGTAATATTAGCCGTGTTACCAGTCGCATCAGTGATGACATTAGCATCGCTAATATTGATAGTAGCACCATTTACAGTAGCAACATCAGTACCATAAGGAATGTCAGCTGCCATAACAACCATAGGCACTACGTGATACGGAAGTACTTTTTTCAGTAGATCTGTATCGGCTAATAGCTCTTCTTTAGTAACGCCTAGCTTCTCTAACACAGGAGCAAATGCATCATCAGTTGGTGCAAATACCGTATAAGTCCCAGCATCCATCATCATTGTATCTAAGCCAGCAGCTTGTAATGCAGCCGTTAGAATCGTTAGATTTTCGTTGCCAGCTGCTATTTCAGCAATGCTTTGCGTCGCAGCAGTATCGGCCATTGGATCGGCTTCAGTCATTGGCTCAACTTCGGCAACAGGCTCTACAACCACTTCTTCAGTAGTCACTTCAGGCTCAACAGGATCAGTAGTTGCTTCTTTATCATTACAAGCGGCTAATGACATGGCAGCTGTAACGACAGCGATAGAAAGTAAGTTTTTCTTCAACATAAGTATTTCCTTATAAAGGGATGGTCTGTTAAGTGACTTGTTTGACAAATAACTTAACCCAGTTAATGTATATAACAGCGAACCACTTATCTGTTGCAAATGATAGCAACTAAACAATAGTAATAATGTCGCCTCTACTATACCAATAACTATAATTTTAACTGATTAATTTCAGATTAATGCTTACTTAGGTAGCAACACTGTATCGATCACGTATACAACTCCATTGTTCGCTTGTATATTCGCGGTAACGATATTAGAGGTACGATCTCTCCCATCGGTAATTTGTTTTTTAGCGTCAAATGTGATGCTGCTGCCTTCCAGCATCTCTTGACTGCCTGCCATAATTTCAGAGGCAAAGACGCGGTCGTCTTTAATCACATGATAGGTGAGCACTTTAGTCAACAGCGGCTTATCTTGTAATAGCTGTTCTTTACTTATATTAAGTTCAGCTAATAATTTAGCAAAAGCGGCATTATTGGGTGCAAAGACGGTAAAGTCAGCGTCTTCATCAGCGAGGGCATCGGCCAATCCTGCTGCTACCACCGCTTCTTTGAGGATACTGAGATCCTCTGTGGCAACGGCTAGATCAACTATAGACTTGTCAGTAGGTAGCAATACGTCGTCAATGAGGTGAATGACGCCATTAGTGGCCAATACATCTGTTTTGATAATTTTAGAGGTATCCCCACTTGCATCCATAATGATATTGGCATCACTAATAGAGAACGCTTGACCATTGACTGTTTCGATACTGTCGCCATAAGGAATGTCAGCAGCTTTGACTGTCATATTGGGGATAACATGATAAGTTAAGACCATGGTTAATAGCTCTTTGTCAGCCAATAACTCTTCTGACGTCACATCAAGCTCTTCCAATAATTCAGCAAATGCAGCATCAGTAGGTGCAAATACAGTAAATTCGCCCTCTGATGACATCAAAACTTTATCAAGTCCAGATGCCTTTAGCGCAGCATTAAGAATGGTTAAATCTTTATTTTCAGCAGCAATTTCTGCAATATTTTGTGTTGGCTCTTCTACAACAACTGAAAAATCATTGTCGTCGTCATTACAAGCGGCTAGCGGCAAAACGGTCATGGCAAGCGCCAGAGATAATAGTGTTCTTTTTAGCATGATTATATCCTTATGTATGAGTCCAAATGGACCATCTACTTTTTCAGTAGCATCCGTCGAATGATTGAAATTGTTAAATGATCAAAGCTTTCAACAAGAAACAAAGATGACTGTCGTTTATTGTCGTAGTGTTAAACAATAATGATGACACGCTTAAAAAATATCTCAAACATTCTAAATGCCAACAATTTCACCGAAAGGAGCTTCATCTGAAACCATTGGCAATCAAAATAGCGCGTATTTAATAACCATGTCATCAAAGACGGTAGCTGGTACTCATACCCGCTGCATCATACAAAGTAATAGGAATATAATTCTTTAGCTGTAATTTTGAAATCAATTTTATTTGGGCAGTAATACTCTATCGATAACATGTACTACGCCGTTATTAGCAGCAATATCCGTTTTTATGATATTAGTAGTACGGCCATTTTCGTCCATCAATTTGCCCTGATTGGTGACCATCAGAGTATCTTTACTGAACATAGTAATATTGCCCGGTTTAACGTCTTTCGCATATACTGGCGCAGCACCGTTAATCACGTGATAGCCTAAAATCTTAGTCAATAGTGGCTTGTTGGCAAATAGTTGTGCTTTGCTCATGCCTGTTTCTTGCAGAACTTGTACAAATGCGGCATTGGTCGGCGCAAATATTGTATAGTTTGCATTCGGGTTAGACAAAGCACCCGCCAAATCTGCCGCTACGACGGCTTCGACCAGTAGCGAGAAGTCAGGATTACTTTGGGCAACTTGTACCACATTCATTTTTGCCATAGATTGACTGTGCATAGGTGCTTTCATCGCTGCGGTTTTGCTTGGCATCATATTATTACAAGCGCTCAAACCAGCGATTGAGAGTACTAATGTACCGATGGTAGCAATTTTAGTAAGCTTCATAACATTATCCTTAATGATTAAGTATTTATTGACTATTCTATAACTGTCTTGCAGATTAGATCGTCTTCCCTTATAGCAAATACTAGCGCTAATAATAGTGGTAAATGTTAGATGTCACTAATACAACTATTAACATTTACTAGTAAGTATTGCTTATTAAACATCAATCCTTATGAAATTAAATTAACATATAACCAAGCTTTATCAATTCCTCTTTACGCAATTTTTTGTAGTACAGGTGTAAACTCTGTCTGACTTTTAAGCACAATCGTTGTGCTTTCATTTATAGAAACAAAGCTTTATGTAATCTTTAAGCGAAATGATATTCATTTGTTCCTAATCATTTAATGCCATAAACTTTGAACATCATGCTCACTCAATCAACAGGCAGATTTTTTGTCTAGCGTATTGCCAAAGAGGAATAAGTACTGTCCCACGTGAGCTATGATTTTCATGCTAGAATAATGCGGATTTGCCCACGCCTTTTATGAATGTTGCACGCTATTTATTATTCTTATTCTTATTACTTCCCCTTTTATAACATTGACGATATAAGCAGCGCTCCTATGACTCAAACGATGACTTCTCAATCTGCTCCTACTTCTAGTCCATCATCCGCTGATGACTTTATTTTAACGCCACCTGCTGTGTTTCCTTATAAAGAACAGCAATTGACGGCACGTGCACGTATCACCGAGCAAATGGCATCACGCATCTTGATGTTAGATGGGGCGATGGGTACGCAGATTCAGACCTATAAATTAGAAGAAGCGGATTATCGTGGTGAGCGTTTTGCCGATATCAATCAAGACGTACGCGGTAACAATGATTTATTGGTACTGACACAGCCGCACATGATTAAAGACATTCATCACGATCATCTGCTAGCTGGTGCCGATATCATCGAGACAAATACCTTTAACGGTACGCGTCTGTCGATGGCTGACTACGATATGCAGTATCTAGTGCCTGAGCTGAATAAGACAGCAGCCAAGATTGCCCGTGAAGCGGCGGATGAATTTACGGCAAAAACACCTGAGAAGCCGCGTTTTGTCGCTGGTGTCGTAGGGCCAACTTCACGCACGTGCTCGCTATCACCGGATGTCAATGACCCAGCTTTCCGTAACATTACCTTTGACGAATTGGTACTAAATTACCGTGAAGCGACCTTATGCCTGATAGAAGGCGGTGTCGACCTCATCCTCATCGAAACAATTTTTGATACGCTCAATGCTAAAGCAGCAATATTTGCCATTACGGGCGTGTTTGATGATATTGGTTTTGAATTACCGATTATGATTTCGGGCACCATTACGGATGCATCAGGCCGTACGTTGTCAGGTCAAACAGCTGAAGCATTTTATAATTCAATCCGCCACGCCAAACCGTTATCCGTTGGCTTCAACTGTGCGCTTGGAGCAGATGCACTGCGTCCACATATTCAAACACTGTCAAACATTGCCAACACCTATGTGTCAGCGCATCCAAACGCGGGTTTACCTAACGAGTTTGGTGAATATGATGAAACAGCTGAACAAACCGCTGCCCTACTCGAAGGTTTTGCCAAAGCGGGTATTTTAAACATCGTTGGTGGCTGTTGTGGTACGACGCCTGAGCATATCCGTCAAATCGCTAAAATGGTGGCAAATTATCCACCGCGCGTCATTCCAGATATCCCACCTGCCTGCCGTTTGTCAGGTCTTGAGCCATTTACTATTAATGCAGATAGCTTGTTCGTCAACGTCGGTGAACGTACCAACGTCACAGGCTCTAAAAAGTTTTTACGCTTGATTAAAACCGAAGCCTACACCGAAGCACTCGATGTGGCGCGAGATCAGGTCGAAGGCGGCGCGCAAATCGTCGATATCAATATGGACGAAGGCATGCTCGACTCCAAGCAAGCGATGATTCATTTCGTCAACCTCGTGTCTGGTGAGCCTGATATCAGCCGCGTACCGCTGATGATTGACTCGTCTAAATGGGACATCATCGAAGAAGGCCTTAAGCGTATCCAAGGCAAGTCCGTTGTCAACTCTATCTCATTAAAAGAAGGTCATACTGAATTCGTTGAGCGTGCCAAGCTTTGTATGCGCTACGGTGCCGCCGTTATCGTCATGGCATTTGATGAAGACGGTCAAGCCGATACTTACGAGCGTAAGATTCAGATTTGTCAACGCAGCTATGATGTGTTGGTCAATGAAGTTGGTTTCCCATCAGAAGACATTATTTTTGACCCGAACATTTTTGCCGTTGCCACTGGTATCACTGAGCACAATAATTATGGTGCGGACTTTATCAACGCCACCAAATGGATTACCGATAACTTGCCCAATGCGATGGTATCGGGTGGTGTCTCTAACGTCTCGTTTAGTTTCCGTGGTAATCCTATCCGTGAAGCCATCAACTCCGTATTCCTCTATCATGCGATTCAGAATGGTCTGACGATGGGTATCGTCAATCCTGCCATGCTTGAGCTGTATGATGATATTCCAAAGGAAGCACGCGACGCCATCGAAGATGTGATGCTCAACCGCAACCAAGGTGAGAGCGGTCAAGATGCCACCGAACGTCTGATGACTGTGGCTGAAAACTACCAAAACGGTGGCAAGAAAAAAGACAGCACCGTTGATATGTCATGGCGCGAAGGCACGGTAGAAGAACGCATTGCTCATGCACTAGTCAAAGGCATCACTACCTTTATCGAAGCCGATACCAAAGAAGCATGGGAGAAATACCCCAAGCCGCTAGAAGTCATCGAAGGCCCACTCATGGACGGGATGAATATCGTCGGTGACTTATTTGGTGCCGGTAAAATGTTCTTACCACAAGTGGTGAAATCAGCTCGCGTGATGAAACAATCCGTTGCGTGGCTAAATCCGTATATCGAAGCAGAAAAAGTTGAGGGTGAAAAGAAAGGCAAAATCCTCATGGCAACGGTCAAAGGTGACGTCCATGATATCGGTAAAAATATCGTCGGCGTGGTGCTAGGCTGTAATGGCTATGATATCGTTGATCTGGGCGTCATGGTCCCGTGTGAAAAAATCCTCGATACCGCTATCGCAGAAGAAGTCGATATCATTGGCTTATCAGGTCTGATTACCCCAAGTCTCGATGAGATGGTCTATGTCGCCAAGCAAATGCAAGAGCGCGGCATGACGTTACCCTTGATGATTGGCGGTGCAACGACCTCCAAAGCGCATACAGCAGTTAAAGTCGAGCCACAATACCAAAATGATGCCGTCATCTATGTATCTGATGCCTCACGCTCAGTCGGTGTAGTCACTAAACTGCTCTCCAAAGAATACCGTCAAGCGCTTTTCGATGAAACTCGCGAAGAGTATGTCAAAGTACGTGAACGCCTTGCCAAGCGTCAACCAAAAGCGGCGAAGGTCACGTATGCCGAATCGGTCAAGATTGGTTTTCAGTATGATTGGGAAAACTATGTGCCACCAGTCCCCAATAAGCTGGGGCAAGTGATATTTGATGACTATCCAATCGCTAACCTACTGCCTTATATCGACTGGACACCATTCTTTATCTCTTGGGGACTGGTCGGTAAATATCCAAAGATATTGCAAGATGATGTGGTGGGCGAAGCGGCACGCGATCTGTTTGAGAATGCCAATGAGCTGATGCAAAAGATGATTGATGAAAAATTAATCGTCGCCAAAGGGGTGTTTAAACTCATGCCAGCGCGCCGTACTGGTGCCGATACCGTCACAGTCTATGACAATGCGCCTGCTGATGGCGGCAAACCGACCTATCAGTTTGAACACTTACGTCAACAAAGCGACAAGGCCAGTGGCAAGCCGAACTTTAGCTTGGCAGACTTCATCTCGCCATCAGAGACGCATACCGATTACTTGGGCGGCTTTACCGTCTCTATTGTCGGTACAGAAGCACTGGCTGAAAAGTACAAAGCAGCAGGTGATGACTATAATGCGATCATGGTACAGGCATTATCTGATCGCTTAGCAGAAGCCTTTGCCGAGCATCTACACGAGCTCATCCGTAAAGAGTATTGGGGTTATCAACCGACTGAGTCACTCACCAATGATGAGATGATTAAAGAGAAATACGTCGGCATCCGCCCTGCACCTGGCTACCCTGCTTGTCCTGAGCATACGGAAAAAGGCAAATTGTTTGATTGGCTCGGTACGGTAGATGCAATCGGTACAACGCTAACTGAAAGCTATGCGATGTGGCCTGCGTCATCAGTCAGCGGATTCTATTACTCGCATCCTGATAGTGAGTATTTCAACGTCGGCAAAATAAGCCGTGATCAGTTAGAGAGTTATGCTGAGCGTAAAGGCTGGGATATGAAGACTGCTGAGAAGTGGTTAAATCCGAATTTGTAGGAGTGTTTTATTAAACAACAGAAAAGCGGGCTTCTATTTGAAAGCCCGCTTTTTTAAATGATAGACTAGCAAAATAACAAATATGTATATCTAATTCTAGCTCTCGCTAAACATATTAATAATTTCCCAGTCGTTTCCAAGACTTTCTCTCAAATCATTTAATCTATCTTCATGAACAGCGAAACATAGCAAATCCATTGGGCGTGAAAAACCTACATACATCATTTTAGATGCCTCAACCTGCCTACTCTTACTTAAATCTATTTCTCCCCCAAGGAAAAAATTTTTAAGCTTTTTAGCTTCATAGCCGTGATAGTAAGACTCTAGATATAAAGTGGCACAATGGGTTTGTCCCTTTGCAGAATGCACACTTGTAATATCGATTTCAAATCCATCTTCATAATAACTATTCGATTGCGCTATAATTTCAATACCTTCAACCTCTCTAATATCTTCATCTGTAATGAATCGCTGACACTTATTAACCGAACATTCAAAAAACTCTAATAGCTCTGGGACAAAAGACTGTATGTTTACCAATACATCATCAATATCACCTTTGACCACGCCAACAGACCACTGGTAAAGCTTAAGCTTAAATTTAGCATAAAGCTCTTCGTTTTCATCTTTTATCTTTTATCTTGTTAAGTAATTTACGTTTTGTATAAAACATTGAGTTATTTGGACTATTATCTTTTATATTTTCTATTCTTAGTATTTTGATAAAAGCGTTCAATATATTTTTTCTGATAGGTGCTAGAGTATTCGTATCTTTTAGATGATGGGTCAGATACTCTTTTAGGCACTTATAGTCAATTTTTGGACTATTCGTATTAACATCAAATGAAGTAAAATAATCTTCTAATCTTAACCTAGAAATATCATTCCGACTTGCTTCATCTTCTTTCCAATTGACACTCCATGCAATTGCCTTAATAGGCTTTCTACCAAAGTTGGGCAACTTTTCCTCGTTATAATATTGCTGCACCAAACGTGAGAAAAAAGGAATAACCTTCTTTATAGTCTCATTATTAAAACATAGAATATGAGGCCTTAGGAGTGCACTGTGATTATTACCCTGAACCGCATAATCAACAGCGTTTACAGCTAAACGATTAACTATATTTGAAATATTTGGACTAAGTCTATGGCTGTTTGCTAAAGGTAACGTTGGTTCTCTTTGTTGCCATATAGAGTTAGCATCTGATTTTCCCAAATTGTATATAGCTTGATTTATGTCTCCAACTCTCTGTAAGATACAGTCACAATTATTTCGATGAAATAATTTCTCTATTAGCTCGTATTGGTGTTGTCCCATATCCTGCATTTCATCAACAAAGACGAAAGGAAAGCGCTTTTGGAGTATTTCTAATATTCCAGTCGACATAATTGCGTCTTCTGCAATTATGTAGGCATCATCAAAATGCAAACAGCCTGACCTAAGAATATCTATTTTAATATCTCTAAGGCACAGATAAGACTGGGAACTTTTTTCATTCTTATTTTGTAGACATACATTTCCATGCAAACCTTCAACTAAATTTAAATCTTTATCAAACCTAAGATTTAAAAAATATTTCTCCGGATCATTCTTTCTCTTTAACCAATTAAAAGTACTATAATTTATATTTTTTAGTTTGGAATATCTTCTTAAAGCAAACTCTTCATATATCTCATTGTCTAATCTACTTATTTTTCTTTTAAATATATTACTATAATAAGGAATTGCTAAAAACGTATCCACAAAACTTTGGATCGTACCTATGAAATTAGGGTAAGCGAATAATTTTGGACAATAGCTTTGAATTCGATGTTTAATTTCATCAATAGCAGCATTTGTATGGGACAACACCAATATACCAACACCACCTTCAAGCGGTAACTTAGTTTCTAGTATTACTAACTTAGCTAGTAATGCAGTTGTTTTCCCACTTCCAAGGACTGCTTGCAAGTCTATCGTTTGCATATTTTTGATAAAGTCTCTACGTTCTTCATCGAAAGACTGACCATCTACTAGTAATAGCTTTTCTGCGTAATTTATATCTTCATCCGTTATCAGCATTATCGCTTACTCCTGCTACATAGCGGATGGCATCAAGTAAATATCCTATGTAATCATCGTTTTGATCTAGTTCAATTTCACGTTCACTTTCGATTTTATCCAAATCTTCATCTATTACACTAGCTAATCTACAAGCAACATCTGTTTTATGCAGTCCACCATTAATAAGCTTTCTTGCAAGCTCTAATTCATAGTCATTATCCCAATTAGTTTTTGTGTGGGAATCTTTCAGCGTTTGTTTAAACTCTTTCTTTAAGGTTGTCGATTTCAATAACGAATATTCTAGAGTCCATGATGGTGCAATGAAATATTTAATATTATTTCTATTCTTATCTTCCATTTCGGTCTTTTTAGTTATAATCTGAGACTCGATCAATTTTTCATCTAATTTATTAAAATTATTTTCAGTTCTTTCATAGACCTGTATATCAAGATCAGTAACCACGGCAACAGGTATTTTCATATGTGGTTCATTTTCGCGTAAATATATACGAATATAGTGTTCAAAACCGATATTCCCAATATTAACAATTGAAATACCCTGCGCTGTTAGGTCTATACCTATAAGCTTAGCAAGGCTAGGTAGTAATATTTCCTCAGACCAACCTTCAACAAAAATAACTCCTTTTGCAAAAAATAAATTAGCTTTTGTTGTATCTAGAAACTTCTCTAAAAATTTATAATTATCTTTTTCGAGCTTAGTGTGATTACTTCCCATAGGAAAAGCGTTTCCGCCATAACAAACAATAAGATTTTGCAATTTGAGTTTAGATACTAAATTAGGACTATGAGAAGTAAGAATCAGTTGAATATCATCTTGTTTCTGTAAGTATTCTACTACTTGCATTTGAGCCTGAGGATGAAGATGAGCTTCTAATTCCTCAATCAAACCAAGACGTAAACCTGTCCAGTTTTGCTTATTCAAATGTAATAATTCAGTCGCCATAAATAGACGATTTAGCGTTCCTAAACCAAGATTAATTTCATTTTTAAGCCCAAGGGTCAATTTTTCGAGAATGCTTTTTAAAGTATTCTCACTTGCGAAAAACTCGGTTTCAGCATGTGCACCGTAAAAGTTCTGTACATACTTATCGATATTGTCTTTTATTTTTTTACCATCTTGCGGAACTGTTGAACTACTAGTGGGCACAGGACTATTGACTTGCAAATTACCTTCAAAATATTCAGTCATACTACTGTTAAGTTGTTTGAACAAACTGAGTAATTCATGGTTGTCTTCTTTTCCTTTAAATGCCACATCTCCTAAAAGGACTTGAGCTAATCGGGAGTTTCTCTTTGCTACTAACTCGTTTTTAGCGTCTCTGAATGGTTTTAAATAAGTAGCTTTCAAGTAATCTCTTGCTTCGGCTGTTAATGGATAACCCTCATCATCTGCGCCTGCTCTAACATCAGAAGGTAGCACTCTCTCTTTTATTCGGCGAACGTCATATATAAGTTTTAGATACGGAGTTACTTTTCCACCATTGTCTGTATCCCAACCCAACCACTCTGTGAAATGTGCAGCTTCTTCGTCTAATAAATTTGAAAACTTAAGCTCAATCCTGAATCTTAAAGAGTCTTGGAAAAAATCTTCATCTTCCACTCGAATGTAATCATAACTGTGCGTTTTTAAGACCAGTTTAATAGCATCGACAATTGCAGTCTTACCTGAATCATTTTCACCAATAATAACATTAAGCCCTTTGGTAAATTCAAGATTGAGACTTGGCTTAGAAAGTTCAAAAGTTTTTGAACCAAATTTACGATAATTCCATAACTTTATATTTGATAGATGCATACTCGTCCCTGATGTATATTAAAATTGTTCAATGTTCTGTTTATTCTACTTTACCCTTACCCCGCCGACACCGCTCCGAACAATAAATCACCTGCTCCCAATCCTTCTCCCATTTTTTACGCCACGTAAACGGGCGCTGACAGACGGGGCAGGTTTTTTGCGGTAGGTTTACCTTTTTATGTGCCATCGTCTGCTCCCTTATGTCTACATAGCTCTATTTCATTACTAACGACTACTTATCTTCTTTTTGATGATCTAGCCCTTCATACTTTTTCACCCGTCGGCATTGGTCGGAGCAATAGACCATGCTCTCCCAGTTTTTATCCAACTTTTTAGTCCAACTAAACTCGCGCTCGCAGACAGGGCAAAGTTTTTTGCGGACGTTCTTCTTTTTGTGCGCCATAATTTTCTCATTGGTTTGATATAGTCGATTCACTATCATCGGATACGGTGTCAGGCTTTCTTTACCTACTGTTTGTAGCACGCTTACTCGCCATCATTGTATCCAAAGTAGCTGTTGCCGACTATATTACCACTGTCTCTTAACTATCAGCCCTATTTATAGTGCTATTCATAAGTGATGTTCATAAGTGCAAGTCATCAGCATTGCTCGTAAGCGTTAATAATTAATCGTCAGCCATTAATCAGTAGCTATTAATCATAGTCGTCAAAGATTTTATTGAGTCTGTTGAGGCTATTGACGATTAGCTTGCCTGATTGATCGGTACTGGTATCAATCGCCAGCTTCTCATCCATCCGCATCGTCAATGGCTCTAATGCTTGCTTGAGGGCAGTTGCCATAAGTGCGGTCTGCTGAGTGATGTCAGTCGCATCGCTATCTGCAGTTTGATTCTCTCCATTCTTAGCTAGAGTCTCAGTTAAACTATTAGACAAGCTATTCGCCATTTTCTGTGCCAGCTCTTCAACGGCATTGACCAGCTGCACCATCAGTGCTTTTTGCACCTCTTGGTTTTGCTTGTGATACTCACCTTCTGCCTTCTCAGTATTGTGATCATGCTTATATATTTGCATCAGCTGATTCAGACTTTTCTCAAAGCCATTATCGATACTATCGCTGACGGCTTTGGCATTGTTGAGCACGCTATCAGCAAGGATTTTCTGTGCTTCTAATTGAGCGTTTAGCTGGGCATCGAGTTGCGCTTGTTGTCCTGCTTCTCGTAAACGAGCAATTTGTTCAGGATCATTTTTCGTTAAGTATTTTTCAAACTGGCTACTGATGGCATTGAAGCCACTGGCCAAATCAACCAATTGGGCGACGATACGCGCGCCTGTGTCGCCATCTTCTCCGCCCATGGCTTTGTTACGCAAGAAGTCGGCTTTGATTTGCGCCCAGCGCTGCATTTCTGCTTCGGTCAAGACACCGCGCATCTCACCAAGCTTGAGCAGATTACTCTCTGCGCCTTGGGTCAATAGCTGTGACTCGCCCAAATAGTGATCGTCTATCAGCTGATTCAGCTCACTCTTATTCATGACCGCCGACAGCTTTTCGGTCATCTTATTCATATTACGGTAACTGCCTTGCAGCTTAAATATCGGCTCAACGCGGTACTTGTCATCTTGCGAGGCAGAAGCAATATACGCTTGGTTAACGTCTAGAATAACCTCTTGCACCCTAAACATATGACGCAAGATCGCGACAATCTCATTAATCTCTGAAGTGCTATACGGATACGTCAAATCACCGCTTTGGGCTTGTGCAAGATTCGCATTTTCCGCTTTCGCCATTTTGATGAGACGATGGACATCCGCTAGGTCGCGGTTGGCCAGTGGCGCGAGAACGGTGTTAGAAGTGAGCGAGTTTTCAATATAACTGAGCGCAAATACCTCTTCCATGCCGCTCATAATATCGCCCAAGTTATAGATATCGGCGCGGTTGGCGAGCATATCAGGGACTTTAAAGGCCTCACCGCTTTCGGTGTACGGGTTACCCGCCATGACCACACAGAACTTTTTGCCACGCATGTCGTAGGTTTTAGTCTTACCTTGCCAGACACCATCGATACGGCGTGTACCATCGCCCAACGAGATAAATTTCTGCAAAAATTCCGCATGCGTATGCTGAATATCATCGAGATAAAGCATGACGTTATTACCCATCTCAAAGGCCAAGTTGATTTTATTCAACTCTTCTCGCGCAGTGGCATTGGGTGCTTTTTCGGGATCTAAGGACGTCACATCATGACCGAGTGACGGACAGTTAATCTTCATAAAGATAAGGCCAAGACGATTTGCCACGTATTCCATCAAAGTGGTTTTACCATAACCTGGTGGCGATATCATCATGAGGATACCCATCAAATCGGTACGCTTATCTTCACCGACCGTGCCCATCTGTTTGGCAAGATTGTCACCGATAAGTGGTAGGTAGCTCTCGTTAATCAGACGGTTACGCACAAATGAAGACAATGGACGCGGCATAAATTCGTCCAGTCGCAACGTCTCTTTTGAATCATGCAATATCTCTGAGCGCATGGCCAGATAGCGTCTATAGGCAGGGATAACTTGGGTATCATGATGATGTAAACGACTTAAGAAATCATCGACGGCAAAGGTTAAGGTCTGCTGATGAATACGTATATGCTCACCTAACAAATTATTGACTTGTATCTCAAGCGATACTTTAGCCGTGCTACGCTCAAAGCTTTGCACTTGATTAAGCGGATTATTAATACTGGTCAATGAAGGCGTTGTTGAGGTGATTGATGAAAATGACAAGGCCGATGATGTGCCACTTGTACCTTGATTATCTATTTTTTTACTACCTTGCCCTTTATTAAAAGCCCCTTTATCAAAGCTAGCACCTGAATCAATCAGGCGCTGTACCAAGGCTTCACGCTGAGCATCGGTTAATTGGGTAAGTAAAACGGCAATGGCTTCGGGTACATAATGACGGCCGCTCTCTAACTGTTGCTTGCGTAGCGCGTTTTGTGTTTCAATCTCAGCAAGCTGTGCTTCACTGAGTGTCTCACCTGCTTCGTTGGTGCCATCAGTCGCTACGTTAGCCGATTCATTCCCACCGTAAGTTTTCTCAAGTAATGCATGGAACCAGGTTGCCAATAGCTCATAGGCTGATTTGGGTTGGAATCCAAGCTTGCTAATAGAAGACTGTAGTTGATCAAAACTGGCCGTATTTTGCGTGCCACCTGCAGCGCTATTCAATGTTTGGCTTAGCTGCTCACACAACTGCTGCGCTTGTTGGCTGGTTTGCCAGTTTACTGTGCTGTTTGCGCCTGCACTGGTTTCAACCGACTGCCCCATCACGCTAACCAAATATTCGCAAGCAAGCTGGACATAATTTGGTTTGAAGATATTAGCGCCTTTATCAACGCTAGCACCGGTATCACCACCAATATTGTCATCATTATGAGCGGCGACAAAGTCATGCATCACTTCGCTCATATCTTCAACTAGTAAAGACTTAGCCGTATCACTGCCCAAGGCACGGCGCAATTGCTCGGCGGTCGCAGCTCTATCCGTCCAGTTGCTCGCGCGCGTCAGCACGGACTCATTTAACCAAGCGTCATAACCGAACTGGCGTAAGCTATCTAAGCCCAGTGCTTGTACGATATTCAGCTGCCAATAGAATAACTGCGCCAAGGCACGTACTTGCGGGGTATAAATCAGCAGTCCTGCCTCGCGCAAAGTCGGCAGTATTTGCATCAGTAATAGCGTGGCATCATGGTCATGAATGCCTTTGTCATAGCCGAGCTGATAGCGAGGGGTGGCGTAAGCTTTGACCAGTTTGGACAAGGGGCTGTCATTATCAATATCGCCATTAATATCGAGAGTAATAACCGTCGCATCGTATGCTTGATATAGACGCGCTTCGGTCAAACCTTCTTTGCTATTCTTAGCACTCTCGATAATGCTATAGGCCAAATACTCCGCGCGGTAAACGGTATCGGACTCAGAGGCGATATTCATGTCCCAATACGGGCGCAGGGCGTTTAGTTCCGTATTATTGAGTAGCTCATAATAATCTGTACCCGTTAGATGCAAGTTCAGCACACGCTTGCCATCTGACTGCTGACGGCTCAATAAAGTCAAATCAAGTGGCTGAGTATTAACCGAAAAACGGTGCTTGCCCAGTTTGATGATCTGACCACCATCTTCAAACAAATCCGACTTGTCTTTTAGACTCTTATAGCTCTCGATCTGAATGGCTTTTAGGCGCGCGTCGATGTCATCGGCTTTCACACTAAAGCCCATCGCTTGCAACTCTTTTGCGATGTTGCGGACTTTTTGTACCAGACCATCAGCCGCAAAATACGTATTTAGCGCCTCTTCCTCTGTAAAGCCTGTGACGCCAGTGCTTTGCGTGCGTTTTTTAATACTCTCAAGCATTCGTAGCGCGCCATCACCTAAGTTTTGCGCTTTACGGTTACGAGCATCGAGCAATTGCTGCTTATGATTTTCAAGGGTCTCGTAAATCTCTTCACGTTTACTGATGATATCGGCTAAAAACTGATCGCCACTATTGGTCTCTGGATCAGCGAACTGGCTCTCTAACTCTTCTAACTGTACCAATAACTTAGCCATTTGCTCATCTGATTTCTCAGGGGTATTGGCAATGGATAAGGCGTTGGCAATAGACTGACCAAATAGCTTAAACTGCGCGCCAAATTGTGCAACGGCCTCGGCAGAGCCTAGATTTTTGCGTTTATGATTGAGCTTGGCTTTGCTCTGATTCAGGCTAGCATAAATGGTCGATATGTCATCGATAATTTGCGTACGTACCGTGGCATCGGCAACATCTAATGTGCCTAGTAACTCGGTTAATAAATCTAACCCTTGCGCTGTCTCATCAATTTTTTCTAGTACGGGTTTTAGTTCAGCATTGGTTTCTGCGGTGTTTAAGCGCTCACTGACATCGACCAATATGCCTTCGTAGCTTGATAGCGCCTCTTCACCACTTAAAAACAGCACAGTCTTTTCAGCCAGCTCGCTTTCGGCTTCTTCTAACTGCTTTTGCAATGCTTGTAGTTTATCGGCATCTAAATAACGCAAATCTTCCAAACTGACCAAACGGCCTTTTTGTCGTCTTAACGCTGACAACTGATCGACATAATCACTGGCAGACTCAAAGCTAGTGACTCGTATCTGCCGCAAAATCTCACTTTGCTGCGTATCAGCATCGGCTAGCGCGGTTTGCGTTTGCTTTTGGATACTTTGTACTTTAGCGAACTCATCAATCACTAGCTCAGCCGTGGCCGTCACTTCTTTAATACTACTGGCGACTTCGCTCAGCTCAGGCTCAGACAACCAATAATAGCTGTCAAAGAGTCGGCTGGTATTATTGGTAAGCTCTTCATAGAGCTTCTGTGACACGCTTTGATTATCAATGAGGCGGGTAATGCTATAAAGATCTGAGATACCGCGCACCAATTCTTTATTGCCAATCTTGCCATAGAAGCTCGTGCTCTCTGGCAACTCACTCACATACTCGTGTGAGGCGTAAGGTGTATGCCATATCTGCATTGGATGAATACGAGATGGCTCACTTTGATCGCTAAACAAGACCAAGCGGCCATTCTCAGCCAAAGCCATACCGTTGCAATAGATAGGATTTGCTAATTGCTTTTTAATCAAATTATAAGGAAACAGCCCCGTGACGCCCAAGTCTCTGTCGTAAAATAAGAATAGAACATCTTCCCCATTTGGCGAGACAATTTTACGCTTAAACCGTAAGTCAGTAGCACCAACATTATTGGCCTCGAACAGCTTATACTCGCCTGTCTGTAGATAGTAGCCACCCGGAAACATGATGCCGTGATCTTCTGGTAGCTGAACACATGATTGACCAATCGCATCCAAACGTAGCACCGCTTCGGTCAAGGTGTTATAAACGAAATAACGGTAGTCCTCTTCACGATAAGGCAATATCTTAAGCAGTATTAGACTGCCGACTTTGGCATACGCAATCTCAGCATCGGTCAGCGACTGGGTACGGTCATTGACTGGTTCGCTATAAATACCTTGCCCTGACTGCGTATTGTCCTCAATCTTAATAGTCAAATCACCACCGACCGTTTCCACGAATATCGTGTCTAAGATATTCATATGGGGATATTTGCCATTCACCATTTGATCGCGTGTGGTCTCAATCCAGTCAAAATCATAAGCAGGCGGCAGCTCAATATCACGCTCGCCTCGATTGTCCACATAAGCGACTTGTGCTGACTCTGGTGTGCCTTGGCTAAAATCTAGCGCAAAACGGAACACTCGAATATCGGTGATACGCTCGCCAATCTGAAACGCCAACAGCAATTTGCTGTCTTTAACTGTTATTTGAATCAGGCGCGTTTGCTTGTAGTATCGATACAGCTCATTGAAATCTTGGACAAAGGCATCTTGAGCCAAAAAAGTACCTTTTAAGTCAACCTCTTCGAGCTGATACTCTTCTTCATTACCAGCTGGCTCGTTCAGACGATATAACGACAATACGTCTTTAATATTGCTCGCGCGTTTGAGCCCCATAAAAACGTTGTAGCCAAACAGCAAATAATCGCCTACCTGCACCATGTCTTGTGCCACACAGTTGTGCTCGGTACGAATACGAGTACGGGCAATAACTTGCATCTGGGTGCTGCCAAACTCTTCGAGACGCGAATTATTGAGCGTAGCGGTCTGCTGCTCTAAGCGGCTGCCTTGCTCGGTTAAACGCTTTTTGATGAGCTCATAAGCATTGCCCGAGGCAACTGCCTGATCGGTTTGGTTGGCTTGATTAGCGTTATTTTTATCGTTGCTATTTGAGTTTTTTGAAGCTTGCGTATCCGCCATCGTTGCTCGTCCGTTTTTGTTTTTACGTAATATAGTCAACCCTTTATAAAAGAGCTACAGCGTTAACCTCGCTTGAAGTATCACATATACATCTGCACTCGGTTGCCTTGCATTTCTTTTAAATTGAATCCACTATAAGAGAATTTTTGGCCATAAAGAATCATTGAAAGTAAAGAAGCACTTGGCTAATCTAAAAAAACAAGTCGTCACTGCTATTTTTTTAGATTAACCAACTCATCATGATTCGTCGTTCTGAATCATGATGAGTTAGCCAAAAAAATCTGCCGCCTACACGACAGATTCTTTATTGATATTAATGTTGCTTACTAATGCTGGATATATAAATATCTGTCAATTCGACCTGATATAGCATTAAACCGCTTGATCATCATTTTTCTGGTTTGATTTCATGGCTTGACTGGCCATCACACCATTGATGATACCGCTCAATGTATCTGACTTACCTGCTAGGCCATCAATGGCTTTACCGATAGACAGTGACTTGGCAAAATTATCAAAGAAATGCGCTTCACCGCCAACAATATCGATTTTGGCTTTCTGTAGTGCCACTGCCAATACTTCAGCATTTTCTTTCGCAATCTCTTTACCAGCATCAATTGAGGCAAGCGCTTCTTGCAAGGCCGTCTCAAGGCTCATGCGGAACTCTTCGTGCTCACGTGCTTCTTTACTCATGCTACCCATGGCATTGAATTTCTCGACCAGACCATCTGCTTCGGCTTGGAAATGTGCACGAGTAACTTCGGCTTTTGCCAATCCAACTTCGCGTTCTGCTTTGGCATTTGACTCACCGCGTGCCGCGATGACTTGAGCATCTGCCATGCCTTTTTCACGCTCAGCTCTGGCAGTAGATTCACCGCGAGCGGCGATGATTTCTGCATCGACCATACCAATATCACGTTCCGCTTTTGCCTTAGATTCGCCACGAGCCGCGATAACCTCAGCATCTGCCATGCCTTTTTCACGATCTGATTGTGCTTCAGCTTGTCCAGTCGCTTTGATAACATTGGCTTTCGCAATGCCTTCTTTTTCCAAAGAAGCGGCTTTGACTTCTTGGATAGCCGCTTCAGCAAAGCCATGCGCCGACTCTTCTGCTTTGATACCTTCGGCCATTTTAATTTTGGCTTCTGAATCTTTGGCAGATGCTTCAAGATTCGCAGCGGCAAGCGTAGTGATTTCGACGGCTTTATGCTTGGCAGACAGCTCTTCTGCTTCGGCTTTTTTCACCTGACGTACTTTGATTTCTTCCGCATCGGCTTCTGCTGCTAGCACACGTGTTTGCTTAGAACGCTCAGCTTCGCTAATTTCGCGGACTTCTTTGATACGCTCTTCTTCTTGCGCAACCGTTTTGTCCACTGCGATACGTTCACGAATGACGTTGGCTATTTCTTTTTTCTCAAGCTCAATCGCACGTTCAGCTTCGATACGTTGCAAGTCAACTTCACGCTCACGAGAGACGATTTCTAAATCACGGGCACGCGTCACTTTCTCTTCTTCAATGACGACCGCACGCAGACGATTTTGCCCTGCTACTTCGATTTCACGTTGCTGATTCTCACGCTGAATGGCCAAATCCTGCTCAACCGAGATAACAGCCGTTTCAGACTTTTTACGCTCTTCTTCTTCAATCTTGCGAGTTTCAGCCGTTTCGCGTGCAATCACTGACGAGATTTCACGTTGCTGTTTGGCTTCGGCATCGGCTTGCTGACGCTCAAGCTCTAACATCGCCTCTCTGGTTTCGACATTCTTTTTCTTAACAGCCAGCTCTTCATCACGCTCAAGCTCGTTGGTGATGACGTTTTGAAAGGCCGTTAATTGAGTAATCTTTTTGATACCTTCAGCATCTAAGATATTACTTGAGTCTAACGATATTTTTGGCGTTTGCTCTAAGTAATCAATCGCCACATCTTCTAAGACATAACCATTCAGATCGTTACCAATTTCTTGAACGATGCTGTCACGAAACTCGCTGCGGTTTTCAAACAGTTTGACGAAATCAATCTGTTTACCAACTGTTTTTAAGGCTTCTGAGAACTTAGCATTAAACAGCTCGTTGACAGCGACTTTATCTGATGCACGCTCAACCCCAACCGATTTGGCGACTTTTAGCACATCTTCTTCGGTTTCATTGACGCGTAAATAAAATGCCACGGTGATATCAGCACGCATGTTGTCTGCGCAAATCAAACCTTCTTTACCGCGTCTGTCCACTTCTAACGTGATGAGCGATATGCGCATCAATTCTTTTTTGTTGATGACTGGCCAAACAAAACCACCATCAAAACGTACGGCAATTTTACTCACACCGTTAATAATGAGTGCTTTGCCCTGCTCGACCTTAAAGTAAAAGGCCTTGAGCATCAATAGTGCGACCATCATAAAAACAAACGCCAGCACTACAACCACGCCGACGATAATGAGTGTGTCCATATCCATTCCTTTAATTAAAACATTCCATAATCCATTCAATATAAATCAAATACGCCATCAAGCCAGCTAACTCTACTATTTATAGCACTGTTTATAGCATGTGCGCTTTATAGCCCTGTCACGCACCATTCTGATATCTGAACTACATTGAACCGACTATAACCAAATTTAAAACGATTCGTGCTATTTCTAAAAACTTGCTATTTCTGACAATCAATTACTTCTAAAACAATTAGCTCTATTCATACTTTTACAATATTTTTTTATCTTCGACGACAGCAACTCGATAGGTATTGGCTTCGTCTAAATACTCTATTAACATCACTCTATCACCTTGTTTTAGCAAACCATCATTGGTGTCTGAACGAATCTTTAATATCAATCCTGCACCGCCATCATTTAGCTCTGCTTCGCCATGTTTATCTGTGACACTAAGCGTACGCACAACAGCGACTTTACCCACATTATTAGACGAATTACGTTTGGGAATTTTGGCGATATTTTTGCGAATCGGCGAAATAATAATACCGGTCAACCACATGGATACGACCAATACGAAAATGAGCGCCCCTGTACCGAATAAATAATACAGAACGCCAGAATCGAAATATTGGTGTAAAAAGCTAGTATATAAATAGCTGAGCAACCAACCGATCAAACTAATTAAGCTTAGTATGATGATTAAAGGGACACCGTAAAGACCAAATTTGAGCATGAGACCCGTAAAAAAACCAGTCGATGATAAGGTAGAGACATCAGCATCACCGCCTGACTCACCAAGGTCTACGCTATCCATATCTGCCATACCGAGTAAAGACACAACCCAATATAAGGTGACGAACATCACAAGCCCTGTAAAAATAATCGTAGGATATAAACTGATTTTAGTGATAAAGACTAAAAAAGCTTCTTGCATTGCGCGTATTCTCCTTTTGCTCACCCAATCTATTAGCTCAATGACTTGGTTATGCAAATTGGTATTATGTGGATGATGCTCACTCGAATTAATGCTGCCAAGTTTACATTTTTTAAATCAACTTATGTTGTTTTATAAAGGATTATATATACATTCCATTACATAATACATAGGTTTTGCCTTTAACGTCCCCATATCGGCGAGCGTACAACTCCGCCCACCTTACTACCAATGGCATAGCTTGTATTACCAGATAATGAGTGAATGACCAAGCTGCCGCCATTTTGACCGTCCACTTGTGAAAGCTTTGTCGGATAGACAGCATACTGTGCAGATGGTGACAGACGCGCTGGTTCATCAAGTCCAGTCTCTGCTAGATTGGTGATTTGCCCTGTAGCCAGCGTCATAACGGCGGCCTTTCGACCATTGAGATAAGCCATGCGCTGACCGTCCAAGCTCAGTTGCGGACTGGCGACATAGCCACTTGTTGGCACAGGCGTGGCACTAGCAGTCTCGAAGTTATAGCGATAGATACGTGGGCGTCCAGCGCGGACTTTATCACTGGTATAGACAAAACTTTGCCCATCACTGGCGTAACTTGGCTGTACTTCCGTGCTCGGTAACGTAGTGAGCTGTGTGGTCTTACCATCGCTCAGACGTATCTCATAGATATCAGCATTGCCGCCGACCGTCGAGCTATAGAGGAGTTTTTGCCC
Organism: Psychrobacter immobilis; assembly: GCA_904846265.1. GTDB lineage: Bacteria > Pseudomonadota > Gammaproteobacteria > Pseudomonadales > Moraxellaceae > Psychrobacter > Psychrobacter immobilis_A. The sequence goes on along the minus strand of CAJHAA010000014.1, from coordinate 55,003 downwards.
ATCAGGTGAGAACGACGCTGACATATTGCTGCCTTCAGCATTTACCGCAAGGTTGCGGATGTTGCTTTTGCGATCATAGATATAAATCTTAGGGTGTTGGCGCGGCGCTTGTTTACTATATGCCAGCAGTTGCCCATCAGCTGACCACGCTGGCGCATAAATATAACCATTAAGCTGATCGATTAACTGACGATCACTACCATCAGGACGAATGCTATAAAGCGTCGACATCTTTGCAGCTCCGATTCCTTGCTCCTCGACATACGCAATGCGCCCTTGCCGATCTATCGCTGACATTTGCGCCGTTAGTGGATTGCTCGCACTCATATTATTAGCAGGTGCTTGCATCGTTTTAGACATCGTACTAGGTAAGGTCTGACAACCCGTTAACAGGATAAAAGTCGTTAGTGCGGTGATATTACTTATCGTTCTTATATTGACGGATGATTTTGATACAAGCATTTTTGACATAAAATAACGTCCAATAAAGTGTTGATTATTGCGTACTGAGAATCTTGACAATTAAGGCTAAAAGATTGAGCGCATTAAAGCATTCTAGCCTACATACTTTACTTAATAGCAAATGACAGTGTAGCGTAAACCATGCCAAATTTTGGACAAAAAAATACCCCACTAGATAGTGAGGTACTTTTAAAGCTACATTTAACTTTTATAGAACATTGCTTTTATTCAACGTTACTTTTATCGAATATTGCTTTTAGCAAATACTATTTAAAAACCATCTGTAATGATTGAATTATTTAGAAACAGCTTTGAAATGGGCAACTTGATTGCTATTGGTAATGGTCAAAATAGGCGTGTTATTGGCATTTTTACTGATGCTATATTTACCTTGTACGGTCGCTAAAGTCGCAGTATCAAAACTTGCTTGTGGCTCAGGGCATGCCATCATAGTAGATAAAACGTTGCCTAATACGACATTGCCATTCACCACCTTGTAGTCAGCGCCCATGTTATTACAGGTGTTCATAAAGGTCACACGGTCACTGCCGCTGTCTTTGAAGAACTTTAGCGTCAACGGCTTCGCTGGATCAAAGAACAATTGGCTAACCTTATCGCCATTGCTGCGTTTTGCGTCAACCAGCTGCCAATCATATGCTTGTAGCGTATTAGAAGTAATTGGTTGAGTCACCGGCGCTGTTACGCTAGGCGTGGTTTGGCAACCAGCAGCCAATGTACCTACCGCAAGCGTCGCTGCCATCATCATTTTAGTCATGTTTTTCATATAAACTCCTCTAGTGGTTTTTTTAGAATAAAAAAATAGCTCTTATCCTAAACATTCGTTTTTATTATGATAAATTTACTGCTTTATTCATTACTCTCAATAATGCGGTCATTGTGCACAACTGGAGCTTAACTGTCATTATAGATTGAGTGTATGATTACCCTGTTATTTGTTGCGCTCTATAGTCTTTTTGCTAACCTCTATTGTTAGACAGTACATTAACTGCTAACACTTTTTATATAACTTCTCGAATATACCCTAAAAACCGATAATTTCTCGTTAAAATTACCGTTTTACTCATTTATGCTAGGCATTACTCTAGATTGGCGAGGTTCTGTTGTTGCAAAGCAGCATAGCCTACCAAACGTTTGCGCTCAGCCTCACTAAATAGCTGCTGTTCGATTTGATTGATTTGGGTTTGTGCTTGCGTTTTATCTGCACTTTGATTTAATAAGCGCTGTTTTTGGGCTTGATATTGGTCGAAACGTTGAGCAAAGTTGGCATCTTCTGCATCGACTTGCGCGAGGCGTGCGGCGGCTGGAGCACCTACCAGATCACGACGCATGTTATACAATTCCTGAGCCGTTGCTTCTTTTGCTTGCATCTGTTTTGTGCGATTCATCAGCTCGTTCAGATTGGCTTGCTGGGTGATACCGGCTTTGAGCGCATTATCCGGCATACGGCTTATATAGTTCTGCCGTGTTGCCTCTTTTTGCACATCGTTTAGCTGCTGGTTTTGGTTAATTCTGACCATCTCCATACTATAATCATCATACTCTTCTTCTGCACCAAAGAAGGCGGTAATGGTTTCTTTAGTAAAATACTGCTGACGCAACTTGGCTACATCTTGCTTTTGCTGAGCGACGACATTTAGATCCAGCTCACCGCTTTTTGCCGCTTGTAATTGCAGATTGCCATAACGTTCTTCTATTTCAGTAATGGCTTTAAGATAGGTAATATATTGGTCAAATATAGCGACCGTTTGACTAGCGGCAGGCTCTGGCGTGTGGTGACGAATATAGCTTTCAACACGGGCATAAATAACCGCTTCATCTTCTTCACCCAGCGCCGACAAAAAATAATCGAATAAACGCCGTAGACCTTCAGTGACGACCAACTGCTTATTTTCGTCAATGATGATTTCGCCGTCAATTTGCGTGCCTTGTAATGAGCGCGGCAAATGCTCCAATCCAGTGACAAATAGAGACTGGTTTTGGGCGGCAGTTGTTTGCACTACTTGGCCATTATCCAGCGCAGTTGATAGAGTAGCATCAGCCTCATTAGTGAGGGCACTGGATACTGGTTGCGCTGTAGCCATACGTGTATTATCAGGTTTGAACCACATAATCACCGCCGCCGTTATGGCTATGCTAACCACGGCGATTATAACTATTGGTAGATAGGCTGGGCGGCGATTATTCGACATAGATGAGGGTTCTTTTTATAAGTCAGCTTAAAGGCTTATGTTTTTAAAAGCGTATGTTATTAAAAGCTTACATTATTAAAGGTTAGCGTTTTTAAGACGATTGACCTGAGTACGATAGATAGATTTTGGCTCAGAATCGCCCCATGCCGTCAGACCTAATACTTGATCGGCTGAATCCAAATGGTTCATTCTATAATTATCCCGAATCACATAACCAAGACGACTTGAGCAAGCAGACACCAACCCATCATTAGACTCGCCTGCAAATGGCACGCTCGTTGCTGCCAATAGATAATCACTAGGATCCAGTGCGCTCGTTATTTGCCCCACCCCGCTGAACGAATAATATTTAATGCCATTGACAGCAGTACTGGTCGGCTGACCACAATAATTTTTTGGCATTGCCGCAGGAAATTTGGCATTGAACTTAGCCGCACCATCGGTTGATAGAGCCACGAGCGCTTGCCAGCCATCTTGCTCTTGTATCTCTTTAAAACTGATACCTGAACCAACGTCTGTAAAGCCACCAATCAAATTGAACACGCCTGAGACTAGCTGTGTTGTGACATTGGATGGATTACCTGTGGTGTTGTTTGGCTCGAGGGTGTTTTTGACAAAATCTGCCGTTTTTGACCCTTGTTCTGGGCTTGAGACTGCCGTGACTGATGCGACATATTTTGGCGCGACGCCAGCGACATAGCGGATATCTATACCGCCTTGACTGTGTCCAAATAAATTGACTTTAGGCTCACCTGAAATGGCAGTGATGGTTTTGACTTGTTGTAGCAGCTGCTCTCCGCGAATCTCACTGTTATTGACGGCTGACGTTTTGGTGGTATATACCTCTGAGCCGCCTTTCATCAACTCTTGAGGAATGCCATTGAAGTAGTCGATAATCCCAAACAAGTTAGTGAAGCCGCCAAGACCATGTGCCATAACAATTGGGTATTTTGTATCAGTATGATTTGACGTCCAGTATTTGTTGCTGACCAGCTCACATCCGGTTGAATTGGCGCAATTATAGTATTGACCAGCAGCTTGAGCCGAGGTGGTTTGTAGAGCCATTAAGAGTACACCGGCACCGATAGCACCAAGTGAGGGGAGAAATGCGCTGGGCGTGAAAGCCGAAGCTAGAGAAGATTTTAGCGTCATAATAACGTCCTTGTTATCATTAATTTTGATTATCTTTACCTCATAATATCGGCAAAGATTGCTGCTAATTCCTTTAGCATGCAAAATTACATTACTTATATCTTCTGTAACATTCAACTAAATTGTCAAAATATGAATATATTATCGTGACTAGAGGGTCACAACTGCTCCTACTTCGCTGTAAAGCAATTATTATCAATAATAATGATAGGTTCACTATCACTTAACGTAAAACAGTAGCGTCTTCATTTATGTTATAATTCAAGCCATTAATTCCATAACTATAAGTAATATAATGATGACTAAAAAATCCCTTATCCAGTCCCCAGAAGCCATAGAAAAAATGCGCGTGGCCGGTAAACTTGCCAGTGATGTCCTTGTCATGCTCGATGAGCACGTTCGAGTTGGCATCAGTACCGAGGCACTTAACCAAATCGCCCATGACTATATCGTTAATGTGCAACAGGCTATTCCTGCACCGCTTAACTATAATGGCTTCCCAAAATCAATTTGTACCTCGATTAATCATGTGGTTTGTCATGGTATTCCAGCCGAAAACAAGCTACTGAAAGATGGTGATATCATCAATATCGATGTGACCGTGATAAAAGATGGCTACTATGGCGATACCTCAAAAATGTGGATCGTTGGTAACGGCTCTATCATGGCACAACGTATCTGCAAAGTGGCACAAGACGCCCTATATGCTGGTATGAGTGTCGTCAAAAACGGTGCGCGTCTAGGTGATGTCGGTGCTGCTATCCAAGCAGTGGTCGAGCCTGAACGTTTCAGTATCGTTCGCGAGTTCTGTGGTCACGGCATTAGTAATGAGTTTCACCATGAGCCGCAAGTCATGCATTATGGCAAAAAAGGTACAGGCTTTGAGCTAAAAACAGGCATGACCTTTACCATCGAGCCGATGATTAACCAAGGTACATGGCAAACCAAGATTTTGCCTGATGAATGGACGGCAATTACTAAAGACCGTAAGCTGTCAGCACAGTGGGAGCATACGATGGTCGTGACCGATAATGGCTGTGAGGTGTTTACCACTCGCCCTGAAGAAGACCTAAGTTTTTTGACCCAGTAATATCAAAAAAGATCGCCTAGGCGGTCTTTTTTTTGGCCAATAATTAGGTCATATTGAGTATTGTGCTCACCCGCTTTTTATCTTTATACTCTGATGACTTAATAACTTATATTGGTAACTTATATTTGTGGCTTGTGTCAGCTACCAGCACACTGGTGATTCTACGCTTTTCAGCTGAAACGTTTTATTTTAAAACTCTTAACGGGATAACACTCATGTTTACTTGTGATGTCGCTTCTATCGATCTGACACCTTTACCTCTATTATCAAAGGATATAGCGACAAACGCATCACTGCTAGCGGACACCCCTGTCACTGAAAAGTCGCTACTGGGTATTCCTCACTGGTTGACTCAAATTAATCAAGATATTAACCGTGCACTTGAACGCGGTGTCAATATTCGTCAATTGGTCGCGGCACGCTCTGGTGCGATCGACGAATTGCTGACTGCCTTGTTTAACTGGTTTGAGCTGGATAAAACAGATTTGGCTTTATTTGCCACAGGCGGTTATGGTCGCGGCGAGCTGTCGCTTTATTCAGACATCGACATTTTATTGCTCTCCCCTGATGAGATTGGTGCTGATGCCAGTGGGAAAATAGATCGGTTGGTGGCGCTATTGTGGGATATAGGATTAGAGCCTGCTCTCTCGGTACGTAGTGTTAATGACGCTTTAGAGGCGTCGCTCGATCACACCATTGCCAGTGCCCAGCTAGAAGCTCGGCTATTAATTGGTAATGAGGCTTTACAGGATGTGCCCGTTCAAATTGTCAATAAACAGTGGTCGCCACGTGAGTTTTTTGAAGTAAAAATCGCAGAAGCTAAAGCACGATACTTACAGCACAATGCCACCGAGTACAACCTTGAACCCAATATAAAAACCGCCCCTGGTGGTCTACGCGACATTCATATCATCGGCTGGGTAACCAAACGCTATTTTCGAGTGGGTAAGCTGTATGACTTAGTACAACAAAACTTTTTGACTAAAAAAGAGTTCGATGAGCTGAACTTTGCAGAAGGTTATTTATGGCAAATACGTCATTATCTGCATGTATTGACTGGTCGCAATGAAAACAAGCTGCTGTTTGATTATCAGCGTGAAATTGCCCAGTTGATGGGTTATGAGACGCAGCCAGACGATCAGCCAAATGCCGCCGTCGAGCGTTTTATGCGCGACTATTATCGCTGTGCCATGCAGATATCAACGCTGTCTGAGATGCTGACCAATCACTATTACGAGACGATTATAGAGCCGCAGTTGCCTGATGATGAGCGTCCAAAAAAGCAGCCAATCAATGCGCGCTTCAACCAAGTTGGTGACCAAATCGCCATGGCGCATCATCGGGTTTTTGCTCAGCACCCTGATGCTATCCTAGAGATGTTTTTACTGATGGGTCAGTACGGTATCAAAAACGTGCGTACTCATACGTTGCGTGCGCTAAAAATCGCCGCGCGTGGCATCGATCAAGTCTACCGTGATAACCCCGCTCACCAAGCGCTCTTTTTAGCCAATTTAAAAGAGCAGAATTATCTGTTTCATCGCCTGCGTGCCATGAATCGCTACGGCGTCTTAGGCAGCTACATTCCTGCGTTCGCCCAAGTGACGGGTCTGATGCAATATGATTTATTTCACCGTTATACGGTTGATGCGCATACCTTATTTTTGATTCGGATTTTGCATCGCTTCACCGACCCACGGTTTTATGAAGACTTCCCACTGGTCAGCTCTATCTTTCAGCGTATCGAGCGCAAGGAAATCTTGGTACTGGCCGCCATGTTCCATGATATTGCCAAAGGTCGCGGTGGCAACCATAGTGAGCTTGGACAAACTGAGTCGACTGAATTTTGTTTGGCGCATGGTATGAGTCTGGCAGATGCCAACTTGGTTGGTTGGCTCACTCGCTATCATTTATTGATGTCGATGACTGCTCAGAAAAAAGACATCTCAGATCCAGAAGTGGTCACTATTTTTGCCAATTTAGTCGGTAATGTCACCCACCTCAATCATTTATATGTGCTCACTGTTGCGGATATGAATGCGACCAATCCACAGTTGTGGAACAGCTGGCGTGCCACATTAATGAAACAGTTATACTCACAAACTCGGCGCATTTTGCGCGCTGATATCGATGCACCTACTAACCGCCAAGATATGATCAGTGCGACACGAACCCAAGCCTTAGCGATGCTCGATAATGTCAACAATCAACACATGAATCGTGATGAAGTCTTGAGGCTATGGGATGATTTGGGTGATGAATATTTCTTGAGAGAAATTCCTGAAGACATCTTATGGCATACCGAGGCCATTTTGAACCATCCGCCGATTGGTCTTGCTTCTAATGCAGATAGCCCGCCATTGGTGGTATTACGTGAGCATCGTGAGTTGGCCCTTGATGCGGTACAGGTCTTTGTTTATACCCAAGATCAGACGAACCTGTTTGCAGTCACCATGGCTGTATTCGATCAAATGAACTTGGATGTTTTAGACGCCCGTATCATTACTGCTACCCGCGATTTTGCTTTGGACTCCTATGTACTGCTCGATCCCAGTGGCACACTATTGGTCGATGAGGACAGTCAACAAGAGCTCAAACAGCGCTTAATCAATGCCTTTAAAGACCCGACAGTACTGAAACTTACCAATAAGCGCATACCGCGTCAGCTTAGACATTTTGAAGTAACCACGGTGATTAATTTTGAGTTTAACGAGGCTTCTGATCAGCATATTATGAGCTTAGAAACCCTTGATCAGCCGGGACTATTGGCAAGAGTAGGACAGGTATTTTTGCAGGAGAAAATTGAGGTGCATGCGGCGCGTATCACCACTTTGGGCGAACGTGCAGAAGATATGTTTTATATCAGCGATCAAAATGATGAACCGCTATCTGCTGCTAGACTTGACGCACTACGATCCGCCTTGATGGCCAGTCTCAGTATGCAAAGAGAGCAGCCTGCTGCTTACAGCAAATGTGATTGAACAAATAGGCTTACAAGATAAGTCTAAGATAAATACTCAGTGTGTATCATCCATTCATTGATGGCATGCTTTGTATTTTTTAACCCATTAATACCAAAAGCACCTTTTATAAGGTGCTTTTATATATCATTTCGCTAGCGTGCTCATTGAGCTCATCATCCGCAAGATCTGGTGGCAGAATCTCTGCTTCTATCTGTTTTTGCGTCAGTATTAAGCGCCCAGCGTTGACCTCTTTTTGCAGCAAACAATGTAAACTTGCTAAATGAAAATCTCTGCCAAAACACTCAGATATCTGTCTTAGAGAAATAGGCGATTTGGCATGCACATCGGGATAAAGGCTGTCCTCTGCTAAGATAATCATCTCATTCAGTGCCTCTTCGCGCATCAACTCATCTTTATCAATTTTACGTTGCAAGCTGTCTGCCATTCGACTTTTGGACGCGAGCATGGCCACAAAAATCACTGTCTGTAAAACAAATAAAGCAATATATTGCCATAAGGGCAGTAAAATACCGAGCTGATTGCTAAGCAACATCAGCACCATCGCAACGATCACGTAACTGACCAGTTACCACAGTAACCACATCATCAAGCTGTTTTCACCGTACCAAAACATCTTTCGTTCTTTATGGCTGATTAATTGCTGGCGAGCTTGCCACCAGCTTTGCTCCCGCTGTTTTAATAATTCGTACAATTTGGTTCGCTGTTGCGCATCATCAAAATTTTCATCTTGAATGTCTGTCGCGTTAAGATCATTAGTTTTTGAGATACTAGGCATATCAAATTATCCTCACCATAATCTATCATTAGGGCTGACAGCAGTTTTTTGTATTGTTATAAGTCATCAATTGATAAGCTTTTTTTAGGATTTTTAAATCTGTGACGGCTTCATTAGTTATTATAATTTATGGTTAAATAGCTAAGCAGCTTGAGCATGAGAAGTAAAAGACAAAAAATAAGAGAAGTGCTACACTGCTTAAATGTAATTTTTCTTTATAACTTTATTATTAATTGTCTATTATAGTTACCCTACTTATGAATCACAACTTAACGTATCTGCATCCTTATCCTTTTGCAAAGATGGCAACATTGCTTGCTAACAGTGTGCCAGCCCATGACTACAGTGAAATCAAGCTCGGTATTGGTGAACCAAAACATGAGCCGCCAGCGTTCGTGCTGGACGTACTACGTGAAAATTTGGACAAAATAAGTCGTTATCCAACGACTAATGGCATGTTTGAGCTGCGCCAAACCATCGCGCATTGGCTAGAAAAACGCTTCTTTTTGAACCATGTCGATGCCAATACGCAAGTATTGCCAGTAATGGGCACACGCGAGGCTATTTTTAGTCTGGTACAAGCAGTCGTGGATCATAAAGTAAGCGATACAGAGAGTAGTCCGCTGTCTGTCTCTGACCCGTTATCTGCCGTTTCTCCTATGGCTGCTCCTACGACTGTTCCTACAATAGTGATGCCCAACCCTTTTTACCAAATATATGAGGGTGCAGCGATACTGGCGCAAGCCGAGCCTTATTTTGTGCCTTGCACACTGGACGATGACTTTAAAGGTAACTATCGCGCCGTACCAAAAGATGTTTGGGCGCGCACGCAGTTGCTGTTTGTTTGTAGTCCGAACAATCCGACTGGCTCGGTCATGACGATGGAGGATTGGGAGTATCTCATTCGTCTGTCAGATCAGTACGATTTTATTATTGCCAGTGACGAGTGCTATAGCGAGCTGTATTTTGATACGGCACCGATTGGACTATTGCAAGCCTGCGCTGCCCTCGGTCGTCATGATTTCAAAAACTGTATTGTCTTTCACTCTTTATCTAAGCGTTCAAATCTGCCTGGTTTGCGCTCAGGGTTTGTGGCAGGTGATGCCAATATTTTGCAAGCTTACCTGCAATATCGTACTTATCAAGGCTGTGCGATGCCGATACCACATCAGCTCGCCTCGATCGCTGCATGGCAAGATGAAAAGCATGTGGCACACAATCGCGCTCTGTATCAAGAAAAGTTTGCCTTGTGGATGTCTGAGCTTGGTGAACTACTAGAGTTACGAATGCCTGAGGCTGGATTCTACTTTTGGATAAAGGTCCCTGAGCCGTTCGATGGGGATGATGAGCGGTTTGTCAAAGCACTGTATGAGCAGGCCAATATTCACGCACTAGCAGGGCGCTATCTGTCACGTGATATTGATGGCAAAAACCCTGGGCAAGGCTATGTGCGCATTGCGCTCGTTGCGAGTGTTGATGAGAGCCGCGAAGCAATAAACCGTATTCAAAAATTACTAGGCGCATAAGCAGTCACTTTATACGCAAAAGTTTCAAAAAAAACAGCAACCTCTAATAGCCACAATATTACTGTGGTTATTAGAGGTTTTTTGCTTTAATAATGCTATAGTGAAGTGTCTTTTATCATCGATTATCTTTTACCAAATATGCCATCAAGGATGATGCCATGCCCCATCTTGATTTTACCCAGCCGCCCTTTGACGTATTGAGTCTGGCTGAACGCCAAAGCATCAGAAAAAACACCCAAATCCGCTACCTTGCCAAAAATGAGAATCTAACTGCCGAAGAGTTGCAATATCTGTATGTGGTCATTAAAGGGCAGATTGAGCAATTGCTTGATGGTGAGTTTGTTGCCTCTTACTTGGGTAGTAATCACTCCGACCATCTCAATAATAACGACTGGTTCGACAGCCGTCGTCTGCCTGAATCATTGACTGAAAATAGCCTTAATACTGAAGCACTGCAGACCTATCAGTTTCGAGCCGCTGAGGATACCTTGCTGCTCCAAGTCGCTGGTAGCGCAGTCGATAAAATCAGCGCCCAAAATCATCTAGTACGCCAAATGCTATCAGACAAATTGCCCGAACGGCTAAAGGCATTACAGCAGCGCCGCAATAATAAATCCATAGTCTCTGCCAGCTACAATGACCAACAAGAAGTGCAGCAAATCATGTTGCAGCCCGTCATTGATGTCAATCTGTTGCCAGTCCATATCGTCAACGCTAGTAACAGCTTGTACGAAGCCGCGTCTATCATGACGAAAGCGGGGCTAAAACACGTACTGGTGCAACCCTTAGACCACCTAAAAAACGAGGGAGAGATGCAATATGGTACTGGTCATCTATTGGGTATTTTGACCGATACCGACATTTGCCGCGCCGTGAGTGACCAGCAAGATCCAGCCACTACCCCCTGCCAGCGCTATGCTAATTTTAACCTGCGTACCATCAAAGCCAGTGATGAGATTGGCGATGCATTATTGACCATGACCCGCTATCGCATCCATCGGCTACCAGTGATGGATCAAAATGGGGATGTCGTCGGTATATTGGGACAAAGCGATATGCTTGCGCATATTGGTCATCATTCACAGCTCATTAGTATCCAAATCGAGCAAGCAAAAGACTTATCGAGCTTAGATACCGCCGTCGAGCTTATCGGTCGTTACATTCGCGCACAACATCAAAACGGTGTCAAAATCGGTAATATCAGCCGCATGGTACAGACCTTGAATGCACAGGTATTTACTAAGCTCTGGCAGCTTATCGTGCCTGATGAGGTCATGACAAATACCTGCCTGATCGTGATGGGCTCCGAGGGGCGCGGTGAGCAAATCATGCGTACTGACCAAGACAATGCGCTCATCTTACGTGACGGCTATACTCACCCTGATCTGGCAGAATTTGCGGATACTTTTAATCAGCATTTAGCAGACCTCGGTTATCCACTGTGCGATGGTAATATCATGATGACCAACCCTATGTGGCGACAGCCGCTAAAACAGTTTAATGCCCAGATTGGTTTATGGTTTAGAAATACGGATCCCATGCATGGTATTTATTTGTCCGCCATACTCGATGGCGAATATGTCTGCGGAGATGAGTCATTATTGACTCAGGTGCGTCAACATTTAAAGGTTGCCCACAGGCAGTCAGACCCTATGTTTGTACGCCAGTTCGCGCGCGCCGCGCTACAGTTCGGTGATGTCAATCAGTGGTGGCAAAAGTTCGTGCCTTTGCTTGGTGGTAAATCCGGGTCAGAAGACATTGACCTAAAGAAAGCCGGTATCTTTCCACTGGTTCATGGCATTCGTACCTTGGCATTAGAAAACGATATCTTAGAGCTGCCCAGTAGTAAAAATCGTCTGAAAGCTTTGGTACAAGCGCGCGCCTTGACCCAAGAGCGAGCGGATACTTTACTAGAAGCCTTGGAGTTTTTTATGGCACAGCGCCTATCAGTCGCCCTATCAACCGATGATAAACATGCACGGCAAGTCAACCCAATGACCTTGACCGCGCTTGAGCGCGACTTATTAAAAGAATGTTTGGCCGTTGTTAAAAGCTTTAAAAACCAGCTACGTCAGCATTATCAACTAGAGCTCGCATAAGTACAACAATCGCATAAATGGATGAGCGACAACTATGAGTTGGCTAACACAGTTATCCTGCGCTTGGCAAAAAACGCAGCTACAGCGCCCAGAATTGGCATCGATGTTTACCAAACCTGTGGCTAAGCAATGGATAGCGATTGACTGCGAAATGACGGGACTCAATCCAAAAAATCACCATTTATTGTCTGTCGCCGCGATTCATATCAATGACAATACAATCGACACTGGCAATGGCATGCATATCGTATGCAGACCACCTGTGATGCCAGACCGTGACACCATTGTGATTCACGGTCTACGTACTGCCGATGTTGAGCATGGTATGAGCTACGATGAGATGCTGGCGCTGTTGTTGCCATTTATAGGTAATCGCCCAATTGTGGGGTTTTGTACGAGTTTAGACACAGCGTTTTTAAACCCTCTGGTCAAACGCTATATGGGCACAGCATTACCCAACGAAGTCATCGATTTGCGCCATTTATATAGTCGGCGCATGAGTGGTCAAACCCAAGGGCTATCTATCCAAGCGCAGCATCTGACCAATATTTTAGCGCACTATAATATACCCGATCTAGGCGCTCACGATGCTTATAACGACGCCATCATGACCGCCATGGCATTTTTACATGTGCGCTAACGTGCGTTCGCATTTTGCAAATTCAGATAAAAACAGGTTTTCATCTACGCCTGCCATCTACGCGAAAACGGCAACTCATGTTACCATAGGCTGTTTTTGCCACCTGATGAAAGATGCTCATGCGACCCACCTATAAACTCCGTCATTCCTCTGCTTTTACTGCCAAATTATTCCCTTTTTTTCGTTATCTGCGACCGTCGAAGCCGCCTGCTAAATACGTACCTATCATGGCGTTATTAGCAACGGCGACACTATTGCCCATCCATGCACAAGCAGCACTACCAAAAGCCATCGAAGCAGCATTATCACGAGCCGATTTAACAGAGGCTGATATTAGTATTATCGTCACACCAGTCGGTGATAAAAATGCCAGTCACCTGCCCGCTCCCATTCAGGTTATTGATAGCAGCACACACCGCTCATCTAAACCCACTGCTCTTCAGCCAAAACCGACTGCCAATATAAATGCTGATATAAAAAGTAATTCTCAAAAAGCCACGCAAAATAATAATGACAAAACCAGTAATAACCATTTGCGCCAACAAAGTACGCTGATTACTATTGAGCAGCGTACCATTGAAAAGCATGAGAAAAAACTGCATGCTTACACCGATGATCCTTACACTTATCAAAGCTTAGAGAGCATCCCCACGATATTGGGTGACAAGGCAAAAACAGCTGTCATTAACAACAATGCTAATAACGATAAAACTGATGACATCAGTACTGATAACGCCTCCATAAAAATTTCATTTTCGCCGTTGCTGAACCATCAATCTGATGTCGCTCGCACGCCTGCCAGCACCATGAAACTCGTTCCCAGCTTTATTGCTTTAGACACCCTAGGCGCTGATTTTGTTTGGCATACCCGTGTCTATCATACAGGCCTTGTCATCGGTGACCGTCTGCATGGCGATTTGATTATTCAAGGCAGCGGCGATCCAAAAATGACCCACGAGCGTTTAAAACAGCTCCTTTATAAAGTACAGTCGTCCGGTATCCGTCATATCGACGGTGATATTATCATTGACAGCGGCGTCTTTAAAAATGTTAGTAAAGACCCTGCCGCCTTTGACAATTCGCCACTGCGTCCTTATAACGCCAGTCCCGATGGTTTTTTGGTGAATTTTAGTACCATCGGTATCAAAAGCTATCCGTTAAACGATGACCAAGCAAATCTGACTTATACACCAAAATTAGCAAATTATGCTTTGCCCAGCATCATAAATACGCGTTCGGCGACCTGTGGACAAGCGCGTTATAGTCTCGCACCCGAGTGGCAAACAAAACAATTGGTGTTAAATACTCAGTTGCCAAACAGCTGCCAAGAGCATGCTTTTTATGTGGCTTATCCTGATGCCAAAGATTTTGCAGCACGCGTTATTGCCGCAAAATGGCAAGAGCTAGGCAATACGCTGAGTGGTCATGTCATCACTCAAGAAGCGCCCTACACTAAAATGAAAAGCACCAAATCAACGCATGGTCTGGCAGCACTTCCTATATCACCGCTGCCTATTGTCAGCTACCCATCATTGAATTTGACGCAGCAGATTTACGATATCAATCACTTTTCAAACAATGTGATGACTGAGCAAGTGGCGCTATCGATTGGTGTTTATGACAAAGCTGATAATAAAACACTCGATAAAGCTATTAATCGTTCATATAGCTTGTATCAATTTGGCAAGCCGACTGCGACGAGCTATCCTGTCGCATTGCAAACTATTAATCAATGGTGGCAGACCAATCTAAGCACACAGCCGCCCTATTTGACCAATGGTTCAGGACTCTGCCGCGACTGTACCATCACAGCTGCCAACCTAAGCGAGCTATTAACTTATGCTTATAGCCATCCAAGTTTTGACGCTTACGTCAACTCGTTAGGTATCGCTGGCGTCAGTGGCACCATTACCGCTCATAGTGAACGCCTACCAGAATCAGCAGCCATTGGTCGTGCGTGGATAAAAACAGGTACCTTAAACAACGTCACCTCGATGGCAGGCTATGTCAAAGGATTGTCGGGACAGGATTATGTCGTGGTTGGACTCATCAATAGTGAGCAAGCACATAACGCTTATACAGCCAGACCCGTGCTAGATGCGATGCTTGATTGGACGGCGCAGCATTAAGTGTTTTTCACATCCTATTTTTCACCTTTATAAAGGTTCACTTATGTCACGCAAGACAACCAATCTCAATAAATCCAAGACTCATTCAGGTGGCAAGCCGCTGCCGAAAAACCATGAGTCAGCGCAGCCTAAACTGACACAATATGTAGGATATTTCGCGATAGGCTATACGCTTGCTAGCGCAATATTTATGATGATTCAAACCAAGCTTGCTGTGAATTCGCAACTGGTAACGGTATTGTCTATCATTATCGGGGCTTATATCGCGGTTCATAAATTTATCAAACATCAGCAGCGCGCATTGAATAGCGGTGAAATCAATCGCTTAATGTTTGGCGGCGTCGCGGTGGTCTGGCTACTGACTGTCATTTACTTCTTAGCCATATGGTTTTGGTTGTTTGATGCGGTAAATCGCGAAGTCCTACTAGAGATGGCCGTCCAGCAACCATTGCCATTGGTCTCATCGTTGGTGATGATATTGGTGCTGACACTGGTCAGTGCTCGCATCAGTCTTTGGGCGATCAATCGCCTGCTTGACCCCAAACGCAAAACTATGTGAGCGAGGAGACCTCAGCCAAACCTCTACAAGGTGCTACAAATTTTTCTCCCTATTAATACATAAAATCCGTTAGGCTAACTTTAATGGGTAATCTTTTGGATGATTGTGGCTGATTAACGGTTTTATATTTTAATAGGAGCATTTATCATGGACATGGTTTTTTTTGACAATATAGACAAGCTTGGACGCATCGTTTTGACAACTGTCATGGTTTATGTGTTGATCGTACTGGTGACTAAAGTCTCAGGTAAACGCTCCACCTCGCAGCTCAATAATTTTGATTGGATCGTCACCGTGATGATCGGTTCACTTGGTGCCAGTACTATTTTGCTCAAAGACATTCCTTTTGTCGAAGGGGTTTCATCGATTTTAGTACTTTATCTATTGCAGTTTTTAGTTACGAAATACGCCTCTATCTCACCGCAATTTAGCAGTTTTATTTTGTCAGAGCCGCGTATTGTTTTCTATCAAGGGCAGTTTTTGCCAGATGCCATGCGCGCTGAGCGGCTGACTCGTCAAGAGATTGAATGTGCGATGCGCTCTGAAGGAGTGCATCGTTTCGATGATGTGGAAGCCATCGTTTTTGAATCTGATGCCAAGCTTACTATTATTCCAAAACCTAGCCCAACTGATGTAAGCGATAATGACCAAAATACAGAAGATACTGTCTCGCAAACCATACAGGCTTTGATGTAAGACCTATTGTTTATCGAAGATTAGTAAATCATAAAAAAGCTTCGTAAAATCTTGTTTGTTACGTTCACTTCAGCGTAGAATTCTTTTGTTACATTTTACTAATGACTAAAATTAAAGTGGTACTGGCTATGAAAGTAAGGATTTTAACCGTCGGTAATAAAATGCCTAAATGGGTACAGACGGGGTTCGATGAGTATTTTAAGCGTATCCAACCTATGCTCAGTACAGAAATCGTGGAAATTGCTGCCGCAAAGCGTGCAAAAAACCCTTCTGATGCCAATTTGGCACAATACCGTGAGCAAGAAGGACAGGCAATATTAGCCGCTCATAATGCTTCAGGGCGTGAGCAACTATGGGTATTGGATGTCAAAGGTAAAATGATTTCGACAGAAGGGCTGGCTGATAAATTAGCTGATGGCATGCAGCAAGGCGATGATATTGCACTGGTGATCGGCGGTGCAGACGGCGTATCGCCAGAAGTATTAGTCAAAGCTGATGTAAAATTGTCACTATCAGCGCTGACATTACCGCATCCGCTGGTACGTGTTGTGCTAATGGAACAATTGTATCGCGCGATGAGTATCAACAACAATCATCCTTATCATCGTGGCAATTAAGCAATCGTTAAACACTGCCATACTCTGTGCTAATACTCTGTGCTAATATTTTGTGCCGATATTCTGTGCTGATAGTTTATGAGCAACAATATCAATGATAGAAAAGATTGAAAAATCGCTGTGCGCCCTAATAAACGCTACATGAAATATCCAAAACATGCGACACCTAACGTCCCTCATTCAATTCATCAGCCTGATGACTCGTACTCTCATTCGCCAACGCCTATTACGGCGACTGGTGTTTGGACAGATGTATCTGCTTCAGGGTCAAATGTAGCTAAGCTACCAGCATTGTTTATCTCGCATGGTGCACCCACGCTTGCCATTGAACAATCTGCCACGACCAGTGCACTGGCACGTATCGGGCAAAACTTACCAAAGCCACGTGCCATCCTGATTATGTCAGCGCATTGGCAATCCGCCAAACTCGAAATAAGCAGTAATCCTCAACCCAAGACTTGGCACGACTTTTCAGGTTTTCCGCCTGAGCTATATGAGCTTCAATACCCTGCATCTGGTCAGCCAGCACTTGCTGAATCCCTTGCCCAGCAGCTCACTGCACGCGGTATTACTTGTAGCGTCAATCCGGTGCGGGCTTGCGATCATGGGGTATGGGCACCGCTCAGGCACTTATATCCAGAGGCTGAGATACCTATCGTACAGGTTTCTCTACCGCAGCATTATGACAGTATCGCCTGTTATCAATTGGGTGCGCAGCTGGCGCGCCTACGTGAAGAGCAAATACTGATCATCGGTTCAGGTAACATTACCCATAATCTGCAAGCATTACGCTGGCAAGCAAATAGTGTTGACCAAACGGCTAAAGCATTTAAGCAATGGCTGCTACAACAGCTCAAAACAGACATTCCTAGTGCTTTAGATTGGCAGCAATATCCTGACTATAAAGATATTCATCCGAGTGACGAGCATCTGTTGCCATTGTTTTTTGCTCTAGGTACAGGTCAGCGTGTCTCAGTTGTCCATCAAAGCATGGCGCATCATAGCTTAGGCATGGATATTTATCGATTTGATTAAGTAATCATTACTTAATCAATAGAATGCAAACTTACTTCTCAAAGGCTGCCTTGGTAAACAACCCTGCTCGTTCCATCTCCCCTGCCACACTGAATAATGTCGCTTCATCATTCATACGCCCAATCAGCTGCATCCCAATTGGCAAACCTTTTTTACTCATTCCTACCGGTAATGACATCGCTGGCAATCCTGTGATATTACCCAGTAGTGTAAAGGCCATTTTGCCCAGTACAGGCTGACTAAGCTTTTCGATCATACCTGAGCTAAAGGCATACTTACCCATATCGATGCCCTTATTGAGCAATCCTGCGCTACGCATGAGCATTTCATCCATACGACTTGGTGGCAATACACCATGCTTAACTGCAGGTGTCGGCACGGTCGGACATAAAATCATGTCATAGGTTTCGAGTAGCAAACCAGTTTGATACTGACTGTGATGCCAACCATGCTTAGCATGCGCCAAATCAACGGCTGATAATGAGCGACCCAGCAATGCCATATTATAGGTTTGAGGCTCTAGGTTTTTGATATGTTCTGCCCCAAAGTCACGCTCGATATTATCAATGGTAAAAGCGGTATGGGTGCAGACCACCACCATAAAGTCATGCCAAAACTGCTCGATATTAATATTCGGCTCAGCGGGTATGACACGATGACCCATGGCTTCTAGCTGCTTAGCCGTTTGCTCTAATACGGCTAACACTTCTTTATCCACCACAGTATTGGCAATCAATGGCTGTTGATGTAAGGCAATAGTTAATTGCCTTGGTGCGCGCATCGCTGCTTGCAAAAATGTGCCATCAGGTGGCTCGATGACATAAGGCGCACCAAGCAGCAGGGAAACGTATTGAGCCACCACCATCACCCGCGCCCGCCATCGGTACGATACCGCTCGCCACTGACGCGGCACTACCGCCCGATGAGCCGCCAGAGCTGTAACCTTTTTTGAAAGGGTTATGAGTCGCACCATGGGCTTTTGGTTCGGTGGTAATGATTAAACCAAATTCTGGCGTATTGGTTTTGCCGAAGGTATTCACACCTGTGGCTTTCATACGCTTGACGATTTCACTGTCGCTCTCAGAGATGATATTAACACTACGACTGCCCATCGTGATTGGCTCATCGGCAAAGCCAAATGACAAATCTTTGAGCAGATGAGGCACACCATTAAATATACCTGAGGGTAATCCCGCCTGTGCAGCATGATAAGCACGCTCATCAAAACGATGGATGATGGCGTTCAATTTTGGATTGAGTGTATTGGCTTGATAGACGGCAGCATCTAACAACTCTTTAGCGCTGACTTCACCTGCATTGACCAATGCCGCCAATGCTATGGCATCATATTGGGTATATTCTTTAAACATAACCTGCCTCCTTGCTGAGTAATGAACCTAAGACTTCTAAAAATTGAGTGATATTTATGCTATCAACAAAGGTCAGTTTAGTATAAAAAACGAGTGCTGATAATTGATAAAAAAACTGATTGGTCATTCAGACATGAGCGTTATCATATTTTTTCAATAAAAAAGACGAGCCACTCTCGTGACTCGTCTTTTTTATTGTCTAATATAATCTAAACGCTACATTAATAGCTCACGCTTACCGCTTTTGCCCATTGAGCTGACCAACCCCGCGTCCTCCATGGAATCTACAATACGTGCGGCACGGTTATAGCCGATGCTAAATTTACGCTGGATACTAGAAGCAGAAACTTTTCGCGTCTCCATAATAAAGGCCACAGCATCGTTATAAAGGTCGTCGTCCTCACCAGAGGCGTTAGCCGTACTACCACCGCCACTAGGACTAGACAGTTCAAAGTTGCCTGCCATATTATCAATATAATCGGGCGCACCGCGTTCACGCCACGCATCACAAACACGATTGACCTCTTCATCGCTGACATAGGCACCATGCACACGATCTGGCTCAATTTGCCCAGGCCCTAAAAATAGCATGTCACCATTACCCAGCATGTCTTCGGCACCGCCACTGTCCAGAATCGTCCGCGAATCTACTTTTGAGTTTACTCGTAGTGCCGCCCGCACGGGAATATTGGCTTTAATCAAACCAGTAATGACATCGACCGACGGACGCTGGGTAGCAAGCATTAAATGAATACCTGCTGCGCGTGATTTTTGTGCCAAGCGGGTAATAAGCTCTTCGGCTTGTTTACCAACCTGCATAATCATATCGGCAAACTCATCCGCGACAATGACAATCATCGGCAAAGTTTTTAGCTTCGGTGCTTGGCTGATACTCACACTGTCATTAGGTCGCCATAAAGGATCAAGCATCGGATTGCCCGATTTTTCAGCAGCAATGACCTTTTTATTAAACTCATTAAGCTTACGCACTTTGAGTAAACTCATCAGTTGATAGCGACGTTCCATCTCTGCCACGCACCATGACAAAGCACTGGCCGCTTCAGTCATATCGGTGACGACTGGTGTTAATAGATGCGGGATATCATTATAGTTGGCAAGCTCAAGCTGCTTTGGATCAATCAAAATGAGACGCAGCTCATTTGGCGTATATTTGAGTAGCATCGATAGTAGCATCGAGTTGACCAATACCGACTTACCCGAACCTGTAGTCCCAGCAACCAACATATGCGGCGCGCGCGCAAGGTCAGTAATGATTGCATTACCACCGATATCCTTACCCATCGCCATGCTGATTTGGGCTTTAGGATCTTGGAATTTTTCGGTATTCAATAGCTCAATCAAACGTACCATTTCGCGCTGCTTATTGGGTACTTCGATACCGATATACGGCTTACCCGGAATGACTTCAACCACACGCAAAGACGCCATCGATAACGAGCGCGCCAAATCACGTGAAATACCGGTAACCTTACTGGCTTTTACTCCAGCAGCAAGCTCGACTTCAAAGCGGGTGACAACAGGACCCGGAATGGCGTTGACCACATTCGCCTTTACATTAAACTCTTGTAATTTAATCTCTAATAGCTCTGACAATTGCTCAAGCTCGGCGACGGTATAACTGGGCTTACGATCAGGGTCCGGCTTATCCAAAATAGAAATCTCTGGAATAGGCGTTAGGCTACTACGATAGGCAGCCGTTTGCATCGAGCGTGATTTTTGACTGAAGGCAGCATCATCACTAATATCTGGCATAACGGGCGCATTCACATCCCCAGCGCTATCATCCTCTGGCATCATATCAGTGATATGATTGCTACTATCGCCCTCAGGTACCGCAAAACTTACCGTTGGTTTAGACGCGACTATTGGTTCAATAGCTGACGCTGTGACTCGGGTTTCTACCGTAGGCGGCAGTTTAGGATTAGACGGTGGCGTATTGGTCGGCGTCATATCAGCGACTGATGCAACTGGTTCAACTACGTCTACTGTTTTGGCAACACTCACTTCATTAGATACAGAAGAAGGCTCGAAATCCTCTGACAGTTCAGACTCTTCATCAAACCATTTATCAGTAAAGTCGTTCATTTCGCTATTAGATGAGTCTGTCGCAGGCGCTGTGACTGCTGCTTGTCTGGGCAGCTCAGTCATATTGGCTGCTTGTACTGTTTCTGAAGGTTGCCCTGTTTCTACAGACTGCATAGCTGTAGATATTGAGACATCCGCATGCTCTGCCAACCATGCATCGGCCAGTATATCAACGGCCTCCACTTTATCCTCTAACTCAAACGATTCAAGCTCATTATCCGTTTTGTCAGCCGTCTCACCGTATACCAGCTCATTTATTGATGGCTGAGCTGTTGACGGCAAGTTCTCTGTTGGTTGAGCTTCGGACATCTCTACGGCTGATATCGCTGTAGAGTCTAGCACCGCTGTCTCTAACGACTCAGTATTGCTATCAGCATATACAGAAGTAGTAGCGGCTGAATCAGAAGTGTTCATATTATTAGCGTGATAAGCCTTTTGCTCGCTGGCTAACAAGTCATCGACAGTATTGGCGTCATTCCAAGCAAAGCTTGGCTCAACTTTACGGATAGCAGTCATGGCAGGACTTGACGGCGTCGATGTAGTCGTATGACTTGCTAGATTTTGAACAGTACTGCTAGGTGTTTCTACTGAGACAGGGACAGGCTCACTATTCTCACGACTAGATTTAGCAGCTGAATTAGGCATCGCCGCTTGTGTTGCGGCAACTACAGAAGCTTTAACGCTCTCAGCCAACCCTGACGTTGCCAAGAACTCTGACAACACATTGCTGAACCGACCGCTGTTGTCTACGGCTTGAGCATTGCCAGCAACTTGCAACTCAAGTGGCAGCTGCTCGTGATCGGCTGCGTCTTTTTTCGCGTTACTGTTGGCTATATTTTCATCATTTTGCTTGGCATTAATATTCTCTGGCGTGGTTGATACGCTATCGTGCATTCTACCCTGACGCTTCACCCCTGAGCCAAGCCACGATAGCGCCTTAACCTTCTCATAAATCGCTAGCCAATGAATATTAAAGGCAAAGGTCGCGGTAATAATGACGAATGCCGTCAAGAAAATCACACTCCCCCACTGCGATAAAAGCTGTGCCAAACGCGCCTGTAATTCAAACCCAATAATGCCACCAGCCACGCTTTCCAGCCCTAGCGTTCCTGGATTGGTCAATTGCTGTACTAACGCCACCAATTGTGCAAACAAAGCACTGGCACTTAATAATAAAAATACATAAGCAACCACTCGCATCAGCCAAAACGTTGGCTTGTTGTCCCACCAAATAAGGATAGACTCATAAACCACAAACGCTAGCAGCCACCATGCACCAAAACCAAAGAAGCTATAAAGCAAGTCAGATAACCAAGCACCCGATTCGCCGCCTACATTATTAATCGTGGTCATATCGCTACTGATATGCGACCAACTAGGATCGTTACTGGTATATGTCATCAAAATGACAAATAGATAAACGGCCAGTATTAACCCAAGGAGGGTAAATATTCCCTTTTTTAAATACTCAATAAGCGGTGCTGATATCACGTAAGATCTGCCTTGTTATTAATACTAAATGGTCGCCAATGCATGACTAAGCCTAATCATGCTGACATAAAGCGCTGATAAAGGATTGAATATAAAGTGCTGATACAAATGCACTTAGCGAAGTGTGTAGAAAACATTGTCTATTATAAAAGCGATATACAACAGCCTTCTTTTTGCCTTTGGCACACTTGGCATAACTTCTTATAATAACAAATACATAGGGATAGTGGCGACCGTCTTACAAAGAAAGCGTGCAATAAAATCAGTCTGTATACGGTTTAAGCAAAAACCTATGTCACTTGCAAAATATAACGAACAGAACAAGGACAGTCATATTAGGTGAACCCTATAAAATACCAGCGGTTTCTAACCATAATATTTCAAGAAAAATATACTTTGATTGTAATCATACCTGTGTTTGTTTTAGCAAACTTGTACTTTTCGTCCAATGCCCTTATGTTATTATCACGCAGCGATTAGAAAATCCCATTAGCATCAATTTTGAAGACTGTTTTTTATCATATTGCTCACTCATATTTTTAACATTTATATTTAGCAAGGAATAACTCATGGCAACTGACAATACTGCTCCACGTCACGAAAAACTCATTATCCTAGGCTCAGGCCCTGCTGGTTATGCAGCGGCTGTGTATGCCGCACGTGCCAACCTCAAACCTGTCATGGTCACGGGCATGGAAGTAGGTGGACAGCTAACTACCACCACTGAAGTCGATAACTGGCCGGGCGATGCGCATGACTTAACGGGTCCTGCATTGATGGATCGCATGAAAGCCCATGCCGAGCGCTTCGGTACTGAACTGGTTTATGACCATATCAATGAAGTCAATTTAAACGTGCGCCCTTTTGAGCTGACGGGTAATAATGGTAGCTACACTTGTGATGCGCTTATTATCTCGACTGGCGCATCAGCACAGTATTTGGGGTTGGAGTCAGAAACCAAATTCCGTGGCCTAGGCGTATCAGCGTGTGCAACTTGTGATGGTTTCTTTTATAAAGATCAGAAAGTCGCGGTGATTGGTGGTGGTAATACGGCTGTCGAAGAAGCATTGTATTTATCAAATATCGCTGCTGAAGTGACCTTGGTGCATCGCCGTGATAGCTTACGCTCTGAAAAAATCCTCCAAGATAAATTGTTTGAAAAGGTCAAAAACGGTAATATTAAAATCGAGTGGAATCATAAAGTCAAAGAAGTCGTCGGCGATGACATGGGCGTCAATGGCGTAATCATCGAATCTATGATTGATGGCAGCACCAAACAGTTAGACGTGTTTGGTATGTTTGTCGCGATTGGTCATAAACCGAATACAGACTTATTTAAAGGTCAGCTGGATATGAAAGACGGCTATCTTATTGTCAAAAGCGGCTTAGACGGCAATGCCACACAAACCAGTATCGAAGGCGTATTTGCCGCAGGTGATGTCGCAGACCATGTCTATCGTCAAGCTATCACTTCTGCTGGTACGGGCTGTATGGCCGCGCTAGATGCTGAAAAATACTTGGATGCGATTGGCGAAGCCACAGCCGCTGACCATACTTATGCGTCAACATTGACTGCTGATAAAGAAGCCTAAATGGGTAATTTCTCTCAATACAATAATGAGCATATCACGCCTGAGACCTTAAAAAGTCTTGGGCGTTATGACTTTCCTGACCCTTTGATGGTTGATCCTGACGGCATTGGCATCGTCGCTGTCGGAGGAGATTTGGCAGCCGAAACATTAATTTCTGCTTACGCGCAAGGTCTGTTTCCTTGGTTTAATGAAGATGAACCAATTGCATGGTGGTGCCCAGAGCCGCGCTGTGTGATGGTGCCAACCAATTATAAGCCAAGCAAGTCGCTGCGTAAGCAAGCCATCCGCGAGCGTTGGCAATTAACCCTGAATCAAGCTTTTGATGACGTTATTCATGCCTGTAGTTTACCGCGCAGTGATCGCCTCAATAATGAACAGCCCGAGGGCGAACATACTTGGATTCATGAAGAAATGATTGAGGCTTATACCGAACTGCATGCACAAGGATTTGCACATAGCATTGAAGTTTGGAATGATAAAGGGCAACTCATTGGCGGGCTTTATGGTCTAAAAATAGGTAGCATTTACTTTGGCGAATCGATGTTTCATATCGCCTCTAACGCCTCAAAGTTCGCATTTTGGGGTTTAATGCGCTTATGTGAACAAAGCCATGTGGCGCTGGTCGACTGTCAGCTACCAAATGAGCATTTGATGAGCTTGGGTGCAACCACGCTACCGCGTGCTGACTTTTTGACTCAATTGGATCTGTTAACGGCTAATAGCACTGTCAAATGGCAAAATAACTCTCATAAACCACTCGCCGTATCGTTACTTGATACCATAGAACCTTGGCAGCTTATCTTAAAATAAATACGATGACTAAGTGATTGATAGCTTATGTCTGTTTGTTAATCGCTACTTTATTAACTCGTACCTTATCAACTGCTACCTACCGACGAGGTTATCATGGCACCCGACACATCGTTCTTACTGATTGGAACACTGGCAACAAAAGCTCAAACAACCAAAGATACCGTTCGTCATTATGACCAACTGGGCTTGCTAAAATCTCGTAAGCGTCAGGCAGGCTCGCGTTTATATACCGAGTTTCATCCAGAATGTATCGAACGTATTGAGCTAATCAAAAGTGCGCAAGCGATTGGCTTTACACTCACTGAAATCAGAGACAGCTTGAATGATTATTACGATGGTCAATTGGATGTTGATTTACAACTGATGCTTACTCAGCAAAAATTGGCGCAAATACAAAAACAGCAAGCCAATATCAGCCTCATGGTAGAACTATTAAGCGAACGCATCGACGTTCTTGAGCGTATGAAAGTAGATAATGACTATAAACTCAATATTGAAATCTGTAAAAAGAAAATACCCACCCAATAATGATAAAAGTGCCGACCCATCTACTATTCTGCGGGTTTATTTGGCTCCATTCGATACCATTCATTATTCTCGGACGTACAGGCGCTGCATAATCAGGGCATCAATAGCTGGTTGATGGGGAGTTTGGTAATACCCTTTACGCTTATGAATGAGAGCAAATTCTTGCTGCTCATATAAGGCTATCGCAGGCGTATTATCTGCGCGCACCTCTAATAAAAGGCTCTCCACCTGATGCTTTCTCAATTCTGTATTCAATCTGGCAAAAATTTGTGAGGCAATACCTTGACGTTGATAATCAGGATGAGTGCCAATACGTAAAATCTCCGCTTGTTCAAAAATCACTTGATATAAACAATAGCCTGTCACAGTAGTATTAATAATAATATTGTCTTTTTGCTCATAAACGATCAGCAGATGCATGCTATCTTGTTTGAGTGATTCCACCAATGTCTGATAGCCCCAAGCATCTTGCGGTTGAACGATGGCTTCAATATCCGCTACTGCTTGCAGCACTTGCTCAAAATCTGCACTATGGGTTGATAAAACCTTTATCATCAACATTATGTATCCTCTTATTATTATTTATACAAACCCAAATACCATAGTACTTACTGTATTTCAAATATTTATCATTATAATATTGATTATACCATTACCTTTTTATAGCTAAAAAAAAGCCACCCTTAAACAAGGATGGCTTTTTATGACTAACTTACAAGCTCATTACTGAGACGGATAGATTAGTTTAGTACGTTAGCAACAACACCAGCGCCTACAGTACGGCCGCCTTCACGAATAGCGAAGCGAAGACCTTTGTCCATAGCGATTGGGTGGATAAGCTCTACGCCCATCTCAACGTTATCACCAGGCATTACCATTTCAGTACCGTCTTGTAATTGGATTGCGCCAGTTACGTCAGTAGTACGGAAGTAGAACTGTGGACGATAGCCGTTTAGGAATGGAGTATGACGACCACCCTCTTCTTTGCTCAACACATATACTTCAGCGTCAAACTTGGTGTGAGGAGTGATTGAACCTGGCTTAGCAAGTACTTGGCCACGTTGTACGTCTTCACGCTTAGTACCACGTAGTAGTACGCCACAGTTTTCGCCTGCACGACCTTCGTCAAGCAGTTTACGGAACATCTCTACACCAGTACAGGTGGTTTTTTGAGTGTCACGGATACCGACGATTTCGATTTCGTCGCCTACGCGTACGATACCAGATTCAACACGACCTGTTACTACAGTACCACGGCCTGAAATTGAGAATACGTCTTCGATTGGCATTAGGAATGCTTTGTCAACGTCACGCTCTGGCTCTGGGATGTAGGTGTCAAGAACGTTAAGAAGTTCTACGACCGCTGGTTGGCCATATTTTTCTTGTGAGCCTTTTAGGGCTTCAGTCGCTGAACCATGGATGATTGGGGTATCATCACCTGGGAAGTCGTAGTCATTAAGAAGTTCACGAACTTCCATTTCTACGAGTTCTAGCAATTCTTCGTCATCAACAACATCACATTTGTTCATGAATACGATGATGTACGGTACGCCAACCTGACGTGAAAGCAAGATGTGCTCACGGGTTTGTGGCATTGGGCCGTCAGTTGCTGATACGACTAGGATTGCGCCGTCCATTTGAGCGGCACCAGTGATCATGTTTTTAACATAATCGGCGTGACCTGGGCAATCGACGTGAGCGTAGTGACGTGCTGGGGTGTCATATTCTACGTGTGAGGTGTTGATGGTGATGCCACGTGCTTTTTCTTCTGGTGCTGAGTCAATAGACGCGTAGTCTTTGGCTTCGCCACCAGAGGTGATTGCTGCTACAGTTGCGATGGCAGCTGTTAGGGTTGTTTTACCGTGGTCAACGTGTCCGATTGTACCGACGTTGACGTGTGGCTTTACGCGTTCAAACTTGGCCTTTGCCATGGGTATTTCCTCTTTTTTTGGTGAATCTTTATCAATCAAAGATCGGTGAATAGCTGTTTGACGGCTCATGATGCATACAGAACCATCAAACCGTTGACGCTATGGCTTATCTACTAAAACTGTTTGATCATTTTACGACTGTATATATGTGCTCAAATCATGCATTTCAATGCTGCACACATAAGTTTAAGCACTATACGTATTTTTTAATCTAGTGAACATTGCAAGATATTATACATTATCGCTGTTGCACTACTTTATCTTAGTGTAAATCATTAATAATATTGGAGCCTGCCGAACCTAGATACTTTTATCTTAAATAATTTTGTCTTAGATACTTTTAGATAATTACTCATGTATTGATAGCTTGATAAATTGACAGCACTAAAAGGCAACACCTCAGTGTCACCCTTAAATATTATTTGCTACACTGTAATTTATAATTTTCAATATTTTGTAATTTCGATATCGACACGAACTGTTTAAAGATGGCAAAGCAAACACAAGAGGTTTAAACAATAAATGGAGCTCATATTGAGAATTGAACTCAAGACCTCTCCCTTACCAAGGGAGTGCTCTACCGCTGAGCTATATGAGCATGTTTTTAATAACCACAAAAAACAACTTATGGATTTACTAAAAAAAATATCACGATACAGCAATACTAAAACTGACTGTCGTGATGATTTATTGATAATCTTTGCGATGTTGTATATATGGAGCGGGTGGCGGGAATCGAACCCGCGTCATTAGCTTGGAAGGCTAAGGTGTTACCATTATACCACACCCGCAATTACTCTTATTCAAGAGGACTCTAATCGAGAGTCATTAAGTATAAAGAGTATGCTTGGCGCTATGACAAACTTAAAAAAATATGGTGGTGGGAGAAGGATTCGAACCTTCGAAGCTTTCGCGACAGATTTACAGTCTGTTGGGTTTGACCGCTCCCCAATCCCACCTTAGGTTGCTTTAAACAAAAATGGCTTTAGTTTAAGACAGATTCATAAAAAGCTACTTTAAGAGAGATGGTGCCGACTGCCGGGATCGAACTGGCGACCTACTGATTACAAGTCAGTTGCTCTACCAACTGAGCTAAGTCGGCTTGTTCTCTTAAAGTGGTGGCTATTCTATCAAATTTTTTGAAAGACGCAAGCCCTTTTTTGCCTTTTTTATGATTATTTCAATAAAAAAAATATAACTAATTGATTGTAATGATTTTTTTAAATAAAAAAATAGGCTGTTTTTCCACAATAACCGCATACTGTGTTTTTATGACTGGAGTCCCTAGCGAATCCGTAAACCATTACACGCCATCTTTACCGCTTTGACCAACGCCAATGCTTTTTTGTTGGTCTCTTCCCACTCTGCTTCTGGAATAGAATCAGCAACAACCCCAGCACCCGCTTGGATATGAATTTTACCACGGCGCATCACAGCAGTACGAATAGCAATGGCGGTATCCATGTTGCCATGCCAGCCCAGATAACCGACTGAGCCGCCAAATACCGTTCGGCGGACTGGCTCTATCTCGTCAATGATTTGCATTGCGCGTATTTTGGGCGCACCTGATAGCGTACCAGCGGGGAACGTCGCACAAAAAACATCCAACGCATCCTTATTGGGCAATATCGTCCCTTCAACATTAGAAGCAATGTGCATCACTTGCGAATAACGCTCGACAAACATCTTTTCGGTGACTTTGACACTGCCATATTCACAAACGCGGCCAATATCATTACGACCCAAATCGATAAGCATCAAGTGCTCGGCGATCTCTTTTTTATCACTCAGCAGCTCTTCTTCAAGCGCTAAATCTTCCGCTTCATCTTGTCCGCGTCTACGAGTACCCGCCAATGGTCGTACCGTCACTTTACCATTTTCGATACGTGATAATATCTCAGGGGATGCCCCAATAATGTCGAAACGCTTGTGATCATCGAGGGTGTAACCATGTACCAAGAATAAATAAGGCGATGGATTTAAAAATCGTAGGGCACGATAAACTGCTAATGAGTCGCCAGTATAATCGGCCGTCAAACGCTGCGAAGGAACGACTTGCATGACATCGCCTGCTAAAATGTAATCCTTTATTTTATTGACATCATGACAATATTTCTGCGCGCCTGTTTGTGAGGTAAATGTCGGCGTCGGCATTACGGGTGCGCTCAGATTTGGCATTTCTGCCAGTTTTTCTTCAATTTTTTCTAGCTCGCGGATGGCATTGCTATAACCATCTTCAGTGTGACAATCAGCATAAACGATGATAGATAACGTATTTTCTAAACTGTCAAAAACAATCACGCTCATTGATAGCATCAGCCACATATCCGGCATTGTCATCGGATTGGGGGCATCTGATAAACCCACGCTTGGCTCGATAACCCTCACCATGTCATAGCCAAAGTAACCTACTAAGCCGCCGCTAAAGCTCGGTAGCGTTGCAATATCCTCGACTGTTGGCATCTTATACTGCGCCATTAGCTGACGAATATAGTCAAACGGGTCAGCGACTGCATCGACATCGGTATGGTCATTTTTTTTGACGGTCATATTACCATCGGCATACTGCAAAATGAGATCACTACCTAAACCAATCATCGAATATCGTGCCCAACGCTCCCCGCCTACGACAGACTCAAATAAATATGCAGAGCCGCTTAAATCACGTACTTTAGAAAATACAGATACTGGTGTCTGTGCGTCCATTAGACGTTTTTTTATCAGTGGGGCATGACTAAAGCCACGGTCTTTAAAAGCTTGATATTCTTCAAAGTTCATCATAATAATGCTCTCTTAACAAAATATTGGCAAAAGATAAAACAGCAGACTGTTAAATAAAATATAGCGTCAACACTCTATTGAATGTTGACGCTATCAAAGTGGCATATTCGTGAGAGTTACTAGACTATTAGCCGATAGTAGCTAACAATTGGCTAATAATTATACCAAAACCCACTTGGATTAGAGCATTTCAAACGCACTGGTCAGTACTTGGTTACGCACCACCCATGTTAAATAACCACAATGCTAACGCAATAATAATGATGGCAATAAACACCCAAATAAACCAACCACCGCTTGGTTTTTTCTCTGCCTGTCCTGCATTGGCTGGATTGCTGATAGTCTGATCCATCGCATTATTACCTTCTGTCCCAACATCACGAGATTGACCTAGATTGGCAGTGCCAGAAAATTGTGCGGTTGCCGCCTGCTTAGCTCGTAGAATATCGGGATCTGCTTCTTCTTGTAGAGCAGTTTTAGTCGTTTTGTCATGCTCTGATTCAACTGCTGGCTTTTCATGTACAGCTGACTGCTCTACTAATGACGTATCATGAGCAGATGCTGTCGGTGCCGCCTCTGTCGCTGTGACGGCTTCTGGCTGACTTACAGCAGGTTGTGCATCTGCTACAGTCGCAGCAGCGACTGGTGCCGCTTCAGTTGTGTTAGACACGGTATTATCTATAGCCGTTAAGACTTCATCGATGCCCGTTTGTTTCACAATAGGCTCCTGAATCGCCTCCTGTAAGACAGGTTCAACTGTTTCATTGACACTGGTCTCAGCTACCCCTACTGAGTCTGCTACTCTATCCGAGGCGGTATCAACAGGTACTGTCTTCACATCAGCTGTCACAGGCAGAATAGCTTCGATGCCCGTTTGCTTAACAATCGGCTCTTTTACTACTGATTCATGCACAACAGGTTCACTCACTGTCGAGTCTTCGACAGCCTGTGTTTCGGCAGTCGTTTCAGCAACCACTGTCTCAGTCTCAGCCACTGAATCCTCTACTGCTACGGGCGCTAATACATCAGTATCTGTAGCAGCAAGAGGCGCGTTTACCTGAAAGCTGAAACTGGCAAATCCAATGGTATCATCTACTTGTAAAAGGCTCGATGTATTACCTTCGATACGCTGCTCGTTGATAAATGTACCGTTCGATGAGTCTAAATCTTTGACATACAATCGACCATCTAAGATGCTTAACACCGCATGATTACGCGATACTTGCTTGCTACCAAGTACCACATCATTGTCGCTGCCACGACCAACAGACAGGCTGTCATTGACCGTCAACGTTAGGTCGCCAAGCGCTTCTGTTAAGGCATTAAGTTGCCAAGTCTCTGTGTCGACTGTCGCCTTCATACTATCTGTATTGTTCGTCATGCGGTAACTCCTTATTCTTTTATTAAATTTCAAATGGTTTTAGATAAATCATTGCCAATTTTTTAAGAGATTTTACGATTTTTTTAATATAAACCGTAATAAGTTATGCAATGACTATCCGAACTATTTAGGTATAAAGTGCGGCTTTATGACACCGTCGAGCTTACTGTACGGAATACTAAGTACCGGCATACCATAAGCATATGGGCCGATAGCATAATGCTGATAACGGATATCGATGCCTTTGTCCGTCAGTGTC
This sequence comes from Psychrobacter immobilis, assembly GCA_904846265.1. GTDB lineage: Bacteria > Pseudomonadota > Gammaproteobacteria > Pseudomonadales > Moraxellaceae > Psychrobacter > Psychrobacter immobilis_A. The sequence goes on along the minus strand of CAJHAA010000014.1, from coordinate 22,780 downwards.
ACATTGTCACTTAAGGTAAATGGCCAGTTTTTCTCATAACTGCTGACATCGTCGTCAACCGTTTTGACCCAAGCTTTATAAGCATCATAAGCAAGCGCTTTAAAACGTGATTCCTTGCCTGATTGAGGCATATCCTCAAGCTTGATTTGTTTTTTGGTGTCAAGGTCAAATATCAAGTATTCGCTATAAGGCATGCCATGAGCGCCACCTGTAAAGACATAAGTATTGATTTCAAACAGTTCGAAATCACTGACATGACCTAAATACTCAGGCGTTACCATTAAACTATAAGCCCATGAACTGCCCTCTGGCATATCTATGAACTGTGAGCTGGCAAAGTCATCAATGGCGGCTTTCACCATTGTCTGATTGACGTTCGTTTTGATAGGTGCAGATTCAGTCGGTTTACTATTGACGACTAAATTATTAATACGCGCATTGGCGATATCATTGATCCAACCGTGATTGGTCTTCAGATATTTGATCTCAATTTCTGGACAGTTATCGCGCTCAACACACTGTGCTTGCACTTTTTTAGGCAGCTCATATTCTAGATAATCCGTGCTACTGATGAGATTACCTGCATTTGCAGGCATCGCGATGCTACCTAGCAGTAAACTGCCGGCAAGCAGTCTCAGCAGACGACTACGACTTGCTGTCATCGATAAATGCGGATTCATTGTTGGCTTATTGATATCAATTTGATTCGCAGCGTTCATATATCCTCTTTCATAAACATAAGATGTTACTTGATATTCTACCGTAACAATGACGATGTATTGTAGGAACACTGTTTGTGTTTTTAGGGTTTTGCTGTCTCCTGCTAACGAATAGCTACCTACCCTCTCTCGTTTAATGCCTAAATCTAAGCTAATAAAAAAGACACGGCTGGCGTGTCTTAAAAGATAAACTAACTCATGAAATGATGAATTTTAATGCTCACGAGTATTGCTAAAAGTGACTTCTGGATAGCGATCTTGCATCAGCTGCAAGTTGACCCGTGATGGGGCAAGATACGTTAAATAACCACCGCCATCTAGCGACAATTGGTCATGAGCTTTGCGTTTAAATTTCGCTAATGCCACTTCATCATCACAATGAATCCAGCGTACGGTGGCAATCGATATCGGCTCAAAGATACACTGTACTTTGTACTCTTCTTTGAGACGATGCGCGACCACTTCAAACTGTAGTACACCAACCGCACCCAAGATTAAATCGTTATTAATCTGCGGCATAAAGACCTGTGTCGCGCCCTCTTCGCTTAGCTGCTGTAGCCCTTTTTGCAAGGCTTTCGATTTGAGCGGATCTTTTAGAATGACGCGGCGAAACAATTCAGGCGCGAAATGCGGAATACCCGTAAAGTTCAGCTCCTCGCCTTCCGTAAAACTGTCACCGATAGAGATGGTGCCGTGATTATGCAAACCGATGATATCACCCGGATACGCTTCTTCTAACGCTTCGCGGTCCCCTGCCAAAAAGGTCAGTGCATCGGCAATACGTACGTCTTTACCCAAACGTACATGCTTTAGCTTCATGCCTTTTTCATACTTGCCTGAACACACGCGTAAGAAGGCAATGCGATCACGATGGCGTGGGTCCATATTGGCCTGAATTTTAAAGACAAAACCACTAAAATCTGTTTCTGTTGCCGCTACTTCACGCTCATTGGTCGGATGCGACTTGGGTGGCGGTGCATATTTGATCAAGGTATCAAGTACCATGTTTACGCCAAAGTTACCCAATGCTGTACCGAACAATACTGGCGTCATCTCACCCGCTAAGAACGCCTCAACGCTAAATTCTTCTAACGCCATTTGTACCAACTCAAGTGACTCTTCGAAAGCATCAAACATCAATTGACCCAAACGCTCACGAATGTCCGGATAATCATATCCCGCGCGAGTCTCAGAGACTGTCATCTTGCCGCCATTACCTTTTTCATAAAGGTAAGTCTTGTTTTCGGTCAGATGGTAGACACCAACGAAATCTTGTCCCATACCGATAGGCCAAGTCACTGGAATACATTTAATTTTTAACACTGCCTCAATCTCACTAAGCAGCTCAAGCGGCTCACGAATTTGACGATCCAGCTTGTTGACAAATGAGATGATTGGCGTGTCGCGCATGCGGCAGACTTCCATCAGCTTGATGGTTCGCTCTTCGACCCCTTTAGCCCCATCGACCATCATCAGCGCGCTATCCACAGCGGTCAAGGTGCGATAGGTATCTTCACTAAAATCGGCGTGACCCGGTGTATCCAATAGATTGACCACATGGTCTTGATAAGGAAACTGCATGACAGAGGTGGTGATCGAGATACCACGCTCTTGCTCCATACTCATCCAATCTGATGTCGCATGTCGATCAGTCTTGCGGCCTTTGACCTCGCCTACTACCTGAATTGCCTGACCCCATAATAACAACTTTTCAGTCATGGTGGTCTTACCTGCATCGGGATGCGAGATAATGGCAAAAGTACGGCGTTTAGCCACTTCTTTGTTTAATTTCTTTGGATCTACGCTCATAATTTTTGGCTTCAACCTTAACTTCAAAAAGGCTGTCTTTTAGACAGTAATCTAACTAAATAGAATAAATAATGAGCGTATTGTAGCGGATTTAGCGTCAAGGTGCAGAATTAGCGCATAAAAAAACACTCCCTAGATAGTCAAATAGAGAGTGTTGGTCAATTTTTTAACATGATGCGTTTTTAAGATTAATAGTAACGTTTGATTTGTGCGGCCAAGAAATCTCCTGCGACTTCATTGACTATCGTACAATCCACCACACCGCGAAGACTGTTAGTATTCGGATTCATCACACCTTTGGCAACATAATTTGCTTCATAAATAGCATTTTTATCATTCGTGCCATCGTTATATTCGACACCATTGTACTGATAAGCAGGCTGATTCCGGTATTCAAAGAACGTCACTTGTGCCGCTTTTTGCTTATTGCCGATGCCTACACCAAACTCAGAAGTTCTGTAGCCTCTATCATCGCTAAAGCGGTTTTCAGCTGCATCAATCCACTTATCGAGCGATGTATATCCCGTCTTGTTTTTGTCGTTAAAGGCTAAAAACGAGCGTTCGCTCTCGACTACTGGAATATAGCAAACAGAGCCTATCGGAAACTCTGCATTGGCTGGAATCTTAGGATAATTATTTAAATCCGTGAGAATACCGCGACTGTTATTTATATTAGTACCCGCACTATAACTGTTTGCCTGCAAGCCTGATAAGTTAAGCGTCTTATAATTGGTTTCGTAGTCTAGCTTGTTATTACTGTTTTTTTCATAGATAGGACGTTTGACCGTGCGGTTATCAACTTCAATATTTTTATTATCCAGTCGCCCTTCAAAATTGTCTGATAATACCGTTCTGTCCAAAGTATTCAAACCTTGATTACTATAATTATTAACGATATTTTTTATCTTGATTTCACGCTCACCAGTACGGTAGGTCTCATCGATGCGTGCAATGGCGCTATCTTTCGCTTGCTTATCATAGCTATTGTCAAAGCTGGTCAGCGTAATCTTATTACTACCCGAACCATAAATACCATCATCCTCCCCACCGCAGCCAGCAAGGGTAAATGTTAGCAAAGAAAGTGCAATAGGTAACACCATTGATTTATTCATCGAATAAGACCTTTATTGGTTAGATTTTTTATCATCTATTTTGATAACTTTATTTTTTTACAGCTATATTCCTATATTACATTAATACTTCTGTTACTTATAGCGATTAAGCTTTTCCTGCGATAGTTAAATGCAGCTAAAGATTCTACTAACAGTTCACTTACAAATCCACAGTATATACTTACGACTGACCTATATTGCCCATGCACTGGTTTGTTATGCTGAATCTCCTATCAAAATTTATTGCTAAAACATAAAAACTCACAACAAAGGATATGTTATGAAAACACTATATTCCACCAAAGCAACAGTTACTGGCGGCCGTACAGGCAATGCTAGTCTTCAAGACAGTGATTTGACGATTAATATGGTCGCACCCGGCTCTGATAAAGACGGTAATAATCCAGAGCAGTTATTTGCGATGGGCTATGCAGCTTGCTTTGATGGGGCACTTGCTGCGGTCAAAGGGGCAGAAAAAGCAAAGTTTGACTCTACCACTGAAGTATCCGTAGATTTAATGAAAGGTGAAGGCTTAGATTTTCAATTAGCCGTGAAAATTCATGTTACTGCTGAAAACACAGAGCTATCAGCGGATGAGTTCCAAAAGTTGGTCGAAAAAGCCAATAAAGTTTGCCCATATTCTAAAGCGACTCACGGTAATATCGATAGTGAAGTGACTTCAGAAGTGAGATAGATTTTTAACAATAACAATGTCGGCTTTATCTATAAGAGAACTCAGTGAATACTGGGTTCTTTTTTTATGAGCGTCTGTCAGCAGTAGAAATATCATAACTATCGAGAAGTTCGGCAAGGTCTGATTTTATCGTTATAATGGAAACATCGTTTTATCTGATATTGCCTCTATCTGATACCTAATAATAAGTGACCTTTATGACTGACCATATGACCGACTCCTCCGCAGACAATAACCACAATTCGCATCAAGCGCTTGACCCTAAAGCCTTACCAAATTTTGATACCATGCCCAACGTAGCGACTATGGACACCAGTCACGTGGACAAAAATCAGCCACCTTTTATTTTGGTTGATGGCTCTTATTATCTGTTTCGCACGTATCACGCCTTGCCAAAAACCATGCAAAACTCGCAAGGGCTGATAACGAATGCCATCCGTGGCACGCTTAATGCGCTACTAAAACTGATGCGTCGATATCATCCTACTCACATGGCGGTCTGTTTTGATACCAAGTCACCCACTTTTCGCCATCATATGTCTGCTGATTACAAGGCGGCTCGTCCGCCCATCGACATAGAGCTGGTGGAGCAAATTCCTTATATCCATCGCTTGGTAACCGCTTTGGGCATTCCACTGTTACGCATCGAAGGTGCAGAAGCAGATGATATTATCGGCACACTGGCGCACCGTGCGGTCGAGCAAGGTCATCATGTGGTTATCTCAACCGGCGATAAAGACATGATGCAACTGGTCAATGACTGCGTCATATTGGAAGACAGCTTCACGGGCAAAGTAACAGACACCCAAGCGGTCATCGAAAAATTCGGTATTAATCCAAACCAAATGATTGATTTTTTGACCTTAATGGGTGATGCCTCTGACGGTATTAAAGGCGTGCCCGGTATCGGTAAAAAGACGGCGAAAGACTTACTCGTTGAGTACGGTGATATCGACAATATGTTAAAGCATATTGGCTTTATTAAAGGACGCGGCGCTAAAGGCTTGATTGAGCATGCAGAGGAAATTCCATTCAATGCCAAACTGGCCACTATCGTCACAGACTTAGATATCGGTCAAGACTGGAATGATTTAAAAATCGATACCAATCCTTGTGCTCATATAGATGAATTGCGCGAGCTGTATAGCGAGCTTGAGTTTAGAAATGAGCTTGCTTCTCTTGACCATCCAAACCATCCAGCCAACGCTAATGGGAACGGCGTACAAAGTGTTGCAAGTAGCCAAGCAGATGCTGAATCACAAGCACAAATCGCTAAGTCGCTACAATCAAGCAGTATTGATAATGTTCCAGACAGCAAACAGCATGATAGAGCGTGGCATACTGTGCTCGACGAACCAGCTTTTGAGAGTCTAGTCGAATTATTAGAGTCTACGCCGCACTTTGTCATTGATACCGAAACCACTAGCGTCCATTGGCGTCAAGCACAAATCGTCGGTTTGTCTTTTGCGGTACAAGCGCATGAAGCCTATTACATACCACTGACACATGCGCTAGAGGGTGACGAGCTGACGACTAAACAGCTCGACCGTGATAGCGTTTTAACACGTTTAAAACCTATTTTAGAAAACCCAAATATCGGTAAAATCGGTCAGCATTTAAAGTACGACGCCCATATTCTCAGCCATTATGATATCGATTTATTGGGTAATATTCATGCTCGTCCCAATAATTGGGCGATGGATACCATGCTTGCCAGCTACGTGATTAATGCCGCTATCACTCGTCATGGCATGGATGATTTGGCACGCCATTATCTACAAACCCAAACCATCAGCTATGAAGATGTCGCTGGTAAAGGCGCTAAGCAAGTCACCTTTGATCAAGTCGCCATCGATATCGCTAGCGACTATGCTTGTGAAGATGCTGACATTACTTATCAGCTATTTGAGGTGTTCAGCGTTGAGCTAGCCAATGATGACAATAATACCAAATTGCTCAATGAGCTAGAAATCCCAACCGCCGAAATCCTCTGTCAAATGGAAGCAAACGGCATTTTAATCAAACGCCCATTTTTAAACGAGTTATCAAAGCGCTTCGATGAAGAAATTATCGCGCTAGAAAAACGCGCTTATGAAGTGGCAGGAGAAGAGTTTAACCTCGGCTCACCTAAGCAGCTCGGTGAGATGCTATTTGAAAAACTCGGCGTTCCGGGTGGCAAAAAAACCAAATCGGGTCAATACTCTACTGGTGAAGCCGTACTGTCAAAAATCGATCATCCATTGGTCGATATCACCTTAGAGTATCGCGGGCTGTCTAAGCTCAAAAGCACTTATACTGATGCACTCGATAATGTCGCAGATAGCGAAACTGATCGCGTACATACCAGCTATCATCAAGCACTGACCAGTACTGGGCGTTTGTCTTCGACTGATCCCAATTTACAAAATATTCCGATTCGTACTGCGACTGGTCGCTTGATTCGCCAAGCCTTTATCGCCCCAGAAGGTCGCGTTATTTTAGCGGCGGATTATTCACAAATTGAATTGCGTCTCATGGCATATTTCTCAGGCGATAAAAACTTAACTGACGCCTTTAATGAAGGGTTAGATATTCACGCTGCGACTGCTGCTGAAGTACTTGGCAAGGATGTTGCCGACGTAACCTCGACCGAGCGCCGTAATGCCAAAGCCATTAACTTTGGTCTGCTATATGGCATGAGCGCCTTTGGACTTGCCAAGCAACTACAAATGAGTCGCAATGAGGCACAAGATTATATCGATATGTATTTTGATCGCTATCCGGGTGTCAAAAACTATATGATCAATACTCGCGCCAGTGCTCATGAGCAAGGCTATGTCGAGACGATATTGGGTCGTAAGCTTTACACGCCTGATATCACTCATAGCAACCGCATGGTCAAACAAGGCGCTGAACGTGCTGCGATTAATGCGCCACTGCAAGGCTCAGCCGCTGATCTGATTAAGCTTGCCATGATTGCCGTCGATAAAGTACTGCCAAAAGCGCACGCCAAAATGCTGCTACAAGTCCATGATGAATTGGTATTTGAAGTTGATGCTGATAAGGTCGATGAAATTAGTCAACTAATTACCGAGGCGATGCAAGATGTATTAAAAACAACGGCTGTCGAAAAGGGCTGGAACGTGAATTTTGCCGTGCCTTTATTGGTTGAGACGGGTGCTGGCGAGAATTGGGATGAGGCGCATTAAGCGTTTTTGTAGAATAAAACAGCTCAAGACCTAACGTTTTTATTTTATAGGATATGGGCTGTTCTTTAGATTGCCCATATCATACCCAATCGATAGTATCTAATTCGTAGGAGCTGACGTTGATGACTAAGGATTCCGTTATCAAACAATTATTGACCACACTCATCCTAGCTTTTAGCTTGTCTTTAAGCAATTACGTAATAGCATGCGGATTATTGCCAGGATATAAGTTGTCGAAGGGAGTAAGTTGGGGTGAGCTATGTGACTTCAATGAAGGTTTAGCAAGTGCTCAGAAAGATGGGAAATATGGTTTTATTGATAAACAAGCCAATATCATCGTTCCATTCAGTTATAACTTTACTGCTGAGTTTTCTGAAGGACTCGCCATCGTTAAAAAAAATGAACATCATGGATACATCAACAAAAAAAACCAAGTCATTATTCCGATAATATATGATGATGTCAGACCTTTTTCTGAAGGTAAGGCGGCTGTTGAGTACGAGGGTAAATGGGGTGTTATTAATGATACTGGCGAACTTACTATTCCATATCAGTTTGAAGAAATCAGGTATTTCTCAGAAGGACTAGCACCTGTAAGAAAGGATGAACTGTGGGGTTATATTAATAGCAGTGGAAAGACTGTTGTACCCTTAAACTATCTGAATGCTGATTCATTTCATAATGGCTTGGCAGTCGTGGCAAAAGAGAATGGTTATGGCATGATAAATAAAGATAATAAAATAATCGTCCCTACGGAGTATGACATACCTATTTTTATTGATAATTATTACATAGATACTTTTAAGTTTTTAAAAGGCAATAGTTTTTATTATTTTGATTCAAATGGTGATCGCTTAGCTGTTAGCAGCTATCTTGACACGATGCCTGAAGTGATACTCGATAGACAAAGATAAATACAGTAACCGCTAAAGATAATAAGAATTTTTCATCTTAACTTTTATCATCTGGCAAGTTAAACGTCTGTGTCTGCTCGTTGAACTCTACAATAAAGCTATCTGTACCTTTATCCAGACTAGAGGGTATTGGCTCGTAGTTGTTATCATAAAGACCGTGTTCGTAATCGACAGTGACTTTTAAGGGATAAAAGCCTTGAGTCATAACCCCACCTGTATTGATACTAACATCACTTTCAGCCTCACCATATGACGGTTTACTCATAAGCTCATACGAATAATCTAAATCCAATCTTGCCACTTCTTCGACTTTACCACTTGTCATAGCAGCGTACATACTCCAAGAACAATTGGTTTGACCGCCTGCACCGGAGCCACAAAACTTACCTACCCAACCGTACCTATCAGCACCCACTTCTCTTAAATCAAAATCTTTGAGCTGACTTCTACCCGCTCCGCCATTTTTTATATAAGGACTGCTTGCAGAGACGACCCAAGAATTGCCTAATTTATAAAGTATGAATAATCCGCCAAGTCCTGGTGTCACTCGTGCACCATCTTCCACCGTATCACCAGAAACCAATACATATAAAGTATCTACTCCCTCGATGTTTTTAAATTCATAATGCTTAGGAGCAAGGCAATAGATTTCTGAGCCGTCGTCATATAAGGTACAACCACGCAACTTATCATAGCTTGAACTGTAATAAACACTCATAATTTTTTCGACAGCTTGTCTGACATCAAGAGATATTTCAGCATGTGCTGAAGGCAAGACCATCAGAAACAAGCTTACAATGATTAAAACTTTCATATAATAGCGCCTCTATATGTATGTGCTTAACGACCTATGGCATAATACTTTTGTTTGTCCTTTTTAGCTACCCAAAGTAATTGAAGCTCTCCATGATTAAACCAGCAAATCTCAACACCATTACCCTTTACACACTTGCCAGCTTAAGTTTATGCACACAAGCATGGGCGGATACTACGCCCACCACAGAGCCGAAAGTCGAACCGCTAAAATCTGACACAGCTTCGTTATCTCATGACGCTAACTCTAATCGAGATGAAAACCTCAATCAATTTGGCTATCTACCTCAATCTACCGAGCAGTCTGCTCCATCAGTACAAGGAGCACAAAACTGGACGGACGAACGCCGTGAAGATGTCCAAGAACAGCTGCATGAATGGGCACACAAAATGGACGGTTGGTTCGGCGAACCGGATCCCAAAAAACCCGCCAAAGCCAGTTTACGAGTTGTACTAGATACCCGCTGGGTCAACGATCCACAATCAGGCAGTGACGTGAGCGTTGAACCTAGAATTCGCGGCCGCTTACGATTGCCAGTGTTAGAAAAAAGATTAAGTCTGATTATCGGTGATGAGGATTTGGATGAAGATACTTTCTTAAAACAGAATGTGACGGGCGATACTTACCAAGCAAGTACCAATAACCAAGACGGACTCGTCAACAGGAGAAAAACGCGAGAAGACAATGGTTCTATCGCCCTTCGTTGGTCACGTTTTAGTCATGAGGTTGAGCAGCAGTTAGGGGTGAAGACAGATGTCGATGTCGGGGTTCGCTCGCTCGATGACCTATACTTAAAAGTGAGCGTCGATAAAGACTGGTATGAAAGCAAAAAATGGACTGTCACTAGTGATAGTTACTATCGTTATGGACTCGATAGTGAGCACTATGCAAAAGGCGGACTAAATCTGCAATATGGTACAAATGCTGACCGGTTCATCAATAACCGCACCGCCATTCGTTATCGCAATCAAGACGATGAAGAACGCACAGACTGGAGTAACGAACTCAGACAAGTACACTATTTTGGCAACGAAAAACAGCTGGCTTATGGTATCTCTACGGGCGGTTACTTTGACGATGATAAATCAACATTAAACAGCTATGGCCCTGCTATAAGCTACCGCCAGCCTGTCTGGCGAGAGTGGCTTTATGTACAAACAGAGCTAAATTATTATAATGATAAAACAGCAAATAAGGACCATTACCCATCAGCATTATTGCGGATGGAAGCGTTATTTTAACCCTGCCATCTATTGAATTGGTTGTATCATCATAGGTATAAATAGCCGATAGCAATGTGCACAAAAAAGAGCATTTGTTTGCTTGTATTAACAATGACATATGACTCATTAGTTATATTAAATAACGTTATAGCGCTGACATTGGCGTTATAATAGCGGTCTAAAGTGAGCCTTTGTGCTCACTTTTTTTATTTTAAAAAATCAGGAGGTTTTTATTTTGAGTTCAGATGGTATCATCGAAATCCCTGGCATTATTATTTTATTCGCCTGTCTGCTACGTTGCGTGCAGTATTTACGACAGAGCTCTGCCCCAAATACTTTTAAACAGATTCGAGCTTTTTGGTTGGCAGCGGTGCTGGTATTCTTTGCTGTGATACGCCGTGAGTTAAATTATCTACCAGACTTATTGGTTCCCACTGACTTTGTGTTGTTCAGCCATTCTTATGACTGGTGGGAAGACCTCGTTCTGACCATCGTTTATGTGCTGATCGTTGGTTTATTGGCTTATTCATGGCGTTATCTTTGGGCAATATTAAAAAAAGTACCCGTTTCTTTGTATTTTAGCGTCGCCGCCTTGGCATTATTAGAATATATGGGCGAAAACGCCATTATGATTCCCGAAGCTTTGGGCGTCATTACAGAAGAGCTGTCAGAGACTGCTATTTATGGCATTGCCTTGATTTATTTGTGGCGCTTAAACTTAAACGAGTACGACTGTCAAGTAGAAGAGACGAGCGAGCTGCATTGTCAAACGGCTTCACACTAACGCAGAGTGTCTCTGCTAACAGTGATAAATACTCGTTATATTAATTACCATGCGCTCTAAATCAATAGTTATACTCTCTAGCAAAATACATTTAGACGAATTTGTTATACTACAGTCGGTTCAATTTAAAAATAGTACAAGGCAACCGAGTGTAGATGTATATTTAATACCTCAAGCGAGGCTAACGCAGTAATATTATTATAGTGGAATGACTATAATAATAAGTCCGAGGGATAAGCATCCTAATATACGACCTCGATTTACTCATGATTAATAACGATTAAGTCACTTATTATGAATATATTGATTACAGGCGCATCACGTGGTATCGGCTTGGCCACCGCCAAAAAGCTGGCGGAAAAAGGCCACAATATTGGGTTATTTGCGACCAATACTGCCACACTTGAAAGCGCCATTAAAGACAAATCTTTTAAGAAAGCCGTCAAACAACAGCGTGTTATCACAGGTCAGCTGGATGTCACCCAGCCTGACTCGTGGGACAATGCGATCAATCAAATGATTGAACATTTCGGTGGTATTGATGCACTCATTAATAATGCTGGGGTGCTAGTCAGTGGCGCATTACCAACGACCAACTTGGATGAGCAGCTGGCTTTAATTGACGTCAACTGTAAAGGTGTTTTGATTGGCTGTCATAAACTGGCACCTTATCTGGCTGATAGCAAAGACGGCAAAATTATCAATGTGTCCTCTGCTTCTGCTATCTATGGTCAACCCGAAGTTGCGACTTATGCGGCCAGTAAGTTTTTTGTGCGAGGTCTCACAGAAGGCCTTAATATTGAGTACGAAAAATTGGGTATCAAGGTGATCGATGTGATGCCGCTGTGGGTCAAATCTGACATGACTGCCGATATCGAAGTGACCAGTATGGATCGCTTGGGCATCCATCTAACGGTCAACGATGTCGCCAAAACATTGTGTAAATTGACGACCAGTCCCAATCGTAAACTCAAAAGTACGCATTACTCTGTGGGCATGCCAGCAAAACTCTTTCAAGCAGTCTCGCAAGTCACGCCAGATTCTGTAATCCGCTGGGTCAATACCAAGGTTGGTGCGTAATAACAACATCACCTATTCGTTATACTGTTATTAACCGGTAACGCTTATTTAATATAAAGCCACATTTACGGCTGCTCAATATGAGTGGCCGTTTTGCTTGCCTCACGAATTTTTATGGCTTGCTCAGCGCTCTTATCAATAAAAACATTATTTTTAATAACCGTCCCTTTTATCGCCCCTGCTGCGCTGTCTTCCCGAATTTCAGAACCGACATAAATGGGCAAACGCACATTCGCTGCAAACTTATTGCCAGCTATTAGCGTGCCGTCATCCTCTACGATGATGCCCTGCTCGACTTGCTCAAATCGATTATCGATGATCTGATTGTCCTTAGCACTGTCTAAATGATAGCTGGCAAATGGCGTTTGCTTAAGCAAATAAGCGCCGCATTCAAAACCTTTGAGATTGCGTGACTGTCTTGACGCTACCCAAACCCCGACTGGCTCGTCGTTAAAAGTATTGCCACGAATCACATTGTCACGGCTCGACTCGGTACGCTTAAAATGATTGCCCCGCGTACTGTCATCGGCATGCTCAAAGCAATTGCGATACAGCAATATACTGCCTGCCCCATTATGGATAAATTGATTGTTTTCGATACGGTTATTACTCGACGAATCAACTGCTATCGCCTCACGATTGGGCTTAAAGGTACGGAAACCATTACCGACAAACACCGAATTTTTAATCACGTTATCGCGGCTACCAAATTCCAGATATAATCCAACGGTGCCTGCATTTTGAATACGTACTTTATCAAAGCTCACGCCATGCACATGATCACCGACGAACATGCCACTATTGATACTGTTTTGACTACTCACATTAATCACACGAATATCGCTTGGTGCAAGCGCGCGATTGGCAGCAGGGTCTATCAAGCCGCGCGCATAACGCTGGTTGGGCTGGCTATATTGGCGAATATGTAGCGCATGACCATAGCCATCCACATGACAATTGGCAACGGTAATATCTTCGATAGCGCTATCTGTTTTGGGCTTAATCATAATTGCGCTGGCCGTTGACGCATCATCAGCGCGAGTACTGAGTAGTGCGCCCTGACAGTCGAGAGAGCTGTGCGAATCATTCAACTCAAAGCGTATCGACTTGGCTGTTAAATCACAGCTTGCACTGAGTACGCTGTGACCTTTTACCTTAACTATTTGCTTCGGCGTTAATTGTGCGCAGTCTATGGCTGTCGTGTCTTTTGGCAGTTTGGCATCGATAATTAACGGCTGTTTTAAATCAGCATTATCCAAGCTGCTATGGGCGCTGCTACCAGAAAAAGGTACACCTTCACAAGCAGTCAAACCTATTGTGGCACTGATTAAGGATATTGTGACGAACAACCTACTACTTGATACCATCGTATATTTCCTATTTTTATGTCTATCTTGTACTTGTCTTACATTTTTTGAACATCCTGTGACACCTTACTACTATTAGCAAGCGTCATAACACGTCACAATGTTTTTAATAAACAATGCTTTTAATAAATGAATCTTAATAAATAAAATCAGCCACATCCATTAATAATAACTATCAATAATAAGGAAACCATGATGGACCATTCAAAAAGCCCATTACCAGAAGCAATGGATCACATTGAAGGTGATACGGACGTCAATAATAACAGCCAAGAAATTGATTTGGCTGACCCTATGTTGCATACCATTGATAATGATGATGTCATTGACAATAGCGCAGGATTCGACAACTCGCAAGCTGGAAGTGATGCAATTCAAGGGCTAACCCCTATCCATCATCAAAATATAGACGAATCGCGAATCGATGAAGTATTAGTGGACGATAATTTGGATGACAGCGATTATCCAGATATTATCGATATCGCTGATAGAGACGCGGCGGAACGTAGCAGTGACGACGACTTTTAACCAAGCTCTTTCATGATAAAAAAGCTCTCTCATAACAAAAAAGCACGCCCGTTATATCGAGCGTGCTTTTTTATTGTGCTTACCGTACTTCTGATATCAGGGTCTGTTGAGCAACCAACTATAGCGCTGACAATGGCTGATCTGTCCAAACATCTCGGTAACTGGTGTAGTAGGTAATCATACCTATTGGAAGCAGTGCTAATATACCTAGCCCTAGTGTAAAAACTACCATCAATATCATTATTATAGGAGCAATCAACCAAAAAACGAAAAATGGTAAGATATTTTTTAAACACCCTTTAAAACTCATTTTCATTGCCTGAACAGGCTCAATGTTGTGAAGCACAATTAAAGCAGGTGCAAACCAGATAGCCATAAGTACAGGAAATAATAGTACAAAAACCAATAAAACACTCAATACCATACCTGCAATCGCAACGTCACTTGACTCCTGAGCTAAAGACAAAGCCATACCACCGAATATAATCAGCATAGGTATCATTGCAACAATAACAGCCACTAAATACAAGACGAATAAAATAACTAATGGCTTGAGATGCGTATAAAAGGCTGAAAAAAGATGGTCAAATCTCAGCTCGTTGCCTACAGCTTGATCGGCACAACCTTTTATTATTCCACCAACAAAAACAAAGGAAAGAAAGGGGAAAATGAAATTTATCACGGGTACGCTACTACCAATCATAGCAATGATTAAATAAACAACACCAATAGCTAACCATAATAAAAATTGATCTTTAAATATTGCAAATGCTTTGGTAATCCAACTTATACCCCATCCTGCTTGGCACATTCGAGGTTCTACCAATAACTGCGGTAATAGGCCGCCATACTCGTCAGTGGGCGGTAAGTTCGGTGGCTGACCATCTGATTTTTGTAATGACACATTGGCGTATGGACTATTAGGGTTGGACATGTTTATCCTCAAAAATAAAGTTAAGCAAACGTAAAATTAACAATGACAATAAAACAAAAGTTTATTTGGCATAGTCTTACATATCAGTCACCAAAAATCCCAACTTTATTCTATTTTAATAAAATTCATTAAAATCATTTAGTCAAAAAAATACCGAACATCATGTCCGGTATTTTTTATGATTTACAAATATAGTCAATCAAGCCCAACCATCTAGCGTTCCCGCCCAGCCTTTAACCAATGGCGCACTGAGCGCTTCGAGCAAATCAATGTGCGCCTCATCCAAGTTCAATGCAGGAATATAGTGATATTCTTGTCCGCCCGCGTGAAGAAAGTTTTCACGATTTTCTATGGCCAGCTCTTCTAGCGTTTCCAGACAGTCAGCAGAAAAAGCCGGACTAATGACTTGTACCGAGCGCACACCTGACTTGCCCCACTCTTCTAATACCACGTCGGTGTAGGGCTTGACCCATTCTTGCTTACCAAAGCGTGATTGAAAACTGATAATCCATTCGTCATCCTTTAGACCAAGCGCGTGAGCTACTTGTGCGGCAGTACATTTACAACGCTTAGGATACGGATCGCCTTTATCAGCATAAGGCTGCGGGATACCGTGGAAGCTAAACATCAGCTTGTCAGGCTTGCCATGCTCTGCTTGAAAGCGGCGAATTGAATCAGCCAATGCTTTGATGTACAGCGGATGCGCAAAGTAATCTTTGACAATAGTATAGTTCGGCAAATTACGCTGCTTGAGCGTCCACTTCGTCAGTGCATCGTAAACAGCACCACCAGAGGAAGCGGAATACTGTGGAAATAATGGCAAGATAACAAAGTGATCAACGCCTTCACCGCGCAAGGTATCCATCACATCTGGCAAACCAGGATTGCCATAGCTCATCGCCGGATGGACAGAAACCCGAAATGGTGCGGCACTATTTGCAAGCCGTGGTTCCAATAGCTCCACTTGGCTCTTTAGTATCTTACGAATCGGTGAGTCGCCTTCCCAAATACTGGCATAGGCTTTTGCCACACGTTTAGGGCGGCTTGGCAATACAAATAAATTGAGAATAATCGCCCACAAGAATTTAGGAATCTCGATGACACGGGGGTCAGACAAAAACTGTTTTAAGTAACGACGTACGGCAGGCGCTGTTGGCTCATCTGGCGTACCTAGGTTCACTAATAGGACGGCAATACGGGGAGGCAGTTCAGGTTTCATAGCAGCACTATTTTATTATTAGGTTAATTAAAGAAGAATATGCGATAAAAGATTATTAAGTCATGATTGATTAAATGCTTTATTAGTGTAGCATTTTATCCATTAATAACGCATGGTAAAAGCACCCTTATACAATTTGATACTTAGTTGCTATTTATTGATAGTCATCAATCATTGATTCACCCTAACCCTTCTCTACCTACCACCCATCGTCCCTAAAAACTATGCTTAAAAGACTATGCTCAAAAGACTCGCTCGACGGTTGTACTCCTACGCGCATCACCATACAATAGGCAAGCACATTGTAAGAAAAACATTTAGAAAACAATGTCGGCAAAGCAGTATTGGCAACACTGCCTATCGACAGTTTGCCCTTTTATTTTATTGATGATTGTTGTCTTGCGAGGTAGCTTTGAACGCACGCCCTAATAATACCAGTGACCAGTCCCCGACAGATACGCTTCATTCGGCGAGCCTAGTTAATCCCATGGACTCAGTCAGTTCAGTCGGCATTATCACGCCTCAGATTTTTCATTTCGCTGAGCCGTTGACGTTAGAATGTAATCGTACTTTGCCATCGTTTGATTTAATCATCGAAACTTATGGCACGCTAAATAGCGACAAATCAAACGCGGTACTTATTTGCCATGCGCTATCAGGCAGTCATCACGCCGCCGGTTTTCATAGCGATGATGATAAAAAAGCCGGCTGGTGGGACAATATGATTGGCCCTAATAAAGCCATCGATACCAATCGTTTTTATGTCGTATGTGTCAACAACATCGGCAGCTGTTTCGGCTCTACCGGTCCAACGACCATTAATCCTGACAGGATCGATTCAGACCAGAATAATGTAAACAAAAACAGTTTAAACAAAAACAATCCAGCCAGTGAACTGCAAGTTTATGGCCCTGACTTTCCGCTCGTCACTATTAAGGACTGGGTAAAAACCCAAGCGATGCTGTCAGATCGTCTCGGTATTGACGTTTGGCATGCCATTGTTGGTGGCTCAATGGGTGGTATGCAGGCGCTGCAATGGTCGGTTGACTATCCAAATCGGTTGAAACGCTGCGTGGTCATTGCCAGCACGCCAAAGCTCTCAGCACAGAATATCGCCTTTAACGAAGTGGCGCGGCAGTCGATATTGTCTGACCCTGACTTCAAAGAGGGACGCTATTTACAAGCAGGCACCTACCCTCGTCGCGGGCTAATATTGGCTCGGATGGTTGGGCATATCACCTACTTAACCGATGACGCGATGAAGGCGAAATTTGGTCGTGATTTAAAATCTGGCAAATTTATGTATGGCTACGATGTTGAGTTCCAAGTGGAGAGCTATTTACGCTATCAAGGTGAGCGCTTTAGCGAAAACTTCGATGCCAATACTTATTTGCTCATGACAAAAGCTTTAGATTATTTTGATCCAACACGTGATTATCCATCAGCCATGGCAACAGATTCGACAGAATCAGCAGCACAGCTTAAGGACTCGATCACCACATCAGTCGAATCTAGTAAACAAAGCACGCAACCTGCGTTAGAAGATACAGTGGCAACGATAGATGAGAGTGAGCAGAATCGTCAGCAAGAGCTGTCTGCGCTCAAAGCGGCCTTTGCCCATACACAATGCCAATACTTGGTGGTCTCATTTACCACGGATTGGCGTTTTGCACCCGAGCGCTCACAAGAGATTGTCGATGCACTGATGGCCACTGGCAAACCAGTTAGCTACATCAATGTCGATGCGCCGCATGGTCATGATTCTTTCTTATTTGATATTCCTCGTTATATGGGTTCCGTCCGAGGATTTTTGACTGCGCCATTTATCTCCGACAGCAAATCAAAACAGCCAGCAAAAGGCACAAATCAAAATAGCCAGCAAAAAGCAGGAGCACGCTCATGAGAATGGATCATCAATTGGCTGAGCGCTGGATTGCGCCGCACTCACATGTACTGGACTTGGGCTGCGGCAATGGTGAGCTACTCGCGCATTTACAACAAAATCGCGGCGTCACTGGCTACGGACTTGAGATTGACGAAGAAAAAATCAATGATGGTATCGCCAAAGGCTTATCTATCATCGAGCAAGACCTGAATGATGGTCTGGCACGTTTTGCTGATAACAGTTTCGACACCGTCGTCATGGCACGGGCGCTGCAAGCGGTGAAATCGCCTGATGTGCTCTTGCTTGACATGCTACGTGTTGCCCGCGAAGCCGTCATCACCTTCCCCAATTTTGCTCATTGGCAAAACCGCATTCATTTAGGGCTTAAAGGCATGATGCCTGTCTCAGAGGCATTGCCTTATGAGTGGTATAACACCCCAAACATTCATCTGTGTACGTTTAAGGATTTTGAGCAGCTTTGCGCCCAGCATGATATTCATATCGTCAACCGCTTTGCCGTCAGCGATTCTGAAAAAGGTCATACGTCACTTATGAAAGCATTGATACGCCAAGCACCCAACCTATTGGCAGACGTCGCTATCTATCGTGTCACCAAACAAAAACCTGAATAATAGGTTTATCTACCTGGGGCGTGTCTTCATTTTAAAAATGGTGATAAAAATGAGATAAATTGCTGTCAAATAAGGATAGTAGCGCAAATAATATCGAGATATTGCTAAGCTATTTGACGATGTTTGGCAAAATTTAATCATTTTTGCCCATTTAGAAGATAATCGATTGAATTGAAGACACGCCCTAGCATTGGTTCAAAGCGGTAGCACGACTCATAAATACAAATTTTAACCTTAATGACTTATTAATTTATTCTTACGCTTAAGTAACTCTATGATTTTATTGAGGACAATGAGGTATGAATAAGCATTAAATCATGTAATTAGTATTTGAGTTTCGTAAGTTTGGGTGTTAAGCTAGCAAAATAGTGTCAATCGCACCCTGATTCTGACCGTTTATCGGTTCGATTAAAGGAATTTGCCACAACACATCGATTAATTATATTGCTAATGATTAGGTAAGTTGGTATCGCAAGATTTCACCTAATTGTTATCGCCGTCTAAACCCTTTTAGCGGTGCAACTTTTTTTGCTTATTAACTGCCTAATTTTGGAGCTGCTATGAAATTATTAAAAGCTGCGTTGTTTACTGCCTTATTTTCTTGTGCAGGTCTAGCAAACGCTGAGTTAATATCAAACGTGCCACTTGATACGTCACGTTTTGAGCTAATGCCAGTTAGTGAACTGTCTAACCGCGCTGCCCAAGGTAACGATCACGCTCAGTTTTATTTAGCCAAGCGCTTACAGAAAGGCGAAGGCATTGCAAAGAATACCCAACAAGCTATCCAGTGGTATACCAAAGCGGCTCAGCAAGGCGTTGCCCCTGCTCAGTTGAATCTTGCCATCATGTATTTGCGTGGTGAAGGTGTGCAGCCTAACTTGCAACAAGCGAAAGTTTGGTTAGAAAAAGCCGCTATGCGTGGCGATAACCGTGCCAGCTATACCCTTGCATTGCTCGATGAAAAGCAAAAAAATCTCGTCGATGCTTATAAATGGTACGATTTGGCTGCCCGTGATGGTATGCTTGATGAAAAAGTACGTAATAAAGCACGCGGTAAAATCGGACAATTGGCATTGAACTTATCAAGCTCAGATATCGCTAGCGCTCGTAGCAAAGCGGATACTTGGTTCCAGAGTAAGTAAACCAGTTAATAAAATTTGAGACAATAAAGACCCAGCGTAACTGCTGGGTTTTTATTATCTATAATATCAGCTTAGGTTGACTTATCATGAGACAACGTTTACTAGTTACAGCTTAATTTTAAATCAATGACTAAAGGAGAATTTGGTGGCAGAACACTTAAAAGGGATAGGCGAAGAACCGTTAGAAGGGATAGGCGGTTGGCTGTGGTTGGTTGCTCTTGGGATAGTAGCTTCACCTTTACGAATCATCTTTCTTATTTTTCCACTTTATTCTGAAATATTCAAAGATGGTTCTTGGGATATATTGACCTCATCAGGAACCGAAGCGTATCATCCTATGTGGGCGCCAATCATATTAGCAGAAATGACTATTAATGGTGCATTAGTGCTCACATGGATATTTGTTGGATTCTTATTCTTCTTGAAGAAGGCTGTCTTTCCAAAGTTCTATATCGGCATTCTACTGTTTACTCTCGTATTCATCATTATCGATGCGATGGCGGTTAAAATTATTTTCCCTAATGATCCTATTTTCGATCCTGATACGACTAAAGAGCTGGTTCGAACGCTTGTCGCTTGTCTTATATGGATACCCTACATTCTTATTTCGAAGCGAGTACAAGCTACTTTTGTGAAAGAACTGTGATGACTACAATTACCTATTTTTTGTTTTAACTGTAGAGATTTCAATCCATGAGAGGTTTTTCGTACACTATATCTTCATATTGCGAACATTATGGGTATGAGTTATGTTCAAAAACTCTGCAAAATTTGCTACACTACGCCCGCATTAGTCAATTCCACAATTGCGCTAGTGTTATAGCATTACCAATTAATTTCAACCGTTAATTTTAAAAAGCACCCTAAACCCAATGCACTAGGTTTGCGACCTAGCCAGCAGGAGAAAAACATGAGTACCATTCAAGACCATAATACAGCTAGCAATATCCAAAACAGCACTGTCACCGACAACAAATCAGCCCCAGCCTATGACAGTGTCACCAATAACATCGTCGTTGCTGCTCTATATAAGTTCACGCGTTTTAGCGATTTCGAGCAATACCGCGAGTTAATTTTAAATAATATGCTCGATAATGATGTCAAAGGCACGTTATTGATTGCTAATGAAGGCATTAATGGTACGATTTCTGGCACACGCCAAGGTATCGATAACGTCCTTGAGTATCTGCGCAGTATCGAAGCGATTGGCAGCTTTACCTTTAAAGAATCTTATACCGATGCTCAGCCTTTTTATCGTACCAAAGTGAAGCTCAAAAAAGAAATCGTTACCATGGGCGTAGAGAATATCGATCCTTTGCAATCAGTTGGACGCTATGTAAAACCAAGCGAATGGAATGCGTTAATCTCAGACCCTGATGTCATCTTGATTGATACGCGTAATGATTATGAAGTTAAAATCGGTACGTTCCAAAATGCCGTCAATCCAAATACTGAAACGTTCCGCGAGTTCCCAGAGTACGTCGCAAAAGAGATGGATCCAGCCAAACATAAAAAAGTCGCGATGTTCTGTACCGGTGGTATACGCTGTGAGAAATCTACTGCTTATATGCGTGAGCAAGGCTTTGAAGAGGTGTATCATTTAGAAGGTGGTATCTTAAAATATCTAGAAGAAATTCCAGCCAGCGACTCTATGTGGCAAGGCGATTGCTTCGTTTTTGATAACCGCGTGTCGGTCAATCATAACTTAGAAAAAGGCAACTATGAGCAATGCTTCGCCTGCCGTATGCCCATTACTGTCGATGACATGCAAAGCCTTGCTTATATCAAAGGCGAGTCTTGCCCACACTGCATTGATAAAGCGACCGACGAGCAAAAAGCACGCTTTCGTGAGCGCGAGCATCAAATGCAGCTGGCGAAGAAACGTGGCGAAGCGCATATTGGTAGTGATGTGATTGATGTGATTGAGAAACGCAAAGCCGCTAAAATTGAAGCACGTCGTCAAGCAGAGGAAGCCAATAAAGCTAACGCTGAATAAGTTTAAGATGGATAAAAGCAAAAAGGACGCCCCAATCAAATATTTGATTGGGGCGTCCTTTTTGCTTTATTAGTACTAACTTATGACTTATTGAGTACGTAATGTGGCTTAGCTACCGCGGTAAGTGCTATAGCCGTATGGAGACAAAGTAATTGGCACATGGTAATGGTTATCGCCTTCGATATTAAAATTGACTTCAACATATGGATAGAAAGACTCTAGACCTTGATTTCGGAAATAAGGAGTCGTCTCGAAAATCAACTTATAAGTACCGTCATGCTCAACACCGTCTTGATTCGGTAAGAAGTTGCCGATACGACCATTATTATCAGTCTTTTGCGCATTAAGCAATTTCCAGCTACCAGTTTTCTCTTGCATCATCAGTTTTACATTGACGTTTGGTGCTGGTTTGCCCGTACTAATATCTAAGATATGACTAGATAATTGATATTTATCTTGATCACCAGCAGCATGGCTAGCCGTTGCAGTCATGGCTAATACGCTACCAAATGCAGCTGCCTTGAGTAAGTTGTTTTTCATGAATCATCCTATTCAGTCAATTGTATGTGTTAAATGAATCATCTTCTTCAGCAAGCTATTTACCATTTTTAAGTATAGTCAGTCTATAATAAAAGAGATACAGCCCATATCCTGAAACAGTTTTGGTAAATTATTCTCCATCCACCCTTGGCGTAGAAACTTAGCCTGTGCCCACTTTTTCTCGATAGGGTTTAGATCAG
>CAJHAA010000013.1 GCA_904846265.1 Psychrobacter immobilis | reverse complement strand
CTGCATAGTACGATTGGTTATGTGTCACCTTTTGATTTTGAAAAGCGGTATTATGATAATTTAACCCTGTCAGGCATCGCTGCCTGACTCAAGTAAATCACTCTCCGATAAAGTCGGGGCGGTTCATTATTTACTCTGTTCAAGATCTTTTAGTATGGCACAATCTGCGTTTGCATCACCTGAGCAATGATCAGCAGAAATCTGTAATAAGCTCACCATATCTTGTAATTGAGCTATTTTTTGGTTCAAAGTTACGATATGTTGCAGTGTTAATTGTTTAACATCAGCACTCTGCCGATCTGTATTTTTTCGCAAATCAAGCAACTCTTTCATCTGTTTGGAGGAAAAACCTAAATCACGAGCCTGTCTCAAAAAGCATAAGTCTTTTATATCTTGTTTAGAATACATTCGATACCCTGAATTTGAGCGTTTTACGGCATCAAGCAACCCGATTTGTTCATAATAGCGGATCATTTTGGGAGAGATTCCCGATAGCTCTGACGCTTGACCGATATTCATAACTTTCCTCCTGATATAAAAAGGGTTAAAGCCAAACAGCTACTTTAACCCTATCTTAGTACAATCTATTCTTTAATCGTTGGCACCTGAAAGTACTTTAAGCGTAAGGCATTACCTAGCACAAAAACAGAAGATAGGGCCATTGCGCCTGCTGCAAAAATGGGGGACAACAAAATTCCAAATGCTGGATATAAAACCCCTGCGGCAATTGGAATTAAAGCAATGTTATAGAAAAATGCCCAAAATAGATTTTGTCGAATATTTTTGATGGTGGCCTTACTTAAAGCAATCGCATTAGGAACCCCTTGTAAACTACCCGACATCAACACTACATCTGCGGCTTCAATTGCCACATCTGTCCCTGTCCCAATCGCCAGACCGACATCAGCTTGAGCAAGAGCGGGTGCATCATTAATACCATCACCAACAAAAGCCACTCGTCCATATTGTTGCTGCAGTTGACGTATCGCATCTACTTTTCCATCAGGCAACACTTCTGCGATCACTTGATCAATATGTAATTTTGCGGCAATCGCTTGCGCAGTATGGCGATTGTCGCCTGTAATCATTGCTACTTTTAATCCCAGTTGATGTAAACCTGCAATCGCGGCATAAGTGCTGTCTTTAATAGGATCTGCAACGGCAATAATAGCAGCCAATTTCTGATCAATCGCAATATATATGGGGGTTTTAGCTTCTTGTCCTAAGTGCGCGGCTTCGTCTTTAAAGGGCGTAACATCAAGTCCTAATTGCTGCATATAACGATCAGCACCAATATGAACGGCTTGACCTTCAACTTCTGCTTTGATTCCAAATCCCGTCACAGAGTCAAAAGTGGTAATCGGTAATAAGCTGATATCTTGTTGCTCTGCAGCATGAACAATGGCTAGGGCAATGGGATGTTCAGATTTTGCTTCAACCGATGCCACAATACGCAAGACTTGCTCACGTTCGAACCCTGGTTGGACATAAAAGTCTGTTAAGGTTGGTTTGCCTTCAGTCAATGTGCCAGTTTTATCGACAGCAATGACTTTTACTTCCTGTAAAGCTTGTAACGCTTCACCTTTGCGGAATAAGACGCCCATTTCTGCGCCGCGACCTGTACCAACCATTATGGATGTAGGGGTTGCCAATCCCATTGCACAGGGACAAGCAATGATTAGGACGGCAACGGCGTTGACGAGACTAAACGTCAACGCAGGGTCAGGACCAAAGATAAACCAGACTATAAAAGTGAGCATTGCTAAGAGCATGACCATGGGGACAAACCACATAGTGACTTTATCAACCAATGCCTGAATCGGTAATTTAGGCCCTTGAGCCTGTTCAACCATGCGAATGATTTGTGCCAATACCGACGATTCTCCGATAGCAGTCGCCCGAAAATTCAAGGTCCCATTCTGATTGACCGTTCCTCCGACCACTTGATCACCGACTTGTTTTTTGACAGGCACGGGTTCACCTGTAATCATGGATTCATCAATATAACTTTGACCTTCAACGACTTCACCATCGACTGGAACACGCTCACCGGTACGAGTCTCAACAATCGTTTCTGTGGTCACTTCTGCAATCGGCACTTCAATCATTTGCCCATTGTGGTGAACACGTGCTGTTTTTGCTTGCATACCCACTAGATGTTGAATGGCTTGAGAGGTACGCCCTTTGGCTTTTGCCTCAAAATAACGCCCTAATAAAATTAAGCTTACAATCACAGCGGCCGCTTCGTAATAAACATTCACAGTGCCTTCAGGTAGGACTTGTGGAGTAAATGTAGCGACTAGTGAAAAACTATAGGCCGCCAGTGTGCCCACAGCCACCAATGAATTCATATCTGGAGCAAAGCGCCATAATGCTGGAATACCTTTTTGATAAAAACGTCGCCCTGGAAAGATGAGTACCAGCGTGGTCAAAACAAATTGAATCAGCCAGCTTTGTTGCGTGCCGATATTGTCCATGACCCACATATGAAAAGCTGGAATCATATGTGACCCCATTTCTAGAATAAAAACAGGCACAGCTAGAATTAAAGAGATCGTCAAATCTCGTTTCAGCTGCTGCTGTTCCGTGGCTTTTTTATCCTGTTGAACACTCACACTCTGCTCAATCTGCTTAGCCGTGTATCCTGCTTTTTTAACGGCTTGAATCAAATCGCTGCTCTGTACTTGAGCGTTACCTTGTATCCATGCTCGTTCGGTAGCAAGGTTGACGTTTGCTTGTTGTACGCCCTCGACTTTTTTTAAGGCTTTTTCTACCCGTCCAACACAGGAAGCACAAGTCATACCTTCTATCGACAGCTCAATCGGCTGAGAGGCCAAGATCTTATAACCGGCTCGTTCTACGGCTTTGGTTACTGCGATAAGGTCTAAAGGTTGAGACGAGGAAATCATGGCGTTTTCAGTCGCTAGATTCACCTCAGCATTTTCAACACCTTCAACTTTTTTTAATACTTTTTCCACCCGTCCCACACAGGAAGCACAGGTCATACCCTCAATTGGCAATGTTTCATTGTAAAGATAAGACTTACTATTTTCTGAGTTCATAACACCCTCTATCATGTTCAATCTGTTATCAACAGCATAGAGGTTGACATGATGGTAAGGTCAAGCCTGTTTTTTTAAAATATGTTTGACCTTACCATCATGACAAGGCTTAAGCTTAGTGATGAAATAAAAACTTATTTGGAGAAAGGCTATGAAACTATGGATTGGAAACATGAAATGTGGCGGCTGTGCTCGTGGTGTGACAGCCATCATTCACGATATCGACTCAAACTCCAAGATTGACATTGATTTAGTAGCCAAAGTGGTCAGTATCGAAACCATCGCAAGTGTTGAGCAGATGACGGCTGCTTTAGCAAAGGCTGGCTTCCCTGCACAAGTGCAATGAGTCAGTCTGATAGACGCGCAGTCTATACGATTAACAGAAAGGATTATGGGCTGAATCATTTTGAATTTATTGACCACGCGCGTTTGGTGATAGGTCTACTTTTACGTATGAAAAGTGGATAATGTTACCAAAATGAATACTTTATTTATGACAGGAGTTATCGGCAAGCGCATGCAATATTCCGCAGGATTCAGCCAGCGCTTCACTTGCGCATTTTTGCCGCAACGCTAGTAGATGTTGCTTTAACTGAACCAATTCTTCCATACGTGTTTCTACCGCATCGATATGCTCATCCAATAGCACATTGACCTCACCGCAGTTTTCCTCAGGTTTATCTCTATACTGAAGCAGGGTTCGTACTTCATCCAAAGTCATATCGAGCGTACGGCAGTGCAGGATAAATTGTAGACGCTCAAAATGCACCTCATTGTACAAACGATAATTGCCTTGGCTACGCGCAGGCTCTGGTAATAACCTCTCTTTCTCATAATAGCGAATGGTTTCGACCGTCGCCCCTGTGCGCGTGGCAAGCTCACCAATTTTGATTAGCATGTGTATCTCCTTAAATAGTATTTTCTATTATCTAAAACAATAAAGTAACTATAAGGTTTGCTGATAAAAAATCAAACCCCTTTGTCGTTAAAAGCCTTGACCCTGAAGCTACTATAGGGTCCATAATGTCTTTAATAAGAGGATAAATAACTATGCAATATCATATTGAAGGTATGGACTGTGCCAGTTGTGTTGGCAAAATTGAGCGGGCACTAACACGTATGCCTGGTGTCTCTGCGGTTCAGCTAAACTTTTCGACTCAAAAGCTAGAGTTAACTCTAGAACCTGATACAAGTACTGACGTTAAAGATATCGAAAAGACTATTAAGCGCTTAGGGTTTGGTATATTGGCGTTAACGAGTCAACAAAATGAGATGGGTATTGATGGTGGTCAAGCAGCGGTAAACGATCAGCGCTGGTGGCAAACCATAAAAGGCAAACAGGTCGTTGGTAATGGGCTTTTGATGAGTGCCGCATATATGTTGTCTTTAATTTTCCCTGAATATGGCGCATGGGTTTTTATTGCCGCTGTGGCTATCGGTGTCCTACCATTTGCCCGTAAAGCTTTTGCACTGGCGTTAGTAGGTTCGCCTTTTTCAATTGAAATGCTCATGTCTGTTGCGGCTATCGGCGCCCTTATCATTGGAGAGGCAGAAGAAGCTGCTGCCGTGGTGTTCCTATTTTCGGTTGGTGAGCTATTAGAAAGCGTCGCAGCTGATCGTGCGCGCGCTGGCATCAGAGCGTTATCATCACTAGTGCCAAAGACGGCTATTTTATTGGACGCGCAAGGACAACAATGTCAGGTGGCAGCGACTGCATTACAGATTAACGATAAGGTGCTTGTGCGTCCCGGTGATAGAGTTTCTGCTGATGGGGTGATTATTCAAGGGATATCTAGCCTTGATGAGTCACCTGTGACAGGAGAATCTGTTCCTGTTGCCAAAACCATAGGCGCTGAGGTCTTTGCTGGATCTATCAACGTTGATGGGGTACTACAAATACGCGTAGAAAAAACAGCGGCAGATAATACGATTGCGCGTATTATTGAACTTGTGGAGCAGGCGCAAGCGTCCAAAGCACCGACCGCACGCTTTATTGAAACCTTTAGCCGATACTATACGCCTATCGTTATGGCGATTGCAGCGCTGGTCATTATTATCCCACCTCTACTGATGGGAGCAGAATGGGGAATATGGTTATATCGCGGTTTGGCGCTATTACTGATAGCTTGTCCTTGTGCTCTTGTACTGTCAACACCTGCCGCTATTGCCTCAGGTTTGGCTGTCGGCACGCGCCATGGACTGCTTATCAAAGGCGGTAATGTCATGGAGTTGGTGGGTCAGGTCAGTACTGTGGCTTTTGATAAAACGGGTACTTTGACTGAAGGAAAACCACGGGTAACCGATGTTATTGGTTTTAAAACAGCGCATACCGCTGCTGAGGGTCAAGATAAACTACTGTCACTGTTTGCAAGTGTCGATGCTACCTCCAGTCATCCACTTGCTATCGCTATTGTGGATCATGCCAAAGCCGCTAAGGTAGTGATACCGGATGCCTCTAATGCTTTTGCTACGGCAGGCAAAGCCGTTCATGCCACTGTCGCTGGACGCTCTTTGGCCATCGGCTCACCAGTCTACGTCGCTGAGAAAGTGATGTTGCCAGCTGAGCAGCAGATTCAAATTGAGATGCTACAAAATGATGGTAAAACGGTTTCTATTTTGTTTGATGAGCAAACGAGGGAGGCGCTCGGATTGGTCGCTCTACGTGATGAGTTACGAGAAGATGCACAGCAAGCTATTGCACAGCTGAATAAAATGAACGTGCGCTCTGTCATGCTCACAGGTGACAATAGCCGTACAGCAAAAGCACTTGCTAGTCAGTTAGATATAGAGTGGCAGGCCGAGCTGTTACCTGAAGACAAGCTACGTCTACTCAGCGAGATGCAAAGCAATAGTAAAATAGCGATGATTGGTGATGGTATCAATGATGCACCCGCTTTGGCAGCGGCAGATATTGGCATTGCGATGGGCAGTGGCACGGATGTGGCGATCGAAACGGCTGATATTGCCCTATTAAAAAGCCGCGTGATGGACGTTGCTAACCTTATTGCCTTATCCCGCGCCACCATGAGAAATATCCATCAAAATGTCATATTTGCACTTGGGTTAAAAGGCATATTTCTGATAACCACTGTGCTCGGCGTGACAGGACTTTGGATTGCTGTGCTAGCAGATACTGGTGCTACAGTACTGGTGACGCTGAATGCATTGCGTTTACTACGTTTTAAAGGAGTGTCTTCCCGTTAATGATAGTTAAAGAATAAAACGGTTATGGCTACATCAGTGGCCGTTTTATTACATCTAACTCTTACCTATAAGCAGTCAATGTGCCTACCTTTAAAAAAATCATTACCTAAACCTATCACGCCTTATTCGTATTAAATCTGCGCCGATACTCACTTGGTGTCAAACCAACAATGCGCTTAAATATTTTACGAAATGCACTGGCATCACTATAACCCACCTTCCACGCTATTTGCTCAACAGGAGATGATGAGAACTGTAAAAAGTCTTTTGCTTCTCCGATGCGTAACCGCTGACAATATTCTGTGGATGTCATACCCGTCGCCTTATGAAAACGACGCAGAAAAGTACGCTCTTCTAACTGCGCACAATTGGCTAGTGTGGACAAATCAATATCTTGCGCCTCTGTTTTTTGCAGCCAATGCTGTACCTTTAATATGGCTGCGTCACCATGGGTGAGTATTGGAGAAAATGCACTGTAATAACATTGTTCACGCCTTGAGGGGTCGATTAACAACGCACGAGCGGTCTCATTCATCACCTGAGAACCAAGAAAGCGATCAATCATCCTAAGCCCCAAATCTGTCCAAGCCATCGCGCCACCAGCGGTCACAATATCACCGTCTTCGATAATAATACGATCCACATCAAGCTCCACATCAGGGAAACGCTGCTTAAAATCCTCTGCATAACCCCAATGCGTGGTTGCCTTGCGTTTGGAGAGTAGTCCTGTTTCGCCCAATAAAAAAGCACCAGCGCAGACGGACGACAGTATCATCCCTGTCGAATGCTGCTCTTTTAGCCATTCTAGCCAAGGTTCTGCCGCTTGCTTTGCAATCGGTGCTTCTAACGTGGGTGGAATGATGACAGCTGTTAATCTTCCTACGCTATCAAGATCGCTCAAAAAAGTGCGCTTAGGCTGCTGCTTAACGCCGCTAATCTCCCAGTGACTTACTTGTAGAGGCAGATCGGTTGTATCTTGACGTTTGGCGGCAATTTTACTGGCAACCGTCAGTAAATCAGTCAGTCCAAGGATAGCGGCCATTTGTGCTTTCTCATAGACGACCAACCCAATTTCAATCGGATTTTTATGACTCATATGTCGTTATTAACCTCTTATGTGTCGATGTAGCCACTCGTTAGTGTAGCACAGTGCTTGTAAAATATACGCCTATACAGTCACTTCCATAAACAAAGAGGCATTATTATGAACACACAAGCATTGATCGTTGTCGACATTCAAAATGAGTATTTCCCACAAGGTAACTTATCACTCGTAGGTATTAATGAAGCCGCTGATAATGCCGCTTTGGTGATTGCGTCTGCTAAAGAAAAAGGTCATACCGTCATTCATATCCGTCATGAAATGCCTGCTGACGCACCAATCTTTACGCCTGGTACCGATGGTGTAGAGATTAATGAAAAGGTAAAACCAATAGAGAATGAAGCCGTCATCACTAAGCATTACCCCAATTCGTTCCGCGAGACCAATCTGAAAGAGCTATTAGATAAAGAAGGTATCAAAGAAGTGACTGTGATTGGCGCCATGAGCCACATGTGTGTGGATGCCACAGTTCGTGCTGCAGTGGACTTTGGTTATACAACCACTACGGTTCATGATGCCTGTGCCACGCTTGATCTTGAGTTTAATGGTACGAAAGTACCTGCTGCTCAGGCTCATGCCACCATCATGGCCGCGATTGAGTTTCTATATGGCGAAGTGATTGATACCCAAACGTGGATTGCGCGTTAATCCAGAGTTGTTAATCAAATCATGATTTATTCATGAAATAGACTTTTAAACCCTATTCCCATTAAGAAGAATTTCCTCAATAAGGTAACTATTATGAATATCGCAAAATCGCTGACCGGCACCACACTGTTAAGTGGCATGATGTTGTTAACGGCATGTACCACCTTTGCCAGTCCAGCAGCAAATTCTAACGCTGTAAAACAGACAGCGACCAATACCGTTGAATTTCAGCAAATCCGTAATGCCACGATCAAGCTTGATTATGCTGGCACCACATTTTTAGTGGATCCGATGCTAGCAGCTAAAAACGCTTATCCAGGGTTTGATGGCACAGTAAATAGCCAAATACGCTATCCAATGGTGGATTTGCCGATGACTGTTGCCGAAGTGCTTAAGGCGGATGCCATTATCTTGACGCATCTTCATGCTGACCATTGGGATGATGCCGCACGCAACCTCGTGCCTCGTGACATGCCAATTTTTACCCAAGATGCAGCCGATGCTGCAATCGTACGTAAAGATGGTTTTACCGATGTCAGAGTATTAACCGAGCAAGGCGTTGTATTTAAAGGCACTAAAATCAATAAAACCATCGGACAGCATGGCACTGATGAGATGTATAAAGTGGCGCCATTAGCTGAACTGCTGGGCAAAACGATGGGGATTGTGTTTCAAAAACCAAACTACAAGACCGTCTATGTCGCAGGGGATACCATTTGGGATAAGGAAGTAGAAGATGCGCTGACTCGTTACAAACCTGATGCAGTCATCCTGAGTACAGGCTATGCCAAGTTAACTACCTTTGTTGATGACTCTATCATCATGGGTAAAGAGGATGTATACCGCGCGTATCAATTCTCTCCTAATGCGCAGATTGTTAGCGTGCACATGGATACCGTTAATCATGCCACGCTAACGAAAGCAGAGCTTCGCCGCTTTATCGAGGAAAAACACTTAGACAAGCAGCGTGCGCTTGTTCCTAATGATGGTCAGATCTATAAATTCTAGTGCTTGATGGCTGAGTCTTTAAATCTTTCTTATATGGCAATACCCAAAGTGTGTTGTCATGCATCGTTAATAAGGTAAAAATGAGATCGTTTATGAATATTCCAAATCATTCAGGCAACGCCCCTTTCGCTCTTTCGGTGCTCGACAATGCCTTCACCGGCGTTGGTCACACGGCAGAGAACACCTTTCAAGAGATGATTGCACTTGCAAAGCTGGCAGACAAAAGGGGTTTTCAGCGGTTTTGGATGTCTGAACATCATGCCATGCCGGGGGCTGCGGTTCCTTCGCCGCAGATGATGGTGGCTCGGCTGACTGGAGAAACTGAGCGCATTAGACTTGGTGCAGGCGGTATCATGCTACCCAATCATGTGCCTTTGGTCATCGCTGAACAATTTGGTATGCTCGATGCGATGGCGCCAGGACGAATTGATCTTGGTTTGGGACGGGCGCCGGGTACGGATGGCGCAACGGCGTCAGCTTTGCGTCGGCATCAGGCAGCAAACGATGAATTTCCTCAGCAAGTTGCAGAATTGTTGGGCTTTTTAGAAAACAGCTTTCCAAAAGACCATCCTTATAGTGAGGTTCATGCGGTGCCAGGTCCGTGGCAAGCTGAGCAAAACCGAGTGCCACCATCAAAGACCGCCACTGATGTTTGGATCCTGGGGTCATCGACTTATTCAGCCCACATGGCAGCACAGCTTGGCAGACCATATGCGTTCGCTCTACAGTTTGGTAGTGCTGATGTTTTAAATGCGATGCGCATTTACCGAGAAAACTTCCGTCCTTCAAAAATTCTAGCCAAGCCATATAGTTTGGTCAGTATTGGTGCGATTGCAGATGAAGATCCTGTAGAGGCACGTCGCCAATCAACATCGTCTGCCATGGCAATGTTAAGAATGTTCCAGCGCAAACCTTTTGCTTTGCTGCCTCCTGATGAAGTGGCGGCTTTTCAAGGCAATATGCAAGAGCGCCAGATTATTGAGCAGTATACCGATCAAACCCTTCATGGTACTGCTGATGAGGTCGCAAAAGGTTTAGAGGATCTTCAGGAGCAGACAGGGGTGGATGAGGTCATGATGGTGGTTCAGGGCTATTCGCGCCGCGCCCAATCGCGCACTGTTGAGCTAATCGCAGATCATTATGGTATGCCAAGTCACTAGATCCTGTTGGGAATAACGATATTAAAAAGTTAGCAAAGCGCTTAATGCCTAACCATTAGGCTTGATTGGGCTCGTAAGCTACCCTTGATTCTTAGCTCAGATCAAGGTGCGATTGATCTGCTCATGCACATCTACCCAAATGCATTGCACCGATGTAATGACAGCGACACTCAAAAGACACCGATTCTCATCCAAATAGTAGCCCCTGTGTAGATAATGAATTTTGAGAAAGTAGCGCATACAAGTGAAGTTAGCAACCAAGATAAGCCGTGATATAATGCCCCGATAATTGATATTTTATGAAAGGTTTACATTATGGCTCGTACAGCTAGCGCATTACACATTTTAGTAAAACACAAAGAACAGGCTGAAGATATTATTGCCAAGCTTCAAAAAGGCGCTAAGTTCGATGTGCTGGCGAAACGACATTCAACCTGCCCATCAGGTAAAAAAGGCGGCAGCTTAGGTGAGTTTCAACAAGGCGACATGGTACCAGCATTTGATAAAATCTGCTTCAGCGGCAAACTCTTCACCCCACATTTGGTAAAAACCAAATTTGGCTGGCATGTGGTTAAAGTACTTTACAGGACATAAGCGTTGGGGGCGGAGCTTTCATTATAAGCCGACTGACATATGCCTTAAAAATTATTCTGACTCATACAGGATCTAACATCATGGCAATCACGATTTGAGCTGCCATGATTGACTCATTTATGACCCGAAACGACTTATGATCTAATGTCCGTACCATATCTAAATCTAAATTTGAGTTGAACACACTTTAGTTCCCATAAAAGTGATGATGATAGACAGTTATAAATAGGTTTTGATCATAATAAAGCGTTAAGAACAAAAGGCTGCTACTGCCCTCTCTCCTCTTTTGTATCAACATTAATAATTTTTAAGGCATTAAAAAAGGACACAGCAGCGTCCTTTTTTATTCTAAATCAAGGCTCATATACAGCCTATTCTAATGATGCTCACCAGGAAGTATTCTGGCAAAGGCACGCTGAGCAAGGTTTGGCTTCTTATCGGTAGTCAGTCCAGCGCGGGTGCTTGGGAAAATACGATAACCCATCGACTGAATACCAACATTGATTGCTGGTGCCAGTGAATAAGTAGCTGACGCAAATTTACCCATGTTGCTGGCAATACTGTTTGGTTTATGGACAATCGCTTTGGCAACCATCATCGCGGCTTCATCAGGCATTAACGCAGGCATGTAGCGGTACAACTTAGTAGGCTCAATCATAGGCGTACGCACCAATGGCATAAAAATATTGGTGATCGTCACATTATCGCCTTTCACTTCAGCAGCTAAGCAGCGGCTAAAAGCATCCAATGCCGATTTTGAGGCAACATAAGCGGCAAAACGCGGACTGTTTGCCAATACGCCAATAGAGGAGATATTCACAATTTGACCAGTCTGACGTTCAATCATCCTCGGCAAAAACCCAAGAACTATTTTAACCGCGCCAAAGTAATTGATATCCATAGTACGCTCAAAATCATGGAAACGATCAATAGACTCGTGAACCGAACGCCGAATTGAACGACCAGCGTTATTGACCAAGACATCAACATGTCCGAAATCTGCCAAAATTTGCGTGCTAACTTTTTCGATATCATCCATATTGGTCAAATCACAAGGGTAATAACTGGCATTGCCACCAAGCTCCTCGATACTTTCTTTAACGGCTTTTAGTTTGTCTTCGGTGCGTGCTAATAAGATAACATGCGCACCGCATTCACTAAGTAAATACGCTGTACGCTCACCAATACCGCTTGATGCCCCTGTGATAATGATATGCTTATCTTTGACCGCTTTGTTGATTGCTTTTTTTGAGGGATTGGCCATAAAAAATCCTTTTTGTTGTTTCTATGCCTATGAATGTTCGATTACAGCATAGCAAAAAATTATGGCTTAAAGTGAATAAAACCGCCGTCTCAGCCAGATAATTTGCCGATCATAAGGATCGATAAACGTATAATCGCAGTATTTTTCAGACTTACGCTTTTCACCGAGCATCGATAAGGAGTATCTATTTTGATTGCAACTCTAGCTCATTACATTGATTTAATTGCTAAGATAGTCGAAATCATAGGTGTACTTATTATGTTTTTTGGACTGTTTTTTGCTTTTTATCGAGGGATTCGCCTAACCAGTGGTTTTAATCACGAAACCTATATCGAAATCAGACAAACTGTGGGTAAATCTATTTTGTTAGGATTAGAAGTCCTCATCGCCGCTGATATTATGGCGACTGTCGTCACAGAACCGACGTTACGTAGCGTCCTAGTACTAGGTTTTATCGTACTCATTCGGACTTTTTTGAGCTTGTCACTACAAGTAGAATTAGAAGGCAAATTTCCTTGGCAAAAAGAAAATACAGTACTCAAAAAAGAACCACATACCGCTAAAGTGGACGAGCTTTAAAGCTTTTTTTGTCATTTAACAAACGCTTAGCATGAGCCGTTTGCTCACTTACTATTCGTGCGCCTGCAAAAAATCTTCGACCACGCGAAACTGTCCAGCGGTACTTTCTTCGCCATACATCGCTTGGCGAAAAGCATTAGAATTAGGAATGCCTGTGGTATACCAAGCAATGTGCTTGCGAGCGATACGGCAGCCAGAGTACTCACCATAAAAGTCATATAGCTCTTGCAAATGCGCCAGTACGATCTCTTTTATCTGGCTGACGCTCGGTGCATCAAGACTCTCACCAGTGCGTAAGAAGTGCTCGATATCGCGGAATATCCACGGTTGTCCTTGGGCAGCACGCCCAATCATCACAGCATCACAGCCTGTCAGCTCATAAACACGCTGGGCTTTTTGCGCGCTATCGATATCACCATTGGAAATGACGGGAATGTTGATGCTTTCTTTAACTTCGCGTATCAGCTCATAACGCGCCTCACCTGTATACATATCCTCACGCGTGCGTCCGTGAATGGCAATCGCCGCAATACCTGCTTGCTCAGCACGCTTCGCCACACGCAAGATATTCTCACGACCATTCTCATAGCCCAATCGCGTTTTTAAGGTCACGGGGGCATTTACGCTATTTACCGCCGCATCTAGTAAACGGGCGACCAAATCTTCGTCTTGTAACAGTGCAGAACCTGCCAGCCTACGGCAGACTTTTTTGGCAGGACAGCCCATATTGATATCAATAATTTGCGCGCCATTATCAATCTGATAGCGTGCCGCTTCTGCCAATTTATCAGGTTCAGCCCCTGCAATTTGCGCTGAAATAGGCGCAATTTCATTGTCAAAATTGGCACGATACAAGGACTTTTTGCGCGCGTAAAGCGCCGTGTCAGCGATAATCATTTCACTCACCGCATGACCGGCACCAAACGATTTACACAATCGCCGAAAAGGATTGTCCGTCACGCCCGCCATAGGAGCAACCATGAGACGGTTTTCAATCGTCAAGCCGCCGATATTCAATGGCTGCAATAATGGATGGTCAGATACTGGCAAAGACGACGGTAAATCAGGGGAATCAGTAGACATAAAAAACGGCTTGCCATTAATTAAAATAAGATAATAAAAACAAGCCGTTATTCTAAGGAATCGTACGCATATTGCAAGCTATTAACATGAATAACTTGCATTAAGAAACACGACTTTTTCAACAGTGCACCCTTACTTATCAAACACACTGCCCTGCTCTAGGGTGATGTCCTCATCATGCTCCTGCATACGCCACGGCAAACTATCTGGCGACACATTTAAGAAGTGTAGGTATTTTTCGAACTGATCAATAATATCGTTAATCACCGACTCTGATTGATAGCCATATAAATCATAGGTTTGACCACCACGACGCAAATATACCTCAGCACGATGATGGTGCTCTTGTGGTAATTCATTGGCCATATCTTCCGTATAATAATCAGGAATTTCATGCTCTGACAAACGAACTTCATACCAGAATTCAACGTTATCACCGCGTCTTAATTCCAATACAGCACGGTTATTGACCTCATCATAATTTACATCAGGCAACCAGCCTGTTTCGGCAAACTTCTCTGCCACCTCATGCATCGATGATAAAACCGTACCTTTGATATAACCCAGCACTTTTTCGCGCGTTGGTTGATTGGTGATATAGTCAATACGATCACGCCATGCGTCAAGCTTAAGTAGATGCGGCGGCAAATGATTGTCATTGGCTAGGCTTTGATTGCGATGTCCTTCAATACGTAGTGCGCGCCACATACCAAATGTCGAAATCAATATAATGATTGCAAACGGTAAAGCACTAACGATAGCTGCTGTTTGTAGTGCA
The DNA here is from genome assembly GCA_904846265.1 of Psychrobacter immobilis. Taxonomy (GTDB): domain Bacteria; phylum Pseudomonadota; class Gammaproteobacteria; order Pseudomonadales; family Moraxellaceae; genus Psychrobacter; species Psychrobacter immobilis_A. The sequence goes on along the minus strand of CAJHAA010000013.1, from coordinate 76,248 downwards.
CTTAGACCGCCTGCGATAAGTAGAACCGCCGCGACCGCCCCCTCGGTTACCACCCAAAACGAGCGCTGCCACCAAGGCGTATCACTACGTCCACCTGCGGCGAGCGAATCAATCACTAATGACCCTGAATCCGATGACGTCACAAAAAAAGTAATAATTAACAGTACTGTCAATGATGAGACAATCTGCGTAAATGGTAAATTCTCTAGCAATTTAAATAACGCAATCGCTTGGTTGTTTTGCACTTCGCTAATCAGCGCGTCGTAACCATTAACCATAATCATATGCAGTGCCGTATCGCCAAACACTGAAAACCAAAAGAAGGTAAATAGCGTTGGCACTAACATGACGCCCAATACAAACTCACGAATGGTGCGACCGCGACTGATTTTGGCAATAAACAGACCCACAAAAGGCGCCCAAGCAATCGTCCATGCAAAAATAAATAGTGTCCAACTACCGATCCAATCACTTGATTGATAGGCTTGCAAGCTAAAAGTACGCTCAACAATATTGCCCAGATAGCTGCCCGTGTTTTCCATAAAAGCATTTAGAATAAAGATCGACGGACCAACGATAAAGACAAATAACATGAGTGCCGTTGCCAATACCATGTTTAAGATAGACAAGCGCTTGACGCCTTTGTCCATACCTGCCAGCACGGATACCAAGGCAGCTGCTGTTACTAGTGCAATGATAATAACCTGCACCGTCGTATTAACTGGCACCATCTCTGGTAGCAAATAATTTAGACCCGCGTTAATTTGCGCCACCGACAGACCCAAGCTGGTGGCGATACCGAACATCGTACCCACGATCGCAAACACATCAACAGTATGTCCGATAGGGCCATAGATTTTGTCACCGATTAATGGATATAACGTTGAGCGTACCGACAATGGCAAGCCATGACGAAAAGAGAAATACGCCAGCGACAAACCTACTACGCCATAAATCGCCCAAATATGGAAACCCCAATGGAAATAGGCAATTTGCATGGCTTCTTTAGCAGCATCAATCGTCTGCGGCGTGGAAAGTGGCGGACTGGCAAAATGTAATACGGGCTCTGCTACGCCATAAAACAGCAAGGCTATGCCGTAGCCTGCGGAGAATAGCATGGCGAACCATTCCAGAAACTTATACTCAGCCTCCGCATGGTCAGGGCCCAATTTAATACTGCCATAAGGCGAAAATGCCAAGGCGATGATAAACATCAAAAATATGGCGACTGCCAACATATAAAACCAGCCGAAAGTGTCGGTGGTAAATGCCAAAACTTTGCTGAACAGCTCGCCAGCAGCGTCAGGGTTGATGGCTGTGCCGATCACCAATAACAGCATAATCGCTGCTGCCGGTACAAAAACCGGTAACAAAATAGTGGAGCGAGGTAGTTTACTCATAGAAAGTGATATCCCCAAAAAGTAGCAATGAAAAATAATCTTCGATATCAAGATTAATAATCAGAAGGAGCAGTGCTTTTTTTAAAAAGTTACTCACAAAGGCGAAAATGCATCAGTTATTATTAAACAAATACAATTTTTATCACACTATGTTGGAAAACCCCAGACAAGCGCCCAACTTGTAACATGACTTTAACGATTGTTACATGACTATTACCAAGTAATAAAAAAGGCCGCTTGTTAGCGACCTTTTTATTTTGTTCTGGAACAATTTACGTTTTGCTTGTTAATTCGACAGCCATCTCGTTTTTTTATTATTAAACAGTAATGGCAGCAGCAAGTTGCTTTGCCGTTTCAGCCAGTTCTGTGTGATCAGCTTGGGTCACTGCATGTCGACCGAGCTCATGAATACTCGATGGAATGAGATGCACGTGATAATGAAAAACGGTTTGACCCGCCTCGCTACCATTTAATTGCATCTGAATAATCCCTTCACGCGCAAATACTTGACGCTGTGCTTGCATGACTTTTTTAGCGGTCATTAACACCGCGGCAGCATACTCTGGTTCAAGATCCGCCAAATCAACGGCTTTTTGCTTAGGAATCACCAGCACATGCCCCTCTGCTTGTGGCATGATATCCATAAAGGCAAGGGTTTTATCATCTTCATAAACTTTGTGATATGGGATGTCACCGTTTAGCATTTTGGCAAAGATATTGTTATCGTCATACGCGGCTTGCTCATTGGCTTGGGTCATTATTTTTTCCTTTACTTGTTTGATTATTGGTTGCTAGACAGCTTTTAGAAGGGATGGGACAACCTATAATATAGTGGACGAAATGTCGTTTAAGCACAAGTTGCGATAGCACTCGTTATTAAAAATTAGCAATACATAAGCTAATCGCGGTAGCTCACCAATTTGGTTGGCGAGTTAGGCGCTTTAAATGTTATATTAACCCTCTACTTTAACAACGCTACGTTTATGGATTCGTCTATTTTGCCGACTCAATCAAATATGAGTAACATTTATAAAGAACCTGCTCAAGCAGCGCAAACGTCTGTCACAGCTGGCTCTGTATTCAATAATGAAAAACAACCAAGCAGCGCTGAGACTGAAAATGAGACTCAAGCCCCTACTCAAAGCATTGAGCCTAACGCGCTCATTCTGGCCGAAGCACTGAGCGACAAGACGATTGGTTGGAAAATACACAATTGCAAAATCACTAAAAAGACAGTGACACAGGATTTACCACTACCGTTCTTATATCATTACGACGGTTTAAATGATGCGATTAAGCAAGCAAATCCGCTCACACCTGCCCTCCTGTCACAGTTCAATACGCCCATGAGCGCTCATGAAGCAGCCAAGCTGATTGGTATTAACGAAGCACTAATCACAAGCCCTTGGCATGTCAAAATCGTGGGGTCATTGGTAGTTTTTAGCGAAGCGTTGCAGTTAGCCGTACGCTTGCATTGGACCAATACGGGCAAAGACACCCAACAACTTTATACCCAGAATGAAGCAGACGCCATTACAGCCGCTTTTAAAGATTGGCAGTTTTTTGGTCGTATCGATGTACTCTACAAAAATAATAAGCAAACCTTAATCAGTATAGATGAACAAGCTGAAGGTAATGAGCAACTACTTCGTATTGAAGCAAACGCTGATTATCACTGCTTGCCAGCGACTCATGCGTTAGTGGTTATCGCTAAATTGGAAGCGGACAAAACAGAGCTACCTTGGTTTGAGGCGGCGATAGTAGAGCGCGTCGAATAACACCTTATCTTCCAAATACTTACGATGTTATGACTACTATTGACTTGGCATTATCAATGAATAGTTTTCAGTGACTCATATCTAATGGTATGGTAACGACCTAGTATTATTCACTAGTCCTCGCATTTTATAAAAAGCACACTATCAATATTAAAATTGAGGGTGCACATTTTCACAAACCTCGCCTATTTGTAAGGAACATCACATGGATTATCGCTCAAAAACCTCTACTGGCGGCCGTAATATGGCAGGCGCGCGCGCATTATGGCGTGCGACTGGCATGACTGATGGCGACTTTGGTAAACCAATCATTGCGATTGCCAACTCGTTTACCCAGTTCGTACCCGGCCATGTGCATCTAAAAGACTTGGGGCAACTGGTCGCACGTGAAATTGAACAAGCAGGCGGCGTGGCTAAAGAGTTCAATACCATTGCGGTCGATGATGGTATTGCCATGGGTCATAGCGGTATGTTGTACTCACTGCCAAGTCGCGATTTGATTGCCGACTCGGTCGAGTATATGGTCAATGCCCATTGCGCAGATGCCTTAGTTTGTATCTCCAACTGCGATAAAATCACGCCGGGTATGTTAATGGCTGCTATGCGCCTGAATATCCCTGTAGTGTTTATTTCAGGTGGCCCAATGGAAGCGGGCAAGATTTTAGCCAGCACAGTTGGTAAGAGCCATAATACCGATGGTAGTGACAGTAGTGCGATTCGCAAACTTGACCTCGTTGATGCGATGATGGATGCCGCTGATGACAGCATTAGTGATGAAGATGTCGCCGCTATTGAAGCCTCTGCCTGCCCAACTTGTGGTTCGTGCTCTGGTATGTTTACGGCCAACTCAATGAACTGCTTAACCGAAGCTTTGGGCTTGGCATTACCAGGTAATGGCTCGCTACTGGCAACTCATTCGCTACGCCGCGAGTTGTTTTTAGAAGCAGGACGCACCATTGTCTCACTTGCCAAACGTCGCTATGAGCAAGATGATGATTCAGTATTGCCACGCTCCATCGCTAGCAAAGCAGCTTTTGAAAACGCGATGACCTTAGATATCGCGATGGGTGGCTCAACCAATACTATTTTGCATCTGTTAGCGGCTGCTAACGAAGCAGAAGTCGATTTCAAAATGTCAGATATCGATCGTCTAAGTCGCGGTGTACCTTGCCTTGCAAAAGTCGCCCCTGCCTCGCAGAAATACCACATGGAAGATGTGCATCGTGCTGGCGGTGTCTTTGCGTTATTGGCCGAGCTTGATCGTGCAGGCTTACTCAAAACTGATGTGCCAACCATCCATAGTCCAACGATGAAAGCCGCGATTGATAAGTGGGATATCATGAATCCTGATAATCAAGAGGCTCGCGCACGCTTCCTTGCAGCACCGGGTGGCATACGTACCACTGAGGCATTTTCGCAATCAAAAGAATGGTCAAACCTCGACGTCAACCGTGAGTCAGGTTGTATCCGTAGTGCCCAACATGCCTATTCTACAGATGGTGGTTTGGCAGTATTGTACGGCAATATCGCTGAGCGTGGCTGTGTAGTCAAAACCGCAGGTGTGGATGACAGCATCCTAGTATTTACTGGTCGTGCTCGTCTATTTGAGTCACAAGATGATGCTGTCGCTGCGGTATTAGCTGACAATATCGTCGCAGGTGATGTGGTTATCATCCGCTACGAAGGCCCTAAAGGCGGCCCTGGTATGCAAGAGATGCTCTACCCAACGACTTATCTCAAGTCAAAAGGCTTGGGTAAAGAATGCGCCCTACTCACCGATGGTCGTTTCTCTGGTGGTACCTCAGGCCTATCAATCGGTCATGCCAGCCCAGAAGCAGCGGAAGGCGGCGCAATTGGTCTGGTTGAAGAAGGCGATACCATCCATATCGACATTCCTAATCGTACGATTAACATGCAAGTCAGTGATGCCGATTTGGCCACTCGCCGCGAAGCAATGGAAGCTCGTGGCCGCGATGCGTGGAAGCCTGTAAGCCGTGACCGTCATGTGACCCCTGCGCTACGTGCCTATGCTGCCATGACTACCAGTGCCGATACCGGTGCGGTACGTGACGTGAGTCAAGTTGAGCGCTAGGCCTTAAATTATTAATCGTTAAAGTATATTGGTAAAAATCTATTAAGCCTGCGCTATGCAGGCTTTTTTTTCACCAAAAAACAACGCATATGTCGTTTTGATAACGATTTTTTGCGGTAATCATTATTTTTTAGCGTCATTATAATGGACTAGTAAATATGACCTCACTCTAACTTTTTAAGATAAACATAACAGCGTGCACCTACCTTATGATTGAAAACTACAATTTATTTTTATTGGTCTGCGGCATCGCTTTTTTACTGGGGGCGTTGTTCCCCATTATATTTAAGCGCACGCCTATCTCTTTGCCTATGTTGCAGGTCAGCTTTGGACTACTCATGGGGTACTGGTGGACGACCTTATCATTTTTAGACCCTATGAATAACGGCTTAATTATCGAAAAATTAACCGAAATTGTAGTGCTCGTATCCTTGGTTGGTGCTGGTATTAAAATTGATACGAAGCTGTCTTGGCAATTGTGGCGGCCAACCGTGCGTCTGTTGCTTATTACCATGCCGATTGGCATCTTTGCGATGGCGGTACTGGGCTACTATGCATTTGGTCTCAGTCTGGGAGCTGCTATATTGCTGGGCGCAGTACTGGCTCCAACCGATCCCGTATTGGCTTCTAGTATTCAAGTAGGGCCACCCAACACAGGTCGCGAAGACACACCGCGCTTTACTTTGACCTCAGAAGCAGGATTGAATGACGGACTGGCTTTCCCATTTGTTTATTTGGCCATAAAAATAGCGGAAGCCTTTAGCCAAGGCAATCGCTTTACCCTTGAGATGCTCTGGTCATGGTTCACTCATGATGTCTTATGGAAAATTGGTGCTGGGCTGGTGGTTGGGATTGTCGTTGGTAAAATTATGGCCAAGCTGGTATTTTCAAAATATAGCCAAAACACCACTATTTCTCAAGGATATGTGGTCATTGCGCTAACGTTAGTGGCTTATGGACTTGCCGAATTTGTACATAGTTATGGCTTTATCGCCGTATTTATCGCGGCATTTGCCTTTCGCCGCTCAGAACATGAGCACAGCTATCACCACAAGCTCCATGATTTTGCAGAACAATCAGAAGGCTTACTCATGTCTCTAGTGCTGGTCACTTTCGGCATGTTTCTTGGTCAAGGATTGCAGTCGGGTGTTGAGCTGACATGGCGTGTTTACATCGTCAGCTTCACTTTCCTCTTGTTGATACGTCCCATTGGCGGGTTTATTGCTTTATCAGGACTAAACATGGCACACACTGAAAAATATGCCATCTCTGCTTTGGGCATCCGTGGCATTGGTACGCTATACTATTTATCTTATGCACTCAACCAAGGTTTTTTCGGTGATGAAGATGCGCTTAAGCTATGGGTCGTCTGTTCGATTGTCATTTTGGCGTCAATCTTTATTCATGGTCTTAGCGCCACAAGGTTGCTTAAAATGACGCCGAATAAATCACATTAACCTTATCGATAGAGCTATTTAGCGCTTTTAAAGCTCCGAATCGATTAAGTTAAGTACCGCTTCCGTTAGTGCAAACTGACGGACATCATTCAGCATCGTGGTGTCAAAATTATGGATAAAGGCAAATGACAATTGACGCTCTGGGTCACACCAAGCCACTGAACCGTTATAGCCCATATGCCCAAACCCTTGCTTGTTTGCATCAACTTTTTCACTGTCTGTATGCTGACAAAGACTAAATAACCGATGATAACCCAAGCGCCAATCCATGTTTGCTGGCATGACGGCATCTATCCCTGTGACTTGCGGTTTGGATAGTTGCTCAAAAGTGCCGCTATTAATAAATGTGTGTCCTTGCCATGTTCCGCCGTTGGCTAACATCGCATAGATGGTGGCCAATGCCTGAGCTGAAGCGACACCATTTGCTGCTGGAATAATCGCCTGTAGTGTCTCACGACTGTGATAATCGATCGCTTGTTTGCCAGCAGGTATGAGTGCCGCCTTATAATTTTTTAGATTAAGCTGACTGGTATTGAAGTACAAACGATTAATATGAGCCGTGTCTAATATCGGTAAAGTATTTTGCTCATCATCTGAACTTAGGTCTGCCGCTTTGCCATCCATTAAAGCTTGCTGCTGCCAGCAAGCATAACTAGGCAGACTAGCATAAGTACGTAAAGTACTTTGTGAGTCGGCTTTTAGCGTTGGTTTATGACGTTTATTACGCAGTTGTGAGCCAGCCTCATTTGATACTTCGAAGTCTTTGGCGAGTCTTGCTACTTGGTTGACTTTATTCTTTGGTACACCAAAATAGCAACTATCAGCAATATCTAAAGGCTCAGTGAGATAATGGCGCAATGCCTCAGCTAAAGACATTTCAGTAACGGCTTCTATGACCCCGCCCAACACCCAACCATATACCAGAGCACTATAAGCGCTGTCATATAGCTCGCCATGGTCTGGTGCTGTGATTGGCATGGCAGCAACTTTATTGAGCATTTGATCCCAATCAAGCAAAGTTTCGCTATCCACATCAATACTCTGAATTGAGAATAAGTTGGCTTGATGTGACATCACGCTACGTAGCGTAATATCCCCTTTATTCTGTGCAGAAAATGCGGGCCAATAATGGGCAATAGGTTGGTCATAATCAAGCATCTGCTGCGAAACCAATATATGCACAAGCGTCGCCAATACACCTTTACCCGTCGAAAAGTTAATCGCCAAAGTATCAGGCTGCCATGGCATCTCTGGACGTGCCATCCCCACACTCGCCTGTGCAATACATTCTCCTGCCTGATAGACAACCACGGCACCCCCTGCTGGTGCATCATCAAGCTGTAAGTCGGTGAGTATTTGCTGCAAACGTTGTTGCAACGTTATATTTATCTGTTGATCAAAAATCTGCGTGGTTTTATTATTATTGTCGATCATGGCTACCCTGCTCCATTTCTATAAAACAGCTAAACGGTAAAAAACTATTTAGCCCCCAATATTAAGTATTCATATGATAAAAAATACATTATTTGCTAAGGCGTAACTGTTCAATATCTCAATATTAGCAATTTATCTTTTCGTTTGCTTAGGGCGTGTCCTCATTTTTAAAAATAACAACGCACCTTAATAAAAAAGGCAACCTAGTGGTCGCCTCTCAGTCATTCAATGCTGCCCAATAATACGTTGTCATCCTTATGGTCTTAACGCGGTACCAACAGACGATTATGAACTTCTTGCTCAAGCTTCGTTAAACCATGACTGCGCCCACGTTCCATAGCGGTGTCCATTTTACGTCCCCGTAGCCATCCTGCGCGTAGCGCCATTGCGGCACCCACTCTATTGCCTGAGCCACAATGCACTGCCGTTTTTTTGCCATGATGTTGGCGCAATATATTATCAAATGCCAATATATTAAGCTGCTTTAAGTCTGCAGCACCATTAATAGGCAGATGCTCATAGTCCATGCCAGCTCGCTCGACCGCTGCAGCTTCATCAAAGCTCAATTCATCATCTGGCTGTAAGTTAATCACTAACTCAACCCCAGCGTTCGCTAAGGCAACCACTTTTTCGTCATTGAGTGCACCGCATACAATGGTAGTGTCATCAGGACGAAAATAAGGCTCAAGAATAATACTAAGATCAACGCCATTGTCTAAAACGTTATTGCCAGCATTCGATACTGTGTCAATAGCTACTGAATGATTCAGTTGATCTGGGTTTGGTACGGCGGTATGTGAAGTCATAATTATAAATTTGTTCGTTATATTTACTATGGTCAATTCCAGTTAAAATAAGTACAAAGCAACCGCGTGTCGATGTATAAGCAATACTTCAAGCGAGGTTAACGCTATCACTTTTCTATCAAGAATCGACCATATTGAGATATTTTTTAGTTAAATGACATTTGTTCTACTGGCTTTTATTCATTGCCACTCTGTAATTTAACCGTACCTGCCAAATGTGGCTTGTCATTTTTAGAACTAAATAAGCCAAACTCACAGGTATCGTCTGTGTCTTTAAGTGCAGCCACCGGATCAGCGATAAGCTCTACTTCGGCTGGCAAAAAGATAGGCAGTTTAAATGACACCTCAACCGTACAAGCATCCGGCAACTCGTCCATCATAGCAAGGCATTTGGCCTTTGACCACATGCCGTGAGCAATCGCTTTAGGAAAGCCAAACGCACGCGCAGATAATGGATGGAGATGAATGAGGTTAAAGTCACCTGAAACAAAAGCATAACGACGACCGATATCTTCTGGCACTTCAAAGATACTATGCACGCCTTCTGGGTTGACTAATGGCTTGACCGTTATTGGACGTGGAGTGCTTTTTTTGTCTTTGCTGCTGATGGGTTTTTTGCTGCGTGACAGATACGTCGAAGTACCTTCCCAAATCACCTTATCTTCTGACTTGACCGTCGTCACAAAATCAAACTGCTGACCCTGAGCATGGTCACGCAAATTATCAAAGGTAACTGACATAGCAACCGTTTCACGCTCACCGATAGGACGATACTGAGTCACACTATTATCGACGTGCACTAGACCCAACATAGCAAATGGAAATGGCTCTTTGACCATCATATTCATTTGCAGCGTCTGAGACAGCACTGAAAAGTAAGTAATAGGTACTTTGCCATTATCTGCAAAACCACAAATTTTACGATAATCGTTTAAGTTACTTTGGTCAATGTGCAAATCGTCCACATAGTAAGTCGCTTGCGGCAATTGGTCTTTACTGATTTTGCCGTTATTACCAATAGGCAATAAACTTTTAACGATATTGGCATAGGTCGTATGCGCTTTCGGCAACGCATCATAATGTTTGTCTGACATAATAAATCCTAAGTGGGGCTTGAGCAAATTTTCTTGGTGTATCTAAAGATGCTATGACATTATTGGTTACAGCCTATCATTGAGCAATGCCACCAGTATTATGCCTAAATTAGGCACAATTCATAGGCGTGGTTTTAGACAATGTAAGCAACTCTCACAGCAAAAAACAATTTGGCTACTGGTTCTCTGTGTTTTTATCATAAAAAAGCCACCCTTGGGCAGCTTTATTACGATTTATGAGCAATTTTTTCGTAAGCATATGTGAGGAAAATTAAAAATACTGATTAATATCAGCTATTTACCATTATCTAAATCATCATTTATACTTACTTATAATTGACACTTACTTATAAAGTGATATTAAGCACCCAATAAGCTTTGACCACAAACGCGAACAATGTTGCCATTTAAGCCACCAGAAGCAGGTGATGCAAACCATGCGATGGTCTCAGCCACGTCTACTGGCAAGCCGCCTTGGCTCATAGAGTTCATACGGCGCCCCGCTTCACGAATAGCAAATGGAATAGCTTCGGTCATTTGCGTTTCAATAAACCCTGGAGCAACAGCGTTGATCGTCATGCCTTTGGCGTTACCTTCTAACTGCTTGGCAGTGGCATTAACCAAACCAATCACCCCTGCTTTAGAGGTGGCATAGTTGGTTTGACCCAAGTTGCCAGCGATACCTGAAATTGATGACACACAAACGATACGTGCATTGTCTTTTAATACGTCGTTGTCTAGTAAATAGCGGTTCAGCCTAGCAATACTACCTAGGTTAATATCGATAACCATGTCCCACTTTTTCTCGTCCATGTTTGCCAATGTCTTATCACGAGTGACGCCAGCATTATGGATGATTGAATCTAATCCGCCACGCTTTTGTGCAGCTTCGGCGATTTGTTTGCCAGCGTCATCACTGGTGATGTCGACGGTCAATACTGAGCCACTAATTTCGCTAGCGACTTTTTGTAGGTCTGCTTGCTGCTGCGGTACATCAAGGCAGATAACGTGAGCGCCTTCGCGAGCCAAAACGCGAGCAATTGCTTCACCAATACCGCGGCTTGCGCCAGTTACCAGCATGGTTTTACCGCCAAGAGGCTGCGTCCAATCGACATCAACATTACTGCCTTTACTAACGCGTACGACTTGTCCTGAGACATAAGCTGAACGAGCGGAGGTGAAAAAGCGTAAAGTCGAATCTAGATTTTGCTCTGCGCCGTCTTCCACATAGATAAGCTGTGCCGTAATACCTCGTTTGAACTCTTTACCAACAGACTTCACAAAGCCTTCAAGCGCACGCTGAGCCAAAGCTGTATCAATGTCAGTGATATTCTCTGGTGGGCGACCAATAATAATGACGCGACCAGATTTTTCTACACGACGAGCCACAGTATGGAAGAACTCATACACTTCTTTTAATTGATCGGCATTGCTAATATTGCTGGCATCAAACAACAAAACTTTAAATTTATCATCGCCGCCCGTATTGGCTTTTGCTTCCACGCCTGCATCAGCAAGGGCATCTTTGATATCATCACTGCTGTTTACATAAACATCAGCATGTACGTCTGACAAAATTCGCGCAACAGACTCACTGACGCTTTTATCATCGCCATTAGCACGACCAACCAATACGCTACCACGTACTAAAGGCTCACCGCTTTCGAAGCGATCAAGGGTAACAGGTAACGGTAGACCCAAATTTTTGGCCACTTTTTTGCCAATAGAAGACTGAACAAAATCACCATAACGGTCTGACATAATATAATCCCTATAACGAACGGTTAGAATAATAGTAATAAATGTAATGTGCCTATTATATAGACTCAATAACCTCATAATTATTGATATTTAGTAAATGAGTCTAAAGCTGGCCTAACTATACACTGCCATCTTAAACAAGTCCAAAAACCGATAATGTCTACAACAATCTGTAAACAACTCAGTATACAAGACGGTCACTTTTTCTGGATTTAAAAATCACCACATTGTGCTAAAATCAGACCTATAAGTTATAGAAAATGCAATTATCGATAACAATATATTATCAAATCTATCGTTATGCAATGCCAATAATCGATACTAGCCAGTCTACGAAAGTCATATTGATGTCTTTCAAAGCTGATACCGACCTTAGATAAGCGTCACATAGTTTGCCAAAGATATACAGTAAGGTCGTAAAAACGTCTTATCATAAACAGTTATGCTGCGTAATAAGTGATAATATTTGCTTCTTGTTTATTCTCGATTATTGAATTTTTTAATGTAATCATTTTTATTATTAGTTTTACTATTGTTAACCTCTTTTCTTCTGCCCATATTTTTTAAGGATAATATTATGAGTAATAAAAACAATCACCCTGATAGCCCTGTTGTTGAAAGTACAGTGGTAAAAGCCAGTGCGTCAAAATCTACTGATAATAAATCAGACAGCGCCAAAACAGAAACGGCTGTTAAAAAAGCTAAAAGCACGACAGATACAGACACGTCTAATGAAGAGTCTTCTAGTAATAAAGAGTCTTCTAGCACCACAGAAGCGAATGATAAATCACCAGCTTCTACTACGAAAAAGCCAACGTCTGCTGCCAAAAAAACCAGCAAAACCAAAGCCGTTGCTGGTCAAAATCGCGTGGCTATCTTAGGTGGCAACCGTATTCCATTTGCACGCTCGAACGGTTCATACGCTGACGTTAGCAACACCGACATGTTGACAGCTGCATTAGATGGCTTGATTGAACGCTATAATCTACAAGACGAAGTGTTGGGTGAAGTGGTATCTGGTGCCGTCATGAAACTAAGCCGTGACATCAACCTAACTCGCGAAGCCACGCTTAACACAGCGCTCAACCCACATACGCCAACTTATGATATCTCACAAGCTTGCGGTACTGGCTTGCAAGCGACTTTTGCTTCTGCCAATAAAATCGCACTGGGTCTTATCGACTCAGCCATCACTGGCGGCGTAGACACGACCTCTGATGCACCGATCGCGATTGGTGATGGTCTACGTAAAGTACTGATCAAACTGGGCGCGGCTAAAGACAACAAACAACGCCTAAAAGCGTTAATGGGGCTAAATCCAAAAGACTTAATCGATTCACCACAAAACGGTGAACCACGCACTGGTCTATCAATGGGCGACCATCAAGCCATCACCACTCTTGAGTGGAATATCAGCCGCGAAGCACAAGATGAGCTTGCTTTTAACAGCCATCAAAACCTAGCGCGCGCTTATGATGAAGGGTTCTTCGACGACCTAATCACTCCATACAAAGGTCTGACGCGCGATAACAACTTGCGTCCTGATACCACTTTGGAAAAACTGGCTAAATTAAAGCCTGTGTTTGGTAAAAAGAACGCCAACCCAACGATGACAGCAGCCAACTCTACCCCATTAACTGATGGTGCCTCTTGTGTCCTATTGGGAACCGATGAGTGGGCAAAAGAGCGTGGTCTCAAGCCATTGGCTTATATCGTTCATCAAGAAACGGCTGCCGTTGATTTCATTGGTAAATCTGGCACCACAGAAGGCCTATTAATGGCACCTGCTTATGCCGTACCGCGTATGCTTGAGCGTGCAGGTCTAACACTACAAGATTTCGATTTTTATGAAATCCATGAAGCCTTTGCATCACAAGTGTTATCAACACTAGCTGCTTGGGAAGATGAAAAATTCTGTGAAGAGCGTCTAGGACTAGATGCACCACTAGGCTCTATCGATCGTAACAAGCTAAACGTTAATGGCTCGTCGTTAGCTGCGGGTCATCCATTTGCCGCAACGGGCGGTCGTATCCTAGCCACTGCAGCGAAGCTATTGGATCAAAAAGGCTCAGGTCGTGCACTAATCTCTATCTGTGCAGCTGGTGGTCAGGGCGTGACTTGTATCTTAGAGAAATAACTCTTTGACTGCTATTATTTGATTGGTATCATCAGTCAATAGTTAGCATAGATACTTTAAAGCACTCTTTAATCGATGGATTAGAGAGTGCTTTTTTATGCCCATTCACTACTCAAAACTGGATGTTAGTCACGGTCTTGCTAACAACACAATAATGAAACGTAGCCAACGCATAGCTCTATCGGTAGTTATGCTAAAGTAAGAGGATAACCAATAAAAATCATAACAACACTGATTAGGAGTTTTTTATGGGTAAGATACCTTCGTCCATCAATCCCAAATCCCTTACGCCACAAGAGCGTCAGGAACTTAGCTCACCTGAGCAACACAGTTTTATCGAACGTATGGATAAAGAGGTTTTTAATGATCAGTTGCGTCGTAAGATGCACGAAGACCTCATCGATACTTATGATGAAGAGCTAGAAAACGAGATAGATGATTATGTGCGTGACTTTCGTTTTGATGGGCGCGAAATGAGTGAGCAAGAAAGACTTGATCGTCGTATGTACTTTCAAGAGTTGGTAAGGCTACAGCGCGAGCTTATTAAGTTGCAAGACTGGGTCGTTGATCGCGGTGAGCGTATCGTCGTCATATTTGAGGGTCGTGACTCGGCGGGTAAAGGTGGCGCTATCAAGCGTATCACGCAGCGCTTAAACCCTCGTGTGTGTCGAGTGGCTGCCCTACCTGCACCGACGGAACGTGAGCAATCACAATGGTATTTTCAGCGTTATGTTGCCCATTTACCTGCTGCTGGTGAAATTGTTCTGTTTGACCGCAGTTGGTATAACCGTGTGGGAGTTGAGCGTGTGATGGGTTTTTGTACCGATGCACAGTATGAAGAATTTTTTCAGTCAGTACCTGAGTTTGAACGCATGCTAGTGCGCTCAGGTATTCGCCTGGTGAAGTACTGGTTTTCGATCACTGATGATGAGCAGCATTCACGCTTTATGAGCCGTATTCATGACCCGCTCAAGCAATGGAAGCTCTCAGCCATGGACTTACAGTCACGCCGCCGTTGGGAAGACTATACCAAGGCTAAAGAGACCATGTTTGAGCGAACGCATATCCCTGAAGCACCTTGGTGGGTGGTTGAAGGTAACAATAAAAAACGCGCAAGGCTAAACTGTATTGCTCATCTACTCGAACAAATTCCTTATAAGGAAGTGCCACGTGATGAGGTAGAATTACCCGATCGTAAACGTGATGACGAATACTACCGTGAGCCTATTCCAGATGATATGTATGTGCCACCGCGCTATTAAAAGATATGGTGGCTTTACTTAGGGTGTGTCCTAAATTCAATCGATTGTCCTCTGAATTGGCTAAAAATGGCTAAATTTTGCCAAGGATAGTCAAACAGCTTATTGATATCTCGATATTATTTGCATTACCTTTATTGTTTGACGGCAATTTTTATCACCATTTTTAAAATGAAGACACGCCCTAGTCTTATGCTCATAAAAAAAGCCGCCTTATCGATATATAAGGTGGCTTTTTTTATACTGTTTATTTAATAATAGTCGTCTAACACTTATCGAAACCATTATAAGTACAATGAATAATTACATGGTATAGGTGGACTGCAAACCATCTATTTTACCCGCCAATAATCGCTCAACTTCGTTTTTAATTCTTTGACCTGCAATATCAGTTCCAATCTGTACCGCAAAACCTGCCGGTCGGCCACCTTGCGTTTTGGCGTTAATCCAAACCACTTTGCCATTCATAGGCAAACGCTCGCTAGAATTGGGTAAAGTGATGGCGATAAACACCTCGTTACCTAGCTGCTGAGCATCATTGGATGGCACAAATAATGCGCCATTACTGACAAAGGACAAGTAGCTGGCATATAACATTTCGATATTTTCAATGTGGCAGGTTAATATCCCGCCGCGTCCTGGCATGGCCATAGTCAGCTTCCTTCATTAAGTTTGGTATTTTTATTTGCTATTGAGGCAGATTTTCTTATAAACAAGCCAATTCTTGCATTAGCTTATCATAGGCAAATTTTTCTTGCACATTTTGTTGCAGAGCGATTTTTGTCTGCTGTAAGCTATTAGAAAAAAGTGCTAGACCATTATTATCAAGTGGATACTTTTCTAAGGCAGCGGATAGATTGACGTCTTTTTGAAGCTCATTAAGCCCTAAGCAAATACGGCGCATATCAAGTAGCATCAGCTCAGACAGCTGAATAAATTCTGTGATACTCAGTTGGTTTTGCCAATAGTCACTGGCTGCCACATTACTACGTTTACCGCTCCGCAATGCCTGCCACGTCGTCAACCATAGCGCACGTTTGCTATACCATGGCGCTTGTGCCATGGCTATCGCTGCCAAAGGTGCGCCACTTGCCAATTGGATAAGCTGCTCAATCGCAGCCGTTCCGACCGCTTCACGATTGACCGTAGAGCCAAGTGCTTGCGTCACATAGTCAACGGCGATCACAGGCTGAATGGTCTGTAATGGCAACTGCTGCACCCGACTTTTGATGGTGGGCAGTAATTGTGCTGGAGTATCGCTGATCAAAAATAAATGGACTTTAGCTTGTGGTTCTTCTAAGGTTTTGAGTAGCGCGTTGGCCGCGGCAATCGTCATTTGCTCTGCATGGTCTAACACACAGATACGCATCCCTTGACCACCTTGGTAGATAAAAGGCTGCAAGTTGCGGATATCATCCACTTTAATCTTAAGAGCACTGTTATTGGCTGTTTTGAGTGATTTTTTATCCTTTGCAGCGTTACTTAATTTCTCTTTATTATCAGCATTGTCTGCACTGATCGGCATACTGATCAGTGGCAATACCTGTAAGCTTGGATGCGTGCCAGATCTTAGCCATTGGCAACTTTCACACGCGCCGCAAGCCCCTGTGGGATGGCTATCCCGCTCACGGCATAATAGCCAAGCGACCAAACGCCATACAAAATCTCGCTTGCCCATACCCTGCATACCAGCAGCTAATAGTGCATGTGGCAAAGATTGCTGTGATGTCAAAACTCGCTTGGTCAATTGCGACCACAGATTTTGCTGCCATGGCAATAACGCGGCGAAATAAATGTGGTCTGTAGTATCCATTGTGCCTGTATTTTGCGTCTTATCACTCATAGCTAACGTCCTATAACTTCGCTTGATTATTCAGGATATAGCGTGTTCATGACGCTTTAGGTGAAATATTTTTGCTTAGGCTATTCATCCAATGGGGTTCTGAAATTCAGTCAAACTCATGGCATTTAAGCGGTCTAAATCTTCTTGGGTATCGACCCCTGCAGGTAGATGACAAGCGGCAACTGAAATAGCAATCTGCGCTCCATTTTCTAAAACGCGTAACTGCTCTAGGCTCTCAAGTCTCTCAAGTGGCGTTTGCGGCCAATGCACAAACTGCTGTAATAAACGGACGCGATAAGCATATAACCCTAAATGACGATAAGCATTTTTTGGTGGGTTTCTATGACCATCATTGGACAATACGACATCACGATCACAAGGAATGGGCGCTCGGCTAAAATAAAGCGCACGTTGCAAGTCATTAGAGTGTTGACTGACAACCTTGACCACTGATGGACGCATAAAGGTCTCATAGTCGTCGATAGACTCACACAAAGTCGCCATCACGCTATCACTGTCTGCAACCAAAAGCGCCTTTACCTGCTCCAATAATAACGGTGGCACTAACGGTTCATCGCCTTGCATGTTGACCACGATATCATGGTCAGCCCACCCTTTGATGGCGGCAACTTCTGCCAAACGGTCAGTGCCTGAAGCATGTTCGCTACTGGTCATCACCACATCAAACCCTGCATCTATGCATATCTTGGCAATATCGTCATCATCCGTGGCAATACACATATCATCAGCGAAGTGCGCTGTTTGCGCCTTTTCAGCAACCCAAAGAATCATCGGCTTACCATGTATCTCTAGTAATGGCTTGCCAGGCAGCCTTGTGCTTTTAAAACGAGCAGGGATAACAATATGAGTTTTGGCGGGCATAATCACTGACGACATGGGGTTTCCTATAGCAATTTTTATACGGTTTAAAGCATCATCTATTATTTGCTTTGGTACTGTTATTGTCATTGTTTGCGATATCAATACCTAGCTTTTTTAGCTGCTGCTGCAGATTATCATAACAGCTGTCAGAGAGTTCGGCGGTTACTGGCAGTACCCATAGTCTGTTTATCAGCGTTTGATATTCATTATTCAGCGCTTTATCAGTAGTGGCTTTCGATAGCAACGCTCTTATTTTTACCGCATCTTTACTGGTTACTACGATTGGATATTCGGTATACAGCAATAATTCCGCCAACTCAAAATCATAATGATCAGGATAAGCATGTCCAACGACATCGAAGCCCAGCGAACTTAAAGTATCAAAAAACCGCTGCGGATAACCAATACCGCTCACCGCATGCACTCTATAACCCTTTTTAGGCGCATCAATTTGAGAATAAGATAAAGTAGGTTGCCATAAGAGTTGCAGAGCATTCGCCTCTAAGTGCATTGTCAAACGATGGGCTCGGTACAGATTGCTATTATTTTTATTCTTGTCCACTGAATCTGTTGTTAGTGGTTCATGGTAGATGACAGTTGCACCCTGCAACCGCGACATGGGTTCACGTAAAAACCCTGTTGGCAGGAGTTGCTGATTACCAAAGCCCCGTGCTGAATCGACCACAATCCATTCAATGTCACGTTGCAGTGCATAATGCTGCAAGCCATCGTCGGCAATAATGAATTGCAAGTCAGGATGGGCAGCTAACAAGGTTATAATCGCCTGCTTACGATCAGGACATACTGCCATGGGTGCATTTGTCATATTTACAATTAAACAGGGCTCATCCCCTACCACGTTGGGCAAACTGGCGGCATCGACCAAAGCGGGCATTTGACTGATATCGCCACCGTAACCACGGCTGATAACCCCTACCTTTATTCCGCGTTCTTGTAGATAATCAACCAAGGCAATAATCAATGGTGTTTTGCCACTACCGCCCACGCTAATATTGCCGATCACCATAACGGGAACAGGCGCACGATAACTTGCTAACAGCCCAGCTTTATAAGCTTGACGACGAAGCGTGGTGATAAGTCCGTACAACCAACTAATAGGTAGCAATAGCCATAGCCAAGCGGCTTGACGTTGCCAGGCACGCGTCACTGTCGTTTCAATACTCATGATAATTGACCACTTACCTATTCAGCTAAACTTTAACTTAGCACGATTTGAACGTCAAAGCTGCTCAAAGAATAGTCCAATAATTTTATTCAAAGTCGCGTTCATACATTTGCGCATAATGACCTTGCAATTGCATAAGCTCATCGTGCGTGCCCAACTCGACGATTTGACCGCTGTCTAACACGGCGATACGATCGGCTGATTCAATGGTGGTCAGTCGATGTGCAATGACTAACGTGGTACGATCTTTCATCACATTATCAAGCGCTTGCTGAA
The DNA here is from genome assembly GCA_904846265.1 of Psychrobacter immobilis. Lineage (GTDB taxonomy): Bacteria > Pseudomonadota > Gammaproteobacteria > Pseudomonadales > Moraxellaceae > Psychrobacter > Psychrobacter immobilis_A. The sequence continues at coordinate 56,843 of CAJHAA010000013.1, read as the reverse complement.
TGTAATACTCTGATTCATTGTCTAACGCACTGGTTGCTTCATCTAAAATTAAAATCGGCGCATCTTTTAATAGCGCACGAGCAATCGATAAGCGCTGACGCTGCCCGCCAGACAGCTGCAAACCTTCAGCACCGATTTCACTTTGATAGCCGTTTGGCATTTTCATAATAAAATCATGAGCAAAGGCATCTTTTGCGGCGCGCTCAACCTCCGCTTGGGTTTTATTGGCTAAGCCACCATAAGCAATATTGTTAAATACCGTGGTATTGAACAGGACTACTTGTTGATTGACCATCGCAATCTGCGCCCGTAAGCTCTCAAGCTTAATGTCTTCAATCGGTATACCATCCAAGGTAATTTGCCCAGAAGAGGTCGATAAGGTGCGCGTCAGTAAGTTTACTAAAGATGACTTACCAGCACCACTTCGCCCTACCAATGCAACCGTTTCACCCGCTCTTACCTCTAACGTAAAGTCACGCAAAGCGACTGTCGAATCAGGATAAACCAGACTGACATTATCTAGCTTGATTTCGCCCGTCAAAGCAGGGCTAAGCACACCAGTGTCTTTTTCTTCTGGCTCATCTAACAAGGCAAAAATAGACTCACCTGCCGCGATACCTTTTTGCAGTTTTTGATTGATATCAGTCAATGAGCGTACCGGCTTGCTGAGCAAACCTGCAGCGGCGATATATGAGATAAACTCACCCGCTGAGATATTGTCTATCACCGATGGGCGTAGTGCGAGCCACACCACAACTGACATGGCGACAGCCATTAGCAGCTGTACTGCTGGCGTATTGATACTGTTGGTCACCACGACCTTCATGCCTTGGCGTAAGTTCTTTTTCGATGTTTTATCGAAGCGTGCGGCTTCGTATGCTTGACCGCCATAGTTTTTGACAACCTGATAGCCACCAATCACTTCATTGGTAATATGGCTGACATCACCCATCGTCTCTTGAATGCCCTTAGACAACTTTAGATAACGCTTTGAGGCGATGCGAATAAGCCACAATATTGGCGGTAGCACAACGAATAAAATCAACGTCAAACGCCAATTGCTATAAAGCAAGAAACCTATCAAGGCGACGACTGTCAGACCATCACGCAGTAGCGTCTTCATAGAGTCTGTACTAGCGGCGGTGACTTGCTCAACATCAAATATCAGCTTGGATGAAATGGTACCAGCAGGATTGGCTAAGTAAAAAGAGCTTGGCAGACGAAGCAATTTATTAAAGACTTCCACTCGCAGCTCATATACCAAATTACGTGAGACCAGAGCAGAATAATAATTACCCAAAAAGCTACCAACACCGCGGACAAAAAACAGACCAATGATCAATAATGGAAATAAATCCTGTTTGCTTTGATCGTTCTGATTAATAGCATCGGTGATGTATTGAAGTAATTTGGCAATCCAAATCTCTGTCGCCGCATTAATCGCAAAGCCCAACACAGTAAGCATTAATGCCCACCAGTATGGTTTTAGATAACTCAGCAAACGCAGCAAGGTCTTATGCTTAGGTATGTTTGACGGCTCTGCTGATAATTTTTTAGCAGCAGTTTTTGCAGAGTCAGGTTGATATGCTTGGCTCATAAAAGCCTCAATTTGGGGGTCATAATATGAATGGACTGCGTTAAAATCGCAGTTTTATAAGAGCATCTATCAATGGCATTAAAGTAGCTATAGGCTACTGCGGTAACGGCTGACCAAGTGGCACGACCGTACTGATATTAAGATTCAAAAATCCCAGTTTACCCGCAATGTCCATCACTCGCACAACCGATTGATGGGTGGCATTGGCATCCGCAGCAATAACAAATAGCATGTCACGATTACTACCAGCTTCTTGTTGTAACATACTGGTCAACTCTGCCTCATTGCTACTAGCAAGCGTAATACCGTTCACCAGATAACTGCCATCTTCTTGTACTGCCACTTCGATACTGTTTTTCTCTTCTGTCAGCGCAACACCTTCAGCTTCAGGCAGAATAATATTTAAACGACTAAAATGATTAAACGACGTTGCTAAGAGCAAAAACACAATCAAAAACAACAAACAATCAATCATCGGGGTCAAGTTAATTTCGAGCGGCTCAACAGTCGGTTTTCTAAAGCGCATATCACTCTCTTTAATTTACTAGATACTCATGTGCTTGATGGATTATTAGTGCGTGTTGAACAGTCACAAATACTAAAAAATAAATGCTAAAAAATAAATACTAAGAAGTGACGGCAACACCATTATTTGAGCTTAACCCATCCACTGTATACTCATTATCTACAACGTCAGCCGATGGCGCACGATGTGCAGGCACATTCAAGCCAGCAGTAGACGTATTTTCCAGCAAATGATAATCATACAACTCTTGAATCATGAGCCCCGCTTGCGTCTCAAACTGGGCATTAATATCGATAATACGGCGCTGAAAATAACGATAGGCAACCAGTGCTGGGATAGCCACGATCATACCAGCAGCAGTCGTAATCAACGCTTGTGACACACCAGCAGCAAGCATCGTTGGGTCTTGCATCGCCCCATCGGTAATCGCCAAAAACGACGAAATAATGCCTAACACCGTGCCTAACAAACCGAGTAGTGGCGCAATCGCCCCTATGGTCCCAAGCATATTGATGTTTTTTTCTAACTGATGCACTTGTACGCTAGCGCGGTTTTGCATATGCATCGTCATCGAGTCTAAGCCATATTGACGATACAGCAGCCCTGTCGCTAAAATATCTCCCAAAGGTGTTTTTTCTTTGACATTCATCAACTGTGTACGACCAATATCCCCATTCTCACGTAAGCGCGTGATTAGCTGCTCGCGCAATCTACTCGGAGCAACTTTATTAAACTGTAAAGTATGACTACGCTCGATGATGATAACCAATGCCAATATTGAGCACACCACGATAGGTGTCATCAACCAACCACCCGCTTTTACCAACTCCCACATATTGACTCTCTTTTATATTTTTATAAAAATAGCGGTTATCAAAATATCTTAAATTTACAGCATCATGACAAACTTGTTAGCGATATTAAACCTGTGCTTCTATGTGCTTAATCAAAGCTGCTAACTGATCTTGGTTATGGAAAAATATCTCAACACTACCCTGACCATCTTTTTTGTGTTTGAGTTTGACTTCAGCCCCTAACATATCTGTCAGTCTTTGCGTCAAGCGCTCAACCTCACGAGATTGCGTTTGCTCAGCACGATTGACTTTAGGCGCAGGCTGCAAGATCGATTTAACCAACTTTTCAGCGTCGCGTACCGTCATACCGCCGTCGATAATTTTTTGCGCGATAATCGGCTGCTGCTCAGAGGATAATGCTAAGAGCGTGCGCGCATGACCCATATCTAGGGTGCTATTTGCCAAATGATCTTTGACTGTATCATGCAGCTGATTGAGGCGCAGCAGGTTTGATACGGTGGTGCGCGCCTTGCCAACGACTTCGGCAATCATCGCATGACTCATACCAAATTCAGTATGAAAACGTTGTAATGCAGCGGCCTGTTCAATCACGGACAAGTCCTCACGCTGGATATTTTCAATCAAGGCCAGTGCGATGGCAAGCTCATCAGATAAAGCACGTTCAATCGCTGGAATAACGGCTTTACCTGCCATTTTTGCTGCACGCCAGCGGCGCTCGCCAGCAATGATTTCATGGGTAACGAATGCTTCACTCTTGTCTTCATTGGCCAATAACGGACGGATAACGATCGGTTGCATAACGCCATGCTGCTCAATCGAAGACGCCAGCTCTGCAAGCGCCGTTTCACTCATATCACGGCGTGGCTGATACTTACCCGCTTGCAAACGCGTGACATCTATTTGCACCAAGCTGATCTGGTCTTCAGAGGCACTAGTATCTGTTCCATTAACACGACTTTTATTAGCCGTACCTTTATTTATCGTGCGCGGCGACCGTGTGGTTCGACTGCTGGCAGTGGTGTCAGAGGCAATAGCTTTGGTCGTTGGTTGTTCACTGGTCTCATTATCATCAGATTGAGCAGGCGTGCTAATATTTAATCTATCAGCGTTTAGCGTTTCAGCTGGCAAAGTATTCTCACGCGCCGCCATGTCGTCTTGCAAGGCAGAGGCGGTGATTTGCTTTTCTTTTTTGATTGACCCCAATAAGGCATCTAAGCCTCGATTGGCAGCCAACCCTCTTTTCTTCGCCATGATTACCTATCCTCTAACGCTAAAATAAAAGCCAAATAATTATTAATACAGCTTACTCATTACTTATAAATACAATATTCAATGCTCGATATCTGTTTGCACGCTTGTGCTTACAGTCTATCATTGGTGCTAAAAAACATGCATACATGCATATTAGTCACTTTGTTTCATGACTTCAGCCGCCAATTTTTGATAAGCGCGCGCACCTTTTGACCATCTCTCGTAAGCGATAACTGGCAAACCATGCGCTGGCGCTTCTGCCAAACGAATATTTCTTGGAATATGGGTTTTATACATAATATCGCCAAAGTGCGCTTCAAGCTCGGCCGACACATCCCGAGCCAGTGTATTGCGTGCATCAAATAATGTTCTCACCACACCGCGGATATATAGCTTTGGATTCAACTCCGTCAAGCGCTCTATCGTCTGCGACAAATCAGCCAAGCCTTCTAATGCATAATATTCGCACTGCATGGGAATAATAACGCTATCTGTAGCAACTAACGCATTAATCGTCAACAAATTCAAACTGGGTGCACAGTCTATAACAACATAATCGTAAGCAGGTTTTTTAGCAGCTATCTGATCATTAACCAAAGCCACCATTGCTGTTTTAAACAGCTCATGACTATCGGTCTTATTCATCAAGGTAATATCCATGCCAGCCAAATCACGATTGGCACCGATCACATCAAACCCCGCTGGACTGGTAACAATAGCATCAGACAGCGACACCCCATCCAATAATACGTCAGCGATAGTTAGCCCAAGCTCGTTTTTATCGACACCCGTACCACTGGTCGCATTACCCTGTGGGTCTAAGTCAATCAGCAGTACATGCTTGCGCTTCGCAGCCAAGCTGGCGGTCAAATTTACTGCCGTCGTGGTTTTGCCCACGCCGCCTTTTTGATTCGCAATTGCTATGATTTCCATACACTCACTCAATTTAATTAGGGTCTATTACTATTATTTTACTTTTGGCTTACACAATCAATTTTTCGCTAAACTTTGCATAGCATCATACTCATAAGCGTAAACAATACGAGTATCTCTATACAATTAGCACTATCTGTATCACCATATTTTGAATATCTTGCCATTCAAATATCAACAAAACCATGTGTCACCGACACGTATCACTTAAAAGGTGTTCATAGCTTAGACATTTTTATAGGACAATTCAATTAAATGACGACTATCATGTAAACGAGGCACTTTAAGCTTAATCGTCTTAATATGCCAGTCATTGTCTAGTGCTTGTAGCTCTTCATCGCTTGGCGCTTTGCCTTTCATCGCGCATAGGTAACCGTTATCTGCTAAGCACGGCTGAGCCACTTCGACAAAGTCGATCAAACTGGCAAAGGCTCTAGAAGTTACAACGTCATAGCTGGCTTCATGCGCCTCGATACGAGAAGCAATTGGCTGCATATTATTCAAGCCAAGCTCACTGCTGATTTGCTTAATAAAACGAATTTTTTTCTGATTACTATCAAGTGCGGTGCATTGACGCTCTGGCTGACAAATCGCAATGATAACCGCTGGCATCCCTGCTCCTGTGCCAATATCTAACAGTGACCCTGACGGTAAATGCGTTATAATAGCCAAACAATCGATTATATGTTTGATTAAAGCCTCTTCTGGATCAGTGATGGCGGTCAGATTATACGCTTTATTCCACAACAAAAGCTGGTCTAAGTACAATAATAATGTGCGCTGCTGCGTCTCACTCAAGGATAGCTTGAGCTCATTGACCGCTTGAGCCAAGGTATTCGCCAGCGCTGGTAACTGTGCGCCAAGCTTTACAAAGCCAGTTGGATCAATACGGATATTGCCCGTGTTAGCAGAGGATGAAGATGTTTTAGTAAAGTCTGACATACAACGAGTTATCCAGTTTTGACATGTGAACCGTCTATTTTATCATGCAGCCTGCCCATTGAATAGTTGCAGATTGCGCCAATGTGAGACATCTTATACTATCTGAGCCTATATTGAGGCGTTATTGTTCTTTAATCGCGTTAAATGGATGATGAATGATTGCTTATATAGGCGTTTTTAACAGAGCCTGCTAATGATACAAAATTGCTTTTAATGATTTATTTAAAATACCGTTTTATCTTGTAAGATGTTTTTATGAACGATGCAAATTAACTAGAAAAAACCAAGTATTAGCACTCATTAATAACACTCAATAACACTTAATAGCACTTAATACCTACGCCACTTTCTACAAACGATATAATTTATACCTATGACCAAACAGCCACACACCCCTACCTCTCCATTATCAAGAGACGCTAATAAAAAAGACGCTAATAATATGGCAACACCCATCATTGAATTAAAAAACACCCAATCAGCAACACCGAATGCACCGCATCCATGCTTTATTGATATCAAGCAGCGCTGCCTTGTCACCGCTGAGCAACTAAAACGCTATAGCGACCCTGATGAATTACCCTCGGATACCCGTACGGCACCAGATCTAGACGTTGGCTTTGGTCAGCAGCGTGCACTAAAAGCCTTACAAACGGCTTTGGATATCAAAGCCAGTGGCTATCATGTGTTTGCTGCTGGTGAAAATGGCTTGGGCAAACGCACCGTCATCAGCCGCTTGCTAACGCGTATTGCCGCCGATGCACCCACACCTGACGACTGGGTATATGTGCATAATTTCACCGATCCACGCACTCCACTAGCCTTGCGACTACCTGCGGGGCAAGCCTCCTTATTGCAGCAGCAAGTCAATCAATTATGGCAACAAGCCAAAAAACGATTGAGCCAACGCTTTCGTAGTGACCAATATCAAAGCAAAATCGAAGCCATCAAAAATGACACACATCAAAAAGAAAGTCAGGCTTATGATGTGCTCAATGCGGAAGGCAAACAATATGATTTGGCGTTGACGTTTCGCTCCTTTGATAATAAAGCGGTGTTTGTAAATCCCAGTCAACTCGCGACAGAAACTAGTGGTGGTGATGATAAATTATCTGCTAGCAACAAAAATAAATACGTGAGCGATAATAGTAGTGAAGCGAGCATTCCTAGCACCGAGTATAACGATCCTACGAATGCAGAGCAGGATAAAAACAATACTGAATACGGCAATAGTGAATACGAAGCTGAGTTAAATAACTTTGTCCAAAAAAACCATATGCAAAAACGCTTAAGTCAGTTGACCATCGCGTTAGAGCAGTTAGAGGACGAAGCCAATGATGCGATAGAAGCCCTGCATCGCAATATTGCACGTCGTGCACTGCAACCTTTATTTGCCCCCATTTATGAGCAATTTGCCAGTCACCCGCTGGTCATTGACTATCTCAAGACCGTATTTGCCGACATGGTTACGCATGTCGAGCGCATCGTCAATGGCGATGACGAAGAGTTTGTGACAGCAGTTTTGGCCACAACCCCAAGTCGCTATGCGGTCAACGTCATTGTCAGTCACACCCCAGAAGATGGTGCACCCGTCATCTTTGAGGACTTACCGACGCACTTGAACTTGTTGGGTCATGTCGAGCAAATCACCCAATTGGGCACGGTCACCACTGATGTCAGTATGATTCGAGCAGGTGCTCTACACCGTGCCAATGGTGGTTATTTACTATTAGAAGCGAGTCACTTACTTGAGCATCCGTATGCTTGGCAGGGTCTCAAGCGGGCGCTACAATCGCGCAAAATCAAACTCTCAAGCCTTGAACAAATGCTAACCTTAACAGGCAGCTTATCGTTAGCACCTGCCCCCATTGACCTTGATGTTAAAGTGATTTTGCTTGGTGAAGCAGACTTATATTATGAGCTGTTAGAGCTTGAGCCTGAGTTTGATGCGGTATTTAAAGTACGTGCAGATTTTCACGATGATGTGCCTCGCAGCAGTGAGCACGAATTGGCGTTAGTCGCGAAAATGGCTGACATCATTGACTATGCCAATCTCTATCCGTTTGATCGTAGCGCGCAAGCTGCCCTACTTGAGCATTTAAGCTTACAAGCAGAAGACCAAGACCGCTTAAGCTTGCACAGTGATTTATTAATCAAGCTGTTGCATGAGTCTAACCGCCACGCGCATTTAAGCGGAAAAAACATTGTCAATGCCTATCATGTCACACAAGCCATCGATGATATGGACGAGCGTTCAGGATACCTGCGTGACCTCTATTGGGATGAGCTAAAAAACGGTCAGCAGCTTATTCAAACCACAGGCAGCGCGGTCGGACAAGTCAATGCGCTGACAGTGGTCAGCTATGCCGATAGCGAGTTTGGCATGCCCGCCCGCCTGACTGCCGTCATTCAACCAAATATCGGTACCGGTGAGATTCTCGATATCGAGCGTGACGTAGATTTGGGCGGTAGTTTACACGCCAAAGGCATGCTGATTATGACCAGCTATTTGCGCGCATTATTTAGCCAACATCATGCGCTCAACTTTAGTGCTTCACTCGCTTTTGAGCAAAGCTACGCCCATATCGATGGCGATAGTGCCACCGTCAGCGAAGGCTGTGCGCTGCTATCTGCCTTAGCAAACGTCCCGATTGATCAATCATTTGCCATTACTGGCTCTATGAACCAATTGGGCGAAGTGCAAGCGGTTGGTGGCATCAACTCTAAAATCGCCGGATTCTTTGATGCATGCCGCGAGCAAGAATTGACTGGACAGCAAGGCGTGGTCATTCCAATGGCCAACGTCAAACAGCTCATGCTGCGTGACGACATCATTGCTGCCGTCAAAGCGAACGAATTTCATATTTATGGTGTCTATACACTGAGCGAAGCATTGACGCTGATGACTGGTTTACCTATCGATACCATGAACAAAAAAGGTCGCTATCGTAAAGACACGTTGTTTGGTAAAGTCTTAAGTCGTCTGATGTTATGGGATGAAAATCAAGATAACAATGATGATGGTATTGATGATAAAAAGTGCAAAAAGAAAGATAAAAAGAAACAGAAAGCAAAGCGTCAAAAAAAACAGGACAAGAAAAAAAAGGAAAAACACAAAGACAAGGCGGAGCATAACGAAGTCGTTATAAATGATGATCAAGGTATCAACCAAAGCATCAATCAAGGTATCAATAACAATGCCACTAAAACGCCCATTGACGCCATATAAGCTGATTTATAGTAAAATGTAGCTGTATCAAAACCAATCAATAAATCAGTGTACTAATTGAAGACATGCCCTAGACGCTACGATGCTTTTCTGCGATGATGAATGGTTAATGCTCCGCTAAGCTATACAAAAGCCAACTCGTAATTTCATAAAGGTTATCGCTTAATGACTGTACATTCTACTGACGCCGACCACTCTCATGCTCAAACGAACTCTGTTGAGCAAGCTAATACTGTAGCGGCAGCGGACAGTCATGTCTCAGGAGATAACAACGATAATCGCCATGGCGCGGCGACGACAGCGCGCCAGTGGCAAGTGCTATCGCAACTACAGCGCAACCGCTGGGTGGGCACAACCCATATCTACGAGCAGCTGATGATGGCAGGCTTTGACATCAGCCTGCGCACTGTTCAGCGCGACTTAAATGCGCTAGCAAAACGCTTTCCGATAGAAAAAAACAATGCCAACCCGCAAGGCTGGCGCTGGCGTGATGATGCACCACTCCAAAGCTTACCGCACATGAATCTATCGCAAGCAGTCGCCTTTAATATGGTTGAAGCCAATCTAACTCAGCTACTACCACCTGTTATTTTAGATGAATTATTCCCGTGGTTTGACTTGGCAAGGCGGCAGCTAAAAAACAGTAAAGTCACCCATTCATGGATCGACAGAGTGCGTATTGAGCCTGCCACTCAGCCACTAATCGCGCCGCATATTGACTTGGATAGCAAAGACAATATTTACCATGCGCTATTTTATCAATTACAAATCAAAGCCTGCTATACCCGCAGCAATAAATCACAGGCCAGTGAATATCTTTTGAATCCCATCGCTATTATCCAGCGCGGTGTGATTATTTATCTGCTGGCAACTCGTACTGATGATCCAAACTTTACCATTCGTACCTTTGCCCTACATCGATTTGCTAGCGTTGACATTCTTGAAAGCGCCGCACAAACACCTGAGAGTTTCCAACTCGATACTTATTTGGATGCGGGTGGTATGGGCTTTACCCACCCCTTATTCGGTGAGCTGCCTAATCATGGCAAAAACACCGCTATTGAGCTACAATTCACCAAACAAGCGGGCAAAAGCCTGACTGAAAGCAAGCTCAGTGACGATCAAACTGTTACGTTGGATGATGACACGCTGACCATTCAAGCCACTGTCAACCTAACTTCGCAACTGGTTTGGTGGTTGCGTGGTTTTGGCAATGGTTTATTGAATGCCAAACCAGCATTGTTACATCAAGCCGTATTGGATAAGTTTTTTGATCATAAATAACAACTGCGGGTAATGACGCTCAAATTTAACCGTATTCAGACGATTACCACTGTTTGAAAATAAAGAACGAAAATAGATAAGGAATGTTATGCCGACCACTGCCTCATTGCCATTACTGTCAGACAGTTTAAGAGGACTGGGCTTAGACGCGGGAACCTTATTTTTTGCGTTAAACTATGAATTTACCAAGATTGAGCCAAAAGGCATGTTTAAGCGCTTTCAAAAAAACCAAAGCGCTATTGATATTGATTTGGCTTGCGTACTATATGACGACAATTGCACCATCAGTGATATCGTTTGGTTCAAACAATTGCGCGATAAAGCGGAATCAGTGAAACATCAAGGCGACAGTCTCAATGGCAAAGATCGCGGCGAACAAGCGATGTATTTGGCACCTCTTGATCAAGAGCAAATCAGGCTTTACTTAGATAAAATCCCAGCGCATATCACCCACATTGCTATGATAGCCAACTCTTACCACGGTCATCCGTTTTCAAGAGTCAAAAAAGGCGAGATTCATCTAAGTGATGATGAGGGCAATCGTTGTTTTGAAGTCAATCTAAAGCAACTGCCACGTGATTGTACGACGCTGTGGGTGGCACATTTACGCCGAGAAGTGGATGATTGGCATCTCACGCTGCAAAACCTACCCCTTCCTGCCGAAGATTTAGCAACGGCGGCGCAGCAAGTTGCCCATGAATTGGCCCGTGCGCTACCCATTCCACAAGCTATCTAAATACCATAAAACATCCATTTATTGCTAATGAAAAGGGTGCAACGTTCTGATAACGTTGCACCCTTTTCTTACATATCCATTTTTTGAAACCTAAAGTAACCACTATAAAAAACTTACAGTGGCTCACCGCAATGTGGGCAAAAGTTCTTTTGTCGTTCTTCCACTTCTCTTTCACGGCGCTCAAGCTCTTGTTCGCGTAATACCTGTAATACGATATTTTGTGCCTGCTCTTTATCCAGTCCCAGCTCACGGCGAATCTTATCGATCATCATCTGATTTTTCACCAAATCAAAATCACTATCAATCAACTGTGCTCGAAAGTCCTGTTCAAGCTCTTCACGGCGCTGAGCAAGCTCATTTGCCAAACCAGTCGCTAAAATACCTGCAGGTAATGCCGCCAGACCCACACCTAATATGGTAATAACCGCACCCAATATTTTACCCGCATTGGTAATCGGCGTGACATCGCCATAGCCCACCGTCGTTAGCGTCACCACCGCCCACCACATCGCTTTAGGTATCGACTCAAACTCTTCTGGCTGGGCGTGGTTTTCAACCAAGTAAATGCCGCTAGATGCCGTCACAATCATAATTATTAAGATAAAAATAACCGCTTGGAACGAGCCTTTTTCTTTGCTGATGACCACCAATAAGATGCGTAACGAAGCAAAATAGCGTGTCAGTTTGAGAATTCGGAATAAACGTAATATACGTAAGAAGCGTAAATCAATCGTAACAAAGAAATTCAAGAAAGCTGGCGCAATGGCGACTAAATCAATCAACGCAGAAGGACTTTTCAACCACTCCCAGCGCTGACGCCAAGTGGTGCCATCTGGTTTTTCCTCGGCCACACTCCACAAACGCAGCAAATACTCAATAGAAAACACCACGATAGAGAAATTTTCAAACCAAGTAAAATACTCTTGATAAGGGTAATACCAACTGTCAACCGACTCAGCAATAACCGCTGCTACATTGGTCATGATTAAAAATATTAAAAAGTAGTCAACGCAACGGCTAAACAGCGTATCGTGCTCATCATTTTGCAGAATATCGTAAACGAAAAGACGCAAGCGCCGTATAGATTGGAATAGCATGCCGTCCCTATGCGGTGAAACACCGGTCTTATATTAGTATAATAAAGCAGTCATCACAGAATATGACATTAATGCTCGGTCACTATCAGTATTTCATACCCATCATTACTTAGCGATATAGTGCTCTTAAAGCATTACTAGTGACAGGACTGTCTTATTTATTATGAAGCATGATCGGTGATTATACTAAATTTAAATAGTACATGTAGGCAAACAAAATTAGCACCAGCACAATGGCGATGATAGCGAAGCGTAAGAATCGTTCGTCAGCGCGTAATTGCTGACTGATATCTTGAGCAGGCAGCAAAAATAAGTTGCATTCAGGACAGCAAGAGTCCATCCGATCCAATATCGTCACAGAACGTGCGTTTGTGCAGCGTAGAGGAGAATTACTACAATAGCCAAGCATAATATATTACCCCTCTTTTCCCACTCTCATTATTCATTCGAAAAGTAATGAGACTATCATTACCGACTCTAAGCTTTTGACATTTTAATATTCTAAAAATATCAGCGAGAGTTTAGCACCATTGACTATCGACCAAATTCTAATGCCATACCTCTGTATAACATCAGCATGAAGGGATCTAAGTCTTGCTTCAAAAATGCTAACTGTCCTAAGTAATTTTTAATTACCTCGACAAATATACCTTTAACGGTAAATTTATGCCATAAAAGCCATTAATATGCGTTTAAAACCTTACAGTAAATATGGTTTTGTATTATAATGGCGTTGTAATGTTACAGGTTAGTCAATAATCATAACATTGTGTATCGGTACCTAATGTCATCCCTCGTTAGATAGCCACCGATAATCTTCTATCACGTTAAGGAATCAAATGATGAAACTACAATCCCTAGTTTTAGCCACTGCTGCTGCACTTACTATGACCACAGCGTTTGCTGTACCAGCTGGTACTTGGTCTGTCGCTGCTGGTGCTCACATGGTTGACCCAAAAAGCGATAACGGTACACTGGCAGATGGCACTATTGGTGTCGACGTAGACAGTGATGTTCAACCAACCATTAGCGGCGAATATTTCGTTGCCAATAACATTGGTATTGAATTACTAGCGGCTACACCATTCCATCATGACATTACCTTAACTGCTGGCGATGCTACTATCGATGCTAAAACTCAGCATTTGCCACCGACTCTATCGGTACAATATCACTTCGATGGCTACAACATGCCTATGAATGTGAAGCCATTTGTTGGTGTTGGTGTGAACTATACGACTTTCTTTAAAGAAAAAATCTATAGCGATGCTTTCGAAAAATTAGAACTTGATGATAGCGTCGGCGTTGCTGGTCACATCGGTCTTGACATACCTTTTGCCCCAACTGAATACTTCCGTATTGATGCTCGCTATATGGACATCAAAACAGACGCCAGCGTAAAAGCTAATGGTGAGACCATTGACCTTGGTGAAGTTGACATCAGCCCTTGGGTATATGGCGTTGCTTTTGTTAAGACTTTCTAATATAACATAAAGTAATGTGAATAAAAAAAGCTGGCTTAATCGCCGGCTTTTTTGTATCTAAAGTTTAAGCGGCAATGATTATAGATAAAAAGATTATAGATAAAAACGATTGTGCTAAAGTCATTAACCGCTAAAAATCTGGCGACCATTAGCAACAAATTTTAAGCATAAAAAAAGACCATCCTAAGACAGTCTTTTTTTCAAATCCTTTTAGTACAAACAATTCTTACAGCAAAATACGGCGCGGATCAGCCAGTAACGTTGCAATATAACGGGTAAATACGGCAGCATCTGCTCCATTAATCACACGATGATCGTAAGAAAGTGACAATGGCAACATGAGACGCGGCTCAAAGCTTTGCTTTTTAGCATCCCAACGTGGCTGCATGCTTGCCTCAGACACGCCTAAAATACCCACTTGAGGCCAATTTACTAATGGCGTAAAGGCAGTGCCACCCAAGTTTCCTTGGCTTGATATGGTAAAGCTTGCACCTTGCAAATCTTTAGTAGTGAGTTTTTTGTCACGTGCTTTTACCGCAAGCTCACCAATTTCAATGGCGATTTGCTTCAAGCCTTTATCCTGCACATTCTTGATAACAGGTACGATGAGACCATCATCCGTTGCCACCGCGATGCCCATATTTACGCTTTTACGTAAGATAACTTGCGTATTGTCGTCGCTTAAATGACTGTTAAAGCGTGGATGCTGCGTTAAGGCATAGGCCGTCGCTTTGACCACGAACGCTAAAATCGTGAAGCCGATACCTTCAGCTTTCATGCTACCTTTTAGCTCGCCGCGCAGTTTTTCTGTCTCAGTGATATCAGACAAATCAAACTGGGTCACTTGTGGCAACAAGGTATTATAGTTGAGCTGCGGTATCGAGACTTTTTGTAGACGGCTAAGGTCTTGGGTTGCTGTTTCACCCCAAATCTCAACGTTGCTCATGTCAGGTAAGCTTGGCAGGCTAGCGCTGGCTACATTGCCACTGGCAGGTGCCGCTTTTTGAGTGCTTAAGCTTTCTTTAACATGTGCAAACAAGTCTTCTTTTAGAATGCGATCATTCAATGCCGAACCATTCACTTGAGTGATATCAACACCTAACTGACGTGCCAGCTTACGAACGGCTGGACCTGCATATACGTCAACCAACTTTTCATTAACCTGTGCTTCAGTCAATTTATCAGCTTGCTTACTAGCGACCGCATTAGGCGTTGTAGATTTTTCTGCCTGTTTTGCCTCACCCGTTGTTTTAGCAGCAGCTTTCTCTTCTGATTTGGCTGGTGCTGAATGCTTTGGCTCAGCGCTATCTGATGTAGACTCACTTTCAGCAGCAGCATCTGCACCACTACTTATAATAACGATAAAGTCTTGACCATTAGCAACCATGTCACCTGTTTCAACCAGTATTTTTTCAATCTTACCAGCGACTGGTGCGGGTACTTCTACCGATGCTTTATCAGATTCAATCAATAGGATTGATTGATCCGCAGTCACGATGTCACCAACACTGACCATGATTTCAGAAACTTGCGCTTCATCAACACCTAAATCTGGCAATGCATGAGTGGTCGATTTACCAGCGTTAGACGCAGGCTTGTCATTAGAGTCAGACGAGGCTGATTCAGTTGCCGCAGGCTCAGCCTTTGTTTCTGGCTTAGCATCTGCTTCTTTCTTTTCATCAGCAGCGCTATCGTCATGATTATCTACATTACTTTCTGCACTATCTTCTACATTGTTTTCTGTACTTTCAAGCTCAATCAGTACCATACCTTCACTGACCTGATCACCAACAGCAACGCTGATTTTGGTGACTTTGCCAGCAGCGGAACTTGGTACTTCAACCGAGGCTTTGTCAGATTCTAATAGAATGATGTTGTCATCTTTTGCGATGACATCACCCACTTCTACCATAATTTCGCTGACTTCGGCGCTATCAACACCCAAATCGGGGGCTTTAATATCCATGATTTATCTCCTAGTCTTATGATTATTATTCTTTGACATCACCGTTATTAAGTAAAGTCGCATCCGCTTGATCTTCAGCTCGACCCTCATTGCTGATTTCATCATCATCTTCAGCGACAAATTCAGGGACAGGATTTGGATTGACATTACCAGGTGCTGGTGCATCGGGAGAATGATCATAATAAGGCTGTTGTTGCCATGCAGGTGGCTGATCCACATCAATGCCTAAACTTGAGATGGCATCTTTCACCAAACGCATCTCAACTTCACCCTCATCCGCTAGGCGTTTGAGCGTCGCAACCACGATATGAGCCGCATCAACGTTAAAGAAGCTACGCAGATTTTCACGAGTATCAGAACGACCGTAGCCATCTGTGCCTAGCGTAGTATAAGGACGATTATCTGGCAACCAAGCACGGATTTGCTCTGAATAATTACGCATATAATCTGTCGCAGCGACGACGATACCTTCATGCGGCGCTAACTGCTCAGTAACCCAAGGCACTCTCTCTTCATCCATTGGATGCAAGCGGTTGTAGTCATCACAGACCATGCCGTCACGAGTCAACTCGTTAAAGCTGGTCACGCTCCAAACGTTGGAGGTGATATTGAACTCATCTTTTAGAATCTGCGCCGCTTTTTGTACTTCACGTAAAATAACGCCAGAGCCTAATAGCTGTACTTGAGTTGAACCATTGTCTTCGAGCAAATACATACCGCGCTTGATACCTTCTTCGGCACCTTCTGGCATCTCAGGTTGCTCGTAGTTTTCGTTCATTAGCGTTAAGTAATAATAAACGCGTTCGCCTTCACCATACATACGGCGTAGACCGTCGTGCATGACGACTGCTAGCTCGTAACCGAAGCAAGGATCATAAGTCACACAGTTAGGCACAACGTTAAATAGAATCTGTGAATGACCATCTTGATGCTGCAAGCCTTCGCCGTTCAAGGTGGTACGACCAGCTGTTGCGCCTAGCAAGAAGCCCTGTGCTTGACAATCGCCTGCCGCCCAAGCCAAATCACCCACACGTTGGAAACCAAACATCGAGTAATAGATATACATCGGAATCATCGGCAACGCATTCACAGAATAACTGGTTGCCAACGCTATCCACGTACTCATTGCGCCTGCTTCGTTGATGCCTTCTTCTAACATGTGACCGTCGATGGCTTCTTTATAGCCCATCAAAGCTTCACTGTCTTCTGGTGTATATTTTTGACCAACCGCAGAATAGATACCCAATTGACGGAACATACCTTCTAGACCGAAAGTACGTGCTTCATCAGGTACAATCGGCACGACACGATCTTGGATGTCTTTGTTTTTTAGCATGGCTGACAACAAGCGTACGAATACCATCGTCGTTGATTGCTCTTTACCATTGCTGCCTTTTAATACCCGATCAAACATTGACAGTTCAGGAATATTCAATGGGATATGCCCACTGCGGCGATTTGGTAAATGACCACCTAGCGCTTCGCGGCGACCTTTAAGGTACTTCATCTCCGCTGAACCTTCTTCAGGGCGATAGAATGGTAGCGTCTCTAGCTGCTCGTCAGTAAATGGTAAATCAAAGCGATCACGGAAATACATCAACGCTTCTTGATCGAGTTTCTTAATCTGATGTGATTTATTGACCGCCTGTGTTTGAGCCGATAAGCCATAGCCTTTAACGGTTTTGACTAAAATAACGGTTGGCTGACCTTTGGTTTTCATCGCTTCACTGAATGCAGCATACACTTTCATTGGATCATGACCACCACGATTCAAGCGCGAGATATCCTCATCAGATAGCGCATCAGCCATCTCTTCTAACTCAGGATATTTACCAAAGAACTCTTTGCGAGTGAACTCAGCTGTACGGGCTTCGTATAGCTGATACTCACCATCGACCACTTCTTCCATACGATGTTTGAGCACGCCAGTTTTATCATTGGCAAGTAAGCTGTCCCATTTACCACCCCAGATAACTTTAATCACTCGCCAGCCAGCCCCGCGGAACACAGACTCTAGCTCTTGGATAATTTTACCATTACCACGGACTGGACCATCAAGACGCTGTAAATTACAGTTGACGACCCATATGAGGTTGTCCAACTTTTCACGGCCAGCGAGAGAAATAGCCCCTAAGCTTTCTGGCTCATCCGTTTCACCATCACCCAAGAACGTCCAAATCTTACGACCTTCTTTCTCTAGCAGACCGCGGTTTTCCATATAGCGATGTACATGGGCATGATAAATCGACATGATCGGACCAAGTCCCATCGATACGGTTGGGAACTGCCAATAATCTGGCATGAGGTACGGATGCGGATAGCTTGATAAGCCTTTGCCGCCGACTTCACGACGGAAATTATCAAGCTGATCTTCGGTCAATCGACCTTCTAAATAAGAACGCGCATAAATACCGGGTGCTGAGTGACCTTGATAATAAATCATGTCACCACCGAAATGATCGCTGGCAGCACGGAAAAAATGGTTAAAACCTGTCTCGTATAGCGTGGCACTAGAAGCGAACGTCGCTAAGTGACCACCCAAATCGTCGTCATTTTTGTTTGCACGCATGACCATGGCCAATGCGTTATAGCGAATCAAAGCACGAATTTTGCGCTCAATGGTTAGGTCGCCAGGGTACATCGGTTCATCTTCAACGGAGATAGTATTGATATAAGCGGTATCGAGACGATTGAACGGCAGGCCTTCTTGAACTGCCATATTGTATAAAGCTTTTAGCAGAAACTGAGCACGATCTTTGTCTGCATGTTTGATAACAGATTCAAACGCTTCCAGCCACTCTTGGGTTTCGGTGCTATCAGCATCCTTATAATAATTCATCACTATTGTCCTTTTTTATCAGTCAGTCCTGCCCGAAGACAGGATATTATTAAATCAAAGTGTTACTTCAATATTGTCGTGCGGGAATAATTTTCTCAATGACTTCCTTGTTAATTTTAAGAAGTGAGATTTATAGTAGGGTGCGGTTATGCAGCAGTATTTGACCGACTCATCATCTGGAGCAGCCTCACATAGCCAAAATAAAAACAGCGCTACTATCCATCGCATATGAACTGAGTATTTAAAAGTGGTTATATAATAAAATGCTAACCCAACTTTTATAGTCAATTATCAAATGATAATAACTCTTTATTATAGGCTCTTATGCTGCAGTTGTTTATAGCTGTAAAGAAATGGTGATATGACAAGTATTTTTGAAATAAATAATCATTAGTTTTTTTAGAAATGTTTCAAAGAAATATAAAGATTGTTTGCTAACGAGCTGACATCTATAACTAGATACTGTAGCTGGTCATGAAATATCTGCCATTCATCCACTTCGTAGGACTTTTACGAAATTATTGCTTAATATGTTAAGTTACGTAATATATACATTAGTTTAGTTAGTGAAATAATTGAGAACTAGTTAAACGCTTATAGCAAGTTTTAGCTTCTTATAGGAATAATCATATGCATAAAATGCCATACGTTCTAAATTCAATAATTTCACAACTATTCAGTGAACATATATATCGGGTGCTGGCATTGATAGCCGCTATGGGCTTGATGTTGGTTAGTAATACATCCTCTGCAAGAGTTGATAATCCAGGCGCAGTTTGTCCTGCTGGTTTTTCAAAAGACAAACTGACAGATAGCGACTATACCAATTTATTTTTAAGTAGCAGCAATAATAACTACTTTAATGTCGCAGGTAATGCTTCAGATAGTATTCCACTACAAATGAAAATGGATCTTAGCGAATCTAGCACTAGTAATACTAATAATAACTTTAGCATTATAGATGCTAGCCAGTATAGGGTTATAAATATTGGTAGAAACTTTTCTACTCCAACTGCATATACAGATATTACACTAAGCTTTCGTAATAAAACGACCCAACAGCCTCTCTATTTGACCAACGTAGCTGTGAGTGCATTTGATATTGACTATTCAAATTCTGGTAATAATTTATTCGATGACTATGTACGCATTACAGGTACTACTGAATCTGGCTCTATTATTGATGGCACACTACAAACAATATCAGGCTCAAATGTCATATACTCTGCAGGATTAAACAACAGCACTTCCTTCAATTGCCCATCAAGAGATTTAGATACACGCTGTCAAGGCTCTATACAATTTTCTCAAGCTGTCAGTGAAGTGACATTTCGTTACACCAATAATCCTATATATGTTAAAAATGACCCGACTAATCAAGAAGTACAAATTCGCGTAGACAATTACTGCTATGTTCCTCAGTATATATTTTCAGGTACAGTGTTTGATGATAACGGTGGTATTACTGATACCCAAGCTGATGCTAATAACGCCAATATTACTAGTGGTACCTATTTTAATAAACCAAACTACTTTAACGGTGTATTTAATACCCCTCAGGAATTAGGTATTAGTGGGAGTAATGTAAGATTGGCTAATTGTTCTAATACATCTACTACTTATCCAACCCAATCGGTAATTAGAAACGGGGCTTCTGTCGGTGAGTATCAAATCAGTATTCCTAAAACAACACTGGCTAATAATACTAATCTTTGTTTGGTAGAAAGTCGAACAGGGGCTACTTATCCTATTCGCACTAGTAGTGAGAGCAGAAATGTTGGTTTCTCAGCAACCACTTATAATTATCCTAATAACAACTTTGGTAGAGTCATCGCTGCGAATGCAGCTTTGGTTCTGCAGAAGTACCAGTTTGTGAACGATTGCAATGCCAGTACTTTAGTTTACGCCTCAGTTCCGATGACTGGCGATCCAAGAACTGGTTTCAGTATGGATCCTATCCAAAATAATATCACTCCGCAGCAGTGTATTGCTTATAAGATAACCGCGACCAATCGCGCCAATCTTACTATTAATGACTTTATCATGAGTGATGTGCTTCAAAAGAAAGGGGTAAATAATGCACAGGTAACGTCTATACGTGTGGCGCCTACCGATAATAATGGCAGTTATGCTACTGATAGTGTCGCTCTTGGTTTGAATGGTACGGTCAAAACTACTGCATTGATATTGCAAAAAAATACTAAGAGTGATTTTTATTTCAATACCAAATACGGCACTACTGTGAATCCTTAGTAACTATTTCCCCTTGCTATATTATCAACTCTAAAGAATATTTTTTACTGACAAAGGCCCTATCTCTGTAGATAGGGCCTTTACCGTTTGTGTACTCCAAAATACCATTTGTCGTTTTTGTGGTGAATATTTGTATTGTTTGCGTGACAATCACATTAAGGAACAATTCTAACTTTATCAGCATCTCTTATTCATAGTTGATTGCAGTTTTTACATTGCATGGGACGAAGTCAAGATTGACTTGATAATAATGGTTTAAGCAAGGAATACGATATGAAAGGTTTTAATTTTTTACGCAGTGCCATATTAGCAAGCTTAGCGTCGGTAATAGCACTAAGTGCTGCTCACGCCAATGATGCCTTAAAAATGGATTTAACAGCCAATCAAGTCACCAAAAACGCCGAAGGTAAGATCTCTTATCTACCAGTTCGTAATGCTCCAGCGGGTACGGTCATTCAGTACAAGGCAACATACAGCAATATTATTAACAAAGATATCCAAGATCTGGCTGTCGTACTGCCTATCCCTGCCAATATGGCTTTCACTGGTGAAGCTAACCCTACCAGTGCTCAAGCCAGTATCGATGGCAAGAACTATGCCGATATGCCACTGATGCGTAAAGTCGATGGCAAAATGGTCAAAATTCCGTTTTCTGAATATCGTACCCTGCGCTGGAATATCAAGTTATTACCAGCACAGAAGTCTGCAGCCGTGGCACTTAACACGATCGTCAACTAGACCTCTCCTTCAACTCATAAAATCTTGCTCTTCTAATTTTAAGATATCTATATGAAATCAAATAATTTTAATTATAGCCTGTTAGCCGTTGGTATTGCTGCGGTAATGGGTCTATCTACTGGTGCTATCGCAGGTGAACAATCTACTGCAGGCTCTGCTTCTATTACGAACGTTGCCTCAGCAACCTACTCTGTTGGAGGTCAAGAGCAGAAGAAAGTTGATTCAAACCCAGTAGTAATTAGTATTACTGAAACAGTTAAATTCTCATTAGTGGCTACTAATATTGATGGCGATAATGACGTTAATACTAATAAAGGCATAGCTGTTATTCCTAACGGTACTATTACCTATAATCATACTTTGACCAATGGTGGTAACTTTACTGATAGTTATGATATGGACTTAGGTAGTGTAGATGCTACACAGCTTGCCAATATAACAGTTACTTACCAAACGCGTAATACTGCTGGCGACTTAGTCACAGTAACCAATCAGTCAGGTGCTGATTTTGCCAATGCCACTATTATCCTTAAAGCTGGTGATGTATCTTCAATTGTAATCAGTGAAAAAACTTCAGGTAATAAGGGTGGTGCTACTACAGATTTAACCCTATCTGCTACTAGTGATTACTTATCTAAAGACAAAGTTACTGGTAACGAGAAAATCACTAACAACGATGATTCAATTACTAAACTACCAGTATTCAGTATCGTAAAGAGAGTAACAAACTCTTTAGATCTTAACAATATTAACGATACAGCAGAATATACTATTACTGTAAAAAATGACGGTAGCGCAACTTATGCATCTGATGCTAAAAATATCAAAATCGTAGATATTTTACCCGCTGGATTGAAACTAGCAACAGCAAACGGTAGTACCTTACAACCAATTACTGTCACTAACTCCACAAGTAGTGATTCTGTAGGTACTACAACTACGACTAGTACTTCAAGCTCAGTTCCTAATGGTTTTACAATTGACGGTGCGAATTTGAAAGTTGGTAGCACCATTACTATCATTTTCAAAGTCCAAAGAATTGATGCAACGACGGTATTAGCTGCTTCTACAGTCAACCATGTCCGAGTTGAAGACCTCTTAGACGATACTGCAAATACGACTAACACTAGTAAAGTGATAGATAGTACTAATGCTAGCCCTGCTGGCACTCAAGACGATCCTGCTCAGACTACTGGCACATACTATCCTAGTGGTAGTGATTCAGAGACTTTAAATGGTACTGTGCCAACTACTGTTGGTAGTGACTATGCACAATCTTTAATAACCACTAAGCGTGGATTAAAGATTGAGGGATCAGCTACCAAAGAAATTCCAGTAACCACAAATGGAACAACTCGAGCCAACTACGAGTCAGTTATTACTAACTCTGGCGATCAGGTTGAAGGCGATGTATCAGGTGAGCTAACGTTCACTATCACTGGAGATACTACTGATACAGACGTAAACATTGGTAAACGTGCAAATACTCAAGTCAGAGATGTAACCGTAACGATAGGTACTGTCACAAGAGACATTTCTCCTACCACAGTAGGCGGCAATACATATGATATTTTCAGCGCTTTCCCTGCTGGCATACCTGCTAACGGCACAGCAACGATAAAGTACAACGTTGTCTCTTCAAATGCCATTATCAATACTACTAACAATACGCCAAGTGAAACTACTATCGTAACGTTAGTACCACTTGCACCAGGTAATGATAATAGTGTGCCAACAGAAGGTGCTCGAGTAGTAACTGACAATACTTATGTAAGAGGACTACTGTTGAGTAAAAAACAAGTCATAGACACAAACTGTAACGGCGCAGTGGATAGTGGTGAAACATTAGTAAATACCCAAATATCAGCAATTCCTGGGCAATGTGTCATCTATCAAATCGTAGCGGAAAATAATTCATCTTCTTCAGCAACACCGACAGGCTTAGGCTTTAGTATTACAGATCTAATTATTTCAGATGAACTAGCTAAGTTCACAGGTAACGCTATTTATAAAGATGATGCTGTAACCACTACTACTGGTGGCACTATAACAACAACAGCTACAACCTCAGGTGGCTTCGTTACAACTACTGTCAATCCGCTAACTCCTAAAGGTACAGCAACTTTACAGTTTTCAATTCGTATCAAACCTAATGCTGCGACAGTAACACCTAATTAATCTTATAAGGAATTCCAAATTCTACAAGCATCAAACGATGCTTGTAGGACTCCTCTAGCTTGACCTAGTTATTTTAAATTAGACAAGCTAGAGAATCTCTACCCTTACCCTCACTGATATTTTATTGGATAAGCGACATATGACTCTATCTACCATGACACCGTCTAATCGTACTGCATTGTGTTCAGCAAAGATCTCTGCGCTGTCATTGGCAATGTTGCTTATGCAATCAAATATCGCGATTGCAGCTGATGCAGCAAACCCTAATCTGCAAATCATTAACAATACTGCAAATGCTAATTATAACGTCAATAACCAGACTGACGTCACAATATCTAGCACCTCAAACCAAGTACAAGTCAAAGCCTCAGACCTTCCTGAATACGGTATTAAACTCACTCAACAGCCGTTACTCACCGTTATGCCTAACGCCTTGGTCAACTGGGTAAACGTCCTAAGCAATACCAGCTATAGCAACCAGACTGTTGAGCTAACATTGGCTGTATCGCCAACGCTCTCAAACTTAAAAGTCTATCAAGATTTAAATAAAAACGGCGTCGTTGATAGTGGTGATACTGAAGTTATTTTCGATAATTTAAGCGCACAAATCAAACTTGGACACAGTGAAAGTATCCAGTTTATCGTGCAAGCCTTATCAGATGTTAACGGCAAAAGTGGCGATACTGCAGATATTAAAATTGGCGCTGTCGTTCTAGAAGACCCATCCGTATCGAGTGTCAACGCGATTGATAGACTGATCATCGTTGAGCCTGAAATCAAATTTACAACGCCTAAGTTTGACGAAAACAAAACCACCTCGCAAATCGATGAAAATGTCTATATCGATGCCAGCTATGCGCAGTGTAACGTTCAACTAGATAAGCCAGATCAAGTATGGGTCACGATTACCTCTTTGTTGACGGGTGACAAATACGCATTGAAAGCGATTGAGACGGGCAATAGTACTGGTAAATATCAGCTATCAGCACCAACACAAAACAATGCCAACGCTGTCAATGACAAATTTATTCAGACTCTAGCAAATGATACGTTGACTGCAAGTCTAGACGCCTGTATCGCGCCTTCTGTCGGCACTGGCGCTGAGCAGCTACCAAGCGAAGGTGACTTCACCGTACGTATCGATGACTTAGATACACAAATCAATATCGTCGATGATAGCCCAAGCTTAGTCGTCACCAAAGAAAGCGACGTTAAAAGCGCTGAATTTGGTGATTATGTTAGCTACACCATTAATATCACCAATAGTGGCAACTCTACCGCTTACGATGTGCAACTAAAAGACGCCCTACCACGTGGTTTTGCTTATGTAGATGGTAGTGTACGTGTCAACCAAACTACTGATATCAATATCGACCAAGCGCAAACCACTGAGTTTAAAGCTGATGGTAAATATCAGGTGCTAAATTTAGGTAATATGGCAAATGGCGAAAGTAAAAAAATCACGTATCGTGTCTTAATCGGTGCTTCATCATTAGGCGGTGATGGCATCAACCGCGCGACTGCCGTTGCTAGCAATGAACAAGGTAAAAGCTTAGTTTCAAGAGAAGCACAGTGGAAGATTGAAGTAGAGCGCGGCGTCATGAATACTGATGGCATCATCATCGGTAAGGTCTACCACGATATCAACCGTGACGGCATTCAACAAAAAGAAGATGGCGAACTTGGCGTTGCAGGCGTGCGTATCTACATGGAAAACGGTAACTTTGTCGTGACTGATCCTGAAGGTAAGTATAACTTCTATGGTGTCAGTGCCAAAACTCACGTCTTAAAAGTTGACCGCACCACCATCCCTCACTCAACCGAGATGGTCACCCAAAGTAATCGCAATGCTGGTGATGCTGGCAGCCGTTTCGTTGACTTAAAATATGGCGAATTACATCGTGCCGATTTCGGTATCGTGGTCGGTATGGGCGATAGCACTGAGCGTTTGAATACGGAGCTTGTCGCTCGTAGCAAATCAGTAAGCGCTAAGAATGATAGCCTTGAGCAAGCAGTAAAAACCGAGCTAACCCTAGATCCTGACTACAATCGTGACTACGATGATAATGTAGACGCCAGTGGCTGCAACATCAATGGCGACTTAGATCTGGGTAGCAACTGTGACTCTGCTATCGTCAATGAGATAATCAATCCAGCCGCCAATCGTGTTGATATGACCGTAACTACGGTAGCACCGCCAGTAGAAAAAGAGCTGGAAGAATATCTCAAAGAAGTGGCTAACAATGACGTGGCTTTTATCAATTTAAACGAAGGTCAACAGCTCAGTACTTATAAACAAATGGTACAAGTACAAGCGCCACTGGGTTCAATATTTACACTATATGCCAATGGAAAAGCAGTATCAGAACAACAAATCGGCAAAACTGCTGAGCAAGAAAAACAGAATGTGACTGCCTTTGATTACTATGCCGTCGACTTAAAACGCGGCAACAATATCTTGCGCGGTGTCGCTACTGACGTGAATGGCAAAATTATCTCTGAGCAAACCATTAAAGTATCAACGCCAGACACTTTACAAGCCATTGACTATCGCACTCAAGCGCAGCTAGTACCGGCAGATGGCGTTAGCGATTATCAAGTCGTTATTAGCCTAAAAGACCGTGATGGCCGTCCTTATATTGCCTCAACACCTATCACTATCGATACCAATATCGGCCGTATCAATCTTAATGACAGCAGTAAAGATCAAGCTGGTACGCAAGTTATTGTCTCAGGTGGCGAGTTACTCATACCCGTGACTGCACCAAGTGTACCGGGTAAAGGTGAGTTGGTCATCGACACTGGTAGCAGTAAACAGATTATCCCGTTACAATTTACCGCGCAATTACGTCCTCTCATTGCCGTCGGCATCGTCGAAGGCGCGATCTCACTTAAAGACTTTGATGGCAGCAGCATTACTGACGCCCAAGGCGCTTTTGAGCAAGAGCTCAATGATTTCGCTGGTAACGATGACTATACCGCTTCTGGTCGCGCCGCGATGTTCCTTAAAGGCAAAGTACGTGGCGATTATTTGCTAACTTTGGCTTATGACAGTGACAAAAAAGGCGAGCGTCTGTTCCGTGATATCGAGCCTGGCGAATACTATCCTGTCTATGGTGATTCATCAGCCAAGGGCTTTGATGCGCAATCTACCAGCAAACTCTATGTGCGCTTGGACAAGGGCCGCTCATTTGCTATGTATGGCGATTTAAAAACTCAAATCGATAACGATGAAGGTATTAAATTAGGTCAATATAACCGTACGTTGACTGGCCTAAAAGCCCAGTATGAAGATAGCAAGACTCGCATTACCGCCTTTGTCGCGGAGACGAGTACCAGCCAGCGCGTCAATGAGACTCGTGGTCTTGGTATCTCAGGCCCTTATCCATTGGCTGAAAACTTTGATGCCGTATTAGAAAACTCAGAAACTGTCGAAGTGATCACTCGTGACGCCAACAATCCAGGCTTGATCATTAGCCGTGAGACCCTTACCCGCTTTGCCGATTATGAAATTGACCCTATCAGCCGCAGCTTATTTTTAAAAGCCCCTATCGCTAGCCAAGACATCGATGGCAACCCTATTTATCTACGAGTCACTGTAGAAGTAGATGAAGGTGGCGAAAAATACTTGGTCGGTGGCATTGCTGCCAAGCAGCAGTTGACTGACAAAGTCGCCATCGGTGGTAGCTATGTCAACAGTGATGACCCTCTTAACAAAGAAGAGCTGGCTAGCGTCAACAGCGTTATCAAGTTTAACGATAAGCTAAAACTGGTCGCTGAATACGCGATGAATAAAGCTGAGAATCCAAATTTTCAGCCAAGCAATCAAATCAATGCGACAGAATTAGACGGTCAGGACGCAGAAGGTAATGCCTTGCGTATCGAGCTTGACTTTGATAACAAGAAAAACACTCGTGCCAAAGCTTATTATAACGATACTGACGAAGGTTTCGTGACTGGTGCCTCGCCGCAGACTGCTGGGCGCGCTGAATCGGGCGTCGAAGTCACTCATTTAATTAATGACAAAAAGACCGCGCTAAAACTAGAAGGCATCCGCACTAAAGATCATACCACTAATGCTAGCCGCCAAGGTGTCTTAGCCAGTATTGAACAGCGTTTGAGTACCAACATCGTTGGCGAGATTGGCTTACGTTATTATAAGCAAGATGCGACGGCAGCTTCACGCAATATCCAAGCGGTAACAGACGTCGTAGATGTGACTGATAACACTCTCTTTAATGACGATATTATCAATCAATCAGCGCTAAATAATGTCAGTGATTCTGAAAAAGATATTGAAGGTACTACCGCCCGCGCTCGTATCACGGCACGGTTACCCAAGCTCAATGACTCTTTAGTATTTGCAGAATATGAGCAAGATATTGATAACAGTAATCGTAATGCCACCTCCATCGGAGGCGAGACGCCGCTAAGTGGTTTAGGTCGCCTATACGCCCGTCATGACTTGATCAACAGTCTATCTGGTAGCTATGGTCTTGATGATACTGAAGAACGCCAGCGTACCGTATTTGGTTTTGACGCCAACTACATGAAAGACGGCAAAGTCTATAGCGAATATCGCATGCGCGATGCTATCAGTGCCCGCGAAGCTGAAGCGGCCATTGGTCTTAAGAACAAATGGTATGTCCAGCAAGGTTTAACCATCAATACTCTATTTGAGCGTGTTGAATCATTAGAGGGCGATACCGAGAACACCGCAACGGCAGCTGGCATTGGTGTAGAGTATCTTGCGAAAGAAGATTACAAAGCCTCGGCGCGTTTTGAGAAGCGTTGGGGTGAGACCAGTGACACATTGCTAGGTAGCGCTGGTATTGCTTATCGCTATACCGACGATGTGACTCTGTTGGCCAAAGACATCTACTCGCGCGTCGATTATGACGATGGCAATCGCACGATTAATCGCTTCCAGCTAGGAGCTGCCTATCGTGATTATGATAGCAATCAGTTAGACATGTTAGCCAAGCTTGAGTATCGCTTAGATGATAACAGTACTGGCGATGACGCCTATCAAAAAGATGCCGTTATTTGGTCATTGAGTGGTAACTATCATCCAACACGTCCGTTGACGTTATCAGGCCGTTACGCGGGTAAATATACTCAGTTTGATGCTGATAATATCAGTAGCGACAATACAGCCCATGCGCTTTATGCTCGTGGTCTATATGACATCAGTGAGCGCTGGGATGTGGGCTTGCAAGCAGGCACTTATTGGAACAAACAAGCAGATGATATGTCTTATATGTTGGGTGCGGAAGTGGGCTATAGCCCGATGACCAATCTTTGGTTGTCACTAGGTTATAACTTCATGGGCTTTGAGGATGAAGACATCGCTTATGACGATAGCACTATGGAAGGCGCTTACTTTAGATTACGTTTCAAGTTTGACGAAGACCTATTCAAACGTGATGATCCACGTAAGAACCAGCGTTTGACGACTCACTCTACATTGTAATTTATCCCCATTGTCGTGTTATCATCTGACGACAATGCGGGCGTTATCGCGCTGTTCATCACATTATATGACAGATATATTTTAATAAGCGATGAGATCAGCGCCAAAAACCGCAAGTACCAATATTGATACTGATACTGCTCCGCTTAATATGAGGTTTTGCATCATGCCTAATCCTGCCAACAAAGCAGCCCATTATAAACAGCCTATAAAGGCTTTATTATCAACCGTTTTCTTCCTGACAATGACCTCGGTTGCATCGGCGAGTCATCATACTCCTGAAGTGGCAGTAACCCATGACGCTACTCACTGTGCCAATGATGTTCAAACTCAGTCTCACCACCCAAAATACCAAAGTACGCGCCAACGTGCTATGAATTGTATGTTGAAAGAGTTACAAGCGTATCAACAAGAAAACATGAGCGCACGTCAACAATACTTTGCCTATAAAGCTCAGGCTTGGCTCAACTACGCCCTCCATCAAGACAGCATGAATAGTCGTTCACCTGCTGGACAGCAAGCAGCACAGGCAGCAGAGACGATTTTAACCACCTTAAAAAATGGCAAGGAACAAGATCTCAACCTTATTCAAGACATACCATCAAACTCTGCTCTCATGCGCCCCGATCTATGGGCAACCCTAAGCGCGCTAAAAGATAGCGGTGGTATCGAGTCAGCACCACGAGAGATAGCTTTCAGCGAGGTCGCTTTAATTTGGGCCGCTACGAACCAATGCGAGCGCGGCTGGCGGGAATCAGGCATCCATTTTCGCATGGCAGATCGTTGGCTTGAACAAGCTCGCGAAGCATACGTCAATACCCATGATTCACAGACCAACGTCGCTTTGGAAGAGCTGATCGTCAGCTATTATAAGCAATATGAGACATTAGATGCGAGTGCTGATATTTGCCGTGGGCAAGTATTAACCCCTATCCGTTAAGTCTATTACTACCACTGCTCATCAATGCAGCAAATACAAAAAAGCCGACATATGATGTCGGCTTTTTTGTATTTGCTTAGCAGACATTAGGGAATCTTAATCACACTCTAATGTCTATACATCATCTAAATAGCGAAAAAACTAGCGATTCTTACGCGGTAGCTTTTCTGGTAGATAGCAACGCAAATAAGCGATAAACGCAGTGTTTGCTTCTTGAATATATTCATTGGTAATGCTTTGATGACGGCGATAAGACAATGTAAATATCGCATTAATAATGCTATAAGCAATCAATAGCGTGCCTTGAATATCGTGGAAACTCGGCATCTCATAGCGCTCTGATAAACGCTTATAAACCAAATCGACGATCTGATGATCGATATCTTCACCAAAACTATCACCTTCAAAATCAGGCGTGTTCGTGTCATAAATGAGCTTGGCTTTGGTCTCGTCGTTATGGAATATCGTCACACAATTATCAATAAGCGCCGTCAAATAGCCCTGCCATCTGTCATAATTACCAATATCGACTGTTTCTACTATTTCTAATATTTCGATAGCATTCAAAAAACGCAATGCTAAAAATATCGCTTCGATGTTAGGAAAAAAGTGATAAGCAGAAGCTCTTGGAATGCCTGCTTCTTCACATACAGCCGCCAAAGTAATGTCATTGATAGGTTGTGTTTCACTTAACTTCTTAGCACCAGCCAAAAGTTTTTGACGGCGCGCACGGCCTTGTTGGCTAGTAAACTTAAACTTATTCGGGACCAGTTTTTTTGCCAGTTCCGAATCTACCAACACATCTTCAATCTTTTCGTCTTTATTTTCGCTCATCATAAGTCTCTTAATGTTACACCCTATTTTATAAATATAATCTTCAATAGATAGTATTCGCCCTAAATTGAAGAATTACATCCTATTAGCTAATAATGTAGCACTGATATTAGCGCTACTATGTCTAATGGAGAGGCATCATAAACGCTTGTACACTATCAAGCAAGGGAGATAAATAGGTTAAAAATTAATGTATAGGTCAACCGTTTAATAGCGTTAACCACGTAATGTAAAAAATTTAATCTTTGAGTTTAATTTTCGCTCTTATAATACCATGATCGATGACTCTATCTGCATAGTCCCACTTTAAATGATCATTGAAATAGTCTACTCTTTCAACCTGACCCAGTGAAAACTTGCTATCAGGAAGAAACTCTTCTGAAACAAATAATTGATCTATCACTTCTGGCATACCTTGATATATATGGGTATATGCCACATCTTTCATCCAACCATAGCGTGCTTGGATACGCGCAGCATCGAATAATGCAACATCGCGCATGCCTTTATCGTAATTAACTTCACCAGTCTCAGCCATCAATTGGGTGGTGACGCTACCGGTGACATCATTCATATCACCTAACAAAATCAATGGCTCACGAGTATGACGTAATCGATCTATAATAGACATCCGAATAGAGGCTGCTTCTGCGGCGCGCATACATAAGCTACGGAGCTTGGCACGGACTCGAATATTTGGATCGTCCATGTCTTCTAACAAATTGCCACTTTCATCACGCAAGAAAAATGCCCGTTTGCTTTTTAGATGCGCCGTAATAATCGTTATCGGTTGACCAAAGGCATCGACCCGTACTAGCAATGGTGGACGATTAAAGCGATGGTAAGGACCAATATCAGGGATATCAATCACCGCTTTTGGCGCAATATCTTCAAGCAAGCGGCTTTCTAATTGCTCAAAGCGGCTAATGATACCAACGGCAGGAGTGTTTTGTGCCCCTTTTCCATGGGTATAAGGGCTTGAACGGTCGTTACTTGCCAACGGAACAACAACATGCTCGGGCTTAAATCCCAACGACACCGCCAACGCTGCAAGCGCATTACTATCCCAGACTTCTTGCACCGCAATAATATCAGCATGTGCTTTTGCTAATAAATCGGTGATGCCGCTTAGCTTGTGCTCGTATTCATCGTTACTGTAAGCTGGCGCATTGTCATAATAAATTCGGTTAGGGTTGGCAAAATTGAGCAAGTTGGCAGTGGCAATATAAAATTGTCTGGTGCTTTTAGCTTCCGCATTATTGTTCATAGATTACCTATTATTTTTATTCTAGAATATTGCTTCCAAAGATGATTGGCTGTTTAATATATTCATACTTAGTAATATACAGCAAAAAAGCCTCCAAAGAAATCTTTGAAGACTTTAAAATAGCATAAATCGAAAGTATTTGGTCTATCAGCAGACCCAAGTCTACAATCAGACTAGGCCCAGTGATAAGGTAGTAAGCTTATATACTGTCTACTTACTTAAATCAAATGTGCTGTTAGTTTCGCTTATTACGATACACGATTCCACGCGTCATGCGATGCTTTGCGTGCTTCTTCCCACTCCATGCGTGATTCACCTTTTACTTCATGCCATGAGCGCTCTAATTCAGCTTCATGGTCTTCAAAACGTGCATCCGCAGGATAACGAGCACGGTTAGCGTACCCTACTGCATAAGCTGGATGTAGATCACGATCGAAGTCATAACCTTCTTTGTAATAATCAACATTTGCATATTCTGCACGCCAGTAAGCTTCTTCACGTGTTGGATCAATCGCTTCTGCTGCTGCATGTCCTGCACCGCCACCAACGATAGCACCAATCGCACCGCCAATGAGTGTGCCAAGTGGTCCTGCCATTGTACCGATTGCTGCACCCGCTGCTGCGCCGCCAAGACCACCAATAGCTGTGCCTACTGGATGAGAACCTGGCTCACCTGTGATGATATCAGCATTCAGATCCTGCTTAGCTTCTTTTGACATATGCTTTACTTCATTGCGATCAATACCGTCATAGTTACTCATAATTTTATCCTTAAATTAATTTGTTATATTTTAGATTTATTAAGTGCTAAAAATTAGCGGTCTTACTCGAATCATGTGTTACTTGAGTCGCCTAAAGTATAGAAATTTATGGATAACAACAGATAGATAGGTTGTGTAAATTGTGTCCAGATTGCGATTGCCTTGCGTTACAGCCTGTATCTTTATAATGATTTTGTAGGACAGTGAAGTGTTTTAAGTAATTTTTCATTGAGTTGTTACAATATTTTAATGTGTTTATTCAATACTTATAAGGATGTCAGTGCTCTATCGATGGCTCGTTGCCACTTATTAAGATGCTGTTCACGGATATCACTGGACATTTGGGGTTCAAAAACACGATCGACTTGCCATGATGCTTGCATCGTCCCTTCATCATATAACCCCGTTTTTGACCCCGCGAGTAATGCTGCACCTTTGGCAGTGATTTCTGTATCTCTGGGACGCAGGACAGGCACATCGAGTAAATCAGCTTGAAACTGCATCAATAAGTCATTGTTAGCCGCGCCACCATCTACTCTTAGCTCAGTTAATGGATGAGGACTGTCTTTTTGCATGGCAATGAGCACATCATAAGTTTGATAGGCAACTGCCTCTAACGCAGCACGAGCAATATGGGCTTTAGTCGTGCCGCGGCTCATACCAGTAATACTCGCGCTGATATCGGAGCGCCAATAGGGTGCTCCTAATCCTGTGAATGCAGGCAGTAACACCACCTCTTCACTGCTATCAACTTGGCGGGCTAAATCTTCGACTTCACTGCTTTGTTGAATCATACCCAGATTGTCTCGTAACCATTGGACAATAGCACCTGCCATAAAAACACTACCCTCCAAGGCATAAGTAACTTCCTTTCTGGGTGGCTGCAACATGCGTTTGCCTGACTGTACAATTTGATCGAACGATAAATTGTCTGGACGAGCCGATGTGGATTTTCGTTGCCAAGCGATTGTCGTTAGTAGTTTATGCTCGCTAAGTTTGGGTTTTTGACCAATATTCATCAGCATAAAACACCCAGTACCATAAGTGTTTTTAGCCATGCCAGCATCGAGGCAGCCTTGTCCAAAAAGTGCCGCTTGCTGATCGCCCAATACCGCTTGAATAGGAATTTGTTTGGCAAGTAGTCCTTTTTTGGTTTTACCAAAGTCACCATCAGATGGTAGGACTTTAGGCAAAATATTCATGGGTATCGCAAAACGGGCGCACAGCTCTTCTGACCACTCAAGCTTGTGGATATCATATAATAAAGTACGGGAAGCGTTGGTCACATCAATGACATGCTCGCCACCGGTTAGCTTATATATGAGCCAACTGTCTATAGTACCAACCGCTATTTCTCCTCTGCTGGCTCGTACGCTCAATTTCGGATTGTGCTCTAGTAACCAAGCGATTTTGCTGGCACTGAAATATGGATCTAAACGTAGCCCTGTAATGCGTTGCACTTCGCTTGCCACATCATCATGGCTGTCATTCATCATGCAGCTGGCACCCTCAGCCGCGAGTGTTTTACAGTAGCTCGCCGTACGGCGATCTTGCCAAATGATGGCAGGGGCTAAAGGTTTACCCGTTTGCTTATCCCACATGACAATAGATTCACGCTGATTGGTGATCGCGATACTGGTGACGTCGGTAGCAAGTAGCCCTGCTTGATTAATCACATCATGGGCACAGCTAATCTGCGTTTGCCAAATTTGTTGTGCATCTTGTTCGACAAAGCCCGCTTTTGGGGTTTGTAAAGTGGTAGGCTGCTGTGCCATTTTTATCGGACGCGCACGATCATCGTACAATATCGCTCGACTCGATGTCGTCCCTTGATCCAAAGCCAAAATATATCCTGCCATTACTCACATCCTATTTTGTCGCATTCATTTTTTACAATTATATTTTATAGCTGAGTTTTGATTGATAGTACGTACTTTTTGCGAGTAACGCCTATCGCAATAGCCAGTTTTATTTACATTAGCACTGCGCTAATGAGCAACTGCCGACAGTTAAAATAAATGCCGTTCATTTTAATCTTGCTCAACGCTATAAGGTGCTGAAATATAGCACACACCACTATTATGTATAGTTTATAAGCTGCTTTGTAATACAACAATCATCATTAACCATCATTATCGCTGAAAACTTTTAAAAGTGATCTAAAATCGATTTAAGTGCTAATGACTTGATAAACCTTTTATTATTAATTAACAAATGATGTTATTATTTGTCTTAACATCCGACCTCTAACATAAAATCATGGCTTATTCAACGCACAGTAAGCAAATACTGAGCATTGACCCGTCACCATTGTGCCACTACAGTGTAGCGCTTGTTATCCATAACAAAATACTGGCTTCTGTTAATGGTTGACCATATTGAACTGTTTGGACAGGGTTTGACCACAACAGTTGATATTTTTGATACTTTTTGCCTGACTCTAAAATACTTTGCATTCTAATTAATGGCTTATGTGACTTATGAAATTTGCTTTATCGACTCTGTCTACTGCGGTGATGACGATTACGTTCATGGGTTTAGCGGCGCCTGCTTTGGCAAGCGCTACTGATCATAATATCGAGTCACCGAATGAGGTCACAGCCGTTGCAGTGACGCAAATTATCGATGCTGATACTCAAAACAGTACTCAAAAAAATGAGATTCAAAATAGAAAGTCAACGACAGATACAGAGATGAGTCAAGCCGAGCAAAAAACTGGCTTAACAACGCTTATCGATCCCATTACCCATAAAAGTATTGATAATAGTTATCCATTAGCAGTATCTAGCCTGTTAAGCCTTGAGCAAGCTCAAAATATTTTATTGCAAGTGTCACCGAAACTGGCCGCCAATCAAGCGGCGATTGCTGCTAGTGAATATCAAACGGATGCGCTCAAAACTTTAGACAATCCATTGGTGTTTGCCCAATTATCAGCCAATGCTTACAACTTAGACGCGGATCTTGACTTATCATCATTGAAAAACGGTATTGTTAATGACGTTAACAATGGTGTCGATAATGTGATTCCGCCTATTCCACCGCTACCAGATTTGCCGAATTTTGGTGAATTGGTCGGTGAGCGTATCCCAGATTCTTATGAGTTAAAACGCTCAGGCTCAACGGCTGGTGCAGGTCTGGGCGTGGTTTGGCCCATCTATACTGCTGGACGTACCAACGCTTTGACAGGTGCTTCAAATGCCCGTACCCAAGAAGCCGTCGCAGACAGTCTATTGGATAAAAACGAGCTTTATAACACCCTGATTGAGCGTTACTTTAAGGCACAGTTGGCCATCATTGCCGCTTATTTACGTGAAGATGCTTATGATACCTTGCAGCAGACTGACCATATGGCGCAGCGGCTTTTTGAAGAAGGTTTTATCTCACGTGTTGATCGCTTAGAAGCACAATCTGCGCTTGCCGATGCAAAAAGTGAGTCCGTCAATGCCAATAACGATGCTCGTCTTGCGATGATGGCTTTACAGCGGCTATTGCGTACCGACTATCGTATCAAACCCACGACACCGTTATTCGTCTCTAGCCGTCCTTTACCCGATGTAAACTATTTTCAGAATTTATCACTCACCAATCACCCAGGTCTACAAAAAGTTGCCGCCAAACGCGCACAAGCTGAGCAGCTACATGCGCTATCAGATACTGGTCACAAGCCTACCGTCATGCTCTATGGCTACGGACAAATTGAAAAAGACCCCAGTTGGGTAGCCGGTATATCAGCCAGCTGGAAGCTGTGGGGTGGTCTTGATAAAAATGCATCACTCGCATCGAGTAATGCCAAAATACGCCAAGCGGATCTGTCTGAAATCGAAGTCAGTGACAATTTATTATTACTGGTCGAAAAAAACTGGCACGATGTGAATAATGCCCAATCTCGTTACCAGGCATTACAAAGCAATGTAGATCTGGCCGCAGAAGTATTGCGTTTGCGCCAGTTGGGGCTACAAGAAGGTGTAAATACACCGATTGAGGTAGTCCAAGCACAAACGCAGTCGCTTAAAGCACGTACTGAACAAGCGCAAGCGGCGAACAGCTATGTACAATCGCTGGCCGCACTCATGCAAAGCTGTGGTACGCCTCTTGCCTTTAACGCCTATCTTAATGCTGCTGATATTCGATTACCGACTTTGTATACTGAGTAATGATTTAATTTGAAAATGATAGATAGTGTGGATAAGCGTTTATATAGTTGATTCAATTTGAAAGTATGACAAGGCAGCTGAGCGAAGATATATATTTGATACCTCAAGCGAGGTTAACGCCGCAATACTATTACAGTAGCCTGACCATACTAACTATCATGAAGCTGCCATTAACCATACTATTGCTAACTCTATTGTGAATACTGTTTTATGAAAAACCCGACTTCTAAATTAATAAGTAACTGGCTGCAGCCTTCATTAAAGACGTGGCGTATTGCGAACAACTCTAATGTTTGGGCACACTGCGCGAGCGTGGGATTTTTTGGTTTCTTATCAATTTTTCCAGTAATGGCGGTGTTTGTGCTGCTTTATGGTCTCGCGTTTTCACCAGCTGAGATGCAAGAGCAAATCTCGATTTTGCGTCCGTTTATACCTGATACGGTGTATGAAGTCCTCAATTCACGCCTAAGCGCATTGGTCTCTAATACCACATCCGCACTCACGTTCAGTCTTGTCTTATCGACCTTACTCGCCCTTTATGCTGGCTCTAAAGGTGTTAAATCTTTAATTATTCTTATCAATCTTGCCTTTCATATCACTCAAGAGCGTAACTTCATACAAGGTAATATTTTAGCAGTCAGCTTAACCTTTGGCGCGGTAGTAATCTTGATTATAGCAGTCTCTTCTATTGCTATTATTCCTGTAGGGGCAGCCTATTTCCCCTTCCCGCAAATAGCTAAAACGATTGCGCTTTGGAGCAGGTGGCCTATATTGGCTGGTATCATATTTTTGAGCTTTTTAAGCCTCTATCGCCTAGCCCCAAACCGTGACGCCGTCGCGCTAAAAAAACTGGTGCCAGGAGCAGCTCTGGCGACCATTCTTTGGATTGTATTGTCTGTGCTATTTTCGATTTATGTGCAAAACTTTAATAACTATAGCGCTGAGTTTGGCGCGCTTTCAGCTGCCGTGGTCATTATGCTTTGGCTTTATTATTCAGCATTTATCGTCGCCTTTGGTGCGATTTTTAATTCTGAAGCCTTAGAAAGCGCCAAACCTTATGCTGTACGAATGTACTAATAACATACCCTTTATCCTCAATTTTGCTGCTTTAGGAATCTCACTGTCATGACTGAATCTACCAACGAATCAGACGACTCGCGCAAGTTAAACGACTCAGAGCAATCTACTGACTCAGTCAATAACCATAACGATCAAGCAACTGATGCTGAAAATGAGCAAGCAGTGCCTACTTATAAGCGCCATGCAGAAAAAGCGGATAAATCTGCCATGATAAAAAAGGCATTTCTGGCGCTATTGATTCTGATTGTATTAGGCGTTATTGCCTATGGTCTATATAAAAGCAATCAGCATAGCGAGCCTGAAGTCGTGACTTTGCAAGGGCAGATGCAGATGCAGCAAACCTCCATCGCTGCAAAAGTACCAGGACGTATTGCCAAAATTCTGGTCACAGAAGGTGATGCAGTGACAGTCGGGCAACAGCTGATTGAAATGGACTCGCCTGAGATTAACGCAAAGATCAATCAGGCGCTGGCTGGCAAGCAAATGGCACAAAGTCAGTTAGATAAAGCAGAAAATGGCGCCCGTCCACAAGAGATCGCTCAAGCAAAAGCGGCGTGGCAAGCCAACAAAGCTGCTTCTGATTTGGCGGAGAACACTTACCAGCGTGTCAACCGCCTGTATGAAGAAGGTCTTATGGCACGGCAAAAACGCGATGAGGCATATGCGCAATATCTGGCCACTCAAGATCAAACTGAAGCTGCGCGCTTGCAATACGATTTGGCAAAAGAAGGCGCACGCAGTGAAGATAAATCAGCGGCGACAGCACAAGTAGCACAAGTCGATGCCCAACTAGAAGAAGCACTGGTGGCAAAAGAAGAAGCCAACTTAAAAAGCCCTATTGCAGGCATTGTGGACAATGTCATTGTCAGCGCGGGTGAAGTCATCGGACAAGGCGTGCCTATCTTGACGTTGGTCAATAC
Organism: Psychrobacter immobilis; assembly: GCA_904846265.1. GTDB lineage: Bacteria > Pseudomonadota > Gammaproteobacteria > Pseudomonadales > Moraxellaceae > Psychrobacter > Psychrobacter immobilis_A. The sequence goes on along the minus strand of CAJHAA010000013.1, from coordinate 17,546 downwards.
CGATGAGCAGTGGGTCGTACTTAATGTCACCGAATCCTACTTAAACCAGTTTGCGATTGGTCAGAAATTTACTGGTACGATTCCTGCGCTGTCATCAGCAAATAAGCCTTATACCAAACAGTTCACCGTTTATGCTACGTCAACATTGTCTGACTTTGCCACTTGGCGGCCGACCAATAATGATGATGGATTCGATGTACGTACCTTTGAAGTAAAAGCACGTCCGACGACTCCTGATGCACGTATTCGCTCAGGTATGAGCGTTATTGTACGCGTCAATCCAGCACTTACTAATGCAAGCCAAGAGTAAGCCATGCACCCGATGAAGTTAAGTAAGGCTTTTTTACGTAGTGCTGCCTATGAGCGACGGTTTTTGACCGAAAATCCGTGGGACTTTAGTATGGTGGTCTGGATACCACTGGCAACCGTTTTACTGATTTGGTGGATATTTTCACAAACGCAGATTACGGATTTGCCCATTGGGGTGATAGACCAAGACAATAGCCCGATTGCCAATACCGCGGTACGCTATTTGGAAGCCAGCCCTACTCTAACGGTTAGACAGCTTTATTACTCAGAGGCTGAGGCAAAAGCGGCTATTTTGCAGCGTGATATTTACGCTATTGTCATTATCCCTGAAGATTTTTCTCGGCATATTTTATCTGGTAAGCCTGCTCCATTGATTTTACAAGTAAATGCTCAGTACGGCACACATTCGGGCATTATCCAGACCAGCGTTCAAGCAGTCGCTGGAACGTTATCGGCAGGCGTTGAGATACAGCGTTTAGTCAAACAAGGCATGGCACCGTCGCAAGCTGCGATTGCTTACTCGCCGATTGGTATACAGCGCATCAGCCTATTTAACGCAGCCACCGATTATCAGCAGTTTTTGGCTTCAACCGTCATACCCGCGCTGCTGCATATTTTAGCGATGGTGATCGGTGCAACGACGATTGGTCGCGAGCTGCGGGATAAACGACTCGGCCACTGGTATCGCTTTATCAGTACAGGTCATCCTGATTTGACGCGAATCACAAAAAACGAGTCAACATCAGGGCAAATATTAAATGCCGTAGAAAACAATCAATACTTGAGCAAAAACGATCAAATCTCAGTCTCTAGCCATGCGAATGAAGATATGACGGAAAGTACAAACGTTTTAGTATTATTGTTTGGTCTGTTGGGCAAATACTTTTGGCCGACATTGGCCTTTAGCATTTGGGCGATGTTGGCTCTATGGCTTGCCACGCCGCAAGAATCCGTTGCCATGAGCTCAGTACTTGCAACTTATGCTGGTTTGATATTATTAATAATGCTATCGTTTTGGCTGGGTGCTGTCTTTACCTTAGGCTCATTTTCATTACGCATGGGCTTGTCTGCTACTGGCTTTATTTCAGCACCTTCTTACGCCTTTGCTGGTGTGACCTTCCCTTATATTGCTATCAGTGACAGTGCTCGGCATTGGTCAGATGCACTGCCACTCACTCACTATCTAAAGCTGCACATTGCACAATTACAGATGCAAGCGCCTGTTGCTGTGTCATTACCGATCGTCTATGGTCTGGCTATTGCCACGACGATTGCGATGACCCTGACTACTTTATTAACCAAACGCGCGCTGGCGCATCCTGAACGTTGGGGGGCGCGCTAATGTCATTACCACCAAAAGACCATTTATCTTCGACAACGTCAGATTCAACCAAGCAGTCTTCAACACCTAGTTTCTTAGCTAGTTTTTTACAAACTATTAAGGACATTTTTTCTGATAAAGGTGTGCTATTACTCTTACTGATTGCCCCCATTATTTATGGCTTCTTTTATCCTTGGCCTTATTCGACAGAAGTGGTCAACCATGTACCTGTTGGTATCATTGATAACGACAATAGTAATCTATCACGAACCATCGTTCGCTATGCGAGCGCCAGTCCGCAGTTAGACACACAGCTTTTTCTCAACGAGCAGCAGGCTAAAGAGGCCATATGGTCAGATGAAATCGCTGGGTACATGGTCATTCCAAGTGGGCTTGAGCAGCAAGTACTATCGGGAAAAGCAGCGAGCGTCAGCGTATTGGGTAATGGCGGCTACTTTCTGTTAAATAAAAACGTACAGATGGGGTTTTTAAAAGCAGTCAGTACGGTATCAGCAGGGATTGAAGTCAAAAAAAATGTGGCACAAGGTGCTTATTCAGCAACAGCGGCTGCTAATACTCAAGCGGTACCGTTAGTGATTGTCCCTCTATACAATCAAACAGAAGGTTATGGCGCTTACGTGGTGCCAGCGGTCTCTATTCTAATTTTGCAACAAACCTTATTAATCGCCACAGCGATGCTGATTGGTACATGGTATGAGCAGCGGCGACATGCGACGAGTATCCGTGGTTGGCTTGGGCGAATTGCTGCGCTCAGTATGTTTAGCTTCATTATTGGCTGCTTTTATTATGGCTGGACATTTGAGCTACACCACTATCCGCGCGGGCAAAACATGATTGGCAGTTTACTGTTCCTTTTGTTATTTTGTCCAACTGTGGCGACACTTGGCTGTGTGCTTGGACTCTGGTTTCGCCAGCGCGAACGTAGTATGCAAATCCTAATTTTTAGCTCACTACCGATGTTTTTTGTCAGTGGTTATCCGTGGCCAGCAGATCAGCTGCCCACAGTTTTACAAATCATACGTTGGTTCATACCCACGACACCGGGTATCAACACCTCCGTTCAGCTTAATCAAATGGGAGCTAGTATCTCCCAAGTTTCTACTGGATTTTATGCACTAGCCGCCTTATGGGTATTTTACTTTGCGCTACTTATGTGGGTGCGCTGGCATGATACGAATAAAGCACTTAAAACAGTGTCCTAAAGCAAAAGACGATTGCATGTCATTAGCGCCTACTATCAATAAAAGCCAAATCAATAATCCTGAATCAAAAAAAAGCGCCTGCTAACATAGCAGACGCTTTTTTATTTATAACGTTTCAATATTCTATCACTTAAAAAACACGATTAAGACCATTTAGTGCCGCCACGCGATACGCTTCTGCCATCGTTGGATAGTTAAAAGTAGTATTCACAAAGTACTCAAGTGTATTATTGCTCTTACACTTCATCACGGCTTGTCCAATATGGATAATCTCTGATGCATGGTTACCGTAGCAATGGATGCCTAAAATCTCTAACGTATCACGATGGAACAAAATCTTTAGTACGCCTGAGCGTTCACCAATGATTTGTGCACGTGCCAAATGCTTGAAGAATGCTTGACCCACTTCGTATGGGACTTTTTCGTCGGTTAGCTCTTGCTCAGTTTTACCGATACAAGAAATTTCAGGAATCGTATAGATACCAGTTGGCACGCTTGACACTGGTTCCGCATCGCTATCACCAACCATAAAGGCCGCCGCACAGCGTCCTTGGTCATAAGCGGCAGAAGCCAAAGATGGCCAACCAATCACATCGCCTGCCGCATAGATATTTTCGATTTCAGTACAATAGGTATCATCAACTTTTAATTGACCACGGCTGTTTGCTTTCAGACCAATCGCTTCTAAGTTTAAACCTTCCGTATTACCTGAGCGACCATTTGACCAAAGAATGGCATCAGATTTGATGCGCTTACCACTCTTTAGATGTAAGACGACATAATCGTCATGCGTCTCAAGATGATCAATCTCTTCGTTACTACGAATCAATACGCCAAATTGTCTAAAGTCATGCGCGATAGCATCGCTAATCTCGCTATCGAGATAACTGAGCAATTGATTTTGGTTATTAATCAAATCAACCTTATAGCCAAGACCCGTAAAGATAGAGGCATATTCACAACCAATCACACCCGCACCATAGATGATGATTTTTTTGACCACATAATCCATTTGCAAAATTTTATCAGAATCAAAAACGCGTGGATGGTTAAAGTCTAAAATTTCAGGGCGATAAGGACGACTACCAACCGTTACGATGGCTTTATTAAAGGTAATGGTTTCAAAGACATTGTCATCGGTTTCAACACGCAAAGTATGAGCATCAATGAAACTTGCCCAACCTTGAATCACTTCAATGCGATTGCGTTCATAGAATCGTGTGTGCGTACTAACCTGATTGCGAATGACTTTTCGAGCATTGGCAAGCACTCTATTTAGAGGAACTTGCTTGTACTCCATCGCCTTGGTAAACATAGGATCACGGCGAAAGTTAATGAGGTTAAATACCGATTGGCGCAGTGCTTTACTTGGAATCGTACCCACATGGGTAGAGTTGCCACCTACCTGATCACGTGGATCAATGACCACCACTTTTTTGCCAGATTTAGTCAGTTTCATAGCCGCCGCTTCACCAGCAGGACCTGCTCCTAAAACGACCGCATCATATTCATACTCGTGGTTATCGCCTTTTAAGCGACGTGAATCTTTTGTATAACCAGACTTGATATCGATTCGCGTATCATCGAGCGGATTAATAAGATCAGGATGGTGCATGACATCATCAGTGACCTGCTCATGGGTTTGTTCAATATTTTGTTTTTTATTTTTGCCTTCAGTATGCTCAGGATTCGGCACGCGACCGCTTTCTTTATTTGATATTTCGGTATGAATGTCCTTACCAATATCATTGGTCGCGTCGCTTGGTTTTTTAGTTCCCATCGTGTCCTCTTTACATTTACTTATTTATTTGATTTTTAGACTGTGTATGAATCAATAATTGCTTGAGTCAAAATCACACGACTAAGGCGTGCCCACCATACGTTGTGACACAATATTTTGCAGTGTCCAATGCCCAGTCGCGCTTTTCTGGCCCTCGTCAATCTGCGGACGCGCACTAATCACATATTCTGTGCCAAGGCTTGGTTTAAAGTCATCAATCCAATCATAAGGTACCTGAAACACGCTGCCATCTTTGCTTGATTTGGCCAGTAAACACTGCATCGGTAATGCCGAGGCGCAGGCCACACGATTGGGCATGATTGTTAGCGTTTGCGCTTCACCCAATACAATGGTTGGGATATAACGTGGCTCAGGCACTGGCTCACGTGAAAAAGGTGACGTTTGGCAAGCACTCAGTAAGCTGACCGCACTCAGCAAGCTGGCCAATAATAAAGGAGTCTTGTTAGACTTATAAGATGAACTCATAATATTCTCTATGTGATAATGAGATGGTATTAAATGATGATTATTAATAATAATGCTTTAAATAATGGTTCTTTTTTGAGCAATCGTTATTGCTAAACCGTTATTACTAAACAATTAATTGATTCAAGCAATTCATTGATAGCTTATATTTTATTAGCCGATACGGCGTTTGAGACCCGTCATCTGCAAGATGCGCGTAGCGATTTCTTCAACGGACATCTCAGAGACATCAAGGCTTGGAATACCATGCGTGATATAAATCCCTTGTATCGCACGCTGCTCCTGCTGACATTGCTGATAGCTCGAATAACGACTGCCCGCACGGCGCTCTTGACGGATTTTCACCAAGCGATCGGTATCGATCAATAGACCAAACAGCTTGTCTTTGTGCTCGCGCAATGCTTTTGGTAATTGATTATCGTACAAGTCATCTTCGGTCAAAGGATAATTCGCTGCTCGAATACCGAACTGTAAGGCTAAGTATAAAGAAGTCGGTGTTTTGCCTGAACGCGATACGCCCACCAAAATAATATCGGCCGCATCGTAATGACGCGTACGCGCACCATCATCATTGTCTAAAGCGAAATGCACCGCGTCGATACGTTCTTTATAAGTCTCAGAATCCACATCGTCGTGTGCATGACCCGAATGTCCGTCAGGCTCCACACCCGTTTCTTCAGCGACGCGACCTATCAAACCCTCATACATATCCAAGTTACAGCTTTGGGCAGAATTGATCTTTTCACGAATATCAGGGTTAACAATCGTATCAAAAACCAATGGCAACAAACCATCTCGTTGATACGCCATGTTGATTTGCTCAACGGCGTCTTCTGCACGCTCTAAGCTATCGACATATGGCAACACTCGTGTTTCAAAAGGTACTGAAGCAAACTGACTCAAGATAGCGCGGCCAAGTGTCTCCGCCGTAATCGCTGTGCCATCTGAGATAAAAAACGCGGTTCGAACGGCTTGAGAGCTGTCTAAGTTTAACGCGTTGCGATTTTGAATAGTGGGATTCAGTTGTTCAGCTGGATTACTTGAGTACATAACGTTGGCACCTCGATTGAAAACACAATGGTAATTTTCATTTGGCTTTTATTTTTGATCGGCTTTAGACTTGATTTTTAGACGTAATTTTCGTTTTGTATAAGCGCTAATATTGCACATTTATATCAGGATAAACCGCTACTATTAATGCTCTACATTATACGCATAATAGCGACCTAATAGAAATCAATGTTACAGGCGTACACTTAGAAAGCCACAGTGCCTTTAATCTTATCATGCCGATTAATAACCATTATTGTGCTGACTGGTTACTCATAATAGCGCAGCATTACCTGCTATATATAAAGTCAGCTATTGTCAGAATATCCTAAAGTTCTTCTGCTATTTATTTTAAATCCTCTATTTATCAGCCGATTTATAGATATATCTTGATAATTAGAGTGGTCTTTACTCGCATTTTTACGTCATCTCAAAAATAGAAAAATGAATAACCTTCTATTAATTATGTAGCAAACCCCACAATTTGTATCTTTTTGACAAAAATATTGGTTCAACCCCTCGAAATTCTCCAAATATAGCGGTATAATTCACCGTTATAATCTTTACTAAATAACCTTATTTTCTGGAGTTATCATGGCAGCGCAATCTACAGCACTTGTAATCAATCTTGATCAGCTAGGAAAAGACGACATTGAAATGGTCGGCGGCAAGAACGCCTCATTAGGTGAAATGATCAGCCATTTGTCTGATTTGGGTGTTAGTGTACCAGGCGGCTTTGCCACCACATCAAATGCATTTAACCGCTTTTTGAATGAAACTGGCCTGCTTGACAAAATCAACAGCGAACTAAAAACGCTAGATGTTGATGATGTCAAAAAACTTGCAGAAACGGGTAAAAAGATTCGTACTTGGATTATTGAGCAAGAGCTGCCAAGTGATCTTGAGCAAGAAGTACGTCAATCGTTTGAAACGATGAGCGGCGGCGAAGACATCGCGGTTGCTGTACGTTCTTCTGCGACTGCCGAAGATTTGCCAGATGCATCATTTGCGGGTCAGCAAGAGACTTTCTTGAACATTCGCGGCATTGATAACGTCCTAATTGCAATCAAAGAAGTATTTGCATCACTATATAATGACCGTGCCATCTCTTATCGTGTCCATAAAGGTTTTGAGCATGAAGGCGTTGCCTTATCTGCTGCTGTACAGCGTATGGTTCGCTCAGAAACTGGCGCGGCGGGTGTGATGTTCACGCTAGATACCGAAAGCGGTTTTGATCAAGTGGTATTCATCACGTCAAGCTATGGTCTAGGTGAAATGGTTGTACAGGGCGCGGTTAACCCAGATGAATTCTATATTTCTAAGCAATTGCTAGCCAATGGCAAACCATCGGTCATCCGCCGTAACCTAGGCAGCAAGCATAAGAAAATGGTTTATGGTGATGAAGGTAGCACCACTAAATCAGTAAAAACTGTCGATGTTGAAAAGCAAGATCGTATACAGTTCTCATTATCAACTGAAGAGCTAACCTCTCTTGCTAAACAAGCCGTAACAATCGAAAAGCATTATGGCCAAGCGATGGATATCGAGTGGGCAAAAGACGGCGATACCAACGAAATCTTCATCGTTCAGGCGCGTCCAGAAACCGTTAAGAGCCGCCAAGACAGCAATGTTATGGAACGTTATATCATCGACACGACTAACGCTAAAGTATTGTGTGAAGGTCGTTCAATCGGTCAGCGTATCGGTTCAGGTAAAGTCCGTATCGTTAGCAACTTAAATGAGATGGATAAAGTACAAGAAGGTGATGTACTGGTATCAGACATGACGGATCCGGATTGGGAACCAGTCATGAAGCGCGCTTCTGCTATCATCACTAACCGTGGTGGTCGTACCTGTCACGCAGCGATTATCGCTCGTGAGCTAGGTGTTCCAGCCATTGTTGGTTGTGGTAATGCGACTGAGCTATTGGTTGATGGTCAAGACGTAACTGCTTCTTGTGCCGAAGGTGATACTGGCTTCATTTATGAAAGCCAAATTGATTTTGAAGTACAGACCAACTCTGTTGAGTCTATGCCAGAGCTTGCCTTCAAAGTAATGATGAACGTTGGTAATCCAGATCGTGCCTTCTCATTCACGCAAATGCCAAACGAAGGTATTGGTCTTGCGCGTTTAGAATTCATCATCAACCGTATGATTGGTGTGCATCCAAAAGCACTACTGAACATGAACAGCTTGCCACGCGAAATTGCCCAAGCCATCCAAGAGCGTATCGCTGGTTATGCCTCACCGGTAGATTTCTACGTGGATAAGTTGGTTGAAGGTATCTCAACGCTAGCCGTTGCCTTTATGGATCAGCCAGTTATCGTTCGTATGTCAGATTTTAAATCTAACGAATATGCTAACTTGCTTGGTGGTAAATTATACGAGCCATCAGAAGAAAACCCAATGCTTGGTTTCCGCGGTGCCAGTCGTTATGTGTCTGATAATTTCCGTGACTGCTTTGAGCTTGAGTGTAAAGCATTAAAACGCGTACGTGATGAGATGGGCTTGACCAATGTCGAGATTATGATTCCATTCGTTCGTACCGTTGGTGAAGCCAAAGAAGTCATCGAATTACTTGAGAAAAACGGTCTAAAACGTGGCGAAAACGGTTTACGCGTTATCATGATGTGTGAGCTACCAACCAACGCCCTATTGGCAGATGAATTCCTAGAGCATTTCGATGGTTTCTCAATCGGCTCTAACGACTTGACTCAGTTGACACTTGGTCTTGACCGTGACTCAGGTATCGTCTCACATCTATTTGATGAGCGTGATCCTGCGGTTAAGAAACTATTGACCATGGCGATTGATGCGTGCCGTAAAGCAAACAAATATGTCGGCATCTGTGGTCAGGGTCCATCAGACCATCCAGATCTCGCGTTCTGGCTCATGGAGCAAGGTATCAGCTCAGTGTCATTGAACCCTGATTCTGTACTAGATACTTGGTTCTTCTTAGCTGGTGAAGAAGCGAAGTAAGCCCTAACGTTCAGTCACAGCAGTAATTCACACAGTCATTAAAGAAACAATTATTAGGGTCTATTTGAAAAATGTTAAATAGGCCCTAATACTATGTATCATATATAGTGACTTAAGATATGACTAACTATGCAGGCAATTATGCAGATTTTCCTTGCTCGAAATAACGTACAAGCTGGTCCCTACAATTTGGAGCAGCTAAATATCATGTTGGCATCTGGTGAAGTACTGCTGGATGATTTGATGTGGCATGAAGGCTTAGACCAATGGCAGCGTGTCGGTAACTTGACCAATAATCAAACGGTTTATCGACCTACCAACCTTGGCAAGCCTCAAGTTAATGACTCTATTATCAATAATGTAACTGTTTTTCCTGAAGACAACGCTAGCAATAGCTCGGATAGCAAATCAGTTTCATTAGATAGATTGTATGGCAAGCCTGAACGTCCAAAAGACACGGATAAAAATGTGAAAGCTGACATGACAACCAATCGTCAGCACACACCGCACAATAATGTGTCACTAAACAAGTCTAATAGCAATAAGGCTGCGTCTAGCAAAGACAAAGTCGTCGGCAATGTGGTACTTGCACCGATTATGTCGCGAGTATTAGCAACAGCCATCAATGGACTACTCTATCTACTCGCTATCTTTCCGCTAGTGATGGCATTGACAAAAATGGATGTGGATTATACCAAATTCCAAAATATCCAAGACATGGATGCGGCTTATCAGTATTCAATGACACTGATGGAGAGTCTTCCTAGTAGCACATTGATGATGTCGCAAGTGATGGTATTTGGCTTGTTTGCGCTACAATTGGTATTTATCACACTGCGTGGTCAGTCACTCGGTAAGCTGATTACGGGTATTCGCGTGGTGGATCAAACCACCCATCGGTTGCCCTCTTTTACCAAGCTTATTGGTGTGCGTACTTTGTTATTGTTTATTATTTATAACTTATTGTTTTCGTTTACCAGCTTCTTAGGGTTCGTGATTATTGCTATTCATTATTACATGGCATCAAAAAGCCCTGAAAATATCGGCTGGCATGACAAATTGGCCAAAACCTTAGTGGTAAAAGCAGATAGCAGTCAGTTAGTGAAAGAACCAAAAATAAAATAGCTTGTTTATTAACAATCCATCTTATTGTTTTGATAAAAAAGCAGCGTGATATCGCTGCTTTTTTATTAACCGAGCATTTCTAATTATTGTTATAATTTATTAAAGGTGGCTCAGTGATTAATCTTTGTATTAGTTGCTAAGTACTGTTATAATACGGCGCTTTATAAACTAAGCTTATTTCTTATTATTTTTCATAATAATAGCTAGAAATCGGGCTTACCTTATAAATCTCCTTGCTATTAACATAGGGTTAATAGCTACTAATCCGTAAGGAGTCATAATGCGACATTACGAACTGGTGTTACTTGTACACCCAGACCAAAGCGACCAAGTGGTCGGCATGGTTGAGCGCTACATCAAGTTAGTTCAAGACAACAACGGTGTTATCCATCGTTTAGAAGATTGGGGCCGCCGTCAATTGGCATATCCAATCAACAAGATTCACAAAGCTCACTACGTTCTTTTCAACATTGAAACTGACGGTGAAACTTTAGCTGAACTTGAAGAATTATTCCGTTATAACGACGCGATCATTCGTAGTCTAGTTATGCGCCGTGACGACGCTGTCACTGAAGAGTCGCAGTTAGCCAAGAATGCCGATGAAAAACGCGCACGCAAAGCAACTACTCGTCGTCCAGACAGTCGTGAAAACGATAATGACGACAACGACAACAGTGAAGACTAATTAAAGGAGAATACTCATGGCACGTTTCTATCGCCGTCGCAAATTCTGCCGTTTCACTGCTGAAGGCATCACTCACATCGATTATAAAGATGTTGAATTGCTAAAACAGTACATCAGTGATAATGGTAAAATCGTACCAAGCCGCATTACCGGTACATCTACTAAATATCAGCGTCAACTAGCTACTGCTATCAAGCAAGCTCGTTATTTATCGCTACTTCCATACACTGATAACCATCAGGGTTAACCGTTAATTTTAACTAGGAATGACTCATGCAAATTATTTTGTTACAGCGTATCGTCAACCTTGGTAAACTCGGTGAAACTGTCGATGTGAAACCAGGTTACGGACGTAACTTTCTTATCCCTTTGGGTAAAGCACTACCTGCTACTGCAGCTAACATTGAAAAGTTCGAAGCACGTCGTGCCGAGCTTGAAGCTGAAGAAGCCAAAGAAGTAGCTGTTGCTCAAGAACGTGCTGATGCGCTAACTGACGTTAATGTCATCATGCGTGCTAAATCAGGCGACGAAGGCAAGCTATTCGGCTCTATCGGTACTCGTGATATTGCTGAAGCATTGACTAACTCAGGTCTAGAAGTAGACCGTGCTGAAATCAAGCTTCCTGAAGGCACTTTACGTCAAGTTGGCGAATACAATGTTGATATCCAACTACATCATGACGTTACCGCTACTATTCTAGTTACCATTCTTTCTGAAGATGGCGACAACGAAGAGTCAGCAACAGAAGTTGAAGACGAGAACGAAGATTATTCAGAAGAGTAATTTTTTGAATATCTAGATCCAGTCTAAAAAAGCCAGTAACGTCATGTTGCTGGCTTTTTTGCGTTTTGCTATCGCGCTTAATTGATGATTTTATCAGGTATACTGTGCAGTGATATACTATAGCAACTATTTGTAATAAATAGCTTGGAAAGCCTATACTTAACAATAAGATACTACCTATAAAGTCATCTTTATTATTGTCACCTGAGTTGATATGCTCGTTGTATTTGATTGATAGATTTTATTTAGATAACGATAGGCTGCAATGACATGATAAATACTGACGACAAATTACGCTGTACCCAAGGTAATCATTTTTATAGCGAAGGTGAAATTTATAAGGTGGGTAGAATCGTTAATAATAAATACTTTCAAATCCTAACCGATAATGATGCAGACCACTGGTATGCAACACTGGATGATAGAGGCATTTATGTGAGCTTTGATTCGAACCTAGGATTAGCAGAAAACGAGAGAGCCTATTTTGAAAAAATCGATGAGCTACAAGCTGAAAGCTAGCAGCCTCCTAAATTATTCAAAAGCACTCAAAAGCATTCAAAATTTAAAAACGGTCAACATAAGGGCCGTTTTTTTAATTAAATATCAATACGATTACAGGACAGATATGCGACAGAGCGCGGCCACTCAGCGGCTGTTTTCGGCACTTCTTGGTCAGCAGCTATTATCTTGGCTGTACTTATCCAGCCTGCATGACCGATGACTAATACTGGGCTATCTTCTTGTTCAGCTGAAACCTTAACCAACCAACCTTCAACACGCTCAAATAGCTGCTGCAAGCTCTCTCCATGACTGGGCGCAAAATGGGTAAAATTGTTACACCACTCATCAATCTCTTGCTTGGTGATTTGCTCCCACCGACATCCATCCCATTCGCCAAAATTAATCTCAGCCAATTCAGGTGCGACTCGACACTCAAAACCACGTTGCGCTAATATTTTCCCAACCTTTAGTGAACGTTGTAAGGGGCTGACCCAAATTGTTTTTGGTAATTTATGCAAACGCACAAAGCGTTCGATTTTATTGGCAAGACGTTTCAACTTACGTTTATCGACGCCGATATCAGTTTGTCCAATACAAATTCCTTCAGTATTCATCGGTTTGGGATGACGCCAAATATAGAGAATCATGAATGAGTATGGTCCTTGTTGACGATTTGATTTAAATAAAGGGTATAGAAGCGGCCAGTCCAATATAAATGGCGATTTCGCTAAGCTGCTGTGTGGCGCCAAGCCCGTCACCCGTGTAACCATCCAAGCGCCTGCGCAATAAACGTCGCATGTAGTTAGTGGCTATCAGCGCCAGTATCATGGCTAACAACCATTGAGCAAGCCCAATCTGCTGCATCGTATTGGGAAATATAAGGGCGACTAAAATAATAGCCAATATCAGCCAGCCACTGCTATATAGCCCTTGTATTGGCGTCAACTGCTGCGCCATCGGTTTGGCTTTTGCGTGTTCTATCTCTCCACCATAAGGCAGTAAAGACAGCAGGCTAATGCAAAGTAAACGCGACGCGGTATGTCCTATGATAAGCGCGATGACAGCTATCGGTATGGGCATCGAGGCAAGTAAGCTAATTTTGAGTAATAACGCCGATACCAAACCTAATACACCATAAGTACCTAGGCGTGAGTCTTTCATAATAGTCAGTGTTCGCTCGCGAGTCAGACCACCGCCGAGACCGTCACAGCTATCCGCCAGACCATCTTCATGAAAAGCGCCCGTCAGTTTAATTCCAAAAGCTGTGCTCAGCGCTGCAGCAACTAGGGGCGTAAATAAGAGACTGCCCAGCCAAAACAAGCCAGCACAGAGTAAGCCCACCAGTAAACCGACTGCGGGAAAATGGCGACTGCTTTGATGCAACCATTGCGGATCATAATGCTTAAATGACGGTACAGGTATTCGGGTTAAAAATTGAACAGCAACCAGTAACAATATCCATTCATGCTTTATCAATTGAGCAAGGGTTCGTCTAGGCGAGGATGGCTGATTTGATGGCTGATTTGATGGTTTGTTTAATGATTGTGACATCAGTTGTTTTGCTCACTGATACCGGCGTCACTAAAGCTTGCCATCTCATTGATAATGGCGCAAGCGGATTGCAACAATGGATACGCGAGCGCAGCCCCGCTACCCTCGCCTAAGCGCATGCCCATATTAAGTAAAGGCTCAGCATTTAGTGATTTCAATAAATGCGCGTGCCCCGGCTCAACAGAATGATGAGCAAAGACCGCGTATTGAGCAACACCGGGCGCTAGGCGTTCAGCCACCAATAATGCGCTACTGGCAATAAAACCGTCAATCAGGAGAATACGCCGTTCACTAGCAGCCTGAATCAGCGCACCCGCCATCATGGCAATTTCAAGCCCGCCCAATGCAGCGAGTACATCAAACGGTGCTTGTGCCTGTTGATGACGCTCTAATACTTGCGTCAAAACATCCGTCTTATGCTCTAATCCCGCATCATCAAGCCCTGTGCCGCGACCAATACAATCAGCAATGGGAAAATTGCCCAATCTCGCCAGCAAGAGACTCGCCGCCGAAGTATTACCAATACCCATCTCCCCAACAATCAACAGATTACCCGCTAGATCCTTGACGACTTTCATGCCGTTTTCTAGCGCTGCTAAACACTCTATTTCTGTCATTGCAGGCTCTGTTAGCGCGTCTCGGCTACCATGGCGAACCTTGTAATCTAGCAATTTTGGATGAGGAGCAAAGTCGGCATCCACCCCAGCATCAACAACCTTTAACTCAATATTATGCTGGCGTGCCAGTACGTTGATGGCGGCACCGCCTTGCAAAAAATTATGAACCATTTGCGCAGTGACAGCACTAGGAAACGCTGATGTACCATGCTTAGTCAAACCATGGTCTGCCGCAAACACTCGTATTTGCGCTTGCTCAATATGCGGTGTGATCGTTCCTTGAATCATGCCCAACTGCACAGCGAGTGCCTCTATTCGCCCAAGCGCGCCCAGCGGCTTGGTTTTTAGGTCTATAATCTGCTGTAGCTGCTGACGTAATTCATCATTTTCTATATTGGCGATAGTAGGCGCAGTAAATATGGTCAAGGTAGGCATCCTGATAATGGTACGTGTGAAGCAAAAAGCACATACTAGCAGAGTATCTAAGCTTTACCATGAATAAAATAAAATATGAGCCGAATAGATTCCCTAGCAGCTTGGATTTACTATAGAATATGCCCCTTTAAAAATCCATATACCTATTGATGCTGCTATCAATGAAATAATAGCTCAGTAGCAGCATCCACAATTATCGCTATCAACCCTACATGTAGAGACAGTAATGATCGTATTTTGGCTTGTGCTGACCATTCTTTTTATTATTTTTGCCACAGCAAAGTTAAAGTGGCATCCTTTTTTAGTATTGATATTATCAGCCTTTTTAGTAGCGCTATTTTACCAAGTGCCGCTTAATACCGTTGCTAAAACCATCTCTGATGGCTTTGGCGGTATTTTAGGTTACATCGGTCTGGTTATTGTCTTCGGTACTATCATAGGGCTAATCCTTGAAAAAACAGGCGCCGCCATTGTAATGGCAGAAACGGTCATCAAAGTTTTGGGACCTCGCTTCCCTACTTTGACCATGTCTATCGTTGGTGCTGTGGTTTCAGTGCCAGTATTCTGTGACTCTGGCTATATTATTTTAAACTCATTAAAAGAAACATTGGCCGAGCGTTTACACGTATCCAGTGTGGCGATGAGCATTGCCTTAGCGACAGGCTTATACGCAACTCATACCTTTGTACCACCAACCCCAGGTCCAATTGCCGCAGCAGGTAACTTAGGACTAGAGTCCAATTTAGGCTTGGTTATTATGGTCGGTGTGGTGGTGACAGCGGTTGCTGTACTGGCTGGCTGGTGGTGGTCCAATCGCTTCTTGAATGTCGCTCCCGACAATATCGACGCACTGGATGCGCCAGCAGCGACTTTGCCTGAAAACATGAAGACACGCGACGACTATAGCAGCATGCCGTCCGCAACAATGGCGTTTTTGCCTATTATTGTCCCTATCGTATTGATTTGCTTATCGTCTGTTGCGAACTTCCCAAGTGCACCATTTGGCAGTGGCACGTTGACAGATATTTTAGTGTTCATCGGCAATCCACTCACGGCATTACTGATTGGTTTATTCTTGTCTTTCTTGCTAATTAACACTGAGCAAAAAACGCAGCAAATTAGCGACAGCATCTCTCAAGGTTTGGTTGTGGCAGCGCCTATCCTATTGATTACTGGCGCAGGTGGTGCATTTGGTGCCATGCTAAAAGTAACACCTATTGGTGACTATTTAGGTACGACATTGTCTGCGTTGGGGCTTGGTATTTTTATGCCATTCATTGTCTCTGCTGCTCTAAAAACGGCACAAGGCTCGACCACAGTCGCCTTGGTCACCACCTCTGCGATGATCGCGCCGTTATTGGATCAAATTGGTCTCGACAGTGAGCTTGGTCGCGTATTTTGTGTGATGGCCATTGGTGCAGGTGCCATGACTATCTCGCACGCCAATGACAGCTTTTTTTGGATTGTCAGTCAGTTTAGTCGTATGAGTGTGGCGCAGGCTTACAAAGCCCATTCTATGGCAACGGGTATTCAAGGCGTGACCAGCATCGTCTTTATCTGGTTATTAACCTTGGTATTTATTTAAAGAGATTCAAAGAGACATTCATGAAAATTTTAATTGCTCCCGACTCATTTAAAGAAAGCTTAGACGCACTGGATGTTTGCCGCGCCATTCAATCTGGTTTTAGTCAGGTGTTTCCAAACGCTGACTATACGTTATTGCCGATGGCAGATGGCGGTGAAGGCACATCTGCGGTACTGTCTTATGTATTGGGTGGGCACTGGAAAGAAGTAGTGGTCAATGATCCACTGATGAGACCGATAACGGCAAAGTATTTGTTATTGCCCGACGCTACGGCTGTCATCGAAGTTGCTCAAGCGTGCGGATTACATCTACTGACAAGCGATGAACGCAATCCTGTCATTGCTAGCAGTTACGGTGTCGGCGAGCTGATTGCTGATGCGTTAGAGGAAGGGGCTAAACGTATCGTGATTGGTCTAGGTGGTAGCGCAACCAATGATGCAGGTCTTGGCATACTAATGGCATTAGGCATCACATTTCACGATATCAATGACACTCTACTCACTCATGGTGGTGGCGCACTTGGCAGCCTACATAGGCTTGATAATATAAATCTTCATGCAAAGGTATTAGACACAGTATTTGAAGTCGCTTGTGATGTGACCAATCCATTATGTGGTCTTTTGGGTGCGAGCGCAGTGTTTGGTCCACAAAAAGGCGCTTGTGCAGAGCAAGTCAAAGCCTTAGACAAAGCACTCAGTCACTTTGCCACCATGTGCAGTCATCACGGTTATGAGGACTGCCAACATGTCGAAGGCGCTGGCGCTGCTGGCGGTCTTGGCTACGCGATGATGACATTCTTTCAAGCTCAGCTAAAATCAGGCTTTGACACAGTTGCTGAGGTGGCTCATTTATCGCAGCATATCGCAGAGGCTGATCTCGTCATCACTGGCGAAGGTAAGCTCGATGCGCAAACAGCCATGGGTAAAGTGGCAGGTGGCATCAGTCAGCTTGCCAAAGCCAGCCATACGCCAGTCATTGCTATTTGTGGTAGTGAACCGCCCCGGGATTGTCGGAGACTCAACATTCTGAGAGAATACGACAATGAAAAAACAAACCTACACTCCTGAGATTAAAGAACGCGCCGTTCGCATGCTGATAGAAGCGTTGGGCGACTAT
>CAJHAA010000012.1 GCA_904846265.1 Psychrobacter immobilis | reverse complement strand
ATAGTCGCCCAACGCTTCTATCAGCATGCGAACGGCGCGTTCTTTAATCTCAGGAGTGTAGGTTTGTTTTTTCATTGTCGTATTCTCTCAGAATGTTGAGTCTCCGACAATCCCGGGGCGGTTCATACCTCCATTCTTAAGCACTCGTTATTTAACTATTATGCTTGGCTATCCAGTTTTGCATTTGCTCAATTTCAGGCTGCTGCGCGTCAATTACTTGTTGTGCCAATTGACGCATTTCTTCATTTTTGCCATACTTTAGCTGTATCTTTGCCATATCTACTGCGCCAATATGATGCGGCAACATACCGCGAGCAAATGCCATATCTGGGTTAGGGTCAGCGATACCTGCCATCATTTCACTATGCATCGTATCCATACCTTTAGCATAAGCTGTCTGCATGGCTTCAGTATCAGACGTTGGCTCAGCATCAGGATGGTTGGCAAGCCAGTTCTGCATTTGCTCAATTTCAGCTTTCTGAGCGTCAATAATCTCTTGTGCCAACTGACGCATTTCTGCATCCGTACCATACTTTAGCTGAATCTCTGCCATATCAACAGCACCTATATGATGACCGAGCATTCCTTGGGCAAAGGCAGCATCGGGATCGTTGTATGCCATGCCTGCCATCATCTCATCATGCATCTTAGTCATAGAGTCATTATACTCTCCATGCATGCCCGTCATCGTATCGCCTGACATATCATGACTTGCATGAGCATCAATCGCGCTAGTGTCTGTTGTAGCATTATTAACGGGAGCCGCCTCGTCTTTGACAGTAGCCTCTGTTACATCATTCGTCGGCTGACAAGCGCTAAGCATCATCACGGCACTGATACTAACTGCAATCATGGCAAGACGTGAATTTCTTATCATTTTCATGGTAGATCCTTAATTACGATCATTTGGTAGTTATGGTTCATATAAAAACTGGCAAATCAGCTAAGATCCACCAGTTGGAAAAATCATTTAATTTATGTACTAAAAGCAGTGCGTTTTAAGGCTATTTATTCTAATGCTTCGATCAGTGCCTGCATCTCTTGGATTTCACGTTTTTGTGCTTCGATGATGTCGTCAGCAAGTTGCTGTACTCTAGGGTCTTCTATATCGGCTCTTGAGCTGGTTAAGATCGCAATTGAATGATGCGGTATCATAGCCTGCATCCAATCCACTTGATCGACGGTTGCTTGAGATCTGACGCCCCAGATACCCACGGTAAATAGCAATACGCTAAGACCATAAATCATTAAATTGACCTTAGTTTTCTTGTACATATTGCTCATAAAGGCGAGCATAATCATTGTCATGCCTGCGCCCATATATAGCGCCATATAGGCTCTGGTCTCACTAAAATAAATATGATCCCACTCATAAGTATTGAAGTACATCATGATATACATCACCACGGTAGACGTCAGAATCATGAGGGTGAACTTTACATAAGGGTTCATCTGTTTTTGCTCTGTATGATTCATCAGTCAGTCTCCATCAATGCTGCTATCAGTACTACAATGAGTAGCTGAAATTTAAAAAAACTATCTAAAGTATTGGCTTATAGCTGCTGCTCTGCGGACTCAATCTCAGCGTATACTTGGTTTGTGCCATCTTTATTGATTTGCATAATTTGGTATGGCATAAACTTATCTTGATACTCCATACCAGGGCTACCGACGGGCATACCCGGTACCGCCAAACCAATCGCTTGCTTTGGTGGATTTTGCAAAAACTCAGCCACATACTTGGCAGGAACATGACCTTCGATGACATAACCATCACTGGTAACGGCGGTATGGCAAGAACGCATCTCAGCAGGCACACCGTAACGCTCTTTAAATAATGACAAGTCTGCAACATCATGGGCAGTTGTCGTTAACCCATTATCTTCTGCGTGCCCTATCCATTCTTTACAACAGCCACAATTGGCATCTTTATAGACAGTGGCTGACACGTTCTTGAGCAGGTCTGGGTTGTTGGCTGGTGTCTCTGTCACTGTTTGACTACTCTGTATAGCGTTTGCCTCACCACTGCTGGCGTTAGAGGCATTGGCAGTAGAGAGGCTAGCATTAGAAGCATTGCTGTCAGATTGCCCGCACGCTGATAATATGGCAGCGGTTAATAAGACCGCTGACCCTCGAACAAACTTAACGGTAAAAGGCATCATAGAAGCTTCTCACAGTGTTGAATATTTTATGGTGTTGAATATTAAAATTAGGATGTACTGAAGCCAAACTAGCATAACCACTCTGACAGTCAGATGACGCCAAGATGACAATTTTGTCATCTTCTAGACTGAGCATAGGTTTATTACCAGTATTCCTCTATGATTGATCATAATAGAGACATTTTATATTGATCTCATCCTAAATAATTGGCGCGAGTATGCTATGAAAGTATTGTTAGTCGAAGATGAGTTATCGCTTGGCGACTACATTAAAAAAGGTTTAATCGAGGCAGGTTTTATCGTTGAGCATAGAACCACAGGTTTAGATGGGTATCATGCTCTGATGACTGAGGACTTCACTGTCGTGGTGATGGATGTGATGCTGCCTGATGTCAGTGGTTTTAAGCTGGTCAGTAATTATCGCGCTGCTGGTAACACCACCCCTGTATTATTTTTGACCGCAAAAGATGACCTTAGCGACCGCATAAAAGGCTTTGAGATTGGCGGTGACGACTATCTCACCAAACCTTTTGCCTTCGCTGAGCTGCTGGTCAGAATCAAAAGCTTACTACGCCGTGCCAATCAAGCAGATTACGCCAGCACAGTGCTTCAAATAGCTGATTTAAAACTGGATATCGCTAAACGTAGCGTGCATCGAGATAAGGGTTCTATCAAATTGACGGCCAAAGAATTTGCGCTATTGCAGTTTTTACTTGAGCATCAAGGCGAAGTATTGCCCCGCTCTGTCATCGCTTCACAAGTATGGGATATGAATTTTGATAGCGATACCAATGTGATTGATGTGGCGATAAGACGCTTACGAAGTAAAATCGACGATGGCTTTGAAAATAAGCTCATTCATACTGTACGCGGTATGGGCTATAAACTAGAAGCGGACAATAGCGCCGTTACAGGCAATAATGAAACTAGCATTGATATGAGTAATGAGGCTAATACGGTTTCTAAACTCAATCACGTTGAAGTGAAATAGCATGGCATATAAATCGGAGCATCGACGCTTGTCATTACTGTGGCGCACTACCCTAGTATTAACGGTATGTGTGCTGATATCTCAAGCTTTTTTGTACATATGGATACAGCGTTCGGTTAATGATCATTTTGAACAAATGGACTCAGAGATCCTGACTCATGCTGCGTTTAATTTACGACAGTATATGACAGAGGTGACATCGGATGATCAGCGCTCTGACAACCTTTCCGACCCTGCTCATCTCGCTAATACAGCATCATCCGTGATAGATATTTTTCGACCAGATTATGAAGTCAAAACAATTATCACTGACCATAATGGACAAGTCATTAATAGTCAGCCAAAGGATTTTATTGATAAACTCAATGACTCCCAATTGGTCGAAAAACTATGGCAGCAGCACCGCGATCAACCCTTTGACTTGCAGCTTAATCATCGTCATTATCGCGCGCTGGTCATTGAGCACTCTAATCGCTTGGCATTAATCGCGCTACCGATTGATGTGCATCATCAATACCTTGCCCAGTTTAACCACCATCTTATCCTGATACTTATTGCAATCACTTTTATCTTGGTATCAGTGGCGGCTTTTAGCGTCTATCTAGGATTCGCCCCCTTAGCGACCATCAGTCAAAAAATGGCACGTATCAACGCCGAGCAGTTAGACGATAGAATTATCGTCTCTGAAATGCCAAGCGAGCTGCGACCATTGGCTGACGCTTATAATGCCATGATGGACAAACTCGAACACAACTTTGCCTCATTATCACAGTTTTCAGATGACATTGCTCACGAACTGCGCACACCACTGGCAACGTTGAGCACCCAAACTCAAGTGATGCTCAGTAAACCTAGAGACCATCAAGAATATGTCGAGCAGCTATATCATCAACACGCCACGCTCAAGCAACTATCCCTGCTAATTAACAATATGCTATTGCTGGCAAAAACTCAAAAAGGTCTCTACGACTCACAACGTCATCTTGTCGATACCGATTCACTGATAATTAAGCTCATCGATTATTTTGAACTGATAGCCGAAGAGCGCGGTATCTCTTTTGAGAAAAAAGGGGCATTTGATGTGGTATTAGGGGATGAGAGCTTGTTACAAAGGCTGTTTGCCAACTTGATATCTAATGCGATTTACTACGCCGCCAGCGACAGTATCATTACTATTACCGCCGTTTCTAAGACTGCTAGCCTCATAAAACATAACGCTCACGCCCTTAGAGAAACGGCTCAGCAGCCATCACTAAACATCACCATCACTAATCGCTTGCAGACGCCTCTAACTCAAGCGGAAGCAGATAGACTGTTTGAACGCTTTTATCGTCATCACAAATCCAATAATCAGCATTCGGGCACAGGGCTGGGATTGGCCATCGTACAAGCGATCGTCAATGCCCATAACGGCAAAGTCAGTATTACCATTAAGGATGGGTACTACTTTCAAGTTAACGTACAGTTATTAAAAGAATCATAGGGCGGGTTTAATCGAGAATGGTCACTTTTTGGTCACCGAGTAGGTGGTCAGCAAGCGGGTGGTCATCGATTTTCAAAAGGTAGAATGTATGCAACCAAACTTATAGAGAATACATTATTGAAGATAGACTATTCCCTAAGAGTTGATAAAGAAAAATAGTCAACCTTTATAGATAAAGGCTGTAAGAGGAATTTTAAACACAAAAAAAACCCCAAACAAAGTTATGTTTGAGGCGAAAATTGCTTAAACCCAAAGGTCTAAATTCGTTTTAAATATGGCGCAGCGGACGGGACTCGAACCCGCGACCCCCGGCGTGACAGGCCGGTATTCTAACCAACTGAACTACCGCTGCTTAGGTCGTCTTAGCATCTTCTCTTATTACAGAGACACTCGCTAAAAAGAGTGGTGGGTGATGACGGATTCGAACCGCCGACATTCTGCGTGTAAGGCAGACGCTCTACCAACTGAGCTAATCACCCTGAGAAGCGTTAAAAAATTGCACTGCAATTTTAACTTCGCAAGTTAAAATTCCTTAAAGGGAATTTTATAGAAAGTTCAATCTTTAAAGTTGTCACGCTTTAAGTCAGTAAAAATTCTAACAACATTGAACTTAATTAAGTCCCCTTGCTGTGGGTGTGTATTATATAGATTTACACATAGCTGTCAAACAGTATTTTCAGTTTTTTAACGTATTTTATAGGTTTTTATTTATTAATCTGACAAGCCTATGTTTTCATTGGATTTATATTTTTATAAAAAACCAATAAATTTTCAAGCATGACCCTATTTACTGGCTAATGCTTGTTCGATATCCATTTTTATGGCATCTGGTTTGGTGGTTGGCGCATAGCGGTCAATGACCTGTCCATCTTTACCAATTAAAAACTTAGTAAAATTCCATTTGATACCATCTGTCAATACACCACCCTTTTGCTCTTTGAGCCAATCAAAAATAGGATGAGCATCTTTGCCATTGACATCAACCTTCGCCATCATTGGAAAACTGACACCATAGTTCTTTTGACAAAATGCGCCAATCTCATCATTACTCTCTGGATCTTGCCCGCCAAATTGATTACAAGGGAAACCAATAACGACCAATCCTTGATCTTTATATTGTTGATACAGCGCCTCTAGGCCTTCAAATTGCGGCGTAAACCCACATTTGCTGGCGGTATTGACGATTAATAACACCTTACCTTGATAATCAGAGAACGCTTGTGCAGTACCGTCCATGCGCTCAGCAGTAAAATCGTAAATCGTGCTCATCATTTGTCCTTAAATCGATTAAGTTATTATTTTGATATTCTTTTAAACCGTGCTCATTTTTCAATAACAGTGAAAACATTAATAATGCTAATAACTGGCAAGGCAGCATCTCGAGCTTCCCTGCCATGACTCTAAAATACTCTAAGCAATTTTTTTAACAATTACTTTTCAGATTTATCTAGATCAATAGACACAGAATTGATGCAATAGCGCATGCCTGTCGTCTCGCTTGGGCCGTCAGGGAAGACATGACCTAAATGTGCGCCGCAGTTACTACAGGTCACTTCTGTCCGCGTCATGCCAAGCGAATTATCTACATGCTCCTCTATAGCGCTGTTATCAACTCCTTGGTCAAAACTTGGCCAACCACAGCTGGCATCAAATTTATTGCTTGAGTCAAATAAGCTCGCACCGCAGCCTTTGCAGCGATAAATACCGTCGTCAGTCGCATCGTTATAGATGCCCGTAAATGGGCGTTCTGTACCCTTTTCACGCATCACGTGATATTCATCAGCACTCAAACGCTCTTTCCAATCAGCTTCTGTTAATTGGCTGATTTCTTCTTGGCTAAGTTGATTGTCTTGCATAATGTATCCTTAATTTGGGTATGTATTATCTCATCCATTAGCATTAGCTTTTATCTGCTATTAACTAACACTTTATCGCCATATTTTTATAAAAACGATGGGCCTTATCTATTGTTTATCTATTCAATATTCAAGGCATACATTACAAGAAAACTATCATAAACAAGTGATGGCGTAAGGTATTGAAAAAGCTATGATAAATAAAATACAGCAAATTTTCTTAACATATCAATGAATACAGATTTAGCCATGATAATAACTCTCTGAAAGAAGTTTGATATCTAGTAGCGCAGAAAGGAGGCAACGATAATACCACCAATGCAAGTTATTCTTGCATTGGTAAATACATCTTCCTTAAAAACAGCTTGCATTGATACTGATAATGCAATAATATCTTGCATTAAGGCTTAATTAAAACAAATGCCTGCTTTCCTTCTCTCTATTACCAACTAACGAATAAAGGCTTGAATGATTATGGCTGATGACAAAAATAAAAGCACACAAGCCGAAAGACTGGTACAGCTACGTCGTGATAAAGGGCTGACTGCTGAGCAATTAGCGCAAGCCATGACTGCAGCAGGCGCAAAAGTCAGTCGCGGTGCTATCTCGAATTGGGAGCGTGGCACCAATGGCATTGTGTCATCTAAACTACCAACGCTAGCACACATTTTAGGCTGCAGCGAAGGCTATCTGTTACGCGGCGAACTAAAAAATGACAGTGATAATAATAAAGAGGTGAGTAAGAGCGCTCATTCTCATAATAAGAATAGTCAAAATACGTCATCTGCTCAAGCTGACAAGATGCGTGACTCCCAAATCAATCAAACAGCTACAACTCCTACTACAGACACAAACTCACAAAATAACCCTATGAGTGGTCACACTATGAACACAATAAAAAAATCGGATAAATTACAAAATGTTTGCTACGACATTCGCGGTCCGCTACTACAAACAGCCAATAAGATGGAAGCAGAAGGCAAACGTATATTAAAGCTGAACGTCGGTAACCCAGCCCCCTTTGGTCTAGAAGCCCCGCATGAGATTTTGCGCGATGTGGCGATGAACCTACCAGACGCGACCGGCTATTCCGACTCGCAAGGAATTTTTTCAGCGCGTAAAGCCGTCTTACAGTACTACCAATCAAAAGGGTTGCTATCGGCAGTTGATGTTCGTGACGTCTATTTGGGCAACGGAGTTTCTGAGCTAATTGTAATGACCATGCAGGCATTGATGAATGATGGTGACGAAGTGCTTATCCCAATGCCAGACTACCCGCTTTGGACGGCAGCGGCGAACCTAGCTGGCGGCACAGCGGTACATTATCGCTGTAATGAAGACGACAATTGGCATCCTGATATCGAAGACATTAAATCTAAAATCACCTCTAAAACCAAAGGTATCGTGGTGATTAACCCTAATAATCCAACAGGTTCACTTTATAGTGATGAATTACTCAAACAAATTATTGAGGTCGCTAAAGCGCATGATTTAATCATCATGGCGGATGAAATTTATGATCGTATTCTTTATGATGATATGGTACACACCCCAATGAGCACCTTGACTGATGATGTGCTGGTGCTCTCATACAATGGATTATCAAAATCGCATCGTATCGCGGGATTCCGCGCAGGTTGGATGATGGTATCTGGCAAAAAGCACCATGCCACTGACTTTATCGAAGGTTTGGACATGTTAGCGTCTATGCGCTTGTGTTCCAACGTCCAAGGTCAATATGCCATCCAAACGGCGATGGGTGGCTATCAAAGCATGAAAGAGCTCACGTCAGAGCGTGGGCGTTTATATAAGCAGCGTGAAATGGCTGTGTCACGACTTAATGCGATCAAAGGTATCTCTTGTACCATGCCACAAGGCGCGTTTTATTGCTTTCCAAAGATGGACCCTGATGTTTACCCTATCGAAGACGATATGGCATTTATGATGGATTTGCTTGTTGAAGAAAATGTCTTAATGGTGCAAGGAACAGGCTTTAACTGGGATAAGCCCGATCATTTCCGCTTGGTATTTTTGCCAAACCTACATGATTTAGAGGATGCCATGGACCGCTTAGATCGCTTTTTTGCCAAAAAGCGCAAACAATTTGGTACCGAATAAACCTTAATTTGACATAAAAAAACGCTTATCGGCATGATGCTGATAAGCGTTTTTTATTTGAAACATGCTTATAAATAACGTTAAATAAGACTTAAACAAAAACTTTAATAAGCGTACGTGTTAAAAAATATTGACCAAAATGATATAACTGATTGCAGACATTGCCGCTGCTGCAGGAAGAGTAATGATCCATGCCAAACCGATAGGTTTCATCAACGCCCAATTGGTGTCTCTATTGACAATACCGATACCCAGTACTGCACCGACCAAGGTATGTGTGCTTGAGACGGGCAGACCCATGGTTGATGCGCCCATTACCACTGCAGCCGCAGCCAATTCAGCTGAAAAACCAGAAGCGGGATGCATTTTTGCCAAGTTGGTACCAACCGTTTGAATGACTTCTTTGCCGATGAACCAAAGACCAACGATAAGCGCAACACCAAAGGTCAGCATGACAGCAGGTGGTACAGCGGCTTCAGTCGCAATGCTATTGGTACGGATAACATCCATAATCGCGGCAAAAGGACCGACTGCATTGGCAATATCGTTTGAGCCGTGGCTAAAGGCAAAAGCAGAGGCGGTAAAGACTTGCATCCAGCTAAACATAATAAACGTCGCTTTGGTCAAATCCTCTTTATGTTTACCGCGGATACTCTTGGTATAGATAAAGGTCGCAAGCCACACCAGCGCTGCGATCATACCCATGATTAAAAAGCCTTGCAGCGTCGTCATGCCATTATTGACATTCTTTAGACCCTTAAAGATGACCAAAGAGGCCATGACCGCGCCGCCTGCAGCCGCAATGATAGGAACCCATTGCTTCAACGCTTTTAGCGTATCAAGGTTGCTGCGTTCATTTTCAATCTCATAGAGCTGTTTATAGTAGTCAGTCTCTAAATCTTCAACATCGCAATCATCATCTTTGTAGATTTCTTGATCACGCAACATCGCTGACGTATAGGCAAGTTGTTCTGATTCTGTTAAACCGTCCAAAAATTCTTTGTGGTTTTGTTTTAAGGTTTTTTTGTCGCCTTTTAAAGTCGCAATGTGCGCCTCTGTTCTATCATTATATTCAATGATGTTTTTCTTAATCTGTCCATATAATACATAGGACAAAACGCCGCCCAATAGCGGTGATAATACCCAAGAAATCGCGATGGTGCCAATCGTACTCCAATTCACCGTTGATAATGCCATTTCAGTACCACCTAACGTGATACCTAATACAATAGAGCTACCAACAACGCCGCCAATAATGGCGTGCGTGGTCGAAACGGGCAGACCCTTTTTGGTGGCAAATAACAGCCAAAATGCGGCAGCGATGAGCGCTGACAGCATGACATAAATGAATTGGTTGGGCGTTACTGAAAGACCATCTAAATCGACAATGCCGCTTCGAATGGTATCGGTGACTTCACCACCTGCCAGTACGGCTCCGGACACTTCAAATATCGCTGCGATACCCAGCGCCTGCGGGATAGTCAACGTCCCTGCACCCACTGAGGTACCAAAGGAGTTGGCGACATCATTACCACCAATATTGAATGCCATAAAGACACCAAAAGCGGTGGCCACAATAAATAGCGTCGTCTGTTGACGCATCGTGTAATCTAGACCCCACCACAAAAAGTAGGCGGTCATCGCAATCAGTAAAATGGCAAAAAATAGATTTATTCTCATAGAACCGACTGATTTGACTGGCTCTGTAGAACTGTTGCTGATACCCATACGTTGATACGTCCTGCGTAAGCTGATTGAAATTATAGGCGGTTGATGACATTGCGCGGCTATTAATAATGCTCGTGATAGCTTCTGACATTAATATAACGTATATGAAACGCGCAATATGCTTGCTAAAAAACGGTTTTTCTTACTGCTATCTTGGTGCTCTACCCTAGCGCTTACCTTTTATTTACTCGTATTCAATTTTGCGTAAAGGCAGCAAATAAGATAAAACACATCACTCAATATGTCACAAAGCCGCAAGGAATATTGCCAAATCGTCTGATTACAGCAGCTTGCGGCTTAGAGATGTCGTAGTAATAATTTTGGTTCTAATAACTGCTATTGTAAGAACCTTTGCCAAACTTATTAACCAGAGTGATTAAAATGTCTGTGTCAAAGGGTAAAAACACTCTACTCACTCAGTGAGTGAGTGAATGAATGAGTTTCGTGCACAGCAGGAGCTATTACGCGCCTATTATATTAAATATAAGCGCATAATGCATGATGATATTGCAAGATTTGTAACTGCCAGCATATGTGTTAGAAAACATCCTGCTGTAACGCTGCATTATACTCTCTTTCCCTGAATTTATTTAACGTTAAATATATAATAATGACCAATCACATATCAGCTGCCACACACCGCTGATAGTTGCTTAATTGCATGGTCTAAAACATCCAAACGTGCTTGACGCTTCTCATTGGTCGCGATGACGCACCACGGTGCGTACTCTGTATCGGTACGTGCCAGCATATCCGCCGCAGACTGCACATAATCCGACCATTTATCACGGTTACGCCAGTCATCGTCCGTCAGCTTAAACTGCTTGTGCGGTGTCTCCTGACGTGCCTCAAAACGTTTAAGCTGTTCTTTTTTATCGATAGCCAACCAGTATTTGATAACGATTGTCCCCGCCGCGGCTAAATCCGCCTCAAAGCGATTGATTTCATCGTAAGCACGCTGCCATTCCTCATCCGTGGCAAAACCCTCAATGCGCTCAACCAAAACGCGCCCATACCAAGTCCGATCAAAAATGGCAATACGGCTAATACGGTCGGTTTGCTCGTTCGGAAGTTTGGTCCAAAAACGCCATAGATAAGGATGTTGCAGCTCATATAACATTGGCGCACTGATATTATAAATTTGATACTCGCGTGGGTCGAGCGGCGCCACCAATCTTTTAATCGCGCCACCTTTGCCAGCAGCGTCCATTCCTTCAAAGGCAAAAACGATATGACGCCCTTTGCGCGCACGCAGCAACTGGGCAAGGCGAACTTGTTTTTCTACTAACGCATCACGGTAGTCCGACTTATCAATCTCTGCATCATTGATATCTTTTAAAAATTTAGGAATTTTTACAGGTTCAAACTTTGCTGATTTGAGTGCTTGCTGAGCTTGCTTCTTAACCTTTGATTTATCAGAGGTGTTTACTATATCGATTTTACTACTCATTAGCGCGGTTTGCATCGCTTGTAGCACTTCATGGCAAAAATGGTCAGCCGCATCTGACTTGTCATCACCATCAATGATGATCCAATCATCTTGCTGGCGTAGCAGAACGGTAGCCACTTGATTAAAGGTTTCGATAACTTTTTTACTATTCCAGTCAATTTGGTATAAAAACTGCGGATCGGCTTCATCGTCATTCAATCGCGCTTGCAACGTTTCGATATCGACATGGAACCAGCATTTAAGCAGTCGGGTTTGATTGGCAGCTAAATCTTGTTCGAATGCTTGTAGCTTAATAAGCTGCTGCTGTAAATATGCTTGCCATTGCGCAATCGGTAACGCTTTGTCTTTGGCAGACTTTTCTTTGTCAGACTTGTCATGGTCAGGCTTTGTGCCTTTTGATTTTGGATTTTTTGACTGTTCCTTATCATTGTCATTGTCATTGTCATTGTCATTGTCATTGTCATTGTCATTGTCATTGTCATTGTCATTGTCATTGTCATTGTCATTGTCATTGTCATTGTCTGACGTTGCCATACGCATGACGTTATAAAGCAAGTCCGCATACCAGTTGCCAAAATAAACCATCACATCGCCATGACGGGGTAACGCCTTGGTATGTGCCTGCCAAATCGGCTGATACGATAAGGGACAATCACCAACGGTTGCCTCAACCTTAAGTAGTCGAGGATCTACCCATTGGCGCAATTGCTTGACAGCAGTGCCCTTGCCTGCCTGCTCCATACCATTGACCAATACCAATAGCCCTGTTGGTTTATTGAGGATTGGCGGCGTCTGTTGCCGCGTTGCTCGTAGAGCATATTGGGCCGTGACCAGTGCCAATCTCAGTGCATCTTTGTCCATAGAAAACTGGCTCAGAGGATCGGGAGTTAAGCGTTCATCGATAATCTGCTCACTAAATTGTGCACTTAGCGCTTGTGGTGCGGTGGATTCAGTCGTCTTATTATTTTTGCTCATAACTGTCATCATCCTATGATTGAAAGCGTATTAGCGTCATCATAGCATTGCAGCAATTCGGTAAATAACGCTGCTATGTAACAGTTTGGCATTTGTATTCTGCTTTATTTTCTTTTAAGGTGAACACAATCTCAGACACATGCTGTAATCACGCTCTGTAAATACAAAAACCAAAAGTATAAAACATGGTTTATTCTGAGCTTTTTATTCGCAACCTTTTAACCCTCTTTACTTTTATGCAGGTTTACTGACCATGGCCTCTTTAGCCGATTTACAACAACATTTGAACCGTTTTTGGGCACTGCCTTATCATGAAAATTTACCATTAAACGATAAACTCAGCGAGGTGCAAGCTTGGCAACGAGATCGTATTCAGAACACTCATAAAGACTTGTTTGAACAACCTCAAAATCAATTAATGGCAGATTATTTTTTGACACAATTGTATGGCGGCGATGAGTTTAAATTGTTGGCCAAACAGTTAGAACGCATTGTACCCAAGGCACAAAAAGTCGAGCGTTTTGCGCCAGCAGCGGCTTTAGAAACCGGCAGCATGGCGATACAAGCAGCTATCTTAGCGATAGAGCTGGATTTACATTTAGCAGAATGGCTATTGGCTCAAGATTTGGCTATTAATGAAGACAACATGCTGACCGCCTATCGCGTAGTCAACGAAGCCGACACCAGACGTATCCAAATCGGTAATTTAAAAGAGGTGTGCTATCGTACTGATAAATATATAAACTCTTTTATGTTGCAAAAAGCCTTTGCCTTGGCTAAAGGCACCGCCTACCGTTACAACTATCAGCCTTTGTATGAATTTATCGATTCAGGCTTTAAAGCGATGAAACCACTAAAAAGTGTCAGCGGCTTTATTGAACCATTTTGTGAGCGTGAGCTTGAGATTATTGACCGTGTTCATGAGACGGATAATGGCGGTAAGCCAATGACGTTTGGTGTATGATATACGCATCATTTGCTTGGTTAGCTGCTATTTTATACCTTGCAAACCAATAATCATAAAAGTAAATAACAGGATAATGCTATGACCGATAACACCCATAATAACAACGCGCATCTCAATCAAAAACCTACTATCAATGGTCATTTACAAGATAAATTGGTCAGAGATAGCATCACCCACAATCAAAATATTACGGCACAAGTGCAAGCACGTCAAAGCTATGAGACTAATAGCACGCTTAATATGGGTATTGATGCTGGCATCGAAAACAGCAAGAAAAATGACTTTACACAAGTCCAAGACCTACCAACGGGAACGCCACAAGGCCAACAAACCACTATGCCAAATAACAATACCAGCAGCAACACTGTAGACAATGCATCTGCACAAACACAAACCGCCAAACAAACGCTTTTTAACCAGCGTGATGACATCAATAATCCGCATACACCTGATGTTGATGGTAATGAAGAAACGCATTTTGGCTACAAGACCGTCAATAAGGCTGAAAAACAAGCGCGCGTGGCGGACGTATTTACCTCAGTCGCCAAAAAATATGACATCATGAACGACTTAATGTCCTTCGGTATTCATCGCTTATGGAAGCGTTATGCGATTAGCTTGTCAGGCGTGCGTGCGGGTCAACATGTGCTTGATATCGCTGGTGGTACGGGTGATTTGGCCAAAGTATTTAGCCGTGAAGTCGGCAGAAACGGTCATGTGGTGTTATCAGATATCAATGCCGCCATGCTCGAAGTCGGTCGTGAACGCTTAATCAATGCTGGCTGCAACAACGTCGATTTTGTACTTGCCAATGCAGAAACACTCGCGCCATTTGATGACAATAGCTTTGACTTAATCACTATTAGCTTTGGTCTGCGTAATGTCACAGACCAAGATGCTGCGTTAAAATCGATGTACCGTGTGCTGAAGCCAGGTGGTCGTTTATTAATTTTGGAGTTCTCAAAACCTGTATTTGAGCCATTGTCTAAAGCCTATGATTTATACTCATTTACTGCCTTACCTCTTATGGGCAAGCTGATTGTCAATGATTCTGAGAGTTATCAATACTTGGCCGAATCGATTCGTATGCATCCTGATCAACAGACGTTGAAACAAATGATGCAGCAAGCGGGCTTTGAAAATTGTGATTATCATAACTTGACGGCTGGTATTGTCGCTGTCCATCGCGGCTTTAAAGCGTAAGATTAAGTTTTTAAATTACATTACATAGTAATAGACATGCCATCACGTAAAGTGGTGGCAACTTACCTTTACAAATGATGCGCTCTTTTAAGGCGCTCAACTGACTATGCGAGAGCCTTATGCTGACTGTTCTACTTTTGGCGGGTGCCGAAAAGCTGATTAACCTTGCTATTGCTAGTGATGAGATTACCAAATCAGGATTGGCACCGCTTGCTGGCAAAGTGTTGCGACTCAATATGGCAATGCCTGAGATTCGTTTGGATATTTTATTCACTCATGAGCGTTTACGTTTTGAGCCGGTGACAACCGAGAGTGTGTTTGAGCAAAGTGGCGCGATGAACGAGCACCAACAAGCCAGTATGGAGCGCGCACGGATTGGTCATAGTCGTCCAGACTGTACCATTACTGTAGATAACGCAGCGCAACTGCTGAATCTGATGCGTGGCACTGAGGGCAACCTGCCTATCGCGGGTGATTACAAGGTACTAATGCAGCTCAAACAACTGGTCGCAGGTTTCGATCCAGACGTCGCAGGACAGCTTGAGCCATTTATTGGTAAACCGATGGCCAGTCAGTTACATATACTTATATCACAGCTAAAAGGTAGCTGGCGCCATAGTGCCAAACGCGCTTTTGACGATGTCAGCGACTGGGCTAATGAGGTGGCTGGTAATAGTGCTCCTGATCCTATCGAGACAGCAGAAGTAAACGATCTTAAGCAGCAACTATTAAAGCTGCGGGCTGATGTCGAACGTGAAGAGGCCAAACTTGCTGCTATCAAAGATGAACAGGCACGCTTTCTCAATAACTCGTTTCATCAATAACTGTTGTCGTCGATGATCGCTAAATCCTATTATCGACAGCACTGTTTATAGATAAGTGCAATTTATAGATAAGCACAGTTTATAAATAAGTGCAGTGCCCACCCTATTTTCGACTTTCTTTAGAGTACCCATACCTCATGCTATTATCTCATCGCGCCCGTTTACTTGAGCTTTGGCGTATCGCCGCAACTTATCGCATCGATACTCATCTTTCTATCGAAGACGCGCCACAGCTGCAACCTTTGGCGCGTTTAATTCGCCTACATCCAGCGGCGTGGGGTAAAAAACACCAACCCAATGCGATTAAATATGCGCTTGAAGACATGGGCACGCTGTTTTTAAAGCTTGGCCAACTGCTGTCAACGCGTCGCGATTTAGTGCCGCCTGAGATTATCGAGCAATTGGTTCAACTACAAGACAAAGTCAAACCTTTCAATTCTGATGTGGCCATTACCCAAATCCAAGACCCTAAACACGGTCTTGGTCAATCGATTGGCACCTTGTTCGCACGCTTTGATGTCAAACCTCTAGCGGCGGCTTCTATTGCCCAAGTACATACTGCTGCGCTGCATGATGGTCGTGAAGTGGTGGTAAAAGTAGTGCGTCCTGATATTCGTACCACCATCATTGCTGATTTTGAGCTGCTACGTGAGCTGTCCAATTGGGCATCAGCGCGTATTGAAGCGGCACGTGCCATCCATATCGTCGATATTGTCGAAGACTATCGCCAAGTGATGTTAAACGAGCTGGATTTGACCTTAGAGGCAGACAATACCACTCAGATGCGCAACAACTTCTTGGGTTCCGCATTGATGTATGTACCAGAAGTCTATGATTCTGCCAAAAATGTGATGGTCATGGAGCGTATCCAAGGCGTTCCTATCTCGCAAGTTGCAGTGTTTGATCAACTTGGTTACGACCGAGCAGCACTAGCAGAAAAAGGCTTAACGATATTTTTTACCCAAGTATTCCGCGACAACTTCTTCCATGCCGATATGCATCCGGGTAATGTGTTTGTAGAGACACCGCCGGTTAAAACACTCACCGCAGATATGGCAGCGGTTGACTTAGGTCATGAACCACGCTATATCGGACTTGATTGTGCCATCATGGGCACGCTATCAAAAGACGATCAGCTTATCGTCGCGCGCATGCTGTTGGCGGTGATGAATAACAACTTTACGGTGATGGTTGATATCGTCAGCCGTGCCGGTTGGATTCCACCAAATACAGACAAGCATGCCTTAATGCGCGATATGAAACGCACGGTTGGTCCAATGCTGCAAAAATCTATCAATGATATCGACTTTGCCGGTGTCTTAATGCAAATTTTAGATATCGCTCGTCGTCACCATATGAGTATCCCGCCGCAACTCATGCTGCTATTGAAAACCTTGGTTCATGTTGAAGGACTCGGTCGCGACTTGTATCCTGACCTTGATATCTGGTCACTTGCCAAGCCGATTTTAAGCAGTTGGATTAAAGAGCAGCTCGATCCGATGCGTAATTTACAACAGCTGCGTCAGCAGTTACCAGAGATTTTATTATCGACGACTGATATTCCAAAGCTACTGGATCAAGGCTTACAAAGCCTTGCCTCACAAGGATCACGCCAAGACAGTCAACTGCGAGAAATACAACAAATTCGTGCGGATATGCTTAATGATCGCCGCCGAGATTGGTTAGCACTGTCAGGTTTTGCCATTTTCATTGCCATTGCAACACAGGTTGTTGGCTGGCTCTCGCCTATCTTTTATATATTGGCTATTTTGGTTGTCGTTTGGCGTATTTTAGCCTAACGCTCTGTTATTTTTAATAAAAATAAGTATTGGTTAATAGCCATTACTATCTAATTTTTATTCAATATACCTCCACTCACTTTTATTGCTTTTTAGTGACATTTAAAGTGAGTGAGAGCTTAGTTTTTACATTGCCTCATTTCTCATTGGCTCATTTCTCATTGGCTCAGTAAAAAGACACCCTGTATAGGAGTCACCCATGTCTACCGCTAAAATATCAATTGCTAAAAAAGACCACAGCGAGGCTATTACTGCCTTACAAACCCGTTTCGGTAAACAACTTACTACCAATATAACGGTACGTGAGCAGCATGGACATACGATGACGTGGCTTGCCAATCAGCCACCCGATGCCGTCTTGACAGTACAAGATAAGCACGAGGTAGCAGCTGCGATGGAGATTTGCAATCAGTATCAAATGCCAGTGATTGCATTTGGTATTGGCTCATCCTTAGAAGGTCAATTAAATGCCCCATATGGTGGATTATGCATCGATATGCATGCGATGGATGCAATATTGCAGGTACATAATGAAGATCTGACGGTGACCGTACAACCAGGCGTCACACGTGAGCAGCTCAATCACTACTTACGTGATACTGGACTGTTTTTTCCAATAGATCCGGGTGCCAATGCCAGTATCGGCGGTATGGTCGCCACTCGCGCTTCAGGCACCAATGCGGTACGTTATGGCACGATGAAAGATGTGGTACTCGCGCTTGAGATAGTCACCGCTAGTGGAGAGATTGTCCGCACTGGTACCCGTGCCAAAAAATCTGCGGCGGGTTATGACTTGACGAGATTAATGATCGGCTCAGAAGGGACACTTGGTATTGTTACTGAGGTGACGCTTAAACTATTCGGCATCAGCGAGTGTATTGGTAGCGGTATTTGCCATTTCACAACGATTGAGGATGCCTGTCAGGCAGTGATGCTGACCATTCAAATGTGCTTGCCGATTGCGCGCATTGAGCTACTTGATGCCATGCAAATTAAAGCCTGTAATCAATATGCCAATCTTGATCTGGATGAGACGCCTACCCTATTTGTAGAGTTTCATGGCACAGATGCCAGCGTCGCTGAGCAGGCACAAATCTTTACTGATATTATTGAAGAATTCGGCGGTCGTGACTTTGCTTGGGATACCAATGAAGCCGAGCGCAAACGTCTGTGGCAAGCACGGCATAACGCTTATCATGCCAGCTCTGCTCTACGTCCTGAAGCCAGTGCCTTATCAACCGATGCTTGTGTGCCTATTTCACGCTTAGCAGAATGTGTCAGTGAAACAGCAAAAGACATCGAAGCGTCAGGTATGATTGGGCCTATCGTCGGTCACGTCGGCGATGGTAATTTTCATGTTTTGTTATTGGTCGATACCGATAACCCTGAAGAAGTTGCTACCGCTGACGGCATTATCAGCCGCTTAGCTACCCGCGCAATTGAGATGGATGGCACTTGTACAGGTGAGCATGGCATCGGGCAAGGCAAACAAAAATATATGCAGCAAGAGCACGGTAACGCCTTAGTGCTGATGCAAGCAATTAAATCAGCTCTTGACCCTAACAATATCTTAAATCCGGGTAAAATATGGCCTGAGCCTTTACTCACTGTTTAACTGTCGAATGGTGCTTATAAGAGATCAAAGCCTAAAAAATACCCCTACGTTTAACTAGAGTATTAAACGTAGGGGTATTTTTTAGACTAATTTCATAACATCTGGTCAATCGCCATCTGGGTCAGTACGCGTCCACGAGCGGTGCGTAATACATAGCCTTGCTGAATAAGATATGGCTCAATCACATCCTCAAGCGTACCGCGATCTTCAGCCATTGCTGCTGCTACCGCTTCAACGCCAGCTGGACCACCATCAAAACGTTCGTGCAATATCTCAATATAACGTCTGTCCAAATGATCAAGACCACGTCTATCAACTGCCAGCATATCGAGCGCACTGCCCGCAATCGCGCCATTGATGCTACCATCGCCTCTCACTTCAGCATAATCACGTACACGGCGTAATAAACGATTGGCAATCCTTGGCGTACCACGCGCGCGACGAGCAATCTCCACCGCGCCATCTTCACTCATCGGTACACGCATCAAACGGGCGGCACGACTCACAATCGTGGTCAAATCAGCAATATTATAAAATTCGAGCCGCTGCACAATGCCGAAACGATCACGCAGTGGTGAGGTCAATAATCCTGCTCGCGTGGTTGCCGCGACTAAGGTAAACGGCGGTAAATCCAGCTTGATAGAGCGTGCCGCAGGCCCTTCACCAATCATAATATCTAGCTGAAAGTCTTCCATGGCGGGATACAGTATCTCTTCAATAACGGAACTCAATCGATGGATCTCATCGATAAAGAGCACGTCACCTTCTTCCAAATTGGTTAACATCGCTGCCAAGTCACCGGGGCGCTCAAGCACAGGTCCTGAGGTAGAACGCAAGTTACCACCCATTTCACGAGCAATAATATTGGCAAGCGTTGTTTTTCCAAGACCAGGCGGACCAAAAATCAAAGTATGATCTAACGCCTCGCCCCGACCACGCGCTGCGCCAATAAATACCTCCATCTGCTCACGTACCACTGGCTGACCAATATATTCAGCCAATAATGCCGGTCGAATATTAGAATCAGGTGCATCGCCTGCCCCTTCGAATGGATTAATCAAACGATCTTGCATCATAGGTTTTATCATTATATTAAATCATTATTTTTAAAGAATAGGTATAAATAGCATAACCAAACGCTACGTATAAGTCATGCAAAACATCATAAAGCAGCTACTAAATAAAGCACAGCCTAAAACGAAAATAAGCGACAATGAATGTCGCTTATCTGTTCAAGAATTATTGATACTTATTAGGGCGTGTCCTCATTTTAAAAATGGAGATAAAAATGAGATAAATTGCCGTCAAACAAGGAAAGTAGCGCAAATAATATCGAGATATTGATAAGCTATTTGACGATGTTTGGCAAAATTTAGCCATTGTTAGCCCATTTAGAGGATAATCGATTGAATTGAGGACACGCCCTAATAGTAGTGAGCTGAATGAATCAAAATCCTGACAACTGTTGCAATGTGGCTTTTAGTAAACCTTGCGTATCGGCAAAGGTATTACCATTACTCTTAGCGGCTTTAATCGCCTGCTGTGCCTCTCTTTCTTTATAGCCCAAACTAATCAACGCGCCTTCTACCTCAGCGATGATGCTGCCCTCGTGAGACACCTCAGCAGGTTGCATGGCAAACTCTAAATGACTGCTATCGACTTCGATATTTTTCAGCTTATCTTTTAGCTCAATCAATAAGCGCTGCGCTGTTTTTTTACCGATACCGGGAATACGGGTTAATGCCGTCTCTGACTCTTGCTCGACATGCATCTTTAGCTCAGCAGCTGACATCGCAGATAGCATTGCTAATGCCATTTTTGCGCCAACACCATTGATTTTAATCAATTGCCGAAAGACATCACGCTCTTTGCGATCGATAAAGCCATAAAGCAGCTGCGCATCTTCGCGCACATGAAAGTGCGTCCAAATGCTCGCCTGCTCATTGAGACGCAACTGGCAAAATGACGGTAGCGGCAGCTCTATATCGTAGCCGACACCAGAGGTAGTCATGACACAGGCAGTCGGTGCCATCAAATACTGCACTTGACCACTAATCAATCCAATCATAATCCACTACCTCTATTAGAGCTGATATAAAAAATGAACTGAGCTGCTATTTAATGATAAATGCTATTAAATAAGCATATCTTGTTGGCAACGCTTATTTATAAAAATCGACCATACCTTCAAGGCTAATTGGGCGAATTTTATGTGCTTGACCAGCTGAGCCAAAGGCTTCAAAACGATTGGTACAGATATCTGACATTGCAACCATAGAGGCTTTGAAGTATTTACGCGGATCAAATTCGCTAGGGTTTTCTGCAAGGAATTTACGAATAGCGCCCGTTGATGCCAAACGTAAATCGGTATCGATATTTACTTTACGCACACCATGCTTAATCGCTTCAACGATTTGCTCAACCGGTACACCATAAGTCTCACCGATGTTACCACCATTTTCATTGATGACTTTTAGCCACTCTTGCGGCACTGATGACGAGCCATGCATGACCAAATGCGTGTTAGGAATACGGGCATGAATCTCTTTGACGCGCTCAATGGATAAGATATCGCCTGTCGGTGGACGGGTGAATTTATACGCACCATGACTGGTACCGATAGCAATGGCTAACGCATCCACATTGGTGTCTTTAACGAACTGCTCTGCTTCATCAGCACTGGTCAATAGCTGCTCGTGATCCAATACGCCTTCTGCGCCAGAGCCGTCTTCTTCACCGGCCATACCAGTCTCAAGACTACCTAAGCAACCAATTTCACCTTCTACCGAAACACCGCACGCGTGTGCCATCTTGACAACTTCACGAGTCACGCTGGCATTGTAATCATAATCCATTGGCGTTTTACCGTCTTCACCGAGCGAGCCGTCCATCATCACTGATGAGAAGCCAAGCTGAATTGAGCGTTGGCAAATTGCTGGTGACATACCGTGATCTTGATGCATAACGACTGGAATATGTGGCCACTCTTCGATAGCAGCAATAATCAGATGACGCAAAAATGCAGAGCCTGCATAACTGCGTGCACCAGCACTAGCCTGTACGATAACAGGAGAATCACAGGCGTCGGCTGCCATCATGATTGCACGCATCTGCTCTAAATTATTGACATTGTAAGCAGGGACACCGTAGTTATTTTCGGCGGCATGATCTAGAAGTTGACGTAACGATATTAAAGCCATAAGACGCTCTCTGATTAATTTTTGAATATGATATTAAGAAATCATTCTTAAAAATACGATGTTGCAACAATTGCCCTAAAACCCTAGCCTGATAATAGTCAGACCAGCAAAAAACCAGTGTTTTTTGATCGTAATTATTACGCCGTGATTATAGCAAACATTGCCAGCGCTTCGTAGCGGTTAACCGACTATTTCTTTCTTTGCTTGATTCATAAAACAGAATGATAGCGAGTTTCATAAAACAATTTGATAAGTTCCATATGATACACAGCTAATTGAAAAAACGGATAAACCTTGTGCACCATATTTTTGACTGACTAAGTCCTGCCCTCAATTCAATCAATGGATATTTAAATGGGCTAAAAATGAGGACACACCCTAACCGCTAGATTGTGATTTTAAATACAAAAAAGCCTTGGCTATCACCAAAGCTTTTTAAATATTTTGAGGGCTTATACAGCAATCAATATCTGCAACCAACAGCTTAATAAGCTATTTATTAATCGATAAATTAGTAGATCAATGGCTTAGGTTCAGTTGCTTATGTATTGATGATTAGTACTGTTGTTCTGCTTCTACTGCGTTTTCACTGGCTTTATTCTCAACAGCAGATGCGCCATCGGCAACCACTTCAGCAGTTTTGGCAACGGCTTCATTTGCGCCTACCACAACTGCTTCACCAGTGTTTTTTAGTGCATCTGTAGCAGCAACACCGGCAGTTTCAGCGCCTTCGGCAACTTCAGTACCAGCATTTTGTGCAGCAACTTCAGCTTCAGCAGCGGCGGCTTCTGTTTCAGCAGCGGCAGTATCAGCGTTAGCAGCAACATCATCACCAGCAGACTCAACAGCAGCTTCGGCGTTCTCTTCTGTTTGTTGGCTACATGCAGTGATTGCAAAAGTACCAGCAAGTACGCTAGCAAGTAATAAATGGCGTTTTAACATAATAAATCCCTCATAAATAAAGCATGTCAAATACATGATTTGCGCTATTTTATAGAGTGCAAATTAGACATGCAATCATAATTTTCAGTATAGAAACAAATAATTACTACTTAATAATAATGAGTGGCCACTGACTCTTATTTCTCTTAAAACAATAAGATAAGAATAGTAGCCAAAATATTATTGATACAGCGTACATGAGATGGTGAGGCTAAATTGTACGGCTAATGTTACTCATCTGCTAAATATCGTTAAAGCATTACGCATCAATCTGTAGAGCAGCAACCGCAGGCAATACTTTGCCTTCTACAAACTCTAAAAATGCGCCACCACCTGTTGACATGTAGCTAACGCCATCTGCCACTTGATATTTATCAATTGCAGCAAGCGTATCACCACCACCAGCAATCGAAAATCCTTCGCTGTTTTTAACGGCATTTGCTATGATTTTTGTGCCCTGACCAAAAGCATCGACTTCAAAAACACCGACCGGACCATTCCATAAAATGGTTTTTGCGTTGATAATAGCATCCGCTAATTGCTTAGCACTTTCTGGAGCGATATCCAATATCATGTCATTTTCGCCTATCGCATCGACAGATTTGATGGTCGCAGTGGCTTGTTGTAATGAGCCCGTGAAATCAGCAAAATCAATCTCATTTTTATCAGCAACGACAACATATTCAGGTAATAAAATCTCAGTCTTAGTCATAATGTCACGAGCTGTCTCAACCAAGTCCGCTTCATACAGTGACGCACCAACGCTATGACCTTGCGCCGCTAGGAAGGTGTTTGCAATACCGCCACCAACGATAATCTGCGAGCATAATTCAGACAAACTGTGCAGCACTTCTAGCTTTGTCGATACTTTGGAACCACCAACGATTGCCAACATTGGCTGTGCTGGGGTCTCAAGTGCCAAGCTTAACGCATCAAGCTCAGCCGCCAATAAAGGTCCTGCACAAGCTGTTTTTCCTGCTCGATGCATAGCTTGGGTAACGCCTTCTGTTGAGGCCTGTGCGCGATGTGCGGTGCCAAATGCATCCATCACGAATACATCGCATAAATCAGCGTATTTCTGTGCTAAATTCGCATCGTTTTTCTTTTCGCCCTGATTAAAGCGTACGTTTTCTAATAGCACGACCTCGCCTGCTTTAATTGCCACGCCCTCTGTAAGGTAGTCATTGTTTAAGCTAACGGGCTTTGATAACTCTGTGGCTAATTTATCACTTAAATACTCAGCAACTGGTGCTAGCGAATATATCGACTCAGGACTGCCTTCAGTTGGACGACCTAAGTGTGAACAAACTATAACGGCCGCGCCTTTTTCTAACGCCATCTTAATCGTAGGCAAACTGGCTTGCAGGCGTGCATCACTGGCGACTTTACCGTTTTTAATAGGCACATTGAGATCTTCACGAATCAACACCACTTTATCCGTTAAGCTCAGCTCACTCATACGCAAAAAATTCATTACCTGCTCCTATGCATCATCTCTTGTTAATCTATCGGTTGGCTTTTTACTCATTACTGAAAATATTTATCAAATCGGCTGCTCTTGTCTGTGGCTTTATAAAAGTAACCAAGCAAGAATTTGAGGCGGTGTATTCTAGCAGTTTTCTAGCAAGTGCTCATAAAGAACGCACTATTAAATTTTACTCGGGCGTGTCCTCATTTTGAAAATGGGGATAAAAATAAGACAAATGGCTAAATTTTAATAAAAATCAGTAACATTTCGTGGTGGCACTTAGTAATAAGGCTGTTTAAGATACTATTAGCACTGATAATAAATAATACCTACAATAAAAATAACCCATTAGGAGAACCCAATGAGTATCGACCTCCAAGCTGCCAAACAAAACCTACTAACACTTAAAGAAGAATATGAGACTCGTATCGATAAAATCGAAGATCATATCCAAAACCCGCAGGACGACCTCAATGAGCATTGGGAAGACCAAGCCATCTCTTATCGTCAAAACGACATGCGTACAAATTTGATGGTTGAAGCCCGTCAAAGTTTGATCTATGTCGAAAATGCGCTAAGTCGTATTGAGAACGGGACTTATGGTAAATGTGAAGTCTGCGGTGAGCAAATTGAAGAGCAACGCTTACAAGCACTGCCTTACGCTACACTATGCATGGAACACGCTGAATAACGACTCATTTTACTCTAAGACAGCCATTCTAAATTAAAGTTCTAGTGGTCAAGTAGGCATTTTCCATTGAGAGAATGCCTGCTGCCACTGTTGACAGCGCACAGCGATTTGATCCACGGGTAAATCCATAATAT
Organism: Psychrobacter immobilis; assembly: GCA_904846265.1. GTDB lineage: Bacteria > Pseudomonadota > Gammaproteobacteria > Pseudomonadales > Moraxellaceae > Psychrobacter > Psychrobacter immobilis_A. The sequence goes on along the minus strand of CAJHAA010000012.1, from coordinate 67,355 downwards.
CCCCAACGACCGCCACGTAAGTAATGGGCAAACCTGCCAGTTCGGTGACATTTTCTGCCGTCAAGCCACCGATAACACATATCGCTATATTTTGCTGACAGCCATCTATAAGCTGCTGGCGCGAGATAATATTGGCGTTAGGTTTTGTATTTGAGGTAAAAATCGCACCCATAGCGGCATAGCTTACGCCCTCATTTTTTGCTGCTTCAACCAGTTCTATCTTGCCATGACAAGTGCGTCCGATCACTTGGTTTGGTTGGAGTTCGTCCTTAGCATCAGTGACTTCGCCATCTTGTTGACCCAAATGCACACCAACGCCGAGCTTGGCAGCCAGTTTAATATTGTCATTGATGACGACTGGTACGCTGTACGCTTTCGCCAACTCAACTATTTTTCTAGCCTCTTCGTATAGACGAGACTCACCATCAGGTAGCGCCAATATCTGCTTGCGACGAATTTGTAACAGCGCAATGAATCCTGTTGCTAGTGCTGCTTCTAATTTGTGATACAGCAGCGCAAACTCATCGTCATTGGTCAGTAAATATAGCTTTGGCGCTGATATAACAGTCGATATTTGAGTCATGTTATTTTTCCTAGAGTGTGTCCTCATTTTAAAAATGGAGATAAAAATGAGATAATTTTTTAGCCCATTTAGAAGTCCATTGGTTAAATTGAAGACACACCTTAAATTCAACACAATAAAAAGGCTGTTATATCGAATAACAGCCTTTTTATAAATGCTAAAACAGTAAAGTTATACCGTGCGGCGTGTCGCTAAACTGTTTAGAATATTTTTGGCATCACCCCAACGTGTGGCTGAGCTGTTCGCTCCTAAGATGACAATAATTGCTGGGCGGTTATTCACACGCGTTTCCATTACTACACAACGACCAGCTTCATTGATGAAACCTGTTTTTGAGATACCAATTGGATAATCACCGGCACGAACCAAGCTACTGGTGTTATTGGCTTTATAAGTACGGTTACCACTTGAGTAGTTAGACACATAAAAGTCATAGCTCTTGGTGGTCGAGAAACGGCGAATCACGTCATAGTTACCTGCCGCGCGAACCATTTTAACCAAGTCATTTGATGAAGCGACGTTGCGCTTATCAAGACCCGTTGGATCACCAAAGAACGCCGTGGTCATACCCAGATCTTGCGCTTTGCGATTCATGGCACGTATAAAGGCAGTATAGCCACCTGGATAATTACGCGCTAAACTCTTTGCTGCTGGATTTTCTGATTTCATCAGTGCCATCAGCAACATCTCAGCACGATTCAAACGATCGCCTGATTTGAGGTTAGAGCTGGCACGCTTAGGGCCAACGAAATCTTCTGGATCGAGTGTGAGCTCTTCACGCATATCGAGACCAGCATCCAATACGACCATGGCCGTCATCACTTTAGAGATACTGGCCATTGGGCGCGCAATGTCAGCATCTTTTTCATAAATAGATTCGCCCGTTTCAGCATCGATGACCGCAACACTACGCGAATCAGTGCTGATCGGTATCATGTTACTGCTACCAAATGAGCCACGATACGTTGTATTGTAGCTATTACTGCTATTGTAACTGTTATTACTACTACCGAAGCTATTGGCGTTGGTGATACTGGTCGTACCATTGCCACTATCAACTTTCTTGATGGCTGAGCCTTTGGATTTGTACATAATATTGCGTGCTTCAGACAAACTATCGGCACCGCCCCAACTCATGCGAGCACTAGAGCTAGTGTCAGCGCTACCATTAATAGTAAGTGCGGCTTGTGCAACACTGCCCAAACTCAACGAAATCATAGCAGCGATTAATTGCTGTTTGGTTAATGGTAGTTGCTTCATTATGCCTCCTGCTGTCACGATGCTGTTAATTAGAGAATCAGTTACATACTAACCAATAGCAACAACGTACGTAGCGTTTATGAATGGGTTTATAAGTACTCGTATAGAGTTTTTGTATTTTTAGTGTATCATGGTTTGCATTTAAGTTTAATGTATCAAGCTGATTTAATAATTTATTTTGGTGTAATTCAAATTTTACTACAACCACTTTATATTACAGAAACATTGACTCACATTGCAGCAATATATCTTAACTTTGAACACTGTAATTATTCGTTTTTTGTTATATTAAACAATGGTATCTATCTAAAAGATTAGCAATATTTTATTTTTCCAAAAACTAAAAAAAACGACTCTAATGATTTTATTTTTTGTCATTTAGCGTCAATAAAAGCCTTCATTCTGACAAACAACAAAGAGTATCGTTATGATTAAAGTACTGGTAGTAGATGATCATGATTTGGTGAGAATGGGTATTAGCCGCATGTTGTCAGATAGTATCGATATCGAAGTAATCGGCGAAGCGGACAGCGGTGACATGGCCATCAAATTGGCCAAACAATTATGCCCTGATGTGGTTTTGCTTGATGTCAATATGCCTAATATTGGTGGGCTTGAAGCAACCAAACGCTTAATTCAGCTGGATATGGGTATCAAAATATTGGCCGTCAGCAGTATGTCAGCGCAGCCTTACCCTTCTATGCTTATTAAAGCGGGGGTCAATGGCTATATTACGAAGGGCACGCCGCTCGATGAGATGATTCGCGCTGTCAAAAAAATCTATCAAGGTGGTCGTTATTTTAGCCAAGATGTCGCTGAGCAACTGGCTGATGTTTTGCTGTCAGATAATGCCAACTCACCTTTTGACTTACTGAGTGATCGCGAAAAACAGGTGGCAATGATGGTTGTTAACTGTCAAAGCCCGCAGCAAATCGCCGATCAGCTATTTGTGAGTGTCAAAACCATCAACACTTACCGCTATCGTATTTATGAAAAAGTTGGGGTTGATAGCGATGTGAAGTTAACACATCTGGCCATTCGTCATGGTCTAATTCAGCCATAACTCATTAGGGCGTGTCCTCAGTTCAATTGATGGACATCTACATGGTCTGAAAATGGCTAAATTTTATCAAGTATCGTCAAATATCCCGATATTAATGACGATATATTCCTTGTTTGATTGTAATTTATCTCATTTTATCTCTATTTTAAAATGAAGATACACCCTAGCAACTGTTCCCTTATTGCGGTCAATCTATGAAGCCTGCTACTAATATCGTCTCTGCTGTTACTCACTATTTGCATCGTGATGACACGCTATCTCTACCTCAATTGCGCAGGTTGGGGCTTATTTATAGCAGTTACCGCTTTGCTGTTAGTCTGTTTTCTCTACTGATGGTGTATATCACCGCTCACTCTGACAACAGCCTCTCTCTACCAAGCTTTTTACAACAAACAACGCTCAGCTTTTATTTCCTGCTTAGCCTTATTTTACTTGGCTTGTTTTATGTCGTTAATCAGCAAATGCGGCGACAGCTAGCCTTTGGTTTAGTATTAGACGTCATTATATTAAGCTTATTACTATATACAGCGGGTGCGCCTGATTTACAGTTGACCATGCTATATATGGTGGTCGTCGCAGCGAGTTTTATGTTGCTACACGGATCACAAGCCTTAATTATTACCCTACTCGCTATTATTTTTGTCATTTATCAGCAATTCTTTTATGCCATAGCCAATAGCATGAGCTTAGCAAATTTAGGGGACGCATTGCTCATGTCAGCCAGCTTTTTGGCGGTTGGTGGTTTAAGCTGGTCCATCTCACAGCGTTTGGTACAACTTGAAAAAGTAGCAGCGAGTCACGCTAAAGAAGTTGAACGATTAAACGTCATCAACCAAGAAGTCATCACGCAAATGGTTAATGGTGTCATCGTCATCGATAAACAGCATATCGTTTTAGCAAACCTTGCCGCTCACCAATTACTTAGCCTTTCGCCGACCCCTTCCGCATCATTGCATAACACCTCTATTGATACAAAAGATACTAGGAACAATACTCGCAGTGCACTCTTATCTAACTTTCAGCAGCAGCTTGGTCAACAACATACGCAGCTATTTAAAGCCTGTTTGTCAGTAGCGGCAGGCCAATCACGCACCTTTATTTATGATTTGCCTGCAGTCGCAAACGCTTCCATATTTGGTAAACTGCGCGTACAAATCATTCCATTAAAGGATGACAGCAAACTGATAATGTTAGAGGACTTACGCCGCGAGCAAGCCAGTGCCCAACAATTAAAACTGGCTTCTTTAGGGCAATTGACGGCGAGCATCGCCCATGAAATAAGGAATCCTTTGGCAGCGATATCACAAGCCAGCCAATTATTAATGGAAGATGTTATAGAAGCCAATCTAGAAGTCGATACAGCAAATAATACGATAACGGCGACTATCTCAAATGATGATATGGCAGCGAATCATGAGCTTTATCAAATGATATTTTCACAAACAAAACGCGTGAATCGCATTATCGAAGATGTACTAAAATTGTCTCGCCAGCAAACTGCAAACCAGCAGGCGATTATATTGGCAGACTGGATGCCAACATTTTTAGAGAATTACTTTCAAGGACACGATGTTTTTCTACACGTAAAAACACAACCGACCATATCATTCGACACGCATCAACTAGAGCAAGTCTTAATCAATTTAATTAACAATGGCTTGCGCTACAGTAGCTACGCCCACCCTCATGCCTATGTGGAAATCGAGATTTATTGTGCGGATAACGATGTTATAATTGATATCTTGGATGCTGGTCGTGGGGTTAGCACCAAAGACTTAGAACATTTATTTAATCCATTTTTTACTACAGACCAAGCAGGGACAGGCTTAGGACTGTATTTATCACAAGCTTTTTGTGAGGCCAATCAAACTCGCTTGCTTTATATTCCTGAACATGAGAAAACCTGTTTTCGCTTGATAGCACCTGCTATTGGCGCCGATAGTCATATTAATACAATTGAACATAATGTTAATACCACTATTTTATAAATATTAACGTTACCAAGTATTAATATTATATGGAATACTTTGCCATTAAGGCCTCTTGGTTCTTACCATTTTATAGCTATTGAATACGATGAGATGATGTATGACAACAACCGCGCTAGTCGTTGATGACGAAGTGGATCTGTGCCGATTGATGCAAATTACTTTGACCAAAATGGGCATTAAAAGTGATGTAGCATATACTCTGTCACAAGCAAGATCATACTGGCAAGACAATGATTACGATTTTTGCCTGACCGATTTAAAGCTGCCTGATGGGTCAGGACTAGAGTTGGTAAAAGAAATCAGTAATAGCTCTAGTACGCCCATTGCCGTGATTACTGCTCACGGCAGTATGGATCTTGCCATTGAAGCCTTGAAACTTGGTGCTTTCGACTTTGTGAATAAACCTCTTGAGTTACCGCGCCTACGTCAACTGGTGGAAAATGCTTTAAAAGTTATTCATCAAGATAATGAAGCAAAAGCCACAGCTGAATGCTCACCCGAACAAAAACTGCTGGACAGTAGACTCATTGGTGATTCTGCTGTGATGCACCCACTGAAAAATACTATTTTAAAATTGGCACGCTCACAAGCACCTGTATTTTTGTCAGGCGCTTCGGGTACTGGTAAAGAAGTGGTTGCCCGATTGATTCATGATTTAAGCCCACGCCGTGATGGTAGCTTTGTACCAGTAAACTGTGGAGCAATACCATCAGAGCTGATGGAATCAGAGTTCTTTGGTCATAAAAAAGGCAGCTTTACAGGAGCTGTCGCTGACAAGCAAGGGCTGTTTCAACAGGCCAATGGCGGCACGTTATTTTTAGACGAAGTGGCAGACTTGCCTTTAGCCATGCAGGTAAAACTACTGCGCGCCATTCAAGAAAAAACGGTGAGAGCCATTGGTGATACCAAAGAGGTTCCCGTAGATATTCGTATCTTGTCCGCCACCCACAAAAATCTAAACCAATTGGTGCAAGACGGTGCGTTTCGACAAGATTTGTACTACCGTATCAATGTGATTGAGTTAAAACTGCCGACGCTCAATGCACGTCGTGATGATATCCCTGTATTAGCCAAGCACTTTTTAGCATTAATTGCTGATGAATGGCAGTTAGAGAACCCACCGATACTCACTGTTGAGGCATGCGAACGTTTGCAAGATCATAACTTTGCGGGCAATGTTCGTGAACTGCGTAACGTCCTTGAACGTGCAGTAACCCTAGCAGAGACACCGCACATTGACATCAGCCACTTGGGTTTGCCTGATATTGATATAACCCATCACCGCGCAGTCTCTCAAGATCAGAAGAGTGAGCCAGCGGTTGTCAATAATACTCAACATTCTGAGCGTCAAACAAACAACCAAATGATCGCTCAATCGATAGAAAATAGAGAAAAAGTCATTCAATCTATGGATGAGACAATAGCGCCACAGGTCAAGCAAGTGACGACCAACTTGCACCCTTATCGTACTAACGCTCAGCACTACCCTTCTATGATACAGCGTTCAGAAAGCCATCATGCAGAAAACCCAAACCATACGGCCCGTCATAATCATGAAGAATCTGTCACCCATCGATCTATTCTGCAAGGAAGTGATGAAAAAGCAATTCTAAGCAAATTAGAGGATGGTCAGTTACCCTCTCAAGGGTTAGAACACTACCTACAAGAACAAGAAAAACAGTTGATTATTACCGCGCTAAAACAAACGGCTTGGAATAAAACGCAAGCAGCTGAACTATTAGGCACCACTTTTCGCTCGTTACGCTATCGCATGAAAAAACTAGAGATAGCTGAGGATCAATTTGAGCCATAGCATTCGCCATTTTTGAATAATGACAAATGATATTTTAACGTTAATACATCGTGATAGCCTGTCTTTAAGTGAGCCTTACTGAACCCTATTGCCTGCCACCGCTTGATCAACTTTGGCAGGTTTTCGGACAAAACGAATACCCGAATCAAGTGCTTTTGTTTTTAGTAAAGCAAGCGCTTGCTGCTCCCATGTACTTTCACTTCCTGACAAGGTCATATCAGGCTCTACCCCGATTCCATCGATCTTATTGCCTGACGCTGTCATATAGTTAGCGACGGTGAGTTTGACAGCCTGCTCATCATTCAGTGGGATGACCGACTGTACAGACCCTTTACCATAGCTAATTTCACCAACGATTGTGGCACGTTTTTGTGCTTGTAAGCTACTGGCCAGCACCTCTGCCGCTGACGCAGAATAGCGATTTTGCAGCACCACCACTGGCAACGACTCAAGTATCGCCAGACCTTGAGTGGATAGCGTACGCGTATCACTTTGACGACCCTTTACTTGTACCACATCAGTGTCGCTCATAAACAAACTGGCTACACTCACCGCCGACGTTAGCACCCCACCTGGATTATCACGCATATCTAGCAAGATACCTGTAATAGGTGCGTCTAGATCTATCAAGTCTTCCAATAGTTTTTCACGGCTATTATTTTGAAAGGCAGGTAACTTGATAACAGCGATACCGTCAATGAGACTTGCCTCGACCGTTTGAGGGTGGCTGTTATTACGCTGCAAGGTCGTGGTATGTTTGCGGCGACCAGCTTTTGAGGTGACAACATCTACTTGCGTCCCCGCAATCCCTGTCAAAAGTTGCTCGATATCGTTACTTTCTTTGTCTTCATCAAGTTTGAAATCACCGACTTGATGTAAATAATCGCCAACCGCAATGCCGTTTTTATCTGCAGGCGATGCATCAATAACTTCTGTAATCACCCAATAGCCATCTGTAGGCTGATAATTGACTTTGATACCGACGTCGCCCACATCACCTTCGGTAAAGGCACGCAGGTTTTCATAAGCCTCAGCATCTAAAAATTCAGCATGACTATCTAGCTTAGTCAACATACCACTCAACGCATTATTGAACAGCTCTTCATCATTGACCGCATCTACATATTCACGGCGTACCAAATCCACTACCGCAACAAACGTCTTGAGCGTTTCTGGAGAAATGGCATTCAATGATACTTGCGCAACCTCAGGTGGAATACTGACATCGATCTCGTTCGTATCATCGGTCAAGGCACTCTCATCTGCGACACTGTCTATCGAATCGTCAACTTGGTCGGCCGACTCAAGCATATCAGCGACATCTGATAAATTATTAGTGTCATCTTCTGTGACTATCTCATCAGCATTTAAGCTAATCAGTTGTAGACTGGCGGTGGGATTATTGATGGTCGCATTAGCTGGTGACCTCGCTGCTTGTGCGTACATACTAGCAGTGCTGAGCCCAAGCAGACCTATCATCAATGCAGGTTTAAAAATAGTCGGCGCAGTGAATACCTTCATTGCTTGTTTGCCCAATCGCTTCGTCACTGGTAAGCGCATAAAATAAATAGAACGCATAAGAGAACTCGTTTAATAATAGAATTATTTTTATAGATATATAGATGAATATTTATCTCATAAGATAGCATCAAGAGCCAGTCTAAGACTAGGAGAGTATTGCAAGTAACATTCACGACAACTCATATGATTTCATCAAATGATGAGTAGCGGTGTCAAGTTTGTTTAGCAGGCTAAATATCATGCTTGCCCTTATTTTTCTAACTATCCAAACATTTAAAGATAAATAAAGTCAGCCAAATATCTCTTAAAAAACAGATCAAAAAAAGGAGAGACAATAAATATCTCTCCCCTTTCTATTACTTCTAACAACGCTAGTAAGTTGTCAATACAATAGTATTAAATGCCTGACTTACAACGCTGGAACCAGTAAGCTTTCGCCCGTCATTTCAGCAGGCTGCTCAATATCCATCAGCGCCAAAATAGTCGGTGCGACATCGCTCAACTTACCACGACTACGTACTTGTAGCTTTTTCTCACCCACATAAATGAGTGGCACATGTTCAGTGGTATGTTGAGTATGTACTTGACCGCTTTCGTAATCTTGCATCTGCTCACAGTTGCCATGATCTGCTGTGATAAGCATATCACCGCCAGCAGCGCGTACCGCTGACTCAATACGGCCAACACAGACATCTAGCGCCTCTACTGCTTTTACAGCCGCATCAAAAATCCCTGTATGCCCGACCATATCACCATTGGCATAATTGACAATTAACACGTCATATTTGCCTGATTCGATGGCAGCCACTAATTTATCAGTCACTTCAGGCGCACTCATCTCTGGTTTCAGATCATAAGTCGCCACATCTGGAGAGGGTACGAGAATACGTGTTTCACCCTCATACTCTTCTTCACGACCACCGCTAAAGAAAAACGTCACATGTGCGTATTTTTCAGTTTCAGCGATACGCAGCTGAGTTTTACCATTGTCTTGCAAATATTCGCCAAGCGTATTGGTCAATGACGTGGGATAATAAGCAACGCTAGTTTTTGGATTGTCTGCTAAAACGTCAGAATATTTGGTCAGCATCACAAATGCCGCAAGTTTTGGCTGCTTATTGCGGGCAAAACCTGAAAACTCATGATCTGGCAAGACAAAAGCTTGCGCCAGCTCACGGGCACGGTCAGCACGGAAGTTCATAAAGATAAGCGCGTCATTGTCATCAACGGTATATGGCACCTCATCACGGCCAATCACTACCGTTGGATTAATAAACTCATCGGTCTCGCGTGCCTTATAAGCAGCTTGTACTGCGCCATCTGCACGCGTAGACAGACGATCGGCTTTACCTTCAGTGATAAGCTCATAGGCTTTTTGGACGCGATCCCAGCGATTGTCACGATCCATTGCATAATAGCGCCCAATGATACTGGCAATCTGTACGCGGCCGCCTTCATAATGAGCATTAAGCTTATTGATATGATCCCGCAGACGATTAATATACTTATCCGCCGATTTAGGTGGGGTGTCGCGTCCGTCTAAAAAACAATGAACAAAGACATTTTTAGCGCCGTGCACTAACGCCGAGTGGCACATTGCTTCGATGTGATCTTGATGCGAATGTACACCACCATCTGACAGCAAACCCATGATATGGACGTTACCACCCAACTCGTTCGCGGCTTTAACCGCCTTGACTAAGGCTTCGTTTTTATAAAATTCACGATTGGCCACTTCACTTGAGATACGAGTCGAATCTTGATACAGAACGCGACCCGCGCCCAAGTTCATGTGCCCAACTTCTGAATTGCCAAACTGCCCATCTGGCAAACCAACGTCTTCTCCAGAAGCAGATATCAATCCATGCGGATATTGCTGATAAATCCTATCCAAATTTGGCATATTGGCGGCAGCAATCGCATTATCCTTATCGTCTTCACGATGCCCAAAACCATCTAATATCATTAAGACATGCGGCACTTTTTTATTTTGATCGCCATCCTGCTTGCTATTGAGCTGAGCCTGATTATCATCGATAAATGCTGATTGTTGCTGGGTATTGGTCATGGATTACCGCTCCTCAAGTGAATGAACGCCTATAATGCTATATTAGGATGTTTAAAGCCCTCTATCTTAACACACATCTTAAAATAGCTGAAAAATCGTCATTTTACGCCCACCCTTAAGCGTTAAAGCATACTTATTTAAAGCACATTTATACAGTAGAAAAGGCGGTTAAAACTTAATAGCAATAATGCCACTCTCTAAATCTACGTATCAATCTGTAAATCATACTTGCAATCATTCAAACCATTCGTTAAGATAATTATATTCTGAAGTGTTGGCTAGTAGATGTTTATTCCCTGAGCCGATAATGCTTTACCAGGATGTGGTACCTATTGCTTCATTGTGTATGCCTGCACCGCTTGCGGTGTATCAGGAAACCTGCAGAGGCAGTGACGCATCCGCCCTGAACTTCACGGTTCATGGGTCACCATCTTACAGCGGCACTTCGGTTGTTCTATTCGGTTAATTATTATTCTAATAATATTTGGTAGGTTCACTTATAATCTACCATTTCATAAAGACTTAGTAATAACCATTAAAAAGCCCCTTTTATCATTGATGAAAGGGGCTTTTCTTATGCTTGCCTATTAATTTAACTATTCATCATTAGCAGATTTGGTGATTTTTTTCACATCCTTGGGAATGGTTTTTGCTGTCCCATCAATCGTTGTATGCTGTTTAAATCCATCACCAAACGGGTTTTGTTGTTGACCGAACGGATTTTGATTATTCATACCACCTGCGCCGCCGAATGGGTTTTGACCGCCCATACCCCCAAACGGATTTTGTCCGCCGCCCATCTGTCCACCCATTTGCTTGGCCATCATTTCCATCATTTTTTGCTGATTATTCATGACATAATTATTAGCAAAGTCTTTGAGCTTCTTTTGCACGGGTGGCAATATCACCAATAATGCGAGTAAATCGCTCAGCACACCTGGAATGAGTAGCAAAATACCAGCCGCTGCCATGGCCACACTTTTCATCATGGTTGATTCTTGCGGACGCATCGATGGGTTCATCATGCCACCTGCTTTCATCTGCTGTGCCATTGGATTGAGGGCAGCCATCCCTTTACGCAAGAGGGAGATACCGATGACTGCGGCGATAATAAACCACATAAATACCCACCAACCACTCATAAACTGAGCAAGCAAATACCAAAGTAGCATTTCGATAATAAACCAAACAATGGCAATACCAACTATCTGACCCATAAAGTGTCGTCCTATAAAATAAAAACCAATAAATTGAGCGCCATGCAAATTAAGATGGCTAACATATGATGTATATGGGGATTGATTGCTATACTATCAAACTTAAGGCTAATTTTTAAGCCATATAGTCGGTACGATATAATTTGGATACAAGGAAGATGAGTAAAAGTACTACGAGTAGTAGACTGAGCGAGTCTGACACCGTATCCAATTTATATAGTATTGAATATAAAATAAAATATAAGCAAGATGGGATATTATGGCAATTATTATTGGAATTGATCCTGGTTCGCGCATGACCGGTTATGGCATCATCCAACAGACGGGCGACAAACTCACCTATATCGATGCAGGTACCATACGTACCGACACCAAAGAGATGCCTGAACGTCTAAAGCGGATTTTTAATGGCTTAACGCGTATTACTCAGCATCATTTGAAATATGCTGATGAGCCTATCTATACGGCTATTGAGCAAGTGTTTATGGCAGAAAACCCTGACTCAGCGTTGAAACTTGGGCAAGCGCGAGGTGCTGCTATTGCCGCCATGGTTGCTCTAGATTTAGAAGTATCGGAATATACCGCTCGCCAGATTAAGCAAGCCGTTTGCGGGTATGGTGCAGCGGCAAAAGAGCAAGTGCAAGAGATGGTCTGCCGCATACTATCTTTGGATGTCGTGCCACAGCAAGATGCCGCCGATGGTCTTGCCTGCGCCATCTGTCATGCGCATTCAAGCCACTCCATGAATAAATTAATATTAAACAGCGCCATGCGTGGGCGCGGTGCGTCTAAGAAAAAAGGCCGCTGGCGTTTGACAGAAGAAGATCTGGGGAACTTGCGTTAAGAACGCTTATAACACAAGCATAAAAAAACACGCGTTCAAATGCCGCGTGTTTTTCGAACTGTCTAAGTTATTTACACTATCACTTTACTATAAAATCGCTTTACTATAAAAATAAAGCGGCTTAAACCGACTACTCTGCGACGGCACTTTCAATCACTGCATCCAACACATAAGCATATTCTTCACCTTCTGTACTATTGCTATCGTCACTGTCTAATGGGTAACGCTGTAGACGTAATACTTCATCGTGCATGCCATCATGCTGATAACCATCGATTTCACCCGTAAAGACTGCCCACTTGCCTTCGCTCGTTTTAATACCTTGGTCATCATAGGTAATGGGTTTCACTTGTAGGCACATTTCTGAGCCATTATCGGTGCAAGGTATCATTTTCGAGCTTACCGCCCAGAATACGGTCTCACCTTTACTATTATACTTGGCTTGTGAGGTAAGCCTACCTTCCCAAATCAACGTTGCTCCATCACTGGTAACTTGGGTTAATATTGGCTTATCACTCTTGAGACTATCACCGTTAGAGTTGTTGTCTTTGGCGTCGCCATCTCCAGTACTGCTAGCTTTCACTAATGTTAACTGGCTTTCACCTTGCATCAGCTGATTTAAACTATTTTCAGCCTTATCGAGCTCACCACAAGACATTTTCGTACTCATACCCTCTTCAATAGTCAAAGTGTGACCTTGCAATTGGTAGCCAGCGCTCATAGTATTACAGCCAACGCTATAACTTAACGTATTCTCACCTTGGTATTGATTAAAAGACAAACGCACTTGGTCTTTAATATCCGTCAGCATGTTTAATGGCTGTGCGCCTTTGTCCATTGCAGACATCAATGTCCAACGATAACGTGAAAGATTGGCAATCATTTTCTCTTCAGCGCTCATCTTATCCATCTGAATATCATCCGTTACTGCATCAGCGTTCATATCTATGCCATCACCATTTATTGCATCAGCGCTTGTCTGAGTGCCTTCTTGTACGTCACTTTCATTGGGCAAAGAGGTATCTTGGCAAGCACTTAAAACAACGCTTAGTGCCAACAAACTTGGTAGTAAAGTGAATCGAATTGGCCGTTTTTTAACAGATGAGGTCATAGCAGTCATACCTTGTGGTTATCCCTTTTTTAAGTCCAAGTATTTGAAAAATCAGGTTAAATATTTAACAATAAGGGGCTGATGATATCCACTTTATTAAAGCGTCACAATTCACCACTATAGCGCCGTTGATTACCATGGTTGTAACAAAGTGTTTATTTTTATGGATTCATCGTAACTGCTATTTTAATATTTAAAAGTACCATAAAAAATCAATGGTCTCAGATAATTGGAAATTTCATCAATTATTCAAGACCATCAATGATGTCACCTTTTTAATTTTTCGCGCTAGTCTTACTCGTTTGTATGAGAAATTTTGGCTTTTGCCATATTTTTAATACTGAAACGCTCATTCATCATTTGATAAAAACGCGCAAGATTTTCGCCCTGCTCATTCGGATTTACGTTCAGGACTTTACCAAAATCCAAACCGAGATATAGGACGATATCAGCAAAGCTTAATTGTTCACCGACCAAATACTCACGACCTTCTAAAATATTTTCAAAATAAGCAAGGGCTTTAACAGCCCGTGCAACAGATGGCGCGACAAACTCTGGGACTTGCTCAACGCGTTGGGCTTTGGACGGATGGCTGTGCTGAAAAGCCAGCATAAAGTTATATAATACCTCAAACTCAGCAATGCGGCGCATAGCGCACACTTGCGCACGTTGTATTACATCATTACCCATCACCGAACGCTCACCATAGACACGGTCGAGATACTCACATACAGCCTGTGAATCATTGAGTACTGTGCCATCACCTAGTATGAGAACTGGCACGGTCTGCATTGGATTTATTTTGGTGAACTCGTCTGACATTTGCTCATTGGCAGCAAAATCAATGTCAATCACGTCAACGTCATCCATATCATCGACATCGATGCCTTTTGATGCTAACAAAATAAGGGCTTTACGTGGATTGGGCGCGGTACGGGTGACGTATAGTTTTTTCATGGCAAATTCCTTGTAAGATTAGACAAAAAGCGACTCAACGCTATCTGGTTTTATTATGGTTGTTACGCTGTTGATGATAGATAAAGACTTACCATCCTTTATACAACAGTTATATCCTACTCTGCTCATCATAGCAAAGCCTTATTAGGCTTGCTTTTTTGATCAGAGACTCAACAACAAAAAGCCCCACAACGTTACGTCATGAGGCTTCATTGCATTCATCCAATCATACTACTTATTTATTGGGTGCAGGCGTAGTACGTAAATAAGGCTTAATTTCTGTATAACCTTTAGGGTATTTAGCCGCGATATCTTCGTTTTTGACACTTGGTGGAATGATGACATCATCACCATCTTTCCAGTCAACTGGCGTCGCAATGTTATATTCATCAGACAGTTGCAGAGCATCAATGACACGGATAATCTCGTCAAAATTACGACCACAGCTCGCAGGATAAGTCAGCGTTAAGCGTATTTTTTTATTTGGATCAATAATGAAGACACTGCGTACCGTATGCGTGCTATCTGCATTTGGATGCATCATGTCATATAGCTCAGCGACTTCTTTGTTCGGATCAGCAATGATTGGAAAATTTAGCTCAGTACCTTGCGTCTCACCAATGTCTTTTGCCCACGCATGATGGTCATCGATACCATCAACAGAGATACAGATTGGCTTGACACCACGCTTTTGAAATTCGCCATTCAGTGCCGCAGCACGGCCAAGCTCAGTCGTGCATACTGGCGTAAAATCAGCTGGATGAGAGAAAAAAACGACCCAATTATCGCCTGCCCAATCGTGGAAATTGATATTACCCTCTGTGGTTGCAGCGTCAAAATTCGGTGCGGTATCGCCTAAACGTAAATGTGCCATGCTTAATTCCTTAGCTATGTTAGTGATGAGCACTAATATCCAAAGATATTCGCGTGCTCTATTATTATCAACGTACTTTTTATTATCAACGTGCCCTGTCAGATATTACACAATAACTCAAAGCACGTCAGCAAAAATTCTATTTTATCTTAGCAAACTGGTTATGACTGTCTTATGAAGGATTGTAATGCGGTTATTCTGTTTATTACTAGGTAACTTAGCATAGACTTAACGAATGAATCAAATCACCATTCCAGAATCCCATAAACAAAAATCACCGAATTTACCTTTTTTACTGATGCCACCTGCTGCACGCCCAGCATCTGTTAATGTAAGCTCACCTTCTTGCTCTTGTAAATAGCCCGCTGCAAGTAACTTATCATTTAACTCTTGGGTCTTAAAACCCAGCTCTTTGGCAAGCTTCGCCGTCGTTAATTTAGAGTAATTAGGCGTTGCCACTTCTGTAGCAGTAGGTGCGACCGTTGTATTAGCATTATTGCTGGGCATTGTATGACTGGCAGTAGCAGTATTATCAGTCCTACCATCAGATTCCGTCACTTTTTCAAGCGACATGCGCACTTCATCGCTGATACGAATAATGCGCTGTGCCTCCTCATAAGTATCGGCATAAAGCTTGGCATCTTCATTACGATAAATCAGCACGCCCATTTCATTATTATTGACTTGGCTAAATTCATAAAGGTTCAAACTGGTAATAATGCATTCGTTTTCATTCAGATAACACTTCGCATGCAAATTTTTGCAAAAGCTGGTGCGAATAAAAGTCAGGTTTTTGAGCCAGTTTATTTCTTCTGGGTGCAAATCATTCTTGCCATAAACGATTCTAATATCAATTTTGAGACGATTACGATCTTCTAATAGCTCTTTAATACGCTCATTCAGCTTTAAATAGGGACTGATGATAATCAACCTATCAGACGCATTTTTAATCAATTCTTCTAAATGGTAAGTCGTGCCACTGCTGTTTAAAAATTTTGCCATTATTATTTCCTCAAATCTTACGATCAATCACTTTATAATCATGCACAAAAAAGCCCATCCCTAGCGTACTAGAAATGGGCAAGCTTGCAAACTACTATTGTTCAGTAGTTTTTCGAATAAGCGCTAATGCCGCTGATAGTGTTACATTAAGCTGGCTTATAGCTGTCACGCAAGCTCACGATTTGGTTGAATATCGGTTTATCAGTGCTGTGGTCTTCGCTATCAGAGATAAAGTAACCTTCACGCTCAAACTGGAAGCGTGTGCCAGCATCCGCATTTGCCAATGACGGTTCAACTACAGCATTGAGTTCAGTCAACGAGTCAGGATTTAATGCTTGATGGACGTCAGCAACGCTACTCGGGTCTTCGACACTAAATAGCTGCTCGTACATGCGCACCGTCGCTGGGACGCCTTGACTGGCGGATACCCAATGAATCACGCCTTTAACCTTACGACCTTCAGGATTTTGACCCAAAGTCGCCGGATCAATCGTCGCTTTTAGTTCAACGACATTACCTGCGTCATCTAGTACATGTTCGGTCACTGCCAACACATAGGTGTTACGCAGACGAATTTCTGGCTTTTCTGGTGATAGACGCTTATAACCTGCTGGCGGTTCAATCTCATAGTCGCCTTGGTCAATATAAATGGTTTCGGTAAACGGAATCTCACGCTCGCCCATATCGACATTTGGATGGTTTGGCTGCGTCAGCCATAAAGTCTGTGCGTCTTCATCCCAGCGTGCATTGACGCTATCGGCTTTTTGCGACTCCCAACTGCTAACCGCATCGCTAAAGTTAGTAATGGTCACTTTTAATGGCTTAAGTACCGCCATACCACGACCTGTGGTCGTCTCTAATGATTGGCGAATACTAAATTCTAATAAGCGAAAGTCGACGACGCTGTCTACTTTGGTTACACCAACACGCTCACAGAAATCACGTAAACCCTCTGGTGTATAACCACGGCGACGCATGCCAGCGATCGTCGGCATACGCGGATCATCCCAACCACTAACGATATTTTCGTCAACCAACTGTTTAAGCTTACGCTTGCTGGTCAAGGTATGATCGACATTTAAGCGGCTAAATTCATACTGGTGCGGTGGTACATCAAAGCCAATTTTGTCAATGACCCAATCATAAAATGGACGATGATCTTCAAACTCCAGCGTACACAATGAATGGGTAATGCCTTCGAGTGCATCAGAGAGCGGATGGGCAAAATCATACATCGGATAAATGCACCATTTATCACCCGTTTGGTGATGCGCTTGATGCATGACGCGATAGATGACAGGGTCACGCATATTCATGTTTGGGCTTGCCATATCAATCTTGGCGCGCAACACCGCTTTACCTTCCGCAAACTTGCCTTCTTTCATGTCATTAAAGAGGGTCAAGTTTTCTTCAACACTGGCAGAACGATGTGGTGACGCCGTGCCTGCCTCATTGAATGAGCCTCGGTTTTCTTTAATTTGCTCAGGCGATTGCAAATCTACATAAGCGTCGCCTTGTTTGATAAGCTGAATCGCCCAAGCATGAAGTTGGTCAAAGTAGCCTGACGCATGGTGCGCCTCTCCTGCCCACTCAAATCCAAGCCATTTGACATCATTTTCGATATTGTCGATGAAGTCTTGCTTTTCTGCGGTTGGATTGGTGTCATCAAAACGTAGGTTACAAACACCACCAAACTCTTCGGCCACGCCAAAGTTTAAGCAGATAGATTTTACATGCCCCAAGTGCAAGTAACCGTTTGGCTCTGGCGGAAAACGCGTCACGATTTGTGGGTATTTTTGTGCCTTTACATCATCACGAATGATATTGCGAATAAAATCGTTTTTTTGTTCGTCTTTTTGTGCATTGTTGCTTGAGTGCTCACTCATCGGGCATTGCTCCTAACGCAAATTGTCAGTTCATGCTACGTGCCATCACGCAGCATGGAAAATTCAAACCAAATCATTAAAAACAAGTTATTAAAAATGATAATAAAAAGCTAAAGTTGCGTTATTCTATCAGCTTTTGCGAACGCATTAACAGCCTGATACATGACACGAGATAAAAAAGCCGTTAGACTAGCCATAACTTTTTAACCACCAACTTTTTAGCCACCACTTAACAGCGTCATTTTAGGCGTTGCAATCAAAGAGGAATATCACATGGTAGACATGCCACCAGTAGTAGAACTAGACACCAATATGGGTGCGATCGTTATCGAACTCAATGAAGAAAAAGCACCAAAAACCGTTGAAAACTTTTTAAACTATGTAAAATCTGGTCATTATGACGGTACGATTTTCCATCGCATCATTGACGGATTTATGATTCAAGGCGGCGGAATGGACGCTGAAATGAATGAAAAAGCGACCAATGCACCAGTTGAAAACGAAGCAGACAACGGTCTAAAAAACGACGCTGGTACGATTGCGATGGCGCGTACGCAAGATCCGCATTCAGCAACCAGCCAGTTTTTCGTTAACGTAAAAGACAACGATTTCCTAAACCATTCTGGCAAAAACATGCAAGGTTGGGGCTACACCGTATTTGGAAAAGTAACAAGCGGTATGGACGTCATCGAAAAAATGCGCGGCGTACCTACTGGTCGTTTCGGCATGCATGCTGATGTGCCAAAAGAGCCAGTAGTTATCAACTCAGCGACTATTATTACTAAGTAACTGCTACTAAATAACTGTCTCTCAGTAATCATTCTTCAATAGTTATTACTCAGTAGCGATGAGTCTGTAAAAGCTTATGAGTCGTTGCTGTTTAAAATTACGAGGATAAGGATAAATGCAAAGTTTTGACCACCTAATTACCACCCGCCCTCATGAGGTGCGGCAAGTATTGATTAGCGATTTGCATTTATCGCCTGAAGAGCCTGCCTTAGTGCAGGCTTTTTTGGCGCTGCTTGATGATTGCCTTGCTCTGCCTGCGCTCAAACGCTTGTTTATCTTAGGTGATTGGTTTGAGGTCTGGCTCGGTGATGATTTTTATTTGTCTTTATCCGACGAGGAACGACAAAGTCATTGGCTCACCCCACTTATCGTTAAGTTAAAAAAGCTACGGGTAGCTGGCTGTGAGATTTTGGTCATGCATGGCAACCGTGATTTTTTGTTAGGTCAGCCATTCTGCAGTCTATTTGGTGGCGAGCTTATTTATGAGCCGTATACTTTAACTGTCGGTCAGCAAAATTATCGTCTAGAGCACGGTGATGCCTTGTGTACTGATGATAAAAAGTATCAGTTTTTTCGCAAAATCATGCGTAATCGTTTGACTCAGTGGTATTTGCTCAATAAATCGTTAGAGAAACGCTTGGCAATCGCCGATAAAATGCGCCAAAAAAGCCAGCAGAATAATGCCAATAAAGCGGCGTATATCATGGATGTCAATGAAGATGCTGTGATACAAGCAGTGGCTGGTAGTGATGCTATACTACATGGTCATACCCATCGTCCAGCTATTCATCACGCGACTCATGATAAAAAACGCTACGTGCTCGGCGACTGGAGATTATTAGATAAAGATATTCGCCAGCCAAAAGTAAGTGCGGTGATTGGCGCAGTCACAGGCGACGAGCACTCAAATGACAGTTTTAATAGTAATGCTGCTGAATTTAGATTGATTGAATTTAAATCGCTCATTTAATGTCATTTTTTTTGAGCGCCTCTGAACAATAAAAAAGGTCTGTTGAATTATCAACAGACCTTTTTTATATAAATGACACTGCATGATTGACGCGCATCTAAGTGTCAAACTATTGATCGCTCAACTCTTACTTTACGGTATTAATTTAAAGAAATGCTGACGATAATGCTTTAATTCACGAATAGAATCACGGATGTCATCTAACGCTAGGTGACTGCCACCTTTTTCAAAGTTTCTGAGAATATCAGGACGCCAGCGGAAGCAAAGCTCTTTAATTGACGAGACATCCAGATTGCGATAATGGAAGAATTTTTCTAATTCCGGCATTTGACGCGCCATAAAGCGGCGATCTTGACAGATGGAATTGCCGCACATTGGCGACTTACCACTATCGACCCATTTATTGAGAAACTTAATCGTCTCAGCTTCGGCCTCTGCCAATGTCACGGTACTACGGCGGACACGGTCGACCAATCCTGACTGACCATGCTGCTTGGTATTCCAATCATCCATTTTATTCAACGTTTGATCCGATACTTTTATAGCGAACACTGGCCCTTCGGCAAGGACATTCAAATCTTCATCAGTGACAACGGTAGCAATCTCGATAATCTCGTCATTCAAGGTATCCAGTCCGGTCATTTCTAGGTCAATCCATACCAGCCCTTTTTTGCCTTGGTTTCTGATTTTAATCTTGTTGGGGTGGTCACCGGTACTCATAAAATATCCTATGGTCA
This sequence comes from Psychrobacter immobilis, assembly GCA_904846265.1. Classification (GTDB taxonomy): domain Bacteria; phylum Pseudomonadota; class Gammaproteobacteria; order Pseudomonadales; family Moraxellaceae; genus Psychrobacter; species Psychrobacter immobilis_A. The sequence continues at coordinate 46,669 of CAJHAA010000012.1, read as the reverse complement.
ATAAAGTTTAGAACAACTTTGGAGCAATATTAATTAAATAAATCGCCTGTCAATGTTCATCGCTAAGTAGCAAAACGTTGCATCTACTGATTTATAACCCTTAAAACGTTACAAAATCTCTGTCTGCAGCAGGCGCTTTAGGCTGTATGTTATCAAACTTTCACGCTACACTTAGCAATATTTTTTTAATAGGTTCAAAACCCATGGCATTAATTCGGCAACGCAAACTGACTAAGCAACAGATTCGTCGCATCGACAAACAACAGCTGGCAAGTCAAGACAGCATCGATGACAGTTTGATGGATGGCGTGGTCATGGCGCATTATGGCAAGCAGTTGGAAGTACAAGTGACCAGCTTGCCTGCGGTGATACCTGTGCAGCCGGAGATTGCACCCGATGATCCTGAACCGTTTTGGCAAGAGCTGGCATTAGGCGATATTTGGCGTTGTCATGTGCGTACCAATTTACCGATGCTAGCCGCTGGTGACCAAGTACGCTGGAGTGCTGACCCTAATACTGGCTTTGGACGTATTGAATCGGTTAAGCCGCGTACCTCTCTGGTCTCGCGTCCTGATCGTTATCATAAACTTAAACCTGTCGCCGCCAATGTCGATATTTTGGCGATTGTGTTTGCGCCGCTACCTGCTGCCGCGCCAACCCTCATCGATCGTTATTTGGTCGTCTGTCATCATGCTGGCGTAAAGCCGCTGTTGGTGCTTAATAAAGCCGATTTATTGGCAGAAGAAAACGGCGTCGATACCAAAGAATTATTGGCACAATATGCTTCTCTCGGTTATGAGAGCGTCTTGACCTCAGTCGACTGCCCTGAAAACGTCGCGGATAGCGATGAGCAAGAAGGGCTAGATGAATTAAAACGTTATATCGATAAAAAACTGGTTATTTTTGCTGGGCAATCTGGTGTCGGTAAAAGCAGTTTGATTAATGCCCTACTACCTGAATCGGCACAAAGCGTCAATATCATCTCTGATAACTCAAAACTTGGTCAACACACCACTACCACCAGTCGCTTATTACCATTTAATCCAGCCGACTTGACCCAAGGCGGTATCGTCGATACGCCAGGTATCCGCGAGTACGGCATTTGGCATCTCACACCCGATGATATCATTTCAGGATTTGTGGAACTTGCACCGTTATCTGGCAACTGTCAGTTCCGTGATTGTCGTCATACTCACAACAGTAAAGGCTGCGCATTATGGAAGGCAGTTGCTGACGGCGTGGTATTACAGCGCCGTGTAGAAAACCTCGTTACCCTAAGAGAAGAAGCCGATACTAAGCCCTATTAATACGGGCAGTATTAATAGGGCTTAGTATCCGCCTTATTAATCGTAATCGCTGCCTTATAGCTCGTTAATCGCTTGGTTGACCATCGCCCGTTTACTATGGATGGTCTAATCGGTATAATAGCGCCTTGTTCAGTATCGTTAGGCTGTCTTCTCAGCTTAACCGAACACTTATTTTTTTGGAGGTATGGTTTGGATCGTGCGCTGGAATTTGTGGGCAACCACCCGTTTTTATTTGGTATATTAGCCGTACTTGCCGTGCTATTTTTTACGATTGAAAACAAACGTAGTGGCAGAAAAATATCGCCCAATACCTTAGGTATGATGGTTAACTCGCAAAACGCGCAGCTAATCGATATTCGTGCCAAAAAGAAGTTTGAGACCGGTTACATCCAAGGCAGCCGTAACATACCGTTCACTGAGCTTAAAGACCGCTTAGAAGAAATCCGTGCAATTGAGCAGCCAGTGATTATCATTTGTGATATGGGTGTGCAAGCAGGCGCGGCGATTCAGATGATCGGCAAGGACAGTGTCTATCGCTTAGAAGGTGGTATCGGCGGCTGGCAAGCAGCGGGCATGCCATTGGTTGGTTTAAAAGACGCAAAGCCTAAAAATAAAGGCAAAGCCAAACCAAGTCTACATAAGTAGTCCGCTATACTGCTGTTTAAAAAATATTTAGCCCGTATCAATTGGTATATGATTGAGGCGCGTTGAATATTCACAAATAAAAAAGACACCTTATCGATAGGTGTTTTTTTGTTTGTGGCATTTATGCTACCGTCAGCGCTTTTATACTCAAACATCTTGAATTTGCTCTACTCATCCCCACTTTAATAACGAGCATTACCGAATCTATCTTTAATTTACTTGCTGGTAACGGATTATAAGAATTTTTATCAAATAATTATTTATAATAAAACGGTTACCTTCTAAACTTATAAATAAGGATTTACCATGACTGTCGCTGTTAAAGTTTATACGACGCCTATCTGCCCATATTGCTCAAACGCCAAACAACTCTTAAAAACTAAAGGCGTTGACTACGAAGAAATTGGCATGCACGATATAAGCCGCGAAGAGCGTCAAGAATTAATGAAAAAAACCAATAACTATCGCACTGTACCGCAAATTTTCGTCGGTGAGACCTTTGTCGGTGGTTTTGATGAGCTCAATCAAATGAACCAACAAGGCAAACTTGACGAGCTATTAGCAGGTTAATCTGCTACTTTTCGTTGCTGTCTGTCTTTGCCTGTGCAATGATAGACAGCGGCAAAGATAAAAGAGAGTAATAAAAACATCCAGATTTTGTCTCGATTTATATTACAATGAACTTTTATTAAAATGACAGTTTGTCCAACTACTTGATCAACTTTTAGAGGATTTATCATGGCTGAAGAACAAGCACAACCACAATTGGCACTAGAGCGTATCTACGTAAAAGACATGTCACTTGAAGTCCCAGGCGCTAGTGTGTTCACCAAAGAGTGGAACCCAGAGCTTGATATCAATTTGTCTAGCAACGCTGAAAAACTGGATGACGATCATTATCAAGTCATCTTAACGGTGAGCGTTACAGCAAAAAATGCGGAAGAAGCGGCATTTATCGCTGAAGTGCATCAAGCAGGTATCTTCTTATTAAAAGATATTCCAGAAGACCAAATCGGTCAAATCTTAGGTGCATACTGCCCGAACGTTTTGTTCCCATATGCTCGTGAAGTAATCAGTGACATCGTAACGCGTGGTAGCTTCCCGCAGTTATTGCTAGCCCCTGTCAACTTTGACCAAGCTTACGCGCAAAGCCAGCAACAAGCACAAGTTGATGCTGAAGGTAATGCATAAGTTTTAAGCAAAAATGTGCTAGCTTTATTCGCAGTATATTTTGATAAAATAGCCGTTTACTCATCATGAGTGAGCGGCTTTTTTGTGGATGCTGTTTAAGCGCTTACTCAATAGAATCGTTAAGCAATGAGAGTTCTGCTTAGTAATATTGTAAGACATACAGTTAAAACCATTAGACATAAAAAAAACCCTGCTAATAAACAGGGTCTTCAATCGCGTCATCAACTATTTAAAATCGATGATCAACCTTTTAACGCTGATAAAATTTGTTGCTTAACCTCATCGATGCCTTGCGTGCCATCAAACTTATCATAATTAGGGGCATCGGCACCTTCTTTGGCCTTGTCTTGATAAAAACCAACAAGCGCTGATGTTTGCTCATGATAAGTCGCTAGACGATCACGAATGGTAGATTCTTTATCATCTTCACGCTGGATTAGCGCTTCACCAGTCACATCGTCGATACCATCGACCTTGGGTGGATTGTGATCAACGTGATAAACGCGACCTGAACCAGGATGTTGGCGACGACCAGATAAGCGCTTGACAATCTCGTCATCTGGCACGCTGATTTCGATTACATGATCGATAGCAACGTCAGCATCTGCAAGTGCTTGAGCCTGTGGAATCGTACGCGGAAAACCATCCAAAATACAACCATTGGCACAATCAGGCTTAGCGATACGTTCTTTCACTAGGTTAATAATGAGGTCATCAGAAACCAAACCACCAGTATTCATGATGTCTTTGGCTTTTTTGCCAAGCTCGCTGCCTTCTTTGATTGCTGCACGCAGCATATCGCCAGTTGAGATCTGCGGGATATCATATTCTTTAGAAATAAACTGGGCTTGGGTACCTTTACCGGCGCCTGGTGGACCTAGCAAAATAATACGCATCATTACACGATTCTCCTTAATAGATAGGATTTTGGGACTAATAAAACTCAGGGATTGGTTGTTTGCCAAGCTACCTTACCTTGTGGCTTGGCAAAGCTCAAGTATTTTCATTATTTGCAGTGATAAGTTGTCATGACTTATCTGTTCATATAATGCTGTTGCGCGCTGCTGTATCGGACAACAGCGCTTACGTCAGAGGTGCTGACAACAACAGATATAAATACTATGGAATTTGTTGATTGATTTCAACATTGACCTGATTTTGTTCCGCACTAATCACCACTGGATTACCTGACAAATCCCCTGACTCTGCACTGGCAGTGCCACTATGGCTGATACGAGCGATGACAGCCAACTGAACTTTATCCGCTCTCGCCGATTTCAAAGTACGTTCAGGCATCATGGCATCCAAATCGCTTAGGCTAATGCTGGCTTCACCTTGCTTGATAATACTGATCGGCAAACGTTTGGCAGCAAATGGTGGTCCACCATTGACATCACGTATGGCGACAAACAACACATCGTCGGCTTTAACTAACGGCAGCAAGCTAGCATTAATCGTAACAGTCACTTCAACACCTTCAGAGGCTTGCTGTTGCTGAGCGGTGACATTAGCACTTAGCTCATCTAGACTCGCCAATGCTTTGGTATGATCACCAGGTTTAGCCGCAATACTGTCACGTAGACGCTTAATCCAGCCTTGTGCTTGATCGAAATTACTACTCCGTGCCTCACCCATTGCCATGAGCATTTGCGCGCCCTCATGCTCTGGATTTTTAGCCAACACGTCTTGTAGCACTCGGCGACTATTAGCGTCTAATTGGCCTTTATTGGCAAAGAAGCTAATCTGTGCATAGGTGGTTGCAATCTCTTCATTGTCTGGTGACAAACGATAAGCACGCGACAAGGCTTCAATTGCGGAGTCAGTGGCTTCTAATGATAAGAATAATTCTGATAAACGCATCCAGCGATCTGGATCATCAGCATGACGATAGACATTGGTTTGCATGGCACTAATCAGCTGTTGACCATCTTCAATCGCCCAAGCAGGCGGCTGATCAATCTTACCCGTTAACAAGTCATCAGCCACTTGACCCACTTTGTCTTCAGCTGCCCAAAGCTCGAACACAGGCGTACGATCGCCGACCATCAAATACGCCATCGCCGCGAGGACTGGCACCCAGACAGTAATGATCAATCGGCTTTTGATACCAGGCGCGACCATCGGTGTGACTTCACGCTGAGCATCCAATAACTGGCGTTCAAGCTCCAGTTTTTGGTTCTGGTAATGGCTGTCATCGATAGTGCCATTGTCTTTGTCTGTTTTTAGTTCTGCTAGACGCTCACGGAACACAGCAACGTTGATATCCAACAGCTGATTGTCCAGAGGTTTTTCTGGCGAGCGTGACGCTCGTAGCCAAGGCATGATAGTAATAACAGCGAGTATTAAGGCAATGAGTAAGCTTAGAGCAATAAATAAGCCCACAGTAGAGAATATGGTCATTTTTTGTCCTTGAGGCTTGTAATATCATGGTCGTTTTTGTCATCGCTCGAAGCACGTGATAACAGACGATCAATCTCGGCTTTTTCAGCAGCAGATAGAGCAGCAGCCGTACTATTGACCGTTACCCCGCTTTCACCACTAGCGACAAGCTGACGTCGTTTGCTTTGCCAGAACCAGCCTATGAGTAAACTGATGAGTAATAGTGGCGGAAAAAACCACAAAATCCACGTTGATGGACGGACAGGCGGCTTATAAGTGATGAAATCGCCATAACGTTCCTGCATATAAGCACGAATCTCGCCATCACTACGACCATCTTTTATCAAATCATAGGTTTTTTGCTTTAGATCTTGAGCAATAGGCGCATCCGATCCTGCAAGATTTTGGTTTTGACATTTTGGGCAACGCAGCTCTTCGATGAGACCACGATATTGGGCTTCTTGCTGCACAGAATCAAAGTCATAGACCTCAATAGCAGCATAGCTTGCCATACTTATTAGACAAACTATTAATAGGCTCGCGACTTTTAACGTAACGGTTGTTATTTTATTGGCTATCATTTACACGCCTCCGCAACCTGAGTCGGATCTGGACTGACGTCATTATTATTGGCTTCATTGAGCACCATCAAGCAAGGCGTAATACGGCTTTGCCAGTTGCTTTCATTGATCTCACCAATGATGTGCTGACGAATAATACCATTACCATCGACTACGAAAGTCTCAGGCGCACCCGTCAAACCTAAGTCCAAAGCAAACTGACCAGATAAATCCTGAATGGACATCGAGAACGGATCGCCACCTCGGTTTAAGTAGCCTAGAGCATCACCAATGTCATCTTTATAGTTGACCCCGACCAGATTGACACCGCGCTCCTCTAGTTGCATAAGAAAAGGATGCTCAATAATACAAGTTGGGCACCAAGAGCCCCAGATATTCATCAAAAATGGCTTATCAGGCAGATTCTCATTGGTCATGATACGACTGGTATCTGATAATAGAGGCAGCTCAAAAGCGGGCACTGGGCGCTCAAGTGCCGTATTGGTAACGATATCCGTCGGCTTACCCAAACGCAGATATAACATGATGATTAAGCCAATGAAAACGATCAGTGGAATCAAAAACCATAGCTTAAGTTGCTTTTTATTCATGGTTTTCGTACCACCTACCTTATCTTGCTTTGCATTTTGATCAGGGGATTGCTTTGATGTGCTCATATTAATTATCCCCTGTCTTTAATGCTGACGCATCCAAATCGGCGACGGTGGTAAAGCCTGCTTTATTCGCCGCAATTTGTGCAGGTGTCTTGGTTTTCTTAATACGATAGCGATGATCAAGAATACTCAATACTGCACCAAACGCCATAATCAGAGCGCCTAGCCATATCCAGCGGATAAGCGGTTTCACATAAATACGTACTGCCCATTCATTGCTATCTTCGGCGATAGGTTCGCCAAGTGCCACATAAACATCACGCATGAGGCTAGCATCAATCGCGGCTTCTGTGACTGGCATCATACTAATGATGTAATTACGTTTTTCAGGATACAGAGTGGTCACAGCACGGCCATCTTTGCTAATTTCAACCTCAGCTTGGGTGGCATCAAAGTTACTGCCTTTGACTTCACGAAAGCCTTTAACGGTAAAGTCATAGCCTTGGACATGAACGCTATCGTTTGGTCCAAGCGCGACATCACGTTCAATACTTAACGTACTGGTAAATGCGACGCCGATGACGGCAATAATGACACCGATATGAGCGATCTGTTGACCCCAATAGCTCAGACGTAACTGGCTTAACCCTTTAACAAAATTGGGTGCGTTTTTGGTTTTGTCTTTGAAATCAACCACCATCCATAGCAGTACCCAAAAACTGACCGCCAAGGTAACGCCAATATTAAGCATCGCAGACGGGCTCACAAAATACGTGATAACTGCTGCAAGCACTAAACTACTGGCTGCAATGACCATACCAGCGCCCAATAACGGACGGCTGTCTTTTTTCCAGCGAATGTTCGAGCCCATACCCATTGCCACTAATATCAGCCACGTTAGCGGTACAAATAGCGCATTAAAGTAAGGAGGGCCGACAGACACCTGACCTAAATTAAAGGAGTCAGCAATGATAGGATACAGCGTGCCGAGTAGTACGACCAAAGTCGAAATCAAAATAATAACGTTGTTAATGACTAAAAATGACTCGCGTGAGATCAGTTGATACTGACTTTCGACCGTTAAACGCCAACCACGTACCGCAAACATCAACAAGCCACCGCCGATGATCACACCGAGAATGACTAGAATGACCAGACCACGCGTTGGGTCAGCGGCAAACGAATGCACCGAGGTAATAACGCCAGAACGCACGAGAAAGGTGCCCAATAGACTGAGTGCAAAAGCAAAAATCGCCAGCATAATCGTCCATGCTTTAAAGACACCACGTTTTTCTGTGACGGCAAGCGAATGTAACAGCGCGGTACCAGCCAGCCATGGCATCAATGAAGCGTTCTCTACTGGATCCCAGAACCACCAACCACCCCAGCCAAGCTCATAATAGGCCCACCATGAGCCAAGCGCGATACCAACGGTCAAAAAGCCCCAAGCCGCCAATGCCCACGGACGCGACCAGCGTGTCCACACTGCATCTAAACGACCTTCCCACAATGCCGCCATACAAAAGGCAAACGGCACGACCAAACCCACATAACCCATATACAGCATCGGTGGGTGAATAATCAAACCGAAATCTTGTAGCACAGGATTTAGATCCGCACCATCAACAGGTAAATTTGGCAATGTACGATCAAATGGCGACGAGGTAAAAATCAGCATCGCTAGCATCATCATCTGTACGCCAGCCAAAATGACCAACACTCGCGCACGCATAGACAGTGGCAAACCACGGCTAAAGTAAGAGACCAGCGCACACCAAGTAGCCATGATGGTCATCCAAAGCAGCAATGAACCCTCATGACCACCCCAAGTTGCCGACAGCTTATAATACCAAGGCAACAGCGTATTAGAATGCTGAGTGACATAGACGAGGCTGAAGTCATTGTAATAAAAGCCTGCCATCAGCGCGGCAAATGATGTGATCATGGCAGCAAATTGTGCCCACGCCAGACTTGGTGCCAAACGCTGCCACGCAACGTGGTCACGCATAATACCGACGGTTGGTAATACCACCTGCAAAATCGCCAATATAAAGGCGGCTAGCAAGGCAAAATAACCCAATTCTGTGATTAACATACGGTCTAACCTTGTTTACCTTAATACGGTCATTGTTTATTTTAGGGATTGGTTTTTTAGGATATTCGAAAGCATCCAGTAATCGTTACTACGAGTATTTATACTGCTGATCTTTATTAGTATTATTTATTATAAAAGCGCCATTAGCCATTGCAGCTGAGGGCGCTTACAGCAAGGTACATTAGCGTTAACTTGTCACGTTTCTGTATCCACTCTGTATGCGATGTGTATGAAGACCTAAAAAATGCGTCATTACTGAATCGCAGGAAAAAACACTAAGACCAGATGCAACCAGCCTGCTAAAAACCCTGTCAAACCACCCAACACGATTAACGTCATCTCATCTTCACGAAAAGCGGGACGTAATAAGTTCTGAAACTCATCTGGCGTCAGCGCGCGAATACGGTCACGAAACAGCCCAAAAATTTTACTGGCACGGCTTTCATTGAGCTCAGGATCTCGCAATGGCACCATTGTCGCAACAATTGACTTATCAATGATGGTGTTTTTTAGCTGTCCATATTCGCGGCGACCCAAGCCTAGGCGCAGTGTCGTACTAATCACTGGCGACTCTAGCACTTTATATAAATGCGACTTCATCAACTCACGCGTTTGCGCAGCACGGTCGCCATACATCATCTCATTCATGATGTTCTCAAGCGTCACCAAATCTTTTACGACAATCTCAGCAAAAACCTCAGAAACCTCCTCTTGGCGTTTCATAAAACCGCCTTGCAAACGGTACTGGGCGATATGTGGTAATTGCGGTCTAATAAAGGGAAAGCGACTCTGGACGGCAAAAAACTTCACATAAGGAATAAATCGCGGCTCTACAGGATTAAACACCATCCAAATAGCAATCCAATTGGTAAGAAAACCCCAAATAGCGGCAAAAAACGGCACTGTCCAATGCTGCGGCACCACCAAAAATATAAACATTTGGATAATACCGAAGACCAAACCAATCAAAGCACTGATATGCCAAATAAAATCGATCTCTTTTTGACCAACCTTCAAAAACATATTGACCATTAAACGACGATCACTTTCCATCGTGTTAACAATCATTTTGCGCATATCAACCAAGTCTTCGACGTTATGGGTCAAGTCAGTCACCAAAGACTGCATGATATTGGGCAGCTCTTGATGCGCTTGAGCATAGACACGGCGCTTCAACGCATAAGGCAGATTACCCCACAGCGCTGGCGAATGGTCCAGCATAATTTCATCGATCAATGCTTCAAGGTTTTTGTCCACGGTATCCGTGATGAATACCGCCATCTGCTCAGGCTCCATCGCCTGAAAAAACTCATCAAGCGAGCCAAGCTTTGACAGCGTTTGATCTACGATAACGCCTGATATCTTGCCAGCCTTTCGTGGGACGATACCTTGCCAGCCAATACCTGGCAACCCAAAAAACGGGAAGTTTGGAATACGAATACCCCGAAACTTAATCGGATAGAACAGCATTTTAAGCGCCATCCACACGTGTATCCATGTGACAAATGCAGTCACAGGCGGAATAGTCAGCATGGCAAAAAACTCTGGGTGTTCAGCTATTGTCTGCCACAATGAAGTTGCATCCATGACTTATCTTGCCCCTGACAGGTTAATTGTCGTCGCTAATTAAAAAGGATTAGCAAATTAGAACGCTTAACAAAAAGCCGCTCTGCCCATGATAATTATTATCAAATAAATCGCCTGATTTTAGCATACTTGCCATTCATTAGCACACGTCGAACCTAGGTAAGTTGTGACTAGGGATGACACGTTTTACTATTACTTTCGATAGTAACAATATTAATATCATCTACAGGCGCTTTCGATAGTAACGACCACAAAATAAATGGCGGTGTACTGCGGCGGCTCATTTGTTCTGTTATAATTTGTGATTGTATGACCGCACATCGCTGTATATAGATTGAGAGATTATTATTTCAACTCATATCAGTCCATGTAATTGAAATTCTTATTATTATCCTTTATGCTCGCCGCACTTTGGTGAACGACCCTGCCCTTTTACTCTCTTTTATTGACTCACTGACCGTTTGGGCTCTTACTTTCTATGAATAAACCGCTAACCCCCAATACTGAACAGGTCAATCGTGTTTTCACCAGTCGTATTATTATCCTTGGAATTCTGATATTCATTGGATTGAGCGGCTTGATCGTGCGTTATGGTTACCTACAAGTCTATGCGCACGATAAGTATACGACGCAAGCAGACAATAACCGTATTAAGCTGATCTCTGCACCGCCCAGCCGCGGCTATATTTATGATCGCAATGGGATAATACTGGCAGACAACCAGCCCGTATTTACGGCCATGTTAAGCCCTGATGAAGTTGAAAATCCAGAGCGTACGCTAAATTTGCTTGCGCCTATTTTTGAGCTAACAGATGAGAATATTACCGATATTTTAGCGCGACTGAGTAAAAGCAAAAACGATCCTGTGACCATTAAAATTGACTTAACCGATGCCCAATTGGCGCAATTTAGTGAGCGCAAACCCTTTTTTCGCGGTGTGACCATTCAAAGCAAGCTGACACGTTCATACCCTTATGACGAGCTATTTGCACACGTCATCGGCTATGTTGGGCGTATCAATGATAAAGAAACCAAACGCATTGACAAAGATCGCTACGCTGGCACTGACCTTATCGGTAAAATCGGTATCGAAGATTATTACGAGGATATATTGCTAGGGCAACCGGGTTATCAGTCGGTAGAAACCGATGCTCTTGGCAATATTTTGCGTCAATTAGACACTAAACCACCCGTAGCTGGTAATGACATTACGCTGAGCTTAGATTATGGCTTACAGCAAGTCGCCCAGCAGCAGCTAGACGGTCGTCGCGGCGCTATCGTGGCAATCGATCCAAAAAATGGTGATGTATTGGCGTTTGTCAGTAATCCAAGCTATGACCCCAACCCTTTTATCTCAGGCATCTCCTTTAAGGATTATGGCAATCTGCGTGAAAATCTGGATCAGCCGCTCTATAATCGTGCGCTACAAGGGACATACCCACCCGGCTCTACGATTAAACCTTTTGAAGGCTTAGGCGGCATTCATTATGGGCTGCGCAATTGGGAAACCACTATCTATGATCCCGGTTACTTTAGCTTACCAGGAGACTCACATCGATTCCGTGACTGGAAACGCGGTGGTCACGGTACGGTAGATCTTAAAAAATCTATCGTGATGTCAGTGGATACCTATTATTATAAATTGGCTTATGAGATGGGTATTCAGCGCCTACATGATTGGATGGCACGTTTTGGATTTGGTGAACCAACAGGTATTGATTTGCCCAATGAAAAATCAGGAATTATGCCGTCACCAAAATGGAAAAAAGATACCTATGATAAAGGCTGGTTGCCGGGCGAAACCATCTCAGTCAGTATCGGGCAGGGTTATTTCTTAGCCACACCATTACAGATTGCAAATGCAACCGCCATGACAGCGAACAAAGGCTATCACATTACTCCGCATCTACTAAAAAGTAGCGATGGTGCAGCACAAGTTAACGTAATCACCAAACCTGATGGTAAAATCGAATATAACGGCAAACCGTCTGACTGGCTACGTATGCACGATGCGATGGAAGAAACCGTCAAGGCAGGTACCGGACGTGGGATTTATACGCCGCGCTATCGTATTGCGGGTAAAACGGGTACTGCGCAAGTCAAGTCCATTGCGCAAGGCAAACGCTATGATAAATCTGCCATAGACAAACGCCATTGGGATCACGCGTGGTTCAATGGTTTTGCACCCGTAGAAAATCCTGAGATTGCGCTTGCAGTACTGGTCGAAAATGGTGGCGGTGGTAGCGTGGTAGCTGCACCTATCGGTCGCGCACTATTTGACTACTGGATATTACAGCGCAAAAACGACCCTATCTTGCCACCAACGGCTGATCAACTAAAAGTCATCAAGCGCCAAAAAGCTTTTGAAAAATTGATGCGTGATGCCCAGCGTGAAAAAGAAGAAAAAGCGCTAGAAGAAAAGGCAGAGGTGGAAGCAGCCACAGCCACCACGACCTCTGAGTAAAAGTACGCTAAACGAGATACGGTAAATATAAATATTATGAAAAAATCTATAAGCAGCCGCGAGCATAGGAACAATCATAAGAGCAAAAATATAGCTGCGGGCGACGTGCGGATCATTGGTGGTCAGTTTAAACGCCGTGTTGTACGTTTTATCGACGCAGAGGGTCTACGTCCGACCCCAGATCGCTTGCGAGAGACACTGTTTAGCTGGTTACTTCCTGATATTCATGGCGCTTATGTGCTTGATAGCTGTGCTGGTAGCGGTGTTTTAGGTTTTGAAGCACTGTCTCGTGGTGCCGCGCACGCCACCTTTATCGAAATAAATCCTGCGCAAAGTAATATGCTGCGTCAAAGTGCTGAACAGTTGCATCTGAGCATCGATACCCATCAAATTATCCAAGGCACTGCAGAAAGAGTATTGATGCAAGAGCAGATTGTTCCGCGCCCTTTCAATATTGTATTCATCGACCCACCGTATGCTCAAAATCTGTGGCAACCTATTTTAATGGCACTGATTACCCAGTCGTTAATTGATAGTGAAACCCTGATTTATCTAGAAGCGGACAAAGATTTAGAAAGCCAATTGAAGCAACTGGAAGAGGCGCTTAATAAAAATCCAGATATCCAATCAGGTGCTATTCAGCAAATAATCCGCTTTGAATGTGTGAAACAGACCAAGGTTGGACAAGTTGTTGCTGGACTTTATCGTTTATCATCGTCATAATTGTCAGGTTAATGCCTGCCATTAACAAATTTTACAAATGTTTAGAACCGCTAAAAACTGGCCAACGCTGCAGTTTAATGTATATAAGGCGAAAATAAACCCCAATGCAGCTTGCAAGCGTAGGCACTACTGCTTATAATGTGCAGTCTGTTTTTTGAGAGCCCCGTTCCCAGCTAAACTCTCAACGAATTCTAATTTTAAGGTTTTATCATGAAAACACTTAGTGCAAAACCAGCTGAAGTGACCCATGACTGGTATGTCGTAGATGCTGACGGCAAAACCCTTGGTCGCTTAGCCACTCAAATCGCTAGTCGCTTACGTGGCAAGCATAAGCCTTCTTTTACGCCGCACGTTGACACTGGTGACTTCATTGTTGTCATCAATGCTGATAAAATCACGGTAACGGGTAAAAAAGCGCAAGATAAAAAATACTATCGTCACAGTGGCTACCCAGGTGGTATCAAGGAAACCAACTTCAGTAAGTTGCTTGCACATAAGCCTGAAGATGTTCTACACAAAGCAGTTAAGGGTATGCTTCCAAAGGGCCCTCTTGGCTATGCGATGATCAAGAAGCTGAAGCTATATGCGGGTACTGAACATCCACATACTGCACAGCAACCTAAAGAACTAGACATCTAAGGATATACTTATGGAACGCAATTACGGAACTGGTCGCCGCAAGACGTCTACTGCTCGTGTCTTTTTAGCGAAAGGTACTGGTAGCATCGTTGTTAACGGTAAGCCACTTGATGAGTATTTTAGCCGTGAAACTTCACGTATGGTTGTTCGTCAGCCTCTAGAATTACTTGACTCACCTACTGCTTATGACCTTTACATCACTGTAAAAGGTGGCGGTATTAGTGGTCAAGCTGGCGCAATCCGTCACGGCATCACGCGTGCATTGATTGAGCTAAATGAAGCCAACAAACCTGCACTAAAAGCAGCTGGCTTTGTTACTCGTGACTCACGTCAAGTTGAACGTAAGAAATTGGGTCTGCGTAAAGCACGTAAACGTCCACAATTCTCGAAACGTTAATCAAAGCTATCTCTTATCTTTTTGCGGCTGTTGTCTTTATCTCAGAGCGACAGTCACAATCTTAAAGAAAAGAGTAGATTTGCAAAACCTTATAAGCTGTCCGCAGCTTATAAGGTTTTTTTATGGCTGATGACTTTTGCATTTGCTCGTGATTTTGTGCGTAACTCACCTTGCAAAGCAATGCTGACTACCCCATCATGATGATAACTTTTCATTATTAGTAACAATTTTATGAAAGCGCCTGAACAATACGATCCCAGCAAACCACCTACCAAAAGCAGCCTGCCATCGCCAAGTACACAGCAGCCTGCTAAGTCCCCAACGATACCTGCTGGTATGCCAACGATTACCCAAAATCATAAGCGCACAGCACCCATCGAAAAAAAGCCTTTTCAATGGCAGTTTTTGTTGCCTAAATATTGGGGCATTTGGCTATTGGCAGCAATAATCTTACCCATCATATATTTGCCGCTACGATGGCAGTTTTGGCTGGGACGTCAGCTTGGCATATTTATCTATAAAGTAGCAGGCTCACGTCGGCGTGATACGCTTATCAACTTAAAACTGGCTTTTCCAGAGAAGCCAGACGTTGAGCGCGAATTGATGGCAAAACAAGTCTTTGTCAATCAAGGCATTGGTGTGTTTGAAACTTTATGTGCTTGGTATCGTCCAAATGTTTTTACTCGTACCGTTTCAATTTCGGGATTACAGCACGTTGTCAATGCACAGAATGAGGGTCGTCCTGTCATTTTACTGGGCGCTCATTATACGATGCTTGATCTGGGCGGCATGCTCTGTACGCAATTTTTTCCGATGGATGGGATGTATCGACCGCAGAATAACGCGCTACTTGATTGGTTTGTTTATAATGGCCGTGCCAGTATTCTTAGCAAGCAAATAGCCAGTCGTGACATGCGCAGTTTTGTTGAGTCAATTAAAGCTGGTCACGTGATTTGGTACTCACCTGACCAAGATTATGGTCTAAAACAAGGCGTCATGGCACCATTCTTTGGTGTGCCAGCAGCGACTATTACAGCATCACGGCGCATGGCAAAATTGGGCGACAAGGCACATCCACCCGCATTAATGGCGCTGCATACTTACCGGCAGACACCAGACAGTTTACCCAAAGGCAAACGCCCGCACTATCATCTAACGATTACCCCAGAAATTCAAAACTATCCAAGTAACGATGAATTGGCTGATGCGACGCGAGTCAATGAGTTGCTAGAGGGGTTGATTCGTATTGATCCTACTCAGTGGATGTGGTTCCATCGTCGTTTCAAAAATGGTCCTGATGGTCGTACTGATATCTATAAGTAAGCGTGTATTGCTACGAAAGATCGCCAGAAAATTTGCTATACTTTGCAGCTTATATTTTTTATATTACCAGCATATAAATAACAATGAATTTATAATAAATTGAAAAACGAAACTTTTATAAATAAAACCTTGATGAACCACATAATGGATTTACCATGAATAATACTCATATTTCTGATAACCAAAGTTCTGACAACCAAGCTCCTGATCACTCAACGCAAGCCAAGCGCATTTTGACGGGCATCAAACCGACGGGTACCTTGCATTTAGGAAATTACGTTGGCGCGATTCGTCCAGCCATTCAGTCTATCCAAAACAGTGATGACGAAGCATTCTTTTTTTTAGCAGATTACCATGGCATTATCGGCTGTTATGATCCTGCTATTATTCATGAATCGACCAAAGCCATTGCAGCGACTTGGCTTGCCTGTGGTCTGGATCCTGAGCGCGTCACTTTTTACCGTCAATCAGATGTGCCGGAAATACCAGAGCTTGCTTGGATTTTGAACTGCTCATGTGCCAAAGGTTTAATGAATCGTGCTCATGCTTATAAAGCAGCTGTTGATATTAATATGAAAAAAGAAGATGTCGATCCTGATCAAGGTATTAATATGGGATTGTTTGGCTACCCTGTACTCATGGCAGCAGATATCTTGATGTTTAATGCCACACATGTACCTGTCGGTCGCGACCAAATTCAGCATGTTGAAATGGCACGTGATATTGCTGGTACCTTTAACCATCGCTATAAAACGCTCTTTACCTTACCATCTGCCGTTGTAGATGACGATATCCCATTACTAACGGGTTTGGATGGTCGCAAGATGAGTAAGAGCTATGGCAATACCATTCCACTATTTGGTGATTCTAATCCACAAGTTAGCGCCGAAAAGCAGATGCATAAAGCCATCATGAAAATTGTGACCAACTCACAACTGCCTGCTGAGCCAAAAGACCCTGATGACTCTGCTATTTTTGAGATTTACAAAGCCTTTGCTACTCCTACAGAAATTGCTGATATGCGCGCGCAGTTTGCCGCTGGTATCGGCTGGGGCGATGCTAAACAAGCCCTGTTTGAGAAAATAAATACGGAAATAGCACCCTTCCGCGCGCGTTATGAGCATCTTATAGCTAACCCAAAAGAGCTAGAAGAAATCTTACAAATGGGTGCAGAAAAAGCCCGTCGTCATAGCCGTAAGCAATTAGATAAGACTCGTCGTGCCATTGGTATCCGTCCACTTGCCAAACTTAAATAATCATTTGATTATGTTAACCAAGATGGATACTAAGCGTGCAGACTGAGCTAAAAAATGAACAAGCGGCTTTACCAAAAGCCGCTCTTCCTCTAACTGTACCTCAAGCCTCTGATTCTTTAGATACTAAGCGCGCACACGACGGCTCAGTTATCAATGATATGTCTTTACGCATTTACCAGACATCCGTACAACATCTACCAGAAGATCTCTATGTGCCGCCGCAAGCCTTTGCCATTTGGCTTGAGCAGTTTGCCGGACCATTAGATTTCTTGCTATATTTGGTCAAAAAAAATAATGTTGATCTGACCCAAATGCCGATACTACCCATAACGGAGCAGTATTTGGCTTACATCAGCGAATTAGATACTGAGCATTTTGAATTGGCAGGCGATTATCTGTTGATGGCGTCCACGTTGATTGCCATTAAAACCGAGCTGTTGCTGCCCAAGCCTGAAACTCCCAGCGATGAGCGTGATCCAAAAGCAGAACTGATTGAGCGCCTTGAAGAATATGCGCAAATCAAAGTAGCCAGTCAACGCTTAGATAATCTGGTGCGTCTTGAGCGCGATGTGTTTTTGGCCATGGTCAGTCTGCCCGGTCAAGACGTCATGAATGCGGAATTACCTAGCTATTCGCCAAACCTTTTGATTGACAGCTTATTTAAAATGCAACTGCAGCCCGATTATCAAATGCATACCATTAAAGTCGACGCTGTTCCCCTTGCTGATCGTATTGCCAGTATTAGCCGACAGCTCAGTACGGATGGTGAGCACTCTTTTTATGAGCTACTAGATAAAACACAAGGTAAAATAGGTGTGGTTGTCAGCTTCGTCGCCATACTAGAGCTGATAAAACGACAGTTGGTTGATATCGTAAATACTGATTTAGAAAGTCACCCTACCACTGACAATAATGATGCTGAAGACCGTCATATTAAACCCTTAACGTTACAGTGGTTGGCATAGTTATTATCCACCTGTCTACTCCTATAAATATCGATACACATTATCATTTAAAAAGAGTCACTTTCTAATGACAGATACTGACAATACCAAGCAAGATCATGACAAACCATCCTCATTATCTACCGCTTTACTGTCATTGACCGAAGAGCAGCGACAGCATCTAGAAGACTTAAGCAAGCATATCGAAGTGCTATTACATGCGTCAGAAGCGCCCCTCACCGCCACTGTCTTAAGAAAACACCTGTCTTTAACGGCTAAAGAGCTAACACAGGCTTTGGCGCTACTAAGACAGCGCTTGGATATGGGCGTGCTAAGCTTGCACGAAACTGCCAGCGGTTATCGACTGCAAGTCGCGAATAACTATAGTGCTTTAATTCAACGCGTCTTCCCGCAGCGCCAAGAACGCCTGAGCCAAGCCTTACTTGAGACGCTTAGTGTGATTGCTTACAAGCAGCCAGTGACTCGTAGCGACATAGAGCACGTGCGCGGTGTGACGCTATCAAGCAATATACTGCGTCAACTATTTGATAAAGGCTGGATTGAAGAGAAAGGTTACAAAGAAACCTTGGGTCGCCCAGCATTGCTACATACCACGCCACAATTTTTAGATGCCTTTGGACTGAGTGAGTTGAGCGAGTTACCACCGATGCCAGATATAAGCGCCATCAAAGCGATGTCTTAAGCCTTTAAAACGTGAAGCCTTTAAAAATCATTAAGCAATTAAAACATAGTATAGAAAAGATTTAGCATTATTCTACAGAGAATCTTTATTCAAAAAAAAAGACAGATCGCATAGGATCTGTCTTTTTTATTTAATCAGTAAAGCCGTTGATTAGCCATTAATAATTGGCTCTTGCTAACGGCCTATTATTGATTGATAACATCAACGCCTTTTGGTGGCGTAAACTTAAACTGACTGCTACTGATGCTTGGGTTTAGTTTGATACTACTGAATTTGATGGAAGTGGTTTGACCAAGGCTGTCATTTAGCACCATCATTACGGGCTTCCCACCGCTAAAACTCATTGATAAGCTCTTAAAGCTGGCACTGTCTGATTTTGGGTACAGCACGTAGTAATTTTTATTGTCATATGGCTGGGTAATTTTAAAATTCTTGTCAATTTGGCTTGGGTCGCCTGATAACAGCAGTGCTGGTGTATTGCCAACTTGGCTGTCAACGTTTTGCTTGGTCGCTTGCTCTAAATCCTTGTCATAAACCCACATGGAGTTACCATTAGCGACGATCAGTTGCTGTGATGGCGACTTTGTTTCCCAGCGGAAATTATTTGGGCGTTGTACACTCATCGTACCCGTAAAAGTACCACTGTTGGCACCTTTGGTCGTTTGGCTAAAGTTAGCCGTCATGCTTTTGGTATTTGTCAGCAGCTTGTTTAAACGTTTGGCAGCGGTCAAATTATCAGCTGGTGCAGCAGTAGCTGATTGTGTCAATACCATCATCGGGGCTGCAACACCAAGCGATGTCATTAATACACCAGCTAAAGCACCGTTCATCATTTTTTGTTTTAAAGTTGTTTTGTTGGTTAATAAAGTCATCATAAATCCTCTCTAAAAATGCATAATCGCTTAAAAATTGTCGCTTTAAAATAAGACATCTTATTAAATTTTTTGTTTTCCATAAATATTTATCTAGCAACCATAAAACGGGTGCTTATAAACAATGACAACAGTGTGCCAGTTTTTTTATTACACGCCTAGTCATGATTTGCAATCTTTACTACCGCTGCCATACACGCTTGTAACTACTCTTTTGAGCATTTTTGTGATCATAAGTGGCTACACAATAATAAACCGCATGGATGGTGAGTTTTTTGACTATTCATTATTTTCTAACGTTATTTACTAATATTGTTTAGCAGCATAAAGCCAATTTAGCATCCTTAACCCCTACGAAAATAACTAAAAAAAAGCCCCTACTACCAAACGGTAACAGAGGCTTTTAGTCATCGGATTATTTTAGTCTTTGACTAAAATAACCTAGATGGGCAATTATGCGCTTTCAACCATTACATAACGACGGTTGAACTTACCTTTGGTCGCAAACTTTACTACACCGTCATTCAGTGCAAATAAAGTATGATCACGACCCATGCCAACGCCTTCGCCTGCGTGGAATTCTGTACCACGTTGACGAACGATGATGTTACCAGCTGTGATAGCTTGGCCACCAAAGATTTTAACGCCTAGCATTTTTGGGTTTGAATCACGACCATTACGGCTTGAACCGGCAGCTTTCTTATGTGCCATGGGAAAATCTCCTTGTTAATTTGACTTATCGCTGATGCGATAACTCTTAAGCATTTAGTGCACTATTTAGCAGTAATTGCTAAGTGGATAATTAGGCATTAATAGCTTTGATTTTTAACAAGGTATACCATTGGCGGTGACCTTGCTCTTTGTGATAATGCTTACGACGGTTGTGCTTAACGATACGAATTTTTTCGCCGCGACCATGTTCAACCACTTCAACTTCAACGCTAGCACCTTCAACGATAGGCTGACCGATTTTGACAGTCTCGCCGTCAACAATCATCAACACATCTTCGAATTTAATTGTTGCGCCAGTTTCTGCTTTTAGTAGTTCAACTTTAAGCAACTCATCGACAACTACACGGTGCTGTTTACCACCAGTTTTGATTACTGCGTACATTGTATGACTCCGTTTAACCCGTGTGCCGTGGCTGATGTTATACCAACGCTTTTACGACGAACACGACAGGGAAAAATTAAAGGCAAGATTTTACGGCTTTTTGCTCATAAAAGCAAGCCGTCTATCTCACTTGTTTAACTGGTTTTTGTAAGGCAGTTACACGAATAACCACCTCACTTTTTATTATATCTACTGCTGATTAAGAGCGCATCCAAGATGCTACTCCAACAAAAAAACACTATATAATAATAGCGGCTATTATAACTTATATAATCAGCGACTTACAGCCTTTTATATATCTCTTAAAGGACCTTAGATATCGCCGATAAATGACCATTAATTCTAGTGGAATTTCAGCCAATTTTTACAGTTTTTATGTCAATTTCTATATATAGTAAATCTTATGTAAAAGATAGGCGCGATGTTTTAGGCACGTTTTAACCCACAATCTAAAGGCATAGCTATGCTATTATAGAAAATAATGCCTGACCTATCTATAAAACTAAGGCTATAAAAAATTCTCTTTATTCTTATTAATATGACTATTTATTATGACCAGCATCCCTTCACATAAAACAGATTCAATGACTCAATCAACGCCTAATTATGCTGATATTCAAAGTATCGTGGCGGATGATTTTGAGATTATGGACAAGCAAGTATTCGGTAGTCTTAATTCCAAAGTTCAGCTGGTAATGAGCGTCTCACAGCATGTAATCAATGCTGGTGGTAAGCGCATGCGCCCGCTGATTACCTTGTTGTGTGCACGCATGTTTGAGGACAAGCCCTCAGAAAAAGCCATGCATCTAGCCGCTATTACTGAGATGCTGCATACAGCGACCTTGGTTCATGACGATGTGATTGATGAGTCAGGACAGCGCCGTGGTAAGCCGACTGCTAATGCCACTTGGGATAATGCCACCGCGGTACTAGTCGGTGACTATCTGATTGCTCGCGCCTTTAATTTATTAGTTGGCTTCCAAAGCTTACCACTGTTGCAAGTATTCTCAGATGGCACCTGTGATATCGCTGAAGGCGAAGTATTACAGCTCCAGCATCAGCATAACCCTGCCGCGACAGAAGAGGATTACTTGCGCATTATTGATGGTAAAACCTCGCGGCTGTTTATGATGGCCACTCAGGGCGCTGCAATTTTACAAGACAGAATAGAGTATATGCAGGCTTTAGGCGATTTTGGTCAACACTTTGGCAATGCTTTTCAAATTATCGATGATGTGCTCGACTATAGTGGTGATAGTGAGGTAATGGGCAAAAACCTAGGAGACGACCTCGCTGAAGGCAAGCCAACCCTGCCAACCATCAAAGCGCTTGAGCTGCTAAAAGACAGCGACATCGAAGGCTATGAACAGTTGCGTGTGGCTGTACAAACTGGAAAGACACCAAATGCTGAGCAACTTATTGAGTTAGTGCGCCGCTCAGGATCATTAGATTACTGTAAGCAACGCGCTTGGGAAGAAACCAAGCTGGCGCAACAAGCACTGAGTACGCTACCTGACAATCGTTATCGCACAGGTTTATATCAATTGACTGAATTGGCTAGCGCACGCTTGCTGTAGTCAGTATCGTCATAACAGCTGTCAATACTTGCGGCTAGCAGCCATTAACTGTTGGTAAAGACCATTAATGAGTAATTGTGTTAATGGTCACAGTTAATAGTTGCTAAAGTTTTTGTTTTGTTGGCAAACCTTATTTATCATTAATTAAAGACCTTACAATCTATATGGTTATGCTATTTTCACAAAAGTTTACAATTATTTCTCATTGACCGTTGTATGACTGTACATTAGCTGTTAATGAAGATGGCGCTTGCCATGACAGCATTTAATGCATTCACAAAAGCTGATATTACGATTTCTAACCATAAATCCTGCGCTCAACTACTTGACTGTGGGGTTATCCCGATAGTTTATAATTACTCGTTAACTTTACTAATCAAGGTTGTGGTTTGGCTACAGCTTTGATGCTTAAGATTCTTAAACCGATACTTATATCGCTATTAGAGGTTCTAATAGTGATGTTTGGCTAAATTCATATTATTAATAACAAACTTAGCCGAGAAAGTAAAGATCATTAGAATTAACACTCATTTTTATATTCAATACGCTTAGATTTATTGATAAACTTTTTATACTGTCATTACTTATTTTATACCTATTGCCGAGGACATTGATGAAGCACTCTACTCTTGCGCTTGTAATAGCATCTGTACTATCTGGAGCTGTACTGATTGGCTGTGACAAAAACGAGGACGCCGCTGGCGCAGATGCCGCACAGCAGCAGATGCCGCCTGCGGTTGTTAACGTCCAGACTGTCACGCTCGATACTGTACCCCAAGTACAGACTTTTTCTGGACGTACCACGGCTTATCAGACTGCCGACGTCCGCCCACAAGTTAATGGCGTTATTGACGAAGTATTGTTCCGTGAAGGCGGCAACGTCAAAAAAGGCCAGCCACTTTATCGTATCAATACTGATAACTACGCTTCTTCTGTCACCAGTGGTCAAGCAGCAGTGCAACAAGCACAAGCAAATTACCAGACAGCACAAGCAAATAATGCCAATGCAAAAGCCGAGCTAGCCAGCCGTCAGGCATCATTGGCACAAGCGCAAAATGATTTACAGCGCTTACAAGGCTTGGTCAGCATCGACGCCATCTCAAAGCAGCAGTATGAGCAGGCACAAACACAAGTACGTACTGCACAAGCAGCGGTACAAAGTGCGGCCGCCGCTGTTGGACAGACACAAGCAGGCATCGAAAGTGCAAAAGCAGGCATTCAGACTGCTCAAGCGGGGTTAGATGCTAGCAACCTAGATCTTAACCGTACCATCGTACGTGCCCCGCTGTCGGGTCGTACTGACCGTTCTAGTGTCACCGCTGGTACTTTGGTCAGCGCAGGTCAGGCTGATCCGCTGGTGACTATCTCACGCTTGGATCCTATCTATGTTGATATCAGTCAATCATCCTCTGAGCTATTAAAACTGCGTCAGCAAATCGCTGAAGGCAAAGCACAAGCAGGAATGAACTCGGTTGAGTTGGTATTAGAAGATGGCTCAGTCTACCCAGCACGCGGCAAGCTTGCTTTATCTGAAGCAAAGGTTGATGAATCAACAGGCGCTGTGACCTTGCGTGCTATTTTCCCTAACAGCAATAATATCTTGCTGCCTGGTATGTATGTGACGGCACGTTTGACACAGAGCGTGATTACCAATGCTGCATTGGTACCGCAAAGCGCCGTAATGCGTACACCAAAAAGTGAGACGCAAGTTTACATCGTTGATGAAAATAATAAAATCCAAGTACGTCCTGTCACTATTAATGGCACTTATAAAGGCCAGTGGGTTGTCACTGACGGCTTACAAGCAGGAGACAAGATAGTTGTTATCGGCGGCTCAAAAGTTAAGCCTGAACAAGAGGTGGTCGTTAAGCCATTAGAGAATCCAAACCCAGCACCAGCTAAAGAAGGTGCCCCTAATGCCCAGACGCCGCCGCAAGCTGCTAAAGCGATGGATAAGCCAGCTAGCAAAGATGCCACTGCTCAGAAACCAGCAGAGTCTACCGCTAACTAATTCCATTCAAAGATAGGAAGACTAGGAATATACTATGTCACGTTTTTTTATTAATCGCCCTATTTTTGCATGGGTTATGGCTATTTTAGTCATGCTCATCGGGGTGATATCGGTCATTAACTTACCGATTGAGCAGTATCCACGTATTGCACCACCGACGATTTCAGTCAGCGCAAGCTATCCTGGTGCTAATGCTCAGACGGTTGAAGATTCAGTCGTGCAGATTATTGAGCAACGCATGAAGGGTCTTGATGGTCTGATGTATATGTCGTCATCGAGCTCCTCGAATGGTGCTGCATCCATTACGCTCACTTTCGAAAATGGTACGGATTCTGATACTGCACAGGTACAGGTACAGAACAAACTCCAAGCTGCCATGAGCTCACTACCCGAGTCGGTACAGCGTCAAGGCGTCAACGTTAATAAATCCTCTAGCAGCTTTTTAATGGTGCAAGGTTTTATTTCTGAAGATGGCAGCATGGATCGTGCGGATATCGCCGATTATGTCAACTCAAACGTTGTTGACCAGTTAAGCCGTGTGGAAGGTGTTGGTGAAGTACAAGTTTTTGGTTCTGCTTATGCCATGCGCATTTGGTTAGATCCGGCGCGCTTACGTAGCTATAACATGGTGCCAGCGGATGTGGTTGAGGCAGTACGTGCACAAAACGCCCAAGTATCTGCTGGTCAGCTAGGTCAAGCACCTGCTGATACCAGTCAACAGGTTATCAATGCGACTGTCACAGTTCAAAGCTACCTACAAACGCCTGATGAATTTAAAAACATTCTATTAAAAACCGATACTGCTGGCGCAAAAGTGCGTTTAGGTGATGTCGCAGAGGTTGAGATTGGTAGTGCAGACTACGGCGTAGTGTCGCTATACAATGGTAAAGAAGCAGCTGGTCTTGGTATTTCATTGGCAGGTGGTGCAAACGCACTGGAAACTCGTGAAGCCGTTGGGGCTCGTATGGCAGAGCTGGAAGCAAACTTCCCAGCAGGTCTAACATCCGTTATCCCTTATGACACCACACCATTTGTGCGCTTGTCTATCGAACAAGTGGTTATGACACTGCTTGAGGCAATTGTTCTCGTATTTATCGTCATGTTCGTTTTCTTACAGAACTGGCGTGCGACTATCATTCCTACTCTTGCCGTACCTGTCGTACTACTTGGCACCTTCGCTGTACTTTACATCGCTGGTTTTAGTATTAACGTCTTGACCATGTTTGCCATGGTACTATCCATCGGTCTATTGGTCGATGATGCGATCGTCGTGGTCGAAAACGTCGAGCGTATCTTGGAAGAAGATCCTGATATCTCTATTAAGGATGCTACCGTACAATCGATGGGCGAGATTAGTAAAATCGTTATTGGTATTGCGCTGATTCTCTCTGCCGTATTCGTACCGATGGCATTCTTCGGTGGCTCAACAGGTGTGATTTATCGTCAGTTCTCTATCACCTTGATTACCAGTATGGTGCTATCGGCCTTAGTAGCGCTTATTTTTACCCCTGCCCTTTGTGTGACCTTACTCAAGCGTAGCAAGAGCCATGATAAAGGTAATACAGAAGAGCAAAAAGGCTTCTTTGGTTGGTTTAACCGCTCGTTTTATAAAGTCAGCCGTAGTTACGAGAATTTAGTTGGCAAAAGTTTCCGCTTGAAGTGGCTATACTTAATTCTTTATGCTGCCATTATCGGTATTATGGCAGTGGTATTCTTACGTATTCCCGGCTCGTTCTTACCAGAAGAAGATCAAGGTATTATGTTTACCTTGGTTCAGTTACCTGCTGGTGCGACGCTTGATGAAACGCAAGAAGTGCTCGATAAAGTCAGTGATTATTACAGTACCCAAGAAGGCGATAATATCGCTTCAGTCTTTACGATCGCAGGTTTTAGTTTTGCAGGACAAGGGCAGAATATGGGACTGGCCTTTGTACGTTTATCGGATTGGGCTGATCGTCCTGGTGAAGAAAACACTGCACAGGCTGTCGCTGATCGCGCCATGGGTTACTTCTTTACCCAGCTAAATGAAGCACAAGTATTTGCGATTGTACCGCCAGCCATTACCGAACTTGGTAACGCCAGTGGTTTTGACTTAATGATTCAAGACACGGGTAACCTTGGACATGAGGGTCTACTCGAAGCACGTAATATGCTGCTTGGCATGGCTGCGCAAAACGACAAAGTCGCGGGCGTTCGTCCAAATGGTCAAGAAGATGCACCGCAGTTAAAAGTAAATATTAATCAAGAGCAGGCCGCTGCTTATGGCTTGTCACTTGCTAGTATTAATAGCGTTATTTCTACCGCTTGGGGCTCAAGTTATATTAATGACTTCGTCGATCGCGGGCGTATTAAACGCGTCTTTGTTCAAGGTGAACCAAGCAGCCGTACCAATCCTGAAGATATTGCTAAATGGTATGTACGCAACGATGTAGGTGAAATGATTTCATTTGATGCGTTCTCTAGCAGCGAATGGCAATCTGGCTCACCGCGTCTGACCCGTTATAACAGCTTACCATCGATGAATATTCAAGGGAGTGCTGCACCTGGTCTAAGTACGGGTGAAGCGATGAGTTCGATGGAAGCAATGATGGAGAATCTGCCTGAAGGTGTGGGCTATGAGTGGACGGGTATGTCACTTGAAGAGCAAAAGTCAGGTGCACAAGCGCCGATGCTATACGCGCTTTCAATCTTGGTGGTATTCTTATGTCTAGCAGCCTTGTATGAAAGCTGGTCTATCCCCTTCTCTGTGCTATTGGTCATTCCACTTGGGGTATTAGGTGCAGTCATCTTTACTTGGCTACGTGGCTTTAATAACGATATTTATTTGCAGGTAGGTCTACTCACAGTCGTTGGTCTATCCGCTAAAAATGCTATCTTAATTATTGAGTTTGCAAAAGAGCACCAAGAGGAAGGCTATAGTCTGAGAGAAGCCGTTATGACAGCCGCGCGTCAACGTTTGCGCCCGATTATCATGACCTCGCTTGCCTTTGGACTAGGTGTTGTGCCATTATTTATCGCCACAGGTCCTGGTTCAGGCAGTCAAAATGCCATTGGTACCAGTGTACTAGGTGGCGTCGTGACCGCGACATTGTTAGGTATCTTCTTTATTCCCATGTTTTATATTTGGGTACGTAGTATGTTCCCGTACAAATACGAGAATAATAAACCAAATGATAAAGATGATGATAATAGTACGCCTGACCCGCAAAACCCAACGCCTTCTGAGAATTATCAGCCTGCAAGCTTTGGAGACAATACACAATGAGTGCTCAGAAAACATATAACACCAACTCAGCAGCGGTAGCAAACATTGCTATCACTGCGCAACCAGCGGGCTCACATATGCGCAGAAATGCTGGTCGCCTAATCGGCTTGACCGTTTTAGCGATGAGCATGGCTGCTTGTAACACGATTCCAAAAGCAGATATGCGCCCTGTGCTTGCTGAGCCAAATATCCCTATCGAACAAACCTATGGGGCATTCGATAAAGAAACGGTTAGTAGCGCTGATCAAGTAAGTATTGCGGGTCAACGCTGGCAGAATTTTTATAGTGACGAGCGTTTAAAGGGCTTGATTGCTTTAGGGTTAGAGAACAACAAAGATTTTGAGAGTGCTCGTTTAGCAATCGAGAAAGCACGCGCACAGTATCAAATTACTGATCTTAATGATCTACCAGCGATTAATGGTAATGGTGGATACACGCGTCAAGCACAAAATAGAACCGATAAAAATCCCAATAGTAGCTATAACGTCAACCTCGGCTTGGCTAATTACGAGTTGGACTTTTGGGGTAAAATTGCTAGCTTAAAAGATCAAGCGCTACAGAATTTCTTAGCCACTACAGCGGCCAAAGATTCGACCCAAATCAGCTTGATTAGTAACATCGCTCAGAGCTATGCCAACTTGAGCTATAGCTTAGCGCAGTTAAAGCTGGCAGAAGCCACGGTTGAGAGTCGTGAAAAGTCCTTGTTTATCGCTGATAAACGCTTTGAAGCAGGCATTGATCCGAAGCTGCCATCTTTGCAAGCCAGTGCGTCATTAGAAAATGCCAAACTTGCTGTCCTACGGGCACAAAGCAGCATTTTAAAATCACGTAACGCCTTGCAATTCTTGGTGGGTGGACCGATTCCAACCAATTTAATTCCAACACCAGCAGTCAGCAACATCACTAGCCAGCAGATATTTAGTGCAGGCTTACCAAGTGAGTTGCTACGTTATCGCCCAGATGTACTGCAAGCAGAATACAACCTAAAAGCCGCTGGAGCCAATATTGAAGTGGCACGCGCGTCTTATTTCCCGTCTATCAGCTTAGCCAGTAGCATTGGGGTTAGTAGCGGCAGTTTAGATGACTTATTCAAAAGCGGCGCTGTCGGTTGGTCGTTTGGTCCAAGCATTAGCGTGCCTATCTTTGACGCTGGTCGCTTAGACGCCAATTATGATGTGGCTAAGATTGAGCGTGAACAAACGCTCGCAGGCTATGAGAAATCTATCCAAACTGCGTTCCGTGAAGTGTCAGACGTACTCGCGACACGAGCCACATTGGGTGAGCAGCTCGAAGCACAATACCGTCTACAAGATAACTTTGAACAAACGTTCCAGATAGCAGATGCACGCTTTAAAGCAGGTATTGCCAACTATCTAGATGTGCTAGATGCACAGCGTTCATTGTTCTCAACGCAGCAAGGTATTTTGGATTTAGAGCTACAAAAAATTGTGAGCCAAGTTGAGCTATACCAAGTGCTGGGTGGCGGTGCTAATCTGGATGTACCAACGGCGATTCCTGTACCGCATAAAAACTTAGTGCAACTAGTGAATCTACCTGCCAATAGCAATAAAGCAAAAGCGGCGAATGCTATCGATGCGGCTAGCTCAGCGCGAGTTGCTTCTACACAAGAAGCAAACGCCATTAAACAAGCGCAACCCTCGGAAACGGCCACCTTTGAGCCAACCGCTGTCGTTGATGTCAATAATGATGGCAAAAAAGATGCTGCCGTAGGAGTCGTTACCAAACAGACGACTTATAACGAATCCAGCGTTGATCAAGTACCGGTCACGCAGATCGTTGAGCCTTAAACACTCATAAATAGTGTGAGGTGATTTCCTTCACATTGATAGTCGATAAGTACAAAAAGCCCTACCGACTTGGTAGGGCTTTTTGCTTTTGTAAGGCGCTTTTAGTTATAGTAGAGAAATTAGCTTGCACATATTTTTACCCACTTATTAATGTCCGTTCTATAAAAAAATATGCTTCAAAACAGCTTATTTAATCAAGCTGATAAATAACAATGACTAAAATCTAATGAGGACAAATCATGACTTATACCTTTAACCGTCAATTCCCTGAAACTCGTCTACGTCGACTACGCTACAACGATAACGTACGCGCGATGATTCGTGAAGTTGAGCTGCATCCTAAGCACTTTATCGCTCCTGTCTTCGTCTTAGAAGGCAAAAATAAGCGCGAAGCAATCGCTAGTATGCCAGGCGTTGAACGCTTATCGATTGACCTACTGATCAACTATGCCAAAGAATTATTAAGCGAGGGCGTCACTACCATCGACATCTTCCCTGTTATTGATAATTCCTTAAAAACACCCGACGGTAAATCAGCTTATGACGAAAACGCCCTTACTGCTCGTACCGTAAAAGCGATCAAAGATGCTGTGCCTGAAATGGTAGTAATGACCGATGTGGCGTTAGATCCTTATACCTCGCACGGTCAAGATGGACTGCTGGATGATTCAGGCTATGTGATTAATGATGAAACGGTCGAAGTATTGGTCAAGCAAGCATTGGTACACGCTCGCGCTGGCGCTGACATCATCTCGCCTAGTGATATGATGGATGGCCGTATCAAAGCCATGCGTGACGCCTTTGAAGCCGAAGGTTTTGTGAATACCGCTATCATGGCTTACTCTGCCAAATATGCTTCTGCATACTATGGCCCGTTCCGTGATGCAGTCGGCAGTGCTGGCAACCTAAAAGGTGGACACAAGAAACAGTACCAGATGGATTTCGGCAATCGTGCCGAAGCGTTGCATGAAGTGGCTATGGACATAGCCGAGGGTGCAGACATGGTCATGATTAAGCCGGGTCAGCCGTATCTAGACCTTATTCGCGAAGTAAAAAACACCTTTGGCGTACCGACTTTTGCTTATCAAGTGTCTGGTGAATATGCCATGCACATGGCTGCGATTCAAAACGGCTGGCTAACCGACGCGGTGATTTTAGAATCGTTGATTGGTTTCCGCCGTGCGGGTGCTGATGGAATTTTGACGTATTTTGCGCTAGAAGCCGCTCGTCAGTTGAATAATGCGTAATATAAATTAAGCAGCTTTTTATTTATACCGTCAATCTATCGCGCCAACTGTGATCAATCAGCTGGCGCGATTTTTTATTGGTCTTATTTTAATACCTCAATAAAACTTATAAACGTGTACGCTCGTGTGGCTCATTAAAATCAAGCACTGGACCAACAGGAATGATACGCGTGGGATTGATATTGGCATGGCTAGTATAATAATGCTGCTTAATATGCTCGATGCTTACCGTCTCTGCAATACCTGGCACTTGATATAAATCACGCAAATAACCCCAAAGATTGGGATAATCAACAATGCGGCGAATATTACATTTAAAGTGTCCGACATATACCGCATCAAAACGCACCAGCGTAGTAAATAAGCGCCAATCCGCCTCAGTTATCGTATTACCCAGCAAATAACGCTGGCCTGTCAAACGTGCCTCTAGTGTCTCTAATGCATCGAATAGCTCCGTCACCGCTTCTTCGTAAGCCTCTTGTGTGGTTGAAAATCCTGCTTTATAAACGCCATTATTGACCGTAGAATAAACGAGCTCATTAACTGCATTAATTTCTGCTAATAACTCGGTTGGTAAAAAATTATCTGCTAGTGCCCCAACCTCATCAAAAGCTGAGTTAAACATACGAATGATCTCAGAGGACTCATTACTGACGATGGTATTGGTTTTTTTGTCCCATAATACGGGCACCGTCACCCGTCCTGTATAGTCAGGCTTTGCCGCCGTATAAATCTCATATAAGTAATTTGCATTTACAATAGGATCAGCAATCACGCCCTCGCCCTCTGCAAACGTCCAGCCCTTATCGCCCATAAATGGATGCACCACTGACAGCGAAATCAGGTCTTGCAAACCCTTTAGCTGATGGTAAATAATGGTACGATGTGCCCAAGGACATGCAAGCGAGATATATAAATGATAGCGATCAGCTTCGGCTTTAAAACCGCCAACACCTGATGAGCCTGCGCTGCCATCGACCGTGACCCAATTTCTAAAACCGGCATCTTCTCGCTCAAAGCGTCCACCGCTCGCCTCTGTGTCATACCATTTGTCTTGCCATTGACCATCAACCAATAGACCCATATCACTCTCCTCAACATTCTATTTTGATATAATTTTTGTGAACTATGAGTACTGTGAAACTATTATCACAATCCTCACTTTATTTTGAGAATGATGATACCAGTTATATATCACCTAGCTATTAGGGTTTGTAGTTCTACTGACAATAAAAAATAAACCAATTTCAATCACTATTTAATATAACTACATAAAAAAATATTGAAAGTCACTTAATATAAAGTGAGATAATCATTATCATACTAATAAAAAAAATTTATTAGAAATAAAGCTTGCAAAGTCTCAAAAACTTGATAGAATACTCAACCTAAATAGGCGTATAGCTCAGTTGGTTAGAGCGCTACCTTGACATGGTAGAGGTCAGCAGTTCGAGTCTGCTTATGCCTACCAAATATTTAGAAAGCCCCAATCGTGAGATTGGGGCTTTTTTTGTCTGTAAAATATTGGCTCTCCACCCAATAAAAAGATCACCATGAATAGTATTAGATTTTGCAGTAGCGTCATGACGGAACTGCCCTTGACCCATGTAAGCAATCCAACGCCTCAACATTCCTCAGTTGCTCAGTTGCTCAGTTGCTCAGTGGAATATTAAATAAATACTTCCTGAGTAATGATCATAAGTCCATCACAGCGGTAGCACCAATACCGATTAATATTATAAAAACGACGTTATCCATGATGACTCTCTTACTGGTTTCAATATCAATGTGATGATTGCATACAATTTTAAGTCAAGTGGGCATTATAGATATTTCGCAGGTTACTAAACAGTCTGGTGTTCCTACTTCAACGTTACGATTTTATGAGAAAAAATGCCTAATTCGCTCTGTTGGTCAGCAATGTATCCGCCGAGTTTTCAGCGAAGATATATTAGAGCGTCTGGCCTGAATTGCTTTACGACGTGTTGCAGGGTTTTCATTGGATGAGATTTCTGGGATATTAGGGTCTGGAAAAACCTTAGATTTTGATCGAGATTTGTTGCTGAACAAAGCCTCTGAACTGGATGAAACGATTCAAAAATTAGTCGCTATCCGTGATGGGCTGAAACATACGGCAATTTACACAGCGCCTAGCCACTTGGAGTATCCGAGGTTTCGACGTCTAATGAATCTAGCAGCCACTGGCGCTATTAAAGGTAACACTTTGCATAAATAAGCAATAGAGCTGATTCTATTAGGTGATTAGGTCACTCAAATAATATTGAACTGATTAACAAATACAACTGCGATTATCCAAAAAACCTAGATTACTAGTATCACTTCACTTACCTACTTTCTCTCTATTCAATTGTGCCAAATGTATAGAGTAGCATTCGTAAATAAAGACAAACCTACTCTAAAGCCTGTCCCCTCATATAACGTTTGCTCTTAGCAACTGTCGTTAAAGCTAAACTAGCTATTTTTTATTCAAGTTATCACTCAAAGTTGGTTTTAAAATTCCAAAATATAACACCTTCAGCCATATGAAATCCTAAACTCTGGTGCTAAATTCCTGCAAACTGTCATTAGTCCAGACGATCTATTGTTGATTTATTGCCTACCGTTCTTATTTTTTATTTCTTGTTTCTTCAGAGACTGGCTTACAAAATGCTCTATATTTCAGACGTGTCAATTCATTGACCAGAGATCTATAAGGCTTTTTATGATTGATATTCTCATGAACCATAGTTCTTAACACATTCATTTTTCTAACTTTCGACATACTCATTATTATTTCAGTACTAACACATTCATTGAATGACCGTCACATTTATCACTCACAAAGAAAGTCAAATATTGAAGTTACCTCGTGTAAGCGTAGCTAATATGCACACCTTGCTGAAATATAAAGTTTGTATATCTTTATGTTATATTATAACATAACGAAAATATTTACTCTTATCGTTATTTATCCCTATATAACTTCTTATTTTGGTAATCTCATGTCTCCAATTTTTCATATCAACAGATTAAGAGAACCTGATTATACTTCTGTATCTTCAGTTAATTTTAGTATTCGCCGGGTAACGACTGTATTCTCAGTAACGACAGCTTTAGGTATGGCAAGTTTGTCAGTAAATGCGAAGGATACGATGGTAGATATCAAACCTATGACATCCTCATCTTTTCACCTAAACTCTCCTGATACGACCCATCCTTCGGTGACTCTAGACACCATAGTGGTGACGTCTAACCCTTTATTGCCACAAGCGAATGAAATGGCAACCTCAACCAGTATTGTTACTGGCGATGCGCTCACTACTCAGACAAGCAGTACGCTTGGTGATGCACTAGCAAATGAAGTTGGCGTGTCTACTGATAGTTTTGGGCAAGGCGCAAGCCGACCAATTATTCGAGGGCAAAGCGCACCGCGCGTCCAAGTCATGCAAAATGGTTTGAGCGTACAAGATGCGTCACAAATCTCACCAGACCATCAAGTGGCGGTACCTGTCCTAGGTGCCAAACAAGTTGAAGTAATCAAAGGCACGTCAGCGTTGATGTATGGTGGCGGTGCTATCGGTGGTGTGGTCAATATTGTTAATGACACTATTCCTAAAGAAAAGCCTAAAAACAACATCAGCGGAAAATTGGCATTGATTGGTCAACAAGCCACAGACGGTTATTTAGGTTATGCAGAACTCAATGGCAGTATCGGTGAAAACTGGCTATGGAGTGGGTATTACCAAAAGACGGATAAAGGCAATATCCAAGTGCCACACTTAGATACCGATGAGATTGCCAACAGTTGGTACACGCAAGATAACGGTAGCATCGGCTTGTCTTATGTGACTGATATGGGCTATATCGGTGCATCATATCAGCGCCTGTCTTCAGAATATGGCTTGCCCTTTCATGTGCATAATGAATGCTCACCTGATAGCGTACTGACCAACCAACTGAGCTGTGAGGCGGATCACGAACATGACCACGATCATGGTGAAGCGCCCTATGTCGATATGACGTCAAACGTCTATCAGCTCCATGCAGAGCGAAAATTACCCATGATAGGCGTCGATAGCATCAATACGAAACTCAGCTATACAGACTACCGTCACGATGAAATAGATGAAGGTGCGGTGGGAACAACTTTTGAAAACAAAGCCATTAGTGCTCAAGCTCAAGCCACACATAGCACGTATAAAACAGGCAATCTAGGTTTTATGAAAGGTGTGGTCGGTCTAGATTACACAAACAGTCGGTTTTCTGCTGTTGGGCTAGAAGGTTATTTGCCGCAAACTGATCGTACACAGGTCGGTTTGTTTTTCATTGAACGACTCACGCCAGATTATTTTGGCGCAAAAATACAGAATGCTGATAAATTTGCAGGTCAATCATTATCTGCAAGTGATGCCCATGCTGGTCATAATCATGGTGAGACGACGAACGACGCTCCTCTCGATACGTCTAGTATTTTAAGAAAACAAGGCAAAAGTCCTTGGTATATTGAGTTTGGCGGTCGTCAAGATTTTCAAAATCTAATAGATAACGACAATAACATCGAAAAAACACATGCCGGAACATCTGTCAGTTTAGAAGGTGGCAAATATCTTACGCCTAATACGCAGTTGTCAGCCAGAATCAGTCATTCTGAAAGATTGCCTTCTCCACAAGAATTATTTTCTAATGGCGCCCATCTTGCAACCAATACTTGGGAGCGTGGCAATGGGCAATTAGAAGTAGAATCTACTGATGGCGTAGAGCTCACTTTGCGTTACGACAATGGCAATCGTTTTGATAGTAGTATTTCTGTCTTTTATAACGACAGTACAAATTATATTTATGCCAAAACTCAAGACATTGCCACTGAAGGAGAGTCTGCTGGTTTTCGTTTAGTGGATTATGTCCAAAGCGATGCCAAACATTATGGTGGTGAAATTCAATCACGCTATTATCTTAATGACAATATTAGTATTGGCAGCTTTGCCGATATTGCACTCATCACGCTAGATGATAGAAGCCTTACACGGAAATACGCGCCAAGATTAGTAGCGCCTCGTATTGATGGTGATATTACCTCTCAATTTGGTCAATTTGACTTGGTGCTGTCTGGATACCATCGTTTTGAGCAAGATCACATTGCTGATTTTGAAACCAATACGCCGAGCTACAACATGGTTGATGCCAAGCTTGTCTATCACAGTTCGAGCGCTCATGATTACACCGCTTTTTTTCAAGTCAAAAATATTCTGAACGAGCTTGCTTATAATCATGCCTCTTATTTGGCTGAACAAGTGCCAATGCCAGAACGCTCATTAAACGCAGGTATCACCTATAACTTCTAACAGCCTACTCTCTTTTCATTAGTCACTTTTAACTAGCAATCCGTAATCAATTGTCATAAGCCTCATAACTTATGACTGGAGTCCTTTATGAATCAAATAAATCCTTTGAGCCGTGCCATCGCGCTCGCCTTCTCTTCTTTAATCGCCGTTTCAGCACTTAGCGGCTGCGGGTCATCAGATGATAGGAAAACACCAATCATAGATTCAGAACATGACCACGACCATGGAGACGATCATGACCATGATGATGAATCTGCTGTCAGCACTGAAATGGAACAAGGTCGTTTATTCATCACTGCAAAAGATGGCAGTCAAGCTTACATTTATAGCCTTGCTCAAGATAAAGTGATACAAACCCTACCTTTGACAGGTCAAGCCGATGCCGTACAAAGTAGTCCAGATGGTCATTACGCCGTCATCATGGATCGTACTAATAACACAGTCAATTTTTATCATAGTGGGCTTGAGATTGAAAACCATGGCGATCATGATCACCCATATGCTCGTGATGCGGCAAAAATGCCATTACAGCTCAACTATACCCGCCCAGTACATTTTCAAACTTTTGGAGAGCAAGCAGGGCTGTTTTTTGACGGCTTAGGTGCGACAGGAAATCCCATAGAAAACCCTGTACAAGAAGCTGGATTTGTACTTGTAACAGATACCGGTATAGCTGACGGTACACTGCATTATCAAAACCTTAATACCAGCATGCACGGTACAGCGGAACCTAGAGGCAATTATGTGATTGCCTCGCAGCGTTATCAGACAACTGGTAGCTCACTGGCTGATACGCTCTCTGTATTTGAACAGCATGGTGATCACTATCATATAAGCCAAACCTTTGAGACAAAATGCATGGGGTTGCATGGCAGTGGCAGCGTCACAGATTACAGTGTCTTTGCTTGTAGCGATGGCGTTTTAAGCGTCAAACAAACCGGAGACACATTCAGCGCCGAAAAAATTGCCTATCCCAGCAGCCTAACCAATATTCAATGTGATGGTACAAGCAGTAGTCCTGCTCGAATTGGCTCATTCATCACTAACCACCATCATAATTATGCCATTGGCACTGCTTGCGGTCAGCCTTACCGTGTCGATCCTGTCAGTAAAAACATGACACCGATTGTCTGGACAACAGACAGCAGTCGCCGTATTGTCAGCTATGATTTTGATGCCCATGGAGAGCATTTAATGCTACTCGATGATACCGGCAAACTATATATACTCGATGTTGCACAAAATTATAAGCAAACCGCCGTATTAAATGTTTTCCCTAATGGCATCGAAGGCAAAGCGGTTCCCTCATTTATTGTTAACCCAAACACGCAAATGGTTTATATGATGGATGACTCAAACCAGCAAATCATCGAAATTGATGCTAGAGATGGTAAAATCGAGTCAAAAATAACACTGAATTTCACACCCTCTCATGTGACTTGGTTTGGTGTGAAAGCTGGACATGATGATGAACATAGCCATTAGCGCTTAGCACCTCATCTAATAAAGATAGTTTAATGACTGCTGACAGTAATTGGCTATTAAATATATTTATAAACGCTAGTATTCAAGATAACCCTTAATCCGACGCTTCTTAAATTCCGAAGCATCCGATTAAAGCGCTCGATGATCTTGAATTCTTCTATAAGCATATCTTAAACAACTGGGCTAGTAGGATTTACTACATTAGTTATAGTCTGCTATAAAATCATATTACCCCAGTTTATAATTATAAAAAAACCAATGAAACCGCTACGATATTTTCATAGCAGTTTCATTGGTTATACGGTCTTTAACGCTAAAAATTATTCGCCGAATACTTTCATACGCTTATCTAAAGGCTGAAACGCTTTATCGCCTGCTGGCTGCTCAATAGCGCCGAATACCATTTGCGCATTTAATTCCCAATCATCAGCGATGTCCCAAGCATCAGCAACTCTCTGATCGATGACAGGATTATAGTGCTGCAAATTAGCACCGACATCAATGCTTGCCAATGCCGTCCAAATCACATACTGATGCATCGCACTGGTTTGATGTGCCCAGATTGGGAATTTATCCGCATATAAAGGGGCTGCTTCTTGCATGTTTCTCACGACGCCTTTGTCCTCGAAGAACAATACTGTACCCGCACCCGCTCTAAAGCCTGCGATTTTATCTTTAGTACCTTGGAACTTCTCGTCATCGCCAACAATCACCTTGAGTGTCTCTTCAGTGATGTCCCATAATTTTTTATGATCTTCACCGAATAACAACACGATACGCGTCGATTGTGAGTTAAAAGCGGATGGCGTATGCAAAACCGCATGCTCAACTAACTTAACGATTTCGTCATTTGATACTGGCAATTGATTGCTCAATGCATAGATAGAGCGACGTTTTTCTGCCAATTGTTGTAATGTTTTTAGGTCTGACATTATTTTCTCCAGTGATTATTGATGAATTTAAGTAATTAAGAACTCAGTTATAAAGCTAAATGGTAATCAACCTTTAAAACCTTCAGGTAATTCAGGCGCTGGCAAACGTTTCATATCTGAATCGACATTACCAAAACGCTCATGACCATTATTCCAGTCGATAATAGATTGCTCAATCTCTGCTTTATTGTCAGCAACAAAGTTCCACCATAGCAGTACTTTTTGTTCTAAAGGTTCACCGCCGATAAACATAATACGTGTGCCTTTTTTAGCAACCAATTTAATGCTTTCGTTATTAGCAACATCGCTATCGTGGAAACGAAAGAGTTGATCCTGCTTACATACCTTTCCTTCAGATTCTATCTCACCCTCTGAGACTAAGATACCGTATTCAAAGCCTGGTTCTAAAGTCAGCGTCACCTCGCCATCTTCGGTAAAGTACACGTCGATACCGACCAGCTTGGAGTATTGGATAGTAGGCGCTTCAAAGTGCTGACCTGACACATTGGTATAGCTACCGGTGGTCAGAATCATCTCAACACTATCTTCCGTCCACGTTGGTAGCTCTGGATAATGATGAAAACCGCGCTCAATCTCTTGATCCGTTGGTAGTGCAATCCAGAGCTGTACCATGCTGATAGCACGCGCCGCATCCGACGAACCACCAGTGTCTGGAAACACGCTTTGTTCCGTATGACTGATGCCTTGATTCAAACCTGTACCAGCTGTCATGACGTTGACTTGGTTCTTAGTAATGACTTGCTCGTTACCTAAGCTATCTTTATGCAGTACTTCGCCATTAAGCATCCAGCTAAAGGTTTGTAAGTTGATATGTGGATGGCGACCCACTTGCATACCTGATTCATCTGGATCAAATTCAGCGGGTCCTGCATGATCTAAAAAGCACCACGCACCGATAGGCTGTTTTCCTTTATTGGGTAATAACCGAGCAATCGGAATACCGCCAACATCAGCCAACCTTGGCTCTAGGGTTTGAATACTCATAAGATAACTCCTTTCCTAATTAATTATTATTCATAATGATAATCATAAAGACGAGTTTAGATTATCATAGGTACTTCCATTAACAATACTCTAGCGTCCTCATCAGCATCCATCGTGAAGCTTTTGGTGTCTGAGATACCAAGACCATCTCGAGTATCAAGTACGTTACCGTTGATAGTCACTTTACCCTCTAGTACCAAGACATAAACACCGTTGTTGACATCTTTTAAATCATAAGTCTGAGTCACGCCTTTATTGAAATTACCCATATGGAACCAAGCGTTTTGATGAATCCAAACCCCAGCGTCGTCCGCGTTTGGCGAGAGCACTTGGTTAAACTCATTAGCTTTCATGTGCTCATCCATACGCACTTGCTGATAACGCGGCGTCACACCCATTTTGTTGGGAATCACCCAAATTTGTAAAAACTTGACAGGTTCATTGGCATCGCCATTCATCTCACTATGAGTAATACCCGTACCCGCTGACATGACCTGAATCTCACCCGTTTCGATGATGCCTTCGTTACCGATATTATCTCCATGAGCTAACTTCCCACTTAGAGGAATACTGATAATTTCCATGTCGCGGTGTGAGTGCTTGCCGAAACCTTGACCGCCAATAACAAAGTCATCATTGATGACTCGTAGCGCGCCAAAACCCATACGCTCTGGATTATGATAATTGGCAAAGCTAAAAGTATGCTTACTTTTGAGCCAGCCATGGTTAGCATCGCCACGAGAATCTACTGCATGATAGATCGTTTTCATAAGTTATCCTTTATAATTGGTTGCTTATTTAAGCTATGGGTCTATTATAATTGTTGACCATATATAGATAAACAGTACTTATTGGAAATGACTATTCTTATTTATAGAACAATAAGTGCTTAGCATTAACGTAATATAATAGTCACGCCATCATTCGCGTCACCAGTTAGTACCAATAAGTAGGTGTAAAAAATATTAATGATAAAGAGAGGGAAACCATGTCAAATCTACATACATTGAATAATGAAGTCATCGATAACAAGGCTCAAAAACGTTTTGAGATTCATATCGACGATCAGGTTGCTTTTGAAGAGTATGAGTTTTTTAGCACATCGACAGGTGAAGAAGGTATTGAATATAAGCACACATTCGTGCCAGAAGCGCTTAGTGGTCGTGGTATTGCAGGTTACTTAGTCAAAATCATCTTAGATAACGCCGCTTCTAGAAATTTACGTGTTAAACCGACCTGTCCTTATGTGAAATCCTATATTGATAAGCATCCAGAATACCAAGCCAATTCGGTGTTTCATGGTGCGAAAGCCTAAGACAAGATGCATAAAAAAAGCCATGATAATTTATCATGGCTTTTTACGGTTCATGGCATTACTCAATGTAGGTAAAACTTTTATTAGCTAATATGCTGTAAGAACTCTGGATTACGCGCTAGTAGTGATAGGTACAGCACAGGAATGACAAATAAACCGACTGCCCAATAACTGAGATTAACGTACAGCACCGCGCCGAGTAGCGCGCCAATCACAAAGCTGATAACCAATGCCGCGCTATGCCCCAATTTTTTGGCATTATCAGCGCTACGGTTGGCAATATAATCTGACAGACCAATACCCAGTTGGGTGGTATTGCCTGTCATTAATACCGTTGGACTCATGTGTTTGATGACTGTTTTACTAGCCGTATTACGAATAGCAAGTGCCGTTAAACCTAGACCACCAGTGATGGCGACGGTTATATCTCCAGCCTCAGTGAAAGGTTGAAAGGTTGAAAGGACAATCCTGCTATCATAAAGGCGGTCAAAAATAGGGCTTCTGCCAAAAATAAATGGCTGAGTACCAACGTTTGCTTCCGGCTTTTATCAATGTATATTTTGGTAATAACCACCGTTATTATAAAAAGCGGCACTGATGCCAGCTTGATCCACAAGCCATCTTCACCTTTAACCAAACCGCTACCAGCCAGTACTAAGTTACCCGTGACATGAGCGGTAAAAAAGCCAAATAAAGTGATGAAGCCAATGGTATCAATCGCCCCACCAACTATCGTTAATAGTATAGGCGCTTGATAGCGTTGCCAAAAGCTTGGTGTCTTACGATCTAGAGTGTTGTTATCAGCGACAGCTTTAGGCACTGGTATTCCCTGCAAAATCCATGAAATCAGTCACAAAGCGCTGTAAGAATTTCTGTGTGCGCGGGCTAACACTGCCATCATCATTTAAGCTGTCAGTTGCACGACTTAAATGAATTTCAGGATCAATCATCATTTGTGCCGAAAGCATTTGCATGCTTTTTCTGACATCAAGGCCACTATTGATACCGCCAAAACTGCCTGGCGAGGCCGTCACTACCGCAACTTTTTTATGGGTCCACACGCTTTCTTTATAAGGACGTGAGGCGATATCTACGACATTTTTCAAGGCGGCAGGCATAGTGCGGTTATGCTCTGGCGTGACAATTAATACCGCATCAGCGCCTTTCAGCTGCTGACGCACACGCTCATAGCTATCGATAGTCGTATCATCATAATCTTGATTATAAAGCGGTAAGTCTGCGATATAGACTTCTTTTATAGACAGGCTTTCAGGCATCTGCGACACCATATATTCTGCAAATTTACGATTGATAGATTCTTTTCGCAAGCTGCCAATAATTAAGGCGATGTTTATGGATGCGCTCATAGCGGCTCCTTGATTATGATGATAAAACAATATTTTCTAAGCCATTTACTCTACTATATTCTGCGATGATTACTGTTATCAATTGAATAAGCACCTGCTCCATGAGCAAATATCATCAAGAAACCACCCGCCATCGCAATATTTTTCATAAATTGGTTCATCTGTGATTCATCTATCCAGAATTGATGGAAAAGCAGCGCTGATATGATATTGAATCCAACGAGTAAAATAGCAACGAAACGCGCTTTAAAACCAAAGAGAATAGCGAGGCCGCCGAAAAGTTCAACCGCGATGACCAGCGGCAATAACATCCCAGGTACACCCATTGATTCCATATAACCCTGAGTGGCCGCGTAGCCGGTAATTTTAGTAAAGCCTGAAAAGATAAAAATCATTGATAACAACAGGCGTCCAATTGGCGCGCTTAACGCTTGCAGGTTGTCCATGGGTTTTCTCCAGTAATAGAATGTTTTTTAAGCTTTTATTTGATTATACGACGGTGCTATTGTATTCGTTGCTTATAATTAGATAAACCGTGATAATTGCAAATGTAAGTTCTTATTTGTAGAACAATTAAGGGGTGGTTTACATGGGACAATTAGAAGATATGGCAATGTTTGTGCGTGTTGTCGAAGCAGGCAGTATTACCAAAGCCGCAGAACAACTGAACATCGCAAAATCTGCGGTAAGCCGGCGTTTAAAAGAGTTAGAAACGCGCTTGGGCAGTCAACTGATTAGCCGAACCACTCGTCAATCAAACTTAACCCAAGCCGGTGAGCAGTATTATCAAAAGGTGCACCATATACTCAGTGAAGTAGATGCACTGAATGAAGAGACGAGTGGTACTCCGACGCGTATCGAAGGGACATTAAAGATGACTGCACCATTATCCTTCGGTTTGATGCATTTAAACGATGTTATCGATGAATACGCCAATAAGCATCCTGAGCTAAAGTTTGAGCTAGATTTTTCTGATCGGCATACTGATTTGATTGAGGAAGGGTTTGAGTTAGCGATTCGTATTAGAGAGTTGCAAGATTCCAGTTATCAAGCCAAACGTCTAGCACTGATCCGCTATGCATTATGCGCCAGTCCCGCATATTTAGAGAGAATGGGTACGCCAAAGACTTTTGACGATCTGACAGAACATGAGTTTTTACAATATGGTATGAGCAAATCTAGCACGATAGAACTGATAGATGAGCAAGGTAAGAAGCATCAAGTCGCCGTAAACGGTAAAATCAAAGCCAATAATGGGGACTTTTTGCGGGAGATGGCAGTCAAAGGTCATGGCATTGCTTTTCTGCCAACTTTTATTACTTATAAAGCCTTAATCAGCGGTGAGCTTGTGCCTATCCTGCAGCAATATCAATTACCCACTTTAAACGCCTATGCGGTCTATCCTAAAAATCGCTTTTTATCGCAGCGTTGTCGTTATTTGATTGACTTTATTGCCGAGCGTTTTGGTGATAATCCGTACTGGGATAAGTTTTGATAAGCATTTACGGCTCAACACTTAACGGACAAGCTTAAATGAACACTATACCTGCTCTCAATAACATAAGTGCCCGCGATCCCAATGAGCCATATCGAGCCTCAACAACGCTTGAGTTATTGACCTCTACCGTCAAATCCGTAGAAACAAAATTGGGATAATATTGATTTTAATAGGTACAAATACGATACTGAATATATTTCTAAGATTTTGCCCTTCTCTCCCGAAATGGATATTGAATTTCCTATATAATGTGAGCCATCTCTTTATTGATAACCCCTTTAATTTAGGCTTTTTTCTTAGTAAAAAAATGCTTCT
This sequence comes from Psychrobacter immobilis, assembly GCA_904846265.1. GTDB lineage: Bacteria > Pseudomonadota > Gammaproteobacteria > Pseudomonadales > Moraxellaceae > Psychrobacter > Psychrobacter immobilis_A. The sequence goes on along the minus strand of CAJHAA010000012.1, from coordinate 2,689 downwards.
TATCAGGTAAAACGGTGCTTTATGTTTAACGCTTCCTCAACTCGTTTAAATAAATACATCAGCGAAAGCGGTATTTGCTCCAGGCGAGACGCTGACCGCTTTGTTGAACAAGGTAATGTATACATCAATGGTAAGCGTGCTCAAGTAGGCGATCAAGTGGTTGCTGGAGATACGGTAAAAGTCAACGGGCAACTCATTGAGCCGCGAGAGGCGGATGATTTTGTTTTTATTGTCTTGAATAAACCCGTGGGTATTGTGAGCACTACAGAAGCTTCAGAAAAAGATAATATCGTTGATTTCGTTAGACATAGTACACGTATTTTTCCGATTGGACGTTTGGATAAAGACTCTCAAGGTTTAATCTTTTTGACCAGTAATGGTGATTTGGTTAATAAAGTATTACGTGCTGGTAATAACCACGAGAAAGAATATTTGGTGACGGTGAACAAGCCGATAACAGATAGTTTTATTGAGGGTTTAGCTGGTGGCGTGCCAATGCTTGGGAAGATGACCAAGAAATGCCCAGTTACTAAGGTGGCACCCACCGTGTTTAACATCACGCTAGTGCAGGGTTTAAACCGTCAAATTCGTCGTATGTGTGAGCATTTTGGCTATGAAGTCGTGAAGCTTGAGCGTACGCGGATTATGAATATCAGTCTTAAAGGTACTCCCGTTGGAGATTGGCGAGATTTAACCGAAAAAGAGTTGTCTGTTTTACTTAAGTCCATAGAAGGTTCTTCTTCAGATGCCAGTAATCCGGGCAAGAAATCTCGTAATGCGCCACGAAAAAATGCTCGTACTGATGATTCATCAAAGACAAAAACGTCTTCGAAATCAGCGGGGGCAGCAAAGGGCAACAAGAAACACGCCAAGGATGATGCGAGAAAACCAGTGGGTTCTAAAGGTAAAGATAGACGTCCTTTTGGTAATGGCAAGAAGGCTGTGGGCAATGGCAAACCTGCTGCAAATGGTAAGCGCCCTGCAAAAGGTCGAAGTTCTAAGCGGTAGCAGTATCGCGACTATAGATTGATGGTTAATGTTTAACTAATTAAGACAGCTGATAAGAAATACTGCACAAAAAGCCAGACAATTTCAGTTGTCTGGCTTTTTTGTTGCCTGCAGGTTTTCTCAACCAAATAATTTTTATTATAAAGCCAACTCATAACTCGTACTACGCCCCGAAGCCTCATATTTTTGCGGCATCCCCTGCTCTACTAAGTCATTAAACTCTCTTAATGCGGTATCGATAGAACATTTGGTCATAATTGCTGCGGTGCTGCCATACTATAAAATCGTTGGCGACTGTCATCGCTTTGCACCAGTAATCTCTCGTTAATCTCTCGTTAATTTCACGAAGTACCGTTGGTATGGGCGGACTAAAAATAGCAGAGTCTAAGACAGTTAGCAGATGTCATTGTTTAAAAATTCGATTATAGTAGATATCAAATCATACATTTAAAAGTTGAGGACAAAATAATGAAGACACTAAGTTTATGTATTGCAGCAGGACTGGGTTTAAGCGCTTGTGCTGGTGGAATGACAGGGAGCACGGGTCAAAACAATAATGACAATGGTATCGTCACTCAATACCCTGTTGAAACTGCCATGCTCAACATCTATACCAAACAACGCAGTGATAAATTAGTTGCAGTTGTCGGCAGTCAAAGCGTGTCAGCAGAGATTCAAGTGACGCCTAAAGGCAGTATGGTATTTAATAATAAGTCTGTACAAGGTACCGAAATAAACACCATCAATAAGATGAATAATCAAATCACCAATCAATCCGTCGCTATCAATTACTTCACCCTAAATCCACTGATATTCCATGGTTTTACAGACGGTACAGGTAAATACTCACTATCTAACCAGACGACCACCATTCCTAAAGTGGCGACAGTGGGCGCTTCTAGTAAGCTACTGACGGAAAATGTCTATGCCGATAGCAGTATGCGTAACAAGATAGGGACTTATAACCAAGACTGGTCTTTATCGCGTGATACGAATAATACCGCATGGTTCTGCATAGAAACCTCAGGCAATCTATTACTCAGCTTTGACCCTGCAGGCACTTCATCAGAATGCTACAAGATCAATGCCAAAGGCGATATCTTAGCAAGCAAAGTGACACTGAGTCAGCCTAGTAGTAATGGTAGTACTAAGACGGTGACTTTAAACAGTCAGTAGTGATTATCATGGTGACATGCCCTTTACCATATAGCCTTGTTACATAGCTTTCGTCACATAGCACTTATTACATAACAACGAAACAAAAAAATAGCGCCTAATATGGGCGCTATTTTTATATCAGTCAGCTGAACGATTAAGAACGATGTCCATGAGTATGCTTAGCTTGATATTTGCTTTTTGCTTTGAGATGAGCCGCTGGTTTTTTTGATTGATGCTTTGACACTACTGCCTTTTTCTTCACATGCTGATGTTTATTATCAAACTTTGCATTGACCTTTTGATGCTTCACTTGAGCAACATGATGCTTAGCGATTTGCGGCGCAGCACTTGCTTGGCTAACCATTGTGAAGCAAGCAGTAATGGCTAGAATTGAACTGTAGTGGTCAACTAATTTAGGACACCTGATAAGAGGTTTTGATTAAAGTAACGTCTTTCTGTTTCAGCTGGTGTTAAATAATTGTTGAAAGTGTGCGGTCTCACGGTTTGATAGTAGCCCCAGATA